>NZ_PJMC01000009.1 GCF_002892795.1 Arthrobacter sp. AFG20 | reverse complement strand
GCGCGGCCACCCCGTACACGGCCTTGATCCCGGGCACGGCGGTCTGGATCCGCACCGACTTGTACCCGAGTTCCAGGTGCTCCCGGACCGAATCGAACAACGACGGGATATCGGAGCCGGAGGCGTGGCCGTAGGCGCGCAGCCCGTTGCGGGACGCCCCGCCGAGCAGCTGGTACACCGGCATGCCGGCCAGCTTGCCCTTGATGTCCCACAACGCCATGTCCACCGCAGCGATCGCCGCCATCGTCACCGGGCCGCGGCGCCAGTACGAGGACCGGTACAGGAACTGCCAGGTGTCCTCGATCCGGTGCGGGTCCTTCCCGATCAGCAGCTGCGCGACATGCTCCTTCAAATAAGCAGCCACGGCGAGCTCACGCCCGTTCAGGGTCGCGTCACCGATGCCGGTCACCCCGTCCTCCGTGGTGATCCGCAGGGTCACGAAGTTACGGGACGGGCTTGTCACGAAGACTTCCGCGGCAATGATTTTCACAGCAGGTCCTTTCGGAGGGACTGGTTCGAGGCTTGAGAGGGAGCTTAGTTGGGGTTGGGCGCGAGCGGCTTGGCGGCTGCCTCTGAGGTTGCTGCCTCCGAGGAAGCGGCAGCCGATCCTTCGGCTCCGCCTTCTTCACTGCTGCGGCGGGCCCGGATCTCGGTAAGGATCTGGGCGTGCATGGCGTCCGTGAGCTTGTACTTGGACATGACCAGGACGGCCAGGATGGTCAGCACGGCCGGGATGGCGCCGGCGGCGAGCTGGATTCCGAAGATGGCGTCAGCGGTCTGCGCGCCGCCGGACCTGTAGCCGCCCAGGGCAAGGGCGTAGGCAGCGAGGGCGCCACCCACGGCCTGTCCGGTCTTGCGGGTGAAAGAGAACAGTGCGTACGTGATGCCTTCGGTGCGGACACCGGTCTTCCACTCGCCGTACTCCACGGTGTCCGCTTCCAGTGCCCACACCACGATGTTGACGGCGAGGACGCCCACCAGGCTGATCACGAGGCCGGAGAAGCCGATCCAGACCTGGCTGGCCGGGGTGAAGAAGATGATGGCGCCGCCGATGACGGTGAGCAGGGAGGAGTAGATGTAGACGCGCTTCTTGCCGATGGCGCGGACCAGTCTGGGCATGAACGCGGCCAGCACGAAGGTGAAGGCCAGCTGGATGATGGACAGCACCGGGTACAGGTCAAGGCGGCCGAGGACGTCGCGCAGGTAGTACAGCTGCACGGAGGTCAGTGCGAGGTAGCCGGAGAGGAAGAAGAAGGAGCTGATGCACAGCATCAGGAGGGGCTTGTTGCCCTTCAGGGTTTCCATGCTCTGCTTGACCGAGACGTTCGGGACGGCGCGGTGGACGCGTTCCTTGGCGGTCATCACAGTGAAGAAGTACAGCGCCGCGCCGATGCCGACGAACACCAAGGTGATGGTGGTGAAGGTTGCCTGCAGGTCGGCTCCCGGCTTGATGAGCGGTGCCACGAAGATGCCGAGGGCCGAACCCACCAGGAGCCCGCCCACCATCCGGGCCGATCCCAGCTTGGCGCGCTCCCCCGGGTCCTGAGTCATGGCACCGGCGAGGGAGCCGTAGGGAATGTTGACCAGGCTGTAGGCCAGGCCAAGCGCCGCGTACGTCACGTAGGCGTACAGCAGGGTTCCGGACTCGCCCAGCTGCGGAACGGAGAAGGTTGCAACGCTCAGGAGCAGCAGCGGGATGGAGCCGAACATGATGAACGGACGGAACTTTCCGAAGCGCTTGCTGAAGGTGCGGTCTACCATGCGGCCGGCGAAGACATCGGCGAACGCGTCAAAGATCCTGACGACCAGCAGCAGGGTACCTGCCGCAGCGGCGGAGATGCCCGCAACGTCCGTGTAGTACACCAGCAGGAACATGGTGGCGGTGGTGAAGGCGAGGTTGTTGGCCGCATCCCCGGCGCCGTAGCCGAGGATGCTTAGCTTGTTCAGCTTTTTCATGATTGGGCTCCTTTACCCGGTGCCGCCCCCATGGAGCCGGCGGAAAAAATGTGAAAAATGCTTGGGGTGTGCTGCTGAAAGTCTGGGGCGTCCGGCGGGTGCGAATTCCGGGATGCCGGTTTGTAGCTCTTGCTGTAATCCTAATGACTTGGCAACACTTTGGCAAGCGGTTGCCATAAATTTGTTGAAAGTTTTATGAAACACTGCTGCCCGGCCCCCGTGGTCGGAGAGCCGGGCAGCAGCGCATGCGCGGAGGACGTTACGGGGAGACAGCCGGCTCCCCGAACGTTCCGCACAGGTCTTCCACCAGCCCGACGACGGCGGCGTCCCCGGCCAGCACCGGATCCACCAGCCCCAACAGGGCACGGACCCGCTCCGTTCCGCTGAGCCGGTTGGCTGCGGCCACCTGGTCGGCGAGAGGGTCCTGGAATGCGGCGGAGGCTGCGCTGTAGTCCATCCAGGCCGCAATCATGAGCGCGGCGGCCGCACCGGACCTGCCCGCGGCACGCTCGGCCTGCAGCACCGGGACGGCGCGCATCCGCAGCTTGGTGCTGCCGTCCATCGCGATCTGTGCGAGGTGGTGGGCAATCCGGGCGTTGCTGAAGCGCGCCAGCAACGCTGAGCGGTAGGCCGGGATCTGCAGGTCCGCAGTAGTTCCGCCCTGCCCGGAGAGGTTGGCTTCCGCCTCGTCCCAGAATGTTTCAACGGCCCGCAGGCACAGCGGGTCGGCCAAGGCCTCGGCCACGGTGGTGTGGCCGCGCAGCTGTCCGGCGTAGGCCAGCAGCGAGTGCGCGCCGTTTAGGAGCCAGAGTTTGCGGTTCTCGTACGGCTCGATGTCCGCCACGAACAGGGCGCCGGCGTCTTCCCAGCGCGGCCGCCCGGCCGGGAAGTCCCCGCTGAGCACCCAGTTGGCGAAGGGCTCCGCCACCACCGGCGAGGTGTCATGGTAGCCGCAGGACGCTTCGACAGCCGCCAGGTCTGCACCCGTAGTCCGTGGCGTGATCCGGTCCACCGAGGTGCTGACGAAGCTGACGTTGTCGTCAATCCACCGCGCGAGCGAGGGGTCCCATGCCCCGGCGATACCCGCCACGGCATGATGGGCCACGGTGCCGTTGCTGGAGAGGTTGTCGCAGCAGACCACGGCGAGCGGACCCGCGCCGGCAGCCCGGCGGGCGGCGAGGGCAAAGACCAGGCGGCCCAGCGGCGTCGTCGGGTTTCCGCTGCCGGAGGCCAGCAGCGCAAGGTCGGCAACGACGTCGGACGCGGTCCGGTCGAGATGGCCGTCGGCGCCGAGCCGGTACGCCGCTTCGGTGATGGTCAGGGTGACCACGGCGGTGGCGGGAGCGGCAACCAACGTAGCGAGCCGCTGCACGTCGGCGCCGTCCGCGGCCTCCACGATGCTGCCGACCACGTCGAAAGTGTCGCCGCCATCGGCACGTTCCACCAGCGTGAAGAGCCCGTCCTGTTCGGCCAGGGCCAACGCGGCGTCGGGGCGGCGTCCGGTGAAGGCGGCAATCCCCCAGGCCGCGGCGTCGCCCGCCCGGTGGGTGTACCAGGCCTGGTGCGAGCGGTGGAAGGCGCCCAGCCCCAGGTGCACGATGCGGATCGGGGCCTTGGCGGCCGGCTGGAGGGTGCGGTTGAGCCTGGGGAGGTCCACGGCAGCTGCCGTTTCAGCCTGCAGTCCGACGCTCACAGCTTGAAGACCCTTCGCGGCGATCCGTCCACGATGTCCACGATGAGTTCGTGGGCCCGGTTCTCGCTGACGCGGTGCTCGGCCACCAGCCGGGCCAGGAAGGAGGCCTCGATGCGGCGGGAGGCATCGTGGCGGGCGGGGATGGAGCAGAAGGCGCGGGTGTCGTCGACGAAGCCCGAGGAGCGGGAGAACCCGGCGGTCTCGGTGACGGCGGAACGGAAGCGCAGCATCGCGTCCGGGGCGTCCAGGAACCACCACGGGGCGCCGAGGTAGACGGACGGGTAGAAGCCGGCCAGTGGCGCGAGTTCGCGGGAGAACACCGTCTCGTCCAGGGTGAATAGCACCAGGTGGAAGTCCTCGGCGGTGCCGAAGTCCTGCAGCAGAGGGCGGACCGCTTCGGTGTAGTTGATGGCGAACGGGATGTCGTGGCCCGCGTCGGGGCCGAACTTTTCGAACGTCGGATCGTGGTGGTTCCGGTACGAGCCCGGATGGATGGTCATCACCAGGCCGTCCGCCACGGACATCCGCGCCATCTGGTACATCATGTGCGCCTCGAACGCGTCGCGGTCCCGCGCCGTGGCCTGGCCCGAGCGGGCGAGGTCAAACAGCCTGGCCGCGTCGCCAGCGTCGAGCTTCAGCGTGGCAGGGGTCCGGACGCCGTGGTCTGCAGACACCGCGCCATGCTCGACGAAGTAGCGGCGCCGGTTTTCCAGGGCGGTGATGTAGCCGGCATAGCCGGTGGCGCCGTCGCCCGCTGCTGCAATGAGGCGGTCCACGTTTGCGGACCATGTTGGGTGTGCGATGTTCAGGTAGGCGTCCGGGCGGAACGTCGGCAGGACGCGGCCGTGGAACGTGGGGTCCTCGGCGATCGCCTTGTGGCTGGCGAGGCTGTCCAGCGGATCATCGGTGGTGGCGAGCACCTCAATGTTGAAGTCCTTGAAGAGCTGGCGCGGACGGAAGCCGGGTTCCAGCAGCTTGGCGGAGATCGCGTCGTAGCTGGCGTCGGCGGTCCCGGCACTGATCTCCTGGTCAAGGCCGAAGACGCTGCTGAACTGGGTGCGGAGCCAGTAGCCGGAGGCGGTGCCTTCGAACAACGGCCAGGCCTTGCAGAACTCGCGCCACACGGTGCGTGAGTCCGGCTCCGAGCCATTCGAACCGCGCAGCCGGTCCAGCGGGACGCCGCTGGCGTGGATGAGGCGGGTGACATAGTGGTCCGGGCTGACCAGCAGCGCTGCCGGGTCGGGGAAGGGCGTGTTCTGCTCGATGACTGCGGCGTCAACGTGCCCGTGCGGGGAAATGATGGGGAGGTCCTGGACGCGCTGCAGGAGGTCGCGCGCAATGCTGCGCGTTCCCGGGTCTGCGGGCAGGAGCCTGTCTGGGTTGGCGGCAATCGACTGTGACATAGCTCAATGGTCAGGCTTCACCGAGCCGATTGTCAACCGGTTGCCAAGAATTGCCACGCGGGTTGCGGTCAGTGCGCGGGAAGCAGCCTTCCGCTCGAGCCACGCAGCACGAGTTCCGTCTCCACGCGCAGGACGGTAGCGGGTTCGCCGTCGCCGTTCAGCAGGTCGAGAAGGAGCGTGGTGGCGCCCGATCCGCACTCCCCCAGTGGCGAACGCACTGTGGTGAGCGGCGGCGTGGTGAAGTCGGCGCCGAAGATGTCATCGAAGCCGACGATGCTGATCTGGTCCGGCACCACGACGCCGGCGGCCTGGAGTTCCTGCATGAGCCCGATGGCCAGGAGGTCGTTGTACGTCAGCACGGCCGTGGCGCCGCTGTCCCGGACGTCGCGCGCCACTTGCCTGCCGCCGTCGACCGTTGGCTTGCCGGACTCGATCCGGACGGCGTCGAGCCGGGACCATTCGCAGGCTGCCTGGACGCCTTCCCAGCGGCGGGCGGACATCCAGGACTGCGGCGGCCCGGCCACAAAGGCGACCTTCCTGTGGCCGTTGGCCGCCAGGCTGCGGACCGCCTCGCTGATGCCCTTGTTGACGTCGGGGACCACGCAGGGCACGCCGTCGACCTCGCGGTTGATCACCACCACGGGCTTGTCGCGGGCAAGCGCGCGGATCTCGTCGTCGTCCATGCGGGGGCTGGCGAGGATGAGTCCGTCCGCGGTGGTCATCATCCGGCGGGCTGCGGTGAGCTCGGTGACGGCGGATTCGGCGGACTCGGCCAGCACCAGGGTGTAGTCGCGGAGGGTGGCCGTCGTTTCGGCGCCGCGGATGATGTCGAAGAACGTCGGGTTGGTGATGTCCGCAACGATGAGCCCGAAGGTGTTGGTACGGCCTGTCGGCAGGGCGCGGGCGAAGGGATTCACCTGGTAGTTCAGTTCCGCCGCGGCGTCCTCAATGAGCTTCTGCGTCTTGGCGCTGACCCGGCCAGGCTTGCTGAGCGCCCGCGAGACGGTGGACGGGTTGACGCCGGCAACCCTGGCAATGTCGTAGATGGTGGCGTTGGACTTGCCGTCCCGGGCGCGCTTCCTTGCCGGACCTGTGGGTGCGGCAGCTTCCGGTGTCTTGGGTTCAGTCACTGCCCCATCCTAACGAGGAACCCGCCTTCCGGATGGCCAGCGGTTGCCGGGCAGCCGGACGGCGCCGGCCTAGGCTCGCTCGGGGAACTTGCCTTCGTCCGCGATGCGTTTGTTCAGCTCCGCGAGGAACACGTCCTCGTCGAAGTCCAGGCCCACTTCGGTGCCGGTCCAGCTGGAGAGATGGATGGCATTGGCGAGCCGGACACCCTTGATGCCGTCCGAGCCCGGTGCCAGCAGCGGCGTGCCGTCCAGGATGTTGGCCGCGAAGTTCTCCAGCACGCCGGAGTGCTGCGCGCCCCAGGCCGACTCGAATTCGATGACCTCGGTGGTGTAGTACTCCTCCGGGTTCAGCTCGCCCATGAAGAGCTTGCGGACGTCGTCCATGCCCATGCCGTCGCTGAGTTCACGCTCGGGCTTCTTCAGGCGGGTGACGGTGGCGGTCTTTGAGTTTTCGACGACGATCTTGCCCTGGTCGCCCAGGATCTCGAAGCGGTCGGTGCCGGTGAGGTCGTGCGTGGCCGTGACGAAAACGCCCGTGGCACCGTTGCCGTAGTCCACCACCGCAGTGACTTCGTCTTCGACGGCGATGTCGCGGCGGAAGCCGTAGGCAACCTTGGAGTAGACGGACTTGGGCACGCCGCAGATCCACTGCCACAGGTCCAGCTGGTGCGGTGCCTGGTTGACCAGCACGCCACCGCCTTCGCCGCCCCAGGTGGCGCGCCATTCGCTGGAGTTGTAGTAACCCTGCGGCCGCCACCAGTTGGTGATGATCCAGTTGGTGCGGCGGATGGCACCGATCTCACCGTTGTCGACGATCTCCTTGAGCTTCTGGTACAGCGGGTTGTTGCGCTGGTTAAACATGATGGCGAAGGACAGGTCCGGCTTGCCCGCGGCAAACTCGTTGAGCTCCCTGACCTGCTTGGTGTAAACGCCAGCCGGCTTCTCCACCAGTGCGTGGATGTTGCGCTTGAGCGCCTCGATGCCCATTTCCGGGTGCAGGAAGTGCGGCACGCAGGTGACGACGGCGTCGACGTCGCCGCTTTCCAGCATGGCGATGTAGTCGTCATAGAACGGCGCGTCCGGGTAGGTCGCCGAGGCAACGTTCTTCTTAGCGGGGTCGTGATCGCAGATGGCGCCGATCACCATGTTCGGGACCATGCCGTCCGTGATGAACCTGGCGTAGGCGCCGCCCTGCTGGCCCAGGCCGATGATGCCAAGGCGTACTTTGGTGCTCATGAATGAATCTCCGTCGTCAGTGGTTGCGGATTAGAAAAGACCTGCGTGGCCCAGGGCCAGCAGGTTGTCGTACGAAGTCTGCAGTGCTTCCCAGACGGTGCGGCCGTACAGTTCGTCCTGCTCGACGAGCATGTACTCGGCACCGGCGGCCTGCGCGGCCGGAATGATGGCGGCGAAGTCCAGGTTGCCTTCGCCCACTTCGGCGAACTGGACAACGTCCTTGAACGCGGCCATGAAGCCCGCAACGTCGCCCGAGTCCAGGAGCCCGAAGGAGGATTCCGGCAATTCGCCGATCCGGTAGTCCTTCAGGTGCACCATGGCAGTGCGGCCGGCGTATTTTTCCAGCGTTCGGACCGGGTCCAGGCCGCCGCGCTGCACCCAGTGCACGTCGATTTCCATGCCCATGGCCGGGGAGTTCTCGGCAATGATGTCCAGCATGTATTTGCCGCCGAACTTCGCGAACTCGATGTGGTGGTTGTGGTAGTAAAGGCTCAGGCCCTGCTCCTGCAGGCGCTCCGCGTATTCGTTGGCTTGCTTGGCAAAATCAACCACAGCCCCGATCGACTTCATGGCCGGGAAGGGCAGCATGCCGATCCGCAGGAGCTTGGAGTCCAGGCGCCTGGCATCCTCCACGATCTTGTCGAAGTGCTCCGCCAGGGAATCGCCCGGACGCCCCTTGGGGGTCTCCATCGCGACGGACAGCGCCGCGATGTCCATGCCCAGTTCGTTCCGGGAACGGTCCAGCTCGGCGACGTTGTCCGGGGTCATGGGGATCTGGGAGATCTCGACGGCGTTGTAGCCGATCGCGCTGACCTTGCGGAGCGTCTCGAACGCCCCGATTCCAGCGAAGCTGTCCCTCAGCATCATTGCTTGTACGCCAATTTTGGCCATGGTGGTCCTTTCGGTTTGGCCCGTTGCCCTCAGGCGGGGACGCCGGGCTCTTCGTTCTGCTGCCGCTGGATCTCCAACAGCCGGCATCGGTCCGCCCGGCGTTGTTCCTGCCGGCGCGGATCTGGTCCGGTTCAGGAGACCGTTGCGGCGGACTCCGGGTAGCTCTGTCGGTAGACGTCTTTGATGATGACCAGCGACTTTTCGGCTTCCGCCGGGCTGATCCAGAACGGATCGGCGTCCTCCAGGCGGCTGTAGAAGTCCTTGATCAGCAGCTCGTGCGAAACGCCCCAGTAGGAGCGGCCGCCGGAATCGCTCCGGCGCTCCGGAACAACATCAACGCGTCCGTCCACATACGTAACTGTCAGGTCACCCCGCAGGCTCAGGACTGCCTTCTCCGTGACCACGTCGAGTGTCACCGGCGCGTTGTACGCGTTGGCCAGGGTGGCGTAGAAGGCACTCCGGGCACCGCCGGCATGTTCGGCGACGAACTCTGCGGTGTCCTCCACCTCGATGGTTCCGCCCAGGAAGCGCGTGGAAGCGCTGCCGCTTACCGCCACAACGTCCCCCATCAGCCATTGAAGCAGGTCCACCGTGTGGATCGCCTGGTTCATCATCAGCCCGCCTCCACCGCCGGCCCAGGTCCCCCGCCACGGCCGGTTTTGGTAGTACTCGGCGGAGCGCTGCCACAGCACCGTTGCGGACGCGCCCTCCACCGCCCCCAGTTCGCCGGATGACAGCAGGGCATGCATGGCCTGCGACGTTGCGTTGTACCGGTTCTGGAAGCAAACGGCGATCTTCGCCCTGCCGGCAGAGGCAGCCTTAACCAGCCGCGCGCCCTCCGCCAGGGTGTGAGCCAGTGGTTTTTCCACAATGACATTGACCCCGCGTTCCAGGCAGTCCGCGGCCACCGAGGCGTGCTGGTCGTGCGGGGTGCAGATGTGCACCACGTCCGGCCCGACGGCGTCGATGAGGCTCAGGTGGTCGGCGAAGCCGGGGACACCATAGGCGTCCATGGCGGCAGCCAGCCGCTGCGGATCCGCATCGCAGACCGCTACCAGCGTGGCGCCGTCGAGCTTTGCCAGCGCCTCAAAGTGTACGGAGGAGACGTCGCCGCAACCGATGACCGCCGCCGTCGTGCTCAAGAGAGTTCAACTCCGTTTTTCACGGCGAGCGCGGCGAAGGCGCGGGCCGCGACGCCGAAGGCCACAGGACCGGAGAAGCCGCCGAGTTCATGGGCGCTTGCCAGGTGGGGTTCCAGCGAAGCGAAGCCGGTGAAGCCGTCCGCCTTGAGGGCGGCAATGGTGGCGTCCAGTTCGCCGTCACCTTCGCCGGCGGGCACCACTTTGCCGGTGCCCGCGAGGGCGTCCTTGACCTGGAAGTACTCAAGGTAGGGGCGAAGCATGGCGTAGCCCTCGGTGTAGGGCTTGACGCCCACCTGGACGAAGTTGGCGTTGTCCCAGGCGACGCGGAGCGCCGGCGAGTCCACCGTGGTCATGATGTCCAGGACACGCTCGGGCGTGTCACCGTAAATGCCCTTTTCGTTCTCATGCAGAAGTACGACGCCGGACTCCTCGGCTAGCGCTGCCAGCACACCCATGCGTTCCATAACGTCCGCGCGGATATCTTCGGCCGTACGGCCCTCGGCGCGGAAGAACGAGAAGATGCGGATGTACTTCGTCTCCAGGCCCTTGGCCACGGAGATGATCTGGCGGAGCCGGTCCAGTTCGTGGTCCACCGGCAAGGTTACGTCCACTTTGCCGATGGGGCTGGCTACGGCGGACACCCTCAGGCCCTTGCTGTCCAGGATTTCCTTGAGCCGGGCAACCTGCCCGGCGTCCAGTTCGGAGACGTTGGTGCCCCAGGCGCTGCGGACCTCGATGTGGCTAGCCCCCAGGGCAAGCAGTACGGCGGCCTGAATGGCGGGGTCCGGATCGATCTCGTCGCCGAATCCCGATAGCGGCCAGACGGTGGTTGGGGTTTTGCTCACGCGGGGTCTCCTGGTTTCGCGGCCGCCGCGCGGCAGTCCGTTCCCGGCTTGAGCGCGGTGACGCAGTTCACAACAGTGTCGGAGCCAGTCTAGGCCAAGTGGCATGTGAATGACAACCGATTGCCAAAGCTTTGACAACCTATGGCATTCTCGTGCGACGGACCTGCCGCCGTCACACGTTTAGGGAGCCGCCCTTTCACAGGGCTCGCACGTTCAGAGAGGAGCGCCGTGGCCACGTCGCGACCGGTAACAGTGGACCGTCCACCCACGATCCATGGCCTGGCAGCACTCTGCGGTGTTGGGCTGCGACGACATCTTCGGCGCCGACTTCTGCAATCCGCCGCTGTCCACCATGGCGTCCCCGATCGAACAGGCCGGCCGGGTGGCCGTGTCCATGCTGCTGGCCCGGCTGAACCCGCTGGCGGGCGGCGGGACGCGGAGCCGTTCCGCCATGCCGACACATCTGACGGTCCGGGGCTCCACCGGTCCGGCACCGGCTGCGCGGTAGACACCACGGGGACTTCGGCGGAAACAGTTGAGCCTTGCCGACCCCGCTGACTAGGCTGGGTCACATGCGCGAACTCCAGGCCAAGATCATTGCAGAAATGGGCGTCCAGCCCCAGATCGATCCCGCAGAGGAGGTGCGCAAACGCGTCACTTTCCTCAAGGAGTACCTCAAGGCCACCGGCACCAAAGGCTTTGTTTTGGGCATCTCCGGCGGCCTCGACTCGTCGCTCGCCGGGCGCCTCGCGCAGCTCGCCGTCGAAGAGCTGCAGTCAGAGGGTACGGACGCGCAGTTCGTGGCTGTCCGCCTCCCCTACGGCGTCCAGCACGACGAGGAGGACGCGCAATCAGCCCTGGACTTCATCAAGGCCTCCAAGGAATGGACCTTCAACATTTCCGCCGCTGTGGACGGCTTCGAGGACGAGTTCGAGAAGACGGTCGGCAACGGAATCTCCGACTTCCACAAGGGCAACACCAAGGCCCGCACGCGCATGATCGCCCAGTACGCCCTGGCCGGGGAGCACAACTACCTCGTCATCGGCACCGACCACGGCGCTGAGTCCGTCACCGGGTTCTTCACCAAGTACGGCGACGGCGGAGCCGACATCCTGCCGCTGTTCGGCCTGAACAAGCGGCAGAACCGGGCCCTGCTGAAGCACCTCGGCGCCCCGGAGCGGGTGTGGAAGAAGGTGCCCACGGCCGACCTCCTGGACGACAGGCCCGGCCGCACCGACGAGGACGAACTGGGCCTGAGCTACGACCAGATCGACGACTACCTCGAGGGGCGCGATGTCTCCGACAGCGCGGCAGAGCTGATCGAGCAGAAGTACCTGCGGACCCGGCACAAGCGCACAGTGCCGGTCAGCATCTTCGACACCTGGTGGAAGCACGAGGGGCCGGAAGAGGCCAGGGCAGGTCTCTAGGCCCAGGCCTCTTCCGGCCCCGCCTAGGGCAGCAGCAGGATCTTCCCGCGGCCGTGGCCGCCGCGGCTGATTTCCAGCGCTTCGGCGGCCTCGATCAGTGGCATCCGGTGCGCAATGGTGAAGGTGATCTGACCCTCCGCGGCGAGTGTCCCCGCTTCCGCCACCCGGCCTTCCAGCTGCTGTAGGGCCGCCAGCCCGGCTGCTGATGACTGCTCGCCCGGAACGGTGGTCACCGCCCGGCCGGCGCCTTGGAGCAGCTCGGCTGTAGCTGCCAGCGAATCCTCGCTCCCCACGGTGTCCAGGACAGCGGTGACCGTTCCGGCGTCGTCGGCCAGGGAACGCACCCGTTCGGCCAGGCCGCGGCCGTACGTCACGGGTTCGGCCCCCAGTTCGCTGAGGTACTCCTGGTTGGCCTCCGACGCCGTACCGATCACGCGTGCGCCGAAGGCCTGCGCGATCTGGACCGCGGCGGAGCCAACCCCTCCCGCGGCTCCATGGATCAGCACCGTGTCCCCGGCTCCCACCGCGAGCTGCTTCAGGGCCGAATATGCCGTGCCACCTGCCACCGGGATGCACGCTGCCTGTTCGAAGTCCACGCCCGCCGGCAAGGGGCTCAGCTGCTCCGCCGGCACCACGGCCTCCGTCCGGTAGCCGCCCAGCAGTCCGTTCCAAATGACCTCGTCGCCCACCGCAAACCCCTCGAAAGCGGGCCCGACGGCCGTCACGACGCCGGCCGCCTCGCAGCCAGGCACCGCCGGAAAGTCCAGGGGCGTCCACTTTTTCAGATAGCCGGCTACGAGTTTCCAGTCCACGGGGTTGACGCTGACCGCCCGGAATTCCACCCGGACCAATCCGTCACCCGGCTCGGGCAGCTGCTCCGTACCCACCCTCAGGACCTGCGGTCCGCCGTATTCCTCAAAGTAGACCCTGGTGCTCATGGCTCCGGCTCCTTTGCTGCTGTCCCGCGCCGTTGTGCAAGGGTAGGCACGGCACTGCAGGCACCACAACAGTTTGCACCGGTTCCCGGCAGGCGGGTGCGGCAACCAGTGCCGATCGCTACGCCAGGGCCATGTGCTGCCGCTAGTTCCCCCGCTTGCGCTGTCCCGCGCCGAGCCGGACGGTGAGCCGGTGAGCCTCCTCCAGCAGGAGCCGCCCCAGCATCTCCTGCCGGCCATCACGGAATCGCGGTTCAATGCCCGTCAGGGACAACGCCCACGACGGCCGGCCTGCCTGGTCGAAGACCGCTGCGCCCATCCCCCAGCTGCCCTCGAGCACCAACCCGGGGTTCACCGAGTAGCCCCGGCGGCGGGTCTCCTGCAGGCTCTTCCGGACCACGTCCTCCGGGTGGCCCCGCGCGTACTGGCCTGCATGGGGAGCCCAGTCGGCCAGGATCTGCTCCTGCTCTGCTTCGGGCAGGAACGCCATAATGGCCGTTCCGGCCGAAGCCACGCCCAGCGGGAACCGAACACCCTCGTGCAGCACGAAGGAGCGGACAGGAAAGCTACCCTCCTCCCGCAGCAGGCACACGGTCTCGGCGCCCCGCCGGATCGAGAAGAAAGCGCTCTCACCGCTTTCCTCGGCAAGCCGGCGCAGGCTGGGCCTCGCCAAGTCCTCCAGGGGAAAGCGCGCCGCCGCCACCGATCCCATCAGCAGGGCCTCGGGTCCGAGCACCCAGTTGCCGCTCAGGGGGTCGTGGTCGAGGAGGCCCTCGGCCGCGAGTGACGTGAGCAGGCGGTGCACGGTAGGACGCGTCAAGCCCGAGTCCCGCACAAGCTCCACGAGCGGGCTTCCTTCCGGCTTGCGTCCCACGATGCGCAGGAGGCCTGCGATGCGGCTGACGACCTGCGCGCCTTGGACCGGTGCCTGATTCACGGCTTCTCCCCTAATGATCCATATTGTGGACACTCACCAGCCTAGCGTCCACAGTATAAAAGCGCGATCCCACAAAGCACGTGAGACCTTGACACTGCCATAGAGGCCCGCCTACGCTCCACAATCAGAACCAGCGTCCATAAAGTGGACCCCGAGTCAGCTCAACGAGGAGATGCGATGTCCAAACTGAAATCCGGTGCCGCCGAGGCCCTGCACGATGTCCTGCGGGACGGGATCACCCTTGCCGTGGGCGGATTCGGATTGAGCGGCATCCCCGCTGACCTGATCGAGGCCGTGCGCGCTTCAGGCGTCAAGGATCTGACCGTGGTGTCCAACAACATGGGCGTTGACGGCAAGGGCCTGGGCATCCTGATCGAGGCCGGGCAGGTCCGCAAGGTCATCGCCTCCTACGTCGGCGAAAACAAACTGTTCGCGGAGCAGTACCTCGCCGGCGTCCTGGAGGTGGAGTTCACCCCGCAGGGCACCCTGGCCGAGCGGCTGCGCGCCGGCGGCGCCGGCATCCCCGCGTTCTACACCAAAACCGGCGTGGGCACCCTGGTGGCCGAAGGCAAGCCGCACGAGGTGTTCGACGGCGAAACATACGTCCGGGAGCGCGCCATCCTCGCCGACGTCGCGCTGGTCCACGCCCACACGGCCGACACGGACGGCAACCTCATCTACCGCCACACCGCCCGGAACTTCAATCCGGTGGTCGCCACCGCCGGGGCCGTCACCGTCGCCGAGACAGAGGTCATCGTCGAACCCGGCGCGCTGGACCCGAACCACATCGTCACGCCCGGCGTCTACGTCCAGCACCTGGTCCAGGCCAGCAACAGGATCAAGGACATCGAACAGCGCACCGTCCGCCCCGTCGTCGAGCGGATCAGCGCCTAAAGCGCGAACGGACACCTAAGCCCCCTTTTTGACCCGACTTTTAGACCCCAAGGAGATTCCCGTGGCCTGGACCCGGAATGAGATGGCCGCAATCGCGGCAGAAGAACTGAACGACGGCGACTATGTCAACCTCGGCATCGGCATCCCCACGCTGGTGGCTAACAACCTGCCCGACGGCGTCCGTGTGGTCCTGCAGAGCGAGAACGGGCTGCTCGGCATGGGCCCGTTCCCCTACGAGGGCGAGGAGGACGCCGACCTCATCAACGCCGGCAAGCAGACCGTCACCGTGCTTCCCGGCGGCAGCATCTTCGACTCCGCCACCTCCTTCGGCATGATCCGCGGCGGCCACGTCAAGGTCGCCATCCTCGGGGCCATGCAGGTCTCCGGCAACGGCGACCTCGCCAACTGGACCATCCCGGGCAAAATGGTCAAAGGCATGGGCGGCGCCATGGACCTCGTCGCCGGCACACCGCGCGTCGTGGTCCTCACCGAACACAACGCCAAAGACGGCACTCCCAAGATCGTCACTGAGTGCACCCTGCCCCTGACCGGCGTGAGCGTCGTGGACCGCATCATCAGCGACCTCGCCGTCTTCGACCTCCACAAAAAGGACGACGGCGGACGCGAGCTCACGCTCACCCGCCTCGCCCCCTGCGTCACCGTGGAGGAAATCCGTAGGAAGACGGAGGCCGAGTTCACCGTTGCCGAGGAGTTCGCCGAACCGGCCCAGCTTTGACGCCGTGGGCTTGGTGAAACGGCCAAACCCTGGCGGCTGACGGTACCAAAGCCGGGCCAGTTCGACACCGTCAGCTCCGCGACCCGATAAGCCGGGCGATCTCCGCGAAGCCCAGCCGCTCGGCATTCTCCACAGCCGTCCGGCCCTGCGGGTCGCGGATGTTGGGGTCCGCCCCGGCGTCCAGCAGCTGCCGCACCACCTCCTGCTGCCTCGGACCTCCGTTGTTCAGGAGGATGGCTTCCTGCATCGCGGTCCAGCCGAGCTTGTTGACGTGATTGACGGGGACGCCGGCGGCGATGAGGATCCGTACTGTCTCCACATGTCCGTGCTCGCTGGCCGGGATCAGGGCGGTACCGCCGAAACGGTTGGTGCTCCTGACGTCCGCACCGTGGGCCAGGGTAAGCCGGAGAATCTCGTTGAAGCCCTCGGCGCCCGCGTACAGGAAGGCCGAATCCTGGATGGAGTCCTTGGCGTTGACGTTCCCGCCTTCCCGGATCAGCTGGGCCACGAGCGCCACGTCGTTGGCTTTCGCGGCCAGGACCAGCCGCCGGTCCAGCGTCTGCTGCTCAGCCGGGGACAGGGAGGGACGTGAAGCGGCGGGAGCGGACGACGGCGGCCGCACAGTTCCGGTCACTACGGAACCGCCCGCCGTCGTCGGGCTTCCCGAACTTCCATGGCTCGAACTGGCTGGGGCCGGACCCCCGGCAGAGGAGCCGCCGGCGCACCCCGCCAGCAGGGACGCCACCAGCACTGCCAGGCCCGCGAGCGGAAGAGCGGCCGCCGGCCGGCCGCCGTCGTATCCGTCTCCAACCACAGTCCGCAACCTACTTGGCGGCGATCACGGCGGCGCCGGCCTCGGCGCAGGCTTCGTCCAGCTTTCCGTCGGGGGCGCCACCAACGCCGATGCCCGCCACGGAGACACCGTTCACCTTCAGCGGGACACCGCCCGGGAGGAACAGAGTGCCGGGAAGGTCAGCGATGCTCGGCCCGTTGCCGGAGATGCGCTTGGCGAGTTCACTGGTTGGGCTGCCGAACGCTGCGGCCGTGTACGCCTTGCGCTTGGCAGACTCGATGGTGTGCTCGGCGGCGTTGTCGCCACGCAGCACGGCCTGGACGGTGCCGAACCGGTCCACCAGGGCCACCGTGACGAACGGCAACTTGTCCGCCTGGCACTTGGCGAGGGCTGCGCCCACTGCCTTCGCCGAGGCGCCAACGGTGATCCGGTTCTGGGCGACGACGTTGTCCGCACCTGGCTGGACATCCGCGGCGGGCACAGCCGCCGCGGGCTGGACCGAAGCCGCTGCGGGGGAAGGCCCTGATCCCGAATTGGTGACGGCGGCGGCACCGGCGGTGATGGCGAGCGCTCCGGCCGCCGCGGCGGCAAAAATCTTCTGGGACTTCTTCACGGTGGTTCTCCTTCGATAAGCGGGGCGCAGCCCATGTTTCCGGGCAGCCAAACGGCTACATTTCCATGGTGAACCTGTGCCGCCGCGGGCGCATCAGGCCATCAGTTGAGACCGGCTCGTACTTCCGGCTGGCGGTATCAGCCAAAAGGCTGAGAGACCAGCAACGGTGTGGGCAATAGCATGGTTTCTAGCACGTCTCCCACCGGAACCGGACCCGCCCATGCCCTCCACCGCCCCCACTGCACCGGAACTACTTCCCGCACGCACCGGCCATGTTCCGGGCAGCCGGCTGGGACGGATCGACGCCGCGGTCCATCTGGGATTCGCCGTGCTCATCGTGGCTTCCGTGGTGCGATACGTGATGCGGCACAGCGCCCAGGACAACCTGCTTGTCCTCGCGCTGGCGGCCGCCGCCTGCGCCCTGTACGCCGTCATCGCCGTGCTCGCCCAGCACCGGCGCCCCTGGGCACTGTGGATGTTCGTCCTGGTCGCCGTCTGGGCCGTCCTGGTGGTCTCCGCCCCCAGCTTCGCCTGGTGCTCGTTTGCGCTGTTCTTCCTGTGCCGCATCGCCTTCACCGGGGCGGTCGCCTACGCGGCGGCGGGGGCGACGGCGGCAGCAACCGCCGCGGGCTTGTTCCGGCTCAGCGACGGCACTGATCTGGCGATGCTCCTGGGACCGCTCGCCGTCGGCGTCCTGCTGACGCTGATCTACGACCGCATCGAGCACGACGCCGCCGAGCAGCGGCGACTGCATCACGAAGTCTCACTCGCCCAGCGGCAACTGGCGGCGAGCGAGCGCCGGGCGGGCACCATCGCGGAGCGTGAGCGCGTCTCCCGGGAGATCCACGACACCGTGACCCAGGGCCTCGCCAGCAGCCTGCTCCTGCTCGAGGCCGCGAACCGTGCCTGGCCGGAGCCGGCGTCCCGGCAGGATCTTCGGCAGGCCAGCGAACTGTTGCGCCGGAACCTCTCCGACACCCGCAGCCTGGTCCACGAACTGGCTTCCCCCGGCCTCGACGCCTCCCCGCTGCCGGACGCCCTGCTCCAGGCCGCGTCGCAGTACGTGCCGGACGCCAGACTGCTGGTCACCGGCGAACCCCGGGAAGTGGCCGGCGAGGTCCGCCATGCCCTTCTCAGGATGGTGCAGAGCGCCACCGCGAACATCAAGCTGCACGCCTCCGCGGAGACCACCACCATCACCCTCGGCTTCCTGCCGGATGCGGTCACGCTGGACATTTACGACGACGGCACGGGCTTCGATCGGGCGGCGGTAGCCCCGCCGTCGGACGCCGGTGGATACGGACTGCGGGCCATGCGGCAGCGGGTGGAGCAGCTGGGCGGCACCTTCTCGCTGGAAAGCGCCCCGGGCGAGGGAACTGTTGTGGCGGCCCAGCTGCCGGTAAAGGGGGACGAATGAGCGTCATCACCGTGCTCCTCGTTGACGACCATCTCGTGGTCCGCAGCGGGCTGAAGGCCCTGCTGGGGACGCAGCCGGACATAGAGGTGGTGGCGGAGGCGTCCTCGGGCGAGGAAGCCCTGGCGGCTGTGGAAGGGCACGCCCCAGACGTCGTGGTGATGGACCTGGCCATGGGCCCGGGCATGGACGGGATCGAGGCGATCCGGAAGCTCCGCGAGCGCAACCGCAGGCAGGCCGTGCTGGTGTTCACCACGTACGATTCTGACGCCGACATTGTCCGGGCAGTGGATGCCGGGGCCATGGGCTACCTCCTCAAGGACGCCGCGCCCGAGGAGATCTTCGCCGCCGTCCGGGGCGCCGTCCAGGGCAAAAGTGTCATGAGCCCGCCGGTGGCCTCCCGCCTGTTCCAGCAGCTGCGCAACCCTGACGAGGTGCTGACGCCGCGGGAGGCCGAGCTGCTGAGCCTCCTTACCGAGGGGCTCAGCAACAGGGAGCTGGGGCAGCGGCTGTTCATTTCGGAGGCCACCGTCAAGACCCATCTCGCCCACATCTACGCCAAACTGGGTGTGGAAACGAGGGCCGCGGCCATCGCCACCGCCATCCGCCGGGAGGGGATGCGCTAGCAGCCGCATAACGGTTGCGCGGGCCCGGCGCCGGGTCTACCGTGAGCGGCATCAGTCACCACCGCCGTCAAGGAGCAGTCATGGCCGGGTTTGTGCAAATCATTGAATTCCAGACCTCACGTATCGAGGAGGTCGAAGCGCTGGGCCGCCCGTCGAGAACCGAGGGAACCACCACACCCACGTTTCGCCGCATCACCGCCACGGCGGACCGCGACCGTCCCGGGACATACTTCACCATCGTGGAATTCGACTCCTACGAGTCGGCGATGGAGAATTCCAACCGGCCTGAGACGTCCGACTTCGCCGCGCAGATGGCGGCCCTGTGTGACGGACCCCCGGTTTTCCGCAATCTCGACGTGCAGTGGGAGGACACCGGCCAGGAGCCGGGCAGCACAGCCTAGACGGGGGGAAACAGCCTCTCCGAACGAGGTTCGGAGACTGAATCTCCAGTTACAGGTGGGACTCCTGATGACGGCAACTATTGCACGCCCGGCGGATGGCCCATAGGTTGGAGACAGCGGAGAACAATTTCCGCGTCTGCCTGCTGTCGGAGCAGGACCAGAAAAAGGGTTACAAAGGAAGTAGCAATGGCAACAGGCACAGTTAAATGGTTCAACGCCGAAAAGGGCTTCGGCTTCATCGCTCCGGATGATGGATCAGCAGATGTATTCGCACACTACTCAGCAATTGCCAGCAGCGGTTACCGCTCCCTGGATGAAAACCAGAAGGTCGAGTTCGAGGTGACCCAGGGCCCCAAGGGTCCGCAGGCAGAGAACATTCGCCCGCTGTAACGGCTTTCCAAAGACTCCCCTGTCCGTGCCTCGCACGCACAGGGGAGTTTTTGGTTTTCAGCCCGGCTGATTTGCAGAAATGCCCGCCGTCTTTGCCGGGCTGCCCGGTAGAGTGCCGCCATGGATGAAAAAGCGACCCTGCACCATTACCTCCGGACGCGGCGCGCCCAGCTCCTCGCCAAGCTCGACGGCCTGGGTGAGTACGACGTCCGCCGGCCGATGACGCCCACCGGCACCAATCTCCTGGGCCTGGTCAAGCACGTGGCCAGCGTGGAACTGGACTACTTCGGCGAGGTGTTCGGCCGGCCCAGTGGCCGGGTGCTGCCCTGGTTCGCCGACGGGGCCGAACCGGACGCAGACATGTGGGCCACCCCGGAGCAGACGCGTGCCGAGATCGTCGAGCTGCACCACTTCTCGGCGGCGCACACCGATGCCACCATCGAAGCGTTGCCCCTGGACGCTCCCGGCGTTGTGCCCTGGTGGCGGGAGGAACGTAGGAACGTGACCCTGCACCAGATGCTGGTACACATGTGTGCCGAGACGGCGCAGCACCTGGGACACGCGGACATCATCCGCGAACTCATCGACGGCTCCGCCGGGCAGGGCCCGAGTGACCCCAACCTTCCACAGCGTGGCACGGCCGAGCAGGCCGCCTACGTGGAGCAACTGGAGGCAGCAGCGCGGAAAGCTGCCGCGCTGGCCGCTTAGAACTGCCCCTAGACGAAGGCCGATTTTCCTGTCACGGCCCGGGCCACAATCAGGGAATTGATTTCGTAGCTGCCCTCGTAGGTGTAGAGGATCTCGGCGTCTCCGAAGAGTTTCCCCATCTCGAAGTCGCTGCTGATGCCGTTGCCGCCCAGCAGCGAGCGTCCCATCGCCACAGAGGCACGGGCCAGCCGGGTGGTGGTGGCCTTGGCCATGGCCGCCTGGGCCATTTCCAGCCTGCCCTCCTCCTGGATTCGGGCCAGTTGTGCCATCAGGGCCAGCGAGGCCGATGCATTGCCGAGGATCTCGGCGAGCTGCTGCTGGATGAGCTGGAAGCGTGCCAGCTCCTTGCCGAACTGGCGGCGCTGCAGCGAATAGGAGCGGGCAACGTCAAAGGCCGCGAGCTGAATCCCCGCTGCCTGCCAGCCCACCCAGGCCCGGGAATCCCTGAGCAGTTCGTTGGCCTTGGTGAAATCCGTGGCGCCGGGCAGCATGTTGGTCTCCGGAATGCGGACGCCGTCCAGCTGGATATCGGCGTTCTGCATGATCCGGAGCCCGATCTTGTTGCTGATCTTGGTGGCCGTGTAGCCGGGGCGGTCCGTTTCAACAATGAAGCCCTTGATCTGCTGGTCGGCCGCGTCCCGGGCCCACACAAGCGCAAAGTCGGCGATGGTTCCGGCGCCTATCCACCGCTTGGCCCCGTCGATGACCCACTCGCCGTCCTCCAGCCGGGCCGTGGTAGCCAGCCCGCCGGCGATGTCCGAGCCGTGCTCCGGCTCGGTCAATGCGAAGGCTCCCAGCTGCGTGAAGGCGGTCAGTCCCGGCAGCCACCGCTGCTTCTGCTCCTCCGACCCCAGGGCGTGGATCATGCCGACGATCAGTTCGTTGTGGATGCCCACCAGTGCCGACAGGGAGACGTCGGCGCGGGCCACCTCAACGTACATGAGCCCCTTGAAGAGCGTGGATGTCCCGTCCGTCTGCAGCCCGCCAAGTCCGTGCTTCCCCAGCTCCGCGAGCAACCCAAACGGGAACTCTTCCCGGTTCCAGTATTCGATGGACTGGGCCCGGACCCTGGACTGCAGGAAGTCCCGGATTTCGAGATAGCGGATCCGCTCGGCCGGCGGAAGCAGGTCCGCAACATACATGAGATCCGCATCGGCAAACGGCGGCGCCATACTCCCCGTTTTCCCTGCCGTTGCGGGCTGTCCGTTGTCACGTCCTTGTGGCTGCACGGGCATAGGTCCCTTCGCTCTTCCAAACCGTTGGATGTCCTAGTATATTGCACAGTGATGTGGATCACTAGGACGTGAATCCCCAGGCGAAAGGCCCCCATGACAGCCACCGACGACTTCCGAGCCGCACGCGACCAGCTGCTCGCTTTGCGCCAGGACTACCGCCAGGCGAGGGCCAGCTTCGAATGGCCGCGGCCCGCGGAGTTCAACTTCGCACTCGACTGGTTTGACGCCATAGCCGCCGATCCTGCCAGCGGCGCCAACCCGGCGCTTGTGATCGTCGAACAGGACGGCGCGGCCACCCGACGCAGCTTCGCCGAACTGTCGGTCCGGTCCAACCAGGTGGCCAACTGGCTCCGCAGCCAGGGTGTGAAGCGCGGCGACCGCATGATCATCATGCTGGGCAACCAGGTGGAACTGTGGGAACTCGTGCTGGCCGGCATCAAGCTTGGCATCGTGCTGATCCCCACCACCACCCTCATGGGTCCCGCCGACCTGAAGGACCGGGTAGAGCGCGGGGAAGCGGGCTGGGCCGCCGTCGGCAGTTCAAACCTCGGCAAGTTTACCGAGGTGCCAGGCCGCTACCGGCTTATCGGAATTCCCGACGCCGGCACGAGCGGCAGCGCAAGCCCCGGCGACGGTGCCGCCACTGCGGAGGCGCTGCAGTACGCGGATTCCACCGCCTCCCCCAGCGACTTCACCCCTGACGCACCCACTCTGGCGGACGAAACCCTGCTCCTCTACTTCACCTCGGGCACCACCTCCAAGGCCAAGCTCGTGGAACACACGCACACGTCCTACCCGGTGGGCCACCTGTCCACGATGTACTGGATAGGCCTGGAGCCGGGCGACGTGCACCTCAACGTGGCCTCTCCGGGCTGGGCAAAACACGCCTGGTCCAACCTGTTCGCCCCGTGGATTGCGGAGGCCTGCGTGTTCGTCTACAACTACGAACGCTTCGATGCCAGGGCCCTGATGGAGCAGATGGACCAGGAGAAGGTCACCAGCTTCTGCGCTCCGCCCACCGTCTGGCGGATGCTCATCCAGGCCGACCTGAGCCTCCTCAAAAACCCGCCCACCAAGGTTGTTTCCGCTGGCGAGCCGCTCAACGCGGAGGTCATCGGCCAAGTCCAGCGCGCCTGGGGCCAGACCATCCGCGACGGCTTCGGCCAGACCGAGACCACGGTGCAGGTGGCCAACACCCCCGCCCAGCCCGTCAAGATTGGCGCCATGGGCCAGCCCCTGCCGGGGTACGACGTGGTCCTCATCGATCCCGTGACGGGAGAGGAAGCGGACGACGGCGAGCTCTGCCTGCGCCTGGATCCCCGCCCGGCCGGGCTGATGAAGTCGTATTACGGCGACCCGGAGAAGACGGCGGAGGCGTTCCGCGGCGGCTATTACCACACGGGCGACATGGCCAGCCGGGACGAGCACGGCGTCATAACGTACGTGGGCCGGGACGACGACGTCTTCAAGTCCTCCGACTACCGGCTCTCCCCGTTCGAGCTGGAGAGCGTGCTCATCGAGCACCCGGCGGTGGCGGAGGCCGCCGTCGTCCCCTCCCCCGACCCGCTGAAGCTGTCCGTGCCCAAGGCATTTGTGGTGCTCGCTGCCGGCCACGAACCGGGACCCGAGCTCGCCGAGGAAATCCTGCGCTACTGCCGCGACCACCTGGCGCCGTTCAAGCGCATCCGCAGGCTTGAGTTCGCCGAGCTGCCGAAAACCATTTCGGGAAAAATCCGCCGGGTAGAGCTGAGGCACAGCGAGGAGCTGCGCCACGCGGCCGGCACCCAACACGGGGCGGCCGGCGTCCCCCTCGGTCTGGGCAGGGAATACTCCGAAACGGATTTCCCGGGCCTAAAAAGCCAGGGCTGAGCCGTGAGCCCTCCGCTGCCCCGTGACCCGATTGCCGATGCACAGCGCAACTGGGAGAGCCACGGCTGGAGTGACGTCGCCGCACCAATGGCTGCCATCACGGCAATCATGCGCACCCAGCAGATCCTGCTGGCCCGCATCGAGGGGGCCCTGAAGCCGTTCGGGCTGACCTTCGCCCGCTACGAACTGCTGGCGCTGCTCAGCTTCGCCAGGAGCGGCGCCTTGCCCATGAACAAGGCGAGCGCCCTGCTGCAGGTCCACCCCACCTCGGTGACCAACGCCGTCGACCGCCTCCAGACAGCGGGACTGGTGGTCCGCTCACCCCATCCCACGGACGGGCGCACCACACTGATCGAGCTCACGGCTGGGGGCCGCACGCTGGCAAAAAGAGCGACGGCGGTGCTCAACGCCGAGATTTTCGGCCAGTCCGGTTTCGGCGACGACGACGTGAACCAGCTCATCCGGATTTTGGGCGATTTCCGCCGCGGCGCCGGGGACTTTACGGACTGACCGGTTTCACCGACTGCTCGGCTTCACGGATGGCCCGGCCGTCCGTGTCCCGCTGGAGCTCCTGGACGAACGTGTCGAGCAATGCGGCCTGCTGCGGGTTGTTGGCCAGCTGCACGAGGTCGGCGGCCGTGCTGGCCACCTTGATGTTGGTGTCCTGGCTGTACGTGGCCAGCAGGTTGAAGGCGGCCTCGGACCCAATCCGGAGGATGCCCATCAGGATGCCCTTGGCCTGTTCGATGGTGCTCCGCGTGCCAAGGGCACCTGCAACCGCTTCCCGCGCCGCCTGTTCCGTTTCCCAGTGCAGCGTGCTGGTCAGGTCCACGATGAATCCCTCAACGGCAATGAGCCTGCCCTCCTCCACGAGCGCCTCGCCGGCGGTGAGGACACGGTGTTCCCGCATGCGGGCATCAAGGATGCGGTGGTAGCTGCAGAAGAATCCGCCGGCATCGCAGGCCGCCATGAACATGTCGTGGCAGCGGTCCCTGTCATCCGGGTGCTTGTGGGCGTAGAGAAGCTCCACGGTGGGCACGATCTCGCCGCGGCGGTAACCGTGGAGCGTGTACAGCTCATCGGACCATTCAAGCCGCCCCGAAATGGCGTCGTAATGGAACGTGCCGGCAACACAATCAGCCGGCCCGAGAGCGCTCGAGTACGCCCGTACGGTTTTCGGAAGGCTCACCGCGGTCCCCTGCCGCCCTACCCGGCCATCCTTTGGCACTGGAGGGGCGTGCGCATGGAGACGGGTCGAACGGCAGCGATGCCTTCTGCCGCGGCAGCCTTGCTGGGGAAAGGGCGGGATACGGCCATCACGGTGCCGTCCGGGGCGGTGAGCTGGAATCTGAAGGAATCCTCTGCGTCGATGAAGAGTTCGAACATGCCAGCCATTTAGCCCTCCTGGTTACGGGAACACGGCGTCCGGGACGCCGTCGTCGCCGGAAGCAGCTGAGGTTTTTCTCCTTACCGCTCCCGCGGATGAGCCGGGGTGGTGATTGAGGAATTTATGAAATTGTGAACTAGTTCCGGGCTGTTGGCAAGGGCGGTCCGCGGCCGCAACACCTCGCGTGCCCGGTCCGCCAGCAAAAGTTCTCCCCCGCTCGTCGGGGACAGACCGTTCTGTCTCTATACTTGGGTCTATACGCCTTTGGGGGCACCGAGTTTGGCGGGCCGGCCCGGCCGAGAAGCACGTGGCAGGTATCAGTGGAAGGAATCCAGAATGGGCGACATGCCCGACGGCGTGCTCCACACCGGGGTAAAGGCCGACCTGTTCAAGTCCATGGGCCACCCTGCACGCATCCTGGTCCTGGAGATGCTGGTCAACGGCCCCGAGACCGTGAGCAACTTGCGGGACTGCACCGGACTTGAGGCCTCCAACCTCTCCCAGCACCTCGGCATCCTGCGGCGCCAGCGGCTGATCGTTCCGTCCCGGAAGGACGGCCGCCTGTTCTACGAACTGACGTCACCCGAAGTACGCGAGGTCCTCGAAGCGGCCCGTGGCCTGCTGGGCACCATCCTCGACGTTGGCGTCCTGCGGCAACCTAACGGCGGAGCGGACGGCAACGGCTCCAACGCGGGCCCCGGCGCCGCGCCGGCATCCGCTCTGGCGCCGGCAGCACAAGCCGCAGGCTAGGCGGGGTCGGCGACGGCGGCCGGCGCGGCATGCCCGAAAAGCCAGGCCGCCACGTCGCTCCTCAGCACAACGTGCGGGCTGCCCGTTCCGCTGACACTTCCGGCCGGCACGTAGTAGCCGCGGCCGCCGCCCGGACCGCCGGCAGCCCGGTCCAGCGCCTCCACGATCCTGCGGCTCAGGTGCCCCTGCGGGCCCGTGGCGTGGATTTCCTCAAGCTCGGCCGCGGTGAGCCGTCCCAGTACAGCAGCGATGTCGGCCACGATCGTTCCCCTTTTCGGACGTTTGCCTGAATAAACACTTTTGCCTGAAGTGCAAGGCTAGGGCATCGCGATTAACTGCAGGTGAAATCCCGGCGGCCATTTCAGGATTCCGCTGTGGAGTTTTTGTCCACATATCGCGAGCAAAAGTGCCTTTTGAGGCCGATATCTGTACAAAAACTCTGGAGGTGGCGTGTGGAATGGACTCGGGAGTCAGTACAGGAAGATGTCGATCCACGTCCGGTTGTGCGCGTGGAGCAATACCAGGAACAGCACGAAGTCGAAGAGCAGATGCACGCTCACGATGTACGACAGCGACTTGGTCACCGTGAAGATGCGGGCCTGCAGCAGGGCGAACGGGTAGATGAACAACGGCGCCCAGGACCTGAACCCCAGTTCCCACAGGAACGACGTGAACAGGACCGCCTGGAGCAGGTTGGCCTGCCAGTCGGGCAGGTGGCGGCGCAGCAGTGCGAAGCAGGTGCAGATGAAGAACAGCTCGTCCCAGATGCCCAGGGCGTTGGTGCCGAGGAAGAGCCGGGCGATGCCCTCGGGGTCGTGCACCGCGGGCCAGTTCGAGTAGACCCCGGTCCGGATCATGTAGACGGGCAGCAAGGCGTAGCCAATCACGACGACGGCGGGCAGGTACCATCTCTCCGCACGCGTCCATTTCTGCCCGGTCCGCACCGGAAACACCACCGCATGCTCTTTGGTGACGAAGCGCGACACGGCATAGGGGATCCCCACGGCGGCGATCATGGCCGAGCCCATGACGAGCATGTGGGAGGTGCTGACGTCAGTGGTGATCGGCACAGCACTGATGATGGCCACCCCGGCAGCAATCAGCGCGAGGTCGCGGAACAGCAGCCGGTCCACGACGGCCGCGACCACGAGCGCTGCGGCGAGCAGGGCATACCCCAATAGGCTCTGGTCCAGCGCGAACAGGACAAAGCCGGCCAGCGAGACCATGGCTGACGGGACAACGCGCAGGGAACTCCCCTTTACGGTGCGCTCCCCGGTCAGCCGAGTGCTCACCGGTGCCTGAACTCCGGCTGGCGCTTCTCCACGAAAGCAGCCATGCCTTCCTTCTGGTCCTCGGAGGCGAAGAGCGAATGGAACAGCCGCCGTTCAAACAGCACGCCCTGCGCCAGACCCGTTTCGAAGGCCGCGTTAACGGCTTCCTTGGCCAGCATGGCGGCCGGCTTCGACTTGGACGCGATGACCTCCGCGGCCTTCAGCGCCTCCTCCACGGTGTCCGCGGCAGGCACCACCCGTGCCACCAGGCCCGAGCGCTCCGCCTCGGCCGCGTCGATGAACCGGCCGGTCAGGATCATGTCCATCGCCTTGGCCTTGCCTACGGCGCGGGTGAGCCGCTGGGACCCGCCCATGCCCGGCACGACGCCGAGGTTGATCTCGGGCTGGCCGAACTTGGCATTGTCGCCGGCGATGATGAAGTCACACATCATGGCCAGCTCGCAGCCGCCGCCCAGCGCGAAACCGGACACGGCCGCAATCAGCGGGATCCGCAGCCTGGTGAGATCCTCCCACCCGCGGAACCAGTCGGCGTCGTACATCTCCAGGTAGCCTTTGTCCGCCATCTCCTTGATGTCAGCGCCGGCAGCGAAGGCCTTCCCCGAACCGGTAATCACGACGGCGCCAACGCCGGGATCCGCGTCCATGGCCGAAACCGCCGCCACGAGTTCCTCCAGGGTGGTCCTGTCCAGGGCATTCAGCGCCTCGGGCCTGTTCAGGGTGACGAGTCCAACGCGCCCGCGGCGCTCCACCAGAATGTTCCCGTACTCGTGCGTCATCCATGCCCCTCACGTGGTTGGTACGTCCTGAAACTAAGCCTACTGTCCTGACTTGTCCCGGATATCCGTGATGATGCCGGAGAAATCCCGGCCAGCCCCGCCTTCCACGGCAAAGGCGTCGTAAATCTCGGAGGCCAGCGGGCCCATCCGGGCGGCAACGCCTGTGGACTGAAGGGCGTTCAGTGCCAGGCGCAGGTCCTTGGCCATCAGGGCTCCGGCGAACCCCGGCTGATAGTCGCGGTTGGCCGGGCTGGTGGGCACCGGCCCCGGGACGGGACAGTTGGTGGTGAGTGCCCAGCACTGCCCTGACGCCGCGGACGCAACGTCGAACAGGGCCTGGTGCGTCAGGCCCAGCTTCTCCCCGAGCACGAACGCCTCGCTGACGGCGATCATCGAGACGCCCAGGATGAGGTTGTTGCAGACCTTCGCTGCCTGGCCGGAGCCGTGCTCTCCGCACAGCACCGCGCGCTTCCCCATGACATCGAACAGCGGCCGCACTGTCTCGAAGTCCTCCGGCAGCGCACCGACCATGAACGTCAGCGTGCCGGCCTCCGCACCGACCACGCCGCCGGAAACCGGCGCGTCCACGGAGCGGTGACCGGCGTCGAGGGCCAGCCGGGCGGCTTCCCGTGCCTCGTCCACGTTGATGGTGGAGCAGTCCAGGAACATGGTGTTCGGCGCCGCTGCCTCCAGCAATCCGGGTTGTCCGTCCCCGCCGCGGTACGCGTCCAGCACATGCTGCCCGCTCGGGAACATCGTGAGCACGATGTCCGCTCCGGGCATGGTTTCAGCGGCACTCGCGGCGACGGGGATGCCGTGCTCGCGCGCGGCGGCCAGCGCGGCCGGCACCACGTCGAAGCCGATTACCTCGTAGCCTGCCTTGACCAGGTTGACCGCCATGGGACCGCCCATGTGGCCGAGCCCGAGGAAGGCAACGCGCGGTTTCGCTGCTTCAGGCACGGTTGCTTCATCAGGCATGGTCCGACTCCCTTTCCCACAAAACCAGTTCCCGGTCCCCCAACGGCGCAAAGTACCGCTCGACGTCGTCCTTGTGCACCTCCGGCAGCGTGGCCGGCTGCCACTGGGGGTTGCGGTCCTTGTCCACCACCTGCGCCCGGATCCCCTCCCGGAAGTCCGGTCCGGCGAGGCAGCGCAGTCCCACGCGGTATTCCTCGGCGAGCGCCTGGTCGAGCGTCAGCCCGCGCGACCGGCGGAGCGAGGCCAGGGTCACCTTGACGGCGGTGGGCGACTTCGCCTCGATGGTGTCGGCGGCCGTCGCTGCTTCCCCGCCCGCGGCACGCAGCCGCCGGACGATTTCCTCGGCGTCGTCCGCTGAATAGCAGGCGTCGATCCAGTCCCGCTGCGCCTCCAGCGCCGAGGCGGGTGCCTTTTCGGCTAAGCGTACGACGGCGGCTTCCGCACTTTCGTTTTCCAGCGCCGCCGCGAGGTCCGCGAGGCTGCCGGACGGGACAAAGTGATCGGCCAGCCCCAGGAAAAGCGCATCGGCGCCGCTCAGGTGGGCGCCGGTGAGGGCGGCGTGGGTGCCCGCCTCCCCCGGGGAGCGTGACAGCAGGAGGGTGCCGCCGACGTCGGGCACGAACCCGATGGTGGTCTCCGGCATCCCGGTCCGGGTCCGTTCGGTGACGATGCGCAGGGAGCCGTGCGCGGAGATGCCCACGCCGCCGCCCAGCACCAGGCCGTCCATGAACGCCACATAAGGCTTGGGAAACCGCTCGATGAGCGAGTTCATCCGGTATTCGTCCGCCCAGAAGCCGGCCGTTTCGTCACCGCCGGCGAGAATGTCCCGGTAAATGGCCACGATGTCCCCACCCGCGCACAGGCCGCGGTCGCCGGCGCCCTGGACCAGCACGGTGGCCACGGTATCGTCGTCCGCCCAGGCAGTGAGCCTTTCCAGGACGGCGGTGACCATGCCGGCCGTGAGCGCGTTGACTGCCTTGGGCCGGTTGAGCGTGACCACCCCCAGCTTGCCCCGTTGTTCGAACAGCACCTGCTGTTCAGGTTCAGTCATCAGCTTCCTTCCGGCATGATGAAGCTGGCACCCTGCCGGATACCGGAGGGCCAGCGCGAGGTCACGGTCTTGGTCTTGGTGTAGAAGCGGAAGGCGTCGGCGCCGTGCTGGTTGAGGTCACCGAACCCGGACGCCTTCCAGCCGCCGAAGGTGTAGTAGGCAATGGGCACCGGGATGGGGACGTTGATGCCCACCATGCCCACCTGCACGCGGCTGGCGAAATCCCGGGCCGCGTCGCCGTCTCGGGTGAAGATGGCCACGCCGTTCCCGAACTCGTTCTCGCTGCAGAGCCCCAGCGCCTCGTCGTAGTCGGACGCGCGGACGACGCTGAGCACGGGGCCGAAGATCTCCTCGCGGTAGATCTTCATGTCCTTGGTGACGTTGTCGAACAGCGTGGGTCCCACCCAGAAGCCACCGCCGTAGCCGTCCACGGCCAGGCCGCGGCCGTCCACCAGGAGCGAGGCGCCGTCCTCCTCGCCGGACTTGATGTAGCCCTCGATCCGCTCCTTGGCCGCGGGGGTCACCACCGGCCCGAAGTCGGAGTCCTGGGCCAGGCTGTGGCCCACTTTGAGGGACTTGATCCGCTCCTGCAGCCGTGCCACCAGCTTGTTCGCTGTCTCCTCCCCCACGGGAACGGCCACGGAAACTGCCATGCAGCGTTCACCGGCCGACCCGTAGCCGGCCCCGATCAGGGCATCGGCGGCCATGTCCAAGTCCGCGTCCGGCATGATCACCATGTGGTTCTTGGCGCCGCCGAAGCACTGCGCCCGCTTGCCGTGGGCCGCCGCCGTTGCGTAGATGTACTGGGCGATCGGAGTGGAGCCGACGAAGCCGATGGCCTGCACGCGCTCGTCCTCGAGCAGCGCGTCCACGGCTTCCTTGTCGCCGTTGACCACGTTGAAGACGCCGTCCGGGACCCCTGCCTCGGAGTAGAGCTCAGCCAGGCGCAGCGGCACGGACGGATCACGTTCGGACGGCTTGAGGATGAACGCGTTGCCTGCCGCGAGTGCCGGCCCGGACTTCCACAGCGGAATCATCGCGGGGAAGTTGAAGGGCGTAATGCCCGCCACCACGCCCAGCGGCTGGCGCATGGAGTGCACGTCGATGCCCGCGCCGGCGTCGTCGGAGAATTCGCCCTTGAGCAGGTGCGGGGCGCCGGCGGCGAACTCCACCACCTCGATGCCGCGCTGGATGTCGCCCCGGGCATCGGCGAGGGTCTTCCCGTGTTCCGAGGACAGGAGGGCAGCAAGCTCGTCCATGTTCTCGTTCACGAGGTCCACGAATTTGAGCAGGATGCGGCCGCGCCGCTGGGCGTTCATCGCGCCCCACTCCGGCTGGGCTTTTTCGGCGTTCGCGATGGCGTTCCGGACTTCTTCCGCGCCCGCCAGCGGCACCTTGGCCTGGACCTCCCCGGTGCAGGGATCATAGACGTCGCCGTGCCGGCCGGAGGTGCCGTCCACCCGCCGGCCGCCAATGTAGTGGGATAGTTCGTGAACCATGGATGCTCCTTTGCATGACCCCGGTCATCTTTGGTGCTGAATCTACTCGGACTTCCTACTAAATTCCAGAGTCCCCAGCGCGGGGTGCGCTGCCATACCGGGTGCCGGGCAACCCCCATCCGCATCCAAGTTCGGTAAGTTAGGACTGTGAAGATAGCTACCTGGAATGTGAACTCGCTGCGTGCCCGTGCCGACCGTGTGGAGGCGTGGCTGCAGCGTTCCGACTGTGACGTCCTGGCCATCCAGGAAACCAAGTGCAAGGACGACAACTTTCCGTGGGAGCTCTTCGAGCGCATGGGCTACGAGGTGGCACACTTCGGCGTCAACCAGTGGAACGGTGTGGCCATCGCCTCGCGGGTGGGCCTGGACGACGTCGAACGCGGCTTCACCGACCAGCCGCATTTCGGCAAGGCGGGCAAGGATCCCGTCCAGGAAGCACGTGCCATGGCCGCCACCTGCGGCGGGGTCCGGGTATGGAGCCTCTACGTCCCCAACGGCCGCTCCCTCGACGACGAGCACATGCCCTACAAGCTCAAGTGGCTTGATTCCCTGAAGAACCACGCGGCCGGGTGGATCTCCGAGGACCCGTCCAAGCAAGTCGCACTGATGGGCGACTGGAACATCGCCCCTACGGACGACGACGTCTGGGACATCGACCTGTTCCTCACCCAGGGCTACACCCACGTCAGCGAACCTGAGCGGGCCGCGTTCCACGCGTTCGAGTCGGTGGGCTACTCCGACGTCGTGCGCCCCCACACCCCGGGCCCGGGCGTCTACACGTACTGGGACTACACCCAGCTGCGCTTCCCCAAAAAGGAGGGCATGCGGATCGACTTCGTGCTCGCCTCGCCGGCCCTCGCCTCGCGCGTTTCCGGCGCGTCGATCGACCGCGAGGAACGCAAGGGCAAGGGCGCCTCCGACCACGCGCCGGTGATTGTGGAACTGACCGACTGATGGAGGCTGACGGCTGATGACAGGCAGGCATTCATGACGGGCAACCTCTACCGGGGCCAGGCCGGGCTCCCGTTTTCCTCCACGCTGCGCGTCTATGAGCCGCTGGACGCGTTTCCCGAGGATCAGCAGGCCGCCATCAAGTCAGCCGGTGAACGGGCGGTGTCCCGCGCCGCCGTCGAAAACGCGGAACTGCTGGCTTCGCTGGGGCGGATCACCCGGCCGGGCGGCGATCCGTTTCCCACCGGCCGGACCGACCTGGTGCGCGTCACCCGCGCCCCGGGTGTCCCCGTGGAGGATGCCGACAAGGAAAGCGCAGAAGAGGAAACGTCCGACGGCGTCGGGCTGCTTTACTGCCCGAGCCAACTGGTGCTTCGTGCCGGCTTGGCGGCCAACGCGCTGATCGAGGGCATTCACGGGCCTCTGGCCGAGCTGCTGATCCCCGAGGAGCAGCGGGACAGGCACCAGGAACGCATCGACCTGGTCAACGCGCGGGACGGCATCACCCGGGTGCACACCCGCGCCTCCACCTGGGGCATCCCCTTCAGCTGGTTCTCGCTGTTCCTCGAGTCCGACCCGCAGGACGTCGTGGAGGCCGGCGGCAGGATCCTCACCGTGCGTGTGTGGGCGCCCATCTCCGACGCCCTCGACCGGGTGCGCTATGCCGTGGCGAACCTGGCCCTCGCGGCGCCTGACCTTGACATGCTGGACGACCTCACGCAGCTCACCGAATGGCTGGAGCTCTTCCATGCCGACTCGATGGTGGAACTGGACTACGGCGCAGTGGCGGACAAGGTCTACCCGGACGACTCCCCCATGGACGTGCGGCTGGGCATCGAATGCCTCGCGGAGGGAGACATGACGGGCGCGGCCGCCGCCTACCGCCGGCTGGCTTCCCGCTGGATCCCCATCCGCCAACTGGCCCGGGCCTCGTAACCCGCACACTTCCCCGCCAGGCACCCGGCCCTTCAAAGACGTCAGGTGCGCTGCTATGAGGACCGGGGCGGCGCCGTCGTGCGTCTGACGATCAGGCGGTGCGGCGCGACCGAGGACCGCACCGAACCGGGGATCCCCAGGAGTTCGTCGAGCAGCATCTTGGTGCCAAGCTCGGCCTGCTCGTCGGGCCGCTGCCCCACCGTGGTGAGGCCGATGGCGTCGGAAAAATCGTGGTCGTCGATGCCGATCACGGACAGGTCCTGCGGCACCCGGACGCCGACGCGGTTCGCTTCGAAAATGACCCCCATGGCCATTTCATCTGAGGCGCAGAAGATGGCGGTCGGTTTCTCGCCTGGCTGGGCCCACAGCCGCCGGAACGCCTCCTGGCCGCTGCGGACGGTGAAGTCGCCCCACTCGTCCCACTCGGGGCGGACTTCCAGGCCGGCAGCTGTCATGACGTCCTGGAAGGCCAGGATGCGGACCCGGGGAACATCGAAGTTGAGGTCGGTTTCATCGTCGCCGTGCAGCAGCGCGATGTCCCGGTGGCCGAGTTCGATCAGGTGCCTGACGGCGGTGGAGGCTGCCGCGTAGTCGTCGATGCCGATGTAGGCACATTCCTCCACGTGGCCGCCCACCACCACCAGCGGGATGTCGATCTTTTGCAGGTGCTCCAGCTCGTCCCGGGTCAGCGCCATACACAGGACCAGGAGGGCGTCGATCTGTTTGTAGACCATGGTCTTGCTGAAGAGCCGCTCGCGGTGACTGCCGTGGCCGCCCAGGTTGAAGAGTGAAAGGTTGTACTGCCGGGCATGGAGTTCGCGGTCCGCGCCCTCGATGGCCTTCGAGAAGAACCACCGGCTCACGAACGGGGCCAGCACGCCGATGGTCTTGGTGCGTCCGGTGGCAAGGCCGGACGCGGAGGATGAGGCAACGTAGCCCAGCGCCGCGGCCACCTCAAGGATTTTTTCCCGGGTGGCCGGGGAGACGCGGGGCAGGCCGCGCACGGCGCGGGACACGGTTGCGGTGGAAACACCTGCGGCCGCGGCCACGTCTTCGATACTGACCCCTGAGTGGCCACCGCGCTGTGCCCTTTCAGTAGTGCGCGCCACGATGTCCTCTCTAAGCCCTCATGCAGGTGTCCGCCGTGCTGTTCTCCCGGCGGCAAGTGTCCATTTTAGTCCTGCAGGTATTACGTGCGGCGCGTGGCCGTGCGCGCGGGGAGGCGCCTGCGGAGCCTGACCATGCCATACAGTGCCAGCAGTGTGGCCAGCAGTCCGAGCGCCCAGAAGACAGCGGGCTGTCCGGTCACCTCCATCCAGACGGTGACGACGAGCAGCACCACGGCCCAGAAGCCAAGGAATCCGATGATGATGTCGAAGTCCTCGCCGGAACGGACGCGCTTGGGCGCGACCGGTTCCGGCTTCCTGCCCTGTGGTGCTGCTCCGTGCGTCACTTGACAGCACCCGCCGTCAGGCCGGCCACAATCTTGCGCTGGAACACCAGCACCAGGATGACCAGCGGAATGGTGACGATGGTGCCTGCCGCCATGATGGCCGTGTACGGGACCTGGTTCGGCTGGGCCCCCGCGAAGTTGGCGATGGCCACCGTTACCGGCTGCGTGGCATCGCTGGACAGCTGGCTGGCGATCAGGAATTCATTCCACGAGGAGATGAACGCCAGGATCGCGGTGGTGAAGATGGCCGGTGCCGCGAGGGGCATGATGACCTTTCGGAAGGCCTGTCCCTGCGTGCAGCCGTCCACCCGGGCCGACTCCTCCAGCTCCCACGGCATCTCCCGGAAGAAGGAGGTCATGGTGTACACCGTCAGCGGCAGGACGAACGAAATGTTCGGGATGATCAGTGCCTGGTAGCTCCCCATCCAGCCGATGTTGGTGAACAACTGGAACAGCGGAGTGATCAGGGCGACGCCCGGGAACATGGATGCGCCCAGAATGAAGCCGAGCACCATGTACTTGAACCGGAAGTTCAGCCGCGCGAGCGCGTACGCCGCGAACACACCGATGATCAGCGACACCAGCGTGACGACGCCGCCGATGAAGACGCTGTTGAGCAGCGCCTGGCCGAACCGGTTGCCGAAGGAAGTGTCGAACGCGGTGTTGAAGTTGTCCAGCGTGACATGGCTGGGCAGGATCGAGGTGTCGTAAGTGAAGCCCACCTCGCGGAACGCCGTCACCACCATCCAGTACGCCGGCGCGAGGCACCAGATCAGGATGACGGCGGCACTGATGTAGGTCCTGCCCTGGGCCCACTTCTCGCTGTTCTGGGCCTTGCGGCGGCCTCGGTCCTGCTCCGCGCGCAGGCTTGTGGCGGAGGATGTCGCGGCGGTCATTTCTTCCCCTTACCGGTGGCGCCGCTCTGTTCAACAACATTTGCGCCGAGGAACCGGACAAAGATGAACGCGACAAGAAAGATGATGATGAAGGTGATGGTCGACAACGCCGCGGCGGCGTTAAACCCTTGCCTGATCTGGTTGATCACCAGGATGGACAGCGTGGTGGTGTTGTTCGCGCCACCCGTCAGGATGTACGGGAGGTCGAACATGCGCAGCGCGTCCAGGGTGCGGAACAGGATGGCAACCATCAGGGCCGGCTTCACCAGCGGCAATGTAATCAGCCGGAAGCGCTGCCAGGCGCTGGCACCGTCGACCTTGGCGGCCTCATAAACCTCGGCCGGGATCATCTGGAGTCCAGCGAGGATCAGCAGGGCCATGAAGGGGGTCGTCTTCCAGACGTCCGCGATGACCACTGCCCACTTCGCCGGCCATTCGCTGCCTGTCCACAGGATCGAGGTGTTGAATAGCTTGTTGGCGATGCCTTCGAAGGCGAAGATGAAGAACCAGAGCTTCGCGGTGACGGCGGTGGGGATTGCCCACGGCACCAGTACAGCAGCACGGACCATGCTCCGGCCCTTGAAGGTGCGGGCCATGATCATTGCCATCCAGAAGCCCAGGACGGTCTCGAAGGTCACGGTAACCACGGTGAAGAAGAACGTAGTTGCCGTGGCCGACCAGAACTGCGCACCCAGCGTACCCGGCGGGCACGCCACCGTTCCGCCTGCCGGAGCAGAACACTGCTGGGCGAGCCAGTTGACGTAGTTTTGGACGCCTGCCGGACCGCCTGCGGTAAAGAGACCGGTGGCCGGATCCAGGCCGGCATCCTTCTGGAAGGACATCACGATTGCGCTGATGATCGGGTAAACGATCACCACGGCAAGGGCGATGATAGTCGGGGCAAGGAGCCACGAGGCCCATTTCCCCTGACTCAGAATCTTGTTATCCTCACCCACGCCCTTGGGGCCGTGGTGGATCGGGGCGCCGCCCGACGCCGGTGCCTTGACCGGCGTCGGGCCTACTTCGGTTGCCATGGCAGAACTACGATCCTGAACCGGCGGATTCGATGGACTTCTGCATGTCAGAAAGTGCGGTGTCCACGGGCTTCTCGCCCTTGATGGCTGAATACGCATTTTCCTGGATTGCCTTGGTGACCGCCGGGTAGAACGGGCTGACCGGACGCGGCACGGCGTTCTCGATGGAGGTCTTCAGTACGGGCAGGTAGGGGAGCTTCTTCACCAGCGCGGCGTCAGTGTAAAGGCTGCCCAGCACCGGAGCCAGCGACCCCTGGGTGGCGTAGAACTTCTCCGTCTCTTCGGACGTCATGAACTTCAGGAAGTCCAGGGCCGTTGCCTTGTTCTTGGAGTAGACGCTCACAGCCATGCTGTGGCCACCCAGCGTGGACGCACCGGGGCCGTCCTTGCCCGGGATCGGGGCGATGCCCAGCTTGTCCTTCACTGCCGAGGAACCTTCAGTGGTTGCCAGGTTGTAGACATAGGGCCAGTTGCGCAGGAAGAGCAGCTTTCCGCTCTGGAACGCCTGGCGGCTCTGCTCCTCCTGGAAGGTGATGCCCTCCTTGGGGATGTTGCCGTCGGCGTAGGCCTTGGCCAGGTTCTCCAGGCCCGTCTTGGCCTCCGCGGTGTTCAGGCTGGGCTTGCCGTCCGGATCCAGAACGGCGCCGCCGGCGGAGTTGATGGCCTCCGAAGCGTTGACGGTCAGGCCTTCATACTTGCTGAACTGCCCGCCGTAGCAGCCCATGTTGTTCTGCTTGGCGATGGAGCACATTCCCATCATCTCGTCCCACGTCTTCGGCGGGGTGGGAACAAGGTCCTTGCGGTAGTACAGCAGGGCGCCGTCGGAGGTCTGCGGGGCCGCGTACAGCGTTCCCTTGTACGAGGCGGCGTCGACGGTCGGCTTCAGCATGGCGCTGGTATCGAAGGCCATCTTGTCCTTCAGCGGCTGGAGCCATCCCTTGGCCGCGAACTCTGCGGTCCACACGACGTCAACGTCCACGACGTCATAGCCGGGATCCTTGGCCTGGAAGTGCTGCACGATGTCGTCGTGCTGCTGGTCGGCCTGGTCCGTCTGCTCCTTGAAGGTCACCTTCTCGTTCGGGTGGGCTGCGTTCCACTTCTCGATCAGCGGGCGGACCACGTTGCTGTTGTCCTTGCCCTGAACGTAGGTGATGGGACCGCGGCCGTCCAAGCCGTTGGCGGCGTCGCCTCCCCCGGCACCGCCGCCTGTGGTGCCGCCCCCGCCGCCGCCACAGGCAGACAGGGTCAGGGCGAGCACACCGGCGGTGGCAACCGGGAGTAAGAACTTAGGGGTTTTCATTGGCTGGAGACTCCTCGCTGAGTGACATGAAAATCAATCGTGCGGTTGATGTGGTGACTGTCACACTAGTAACGTTGCCCGAAGAAATGCAAGCGTTTACACCTAATTGTTACCGGAGAGGCAACTATGAGTCACCGCCCGATCAGCACGCCGGCTTCCGAGACAACGGCGTGGTGGGCCCACGCAGCTGTCTATCAGATCTATCCACGTTCCTTCTCCGACGGGAACGGTGACGGCATGGGCGACCTGCCCGGTGTCACGGCACGCCTGCCCTACCTGCAGCAGCTCGGGGTCGACGCCGTCTGGCTCTCGCCGTTCTACCGGTCCCCGCAGGCGGACGGCGGTTATGACGTCGCCGATTACCGGCAGGTGGACCCGGCTTTTGGTACGCTGGCCGACTTCGACGCCATGCTGGGGGACGCCCACGCCCGAGGGCTGAAGGTGATCGTCGACCTGGTCCCCAACCACACATCCGATGAACATGTGTGGTTCCAGGAGGCCCTCGCGGCGGAACCCGGCTCGGCCGCCAGGGAGCGGTACATGTTCCGGCCGGGAAAGGACGAGGTTCCAGGCTCCGGCGACGGTAACCTTGCGCCAAACAACTGGAAATCCATCTTCGGCGGACCGGCCTGGACGCGGACCACGAACGCGGACGGCTCCCCCGGCGACTGGTACCTGCACCTGTTCGACACGAAGCAGCCGGACCTCAACTGGGAGAACCCCGAGGTCTGGGAGGAAATGCGTTCAGTGCTCCGTTTCTGGCTGGACCGGGGCGTGGACGGATTCCGAGTGGACGTGGCCCACGGGATGGTGAAGGCGGCCGGCCTCCCCGACTGGGAAGGCGTGGCTGCCATGGTGGAAGGCTCCGCCGAAGCCGCCCATGTGACGGATCCCCCGGGCGCCCACACAGAGGCAGTTGAACCGCATACGGCACACGCCTCTCCGGCCGGTGATACTGTCGGGGACACCGCCGAGGGCACGGAACACGAGCCCGTATCGCCGCTGTATCCCCCGTCGCCGTTCTTTGACCAGGACGGCGTGCATGACATTTACCGGGATTGGAACCGGGTCCTGGCCGGCTACGACGGCGACCGCATGCTGGTGGCCGAGGCGTGGGTTGAACCGGCGGAGCGGCTGGCGCGGTACATCCGGCCGGACGAGATGCAGCAGGCCTTCAACTTCGATTTCCTGCTGGCTGGCTGGGACGCCCGGCGGATGGCCGTGGCCATCGAGGATTCCCTCGAGGCTGCCGCGTCCGTGGGCGCACCGTCCACGTGGGTCCTGAGCAACCATGACACGGTGCGCCATCCGAGCCGTTTCGGTTTGCAGGACCCCACCACCTTCCCGAAGGGGATTGCCGCCGAGGACGAGCAGCCCGATGCACCCCTGGGGCTGGCCCGCGCGAGGGCGGCCACGCTGGTGTCCCTGGCCCTCCCCGGCTCCGCGTACATCTATCAGGGCGAGGAGCTGGGCCTCCCCGAGCACACCACGCTGCCCGCCGAAGCCCGGCAGGACCCGACGTTCTTCCGGACCCACGGCATTGAGCGCGGGCGCGACGGCTGCCGGGTGCCCCTGCCCTGGAAATCCGCAGCGCCCGGGTACGGCTTCGCAGAGGCGTCCACCGTTCAGGACCCGGCCGCGCCCTGGCTGCCGCAGCCCGCATCCTTCGAAGAGCTGGCCGCAGACCGGCAGGACGGCGTCAAAGGCTCCACGCTGGAGCTGTACCGCGCCGCGCTCACCGCACGCCGGAACCATTGTTTGGGATCCGGAACCTTCTGCTGGGCGGACAACCACGAACCCGAACTGGGCGTCCTGGCGTTTCACAACCGTGATGTCCTGGTGGTCGCCAACACCGGGGCGGATCCAACGCCGATCCCCGACGGTTACCGGGTGGCACTGTCGAGCGCTGCAGAATCAGGCGCTGATGAAGCCGTGGTTGTGCCCAACAGTGCGGCATACCTGGTGGCGGGATAAGCGGCCCGATGGTCTCTGGCTAACCGGTTTCCGGCTAGTCAGAGCTCTGGATAACGGAGCTAGCGGACCCGCTCGGCGCGGCTGAAGCGGGTCCGCGCGCCGGCCGCGATGTGCACCAGAACCGGTGTCCGCTGGCCCACCACGGCGCTCAGCGCGTCGACCAGGTCCGCCGCTTCGGCGGCGACGGCCTGCGGAGCCACACCCGGCCTTGGGTGCAGCCGGAGCTTCAGTGCCGGCTGGCCCTTGACGTCGTAGATCGAGACCGTCGCACCGGCGAGATCGGGACGGTCGGCCAGGGCGTTCTTCAGTGCCTGCTCGGCCACTCCCCCGCCGATCCTGATGTCCCCGGGAACGCCGCCCGGATCCTCCGCTGCCAGCAGGAGGTCGGTGCGGCCCTTGCCCTGCTGCGCGATCCACGCAACCATGAGGCCGATCAGCAGCACCACTGCGAGGGCCAGGACTACCCACAGCCAGCTCCCCTGCCGGCCGGGGAACTGTGTGCCTTCGAAGGCCGCCGTGACGCTGTCCGACACGCTTCTGGACCAGGAGTGCCACCATGCCGCCACGGAGGGGACGGCCGCCAGGAGTACGAGCAGCACGCCGATCACCAGCAGCTTAAAGCCAAGAATGCCGAGAAGGATCCGGTTGAGAAGCCTTGGTGTGCCGTTCACGCGCCCACCACCCCGGAGGTCGACAGATTGATGGTCACCTGCGGCATGGGAGACGGTCCCATCGCCTCCAGTTCCTCCTCCACCGCCTGCAGGATGGCGTTTTCGCTGACCGGCACGCCGGACGTGGGGCGGACGTTGACCACTACCTGGCGCCGGGAAACCACCACCATGACCTGTTCCTGCGTGACATTGGCTGCCAGGCGCGCGCTTCGGGCAAGGGCCGCCGCGATGACTTCATCATCAACCACCACAGCAATCCGCCGGTCAGACAGCAGATGCCTGGCCCGGCGCCCGGGCAGGACCGCGCATAGGAAAAAGAAGAGACCTACGGCAGCGGTCACGGCTCCGGCAGCACCCAGCAGCAGCGGCGGCAGTCCGGACGGGAGCGCCACGATCCGTTCGGCTGCCGTCTGCGGATCGATGAGCCAGGGCGGCTGGCCGATGGCGCGCACCGCGGATTCCAGGAGTGCGTAAAGACATAGCACGATGACCAGTGAACCGGCGATGACAGCTGCCACGGCTCGTGAGGCGTGGGTCTCGCGGTGCAGGACGCGGCGCATGTCGATGGCTGAGGCGTGCGCCGCACCCGAGCTGCCCTGCGCCGGGTCGCCGGCGGAATCATGCTGCTGTTCGACGACGGAACTCACCGCACCCTGCCCTCTTCCGTGACGTGGGCACCGCTGATGCGGATGTCCACCCTGCTCAGACTCGCACCGCTGAGTTCGGTGACCTTGGTCAAGATGTCGGTTTTGGCGTGCACGGTCCTGTCCCAGATGGAGCCGCCCAGCGCAGGGACACGTCCCGGGTCGCGGAGGACTGCAGTGAGGCTGGGGATCCGGATGGGGGCGACGAGCGACAAAGCCAGCAGGCCGCCGTCGTCCGACCAGTCCGCGCGGACATCATGGGCATGAATGCCCAGGGCATCGGCAGCGGCAGCCTTGGCCAAGCTCGTGAGCGCCTGCGTGCTGATCCTGTTGTGTCCGCTGTACTGCCCGCTGGGCGTGGCTTCGGCTGCCTGGCTCGTATCGGCTGCCTGGTTCATGAGGATGAGCGCCGGCCGCTGATGGCGTCGATGACGCTGCGGAGGTCCAGTTTCCCTTCTGCGGCGCGGCCCAGAAGCGCACCGATTCCCATGAACAGCAGGGAAATCAGGAAGCCCCAGAGACCGAACTGTAGTGACATGAACGCTACGAAGGCGCCGACTGCGATTCCAACGACAGTGGGGCTCACAGGACCGCCTCCCTCTCAGCGACGGCGCCAGCACCTGTCGGCTTCACCGGCGGTGCAATGTAGACGTCGTTGATCTCGACGTTCACCTCGATGACCTGCAGGCCCACCAGTTTCTCGACGGCAGTGTAAACGCTTGCCCGCACCTGGTTGGCCAGGGCATGCAGCGGAGCGCCATAGACCGCCACCAGGGTGATGTCCACCGCCACCTGGGTTTCGCCGACCTCGGCGTGCACGCCTGCGGCGTGATCGGAGCTGCCCACCGCGTCCCTGATGGCACCGAGTGCCCGTGAGGACCCTGTCCCCAGGGAGTACACACCGGGCACGGCGCGGGCCGCGATCCCGGCGACTTTGGCCACGGCGGTCTCGGAGATCACGGTCCGCCCGCCGGCTGCAGCCGGCGTCAGGGCAGGGTCCACACGAACGGCGGCGGTTTGTGGATTCTGGTATTCCATCAGCACTCCCCTTCTGTTGAACACAACCCTATCCCCTAGGCCGGACAACGTCAGGGGCCGCGCGCACCGCGTTCCCCGCGGGCCCCGGCGCAGCGCAATCCCCATGGAGCCTTAGTGGCAGTTCGCAGACAGCCACCCGGTAACGGGGGCCATGGCGGCCTCGAACTCGCCGTTGGAATACACGCTCTGGTCGGAGAGCCCTGCCAGTGCCACCTTGTTGAACCGCGAGAAGTCCGCCTTCAGCGCCTCCGGCACCCGCTGTGCCGTCTCCGCAAGCTCCGCTTTCTTGTGCTCCAGTTCTGCTGTCTTGCCCTGTGCGGCGGAGAGGGGCAGCAGGGACGCCCCCGTGGCTTGCGTCGAGATGGCGGCGCAGGCCTCAGCCGCCGAGGCGTAGCCGCCAAAGGGACCGGACGCCGCACTCGCGGACGCGGTAGGAGCGGCGCTGCTGTCCGCCGTCGTGGTTGTTGCAGACTCCGACGGCGCACTGCCGGAGGCAGGCGCGGAGCAGGCGGTAAGTGCCACTACGGCAAAAAGGGCAGCGGCGTACAGCGGGCGGGCAAGATATTTCACAGTTTCCATTCCTGGAGTGGTTTTGCCACCTTAGGCGGCCTAGCTGGGCAGCCGAAGAACGCCTGCCCGTCCCCCGGCGTGCGAGTCTAGCCCGGCCGGCACACCACTTTCCAAGTTGACAGGCCAGGTGCTTTTTTGCAGTCGTGCCTCAAAACGGCTCTGTATATACAGGGACTCAGGTTGAGCAAAAGGCGCCCGGACCCGGAAATACTCACCAGGTCCGGGCGCCTCCCGATGATTGCTTCAGTGACGGCTTACTTGTAGAGGCCGTTGCCGCCAACGTGGACGTTGGTGGGCAGATAACCGAACGGGCCGAGGCCGTTCTTGCCGAAGCTGCGGTCAACCTTGGACACGCCGTCGCGGAAGTTGATCTTCACGGTGGGCGACAGGGAGCCGCCGCGGACGCCGTTCACGTTGTCGATGAAGGACTGGACCAGGCCGCCCGGCTGCACGTAGTGCGAGTAGGCCTGGAACTGGCGGCCGTTCTGGTTCGGCGTCGGCGCTTCCGGGGACTCGGACGGCAGGTTCAGGTCCGTCGGGGAGCCGAGGGCCAGGCCGCTGTTGTTCATCGGCTGGTAATCGGAGCGGACGCCGTTGCCCACGAAGCCGTAGACGCCGTCGGGTCCGCGCATGCCTGCAGCGTAGGTGAACTGGTGGCTGATGGTGAACAGGTAGTACTTGTTCTTGCCGCCTTCATTCTGGATGAAGATCTGCGGACGCTCGGTCTGGTCGTTGACGCAGTTGGCGGACAGGACCGGCGGCAGGAAGTGCCACTTGGTCAGATCCTTGTTGTCTGCCACGGCCAGGCCAACGTTGGCGGTCTGGTAGTAGGCTCCCTTGCTGTTGACCTCGGCGAGGTTCTCCGCATTGGGGTCACCCTTGGCGTAACCCAGGTCCTCGTCCTTGCAGCGGTAGTCTCCGCGCTTGCCGCCGGTGTTGCCTTCGAACACCATGAAAGTCTTTCCGGGGTGTGCCGGGTCAGCGAAGGTGTACGGGTCGCGGAATGCGAAGCCCGGGTTCTGCGCCTTGTTCTGGTAGAGCTTTCCGTCCGGCTCAAGCAGCTTGGTGTGCTGGAAGCCGTCGAAGGTCACGCCGTTCTTGTCGGCGTGGATGTTGCCGAGCGCTTTGGCGATGGCGGCGTCCGGGGCGATGCCGCCGCCGCCGGCGTTGCGCTCCTTGACGTCGTAGAACGTGGTGGCCGTGTAGAAGACGTTCACGTGGTTGCCCTGCATCAGGCGCGTGGAGCCGGACCATTCCGTGTTGCCGATGGACGTGTTGTCCAGGAACAGGTGTCCGCCGTAGTTCCACTTGTCCTTGGCCGGGTCGGCGTTGGTCTTGCGGAAGAAGTAGCCGATGCGGGCGTTCCAGTGGCGCTGGTCGAAGCCGTAGCCTGCGTGCCGGTCAGCGACCAGCGAGAAGATCACGTCGTAACCCTTGTAGCTGATTTGGTTCGCGTTCTCGTCGGTCAGCGACCAGGTGTCCCAGACCCATACGTCGTCGTTCATGGCAGGGAAGTCCTCGGGGATCTCCGGCATGGTGACGTCGGGGCTCATGGAGTTCTGGCCCGGCTTAACCTTGGAGTCGCTCTGCGCCATGATCTGCTTGGCATCCGCACGGGTCCACTTTGAGGTGAAGTCCGACGCCGGATCGTGGGCCGTCTGAGTGTGGGGCGTCGGCAGGGGGAAGCCCGGTGTCGGCGTCGGCATCTGGGTACTCGCCGGCGGATCCGACGGCTCATTTGCCTGCGCCGAAGGCACGGCGAGGAACGCCGTGGCGGCGACAGTTGCCACCAGAGCTGCGGCGGCGGGGCGCCACCGCAGCATCCGGGGGGTGTTGGGGTGCTTGTGCATTTTTTGCTCTTCTCGCGGAGTTACGTTCGTGGAAGACGGGCAGCTGCCCTTGCCCCCGAACTCCGGAGACCCCGCTGACACGGCATGCGTCATCGAGGACGCCGTTGTGTCGAGGGAGAAGCGGGGTTTGGGTGGGACCCCGCGGTGGGCGATCCGAAACGTCATACATTTCGCGGCCCACACTCCACGCTAGACAACGTTGTCAGCCGAGTTCAACACGGTTTTCGGTCGTCATCCTCGGCCAGACACCCTGACGTGCAAGCGCTTACATCTCGTTTGCGCGCGCGTGCCCCACTTCAGGACGGGAATCAAACCTGTCTTCATAGTTGCGTCATCAATGGCGTTGCTCACACCGACAGCGGGCTCGGGCCGACCAAAAACGGGGGACTTGACGCGGAACAGGCCGGCCGCCGTCGTGATTTACGACGCCGCTGCCCCCAAAGTGCCCCACGACCGCTGGCGCATTGGGAGCCAGGGTTAGATCTTCAGTGGGGACCGGGCTGATATGCCGGCTTCCCTGCGGCTCCCCGGACGCCGGCGCCGCCGGACAGTCGTTGGGTGCAGTGACGCACCGGAGGACGGCTTCCCCACCTCTGGCGGGGAAGCGGAGGAAGCGTTGGCGAAAAGGCCGCAGGACCTGAGGAAGCGTTGCGGGAAAGGCCGCAGGACCTGAGGAAGCGTTGGCGAAAAGGCCGCAGGACCTGAGGAAGCGTTGGCGAAAAGGCCGCAGGACCTGAGGAAGCGTTGGCGAAAAGGCCGCAGGACCTGAGGAAGCGTTGCGGGAAAGGCCGCAGGACCTGAGGAAGCGTTGCGGGAAAGGCCGCAGGACCTGAGGGAGCGTTGCCGAAAAGGCCGCAGGACCTGCGGAAGGGAACCCCAAAGACAGGGAAACCCGGGGGAACGAAAAAACCCCGCTGTTCCTAATGGAACAGCGGGGTTCTAGCTGGTGGCTCCGACCGGCGTCGATCCGGTGACCTTTCGATTTTCAGTCGAACGCTCTACCAACTGAGCTACAGAGCCTAGGTGACATGTCACCATGAATGCCGGAATTTCCTCCGGCAAACAAAGCGACCCTGACGGGACTTGAACCCGCGACCTCCGCCGTGACAGGGCGGCGCGCTAACCAACTGCGCTACAGGGCCTTGCTATTTCTTGCTTCCGCAGTATTGCTACCGCGTTTTTTCAAGGACTCCAGCCTACCAGACTTTTTTGCCTGCTTTGACCACTTCCTTGCGTACCCCCAACGGGATTCGAACCCGTGCCGCCGCCGTGAAAGGGCGGTGTCCTAGGCCGCTAGACGATGGGGGCCTGGACTCAATTTGGTAGAACAAGGGCAAAAATAAAGGGCCGAAGCCTTTCGTTCTTGTCCCTTCGCGTTCCTCCGAACTGGACCTGTAAAACTATAGAGCCTCTCCCCGGAATATCCAAAATCGGCCCGATGGACACGCAAACGGCAAGCAAATCCAAGCCCGCCACATTGGCGGTTTCTTGGCTAGACATGGCCGATTTCCGCCAGCCACGGTGCAGGGAACGCAGCTAGATTGGCATCATGGCATCCACCGCCGGCACCAGCCCCCTCCAGCCCCACTCCCCCGACGGCCCCTCCCCTGATGGACCGGCGCCGGAAGGACCCGCTCCCGAGAAACCCGCACGCTCCATGAACGCGCTCGGCGTCGCCGCCGTCGTGGTGACGGTGGTGCTCTGGGCCTCCGCCTTCGTGGGCATCCGCGCCGTCGGCCCAAGCTTCTCCCCCGGCGCCCTGACACTGGGGCGGCTGGCGATCGCCGCCGTCGTGCTCGGCGCGTTGGTGCTGCCCAAGTTGCGGGCGCTCCCGCGGGGCCGCGAGTGGTGGCCGATTCTCGCCTACGGCGTCATGTGGTTCGGCGGCTACAACGTGGCGCTCAACGCCGCGGAGCATTCCCTCGACGCCGGAACCAGCGCGCTGCTCATCAACGTGAACCCCATCCTGGTGGCGGTGATGGCAGGCATCATCCTCAAGGAGGGTTTTCCGCGCTGGTTGATCATCGGCAGCCTTGTGGCGTTCGGCGGCGTCGCGGTCATCGCTTTGGGGTCGGGGACGCGTTCGACGGCGGACGTGGCCGGCGTGTTGCTTTGCCTCCTCGCTGCTGCACTCGCCGCCGTCAGCGTCATCATCCAGAAGCCCGTGCTGCGGAAGTTTCCGGCCGGGCAGGCCACGTGGTTCGGCATTATGGTGGGCCTCGTCTGCTGCCTGCCCTTCGGTGGCCAGCTTGTGACGGAGCTGCAGGCGGCCCAGCTGCCGGCCACCCTCGGCCTGGTCTACCTCGGCATCTTCCCCACCGCCATCGCCTTCACCACCTGGGCGTACGCGCTGTCCCTGATCGATGCCGGGAAGCTGGCCGCCACCACCTATCTGGTTCCCGGCACCACCGTCCTGATCTCCTGGCTGGTGCTCAGCGAGATCCCGACTGTCTGGGGACTCGTGGGCGGCGCCATCTGCCTTCTCGGCGTCGGGCTGACCCGGCGGAGGTCCCGCTAAAGTTTGGATATGCCCGCAAACCTGCCGCCCGGCCTCCCGATCGTGCCGGACGGCGCCGGCGACCCGTCTGGGTTCGAGATGTCCGAAGCCGACTTCGAAGCCGCCGTCAGCGACGCCCTGGACCAGCTTCCGGCCGACGTGTCCCGGGCCATGGACAACGTGGCGGTGTTCATCGATGACGACTACGTCCGGCAGCCCGGAGAGGACCCGGACACTGTGCTCCTGGGACTGTACGAGGGCGTTCCCCTGACCGAGCGTGATTCCTGGTGGGATGCCGGATCGCTTCCGGACCGCATCACCATTTACCGTCAGCCCATCCTGGACATCTGCTCCTCGCGCGAGGACGTGGTGGAGGAGGTGGCGGTGACGGTGATCCACGAGATTGCGCACCACTTTGGAATCGACGACCAGCGGCTTCACGAACTCGGGTGGGACTAGCCTTGTAGTCATGGGACACGACCACAACCACACCCACGGCCTCACGGCAACGGGTAGGCACCGCGGCAGGTTGATTGCGGTTCTGGCCATCACCCTCTCCGTGATGCTCATCCAACTGGTCGGTTCCCTGCTCTCCGGCTCGCTAGCCCTGCTGGCCGATGCGGGCCACATGCTCTCTGACGCAGCCGGCGTCTTCATCGCCCTGATGGCAGCATGGATCGCAGCGCTGCCGGCCAGCGATCTACGGACCTACGGCTACCAACGCGCGGAAGTCCTGGCCGCCCTAGCCAACGCCCTGATCCTGGTAGTCGTAGCGGCTGTCATCTTTACCGAAGCCATCCGCCGCATTGGCTCCGCACCCGAGGTGCACACCGACATCATGCTGTACGCCGCCATCCTCGGTGCGGCCGCCAACCTCGTCTCGCTGCTGATCCTGCGCAAGGCCCAGCAGGAAAGCCTGAACGTCCGCGGCGCCTACCTTGAGGTGCTGGGCGATCTCCTCGGCTCATTCGCCGTGATCGCCGCGGCGCTGGTCATAAAGTTCACCGGTTATCTGGCGGCAGACACCATCGCCTCCGTGATCATCGCGCTGATGATCCTGCCGAGGGCCTGGCACCTGCTCCGCGAGGTGGTCGATGTCCTGCTGGAGGCCACCCCGAGAGGCGTGGAAGTCAGTATGATCCGCGAACACATCCTCTCGGTGGCCGGCGTGGTTGCCGTACATGACATCCACATCTGGACCATCACGTCCGGCGTGCCGGTGTTTTCCGCTCACGTGGTGGTGGAGGACGAGATGCTGAGCGCGAAGGGCGCGGACCAGGTCCTGGACAAACTTACGACCTGCCTGGGCTCGCATTTCGATACCGAGCACTGCACCTTCCAACTCGAACCGGCCAGCCACTACGAGCACGAATCACCTCAGCACGCCTGACGGCGTTTCATCTCGCTGCCGCGCCTTGAAGCACCGTTCCCGACGGGACCTTCCCTGCGACACGCCCGCCGCATCTCCGCCCAAATGACACTGGTGTTGTTTATGTTATTGATGTGACTGCTGTTGCCAATGTGGCGATCCGGCCCTAACCTCAGAGGGCTGGGCATCTTCAGAGGAGCACTTCCGTGCTGCCTCCCGACTCGTTCGCCCCGCCTGACTTGCGAGGTTATGAATGAGTTTGACCGGCCCCGGCCGCACAGCGGCAGTCCTGTGCAGCGCCGTCGTCCTCTTTGGAACCCTCGCGGCACCTGCGACCGCTGACCGGGCGGTCGCCGTCAGCCCGCCAACATCGGCCTTCGGGGCAACAGCCCTGACGGTACCGGCCTCGCCGGAAATCCCCTCCCCCTCGGACATCGCTGCCGCCAAGTCAAGTGAAAGTGCGACGGCGGCAAAGGTTGCCGACATTGAGGGCATCCTGGCCGACGCCGCGACGGCCCAGGAAGTCACGTTCGCACATACGCTCGAAGCCAACAACGCCTATAGCAATGCCCTGGTGGAGCTGGACACCAGGTCGGACTTTGCCGCGGTGGCCACGGCCAGGGCGGCTGCCGCGGACAAGGAACAGTCCAAGAGCCGCAAGGCCGTAGGGCAGCTGGCCGGGGACCTGTACCGGAACGGTGGCCTCAACCCGGAGCTGAGCGGCCTGGTCGCGGGCACGGGCGACGTCCTCGCCAAGGCCGCAACGCTGCAGGCCCTCACCGCGGGCCGGAGCAGAGCCTTCGCCGCAGCAGAAACCACCGCCGCAGCCGCCGAATCCCTCACCGCTGCTGCCGCCGACGCCCGCCGCGCTGCAGACGACGCCGCGAAAACTGCCGAGACGCTCAAGGCACAGGCCGATCAGGCTAATGCGGCCCAGGTGAAGGAAGTGGCGGACGCGAAGGCGCAGCGGACTGTCCTCGTGGGGCAGCTTGCCTCGCTGCGGAACACGACGGCGGCGCTTGAGTCCGCCCGCGTGGACGGCCTGGAACGCCAGCGCCAGCAGGCCCGTCTCGCCGCCGTAACTGCGGCAGCTGAACGTGCCGCCGCGGCCCAGGTGGCCGCAGACAAGGCAGCGGCAGCGAATGCTGCGGACGCAGACCAGGCACCGGCGGCGAACGCTGCGGCGGCAGGCAGGGCGAGTGCTGCCGCGCCGGAGCAGTCTGCTTCCGTGCCGTCCCGGACGCCGGCCCAGGCCGCTCCTTCACAGGCAACTCCGGCAGCTCCGGCACCTGCGGCCCCGGCTCCTGCAGCTCCCGCGCCAGCCCGCCCGGCACCTGCGCCGGCCCGCCCGGCACCTGCGCCGGCCCGCCCGGCTCCCGCGCCAGCACAGCCTGCGCCAGTACGGCCCACTCCCGCGCAGCCCGCGCCAGCGCCTGCACCGGTTCAACCGGCACCGTCTCCCGGCGGTTCCAACCAGGCGGCCATTTCCGTGGCGATGGGCAAGGTGGGGTCCCCGTACTTCTATCAATATGGCGGCACTGGCGCGTACGGCTTCGACTGTTCGGGCCTGGTCCAGAACGCGTTCGCGGCCATTGGGAAGCAACTGCCGCGCACGGCTGCGGAGCAGTTCGCGCAGGCGCCCGTCCACGTGCCCCTGTCCCAGGCGCAGCCCGGTGATCTGCTGGTGTGGGGATCGGCGCCCGGTTTCTACCACGTGGCCATCTACCTCGGCGGCGGCAAGGTAGTTCAGGCACTCAACCCGTCTGCGGGCATCACCGTGACGGACCTGGGCATGATGGCCGGCATGCAGCTCCACCCGGTCGCTGCGCGGTACTAACTCGGCCGGCCACTAACCTCCGAACGGAAAACCCCTGCTCAGGGAAACCCCTAGGACAGCACGTCCTTGCTCACGAATCTGCCGTACGCGAGTGCGCCGAACACTGCGATGTAGCCCGCCTGCAAGAGCGCATTATCACCGAAGGAATCCCAGCCGATGGGCTGGCGAAGCAGGTCTGCAAAGCCGAACCAGTTGTGCGTGAACAGCCACGGGTGCAGCCACTCCAGCTGGGGCAGTTGGTCGAGCACCTGGGAAACGACCGACAGGACGATCGTTGCGGCCATGGCCCCGACAGGCACGTCGGTCAGCGTGGACAGAAACAGTCCGATGGCCGACAAACCAAGCAGGGACACGGCCTGATAGGCGGCGATCAGCAGCATCCTGACCAGCGCCTCGTCCGGCTCCACGAGGTCGCCCGAGAGCAGCGCCACCGGTCCCACCGGGAAGAGCACCCAGCCGATGCCCGCGCCGGCCAGCGCCACAGCCAGGGGGGCGGAAATACAAAACACAGCGGCCCCGGCATACTTCACCAGCAGCAGGCGCACCCTGCCGGCCGGGGCCACCAGCAGGTACCGCAGCGTGCCCAGTCCGGCTTCCCCGGCAATTGTGTCCCCCGCGACCACGCCGATGGTCAGCGGAAGGAACAGCGGAACGGAAACCAGCATCGCGGTGACGGCCACGAACAGGCCGTTCTGGCTGATCCGGTCCAGGAACGCCGGCCCCCTCCCCGGGGGAACAGCTGAGGAAACGCGGACGACGACGGCGATCACCACCGGGATGGCGGCCAGCGCCAGGAGCATGGCCTGGGTCCTCCGGCGGCGGAACAGCTGCTTCAGCTCCGAGGCAAGCAGCGAACCGCTGGACGGCCTGCGCCTGGTACCCGGCGTCGGGCTGTCCCGCACGGTGAGCCGGTGCACTGCCTGCCCGTGTCCATTCGGTTCCTGCGCCGACGGCTCCTGCGCTTCAGGTTCCTGTGCCGCCGTCCGATCACTGTGCGACATCGAAGCCCTCCCCCGTCAAAGCCACAAAACGGTCTTCCAGGCTGCCACGCTCCACCGTGAACCCGCGCACCCGCGCACCGTCTGCCACGAGGGCAGCGACGATCGCCTCCGGTGCCACGCGTCCGTTGGCGGCTGGGAGCCCCGCGGTGCCGTCAAACCCTGCCCCAATGGGCAGGCTGGAGGTAATGACGGCGTCCGCTCCGTCTGGATGACTCACAACCGGGGATAGACCGAACCGCACCAAAACGCCCGAGGCCGTACCGGCGTCGGGCGTCACGAGGCGGAGCTGGGCGGTGCCTGACTCACGGAGTTCGGCCAGGGGCCCCTGGGCCACTAGCCTTCCGGCGCTCATGATGGCCGCATGGGTGCAGATCTGCTCCACTTCAGCCAGCAGGTGGCTGGAGACGAACACGGTGGCGCCGTCGGCGGCGAGGGACCGGACCAGGTTCCGCACCTCCCGCGTGCCCTGCGGATCCAGCCCGTTGGTCGGTTCGTCCAGCACCAGCAATTCGCGCCTTGCCAGCAGCGCGTTGGCGATTCCCAGCCGTTGCTTCATGCCAAGGGAGTAGGCCCGCACCTTCTTTCGGGCGGCATGGGAAAGCCCCACGCGTTCCAGTGCTTCAGCCACCCGCGCGCGGCGGGTGGACGGTGCGGCGTGGCGGTCTGCTGCATCAAAGCGGTGCAGATTTGCCGCACCTGAGAGGAAGGGATAGAAAGCCGGCCCCTCCACCAGCGCACCGACCCTGGGCAGGACCTCATCCAGCTGCCGCGGCATGTCCATCCCCAGGACCCTGACCTCGCCCGCGGTCGGCGCGGCGAGACCGAGCATCATGCGGATGGTGGTGGTCTTGCCGGATCCGTTGGGCCCGAGAAAGCCGAAGACCAAGCCGCGGGGCACGGCCAGGTCGACGCTGTTGACCGCCAACTGGTGGCCGAACCGCTTGCTCAGCCCTTTTGTCTCGAGCGCAAGGGCGCGGCCAGCGGCTGTCACCTCGCGGCAGCGGCGGCCTGGAGCCGCTCCAGGGGCACGGAACCAACGAACGTCCGGCCGTCGTCGGTCAGCAGGACATTAACCAGTGATGTGGAGATGGCCCGCCCGCCCTGGACGGTCACGGTCGCCTGGCGAAGCAGGGGATCATTGAGCAGCCTGTCGACTGATTGCTTTCCGGACTCGCCGGACTCGGAGGGCGCGGAAGCGGATGGGGCCGGAATGCCGACGATCCGTTCCCACCCGGAGCCGGTGACGGTGGGGGCGTGCCCGCGCAGGTCCTTATTGTCTGTGTTCCTGCCGGCCGGGTTCTTGTCAGCCAGATCCTTGCCGGTTCGGTTCTTGTCGACTTGGCCCTTCATGCCGTTGGGCTTTGCCGGCACCGCAAGTTCCTTCACCGAGGCACCCGGCGGCGGCGAGAAGTTGAACAAAGCCGCATCGGGAGCCCCAAGCGTCAGGTTGGAGAAAGCGGTCCGGAATGCAGGCTCCTGTTGCCCGCGTGCCCGCACTTCCACGCTCAGCGGCAGGCCGTTCTCACCATCCACGGCCACGGCCACGGATCCCACCAGGGTCATTGCCGACCGCGGCGTGAGGACCAGGTTGTATGCCGCCCTGCCCGCCACCTCGGTGTCTTCGGCTACCGCCACGTCGGTGCTGCCGTCCAGCTTCTCAAGCATCTTCGCGGCCAGTTCCTCCGGGGTTGTCACGCCTGCCGGCACGTCATGGCTGCGGGATTCCTTCGACGCAGCGGCGGGAAGCGTGACATGCGTGGCCGTGTTGTCCTTGGAGTTGTACAGCCACAGCTCATTGCCCTGCCGGACGGCGTCGCGTTCGGCCATCCGGTCCATCACCTGGATGCGGGCCTTGGTTGGCCCGTCAACGTAGACGCGGGCGCTGTGCGGCCCGGTTAGCAGCTCGGCTAGGGAACCCGTCCCTGCACCCGGGGTGGGCCCTACCTGGGGGACATCGGGCAGGCCGAGTTCGGACGACTGCTCCACCGTGCCGGAGAAGGACTTGGTCTGGTGCTGTCCGATCATCGCCAGCACCTGGGCAGGCGTCTTCTCTGGCAACGGGTCCCGGGCGCTTGCCGGCAAGGACCCTGCCAGGACTCCGGCAGCTATAACAGCAGGTACGGCCACGGCAGGCGTCCACCGCAGCCAGATGGCAGTCATGTCAACTCCGCTCCGACGTCGCAGCTCATACCCTCAGGGTACGCCTCGGCATCCCTCGTGGCAGCCCCCGGCCGGTTTGTCCGCTTTGCCTGTACCGGCTGGTGGGCCAGACTGGGTGGGACGCCGTTTTCCAGTTTCCAGGAGCCTCCGCTTATGCGCCTTCCCGGTGCCACGTCCAATCCGGCCGACGAACTGACAGGCATTGTGGGCTTCGCCGCCCAAGCGATCGATTCGCTCGGGGAATGGGGTGTGGGACTCTTTACCTTCCTCGAGACGGTGTTTCCGCCGATTCCAAGCGAAGTGATTCTTCCGCTGGCCGGGTTCCTGACCCGGCAGGGGTCCCTCAACCTGGTCCTGGTCTTCGTAACCAGCACGCTGGGGGCCTATTTGGGCGCCCTTGCGCTGTATCTCCTGGGCGCGAAGGTGGGGCTGGAGCGTTCGATCCGCTGGCTGTCCAAGCTGCCGCTGGTGGACCGGGAGGACTTCGAGCGCGCGGACGTCTGGTTCCGCCGCCACGGCAGGTCGGCGATTTTCTTTGGCCGGCTGCTGCCCGGCGTGCGGAGCCTCATTTCGTTGCCGGCGGGCGCTGAGAGGATGCACCTGGGCACCTTCAGCATTTTCACCATTGCCGGCAGCGGCATCTGGAACGGCGCGCTGATCGGCTTCGGCGTACTGCTGGGCCGGCAGTACACGGCGGTGGAGCAGTACTCCCGCTACCTCAACTACGCCGTCTATGCCGCCCTGGCCCTCTTCGTGGTCTGGCTCGTGGTCCGGCACATCCGACGCGGGAAGCCGGCACAGGACCGGCAGTAGCCCCGACCCCAAGGCAGCGCATCAGTAGCCCCGAACTCCAAGAGCCGCCGCCCTCAGGCGCCGGGCACCACGGTGCCCGCACCGCCGTCGACCGTCACTTCCTGGCCAGTCCTGAGCAGCGAGGTGGCGTCAGCGACGCCCACTACGGCGGGGATGCCGTACTCGCGGGCCACCACGGCGCCGTGGGAGTTGGGGCCGCCCATCTCCATCACCAGGCCGCCTGCCGTGAGGAACAGCGGGGTCCAGCCCGGATCGGTGGACGGCGCCACAAGGACTTCCCCCGGTTCCAGGTGGGCGCCCACGGGCTCGAGAATGACACGTGCGGGCGCCGTCACCATCCCCGCCGACGCCGGGCTCCCGGACAGCGCCCCGGCGGCGGTTCCGACGCCGGTAAGCAGCGTTTCGGGTTCCGTACCGTCCGAGAGCAGCATCCGCGGGATATGGCGCCGCTCCAGTTCCAGGTAATAGGCCCCCTGCCGCTGTGCCACGAGATCCTGCATGTCCGCACCATCCAGCGCCCGGTGGGCTTCGGCGAAGTCCAGGAAGAAGATGTCCTCCGCCCGGGCGAGCCGTTTCTGTTCCGCCAGAACGGCGCCGACTTCGGCCAGCTGCTTCCGGACCTCCGCCAGCGCCAGGACGATCTGGAACTTGGGAAGTTCGCGCAGCCCGGCGAAGAGCCGCGCCCGCCGGAGCGCCGCCCGGACGGCCACGGCGCGGAGGCGCCCCCTCGAACGGGCCTCGGCCACCAGCCGCTCAATCTGTGCATCCGATTCGGCTGCTGCCTGGCTGAACTGGCGGTCAGGGGCCCGTTCCGGGTCCTCCAGCCGGAGGTAGTTGGCCAGGACGCCAAGAATATGGGTGGGGTCGTCCCGCCAGCGGGGCATGCCGACGTCGATCTCGGCGACAGCCCGGTGCCCGTACCGCCCCAGGAACCCTGCCACGCCGGTCTGGGCCGCAGCCGGCAATCCGCCCGCGGCGAAGCGCTTCGCCAGCACCTCAGGCGGATGAGCGGTGAACACGGCCACTGATTCCGCGTCGGACTTGATCGCCGCGGCGACGTGCCACAGCTCGAGGTCCATCTCGGTGGTCACATTGTTGGGCAGGCCGCGGAGCACAGGCTGCAGGTCTGTGTTTCTGCTTCCCCCGCCGCCGTCCCGGGCACCGCCCACGCCGGCACCAAAGAGTTTGCCGGCACCAAGAAGTTTCCCGGCGAGGCCGAGCATGGCGAAGCCCAGGCCGGCCAGCGGGAGCACGGCCGGAAGATTCGGAAAGAGCCGCGACAGGATCCCCTCGGCGTGGTCAAGCCGCGCACGGGGGGAAGCACCCTGGGGCAGTTCCAGCGTCGCGTTGAACTCCGTGGTGAAGCGGTTCAGGCGTTTGAGGGCCGCCTCGGGACGGACCAGCGCCCGGATCGCTGCTTCCGGCACGCGGGCCCGGGCAGCTATGGGGACCACGTGCCGGAGGAGGTCCCAGGGCGCGCGGCGGGTGATGGACAGGCGCGGGTCGTCGAACACGCTGCGCAGGACTTTTGCGGAGCGTGCCTCCATGACGTCAAAGACCTTGGGAATGATCCGGCGGCCCACGGTGCTCCGGGCGGCTGCGGTCAGGTCGATAAAGATGCGCTGTCCGGCTTCGACGTACGGCGGCGGCCCGCTGCGGGGATCCGGAACGTCGAAGCCTGCCGCGGCAGCAACTGATGAGCCGATCCGCCGGAGGGCGGCAAGTCCCATCGGGGTCAGCGGCCGGGTAAGGCCCTGGGCGAGGCTGAAGCACAGGTAGACACGCAGGTCCTCCCCCGGGCCGGGCGGTTCCTGCTCTTTCTCCGGGAGGGTGACCTTCTCCGGCAGCGGGTAAAGCGTGGTGATGGGCCGGGACTGGGTCAGCCAAACCTTTCCGTCGCCGTCGAGCGCCCACTCGGTGTCCTGCGGGGCGCCGTAGTGGGCCTCCGCCTTGCTGCCCAGCGCCGTGAGTTCCCGGATCTGCGCGTCGGTCAGGCACGGCTGGTTCTGCGCGCCCGGGCCGCCTGCCGTCTGCTCCACGAATTCGGTGCCTCCCGCAGGCAGCGGCCGGACAGCCGTCCGTTTGTCCCCGAGCCGGCGCTGCAGGATGGAACCGGTTGCGGTGTCCACCACGAAATGGTCCGGATTGACCGCGCCCGACACGACTGCCTCGCCAAGCCCGGGGCTGGCGTCGATCACAGCTTCCCGGCGCCTGCCGGTGACCGGGTTCGCAGTGAACATCACGCCGGCCGCCTCGGCATCCACCATCTGTTGGACGACGACGGCGAGGGCCACCGTTGCGGGATCAATGTTCCGGCTGGCGCGGTAGGCCACTGCCCGGTCCGTCCACAGCGAGGCCCAGCACTTCCGGACGGCGTCCAGCAGCGCCACGGCATCTATGACGTTCAGGTACGTGTCCTGCTGGCCGGCAAAGCTGGCGAAGGGAAGGTCCTCGGCCGTGGCCGAGGACCTCACCGCCACCGGAACGCCGTCCAGCGCCCTGTAAGCCGTGAGTATCTCCCCGGCGATCGCCGTCGGCAGTTCTGCCGAGGTAATCAGGCTGCGGGCCCTGCCGGCCAGGCCCGCGAGGGCTTCGAGGTCATTGGCCGGTGTGTCCTGGAGGGCGCTGTGCACCTCTGCGAGCCCCAGCGGCTCTACGGCCTGGACGTAGGCCTCCGTGGTCAGGCAAAAGCCGTCCGGCACCGGGAGGCCGGCGGTGAGCAACTCGCCGAGGTTGGCGGCCTTGCCGCCAACCTGCGGCAGCATGGAGGCGCTGAGGTCCCCGAGGCCGAGCACCAGGCCGGTCATGCGCTACGAGGCGCCGAGCATGGGTCCGAAGCTGGCGCGGTCTGCGAGCCGGGGGTCCTCCCGGTCCGGCACCACCATCACGGGGCTCTTGGCATGGTGGAGGACGCCGTCCGACGTCGATCCCAAAAGCATGCCGGTGAAGCCGCCGCGGCCGCGGGTGCCCACGACTATCAGCTCAACATGCCGGCTGGCCTCCACTAGCACATCCACGGGCGACCCATCCAGCAGCCGGGTCTCAATGGCCAGCCGCGGGAAATGGCTCTGCAGCCAGGCCACCCCGGCTTTCAGCTGGACCTGGATGTCGGCGAACAGCGCTTCCCGGTCCAGCGGGGCCGGAACCCAAGCAAGGGATCCGCTGTATTGCGGCACGGCGCAGATCACGCGCAGCGGCGCACCCAGGCGTTCGGCCTGCTCCGCAGCTTCCAGGACCGCGACGCGGGCCTGCTCGGACCCGTCCACTCCCACCACGACAGCCTTTTCTACGGGGCCATGGCCGGCCTTGGCCTGTTCCGCCCGGATGTGCTTGTCCTGGGTAGTCTCGCCCAAGCGGTCGGAGCAGATCAGCGGAACCGTCACAGTGGGGCATTTGGCGTGGGCGGGAAGCGCGCTGCTCACGGAGCCGAGGAGCCGCCCTACAAAACCACCCCGGCCGCGCGTACCGAAGACCAGCAGCTCGGCGGTTTCGGACAGGTCGAGCAGTACGCCCGAAGCGTCGCCGTTCTCGACCGAGGCGCTGACGTTGATGTTGTAGCCGGCCACCTTGTCCACTGCATGCTGCAGTATGGCCTCCGCGCCCTCGCGGATCACCGAGTCGTCCACGGTGGCATAGCCACCGTCGAGTCCGGAGGCGGCAAAAATGGGGACCGAGTACGCGGTGACAATATGGAGCGGACTGCGGCGGCGTTCGGCTTCACGGGCAGCCCACACGAGGGCGCACTGGCCGTGGTCCGAACCATCGACGCCGACCACGATTCCTTCGGGTCTCGCATGCCGGGCACCGCCATCCCGTGCCGGGTCGGGATGCAACTCGTGTGCGTCCATTCGGTCCGCCTCCTCGCGATACTGCCTGATGATGCGGCTATTCTGCCAGAAGCAGACTGTCGAGCCGGCACCGGCAGGCCGTCCGGTTCCCGGTTACGTACAGCCTGCGCTTAAGTCCAACTATTCTCGGTCCGCGATCTCTTAGCAAGCGGGCCCTGGGCCGCTTTCCGGGGCCTTTCGGAAGGCTGTTTCCTGCTCCTTCCGGGTGCCCTTTCGGCACTGCCCGGGGTGCGCTGGCAACTCCATGCAAAGCCCGGCAAACCAATGTTTCGGGCGGGGTATCCACCAAGCAGAAAATTCTGTAATGTCGAGGCACCATCGGTCCGGATTGTGCCCCACCGCACATCCGGGCATGGCTTGTGTCTGCTTGCTGGGGCAGTGGACGGTGCACGGGCAATGATGCCCTGCGCTTCGAATTCTCGAGGAGGAAGTTGTAGTGTCACGCATGCCTGGTCTCAGCGGCACAGAGCGGACCACCACTGTGGTCATCGGTACCGGACTTCCCGGTTTGGCAATCGCCACGGAACTCCGGCGCCGGGGCGTTGATTCAATCATCGTCAGCAGGCTGGAATCCCCGAGCGGCGGCCAGCCGTTCCAGAAAACTGCGCCGCAGCGGTGCGACGATGCCGAGGCCGCGTCGCTCCAGGAGCGGAACGAAATCCTCCGGCACCTGCGCAACTACGCGTCAAGTCACCAGCTGGACATCCGCAGCGACACGTCTGCCGTGTTGCTCGACAAGATCGGTCCGGGGGCGGAAGCCTCCCTACACCGCTGGGCCGTGCATACCCCGGACGGCGTGCTGCTGGCCGACCACATCGTGCTCACCCGCTGTGCCCACAGCCAGCTGCGGCGCATGCTCACGGACCTCGGCATCTCCATTGGAGCCAACCTCGTCGCGGCCATGCGCGCCATCGGCATCTACCTGGTGGGAGTCGGCGAGCTCATCACGCCCACGCCCAAGGAAGTCCTGCGCCAGGCCAAGGTGGTGGGCCAGGCCATCTCGGCGAAGGTCTACCCGGACAGCGTGCCCTCGGTCCTGACCGGAAGTTTCCCGGCACTGCCCGCCGGCGCACTCTGACGGTCTCCGGAGGCCACGGCTGCCTGAAGCGGTCGCTAGTTCCCGTCGCCGTCGGCTTCGTCACTGATGCCGAGCCGCCGGCGGGCCAGCACACCCAGGGTGATGAGCAGGCCGAGGGCCACGGCTGCGAACACCACGATGCTCCACGGGAAAGGTTCCGAGGAATCCGGGGCTGTCCCCGTTGCCTGGGTTGCCCCCGGCTGCGGCGTGCCAACAGTCGGAACCGGCACCGCCGTTGCCCCCGACGCAGCCGCCGTGGCAGTAAAGGAAAACGTCCCCTCGATCGGATGGGAGTCCGAGCTCACCACCCGCCACACGACCGAATACTTCCCGGCAGGTGCGCCTTCCCGCAACGGCTGCGAGGCGACGTTGTCCACGATCTCCACCTTGCCGTCGGCCCAGTCTGTTCCGGCCGCATCAGTCACCTTGACCTGCGAGCCGAGCCCCAGCGGGGTGTTGTTGAAGGTTATCGAGACCTTGGCGGGAGCTGTTGTCACCGTGGCGCCGTCGGCCGGGCTGCTGGATTCAGCGGCGTCGTGCGCGGAAGCGGGTCCCGCCGTAAGGAGCAGGGCGACGAGCGCGAGCGCGCCAAGGAGGGCGGACAGCAACTGGCGGGTGAAACGCATGGGCGGACTACTCCTAGTGTTGACTTCCTTACAGACTAGGCGAATTTGCTGGGTAGGCACCCGGCAACCTACTAGGATTCAAGTACCCCCACACTCTCCCCGGAGGACTAATGCTCAAGCAGGGCTCTGCACTGGACCGGTACTTCAAGATTTCCGAACGGGGGTCCAACTTCTCCCGTGAGATCCGGGGCGGTTTCGCCACCTTCTTTGCCATGAGCTACATCGTGGTGCTGAACCCCCTGATCCTGTCCGTTGCGGACTCCTCCGGCGCCACGCTCGGTTTCCAGGCGGTTGCTGCCGTCACCGCCTTTGTTGCCGGCATCCTGACCATCCTCATGGGCGCGTGGGCCAAGCACCCGTTTGCCATGGCCACGGGCCTGGGCGTTAACGCCTTCGTGGCCGTGACGGTGGCCACCAATCCGGGGCTGACCTGGCCGGACATGATGGGACTCGTGGTCCTCTCCGGCGTCACCATGATGATCCTGGTCCTGACCGGATTCCGGACCGCCGTGTTCCGGGCCGTTCCGGACGGGCTCAAGACCGCAATCGTGGTGGGCATCGGCCTGTTCATCGCCCTCATCGGTCTCGTCAACGCCGGCTTCGTACGGCGCGTTCCGGACGCGGCCGGGACCACGGTTCCGGTGGGTCTGGGCTTTGACGGCAAGCTGCTGGGCTGGCCAACCCTGGTGTTCGTCTTCGGCCTGATCCTGACCATCGCCCTGCTGGTGCGCAACGTCAAGGGTGCCATCCTGATCGGCATCGTCGCCTCCACCATCCTGGCGGTCATCCTCGAGTTCACTCTCCACATCGGCCCCAGCTTCGACGGCAAGAACTTCAACCCGCAGGGCTGGTCCTTGGTTGCCCCCAAGTTCACCGAATGGGCCGCTCCCGATCTCTCCCTGATCGGCAAGGCCAACCCGATCGGCGCCTTCGGCCATCTGGGCGTTGTGGCCGCAGCGCTGCTCGCCTTCGTGATCCTGCTCAGCATCTTCTTCGACGCGATGGGCACCATGGTTGGCCTGGCCAACGAGGCCGGCACCGTGGACAAGGACGGCAACATCCCCAACGTTGACCGCGTCCTGCAGGTGGATGCCCTCGGCGCCATCGTCGGCGGCGGTGCGTCCGTCTCCTCCAACCAGATCTACGTCGAGTCCGGTGCGGGCATCGGTGAAGGTGCGCGGACCGGCCTGGCCTCGATCGTGACCGGCCTGCTGTTCCTGGTGGCCATGTTCTTCACCCCGCTGATCAACCTGGTGCCGTTCGAGGCCGTGGCCCCCGCCCTGGTGGTGGTCGGCTTCATGATGGTGGCCCAGATCAGCAAGATCCACTGGCAGGACTGGGGCATCGCCCTGCCCGCCTTCCTCACGTTCACGCTGATGCCGTTCACCTACTCGATCGCCAACGGCCTGGGCGCCGGATTCATCTCCTACGTCCTCATCCGCACCTTCCAGGGCCGTGCCCGCGAAGTGCACCCGCTGATGTGGGCCGTCGCGGCCGCCTTCGTCCTGTTCTTCGCCATCGGCACGATCGAGCAGTCGCTGGGCATGTAGTAGCGGACAGTCCTGGCGGGTCTGTCCTTTCCGGTATTTCAGACATCACGACGGCGGCGGCGCTGGCTTTGGCGGTGTCCGTGCTGTGAGCTTGAAGCATGGACTTTCCCGCGCTCTCCGTTGACGTTCAACCCCGCCCCTGGACGGGCCGCTACGACGGCGACGGCGAAGCCCACCGCCGGTGGTGGCAGGCCGTATCGCCTGCCACCGATAACACTGCCCTGAGCAGCTCCACGCAGCGCTCCGCCGTGATCCTTGGCTTCTGCAGTGATGAGGGCGTGCGCCGGAACAAGGGCAGGACCGGAGCTGCGGCCGCCCCGGCGGCCATCCGCAGTGCGCTGGGCCCGCTCGCCCACCACTCGGAGCGGCCAGTCGCCGACGCCGGCGACGTGACGGTCCGCGACGGCGAACTGGAGGCCGGCCAGGCCCGCGCGGGCCTCGCCGTTGCTGCACTGCTCGACGGCGGCCACCTCACCTTGCTGCTGGGCGGCGGCCACGAAACCGCGTACGCGAGCTACCTCGGCGTGGCAGGGTCCCGGGCGGTCCGCGACGGCCAGCGGCTGGGCGTGCTTAACCTCGATGCCCACTTCGACCTCAGGGATGAGGCCGCCCCCAGCTCGGGGACTCCGTTCCTTCAGATGGCCCGCGCGGAAGCGGCCGCGGGGCGCGAACTGAAGTACGCCGTCGTCGGAATTTCCGAACCCAACAACACACGGGCGCTGTTCAGCACCGCCAAAGAGCTGGGGGTGAAGTATCTGCTGGATGAGGACTGCACCGCCGGGGCCGCGGAGGCCTTTGTGGCGGATTTCCTCAGCGGGATCGACGTCCTGTACCTGACCATAGACCTTGACGTGCTGCCGGCAGCGGTGGCTCCCGGAGTCAGCGCCCCGGCCGCATACGGCGTTCCGCTGCCGGTGATCAGTGCCGTCTGCCGCCAGGTGGTGGCGAGCGGCAAGCTGCTGCACGCTGACGTCGCCGAGCTGAACCCTGCCTTCGACATCGACAACCGGACGGCCCGGGTAGCCGCCCGGCTGGTCAGCATCCTGCTGGGCTAAGCAGCCCCTTATCCGCCCGGCTAATCCTTGGGCTTGGGCGACGGCTTGGGGTTTGCCCGGGCTGGTGCCTTGGGCTTGGCCGCGGGCTTGCTGACGATCGACTCCGGCGGCTTGGGGAAGGCGGCCGCAGGATAGAGCCGCGCCACCTGGAGCATGTAGTTCGCCCACTGCGGGCCTGCGATCATGTAGCCGTCAATGCGGTCGTAGTGCTTGCCGTTGACGGTGAGATTCCGGCCAGGTCGCTGCTGGCCCTCCAGGGCGTCCCCAAAGAATGAGGCCGTGGCGAGGCCGGTGGTGTAGCCCAGTACCCAGGTGGCGCTGTTGCTGTTGTTGGTGCCCGTTTTGGCCGCCACGGGCACACTCTTCTGCACCTTGGGGTTGATGTAAATGCCGGAGCCCTTGTTGAGCATGTCCTGAAGCGCCTTGTTCACGCCCCGGACCACGTTCTTGTCCACGGTGTCGCTGCATTTCTGGGCCTCCGCCGGAAGCTTCTTACCCGCCATGTCCGCCACCCCGGCCAAGGCCACCGGCACGCAGTACCGGCCGTCGGCGGCGAAGGTGGCAAAGGCGTTGGCCATGGTCAAGGGCGCCACCCCGGTGCCGCCGAGGAGGTTGCCCAGCTGGTGCATGTTCACCGGCGTTCCGTCCAGCCCGCTGCGGAGCCCGACGGCGTTGACCATGTTCTGGATCCCGCAGAAGTCCAGCTGTGCAGCTTCGGCGAAGGTGGCCGTGTTAATGGAGTTGTAGAGCCCGTAGTCGGCCGGCATCTTCCGGTAGTAGCCCTCCGAGGCGTTCTGCAGGTCGTCAGCCGTTTCGAGTCCTGCCCTGCGCTGCTTCGTGCTGTAGCCGCCCGCCACCTTGCCGCAGGAGGACCTCCAGCGGAAGCCCAGCGGGTACTCGCGTTTCGAGGCGTCCAGTACCGTGGTCATGGTCTTGCCCTGGTGCAGCCACTCGGCGAAGGTGAAGGGCTTCATGGTGGAGCCCGGCTGGAACCCGCCGGCGCCGTTGAGATCGTTTCCGATCGCGTCCTTGGCGTCCACGTTGAAGTTCAGCTGGGTGTCGAACTTCCCGGGCTGGGGCAGGTACACCGTGTTCTGGGCCATCGCCAGGACCTTGCCAGTGCCCGGCTGCACGGTGACCAGCGAGGCGCCCCATCTGTCCGGATTGGCGCCCGCAGTGGCGTTCACCTGCGCCTGCGCCTTGGCCTGCAGCCGGCTGTCCAGGGTGGTGGTGATGGTCAGCCCGCCGCGGAAGAGCCGCTTTTCGCGGGCATCGGTGTCCGCGCCGTAGGCCGGGTTGCTGAGGAAGAGGCGGGTCACGTAGTCACAGAAGTACGGGGCCATGGTGGCCGCGGCGCAGCCCTGCCGCGAAGGCCTCACCTTCAAACCGACGCCGGAGGCCACCGCGGCGTCATGCTCCTTCTTGGAGACCATCTTCTGCTTGAGCATTTCGCCGAGGACCTGGTTGCGGCGTGCCAGCGAGTTTTTGGGGTTGGTGACAGGATCGTAAAAGCTGGGGCTGTTGACCAGGCCCGCGAGCAGCGCCGACTGGGGCAGGGTCAGCTTGCTGGCCGGAACGCTGAAGAAATACTGGGACGCCGCCTCGATGCCGTAGGCGCTGCGGTTGAAGAAGACGATGTTGAGGTAGCCCTCGAGGATCTGGTCCTTGGTGAACTTCTTTTCCAGTGCCATCGCGAGCCGCATCTCGCGCAGCTTGTCCCCCATGGTCTTCTGCCCGCTGAGGACCACCTGGTCCTCACGGCCCTCGGAAATCAGGGACTCGTTCACAATGTTCGTGACGTACTGCTGGGTGAGGGTGGAGGCACCCTGCCGGTCGCCGCGGGTCAGGTTGCTGGTCAGTGCGCGCAGGATGCCCTGCGTGTCGACGCCGCTGTGTTCATAAAAGCGGCTGTCCTCGATGGCGACGACGGCCTTCCGGATGAACGGGGACATCTGCTTCAGGGGCACGCGGACGCGGTTCTCGGAATAGAACGTGGCGATCAGTTTGCCGTCCGCCGTCAGCATGCGGGTGGTCTGCGACGGTGCGGGCACCGCGAGCTCGGTGGGCAGGCTGTTGAAGTAGGAAATGGACCTGCTGACCGAGGTGCCGGCGATGGCGGCCCCGGGCACCAGGAAGCTGGCCGCAAGGACCCCGCAGAGGCAGCTGACAAACACGAACCCCAGCAACTTTGCCAGGCCAAGAGCCATACGGGATATCAACCTTTTGCCTGCCATGATCCAAGCTCACCACACCACCGGAGTGAACACAGAATCTTCACGGTCCGGGATCGTGATTCGTTCCCCGGCATCAGACCGGCGTGTGCGGCGCCTTTCCCTCGTCGCCGAATTTCTCGGCGGCCCTGCGTTCGCGCAGCCGGTCCAGGCGTTGCATGACCGGCGCCGTGGTGGCTCCGTGCAGCACCACGGACATGGCCACGACGAGTCCGACGATGCCCCACAGGTACTCCGCCCGGTCCTCGAAGCCGCCCTGGCCCAGCGCGTAGGCCAGGTAATACAGGGACCCGATGCCCCGGATGCCGAAGAAGGAAATGGCGATCCGTTCCCGGGGACCGGTCTTGCCGCGGGCCAGTGCCAGCCAGCCGGACAGCGGACGCACCAGGACCAGGAAGGCCAGCGCAACGCCCACCTCAACCCAGCCGACGTCGGCCAGCAGGCCCCGCGCGATCGCTCCGCCCAGGAGGACCAGGATGACCACTGTCAGCAGCCGCTCCAACTGTTCCACGTAGGAGTGAAGAATGCGGTGGTAACCGTGGGTGCGCTCCGCCGCCCTGATGGTCACGGCACATACGAACACCGCGATGAATCCGTAGCCCTCGATCATTTCGGTGACACCGTATGCCAGGAAGGTGGCGGCGAGCGCAACGAATCCCTCGGAGTGGTTGGACAGCCGGATGCTGTCGTGCCGGGCGGAGAAGAAAAGCCGTGCCAGCGCCTTGCCCGTGCCGTAGCCCAGCAGGACGCCCATTCCGATGCGCCACAGGACGTTCACGCCGAACCACTCCGGAAACCAGGCCGACGGCGCCGTCCCCACAAGGCTCATGGCAATGGCCAGGTACACAAAGGGAAAGGCCAGCCCGTCATTCAGCCCCGCCTCCGAGGTCAGCGCGAACCTGACCTCGTCCTCCTGGTCGGTGCCCTCCTCCTCGTCGGCCGGCTCGCCCACCTGCACCTCGGAGGCCAGGACCGGATCGGTGGGTGCGAGTGCGGCGGCCACGAGGAGCGCGGCGGCGAGTCCCAGGCCCAGCAGCCATAGTCCGAGGAGCGTGAGGCCCAGCATGCACAGGGGCATGGCAATGCCGAGCATCCGCCAGGTGGTCGCCCAGTTCCGCCGCCCGACCGAACGGTCGAGTGCCAGACCGGCTCCCATCAGCGAGATGATCACGCAGATTTCGGTCAGATGCAGCGTCAACTCGGGGTGCTGGACGGGGTTCGGGTCCGGAAGGTTGGGAAGCAGGCCGAAGGCGGCCGCCCCGGAGCCCAGGAACACCATGGGCATGGAGATCGGAGCGTTACGCAGCGCCTTGGGCAGGATGGCGGCAACAAAGACGGCTACACCCGCCGCGGCGAACATTATGCTGGCACCTTCAAACACGGTCGCCTCCTGCGCCGTCGGCCTCTCAGACCTGACCCACACTAGCGGTAAGAGCGCGCCAGTGTCGGCTTTTTTGGAGGCCCAAAGGGGCTCCATAACGGCGCCGGCGTCGAGGAATGGTTGATGAGACAACTATCGTCAACCTGCTTGTCAAACGACAGTCATCTTACCTTTGGGCCCATTCCCGGTAGAATGGTCTATTGCCCCCCGGCAAGAACCACAGAAAGTCAGTACATGAGCACAGCAACTATGGAGCGCCCAACCGCTCCTACGAGCGACGCACGCTCCGCGGATGCCCGGTCCATCAACCTGGCATTCACCAGTGCCGCCCAGGTCCACGACGGCCTGGAAAGCGCGGTGGAGACGCTGATCGAAACGGCTGCCCAGGAAGGCACCTGCGGCATCAAGGTCACGCGCCTCGAGCCAGGCCGCTACACGGTGGCCCTCGACGAGTCTGTTCCCTTCGGTGAAACACACGAGGACATCGCGGCCTAACACGCGAAAAAGCCCCCGATCCTGGGCTCATTCTGGCCGAAGGGCCGAATGATCCAAGGTCGGGGGCTTTTTGATTTCCGGTGCGCGGCCTGCCGCGCGCGGCTTCAGCCGGACTACATCCGGCGCACCTGCACGCCGTCGGACCTCATAAAGAGCTGCGACTCATGCGCTCCGCCGCAGACCAGCCACAACACGTTTCCGCTGCGTGAGACTTCCTCCACCTCACCTGCCGCAATGACATGCGCCTGCTTGATGATCTCGACCCGCTCGCCCACGTGCAGCGATCCCCAGTTGGAAACCGTAGCTGCGTGTGCGATGCGTCTGGACAGGACTGTCCCGCGTGCTTTCATTTGAACTTCTACCCCTTTGTGGATGTTCTTCCGTCACAGCCTCTTTGATGTGACTTTCACTACACCTTCAGTTCTACTACACTCTTCGTCCCGTATGCGGCGCGTTGCAGAGTATTTCGGCACCGCCGGCAAATGGTTGCCGGCGGTGCACGTTGTTCACCGTTAGGCGAGATTTCCGACGGCGGATTCGGCCGCCGTCCGCACCGCACCGGAGCCAACCAGCCGGTCGGCGGCCTCGAGCTCGGGCGAGAGGAACCGGTCCGTGCCCGGCCCGCCGACGACGGTCCGCAGCGTTTCGAGGACGGCCGCCCCGGCAGGTCCCGGCGTCAGTTGGCCGCCGGAAAGCTGGGTGCGCATGTCAATCGCCCGTGCCGAGGTGACCAGTTCGATCGCGAGCACCCGGCGCAGGTTCTCCACGGCCTTCCGGAGCTTGCGGGCAGCGTGCCAGCCCATGGACACGTGGTCCTCCTGCATGGCGGAGCTCGGGATGGAGTCCACGGACGCGGGAACCGCGAGCCGCTTGTTGTCGGAGACCAGTCCGGCCTGGGTGTATTGGGCGATCATGAGGCCCGAGTCCACGCCCGGGTCCGCGGCCAGGAACGCCGGCAGGCCGTGCGAGCGGGCCGGGTCCAGCATGCGGTCCGTGCGCCGTTCGGCGATGGAGCTGAGGTCCGCGACGGCGATGGCCAGGTAGTCGAGCACGTACGCCACCGGGGCGCCGTGGAAGTTGCCGTTGGAGCTGACCCGGCCGTCGGGCAGGACCACGGGGTTGTCGATGGCGGCCGCGAGTTCACGGGAAGCCACCAGCTCGGCATGGTCGACCGTGTCCCGGACGGCGCCCGCAACCTGGGGTGCGCAGCGCAGGGAGTATGCATCCTGGACGCGGGAATCGCCCACGCGGTGCGAGGCCACGATGGCCGAGTCGGACAGGACCCGGAGCATATTGTCGGCGCTGGCCGCCTGACCGGGGTGCGGCCGGAGGGCGGCGTGCAGCTCGGGCAGGAACACCTGGTCGGTGCCGAGCAGCGCCTCGACGCTGAGCGCGGCGGTGATGTCCGCCGTCGTCAGCAGCTGCCGCAGGTCCGCGATGGCCATCAGGAGCATGCCCAGCATGCCCTCGGTGCCGTTGACCAGCGCCAGGCCTTCCTTCTCGGCAAGTGTCACCGGCTCGATGCCGTGCGCGGCGAGCAGTTCGGCAACCGTCCTTTGGCCGGCGCCGCCGTACAGTTCGCCGTCGGGTCCGGTCGCTTCGCCTTCGCCCATGAGGACCAGGGCGCAGTGGGACAGCGGTGCGAGGTCGCCGGAGCAGCCCAGCGAACCGAACTCCCGGACCACCGGGGTGATGCCGGCGTTGAGCACGTCCACCATGGTCTGCAGGACCACGGGCCTCACGCCGGTGCGGCCCGAGGCGAGGGTCTTGGCGCGCAGGAACATGATGCCGCGGACCACTTCGCGTTCCACCGCGGGGCCCATGCCGGCGGCGTGGCTGCGGATCAACGACTTCTGCAGCTGGGTGCGCAGCTCGCCGGGGATGTGGCGGTTGGCCAGCGCGCCGAAGCCCGTGGAGATGCCATACGCGGGCACGTCACTGTGGGCCAGTTCGTCAATGTGTGCGCGGACCTTGGCGACGGTGTCCAGGGCGTCCGGGGAGATTGTCACCTTGGCGTCATGGCGTGCGACGGCGACGAGGTCCTCGGGCGTGGCACCGCTGGCACCGAGGGTGACAGTGAGCGGTTCGTGGGTAATCGTGGTCATTGCGTTTCCTACTTCTTTGCTTCTGAAGACTCGTTCATGGGGATGCGGACGCCGCGCTCCTTGGCGACGTCGACGGCGCGGTCGTAGCCGGCGTCGACGTGCCGGATCACGCCCATGCCGGGATCGTTGGTGAGGAGCCGCTCAAGCTTCTGGGCGGCGAGATCGGTGCCGTCGGCAACGGAGACCTGCCCGGCGTGGATGGAGCGGCCGATGCCTACACCCCCGCCGTGGTGGAGGGAAACCCAGGTGGCGCCGGAGGCGGTGTTGAGGAGGGCGTTAAGCAGGGGCCAGTCGGCGATGGCGTCCGAGCCGTCAGCCATAGCTTCGGTCTCCCGGTACGGGGAGGCGACAGAGCCGGAGTCCAGATGGTCGCGGCCGATGACGATGGGCGCCTTGACCTTGCCTTCCTTGACCAGCTGGTTGAAGAGCAGCCCGGCCTTGGCGCGTTCACCGTAGCCCAGCCAGCAGATGCGCGCCGGCAGGCCTTCGAATTCGACGCGCTCGGCCGCGGCGTCGATCCAGCGGTGCAGGTGCCGGTTCTCCGGGAAGAGTTCCTTGATGGCTTTGTCGGTGACGGCGATGTCCTCGGGGTCGCCGGAGAGGGCGACCCAGCGGAACGGGCCCAGGCCCTCGCAGAACAGCGGGCGGATGTAGGCCGGGACGAACCCGGGGAATTCGAAGGCACGGCTGTAGCCGCCCTTGCGGGCCTCGTCGCGGATGGAGTTTCCGTAGTCGAACACCTCGGCGCCGGCGTCCTGGAACTCCACCATGGCCTGGACGTGCTTGGCCATCGATGCCTGGGCCTTCTTGGTGAAGCCCTCCGGGTCAGCCTCGGCCTCGCGGTGCCATTCGTCCACGGAGATGCCCTCCGGCAGGTAGCTCAGGGGGTCGTGGGCGGAGGTCTGGTCGGTGACGATGTCGATGGTCAGCTCCCCGGCTTTGTGCCGGCGTAGGAGTTCGGGGAAGACCTCGGCGGCGTTGCCCACGTAGCCCACGGACCAGCCGCGGCGCTCCTCCTTGGCCTTCAGGACCTTGGCGATCGCGGCGTCGAGGTCGGTCTCCACCTCATCGAGGTAGCGCTTGCCGGCGCGGCGGCGGAGGCGGGTCTCGTCGACGTCGACAATCAGGCAGGCGCCCTCGTTCAGGGTGACGGCGAGCGGCTGGGCGCCGCCCATGCCGCCGCAGCCGCCGGTCAGCGTCAGGGTGCCGGCGAGGGTGCCGTTCTCGTCCCCGGTGAGCTTGCGGGCGATCGCGGCGAACGTCTCGAAGGTGCCCTGCAGGATGCCCTGGGTGCCGATGTAGATCCAGGACCCGGCCGTCATCTGCCCGTACATCATCAGGCCCTCGGCCTCGAGCCGGCGGAATTCTGGCCACGTGGCCCAGTCGCCGACGAGGTTGGAGTTGGCCAGCAGCACGCGCGGCGCCCATTCGTTGGTGCGGAAGACGCCCACCGGCTTGCCGGACTGGACCAGCAGGGTCTCGTCCTTGTCCATGGTTTCCAGGGTGCGGGTGATGGCGTCGAACGCGGCCCAGGAGCGCACGGCCCGGCCGGTTCCGCCATAGACCACCAGGTCATCGGGGCGTTCGGCGACCTCGGGGTCGAGGTTGTTCATGAGCATGCGCAGGGGCGCCTCGGTCTGCCAGGACTTGGCGGTGAGCTCGGTGCCGCGGGCTGCTTTGACCGGGCGGGCACCGGTGGTGAAATCGGCGGGTGCCATGGTGGCTCCTTCGTCTTGCGGGTGTGTGGTGAGTCGCTGTTGCGTGTTGCGGAATTCTTGGTTTGAGCGGAAGTGCTTCTGTATCAACTAAAGCCCCTTCTGAGCTGGCCAGACAGGGGTTTCCGGCCGGTGCTGTCCGGTATCCCAGACCCAACTAGGTAGCAGTTCAGGGCGCTCTCGCGGGCCCGAACGCCTGTGCTGCTACCTACTTGGGCTGCTGGCTATTTCCCGGGGCGGCCGTGGATGCGCACCGAAAGTTCATCGGCAACCTTTTGCACGCGGGCGGCGAGCACCGGCCACTGGTCCTCCGGCAGCTTGTCCTCGAGGAACGTGACGGCGACTGCCGCCGTCGGCCATCCAAGATGATCCGTGACCGCGGCGGCGATGGAGCCAAAGCCGGGTGTCACTTCCCCGTGCTCCGTGGCGTAGCCACGCTGCCGCACCTGGTCCAGGTGCGATGAGAGGGCCGAGTACTTCATGATCGCGCCCTCCACCTCGTGCCGGGCAGTGAAGGCGGCGGCATTCGGATAGAGCGCACGGACCTGGGACTTGGGCAGCGCGGCAAGGATGGCCCGCCCGCTGGCGGTGAGGTGGCTGGGCAGCCGGACACCGACGTCGGTCACCAGGGATGGCCGGTTCTTGGCGCGCTCCTCCACGATGTAGAGCACATCCCGGCCATGCAGGACCGCCAGGTGTGCGCTTTCGCCAAGGACATCAACGAGAGAGGCGAGCATGGGCCGCCCCAGTCTGGACAGCGGTTCCTGCCGTGAGTACGCGGAACTGAGCTCGAAGGCGCTGATCCCGAGTCCGTAGCGCTGCTCCTCGTGCAGGTGCAGGACAAAGCCGTTCGCCTCCATGACGCCCAGGAGGTGGTAGACACTTGAGCGGGGCAGCCCCAGTGCCGTGGCAATGTTCGACGCCGCCATCGGCCCCCGCTTGGAAGCCAACAGTTTGAGGATCCGCAGGGTGTTTTCGGCGGCGGGAACTTTCGCTTTAACCGCTGATTCCGGCCGTTTTGCCGCCGTTGCGGCCATCGTGCCTGCCATGTGTCCTCCAGGCCTCGTCGTTTGGCTGTCTGTTCGGGATATCTGTCTCTTCGGGGTTTGGCCGAACAGTGTCCGGTATCCCGTACTTAAGCTTGCGCCCAGCCCGCTCGCTGTAGCCCTCCTTCAGAAGCAGCGCTGTCTGGAATACCGGACATCGCCTGCGCCGGTCCCATCATCCCGCTTTTCCCGCACACCGGGTAGCGTTTGTCCATGGAATTTCCGCTGAAGGGCAAGGTAGCCCTGGTCGCCGGGGCCACACGAGGGGCAGGTCGCGGAACGGCCGTGGCCCTGGGCGAGGCCGGGGCGGTGGTCTACTGCACCGGGCGCACTACCAAGGGCCAGACGTCCGACTATCGTCGCCCGGAAACCATCGATGAAACGGCAGCCATGGTGAGCGCGGCCGGCGGGACCGGCATCGCAGTGGCGGTGGACCATTTCAACGCCCCGGAGGTGGAAGCGCTGGTCCGCCGAATCGACCACGAGCACGGCCGGCTGGACATCCTGGTGAATGACATTTGGGGCGGCGAAAACCTCATCCAGTGGAACACACCCCTCTGGGAACACGACCTGGACGGCGGTCTGCGGATGCTGCACGGCGCCGTCGACACGCACCTGGTCACGAGCCATTTCGCGCTGCCGCTGCTCATCCGGCGGCCGGGAGGACTGGTAGTGGAAATGACGGACGGAACGCGGGAGTACAACGCAGCGCATTACCGACTCTCCGCGTTTTACGATCTCGCCAAGTCCGCTGTCCTGCGGCTCGCCTTCAGCCAGGCCGAGGAGCTGAAGCCGTACGGTTGCACGGCCGTCGCGCTGACGCCGGGCTGGATGCGCTCGGAGATGATGCTCGAACACTACGGCGTGACCGAAGCCAATTGGCGCGAGGCGGCTGCCACGAATGCGCACTTCGCCGCCATCTCCGAAAGCCCGCGCTTTGTGGGCCGGGCGGTCGCCGCCCTCGCTGCCGACCCTGACGTGCACCGCCGGACCGGCGGCTCCTTCTCGTCCGGCGGGCTTGCGCAGGAGTACGGCTTCAACGACGTCGACGGCTCCCGGCCAGACTGCTGGCGTTATCTGGAGGAGATCCAGGAGGCCGGGCTGCCGGCAGATGCCAGCGGCTACCGCTGAAGCGTTGGGAAAACGCAAAGCGCGAACTGGCAGGTAACGCCCCCAAACTGGGATTGAGGGCATCTGCTGCCAGTTCGTCACAAATTCCGAGCGCAGGGTGTGAGGCCGCACAGTCTGAAATCGAAGACACCAAGACCCCGTGAGCCTCATCACAGCCCCCGCAGACGTGGTCTGCTGGATAGCGATCCCCCTCCCAATGACGAGAAGGTATTGGCATGCAACAAGCCCAAACAAGAGATGAATTGGCGCCCGTAAGCGGGACCGGAACGGCGCGCACCGCCGTCGGAACCGCCGTCGAGACCGTTCTGAACCGCGGACTCAACGTCCGCCACATCCGCTTCATGGCGCTTGGCTCCGCCATCGGCACCGGCCTGTTCTACGGTTCGGCCTCGGCCATCCAAAAAGCCGGCCCCGCCGTGCTGTTCGCCTACATGATCGGCGGCGCCGCCGTGTTTATGGTGATGCGCGCCCTGGGGGAAATGGCCGTGCGGCATCCGGTCTCGGGGTCCTTCGGGCAGTACGCCAGCCGCTATCTTGGCCCGCTGGCCGGATTCGTGACCGGCTGGACCTACGTCTTCGAAATGGCGATCGTGGCCATCGCCGACGTCACCGCCTTCAGCATCTACATGGGCTTCTGGTTCCCGTCCGTGGAGCGGTGGGTCTGGATTCTGGCCATCATCTTCCTTCTCGCGGCGCTGAATCTGCTGAGCGTGAAGGTCTTCGGTGAACTCGAATTCTGGTTCACGTTGGTCAAGGTTGCAGCAATTATCGCCATGATCGCGGGCGGGGCGGCCATCCTCGCGTTCGGCTTCCAGAACGGCGACGGCTCGGCCGCCCCGGGCCTGGGCAACCTTGTGGAGCACGGCGGCCTGTTCCCGAACGGCTTCGAGGGGCTCCTGGCCTCGTTCGCCGTCGTCATGTTCGCCTTCGGCGGGATTGAAACCATCGGCATCACCGCCGGCGAGGCTGCCGACCCCAAGAAAGTAATCCCGAAGGCCGTCAATACGGTGCCGGTCCGCGTCCTGCTGTTCTATGTGCTGACCCTCGGAGTGCTGATGAGCCTCTTTCCGTGGAATGAGATCGGCAGCAACGGCAGTCCGTTCGTCCAGATCTTCAGCGGCCTCGGCATCCCCGCCGCACCCCATATCCTCAACGCCGTGGTGATAACCGCCGCACTGTCCGCCATCAACAGCGACATCTTCGGCGCCGGGCGGATCCTCTTCGGTCTGGCCAAGCAGGGCCACGCCCCGCAGAGCTTCGGACGGGTGTCGCGGCACGGCGTGCCGTGGATGACCGTGGTGATGATGACCGGAATCCTGCTGGTGGGAGTGGTGCTGAATGCGCTCATCCCGGAAGATGTCTTCCTGCTCATCGCCTCCATCGCCACCTTCGCCACGGTCTGGGTGTGGGTCATGATTCTCGCCTCCCACGTGGCCATGAAACGCGAGATAGCCCGGAAGGGCCTGCCGGCGTCAGACTTCCCCTCCCCGTGGTGGCCGACGGCGTCTGTTCTCACCATCGGCTTCATGGTGCTGGTGATCGCGGTGCTTGGCTTCTTTGAGGACACGCGCGTGGCGCTGTACGTGGGAGCTGTGTGGCTGGGACTGCTGGTGGCCGCCTACAGGCTTTGGGTCAGGGGCAACGGACGACGCCGGGCCCACCTTGAGGACGAGACCTCACGGCTGCCCGTGGTCGCCAAAACTGAGTAGGATTTCTGTGGAAATGCCGTGCCAGGCTGGAATACGCGAAAACAAGTAGTAAAAATGGAGAAAGACAGGTAGTCAGCGCCTGTTACACGAGTGCGTCGTGTGATAAATGAGGTAGATGTTACCCGTGTGACGCATGTGATTGCTCCCTAGAGTGGACTACACGGTGCCAGCCGGCTGGGGTATAGACCCCGGATGATGTACCGGCCCCGCGCCACCAGTGATTCGACTATTGGTCACACTGTGAAGGAGTGGTCCTCATGTTGGAAATCCAGGCCGGGGTGCCGGCAGCGAATATTCAATCCGGGCGGTTGTCCGGCTTCCTGGCCCAGACGCTGCAGCGGGCGCGCACGGCCGCTGTTCCCTACAGGATCGGCGACGTTCTGCTGGGCGACGATCCGTTCAACGGCAGGCGGGAAGGCACCGTGGTGGTCAAGAACGGCCGGTCGATCGGGATCCGTTCCTCGGACCGGGTGTACTTCTACGACCACCGGCAACTGAGGCGGCCGGACTAGGCGGGTCATCCCGCCAGTCCAGCCGACGACCAACAGGAGCCGATTCCATGTCCATCGCCAACCTGCCAACTGCCTATCTCACCATTGCGGAGGTCGCCGCGGCCCTGCGACTTTCGAAAATGACCGTTTACCGGATGGTCCGGGCCGGAACGCTCGCGGCGGACCGGTTCGGCAAGTCCTACCGCGTGCCGGAGTCGGCCGTGGAGGAGTACATCCGGGCCTCCGGCAACCCGACTGGATGAAAGCTCAGGCCGCACCCGGAAATGCACCGGCCCCGGCGAGTCCTGAGCGCGGTGACACCTCCACCAGGGAACAGATCCAGCGGCCCAGTTCCATGGCACGCACCGGATCGATGGACGTCTTGAACCCGCCGCGGCCCAGCATCCACACCAGGTCCTCGGTGGAGATATTGCCGGCGGCGCCGGGGGCGAAGGGGCAGCCGCCCAGGCCGCCCACCGCGCTGTCGAATGTTCTTACGCCTGCCGCCATGGCGGCATAGGTGTTCGCGAGCGCCGTGTGCCGTGTCTCGTGCAGATGCGCGCGAAGCGGGACATCAGTCTCCTGGCCCAAGTCGGCAAACACCTCGCCGACCTGCCATGGCACGGCACATCCGATGGTGTCCGCAAGCGCCACTTCCGCTAGCTTCCCGCGCTCCAAGGCACCGCGGATGGCGGCGAGCGTCTGCTCCTTGGGGACGTCACCCTGGTATGGGCAGCCAAAGGCGACGGCGGCGGTCACCGTAAGGGGGATCGACGCCGTGGCCGCAATCGAGGACACCTCTTCCAAGGCGTCGAGTGCCGCCGCCACGGTGGTGTTCTGGTTGGCGGCGGCAAAGGCGTCAGTCACCGGCAGCACGTAGTTCATCTCGTCAACTCGGGCGTCAACAGCGCGCGCGGCGCCCCTCGTGTTCAGGACGAGCCCGATGTAGCTCGCGCCGGCGTCCCGGGGCACGCCAGCCATGACGGCATCCGCGTCGGCCATCTGAGGGACTTTTCGCGGGTTCACGAAGCTGACCGCTTCAATGCGGCGGGCGCCCAGGGCGATGAGTTCATTGATGAGCCGCAGCTTGTTTTCGGTACTCACCGGCACCTTCTCATTTTGCAGCCCGTCCCGGGGACTCACATCCACGATGGAAACGGCCCGTTGTGGATCGGCATTCATCAGATGGCCCCCTGCTCCTTGGCGTGCTGCAGTTCCTCGTCCGAAAGCCTCAGCAGCCCTCCGTACACATCCCGGTTGTGCGAACCGGGCTGGAGGGGACCACTCCAGCCGATCCCGCCGGCGCTTCGCGTAAGTTTTGGCACGATGCCGGGTTGGATAACGCTGCCCAGCCGCTCATCGGGAACGTCCACGAGCATCTCCCGGGCTCGCAGCTGGGGGTCGTCGAAGATGTCCTCGATGCTGCTCACCGGACTGTTGGGTACGGAGTGGCGGTCCAGCAGCGCGGTGAGTTCCTCGTGGCTGAAGCCTCCTGCCCACTCGGCGATCAGCGATTCCAGCTCCTCCTGGTGGGCGCCCCGTGCCGCATGATTGCTGTACCGCGCATCACTGGCGAGTTCCGGCCTTCCCATCGCCGCTGCCAGGCGCACAAACACGGAATCTTGGTTGGCGGCGATTACCACCCATTTGCCGTCGCTGGACCGGAATATGTTGGACGGGGCTATCCCCTTCAGGCCAGAGCCGCTGGGCCCGGGGACCACCCCGCTTGCCGCGTAGTCCGGCACCGCACTCTCCAGCAGGGAGAAGCAGGCTTCAACGAGGGACACATCCACCACCTGGCCCGTTCCGCCTCGGGCGTCCCGCCAATAAAGGGCCATGAGGATGCCCTGCAGGGCGTACAGGGACGCCAGGCTGTCGCCGAGGGAGATGCCGCTTCGCGGCGGCGCCTGATCGGGATAACCGTTGAGGTACCTGAGGCCACCGCGGGCTTCCGCCACGGAGGCATACCCGGGCTTCTGCGCGTCGGGCCCGGTCTGGCCATAGCCCGAGACCCTGGCGATGATGAGCCCCGGATTCACTTTCCACAGCTCCTCAGGCGCCAGCCCAAGGTTTTCAAGCGTTCCCGGCCTGAAGTTCTCGAGGATGACATCCGCCTCACGGCACAGCTCAAGAAAGAGTTCCCGCCCCCGTGGCGCCTTGAGGTCAAGCGTCACGCACTTCTTGCCGCGGGACTGCACCGACCACCAGAGCGTGTGGTCCTTGAGTCGGCTGCGGCCCCATTCACGCATCGGATCCGGCCTGTCAGGGGACTCGATCTTGATCACTTCCGCACCGAAATCGGCAAGCTGCCGGCCTGCGAAGGGCCCGGCAATCAGGGATCCAAGTTCAACGACCCTGACGCCCGCCAGTGGGGCGGCCCCCTGCTGACCAGTTGGCGGCGCGGAGACACCGGCCCCTTGTGTGGTCGTTCCGGATACGTTCGCCATTTGGGCTCCTGTTCTGCCACGCAGGAACTCTGTGGCAGCGTTCGCGGTTCAAGGATTGGGATCCGGTCAGCGGAGCCTCTTGAGCTGGCTGACCCGGCATCCCGGTTTTATCCATATTGTGGACCTAAATCCACGATATGGGTAGCCCCTCCCGCGGGATTGTTCCTCCGATCACCCGCGTCGATTCTTCCGCAGCAGCCAGAACGGTCTCCACCCACGAGGCGCACACGTCGTACGGCATCCGCATCGCCGGCCCCATGACCGTGAGGGCACCGTACAGTTCGGCCTGGGGCCCAAAGATCGGCGCCGAGATACCGCTCGCACCCGAGACGCGTTCGCCGGTGGTTATGGCAAACCCGTCCGCCCTCGCCTTCATGACGGAAGCTTCCAGGTCGGCGGCGTCTGTGATGGTCTGCTCTGTCATCGTCTGGAGCCCGGACCGGTACACCCGCTCTGCCACGTCCGGGTTCCATGCCAGGAGTACGCGGCCGGCCGCACCGACGTGCAGCGGCATAATTTCGCCCACCTGCACCACCCTTCTGAGCATCCGCCGTGTTTCAGCAAGCGCAATGCACACCCGCTTGCCCTGCGATTCCCGGAATATGCAGGCTGTTTCACCGAGCTCATCCCTCAGCCTGCGCAGGACAGGGCTCAGCAGCTCAAGGAAGTCAAGGCCCTGCGTGGCAGGAGCAGCCCAGTGTGCCATCCGGACCCCCACTCTGAATTTGTCTCCGTGCCGGTCCAGGATGCCCTCTTGAACCATGTTTGCAACGAGTCGCTGGACAGTCGAGTGCGGGACTGAGGTGGCCGCGCGGATCTCGGCAAGCGACAGCTCCGGCCGCTCAAGCGAAAAGACATCCAGGATGCCCGTGATCTTTCGAAGGACCAGCAGGGGCGTCCCCGAGGAATCGTTGGAACTCATGGAGAAAGTGTAAGAGGGTGCGGTTGCCGCGGGCGCCGGGCCGCCCCGCCGGCGCCCGCAGCCCATCGTGCATTGAGTGTGACAGAGGTTACTGCTAGCATCAGGTCCACATCATGATGGTGAACCCACGATGTGGCCACTCTTCCGAATCGTCAAGCCGGTGGGGGTGAGTGGAGGGACGCACAAATGTTCCACCAGTAAGAATCAGCAGCGACCAGAATCGGCCAGCGTCGGCCGGGAAGAGTGCAATGATGCCAGCTGCACAGGCAGACCCGAAGAAGTACGCGGTGGAACTCACCGGATGCACTAAGCAGTTCCCCACGCCAGGGGGTGAAACTTACTTTGCCGTGCGCGACATCAATCTCAAGGTAGAACCCGGCCGCTTTGTCTCGATCGTCGGCCCCACCGGCTCGGGAAAGTCAACCATCCTGAACATGGCGGCGGGCCTCCTGAGCCCCAGCGTGGGTGAGGTGAAGAGCTTCGGCGAAGCTGTCAGCGGCGTGAACCGCCGGGCATCCTACATGTTTCAACAGGATCCCCTCCTGCCGTGGAAGACCGTAATCGACAACGTGAGCCTGGGCCTGACCATGGCTGGCGTGTCGAAGGCGGAGGCACATTCAGAGGCCCGGCGCTGGCTCGAGAAGGTGGGCCTGAAGAATTTCGCGGACCGCTATCCGCACCAGCTCAGCGGCGGCATGCGCAAGCGCACCGCCGTCGCCCAGGCCTGGATCGTCAATCCCGATATCCTCCTCATGGACGAGCCGTTCTCGGCGCTGGACGTGCAGACCCGCCAGATCATGGAGAACGAACTGCTCCAGCTCTGGCAGGAATCGGGCAAGGCAGTCGTCTTCATCACGCACGACCTCGATGAGGCCATCGCCCTCTCCGACGAGGTGGTGATCCTTGGGGCGGGGCCGGGAAGCACCGTGGTGGGCAGCTACGAAATTGACATCCCGCGTCCACGCGACCTGCTCGACATCCGGGACGACCCGCAGTTCGTTGCCCTCCACCGGGAAATCTGGGGCAGGTTGAAGATCGAAGTCTCCAAAACCTATGAAACGGCCATGGCAGAAGAAGGCGAAGTCGCATGACGCTCGTGGGATCAAAAAAGAACGGGCTGTCTTCAGCCTTGGACGCCGGCGGCCCGCGCCGCCGGAGGGGCAGGGGTGACATCTCGCCGCTTGCCATGCGGACGGCACAGCTGATCCTCACTGCTGCAGTCCTTGGCGCCTGGGAACTATCCGTGCGGACCGGGATCGTTGATGAGTTTTTCTTTCCGCTTCCGTCCGACATCTTCCAGACGGTCTGGCTGTGGGTGTCATCAGGGTTTGTCTTCCCGCACTTGTGGATCACGATGCAGGAAGCCATCCTCGCCTTTCTGGTGGGCGCCGCCGCCGGGCTCCTCCTGGGGTTCGTCTTGGCCCGCGTGCGTTTTCTTGAGCGGCTGCTGGATCCATTCCTGCAGATGTTCAACGCCCTCCCCCGCGTTGTTCTGGCGCCGATTTTCCTGCTTTGGTTCGGGTTGGGCATCTGGTCCAAGGTCGCATTCGGCTTCACCCTGGTGTTCTTCATCGTCTTCTTCAACACCCTCGAGGGTGTCAAGAGTGTGGACCGCGTCCTGGTGGACAATGCCCGGATGCTCGGAGCATCGGAGAAGCAGCTCCTGCGCCACGTGTTCATCCCCAGCGCACTGACCTGGATCTTTTCCAGCCTGCATATCAGTGTCGGTTTCGCCATCACCGGCGCCGTGGTGGGCGAGTATCTCGGCGCTTCCGCCGGCGTCGGCTATGCGATCGCCCAGGCCCAAGGCGTCTTCGACACGAAGGGCGTCTTTGCCGGGATGTTCATCCTGATGATCGTGGTCCTGATTATCGACCTCCTTGTTAACCGCCTGGAGCGGCACCTCCTTCGGTGGCGCCCGGCCCAGTCGTCCTAACCAACCTCACTGCCTGAAGGGACACCATGATGAAACACAACGAAGGCCAGCACAGGCACCGCCGCCTTGTCAGGCCGCTCACCCTCATCGCTTCCGTAGCCTTGGCCCTCTCGGCCTGCGGTGCGCCATCCGCGGCGCCACCCGGACAGACCGGCAGCCCAGGCGCTTCCGGCGGTGCTGGCGGTGCCAAGGTAACCATCGGCATCGGCGGCCAGACCCTCCTCACTTACCTCCCGACCACCCTCGCCCAGGAGCTGGGCTATTACCAGGAGGAAGGCGTGAACGTCGAACTGCAGGACCTGCAGGGCGGCTCGAAGGCACTGACTGCCATGATCGGCGGCAGCACCAACGTGACGAGCGGTTACTACGAGCACACGATCCAAATGCAGGCTAAGAACCAGAGCGTCAAGGCCTTCGTTGATATGGGCAGGTCGTCCGGCCTTGCACTGCTCGTGGCACCGAAGAATGAAGGCAAGATCAAGTCCATCGCCGACCTCAAGGGCAAGAATGTGGGGGTGACGTCCCCCGGGTCCTCCACAGACATGTTCATCAAGTTCCTGCTCGCCAAGAACGGCCTGCAGCAGACGGATGCCGCCGTGTCCGCCATCGGTGCCGGTTCCTCGGCCGTGGCCGCCATGGAGCAGGGCCAGGTTGACGCGGCCGTGATGCTGGAGCCGGACGTCTCCGTGCTTAGCAAGCGGATCGGGCACGACCTGCCGGTCCTCGAGGACGTCCGCACAGCCGAGGGACTGAAGGAAGTTTTCGAGACCGACGCCTGGCCTTCCTCCAGCCTCTACGCCAAGGCCGACTGGTTGGAACAGAACAAGGAGACGGCGGGCAAGCTCGCGAAGGCGATCAAGCGCACGCTTGAGTTCATCGACGGACATTCCGGCGAAGAGATCGCAGCGAAGATGCCCGAGAAGTTCGCGGGCGGGGATAAGGCCCTGTATGCCAAGGTTATTGCTGAGCTGAAAGAGACGCTAAGCAAGGACGGCACCTTCACCGAAGAAGGCGTCAAAGCCGTCCTGAAGACCCAGCGCGTGGCCAACCCGGAAATCGGCGACAAGGACATCAAGCTGGAGGATACCTACACCAACGAGTTCGTGAAGTAGAGGCCTAAGGCAAAGCGAGCCACGTGGGCCCGTCATCCGGAAACGGAAGACGGGCCCACATGGCTGGTTGGGTATACGCCGCCGGCGTTACCATCAGGCATGCTGCCGCTGCAGAATCTCCTGGCCTTTTCCTTGGTCTCCGCATTACTCATCGCCGTCCCGGGTCCCAGTGTCCTGTTCGTCATCGGACGGTCGCTGGCGCTGGGGCGGCGAGGCGGACTGCTGAGCGTCCTCGGCAACGCGGCCGGGGAACTGCTGCAGATCGCGGCCGTGGCGTTGGGCCTCGGCGTGGTGCTGGCTGAGTCGGTGCTGCTGTTCACGGTGGTGAAGTTTGCCGGCGCGGCCTACCTCATCTATCTGGGAATCCAGGCGGTTCTCCACCGCCGGGGCGGCCCTGCGGCCCCTGATCCTTCGAGGCCCGCGACCACCCGGCGGATTCTGCGCGAAGGCTTCATTGTCGGGGCCACGAATCCCAAGTCCGTGGTGTTCTTCGTGGCGGTCCTCCCCCAGTTCGTGGACCATGCTTCCGGCGCCATTCCCGCCCAGCTCGCCCTGCTCGGCGCCACGTTCCTGGCCATCGCCCTCGTTTCTGACAGCGTCTGGGCCCTGGCCGCCGGAACTGCGAGGCAGTGGTTCGCCCGCTCACCCCGCCGGGTGGCAACAGTCACCACTACTGGCGGGGTGATGATGATCGGGCTCGGCGGAACCCTCGCCCTGACCGGTTCCAAAAGCTAGTGGGCTGTCCGCGACGGTGGTGGGCCCACGCCGGACTACCGCGCGGACCACCCGCCGTCCATGGTGTAGCTGGCACCCGTGACCATTCCGGCGGCGTCGGATGACAGCCAGGCAACCAGCGAGGCCACCTCCTCAGGTTCCACGAGCCGCTTCACCGCCGACTCGGTGAGCATCACCTTCGCCAGGACCTCGGACTCCGGAATGCCGTGGACTCGAGCCTGGTCCGCGATCTGCTTCTCCACCAGCGGCGTGCGCACATAGCCGGGATTGATGCAGTTGGACGTGACCCCGTGCTCGCCGCCTTCAAGGGCCGTCACCTTGCTTAGCCCCTCGAGCCCGTGCTTCGCAGAGACGTAGGCGCTCTTGAATGGGGAGGCCCGGAGACCGTGCACTGACGACAGGTTAATGATGCGCCCAAAGCCATTGGCGTACATGTGCGGCAGCGCGGCACGGATCAGCAGGAAGGGCGCCTCGAGCATGAGCGCCAGGATCCGCCGGAACGCCACGGGATCGAAGTCCTCGATGGGGCTGATGCGCTGGATGCCGGCGTTGTTCACCAGGATGTCGCAGTCCAAGCTCAGCGCGGCCAGCGCCTCAACGTCCAGGAGGTCGACAGCCCAGGACGTGCCGCCCACCTCATCGGCGAGGGCCGCGGCGCCGGCCTCATCGACGTCGGCCACCACCACTTTGGCTCCCCTGGCGGCCAGCTCCCTCACGCACGCCGCGCCGATGCCGCTGGCACCGCCGGTCACCAGAGCCTTGCGGCCGTTCAGGTTTTTTTCCACGTCCGGACCTTGTGCGTCCACAGTCTGTTCCTCCAAGTGTCCACGCTGACACGTGCCGCCTCGTGCAGCACTTCCGATTTACCGAGTATTCCTGCAGACCGAACACGGTTCAATGACTAATCAGGCACTGGTTTCGTGCAGAATTGCAGATATGGATGCCAACCCGGACGACCTTCTGGTGCTGCTCGCCGTCTCCCGCTCGGCGAAATTCACGACGGCGGCCCAGGTCCTGGGCCTGAACCACACCACCGTTTCACGCCGGATCGCCGCACTGGAAAAGGCGCTGGGCGGCCGTGTTCTCGCCCGGGCCTCCGGGGGCTGGGAGCTGACCGAACTCGGCGTCCAGGCAGCGCTGGTGGCTGAGCAGGTGGAAACGGCGGTGCGTGCGCTGGGACCTTCAGGCCGCGCGCCTGACCCGATTACCGGCGTCGTACGCATGACGGCGACCGACGGCTTCAGCGCGTACATCGCCGCTCCGGCGGTGGCCCGGCTGAGAAGGGATCACCCGGGGCTCAGCGTCGAGATCGTCACCGTCACCCGCCGGGCGCTCCAGCAGCGCTCGGGACTGGACATCGAGGTGGTGGTGGGCGAGCCGCAGGTCCACCGGGCCGAAGCGTTCCGGCTGGGCGAGTACGAACTCGGGATGTACGCGTCCCGCTCGTACATCGAGGCCAACGGAACGCCGGAGTCGGTGGAGGCCCTGACCGCCCATCCGCTCGTGTACTTCGTGGACTCCATGCTGCAGGTGGACGATCTTGATGCACCGCGCAGGCTGGTGCCGGCAATGCGCGACGGCGTCAGCTCCACCAACGTGTTTGTGCACGTCGAGGCCACCCGGGCAGGAGCCGGGGTGGGCTTCCTCCCGTGTTTCATGGCCGACAGGCACGAGGACCTGGTGCGCCTGCTGCCCTGGGCCATCGCCGAACGGCTGCCCTACTGGATGGTCCTGCGCCCGGAATCCATGCGCCGGCCCGCCGTCGCCGCCGTGGTGACGGCGCTGCGCGAACAAACTGCCGCGCACCGGGAGTGGCTGCTCGGGCAGGGACGCGGCGGGTCAGCCGCTGACTGACTGACGGGCGCCGGGGCCGGCGGTGATTGCGGGGTCCGTGCCGGGTTCAGCATCTGTGCTGAGTCTGGCATCTACGCGGGGCGCAGGGTCGTGGCGCACCTGGGCTCCAGCTGCGAAGGCACGCACCTTCGTGTCGTTCCAAATGTGAGCGGGCACTGCCCCACCTAGGAGCCGCCGCGCGAGCTGTGGATCGTCGTCGAACGGCAGGTCGCTGCCGGCCATCACCATGTTGCCGTAGCGGCGCCCCTTCAGCATGGCGGGGTCCGCGATGATGGTGGTGTGTTCGAAGGCGGCCGCGATGGTGGCCGCGTCCTCTCGGGCATTCTTCAGGTCAGGGCCGTCGCCCGAATTAACCACGTAAATTCCGCCGGGGGCGAGCACGCGGCGGACATGTTCGTTGAACTCGGCCGTGGTCAGCGCAACCGGTGTCACCGCGCCGGCGAAGACGTCCCGGATGATGAAGTCACGGGTGTCCGGGGTGAGGGTCTCGGTCACGGCACGGGCCTCGCCGACGCGCAGCCGCAGCAGCGGGGCCTTGGGAAGGTCGAACCAGGCGCGGACGTACTCGGCGAGCTTTCCGTCCAGTTCCACCACCACCTGGCGGGCGTCCGGGTAGGACGCGTGGAAGTAGCGGGCCAGCGAGCAGGCTCCGCCGCCCAGGTGCAGCCCCCGCAGCCTGGGCTTGGCTTCAGGGCGCCATCGGGATTCGATGAGGGCGGACATCCAGCGCATGTACTCGAAGTCGAGGAACAGCGGATCGGCAAGGTCGATGTGGGAACTCATCACGCCGTTGATGCGCAGGAGCCAGCCCGTGGAGTTATCCTGGTCGGCGATGAGCTCGCAGTCGCCAGTGTCGATGTAGTAGACGCCCTCGACGGGGCCGTCCGCACGCGCTCCATTGGGAACTTCCAGCACGTCGGCGGCCGTTGTGGCGCCTCTTCTGACGCCCGTTTTGCTGCCCGCCTTGGAAGCCGACTTCCCGCCTGACTTGATGCGCCGTGCCATCAGTTCTCCGCCGCTTCCGTCATGCTTCAAGCCTAGTTGATGGGGTAGTGGGGCGTACCGGGTCAGAGCTTGATCAGCGGCGGGCGCCCGACGCAGCCCGTGGTTTTACCCCTCCGGGACAGGGGCGCCCTCACCGTTGCGGATGCGCTGGACCATCGCCGTGGTGGAACGCTCGGCTACATAGTCGAGGATGGTGACCGTGCCGCCGTACGCCTCCACGGCCTCGGTTTCGGCCAGCATCTCCGGCGTGTAGTCCCCGCCCTTGGCGTAGATTTCCGGCCGCAGCTGCCCGATCAGGGGAATCGGCGTCGGGGTGTCGAAAACGGTCACGTAATCCACGCAGCTCAGGGCGGCGATCACGGCCGCCCGATCCGCCACGCTGTTGATGGGACGGCCCGGCCCCTTGAGCTTCCGAACGGAGTCGTCACTGTTGAGCGCCACCACCAGGATGTCGCCGAGCTGTTTGGCCTGGTTCAGGTAACGAGTGTGCCCGCGGTGCAGGACGTCGAAACAGCCGTTGGTCAGCACCACGCGCTGGCCGTCATTGCGGTGGGCCCGGATGTGCCGCTCCAGTTCCTCTGCCGTCACGGCGGCGTCCCCGAAGCTTTCCAGGTAGCGGCCCAGCTCGTCCGTGCCGCACACCGACGTCCCGGGATGGTGGACCACCACGTCCGCAGCGGCCTGCGCCAGGTCCAAGCTGGCCGACAGCGGCAGCGACGCAGCACGCGCCAGGGTCAGGGCAGCCACGAACGTGTCGCCAGCACCGGAGGCTTGCTTTTCGGTGGCAGGCCGTGCCCACGTCCGGTGCGGGTTTCCGGCGGCCGGAATGAGGACCGTCCCGTCCCGGTCCAGTGTGACCACGACGGCGCGTGCTCCCGTCGCCTGCAGCAGCTCGCCGGCGTGCTCGGTCACCACCGCCGCGCGCTCGGGCCCGCTGCCCAGCCGGAGGTCAAGCATCCGGGCGGCCTCCTGCGCGTTGGGCGTGACCAGGTCCGGCTCGAGTCCAGCCCAGGGGCGTGGATCGTGCGCGTCCACCACCACAAGCGTGCCCTGCCCCCGCCCCGCGAGCGATTCGATGAGCCGGCCTCGAACCGGTTCTGCGAGGACGCCCGTTCCGTAGTCGCAGATCACCACCGCGTTCTGGTGTCCGACGGCGGCGGGAACCGCCGCCTCGAACGTCGCCAGGGCGTCGGTCGGGACACTTGCGGCGGTGTCGTCGAGGCGCAGGAGGACCTGGCCGCCGCTGCTGATCCGGATCTTCGTGGGGGTGGCCATGTCCGGGTGTTCTGCGAGCAGCGTGGTGTCCACCCCAGCGGCGACCAACTGGCGCCGAAGTTCCGCGCCGGCGTCGTCCGCTCCGATGATTCCTGCCACACTGACACGGGCGCCGAGTGCGGCCAGGTTCATGGCCGTGTTGGCGGCACCACCGGGGGCAAAGTCACGCCGGGCGATGTCCACCACGGGAGCCGGGGCCTCGCGGCACATCCTGTCGATCGTGCCGGTCCACCAGCCGTCGAGCATGAAGTCGCCCACCACGGTGACGGCAGGATGCTCCTGGGCCAGCCTCCGGGGTAGCCACGCCGCGAGGCCGCGCTGCTCGGAAAGCACCGGTTCGGCGGTCATGACGCTGCCCCATTGATGTCACGAGCTGCCGGCGCAGGCGGCGCAGCAATGTGAACCACCTTGACCCGGCTGAATTCATCCAGGAGTTCGGGTCCGTAGCCAAACCCGTGCCCGCTTTCGCCCCTGGGCTGGGCGGCTCCACCGGGTGCGCCACCGAACACCTCGTTGACCTTGACAGTTCCCACCGGCAGCGAAGCGACAGCTTGCTGGGCGTGGGCGATGGTGCCGGTCAGAACGGTTGCGGCAAGTCCGTACCGGCCGGCCGCGGCGAGCGTGAGCCCTTCCTCGAAGCTGTCCACCACACGCACCGGGGCGACAGGGCCGAACGTTTCCTCGGCCATGACGTCCATGGTGTCGGTGCAGTCCACGAGGACCGTGGCCGGGTAGAAGGCGCCTGGCCCGTCCGGGACCGTGCCTCCCTCCACGGCCCGTGCACCCAGCTGCAGCGCCTCGGCCACGTGCCGGTGGACCGTGTCCCGCATCCGGGTGTCCACGAGCGGTGCGAGCCGGCGTTCGGCGTTCCGGTCCCGGGCCTGCCCGGCGAGCGCCCGGCAGAACGGTTCGGCTATGGACCGGTGGACGTAGATCCGCTCCACCGACGTGCAGATCTGCCCGCTGTTGCTGAAGGCCCCGATCGCCGCCTGCTCGGCGGCCCAGCCGGGGTCCACGTCCGCGTCCACCAGCAGGGGATCGTTCCCGCCGTTTTCCCTAATCACATACGCACCCGTCAGCACGGCCGCCCGCGCAATCCGGTCACCGGTGGCGCTCGAGCCCACGTGGGCGAACATGTCTACGTCCGGCTGCTGCGTGAGGAGGGTCCCGACGTCGGCCCCTCCGGTGAGCGTGGCCAGCACGTTGGGCGGAAAGACCGGCGCCAGCACCTCGCCCAGCAGCTTTCCCAGGTGGGGGCAGCGCTCGCTCGGTTTATGAATGGCCGTGTTCCCGGTGACCAAAGCGGCGCCGATGAGTCCGCAGGCCACGGCGACCGGATCGTTCCATGGCGTCAGCAAGACGGCCACACCACGGGGTTCGGCGACGGTGTAATCAGCCGCGAGCACGTTGCCCCGAAGGCTGTGACCCCGGTGTACCGGACCTAGCTCCGCGTACTGCTCCAGCGTGGAAACACCGGCAGCAATGCCGGCAAGGGCCTCCTCCACCGGACGGCCGGTCTCCTGGGCGTTCAGTTCCGCAAGCTCGCCGGCCGCTGCCTCCAGGGCCCTGGCGGCCTCGCGCAGCAGCTTGCCCCGCTCTCCCGGCGGCGTGGCCGCCCAGCCTGCCTGGGCCGTGCGGGCAGCCGCCACGGCTCCCGCCACGTCATCTGCGCCGGCAACGGAAAGGGTGCCGACGGTTTCCCCGGTTCTCGGGTTCAGGATGGTGAGCATGTCTTCCGCATTGGCCAGCTCGCTGGTGATGGTCGATTGCATGTGGCTCCTCAATTGGGGTTGGCCCGTGCCTGCGGGGCGTCGAATCCTGCCCTCTCTGAGGTGACCGTACCCCGGCGTCGAAGGGTTTACACCCGGCTGCGGCAGGAGTTTTCAACGGTCGGCAGGCCCGGCCCCACTGGGCTGACTGGCAGGGTTTTCGGAGCTGGCAATACAGTGCCGATGCACCGTAGGGTGGCTCCACATAACCCATCCTGAGGAATGCATCCCGACCTGAACGACGGAGCCGAGAGGGCTGACACCATGGAACTCATCAACGCAGACTTCGGCGGAGCACGCATCACGGGGCAAGGTATAGGCCCGGTTTTGGAACCCTTCAGCGTTGTCTCCCGGATCGCCGTTCTACGCGGCGGCGGGCTGGGTGACCTGATGTTTGCCCTTCCCGCGATAGCAGCCCTGAAGGCCGCTTATCCGGGTGCCAGCGTCACCCTGCTCGGCACACCAGTTCATGCTGAGCTGCTGTCCCAGACCATGGGACCTGTGGATGAGACGGTGATCCTGCCTTTTTCCGAAGGTGTCCGCCCCGGGCCAGAAGACGACGACGAACTGGAAAAGTTCTTCACCGAAATGCGCGCCAGGAACTTCGACCTTGCCGTCCAGCTGCACGGCGGCGGGCGCTACTCAAATCCCTTCCTGCTCCGGCTCGGAGCCCGGCACACCGTGGGCACCAGGACCCCGGACGCGGCTCCGCTGGAGCGTACCGTGCCGTACCTGTATTACCAGCACGAACCGCTCCGGGCCCTCGAGGTGGCAGGGTTTGCCGGGGCACCTCCCCGCGAGCTCGAAGCCAGACTCCAGGCGCTGCCTGAGTTCGGCCAGCAGCCCGCACAGGACCTGCCTATAGGGAACGGCGGGCCCGGAAACTACCCGACGCTCGTGATTCATCCGGGCGCGACGGATCCGCGCCGGCGCTGGCCCGCCGAACGATTCGCCGCGGTGGCGCGGAAGGCCAGCGACGACGGCTTCCGGGTTCTTGTGGTCGGCGACAGCAGTGAAAAGGAACTGGCTGAAACGGTGGTGGAACTCGCCGTCGAAGATGCCCACACAGACCAGTCCAAGGCTGTCCGACCGGCCATAGAATCACTGGCCGGCAAGCTCAGCCTGGGTGAGCTCGCGGCACTGCTCGCGGGCAGCTCCGTCGTGCTGGCCAACGACAGCGGACCACGCCACCTCGCCCAGGCACTGGGCACACCCACGGTGGGCATCTACTGGACGGGCAACGCCATCAATGCCGCACCGCTGGGCCGCAGCCTGCACCGGATCCACTTGGGCTGGGCCACGCGCTGCGAGGTGTGCGGCGTGGATGTGACCCAGGTCGGGTGGACGGCCCCCCGGTGTCCCCATGACGAGTCCACTGTGAAGGCCGTCGAACCCGCCGAGGTCTACGAGGACGTGCTCCAACTCACGGCCACGACCCCTCTTCTTCGTGGCAGATAAGCATTTCGCGGACCTCGCAGCCGGTGGGCTGGGAGAGCACGAACAGAATTGCCTGCGCCACGTTGCCAGGGTCGTTCAGGCGTGAGTCGTCCTGCGGCTTGTACTGCTCGGCCCGGTCGTCGAAGAAGCGCGTCTTCATGCCGCCAGGAATCATGGTGGTCACGCCAATCTCGCCGCCCGTCTCCGCCGCCAGCGAGTGGCTGAAGCCCACTACCCCGAATTTTGAGGCGCAGTAGGCCGTGGCCTCCGGCAGTGCCCGTTTGCCAAGCGTGGACGCGATGGTGACCACCCGGCCGCGGGACTCCTTCAGGTAGGGAAGGGCCGCCCGGACGACCGAAACCGTGCCCATCAGGTTGACGCCGATGACGCGTTCCCATTCATCCGCGGCCACGTCCTCCAGCTTGCCGCACCGGTCGATGCCGGCCGCCGTGACCACGGCGTCCAGCCCGTCCAGGGTTTCCGCGGCCTGCTGCACTGCCTCCGCCACCGCAATGCGGTCCGAGACGTCCACTTCAAAGGCCTTCACCGCGGAGACGTTCCGGATGTCCCGGTCCAGCACCACCGGGGTTCCCCCGGCCTTCAGCACAGCATCGACGACGGCGGCCCCCAGACCGGAGGCACCGCCGGTTACCAGGACCCGGCCGGGCCGGAAAGTCGATTCAGTCATGGTGTTCCTTTCGTTCGGGTCTTCTTCAAGGTTGTGTTGCCGTTCAACTGACCTTCGCGGTCCAGCGGATGTCCGCCGAATCAGCTGACCTTCGCCAAGGCGTCCGCGAGGACAGACGTGGATCGGGCCTGGTGGAACGGCACCGTCATGCAGCGTCCTCCCCAGCTCTTGACCAGCCCCGCTTCGGGCAAATCCGAGGCGCGGTAGTCGCCACCCTTCACCCAGATGTCCGGGCGCAGCGTCTCCAGGCAGGGTTCGGGGGTGTCCTCCCCGAAAACCAGAACAGCGTCCACGCACTCGAGTGCCAGCAGAAGTTCCGCCCGGTCCTGCTGGCTCACAATGGGCCGCTGCTCACCCTTGATCCGGCGTACTGACTCGTCCGAGTTCAGGCACACGATCAGGCAGTCACCAAGGTCCCTGGCAGCCGCCAGAGTACGCGCATGGCCGGCGTGCAGCAGGTCGAAGCAGCCTCCGGTGGCAACGACGGTTCCTCCGTTGGCGCGCACGCGCCGGGCCAGGTCCAAGGCGTCCTCGTCGCGACTGTGATGCCAGACCGGCCGGTGGCGGTCCGGCAGGGAAGCCACTCCACCGGCGCCGAGGAAGGCGGCCGCTTCATTAATTGCGAGTTCCGCGGCGTCGCTGAGGCTGCAGCCCTCGGCCAGATGCACAGCCAGGCTGGCGGCGAGCCGGTCGCCAGCGCCGCAGGGATCGGCGACCTCGGTGGGAGGGGCCGGGATGGTTACGGGTGAAGCATTGCGCTGGGACAGCAAGCCACCCTGCTCCCCCATGGTCACGAGGACCGACTGGCTCTGCCAGCGGTCCAGCAGCATACTGCCGACGGCGGCAATCGCCGCAGGCGTTCCGGTGCCAGCGTCTGTGGCCTTGGCGGCCTCGGACAGATTGGGGGTCACCACGGCCACCCCGGGCACTGGAACGGCGCCGGAAGGATGCGGGTCCCAGACGATCGGAATCTGGCCCGCCCGGGCGGCCAGCACGTCGCGGACCTCCTGGTTGGCGGCAAGGCCGCGTCCGTAGTCGGCCACGATGATCACTTCGGCCCGTTCGAGCGCCCTGATCATGACCGCGGTCGCCGCCGGCACCTCTGGCTGCTCGCACCCCTCATCCACCCGCACCACGGGCTGGCGGCCCGCCCGAACCCGGGTCTTCACGGGGGTCCTCGCTCCAGAGGGCCCGGAGACAACCCGCACCCCGGCGAGCGCGCCTTCCAGTTCGAGGGAAGCGTCGTCGTCGGAAAGCACCGTCACCAGGGTGACGCGGTGGCCATCCTGAGCCAGCATCCGGGCCACGAGCCCGGCCCCGCCAGCCCGGCGCCGGACGTCCGACACGTCCACCACCGGTACCGGCGCGTCGGGGCACAAACGCGTTGCCTCACCGGACATGTCGACGTCCAGCAATACGTCACCCACCACTGTGATCATCATCCGCGATCAACCTCCGGCCCGGCATTGACCTGGCCTTTGCGGGCCACCTCGGCTTCAAAGGCCCGGCAAATGGCATGGAGGGCGATCAGGTGCCCTTCCTGCGCATTGGCGGAGATGGCATCGATGGCCACAGCCTGATCACAGCAGGACGCCAAGGGATTGGGCGCCGGCCCGGTCAGGGCCCACGTGGTTACGTTCAGTCTGGCCGCCGCCTCGGCTGCACGGAGCAGGTTGGGGCTCTGGCCGCTCGTGGACAGCAGCACGAGGATGTCCCCGGACCTGCCGTGGGCGCGGACCTGCCGGGCGAAGAGTTCCTCGTATCCGTAGTCATTGGCGATGGCCGTGACGGCCGAACTTTCCGCGTGCAGGGAGATCGCGGAAAAGGGCATCCGCTCGCCGTCGAACCTGCCCACGAGCTCCGCGGTCAAGTGCTGTGCTTCGGCAGCGGACCCGCCGTTCCCGGCAGCAAGCAGCTTCTGCCCGCTGAGCAAACGCTGGGCCAGCTCCACGCCCCATTCGGCCAGCCGGTCGGCCTGGCGTTCCAGGGACCGCAGGGCAGGCAGAACGTTTTCCAGATGGATCCGCACCGCCTCCCGCGAGCCCGCACCGGTGTCCTGGCCGGCCGTCTCCCGGGAGGAGAACTGGTCTTGGGAGGGGAGAGGGTCCGGGGAGATGCCAACCTGGTTCAGGGCAGGAAGTTCGGCCTCCCGCAGGGATTCAGCAGTCACAGTGCCGCTCCTTCCATCGGTTCCAGCCGGCCTGCGTCCGCAGTGCCTGCGATGGCCAACTGGTAGGCCTTTTCGGTTTCGGCGGCGACCCTGCTCCAGGAGTAGCGGGCCTTCGCCCGCCGCTCGCCGGCCCGCCCGAGCTTGGCCCTGAGTTCGGGGTTGGCCAGCAGGGTGCCGACGGCTTCTGCGATGGCTTCGGGGTCCTTCGGCGGTACATGCAGGCCGGTTCCGCGGTCCACCACGCTGTCTGTCAGGCCTCCCACTGCAGCGGCGACTACGGGAACACCGCAGGCCATGGCTTCCAGTGGAACAATGCCGAAGGGCTCGTACCAAGGAGTGCAGACCACAGCGTCCGCACTCCGGAAGATTCCGGGCATGGCCTCCCGGGCCACCTGGCCCCGGAGCTCCACATGATCCGCCACGCCGAGGTCCCGGGCCAGGTCCAGCAGCCGGCGCGCCTCCGGATCCTGCCCGCCCGCGTCCTCCCCGCCACCCACGATCAGCAGCTCGACGTCGTTGAACCCTTCCTTGAGCAGGTACGGCAGCGCACGGATCACCAGATCAACGCCCTTGCGCGGAACAAGCCGCCCCACGGAAAGGATCCGGTGCGAACGGGCCGGATCGTCGGCGGGCCCGTCACTGGAGAAGAGGTCGAGGTCCACCCCGCAGGGGGCGATGGAAACCCTGCGGGTATCAATTCCCATTGCCCGCAGTTCGAAGACCTCGTCAGAGCACGTGGCCACGATTCGGTCAGCCGACCGGCCCACGGACGGTTCGAGGAAGCGTCTCTCGCCCGGGCTGGTGTCGGCGGCACCCTGGTGGCGGCGCTTGACGGTGCCCAGCGCGTGAAAGGTCTGCACCACGGGCACACGGAAACCGCCGGGCTCCCGCCGTGCGGCGTCCAGCGCGGCGACGCCAGACATCCAGAAGTGACCGTGCACCACATGCGGCGGCGAGTCACCCCAGTCCTGGACAACGCCATCCGCCAGGGCACCCATGTAAGGGAGGAGCTCGTCCTTCGGCACATGTTCGGCTGGCCCGGCATCCACGTGCACCACCTCCAGCCGGGGATGCACCCGCACCCTCGCAGGCAGATCCGGCGCGTCGCGCCTGGTGTAGACCGTCACACGGTGGCCCCGCTGGGCCAGCGCCGATGAAAGCGCGGCCACGTGCACGTTCTGGCCTCCTGCGTCCACTCCGCCGAGCGCTGCCAAAGGACTGGCGTGTTCCGAAATCATTGAGATCTTCAATGGGTATTCCTTTCTCGCGCCGCGGACAGGGCATCCGGCCCGGACCCCTCTGAAGCTGCCTCCTCGGATGCAGCCACCTCCTCAGACCCCCGCTGCGGACCGTCCCCCAGATCTGTCGGGGCCAGGTCCGCCAGCACCTCATCCCAGTCCGCCAGGAACCGCTCAAGTCCGTAGCGCTCGAGGGCGGCCTCCCGCGCCGCCTTGCCCCGCCGCCGGGCCTCCTCGGGGTCGTTGACCAGCAGCCGGGCACACCGGCGCAGCTCCTCCACGTCTGTGGAGATGCAGCCTGCCTCAGGCGGGACGGCCCGCGCCGCCTCGGTGGTGGCCAGCGCCAGGACCGGCATGCCGAGGTGCATCGCTTCCAGCAGTGCCAGCCCCAGGGAGGTCCAGCGGAGCGGGTGCAGGTATGCCCGGCAGCGCGCCAGTTCACGGTGGAGCTGAGCGGTTTTCAGGTCGCCCCGGACGGTGAGGCGCGGCGCCGGAATGCCTGTGGCCTCCGCCAGCCCGTCGCCGCCCATGCCGAAGACCTGGAGCGGAGCCGCGGTGGCGAAGCGGGGCAACAGGTCCGTCCCCGTCACGCGTCCGCGACGCACGGGTTCATTGACCACGACGCCCAGTTCCGGGACCTCCCCCGTATAGAGGTAGCCGGGGTCCGCGATGCCGTGCTCGATGACCTTGGTCGGGGCGCGGCCGCTGTCCCAGAACAGCTCGTTGAAATGGGTCACGTGGACGATCGGGATGTCGCGCTGGTCCCCGAGCGGATGGATGGTGAAAGGAACATCGCCCTTGGGCGTGTTGTGTTCCACGTACACGGCGGGAAGATCGACGCCGGGCCGGCGGCCCAGGACGCGCGTGACCTCCCCGGCTTCCTCCGGACGCTGTAGCACCACGGCGTCAATGCTGCCGGCGTCCAGCTCCGCGAGCGCAACCTCCCGCACGGAGGAGGGCCAGTTCCGGCCCGCCCGCCCCAGCCCCCACGGACCGCCCTCCGGCAGGAGTGGCAGCAGGTACTCGTGCCGGCCGCGGACAAACGCGTCCGTCCACGACCCGTGCACGTGCCAAAGCAGAATTCTCATTGTTTCCGGACCTTCCTCCGTGTGCTGAGCGAGGAGACACCGCTCAGCAGGCGTTCGACCGCTTCCACCACCTGTTCGGGCGAGACCGAGCTAAGGCAGGGATGTCCCGGTACCGGACAGATGCGTGCGCGGCTCAGCCTGCATGGTGCATTCTGGTCTCCAAGCAGTTCCAGCGGAACACCGTACGGCGCCCAGCGGACAGCCGGCACAACGGGCGAAAACAGGCTCACCACAGGGGTTCCGACGGCGGCGGCCAGATGCGCAGGTCCGGTGTTTCCGGTGACCACAACGTCAGCGTTGGCAAGGACCCCGGACAGGGTGGAAAGGTCAGTCCGCCCGCCGAGGTCGATGGCTGAAGGGCCGGCCACCGTTGCGGTAAGGGCTGTTTCACCCGGCCCGCCGGTCACGACCACCCTGTGGCCGGCGCCCTCCAGCAGCTCCGCGGCCGCCGCATGGTGAAGCGGCGGCCAGGCCCGGGCCGGCACCGTGGCTCCGGGATGGACCACGACGTAGGGCCCGTCCCCCACCAGGTGCCGGACTGCCGGAGGATCCTTGACCATGAGCTTTCCGTCGTCTCCGGTCCTGAGCCGGAACCCCGCCGCGCGGGCGATGCCCAGCGCCCGCACGGCCTCCGGCTGGTCCTCCGGAAAGTCCTCGCCGGGTTTCAGCCGGACGTCCAGGAGGGAGCCCGCGTAGTCGGTGGAAGCCCCGGTGATGCGCTCCACGCCGGCGAGCCGCAGGAGGAGCGCCAGGGGCAGCGGCGACTGGTGGAAGGAAGTGAGGATGACCGCCTCGGTGATGCGGGAGTTTCGAACAAAGCCCACCAGCGAGTCCAGGTGGGGACCTGTCACTTGAGGGGCGGGATTGCTGATCCACGGGCTATCCCAGGCAAAAACATCCGCGACGCTCGGCAGCAGCGAGGCGGCCGACTGGCCCTGTGGCCCGCAAAGCACGACGACGTCGTTGGGGCTGCCGCCGTCAGCCCGCCGTCCGTTCGCCACTGCCCTGACTGCCGGGCCTGCCAAAAGGACGTCACCGACGCTGTCCAGCCGGGCCACGAGGACTCTGCTCATGCGGGTCCTTTCAGCAGCGCTCCTTGGGGCACAGGTCCCCGAAACACCGGTTCCCGAAACAAGAGTGCGACAGCCTGCTCGAGGTCTGCGGCAACCTCAGGGGCGGCCTCAACTTCTTCGGCCCGGGTCTGCGGAGTAGGAACGAGGACGCCGCGTGCACCGGCGGCCGCGGCCGCCTCGACGTCGCTGCCGATGTCACCGATGAACGCCACCTCTGACGGGTCGATGCCAAGACGGTGGCATGCGCTGCGGATCATGCCCGGCGCCGGTTTCCGGCACTGGCACGCGTCCCCGCTCCCGTGCGGGCAGACTTCCCAGACGTCAAAGGGGCCCAGCAGGTCCTCAACCCGCGCGTTCACGCGGTCAACCTCCTCCGCCGTCAGGAGGCCACGGGCAATTCCCGACTGGTTGCTCAGCACGCCGGTGGCGAGTCCCCGGCTGCGCACTTCGTCGAGAACTTTCCGTGCACCGGGAAAAGGCTTGACCAACTGCGGATCTCCGTTGTAGGGCACGTCAACCACAAGCGTCCCGTCCCGGTCGAACAGCACAGCCCTGAGCGTAGAAGCGTTACTTGCCATAACCACTTCGTTCCCCGACCAGCGGAAACCTAAACAACAGACCGCCTACTTCTTCTCGGCTAGACTCCTCGGCAGACGTCCGAGCAGGGCGCGTAAAGTGGAGGAAGGCGGCTGTGGAAGCATCCGACGGCAAGCACGAACAACCTGTCCTGCTGGTCCTGCGGGCCCTGAAGCTCGGGGACCTGCTAGTTGCTGTGCCGGCGCTACGCGCCCTGCGCCGCGCCTATCCGAACCACCGCCTGCTGTACGCGGCGCAGGGCTGGCTGGAGGACGCCCTGGAGTTGGTGGGCGGCTACGAACTGCTTCCCACCCATGGCTTGGATGTTCCGATTCCTATCGAAGCCGGCCTAGTGGACGTTGCGGTCAATCTGCACGGCAGTGGACCTGAAAGCGAGGAGCGGCTGGCCGCGATCCGGCCCAGGACCCTCGTAGGACACCGGACGTCGGCCCGGCCCGGCCCGTCGTGGGTCGACGAGATCCACGAGCGCGAACGGTGGACCAGGCTGCTGCAGTGGCACGGCATCGAAGCCCAGCCGGACGACTACCGTCTCCTCCCGCCTGCCGTTCCAAGCCCCTGCCCGGGCGCCACGGTACTCCACGTTGGGGCCGCCTATGGCAGCCGGCTGTGGCCGGAGGACCGCTTTGCAGAAGTGGCCCGTACCCTCTCGGAGGATGGTCACCAGGTAGTGTTCACCGGCAGCTCGGCGGAACGGCCACGGGCACTGGACGTTGCGCGGCTAGCCGGGCTGCCGGAGGACCAGGTCCTGGCGGGAAAGCTGCGGCTGGCCGAATTCATGGCTGCCATCACGGAGGCTCGGCTGGTGGTCTCCGCGGACACGGGTGCGGCGCACCTGGCCTCTGCGTATGCCCGGCCTTCGGTGGTGCTTTTCGGTCCCGCCCCGGCTGAGGTGTGGGGCCCACCCCCTGGGCCCCACATTGTGCTGACTGACGCTCAGGCGCGCCGCGGCGACACCTTCGCGGTCACCCCGGATCCGGCCCTGCTGGCGGTTTCGGTGGAGGATGTCTTGGCGGCTGTCGGGCAGCTCCCGCTCGCCTGATCTGCGCTGGTTCTGTAGCTGCCGGCCCTGCCGGTGCCGGTTCCGCCACCGTCCGCTCCGGAGCTCCGGTCCTCCTCGTCGAGCATCCGGTGCTGAAGCCAGACCAGGATGCGGGACAGGCGACGGGACACCTGCATCTGGGAGATGCCGAACCGTTTGCCCAGTTCCGTCTGGGTCTCCTCCCGGAAGTACCTCCGGTACAGCATCTCCCGGTCGTCAGGGTCCAGCTCCTGGATGGCCTCATTGAGGCATACGAGTTCCTCGAGGTGTTCGATCGGTTGGCCCGGCGAGACAAGCCCCTCGCCCATCGTCGGTCCGCCCCACGGATCGGGACTGTCCAGCGAGTCCGGATGCATGCTGCTGCCTGCTGCCTGGGCTTCCCGGACGTCGGCCGGGCTGACGCCCAGTGCGCTGGCCAGTTCCTGTGCGGACGGAGTCCGCCCCAGGGACTGGGCCAGGTCCGGTGCCGTGTGCAGTACCTGCGTCCGGACATCCTGGACATGCCGCGGCGGCCGCACCGTCCAGCACCGGTCCCGCAAGAAGCGCTTGAGTTCACCGCTGATGGTGGGCGCCGCATAGGCAGGGAAACTTTCGCCCTTCTCCGCATCGAAGCCCCGGGCAGCCTTGACGAGGCCCAGGTATGCCACCTGGACCAGGTCTGAGCGCTCCCGTCCGCGGGCGGCGAACCGTGAGGCAAGCGACTCCGCCAGGTCCAAGTAATTGAGCACCAGCTGGTTCTGGAAGGCATCGTGCAGGCGCCCCGCTTGCGTTGCAGGCTGGGGTGCTGCATGTGCCGGGCTGGTCGGGGACAAAGAGGGTGGAGTTTCTGGCATTGTCGGGGATTCCTTCGATCGGGAGCTCGAGAAAGCCTTCGGCAAGACTTAGAAGAAGGAAATCATAAGCGTGCTTATTACACAATGGTCCGAGGCGATAGGCTCAACAGAAGCACCACGGCCAGGGCGCGACATGAGCCGGCCTGGGCCGCACGTTCCACCGCAACGAACGGAGGGCATTTCATGCGTATCGCGATCACGGGAGCAAGCGGCAATGCGGGGACGGCACTCCTGCGCAGGCTTCAGAAGGCCAGGCAGGAACACCCCGGCGGGCTGGAATTGGTGGGCATCAGCCGCCGCACGCCTGACAGTTCACAGCCGCCCTATGCCGGCGTCGAGTGGCACGCCCTGGACGTAGGCAGCGAGGGCGTGGTGCAGGACCTGGTCAAAGCCTTTGCCGGGGCCGACGCGGCGGTGCATCTGGCTTGGCAGATCCAGCCGAACCGGGACCTTCCCCTCCTGCACCGCACCAATGTCACCGGCACTGCAAACGTGCTGGCCGCTGCCCGGGAAGCAGGAGTGGGGCACGTGGTTTGCGCCTCTTCTGTTGGCGCGTACAGCAAGTCGCAAAAGGACCGCCGCGTGGACGAATCGTGGCCGGCAGGAGGCATGGACGGCTCACATTACAGCCGGCATAAGGCAGAGCAGGAAAAGCTGCTGGACAGGTTCGCAGCGGATAATCCCTCTGTTGCCGTCGCCAGGCTGCGCCCCGGACTCATCTTCCAGGCTAAAGCGGGAAGCGAAATCGGCAGGTACTTCCTGGGGTGGGTCCACCCGAGGTTCGTCCCGCGGCGGCCGGTGTTGCCGATATTGCCGATTCCCGACGAGCTGATCTTTCAGGCAGTGCATGCCGACGACGTCGCTGAGGCGTACTGGCGCGTGCTCGAGCGCCGGGCCAGCGGAGCGTTCAATGTGGCGGCCGAGCCGGTGGTCACGCCGCAAAACTTGGCCAGGCTCTTTTCCGCCAAGAGGATCCTCCGGGTCCCGGTCCGCGCGCTGCACGCCTTCGTTGGCGCCACTTGGCAGCTGCGGCTTCAGCAGACGGACTCGGGGTGGGTGGAGATGGCGGCGGGCGCGCCGATCATGGACACCCAGCGGATCCGGAACGAGCTCGGCTGGGAGCCGCAAACGTCGTCGCTGGAAGCCATTCGCGAGGTGATAGAGGGCATGGGCAAGGGCGCCGGCGTGCCGGCGTCTCCCCCGCTAAAGCCTCGGCGCAGCCTCCTCGGCCTCACCCGCCGTCGCTAATACGTCGGTATCCGGGCGGGCGTCACGCGCGCCATCCACGCGTGAGTCATCAGCCCGGCCGCCACCAGCATCCCGCTCACCCATGCCGAGGCCGGCCGTCAGCATCCCGGCTGTCAGCGTCCCGCGCATCGGCCGCCCGATCATCATCAGTTCCGGCATCCGCCCGTGCATCGTTGCGCCTGTTGCCGTCCTCGTCCACATCCGGGTCAAGGGCGTTCGCCTTGTACTGGTGCTTCTCGGCATCCGTCCTGAGGTCCTGGGCAGCCGACTGCTTTTGCTCGGCCTCCTGGCGAAGCCGGGCAGCCTCTACCTGAGCTTTCTCAGCATCAGCCTTGGCATGCATGGCCCGCGCCTCGTTTTCGCGCGCCTCAAGATCGGCATTCTCCGCCTTCCTGCGGATCTCGCCTGCGTGCTGGCGGTTCTGCTCATCGCGCTTCTGCCGGAACGCCTCCCTGCGCTTGCGGCTGGACATCAGAAGCACCACAACGAGTGCAATGACGACAATTACAACGACGATCCAAATCCAGGCACTTGGGTCCACCGTGGATCCACCTCTCTCTTTTCCAGCTCGTGACTATCCGGCAGGGGCCGGTCACCTGAGCCGGGCAACGTTGCCGGAGCAGGCGGCCGGTTGAACTAGCGGCCATCAGGGTACTTACTATCCAATAGTAATCATGCTTACTATTTTATGGCGAGTGATTGCCGGTTCTACTCAACAACCGAGACGGAGAGGTATCAACCATGACGGAGAACCAAACGTCGGACGGTGCAGTGGCCGGCCCGGCCGATGACGCGGAAAGCACAGGACCGAAACACGCCGGTGGCGGCCCAGGCAGCGGAGGCCCGGGCCAAGATCCCAATCCACTGGCCTCGAGCCAGCTGGCCGAGACCCCTCAGTCAGACACCCGGATGGCGGACGATCCGCTGGACGGAAAGCAGCCGGCGGATGATCCGCTGGGCACCGACCCGTTAACCCTGGACCGCCGCAACCCACCAAGAGCCCCCGGACAGTAGCGACTGACGCCCGATGCGACCTGTTGCCCAACCCAAGAGCCCAAACCCCTGACAGCGGCAGGAAACGTTCCGTGACTTCCGGAACATGGCCCCGCCCGCGAACGAAAGGATGCCCAATGGCTACGAAAGAAGCCCCGGAAACCAGCACAGCAAAGGCGGGCAGCGCGCCCGCCCCGGATGACAGGCGAAAGCCGGACAGCCCCACCGATGTGGACAAGCCATCGTGGAAGTACATTGCCCGCAAGACCCTGCGTGAATTTACTGGGGACCAATGCCCCGACCTCGCGGCCGGACTTACCTACTACGCGATCTTCTCGCTCTTCCCCGCCCTGCTCGCCCTCGTTTCGCTGCTCGGCATCTTTGGACAGGCGGAAAAGACGACGTCGGCACTCCTGGAAATTGTCCAGGGCGTCGCTCCCGGGCAAGCGGTGGAGATGATCCGCGGGCCTATCCAGGAGCTGACCACCTCACCGGCGGCCGGCTTCACACTGGTCATCGGTCTCGCGACAGCCCTCTGGTCCGCATCCGGGTATGTGACGGCCTTTGGCCGCGCGATGAACCGGATTTACGAGATCGACGAGGGCCGGGGCTTCGTTAAGCTTCGCGGCACCATGCTCGGCGTCACGCTCGTCTCTCTGATCATCGTTGCGCTGCTCGCCGCAATGCTGGTCATCAGCGGCCCGGTGGCCGAAGCTGTCGGCAATGTCATGGGCTTGGGCGGAGTGTTCCTGACCGTGTGGAACATCGCCAAGTGGCCGGTCATCGTCGCGCTGGTGATCGTCGTCATTGCCATCCTCTATTACTTCACTCCAAACGTCCGCCAGCCGAAGTTCCGCTGGATGAGCCTTGGCTCCCTCATCGCCCTGTTTATCTTCGTGCTGGCCTCGGTGGGCTTTGGCTTCTACGTGGGTAACTTCAGCAACTACAACAAGACGTACGGCGCCATCGGCGGAGTGATCGTCATGCTGCTCTGGCTCTGGATCCTCAACATGTCCCTGCTCTTTGGCGCCGAGTTCGACGCCGAGATGGAGCGTGGCCGGCAGCTGCAGGCCGGCATCGAGGCTGAGGACACGCTCCAACTCCCGCCCCGGGACACGAAAAAGAGCGACAAGCTCCAGGATAAGGAAGAGGAAGACATCCGCCTGGGACGCGAACTGCGCGAGAAGTACAGCGAGCAGGGCAACGGCAAGGACGGCAGCGACCAGCACGGCAAGGGCCAGGATGACCGCCGGAACGGCAGCGGCGGGGCCACCGCCCGCCGCGGCGATGGCAGCAGCCACTGACCGACCTGGGGGTGACCCCCGGGCAGCTGCCGCCACAGGTTGCTGCCCGGGGTCCCGGCAGAGCTTTTAGCTGCTCCGGAGCCCGGCAGCCGTCTCCACGCCCAGGGCACGGAGGTAGGCACCAAAACCGTGCGGCGCCCGGGCGACGGTCCGTCCGGAAGTCAGCACACGTGTGCGGTCCGTGGCCATGACGGCGAAGCCCCTCCGCCGCAGCTGTTCCACCAGGGCACTGTCCTCGGAGGAGCGCAGCGGTGGAAATCCGCCAACCTGGCGGTAAGCCGAGGCGCGCACGCCGAGGTTGGCGCCATAGACATTGCCGTGCCTTTCCTCCAGGGGGTGCCGCAGCCGCCAGCTGCGCAGGAGCTCAGGATCCATCCCCGCGGAGTCCGGCTCCACGGAACCCAGCACCACGTCCCAGCCAGCGTCCGCAAACGCCAACTGGCGCACGAGCCAGTCCGCCGGAACGCGGGAATCGGCGTCGGTATTTGCCAGCCAGGTGCTTTCGAAATTGTCGGCGTCCAGCAACCCCGCTGCCACCCCGGACGCCCTGCTGGCACCCGCGTTGCGGAACCGCCGGTGCAATACCCGCACGCAGGTGTTTAGTCCGGCGGTTGACTCAGCGAAGCGTGCGGCGATCTCCGGTGAACGGTCGGTGCAGCGGTCCAGGACCACAGTGATTCCCACAGCAGCCGAGGGTCGCTGTTGCAGCAGAGTTTCGGCCGAGGCCCGGAGCGCAGCAAGGGCGGGGCCAAGGTGGTGCTCCTCGTCATGCACGGGCATCACCACCTCCACCCGGCTGATGACCGGCCGGGAACTATCCGGCATCATGCAAGGTCTCCGGCCACGGGTCACCGGCGGGCTCCAGCCCCGCGTCACCGGCGGCCTCTGGCGCGATGAAAGTTTCAAGCACAAAGTCCCGCTCCCGGTAAATGCCGGCGGACGGCCACTGCAGCTGGCTCCGGGCCAACGAGTGGACGGCGTCGCCGTCCAGCTCCCAGCCGGAAACCGGATGCCGCCAATGGCAGAGCAACAGCGTTCCGCCCGGGGCCAGGGAGGCCGAGATCCTGGTGATCAGCGCCGCCAATTCCGCGGCCGCGAGGTAGTAGCCCATCTCCGAGACCACGATCAGGTCGAAGCTGCCCTCCGGCCACTGTTCCGGGAGGGTCAGCTGCCGGGCTTCAGCTTCCGGATACCGGGCGAGCCGTTCGGCGGCCCGCCCCACGGCGGTGCCGCTGGCATCCACGGCCAGGAGCCGCCCGCACCGCTTGGCCAGCTCCTCACTCAGGGTGCCGATCGAGCAGCCGGTTTCCAGGCCGGCGTCGTACTTCTGTTCAGGGAGAGCGGCGAGCGTCAGGCTACGCTTACGCTGCTCGTACCAGCTGTCCTGGTACCCCCACGGGTCCTCGGCGCTGCGGTGCAGGGCGTCAAAGACGGGCTCGGCGTCCCGGGCGCTCCGCCGGCCGGTGACCGGCGGCCGCCAAGCGAACACCTCGAAGGGCCGGGAAAAGTGCGCAAGAAACTGCTCCGACAGCAGGACCTCGTCGCCCGGCCGGTCAGAGAGCGGCTGCAGCTGGGAGGCATGGGTGTGCAGGGCGGCGCGTTTGGCCCGCTGCTCAGCGGGGCTCAGGGGCAGCCTCAGCCACTTCCGCCAGGCCGTGTCCTCAGGCGTGGCCCACAGCCAGTACCAGATGGGGTACTCCAGCAGCCCGTGGCCTCCGGCTTCGGCGGTCTCCGCCGCGAGGGCCCCCAGGGTGTCGTGGTCGATGTGCCCGTCTCCGCGGTACGGGGCAACAATGACCAGCCCGCCGTCGGCATCTGGCCTTCCAGCAACACGGCGCCCAACAACGTCCGCCAGGCGTTCGGCGATGACATCCCCGTGTTGGGCCAGCCGGCTGTCCGGGAGGTTCAGGAACTCCCAGTGGTCCGCCAGCCCGAACGCGCTCATGGCAGCCGCAAACTCCTCACGGCGGACCGCGGCCAGCTGCTCCGGCGTGGTGGTGGGCGAACCCGGGTGGGACGCCTCCCCCGCCGAACACAGCAGCACCTCAACATGCGCACCGGCTAACGTGAGCCGGGCCAGCAAGCCTCCGGCGCCGAGGGATTCATCGTCCGGATGGGCAACGAGGACGACGAACTCCATCCGAGCCAGCTCGGCTGAATCCAGCGGCAGTTCGCCGATCATGTCCAGCCCGCTGCCTTCCCAGGCCGCTTCATCGGTGCCGGCATCCGCGTGCGAGAACGTCACCATGCGTGCTCCCCCTGGAGGGTGAGTGCGCCCAACTGGGCGTCGTCGCGCGTTGCGTGGTGCTGCCGCACGTAGAGGGACAGGTCCGCCATGCATTTGCCGTACCGTTCATCGAAGGCAAGCGGCCCGGGCCCCAGGTTCTGGCTCACCAGGAGCTGCACGCGTTCGACGGCGGCAGCAACGGTTCCCCGGACACGGAGCGTCTCGCTCCACCCACCAACGGCGCCAGTGGTGGCCTGGCTCCACCCGCCAACAGTGCCGCCGTCGGCCGCTTCCGCACCGGAATTCGGGTCCGCTTGGGCGCCGCCGCCGGCCTCGGCGGCGTCCACGGCCTCAGCAGCCCGCGCGAGGTACTGGACAGTGGAGGTCAGGATCCGGTCCACTTCACCCAGGGCAGCGAGCGCCACCTGGTCCGGCTCGCGCTGGGACCTCGCTCCCCGCTGGAGCGCGGCCTCGAAGTGCCGGCCGAGCGCCACGGCGCCGCCGAGCCAGCACGCGGCAACGCCCATGCCACCCCACGCAAAGCCGGGGCGTTGGAAGTACCAGCCGTCACCGCCGAGCGGCACAGCCGCCACCCCGTCAAAGTGGACAGTTCCGCTGGGGATTTCGCGCAGTCCGCGGCTGGTCCATTCCGGCACATCGCACGTGACGCCGGCGGCCCTGAGATCAACGGCAAAGGCGGCCCGGCCGCCGGCCTCGGTGTGCGCGGTCACCACGGCGTGGTCCACGAACTGGGCCAGCGAGCACCAGGGCTTGGAGCCGGTCAGCCGTACGCCCCCGGATGTCCCGACCGGTTCTGTCCCGGCGGGAGGGCGCCCGGCAGCTGTGGCGGAAGCCGGCGCGGCCGTCAGCCGTGTACCCGGGCCCTCGGCTGCGTAGACACCCCACGACCCGGTGAAGGATCCCGGCGTTCCCGCTTGGGACAGGATGGCGCCGGCGTCCAGGTGCGGCTCCAGAACCCGCGCGGCGGCCACGTCCACCGCGGCCACGGAGGCCAGCAGTTCCCAGAGCCGGGCTGTCCGCCCGTCACCGGGCTTCGGCGCGGAACGGCCGGCGTGCTGGGCGATGGCCAGCAGGGCAGGGACGTCCCCCACAGCCGAAGCAACCCTGTCCAACAGTCCCTCAACGTCCAGCACAGGTTCGGCTTCAGGGAGACGTTCCGCGTCCGGCGCAGCTTCGACTTTCGGCGCAGCTTCGAAGGCGTCTTCCGGTGACGGCGCCTGGCTGAAGCGGACAGGCTGCCACTGGCGGTGCGGAGTGTTCATGCAGCGTCCGCTGACGGTCGGGGGCACCGGGTCATGGCGCTGCTAATCCTGTCCCGGCGCGGTCACCGACGCCGAGGCCGGCATCACTTCCGCGTTCACCATCCAGGCCAGCTGCTCCAGCCGGGTGATGGCCGCGTGCAGGAGGTCTGCGCTAGTAGGATCTTCTTCATCCACGTCATCGTGGACATCGCGGATGGTCTTGACCGTTTGTTCCAGCCTCGCGGTAATGAGCTTGGCGGTGTCTTTAGTGACGGTCAGGCCGGCAGGAAACTGCTCCAGCCTGGTGCCCGACGAGACGGTGGCGCTCCGGCCGTCCGGAAGTGCATGCAGCGAACGCATGCGCTCGGCCGTCTGGTCGGCAAGCAGCCGGGCGCTGTCCACGATTTCATCGAGCTGCAGATGCAGATCGCGGAAGTTGGTGCCCACCAGGTTCCAGTGCGCCTGCTTGCCCTGAACGTGCAGCTCGATCAGGTCAGTGAGGACCTTCTGAAGATTGCTGGCCAGAGTCTCGGATGCTTTCATGTCTTCCTCCGCTGCCGTCACCGATGCATGTCCAGGCCCGGCCGGCTGGGCAGCCGGCCAGGATGATTCCCAGCATACTTACCTTTCGGGCAGGGGTCTTCGCGGCACGGGCATGCACCCTAGCGGCCGGCGGGCCAGAGTACCGTTGCCTGTAGCGCCTCCAATGGCACGCTTCCGTAGGCCCGTGAATCGATGGAGCCCGCCCGGTTGTCACCCAGGACAAAGACGTGCCCGGCCGGCACCGTGACCGGACCAAAGTAGGTGCCGTCGATGCGGCTGTGGTCGATGCCCGGCTCGGCCTGCGGAACCCCGTCCACCACCAGCACCGAATCCTCGATGGCAACGGTCTGGCCTCCGAAGGCAATGGCCCGTTTGACAGCAGGGCTCCCGTCCTCCGGACTCGTGAACACCACCAGGTCTCCGGCCTTGGGCGCACCGAGCGCCGGCCCGGGTTTGAACATCAGCACCGTGCTGCCCTTGGGCAGTGCCGGCTCCATGCTTTCCGAGCTGACCGTCACGGGCTCCACCAGCCAGAGGCGCGAGGCCAGAAGGACAGCGGCGAGCAGCACCGCCGTCGTGAGTGTCCTCCCCCGAAAGCCCTGCCGGGGGGATCCGGCAGGCCTCTCGGTGGCGGCTACGCTTTCGGGGACCGCCCGGGACTTTGGGTCGGCCCTGTGCGCCGCTAGCCGTCCCATTGGGGCAGCGCCGCCGTCATGGGATCGTTGGGATCGTTGTCATCTTCCTTCAGCCCCACCCGGAACTGAACCATCATGTCGTGGTCCTCATGCGGCAGGTTGTGGCAGTGCACCATGTAGCGGCCCCGGTGCGGACCGAACTTCATGAGCAGGCGGACCGTCTCGCCTTCGCCAACGTAAACGACGTCCTTGGGCCCGAGCTCCTGGGGAAGCGGCGCCCGGCCGTTGCGGCTGAGGATCTTGAAATCCACGAGGTGGATGTGAACCGGGTGGAACCAGCCGCCGGACCTGTTCTCGATTTCCCACACCTCGACGGCGTCCAGGTCAACGTCCGCAGCGACCTTCTTGTAGCCGCTGGCTATGACGTCCTGCCAGCTGTCGTCGTCGATGGTCCACATGTTGGTGACGTCGTTCCGCTTGACCCGGAACTTCCGGACCTTGGTGGCCTGCTTCTCGGTCATCGCCATGACCTCGTTCGCGGGTGCCAGCTGCGCCGGCACCGCATTCCAGGTCGGGTCGCTGGTGTTGACGGGTTCGTCCGTGACGTCGAAGGCCATCACCTTGTTGGTGAAGTCGTAGTCAACGTTGTTCGGGTTGGACAGGTTGCGCAGCTCAATTCGCTGGCCGGTCTTGTACTTGCGGAAATCGATGAGCACCTCGTAACGCTCTGCCCCGGCATGGCGGTAGTTGGCCACCTTTTGTGGCGTCGGCACCAGGCCGCCGTCCGTGCCAACGATGATCAGCGGATCGCCCGTGCTCAGCGTCAGCCGTACTGAGCGGGAAATGCTGCAGTTCAGAACCCGGAAGCGGTAGATGCGCTTCTGGACCTTCATGACCGGCCACGGCTTGCCGTTGACCAGGATGACGTCTCCCCACAGGCCTGAGTGGGTGTTGTCCTCGTACCCCAAAGCGCCGTTGGCCGCGAACATCGCGTCGGAAATGACGAGCGGCACGTCGAAGTCGCCCTGCGGCAGCAGCTGCCGCTCCATCGGGTCGTGCATGTGGTACTGCCCGGCCAGGCCGGAGTACGCGTTCTGCGCCGTGAAGTGCACGCCGTGATCGTGGTACCAGAGCGTGCGGGCGGGCTGGAAGTTCGGGTAGTGGTAGTCCTTGAAGAATCCGGGATGCGTGACATCACTGGCGTACCCGTCGAACTGTGGCAGCGAGGCTGACCCGTGCAGGTGCGTGGACGTGGCGAGCACGTGGCCATCGTTCGGGTGGGTTGCGGGGAGCTTGTTCCGGACCCGCACCACCGCCTTGGTGCCCTGGTCCAGGCCGATCGTGGGACCGGGGAAAATCCCGTTGTAGCCCAGAATTGGAGTTTTGAGCCGCGGCAGGATGGACGCCATAGCGGCCATCTCCGTCACGGTGTAGTAGTTGACAGGTTTGCCGTCAGCGGGGTCCACCCCCGTCCGGTCCGGCGCCAACTCCGGAGGTTTCACGAAAGCCGACTGGAACGGCTTGGGCATCTCCGCGCTGCTCAGCCGGCTGACGGACTTGGCCTCCACCTCGCCGCGCGGGAGCGAAAGCACACCCGCTCCGACGGCGCCGAGGCCACCCAGCAGCAAAACATTTCGTCTGGACACGGTCATTACCGGGCCTCCTTCCGATTGGGTTCGAGACCGGTTGGGATGCTTCGAGGATGTCGCGGCGGGGTTGGAAAAAACCGGACCGGGCTGGGAAGGGTGGGGGTTCTAAGGGGGCACCCCCAATTGGGCCCCCTCAAATCGATGGTCTAATCCCGGTGCTCCACCGGAAGTCCGCACCGTCCCGGCCGCAGCCGGGTCTGTACGCGAGCTTTGGCTCGCGCAAACCCCTGCATCCACCGGCTATATCCGACTTTTATCCAAGGTGCAGCATCCACTGTTGTCGTGGTTGGGAATCGACTTTCCGGCCTGGCCTTGAAGGTACTGGGGGCCACAAATCGAGTGTCCACAAGGAGTCTCAATGTTCTCGCAATCTGTACGGCCCAAGATGCCTGACGGAGCCAATCGCTCCAGGACAGCGCACCGCAAGTCCACCACCACTCTCGGCCGCTTTGCACCGGCTGTTGCCGGCGCACTGCTCGCCGCCGCCCTGTCACCCCTCGGCGCTATGCCGGCGAACGCGGAAACCGCCGGGATGGGTCCGGTTGACTCCACAGGGTTCCCCACCTGGTATTCGGATGGCACAGTCCGGCTGCAGCTCTGCTACGAGGCCGGCAAGGGCTGCCTGTCTGAACCTCCGAACCCGGACCAGCCGGCCTCGTACCCGGGCAACTTCCCCGAGGAAGCTTTCTGGTTCTCCGCGTCCGCGGATGTAGGAACGATCGGCAGCTACGAGGCGGCCTTGGAAGCGGCACATGTCAACGGCCCGGTCGTGCCTGGCGAGCAGATGGGCTTCGCCCGCCTTCGGTTCCGTTTTGATGGCCTGCGGCCCAACGCGCAGTACACCATCACCCACCCGTACGGCGTTGAGACGATCACGGCTGACGGAGGCGGACGAATCAACCAGACGACCGACGCCGGTGCTTGCGCGCCCACTGACACGGTTGCTTGCGACTGGGCGGGGGTCGGCGCAGCCTTCCTCGGCGACTTTGGCAGGGGGACCACGGCAACGTTCCTCACGCAGGTTGGCGCCGTAGCCGGCACGCTCGGCGACATCAACACCGCACGGCCTGTCACCGGTGCTCCCTCAGGCGTCAACTCCGTGACGGTCGCCGGCCCTGACGCCGGTGGACCGGGCATCGACACCGTCACCCAGAGCAACTTCTTCGTCCAGGGCCTCATCGCAACCGACTCCGTCGGCGGTCCCAATACGCCGGACCTGGCGGCAGCCAGCGACAGCGGCCGCTCCAACTCCGACAACATCACCAACGTGACGGCGCCCACGATTACCGGCACCCTTCCTGCCGGCACCGCGGGCCCTGTTCAGCTGATCGTGGACAATGGCGCCCCGCGGGCTGCCACCCTCACCGGTTCCACCTACTCCCTGAAGCTGGCGCCGCTGGCCCAAGGCAGGCACACCGTGCAGGCTGTTGCGGGCGGACTGAATTCCGGGACCCTCAACTTCACCGTGGACACCACGGCTCCGGCTGTTGCGGTAACGGCACCATTCCCGTCCACGCCCAGCCTGGACAACACGCCGTCGCTGAGCTTCAGCAGCACTGACCCCCAGGCCAGGTTCGAATGCCGGCTGCAGCCCACCAACCAGGCCTGGGACACCACCTGCGCCTCGCCGAAGACCTGGGACGCACAGGTCAACGGGTTCTACACCTTCGGCGTCCGTGCCAGCGATGCCGCTGGCAACGTTGCTATTACCAGCCGTAACGTGCGCATCGGTACGGGCACCGGTGTCACAAGCGTCCCGCAGGACTTCAACGGCGACGGACGGGCCGACCTGGTTACACGAGACTCCAGCGGCGTCCTCTGGACCTACCTCGGCAACGGCTCGGGTACCTTCCCGACCCGCACCAGGGTCGGGGCCGGCTGGAACTCCATGAACTCCATCAGCGCCACCGGAGACCTCACCGGCGACGGGCGTGCTGACCTCGTAGCACGGGACTCCAGCGGTGTTCTCTGGACTTACCGCGGAAGCGGCTCCGGCACTTTCCCGACGAGGATTCGGGTCGGCGCAGGCTGGAACTCCATGAAGAGCATCAGCGCCGCCGCTGACCTCAACGGCGACGGGCGGAATGACCTGCTGGCAATTGACTCCGGCGGTGTCCTCTGGAGCTACGCCGGCAACAATGCGGGCACCTTCCCGTCCCGTATCAGGGCCGGCGGGGGTTGGAACGGCATGGCCATCAGCGCTGCTGGCGACCTCAACCGTGACGGCAAGGCTGATCTGGTTGCCCGGGACTCCCGAGGGATTCTGTGGTCCTACCTGGGCAACGCTGCTGGCGCATTCCCGACGCGGGTCAGCGCCGGTGCAGGCTGGAACGCCATGAACGCCATCAGCGGAGCCGCAGACCTTAACGGAGACGGACGCGACGACCTTGTAGCCCGGGACACCAGCGGAGTTCTCTGGTCCTACATGGGTAACGGCGCCGGAACGTTCCCGAACCGAGTCAGGGTCGGCGGTGGCTGGAACATCATGAGCGCCCTCAGCTAACTGCTGAAGTACCACCACCAAAAATAGGCACCGCCCTCGTACATCCAGTACGCGGGCGGTGCTTACTTGTGTACGGCCTAACGCACCACAGCCAGCGCGAAGCCGTCCCAGCCCTTGGACCCGACGGTCTGGATGACGGTGGCGTCCAGCCGGCTGTCCTCCCCCATCATCTTCAGCGCGCCGATGATACCGGGGGCGTTGACTTCGTCCAGGGACGGGTCCAGCGCCACCCCCTCCCACACGACGTTGTCCATTACGATGCTGGTTCCCGCCCTGCCCAGCCGCACTGCCCACTCCAGGTACTGCGGGTTGTTTTCCTTGTCCGCATCGATGAAGACGAAGTCGAACGGCTCGGTTCCTTCGGCTTCGAGGGCCGCGAGCGTGTCCAGCGCCGCGCCTATCCGGATCTCCACCTTGTGGCCCACGCCGGCCGCGTCCACATTGGCGCGGGCCACTTCGGCGTGTTTAGGGAGGTATTCGCACGTCACCAGCCGGCCGTCGTCGGGCATCCCCTGGGCCATCCAGATGGTGCTGAAGCCAGCCAGCGTGCCGATCTCCAGCACCCTGCGGGCACCGCAGACCGTCACCAGCAGCTTCAACAGCTTTCCGGCGTTCGGTGTCACCTCGATCGGCGGCATCCCGGCCTCTTCCGCGGACCGGACGGCGCGCTGGACGGCATCGCCGGGGTGGACGACGACGCCTGACAGGTACTCTTCGACGGCCGCCCACTCGGGCCGCGGCTTGTGCTCAAACATGGGCACAGTCTTCCAGCAAGCGCCCGGCCGGGCTAGGCTGCCGCGGCCAAACGTCCTGGCTGTCAGTCGCCTTGGATCAGGGCGCCCTCCAGGCGCTCGACCTTCGCGGTGAGCTCACCGGAATAGCCGGGCCGGATGTCGGCCTTGATCACCAGGGACACCCTGCTGCCGAATTTCCCTACGGCCTCGGTGGCGCGCCTGACGACGTCGAACACCTCATCCCATTCACCTTCGATAGTGGTGAACATGGAGTCCGTCTTGTTGGGCAGCCCGGATTCCCGAACAATCTTGACGGCGGCAGCCACGGCGTCGTGCACGGAGGCATCCCCGGCACCCGCCGCGGCGTAGGCTGGATCAGCGGGAATTCCGGAAGGGGCGACTGAAAATGCAAGCAACATGGGTCCAGTCTGGCATGACGGGATCTGCCACCCCGACCGTGTGCTGTGTCATATTCGGCGCTACCAACGGGTAACGGAGTCAGGCTGACACTGCGTTGCTAACCTTGATTTCATGAACCTCGCCGTAGAGCGCAAGCCCCTTCGTGCGGACGCTGCACGCAATGTGGACAAGATCATTAATGCCGCCCGCGAGTGTTTCCGGCAGTACGGCCCGGATGTTCCGCTGCAGACCATTGCCGCCACTGCGGGAGTGGGTCCGGCGACGCTGTTCCGGAATTTCTCGGACAAAGAGCAGTTGGTTTTGGCGGCCCTCAATCGCCAACTGAGGCTCAACGTGGACCCGGTTATCGATGTCGCCCTCGCTGGCACCGATGCGGCCGAGGGCCTGTTCCGGGTTATCGACGCCGTGATGACCGCTGCCAGTGACAACGCCAACCTGCTCGGCGCCGTGGCCGGGCGGCGGGATTTGCTCACCGGCATTACCGGAAGCCTGATTGAGTCCGTTGGAGTTCTCCTTGGACGCGGCCAGGACCAGGGCACGCTGCGGGTGGACATCTCACTGACGGACATGGTGCGGCTCCTGGCGATGCTGATCGGAGTGGTCGACACTATGGAACCTGGCTCCGACGCCTGGCGCCGGCCGGCCGCCCTTGTCGAGGACGCCATCCGTGCGGAACGTCCCACCAGGCCGCTGCCTCCGCAGGTGCCGCTCCCGGCGTCGCAGTTCGAGCAGTTCGAGTAGCTGGCAGGTTCGAGCAGGGGGGAGTGCCGGAAGGATCGGCGCCGGAAGAAGACTCATCATATTCCGTACACCGGGCCAGCACAGTAAGCTATGCACACCAGCGGGTTAGGAAGTCAGCCTCGGGCATTTTCATATACGGAGCACACCATGTCATTCCTTGCATGTGGTCAACTCAAGCCGGTTGTGTCATCATGAACCGCTCACAGCTCGCACACTTCATGAACCATTCAACGGATCCTGAAACAACTCTGATGGCTGCCAGCACGGACGAACTCGGCATCCTGGTGGACGCGCTCTACCGCAACCTCGATACGCCGACTCCCGTGTACGGCGCACAGGACTGGTACGACCTCGCCACCGAAGAGCTCGCCAGGCGGTCCGTGCCTGCTTCCCCGGACGCCCGCGGAGTTGCCTAAGGCCAAACCCGCTACCTGCGCCCAGCCCTGCTAAAGAGGCCTATCCCGGCGCTCGGGGTCACCGGCCGGCGCTTCGGGGTCACCGGCCGGGCTTCGGGGGTCACCGGCGCGGCTCAGGCCGGGCGGCCAACGCGTGCAAGGCGGCAGCCAGGCATTCGCTCATCGCCTGCAGCGCGATCAGTTGCGCCTCCCGCACCTGGGGCTTGGGGGCGTTGATGCAAATTGCTTCATCGGCGGCCTGGGCCAGCGGGTTGGGGGCCGGGCCCGTGACAGCCCAAACGGTGGCTCCGGCAGCCCGCGCCGCCGCCGTCGCCTCCAGCAGTGCATGCCGGTGCCCGCTGGCCGAGACCGCCAGGAGAACGTCGTCGGAACGGATGTGGGCCCGCACCTGGCTGGCAACCTCTTCCGCGTGCCCTTGTGCGATCTCGACGGCACTGACGGATGCAGCCCCTGCTGCTGCCGCGCCCGGGCGCAGGGCGATCACTGAAAACGGCTGGCGTTCACTGGCATGGCGCCCCAGCAGTTCAGCGGTAAATTGCTGCACCTCGGCCGCCGAACCGGCACTTCCGGCCGTGACCAGACGGTTCCCGGAGACCAGGCGGCGGGCAAGTTCCTCGCCCCAGCCGGCCAGCCGCGAGGATTCGTTCCGCAGGCAGGCCACTGCGGGCCCCACCTGCCGCAGGTGCTCGAGGACTACGTCCACCGGCGCTTTCATTTCGAACGGCGCGTCCGTGGCACGGGTGCGGGACAGTCTACTGACGGCCTTCATATTCACAACTCCTCTACCTTTAGAGCATACAACGGCTGTGATGCGCATCACTCGGGACTGCTGCGGCCGTCTGCGCGGAGTTGCTCGCTGTTTCAGTTCCAGCCGGCCAGCCGGAGCAATGCAGCGGCTCCGGCCCCCGCCAGCACAACAACCAGGAAGGGCGCCCGCAGGAACAGGGCCGCAGCGGCGGCAGCCAGGGCGCCCAGCCGGGCATCGAGCACCAGGGCCTGGCCGGTAGCCAGGGTGTTAACAATCGTCAGGGACGCCAGCAACCCGATGGTCATGGTTCCTGCGATCCGGGACATTCGGGGGTTCTGCAGCAGGCTGGCCGGCAGAAGGTAGCCCACCAGCTTCCATGCGTAGGCGAAGAGGCAGGCCAGCAGCAACCACATCCACAGACTCATTTGGCCCCTCCGGCGTTGGTGTCATTGATGCCGTTGCGGGCGCTGGTGCCGCTGCCAGTGTGATGGGCGGAATGGCGATCCGTGTAGGGGTCGATGTCCGGTTCAAGCCCTTCGTCCTTGCGGCCGTGGCTGAGCCAGCCGATAACGGCGGCCACCACTGCGGCAGTCAGGATGGGGACTCCCGCCGGGACGAACGGAACGGCCAGCACGGTTGCCAAGGCACAGACGACGGCGATCGCCACCGGTTCCCTGCCCTTCAGCCGCGGCCACAGCAGGCCGAGGAACGCCGCGACGGCTGCGCCGTCGAGCCCCCACTGCTTCGGATCTCCCAGCGCGCTTCCGGCCAGGGCACCCACCGCGGTGAAAAGGTTCCAAAGTACGAAGATCCCGATGCCCGCAGCCCAGAAGCCCCTTTGCTGCTCGGCAGGATCCGACTGCCCGGTACTTGTGGCCGTGGACTCGTCAATGGTCAGCTGGGCGGCGGCATACCGGCGCCACCCCCGCGGCCGGAGCAGCACATTGAGCTGCATGCCATAGATCCCGTTGCGCATCCCCAGCAGGGTGGCGGCCCCCATGGCCGCGAGACCCGAGCCGCCGCCGGCGACCACCCCGATGAACGCAAACTGGGAGCCGCCGCTAAAAAGCAGGAAGCTCAGTGCCATGGTCTGCCAGAAATCCAGGCCCGAGGTCACCGAGAGCGCGCCGAAGGAAACCCCGTACAGGCCGGTGGCGATGCTGACGGACAGGGCAACACGGACCGCAGGGGAACGCAGGAGTTTCGGGGGCCAGGTGATGGGCATGCCACCACTCAATCACAGCCGCGGCGGCGATTGAGTGGCGCCGGAGCTTGCTGCCAGCGCTGGCTGCCGGAGCTGGGCCAGCACCTGCGCCGGCCGGTTGGTGGTGATCTCCTGGATGCCCAGCCCCCTGCACAGCGCCACGTCAGTCTCAGAGTCCACAGTCCAGACCCGGAAGCGGCGGCCGGCATCCCGCCAGCGCCGCACGGTGTCGGGATGCCGGCGCACGTAGTCGATGCCCGGCCCGGCCATGCCCGCTTCGCCGCCGTCGAGAATCCGTTCCCCCTCCAGCTGTGCGGCCTTCATCACGTTGGCGACGGCGCTGCCCGTGAAAGGCCCCAGGCCAAGTTCCTCGCGGATCCCGGTGACGTTCACGTCGTCCACAAGCTGGCAGACGAACTCCGCGGGGACGGCCTTGCGCAGGTGCCTGACCGAGTCGGGGCTGAAGCTCATGAAGGTCACCCGGATGTTGTCCAGCGTCGATGTCCCGGCGTCCCATCCTTCCGCCCGAAGCACCTGCAGCACCCTGTCCTCCAGCCTCAGCTGGTAGGGGCTGGGATGCTTCAGCTCGATGGCCAGCCCGACGTCCCGCCCGGCAGCCCGGAGCACGTCCAGCAGGTCCGGCAGGGTGAGGAACTGTTCGGACCTGGGCCCGTAGGCCTCGGGGATCCGCACGCCCTTCCAGGCCGAAAAATCCAGCAGCCGCAGCTGGTCCACGGTCCGTTCGGCCACAGGACCTGTGCCGTCCGAGGTCCGGTCCAGGTTGGAATCATGCAGCAGGACAACGTGCTGATCCCGGGTGAGGTGCACATCGCACTCCACGCCGTCCGCGCCGTCGGCGAGCGCCCGGAGATAGGCCGCCCTGGTGTGCTCAGCGAAATCCGCGCTGGCACCCCGGTGGGCGTAGACCAGGGGACGGGTTGGGGCTGACTCGTCGGCTGTCATGGTCACACGTTAGCCGAACGCGGCCGCCAAAGCGGGGCTAGGCTTGGCACATGCAGGTGAACTCTGAGCCAACCACCCAGCTGGCGTCTCCCCCGGGCGAGGCCACCCGTCATCGTCCGGGAGAGGACGGGCGTGCCCCGGCGCCTTCCGCCTTCGTACGGCAGCTCACAGCGGGCGACGCCGAAAAGGCGGCTGCACTCCGGAAGATGAAACTGGTGGCGCTGTGCCTCCTCATTGCCATGGCTGTGGTGTTCGTCGTCGCGTTCGCCCTGCAAAAGCAGTACCCGTGGCTGGAGTACGTCCGGGCCGCGGCGGAAGGCGGCATGGTGGGCGCCCTGGCCGACTGGTTCGCAGTGACGGCCCTGTTCCGCTATCCCATGGGGCTGAAGATCCCCCATACCGCCATCATTCCGCGCCGCAAGGACCAGATCGGCGCGTCCCTGGGCGAGTTCGTGGAGACCAACTTCCTCTCCGAACAGGTGGTCCAGGACAAGCTGGCCAGCATCAACATCTCCGGCAAGGTTGGCAGCTGGCTGTCAGGGCCGGGCGGCGCCGAGCGCGTAGCCAAGGAAGGCGCCGCCGTCATCCGCGGCACGTTCAAGGTGCTGAACGACGACGACGTCCAGGCCGTCATCGAGGGAATGGTCCGCAAGCACCTCCTGGCTCCGCCGTGGGGACCGCCCGTGGGACGCATGGCTGAGCGGATTTTCGCTGACGGGCACCACCACAAGCTGGTGGACCTCCTCGTGGACCGGGCAGCGGACTGGGTGGCAGCCAACCACCAGATGGTCAGTCAGCTCGTCACGGAGCGGTCCCCGCAGTGGGTGCCCAGCTTCGTGGACGGCCTCGTGGGGGACAAGGTCTACATCGAGCTGCTGAAATTCACCCGCGCGGTCCAGGACGACCAGCAGCACCAGGTCCGGCTGTCCATCGACAAGTACCTGACGGACCTGGCCCAGGATTTGCAGCACGATCCCGCCATGATCGCCCGTGCCGAGGGCATCAAGGCGCACGTGCTCGGCGACCCGGAGGTCCGGGAACTGGCGTCCCGTACCTGGGCGACCATCAAGGGCGCGCTGCTCTCCGCCGTCGACGATCCGGACAGCGAACTGACGGTGAAGTTCAAGGCGGCCGTCCGCGACTTCGGCACGCGGCTGGTCAACGACGAAGAGCTGGCCGGCAAGGTCAACGCCTGGATCGGCGATGCCGCCGGCTATTTGGTCCGCACCTACCGGTCAGACATTGCCGGGGTGATAACGGAGACGGTGGCCCGCTGGGACGCCGAGGAAACGTCGCAGAAGATCGAACTCCAGGTGGGCAAGGACCTGCAGTTCATCCGGATCAACGGCACAGTGGTGGGCTCGCTCGCCGGGCTCGCCATCTTCACGCTGGCCCACCTGACGTTCGGCTGACGGGCTGCGCCCGAACACACATCCTCCGGGTGCACTAAAAGGCTCTTGACAGGCCTGATCTCCCCGGGCCACCTTTGGTGTCAATCGCGCCGCCGGGTCTCCTGCCCGTCCCATCCGTTCGGCCCACCTGATGGAGCCCACGGATCCGGCACCGCGGCGATTGTTGGGGATACTCGGATGAGGCGCCATGAGCCTGCTAACTGCCCGTCGTTTCCTTTCCGCCCTTCTCCCTTCGGCCCTCGCCCTCACCGTCGCCCTCCCGTCGCAACTTGCCCTGCCTGCGCCTGCCGGTGCGGCAACTGGCGGCACGACGTCGGTCATTGCAAATACCGGCGACACGGGTTTTGGACCGGGTGCGCCTGGCTTGGGCGATCCGTACTATCCGCGGGACGGCAACGGCGGCTACGACGTCGGGCATTACCTGCTGGAGCTCAGCTACGACCCGGCTACCGGGCTCCTCGCAGGCTCCGCCACCATACGCGCCCGGGCCACCCAGAACCTCTCGTCGTTCAACCTGGACCTGGAGGGGCTGGCTGTCCACGGAATCGAGGTCAACCACAGGAGCGCCGCCTTCAGCCGCAGCGGTGCGGAGCTCACAGTGACTCCCGGGAAGGGAATCAGGGACGGCCGGGAGTTTGATGCCGTCGTGCACTACGACGGCATACCGAAACCGATCGTTGACCAGTTCGGGGTTTCGGGATTCCTCCGGACCGACGACGGTTCGCTGGTCATTGGTCAGCCGCACGTTGCTGCCACCTGGTTCCCCGCCAACGACCACCCGTTGGACAAGGCGTCCTTCACCTTCAAAATCACTGTTCCCGAGGGGCTGGAAGTGGTAGCCAACGGCGTGCTGCGCGACGTGGAGTCCGAGGAAGGCAAAGCGACGTGGACCTGGTATGCGGCAGAACCCATGGCCACCTACCTGGCCACCGCAAGCGTCGGCGAGTTCCAGCTGAACCGGTACAAGAAGGACCGGATCAGTTACGTTGATGCCATAGATCCCGACCTCTTCAAGCCCGTGGTGACGGCCAGAACGGGTCGGAACTTCGCCTGGTCCCACACCAGTGTGAACTCCTACACGCGCCTCACGAGAACCATCAAGGTGCCGCAGTCTGGCGCCACCCTCTCGTTCGGGCTCCAACGGGATATAGAACCGCAGTTCGACTTCGCCTTCGTGGAAGCACGGCTTACTGGCGCCGCGGGCTGGACCACGCTGCGGGACGGCAACGGACACACCACGGACAGCCCGGGAATTGCATGCCCCGACCGGCTGGCGCTTCACCCGTTCCTGAAGCATTATCTGACCGACAAGGGCGACGGGACGTGCACCGCATCCGGCAGTACGGGACAGTGGTGGGCCGCTACCGGGCCAAGCTCAGGCTGGGAACCGTGGGCGTTCAACCTGGGCCGCTTCGCCGGGAAGAGCGTGGACGTAGCCATCACCTACATGAGTGACAAAGTCGTGCCGTTCGACGGCGTGTTCGTCGACGACATCACAGTCTCGACCGGAGAGGGCACCACATCCTTTGAGGATGACGGGAACACATTGGATGGTTGGGCTGCTTCGGCGCCACCCCTGGGAAGTCCGGCCAACACGGTCCGGTGGACAGCTGGCACGGACAGTCCTCCGCCGCTGGGGGAGCGTGTCGAGGCGTCCTTCAAGAGGCAGCCCGAAATTATCGACTTCCTGTCGGGATACTTCGGCCGGTATCCCTTCAAAGCATCCGGTGGAGTTGTGGATGACCTGAATGACCTCGGATTCGCGTTGGAGAACCAGACCCGGCCCATCTACGCCAAGAACTTCTTCAAGGACCGGCAGGGAGGTGACTCAGTGGTAGTCCATGAACTGGCGCACCAGTGGGTGGGCGATGACATGGCGGTCAAAGGCTGGCAGGACATTTGGCTGAATGAGGGATTCGCGAGCTACACCGAATGGCTCTGGAGTGAACACGAGGGCCGGGAAACCCCCAAGCAGCTGTTTGACTTCTACGCCGCGGCGATCCCCGCCGAGGCACCGTTCTGGGCCGTGAAGATCGGCGATCCCGGCACCGCGGCACTGTTCGACCCCCCGGTGTACGTCCGCGGCGCAATGACCCTTCAGGCACTGCGCGTCCTCGTGGGCGATGACGTGTTTTTCGACATCCTCCGTGAGTGGACGCATGCCCATGCCGGCGGCAATGTCTCCAGCGCAGACTTTATGGGCCTGGCCCAGGAACTTTCCGGCCGGGACCTGGGGAGCTTCTTCACCGCCTGGCTCTTCACCCCCGCCAAACCGGCCGGGCTGGTGCCCGCTCTGCGCAGCGTTGTGCCACCGGCCGTGGATCCGCCGGTAACAGCACGGCTCCTTGAGCGGCGGATCGAAGCACGCCGGCAAGCGCGGTAGGTCAAGGGCGCGCCCTTAGGCGAACGGCGCCAGTTCGACCCCGTTTTCCTCAAGACCTGCCCGGACGGCGGCAGCCATTTCCACGGCGCCGGGGGTGTCACCGTGGATGCACAGCGAATCGGGGTCGACCCGGACCACCGTCCCGTCCACCGCCACTACCTCGCCCTTGAGCGCCAAGCGAACTGCCCGCTCAACGATCGGCCCGACGTCGTGCAGCACGGCACCTTCCTGCGAGCGCGGCACCAGCGTGCCGTCTGGCAGGTAGGCGCGGTCCACAAACGCCTCCCGGAAAACAGGATGCCCCGCGTCCTGGGCCTGCTTCAGCAGCTCGGACCCCGGAAGCCCCAGTATGGGCAAGCCGGGATCGTAGGCCTGGATGGCTGCCACCAGCGCGGCAGCCTGCTCCGCGTCATGGAACGCCCGGTTGTAAAGGGCGCCGTGCGGCTTGACGTAGTCCACCGTGGCGCCCACTGCGTGCGCAACCCCGTCCAGTGCACCGAGCTGGTACAGGACGTCGCCGAACAGCTCGTCGAAGGACATGTCCAGGGAGCGGCGTCCGAAGCCGGCGAGGTCCCGGTAGCCAACATGCGCGCCGACCGTGACGTCCAGTTCATAGGCGGCGCGGCAGCTGTCCAGCATCGTTACGGGGTCCCCGGCATGGAAGCCGCAGGCCACGTTGGCGCTGGTGATGAGCTCGAACATGGCCGCGTCATCGCCCATGGTCCAGGAGCCGAAGGACTCCCCGAGGTCAGCGTTCAGATCCACCCGTACTACCTTCCGTTGTGCCACGTTCCGTTGTGCCGGGTTCCAACGAGGGGCCTGCCGTTTCCACAGGCCTGAGCTCCCCCGGCACAGTGTCCGGCATCGGCCCAAAGGCCTCTTTTGCGTTCGCCACGACGGTGCGGCCCATCATGAGGTTTCCCGCGCCCCCCACCACCGCTCCGATGCCGAACGGCAGCGCACGTCCGAACAGGGCGGTTCCCTGCCTCCTGAGCAGGTTCCGCAGGAAGGCCTTCTGGATGCGCTCGCGGATGAAACCGGCACCGGACTGCGACATCCTGCCCGCCAGCACGTTTCCCCAGGCCTGGCTGGCACCCTTGCCCCGGCCCATGGCCTGGCCGCTGAGCGAACCAAGCAGCGCGGTCCCCTCCTCGCCGAGCATCACGGCCATTACCAGGGTGCTGGCCTTTTCCGGGTCGGTCATCCGGACCCCGTGAAGTTCGGCCAGCGAGGTGGCGTAGAGTGCTGTCGCCTCGAGGAAGCCAACCGTGGCGGCGGCGGAAAGGCCCAGCGACGCCACAGTGCCGACTCCAGGAACGACGGCGGTGGCCCCCACCAGCGCTCCCCCGCCGGTCACGGCCCGGAGATAGTCGCGTTCAAGGATGTCCGCGAGTTGGGCGGCGGATGCCCGCGGATTGCGGCGCTGGAGCCGGCGGATGTACGCGACCACCAGCGGGCGCTGGATCTCCACGGCCCGCAGCAGCACGTTGTGAACCCCGGGCTTGGGATTGCCGTGAGCATCGAACACGGCGTTATGGGCTGTTTCCTGCGCGATTCTCATCGCGGGGTTGCGTCGCTTGGCCATCATCACCTCTACCTCGGAACCACCGGCAGCCTGAGACCGCCGTCTAGCCTTAACACTAGGCCACACCCAAAGATACCAAGCATGCTGATCACCGCGGCGCCTGGCCGGGCCGTCACATCGCCCAGGATTCGGCCACGGCCATGTATGCGGAGGAGGAGGGCCCGCGCGGTCCGGGGTAGACGGTGGGGGCGCCGGGCCATTCGACGCCGAACTCGGAGAGTTTGCCGCCGCTGCACGGATGGTAGACGTTGCTCATCGCAGCGCTGGCGGGGCCCAACTGGAAGTCCGGCGCGGAGAACTGCCGCCGGTCCAGCACACCGGAGATCTCGAGGGCGGCCCGCCGCCCGGTCGCCCGGAACCCGCGTTCAAGGTCCAGTTCGACGTCGAACTCGTCCTGGGTGTGGCTGACCCCGGCGAGCGGAAAGCGCGCGGCCTCCGGAAAGAAGCGCGTCAGTTCGGTGGCGAGGGCCGAGGCGAAGAATTCGTTGGAGCCGTAGCTGCGCCAGCCCTGGAGCGTGGCCACCATCAGGACCGTTCCGGTTCCCCACCGGGACCAGTCAGCCACCCAGAACGAAGCAAAGCAACTGGCGGGTTCGCCGGGAATATGGACGCCGTTCCTGTCCACCGGATGCAGGGCAAGGCCAAAGTTTGCGCCGATCAGCGCCACATTGCGCCGCCCCGGCCGGGCCGGTGTGTTCCCCATGGCTAGAGCCTATCCCGGCCGGCACGTTCCACCCGGCAGAGGCTCGGCCGAAGATTGCCGTGCGGCCCTCCCCCGCCTCACTCGCGTGCGCGCACCACCGGGAGGCTCGCCGTCGGCGGCCCGCTCGGGAACATCGAGGGCTCCGGCACGTGTACGGGATCCAGGGGAACGCGCACTGGCTGGGAAGCCACTGCGAACCGGACCCCGCGTACGTCGACGTCCAGCGCTTCGCCCTCGAGGACCGTCAGAGTGATGGCGTCCTGATCGAGTTCCACCAGGAGCGGGCGGCCCTGCAGCCTCAGCTGGAAGCGCAGGGTGTCCCATTCCCCGGGCAGCCGCGGATCAAAGAACGGCACGGGCCCCTGGTCGCGGAGCCCCGCGAAGCCGCACACCAGTGAGCTCCACACTCCACCGGTCGAGGCGATGTGGACGCCGTCGATGGTGTTGCCGTGGGAGTTGTCCAGGTCAATGAACACGGCATTCGTGAAGTGCTCCAGGGCAGCCTTGCGGTAACCCACCTCGGCGGCCATGATCCCTTGGACGCACGCCGACAGCGTGGAGTCCCCCGTGGTGATGGGATCGTAGAAATCGAAGGCGCGGCGCTTTTCCTCGGCCGTGAACTCCTGCCACTGCAGGAACATGGCCAGCACCGTGTCCGCCTGCTTCAGCACCTGGTGGCGATAGATCACCAGCGGATGGAAGTTCAGCAGCAGCGGGTACTTGGAGCGCGGCGTCGTCCAGTCCCACGGCTCAAGGGTCATGAAGTCGTTGTCCTGCGAGTACACCTGGAAATGCTCATCGAACGGAAGCTGGATCCGCTCCGCGGCCGCCTCCCACAGCTCCCGCTCGGCGTCGTCCACTGCCGGGTGGTTCAGCGCGGCGGCGGCCCGCAGGTTAAACCGTGCCATGACGTTCGTATAGAGGTTGTCATTCACCACCGCGGTGTACTCGTCCGGCCCCGTCACGCCGTGGATGTGGAACGCGCCGTCCTTGCCGAAGAAGCCCAAGGATACCCACATGCGGGCGGTTTCGATCAGGAGGTCGGCACCCATCCCGGCGCGGAACTCGGAATCCCCGCTGGCCCAGACGTACCTGTTGGTGGCGAAAGCAACGGCAGCGGCGATGTGGAACTGAGCAGTGCCGGCGGCGTAGTACGCGCTTGCTTCCAGGCCGTTGATGGTGCGCCAGGGGAAAAGCGCACCGTCCACGCTCAGCTCCTTGGCCCGGATCTTGGCGTCCGGGAGCATCTCGTGACGGAATTCCAGAACCTGGCGCGCGCCGTCGGGGTTTGAATATGTCAGGTACGGGAGGAGGTAGACCTCCTGGTCCCAGAAGTAGTGTCCGTCGTAGCCCGAGCCGGTGACACCCTTGGCCGGGATGCCGGCGACGCCGGCCCTTGCGGTGGCCTGCGCAAGCTGGAAGAGGTTCCAGCGGATGGCCTGCTGGAGGTCAGGCTGCCCGCCCACCTGGATGTCGGCGCTGGCCCAGTAGCTGCGGTAGTGCGCCTCGCTTTCGGCGAAGACGTCGCCGACGGGCTTCAGCCCGGCTTCAGCCGCGTCCGCCGGGTCCTCCCCCGCTTCCGCGTCGGCGGCACCGGGCAGTCCCGTCCGGGTACCCCGGGCCACGGCGTAGCTGACGCTCTTTTCGAGCCGGAACGGCTCCTCGGCGGCGATCGCCAACACATAACGGACGCTGCTGTCGTCCTGGTCCACGAGGGTATCGAACGGCTGGTGGCCGGCGGACGTCCAGTGGTCGATGGCGATCCCCACCCGCTGCTTCGACTCCGCGGCCTCCCACGACAGACGCAGCGAACCGCCGCCGCCCTCCATCCTGAGGGGCAGCAGGACCCGGCCTGCGTGCCGGCCCGCGCGCCGCGGGTCATGGGTGGAGTGGTCCTCCACCGGCTGGTCCTGCCGGTTGATGACGGACGAGGTGACGTCCGCGGAGACTGCCCGGTCGGCCGAAACCTCCAGGGAGATGCCCAGGCTGCCGCGCGCTTCGAAGCCCACTGCCCGGCGCTCCACCGTGGTCACCGTGGCGCCGGAACGGCACTGCCACACGATGCGGCACTCATAGATGCCGGTGGCGAAGTCCACGGACCGGCGGTAGTCCAGGACGGTGGATTCGGAAAGGCTGAGCATTTCGCCGTCGATGACCACGGTGAAGTTGTTGGCATCCGGAATGTAGAGGATGCGCTGGCCCGTGCGTGCGAAGCCAAAGGCATTCTCGGCGTGCTTGATGTCCCAGATCTCGTGGAACCCGTTGATGAAGCTGCCGGGCAGCGCGGCATCCGCCGGGGCCCAGTGGGCACCCCGGACACCGAGGTGGCCGTTGCCGAGCGCGAAAAGTGTTTCGAGCGTCCCGGCGTCGCCGGGTGCGTGGCTCGTTTCCACGAGCTTCCAGGGATCATTGGGGAAGCGGACGCGGTCAGCGTTGATGAGTGCCATGAGAGGCGTTCCTTAGACGGTCGAAAATGGTGCTGAGTTATGTCGGGGTTGGCGGGAGCCAGGTTGCGGCCCTGGGCTGCGGGACTAGAGAAGTTCCTCGAGGTCGCTGACCACAAGGGTGGCGCCGGCGTCGAGCAGCGTCTGCCGCCCGGCACCGCGGTCCACGCCGATGACCGAATGGAAACTGCCGGCGCTGCCCGCCTGCACGCCGGACACGGCGTCCTCGACGACGACGCACTGCTCGCTGGGCAGCTCCAGGAGCCGGGCGGCATACTCGTAGGTTGCGGGGTCCGGTTTGCCGGGGAGCCCTTCCTCAGCGGCCACGACGCCGTCCACGACCACCGGGAACCGGTCCGCCAGCCCCGCCGAACGCAGCACCGAAGGGGCGTTCCTTGAGGAGGAGACGACGGCGACCTTCAGTCCGCGGTCCAGTGCGGCTTCCAGGAAACGCACCGACCCCGCATAGGGCTCCACCCCGGCGCTGACAATGTCATTGAAGATCCTGTTCTTCCGGTTGCCGAGGCCCTGGACTGTGATGTTGTCCGGATCGTCATCGGCGGGGCCCTCGGGAAGGCTGATGCCGCGGGACGTCAGGAAGTCCCGGACGCCGTCGAACCTTGGCTTGCCGTCGATGTGGTCGAAGTAGTCGCTCTCCCGGTACCCGTCCTTTTCGGGGACGGTTTCGAGGTACCCGTCGAACAACTCCTGCCAGGCGCGCTCGTGGACCACGGCGGTGGGCGTGAGCACGCCGTCCAAGTCGAAGAGGATGGCGGCGGCGCCGGTCCAGCTGTTCGGCCGGCTGCCAGCGCTGGTATTCAGGGTTTCGGTCATGCTTTGTTCCGTGTCCTTTCGGGGGGTCGGACAGCATTGTGTTGGGAATTACGAGGAACGTGGTCGCCGGTGACCTAAGAGTTTGGTGCGCTGGCAGAACCTGCCGTTCGGGGAACAGCGGGCTTGGCGGATCCAGTTACGGTGATTCTGCAACTTCAACAACAGGCTGGCGCATCCTGCGACCGGGCTGCGTTGCCCTGGCCACCAACGGCGTCCCACTGTTTGCGCGGCCGGTTTGGTCAGGTACCGGCCGGGTTATGTCCGGCGCGCGAATTCGCGCGGTTCCGCCACTTGCGCCGCGGCGTTGCGGGCCAGGCAGAACGTTTCCATGCGCGGGCGCACGATTTTTTGCCTACGTCCATGATGGGGGCGCGGGCGGTTCAGGGCAAGCCAGCGGAATATCCCCGCGGGATGGGTGGCGCAAGGATGCATGGCCCGGTCCTGCCCTTTCAAACACTCTTCAGTGGTGCACTGTCAGCCGCCACCCCCGGATGGACGCCTGCCGGCCGGGTTCCGGCCGAAGAAGAGTGTAAGCGCTTGCAGTTTTACCCCGCAACTGTTTTTAATTCCACCTCGGCCGAAGCCCGGATTCAGCCCAGGACGTAGTGCCGCAGGAACGCACTGACGTCCACCATCTCAGCCTTGGACATGGCGTGGCCCATGCCGGGATAAGTGCGCGCTGTGAGCCGGGTGTGCGTGTTCAGCCATTCCTCGGTGAAGGCCGTTGCGTCACCGTTGATCACGAGGTCGGCCTTGTCCCTCCCCCAGAAGAATGGGGGCCGCTCGTCAAGGGACTCGCTGAGCGCCAGCAGGTCGTTGTCCAGAACGAACCCGGAAAGCCCCACCACTGCCGGGAAACCCTGCGGCCGCAGGCGCAGGAGCGTGCTCGCCATGGCCATCCCCTGGGAATAGCCCAGCAGGCTCACGCTGGTGTGGGGTGGCTTGGCTGAGTCGATCCAGGAGAACACGGAATTGGCGGCCGCGATGACGTCGGCGAAATCGTTGGTCAGGAAATAGTCCAGCAGGAACCAGCCGTAGCCGTTGGCGATTGGCATGGGCGCCCGCAGCGCGGCGCAGGTGAATTCCTTGGGCAGATGGTCGAAGAGATTAACCATCCTGGATTCGTCGGTGCCGTAGCCGTGCATCATTACCAGCAGCGGGGTGCCGGCACGCTCCTCCTCCGGCTTGGACCATACAACCGTCTCCATCCGATCAGCCTAGCGAGTCCTCGAAAAGCCCGCCCGCCGCTGACCTGCGGATTTGATTGAAACCGGAGTTACCGGGATGTAGCCTGACGCTTGACAGCATGCTTAGCAAATGAGGCACCGCCAACCGCACGAACCAAGGTTGCGAGAAGTCCGCGAACGCAAGGAGCAAGTCATGAGAATCGGTTCCTCCATCTTCCTTATGGCCCTCGGCGCCATCCTCGCCTGGGCCATCACGCCAGGCCTTATCCCCAATGTGGATCTGACACTGATCGGCTACATCCTGATGGCCGTCGGCGTCATCGGCCTCATCGCCTCGCTGGTCATCGCTTCCCCGGGCAGGAGCCGCCGCGTCAGCGAGACGCGCTCCGTCGTGGATCCGAACACGGGCGAGAGGATCACCCGGAACGAAAGCCGCGACAACGGCCTTTAGCGCGGCGCGGAAACGAACGGGCAGCAGTGAATTCACGGGGCAGCGCCGGACCGGACCTTCGGGTCGGGCCGGCGCTTTTGGTTTCCTGTGGTTTTTCATTGACAAACCAACATGAACGAAGATAAAGTCAAGTACTTGCAGATCTGTGACAGCGGTCACGGTGACAGATCTGGAATCGACAGGTGCAGGTAAGACGCACTGCAGTGAAACGCAGTGCAGTCAGTACGCAATGGAGGGTATGTGTTTGCCGAGGAGCGTCAGCAGCAGATCGCCGGGCTCGTTGCAGCCAGCGGCCGCGCCAGCGTGACCGACCTCGCCGAGCGCTTCCGCATCACCACCGAAACCGTCCGACGGGACCTGGCTGCCCTGGAATCGGCCGGCACGGTGCGCCGCGTCCACGGCGGGGCCGTTTCCGCAGACCGTTTCAGCACCACGGAGGAGAGCATCCTCGAGCGGACCATCCAGCGGCAAGCGCAGAAGCTCCGCATCGCCGAGGCCGCTCTCGGCTTCCTCCCAAAGGGACCCTCCAGCAGCATCCTCCTGGACGCCGGTTCCACCACCGAAGTCCTCGCCGACCTCCTCGCCCGCCGCGGCGCCGCGGCGCCGCCCAAGCCGGCCGATCCCGCCCAGGAGCTGCTGGTCATCACCCACGCCGTTCCCATCGCCGCCAAGCTGGCCAGCACACCCGGCATCGCCCTGCAGATTCTGGGCGGCCGGGTCCGCGGGCTCACGCAGGCCGCGGTAGGCCAGGGGACCGTGGAAGCGGCCGGCAAGCTGCGACCGGACATCGCCTTCGTGGGGACCAATGGCATCCACGCCCGTTTCGGCCTCAGCACACCAGACCCTGAAGAAGCCGCCGTCAAGGCTGCCTTCGTCCATTCGGCACGCCGCATTGTGGTGCTTGCCGATTCGTCCAAGCTGGAAGCGGAAACGCTCGTCCAGTTCGCCTCGTTGAAAGATCTGGATACCGTGATCACTGACCGCAAACCCGGCTCCGAACTAGCTGCGGCCCTCGCTGAGGCCGGCGTGGAGGTGGTAGTCGCATGATTGTCACCCTCACTGCCAACCCCAGCCTGGACCGGACGGTGGCGCTGCCCGGCCCGCTCGAGCGGGGCGAAGTCCAGCGCGCTGTTTCCGTCCGCCAGGAGTCCGGCGGCAAGGGAGTCAATGTTTCCCGCGCCCTCGTGACCTCCGGCCTCGAGACACTGGCGGTGCTGCCCGGCGGAGAGTCAGATCCCGTCCTTGCGGGCCTGCGGGATGCCAAGGTGCCTTTCGCTGCCCTGCCCATCCATGAACCGCTGCGCACCAATGTGGCGCTCACTGAGCCCGGGGGCGTCACCACCAAGATCAATGAGCCTGGACCGGTCCTCAGCGACGAAGCGCAGGAGGCCCTCATCGACCTCCTTCTGGAACGCTCGCAGGGCGCCAGCTGGGTGGTCCTGGCGGGTTCGCTTCCGCCCGGCGTCCCAGCCGACTTCTACGCTACGGTCACCCGGCGGCTGCGCAATGCCGATGCGGGGGCCGGCGTTCCGAAGATTGCTGTCGATTCCTCCGGCGCTCCCCTGGCAGCGGCCGTCGCCGGCGACACAGCAGACGCGGCGTCCGGAAAACCGGACCTGCTTAAACCCAATGCCGAGGAGCTGGCGGAACTGGCCGCAGCAGCAGGTTTTTCCTCGGCAAGCACGGCTGAGGAACTCGAAGCGGATCCGTACGCTGCCGCCGCGGCAGCTGCCGCCGTCGTGCGTTCCGGTGTGGGGGCCGTGTTGGCAACGCTTGGTTCAAAGGGCGCTGTCCTCGTGACGGCCGACGGCGCGTGGCTGGCCACGCACCCGCCGGTCACCGCAGTCAGTACGGTCGGCGCGGGTGACTCGTCGCTGGCCGGCTACCTGCTGGCCGCCAGCCAGGGCGCCGCCCCGGCTGACTGCCTCCGCCAGGCTGTGGCGCATGGCGCCGCCGCCGCTTCCCTGCCGGGCTCCACCGTTCCGGCAGTCCACCAAACAACCCCCGACGCCGTAACCATCACGGCCCTCCGGAAGGATTGACAGTGACTCAGCTCATCACCGCGGACCTGGTCGAGCTTGACCAGAACCTGGGCAATTCGCCCGAGGACGTGATCCGGCACCTGGCCGGCCGTGTCGCCGACAACGGACGTGCGAGCGAAGTTGAAGGCCTCTTCACCGACGCCTTCGCCCGCGAGCAGAAGACAGCTACCGGCGTGCCCGGCGGCATCGCCATCCCGCACTGCCGCTCGGCTGCCGTGACCGAACCGACTCTTGCCATGGCACGCCTGTCCCAGCCCGTCGACTTCGGCGCCAAGGACGGCCCCGCCGACCTCATCTTCTTCATCGCTGCACCGGCCGGCGCCGACCAGGAGCACCTGAAGCTGCTGTCCAAGCTCGCCCGCTCCCTGATCAAGAAGGACTTCACCGCTTCGCTCCGCGCGGCCACCTCGCGGGAAGAAATCGTGCAGCTCGTGGACAATGCGCTGGCGGACAAGCCTGCTGCCGCCGCTGCACCCGCAGAGACCGCCGCCGCTTCCCCGGGTGCTGCCGCCGGCGGCGCCACAGCCGGCGCTGCTTCCGGCGGGCCGCGGCGCCTAGTCGCCGTTACCGCCTGCCCCACCGGCATCGCGCACACCTATATGGCCGCAGACTCCCTCGTGGCCGCAGCCAAGGAAGTGGGCGTGGACCTGCAGGTCGAAACCCAGGGCTCCTCGGGCGCCAAGCCGCTGGACCCCGCAGTCATCGCCGCTGCCGACGCCGTAATCTTCGCCGTCGACGTGGACGTTCGCGGCAAGGAGCGCTTCGCCGGCAAGCCGGTCATCAACGCACCGGTCAAGCGCGGCATCGACGAGCCCGCCAAGATGGTCCAGGAAGCCTTGGATGCGGCAGACAACCCGCGGGCCCGCCGGGTTCCGCACTTCGGTGCGGAGGAGCAGGCCGAAAAGGAAGCCACCGAAAAGGGTGAGCACATCGGCCAGAAGTTGAAGAAGGCACTGCTCACCGGCGTCAGCTACATGATCCCGTTCGTGGCCGGCGGCGGCCTGCTGATCGCGCTGGGCTTCCTGCTCGCCGGTTTCGACATCGCACTGGGCACCAAGGCCAATGACATCCTGGCCAACAACTCCCTGGTCAATCTTCCCGACGGCAACCTCGCGCTGTACCTCGGCACCGTGTTCTTCAAGATCGGTGCCCTCTCGATGGGCTTCCTGGTTCCCGCCCTCGCCGGCTACATTGCCTACGCCATCGCCGACCGTCCGGGTATTGCACCGGGCTTCGTTGCCGGTGCTGTGTCCGGCTTCATGGGCGCCGGCTTCCTCGGCGGTATCGTCGGCGGCCTGCTCGCCGGCTACATCGCCCACCTGATCGGAACATGGTCAGTGCCGCGCTGGCTCCGTGGCCTGATGCCCGTCGTCATCATTCCGCTGCTGGCCTCCATCATCGCCTCCGGCGCGATGTTCCTGTTCCTGGGCGGACCGATTGCCGCCATCACCGTCGGGCTGAACACGTGGCTCTCCGGCATGTCCGGCGCCTCGGCCGTAGTCCTTGGCATCATCCTCGGCCTCATGATGTGCTTCGACCTGGGCGGCCCCGTCAACAAGGTTGCTTACGCCTTCGCCGTCGCCGGCCTCGGCGCGGGCAGCGCCACCAACCAGGCCCCCTGGCAGATCATGGCCACCGTGATGGCCGCAGGCATGGTCCCGCCACTGGCGATGGCCCTGGCCACGGTCCTGGACAAGAAGGTCTTCAGCCTGGCCGAGCGCGAAAATGGCAAGGCGGCCTGGCTGCTGGGCGCCTCCTTCATCTCCGAGGGTGCCATTCCGTTCGCAGCGGCCGATCCGCTGCGCGTCATCCCCGCCAGCATGGTAGGCGGCGCACTCACCGGCGCACTCACCATGGCGTTCGGCGTCACGTCCCAGGCACCCCATGGCGGCATCTTCGTGTTCTTCGCCATCGGCAACGTGCTGATGTTCATCGTCTCCATCCTGGCCGGAACCGTGGTCACGGCGTTCATCGTGGTGGCCCTCAAACGCTGGGCTGCCCGCAAGGCCGTTGATACGGTGGAGACCGTCCCTGTAACTGTCTGATCCCGCTGTCCGTCAGCACTCCAACCCCCCCCACACTGCAATTGCAAGGAGCAGAAATGTCCGAACGTAACGCAACCGTCGCCAGCCGCGTAGGCCTGCACGCCCGCCCCGCCGCCATCTTCGCCGAGGCCGCTGGCGAGTTTGACCTCGACATCACCATCGCCCGCGAAGGGGAGCCTGCCGACGAGGCCATGGACGCCGCCAGCATCCTTTCCCTCATGAGCCTTGGCGCATCACACGGCGACGTTGTGGTGCTGCGGGCCGAGGGTGACGGCGCCGACGCCGCCCTCGAGCGCCTGGTTCAGATCCTGGAAACGGATCACGACGCCGAATAGGCACCAACGCTTTTACGGCCGGTTTCCGCCGCAGTCCCCTTAAGGGACGGCCGGCGGAGGCCGGCCGTAGCCGTTTCCGGATGGTTCTGCCGCTGGTGGGTGACGAGGGGGACATCACGCCTGATCAGCGGGCTATTCTGGCTAAGTAAGCAACCTTAGTAGTTTCTTGTTTTTGATTCTGCGCCCTACTAGCTTGGAACTGTGGCCAGCCATTGATGACCGGCGGAACTGCCGGGCTGAAGGAGGATGACAGAGTGGAAACCTTGCAGGAAAGCGTGGACGTCGAGGTACCAGTCAGCACCGCCTACAACCAGTGGACACAGTTCGAATCGTTCCCGCGATTCATGAAGGGCGTCGAGTCCGTCGAACAGATCGACGAAACCTCCCTCCATTTCCGCACCAGCGTGGCGGGCGTCAAGCGCGAATACGATGCGCAGATCCTGGAACAGACGCCGGACCGGTGCATCGCCTGGGTCAGCAAAGACAAGCCCCGCAATGCCGGCAGAGTCACCTTCGAGAACCTGGGCGAGGATCTCTGTCGCGTGAACGTTGAACTCGAATGGGAACCGGAGAGCCTGCTGGAGAGGGCCGGAGCCGCCGCCCACGTTGATGAGCAGCAGGTGTCCTCCGACCTGGCACGGTTCAAGGAGTTCATCGAAACCCGGGGCATCGAGACGGGCGCCTGGCGTGCCGCTGTGAACCGGGGCGAAGTGGAAAGTCCGGGAGCCCACTGACCTGGTCCCGCGCTGACCTGATCCCCGATCGTTCACTTGCGACCGATCTTTCCCTCACGGAGGTAGCCATGCCAGAGAAGAAGAACCCGAGCCTCAAAGATCCCGAACTCTACGAAGAGCTCCGCGACGAGGGGGCCTCTAAACAGAAAGCGGCCCGCGTCTCCAACGCGGCAGCCAAGAAGGGACGCTCCGAGGTAGGCCGCAAGGGCGGCAAGTCCGGCGACTACGAGGACTGGACCGTTGATCAGCTCAAGGCCAAAGCCAAGGAAATCGGCCTTAAAGGGTATTCAGGCAAGAAAAAGAGCGAACTCGTCTCTGCGCTCAGGAATTCCTGAGCGGGTGCAGGTGCGGCCACGCGGCGGAGCGCCCGTCCTTTCAGGCGCCTTTCCGCGCGGTCTTCGCGGTGGACTTGGCCGCGGTGCCAGTCTTCGACGCCGTGCCGGATTTGGCTGCGGCACTGGTCTTGGAGGCGGTGCCGGTCTTCGTCGCTGTCCCGGTCTTCGATGCCGTGCTGGATTTGGAAGCAGCGCCGGTCTTGGAAGCAGTGCCGGTCTTAGAAGCAGTACTCGTCTTCGAAGCACCCGCGGTCTTGCTGCGGCCACCGCGCTTGGCGGGTTCGGCCGGCTCGTCTTCAGCCGACTCGTCCTCACTCGACCCTTGTGCGGCCGCCCCTCCCGCGCGCTTCTTGTCGAGGCTGCGCTTCAGGGCCTCCATCAGGTCGATCACTTCGCCGTTGCCACCCTCGGCCTCAGCACCGAACGTCTCTTCCGTGTCCAGCGCGTCGCCCTTTTCCAGCTTCGCCTCGATAAGCTGGCGAAGCTGTGCCTGGTAGTCGTCGGTGAACTGCTCGGGCTCGAAGTCGGAGGCCATGGACTCCACCAGCGCGGCGGACATCTCACGTTCCTGCGCGGAAATGCGGATAGAGGTGTCCAAGGCCGGAAACGCTGCTTCCCGGACTTCGTCCGCCCACAGCAGCGCCTGGAGCATCAGGACGTCGTCGCGAATCCGCAAGGCACCCAGCCGCGTCTTGTCCCGCAGCGCGAACTGCACCACCGCCACGCGCTCGGTGTCCTCCAGCGCCCTGCGCAGCAGCATGTAGGCCTTGGGAGACTTGGAGTCCGGCTCCAGGTAATAGCTCTTCTCGAACATGATCGGGTCCAGCTGGTCCGAGGGCACGAACTGCACCACTTCGATCTCGTGGCTGTTCTCCGCGGGAATGGCCTTGAGCTCCTCCTTGGTGAGGATCACTGTCCGGCCGTCGTCCTCGTACGCCTTCTCAATGTCGGAGTAGTCAACGACCTCGCTGCAGACCTCACAGCGGCGCTGGTAGCGGATCCGGCCGCCGTCGGCGTTGTGCACCTGATGGAGACTGATGTCGTGGTCCTCCGTGGCGCTGTAGACCTTCACCGGGACGTTGACCAGCCCGAACGCAATGGCGCCTTTCCAGATCGCTCTCATGGGACAAGTCAACAGCACACAGGGCCGGAGGTGAAGCCCCATGGCCGGAGGTAAGGAACGCGTGCGGGTCGGCGGCCGCGAACTGACCCTGACCAACCTCGACAAGGTGATGTATCCCGCCACCGGCACCACCAAGGCGGACGTCATCGCCTATTACGCCGCTGTGGCCCCGGTTCTGATCCCCGCCGCCAGGAACCGCCCGGCAACCCGCAAGAGGTGGGTGCACGGAGTAGGAACCGCCGACCAGCCCGGTGAGATGTTTTTCCAGAAGAACCTCGACGAGTCTGCCCCGGGCTGGGTGCCCCGCGCCGCCATCACGCACAAGACCAACACCAACTACTATCCGCTGGTCAACGATCCGGCCACCCTCACCTGGCTGGCACAGATCGCCTCGCTGGAGATCCACGTGCCACAGTGGACGGTGGACTCCCACGGCAGCGCCCTGCCTCCCGACCGGCTGGTCCTGGACCTCGATCCCGGGGAAGGCGCAGGACTGCCCGAATGCGTGGAGGTGGCCAAGCTGGCGCGGACCATCCTGCAGGACGTGGGGCTTGATCCCATTCCGGTCACCAGCGGCAGCAAGGGGATCCATCTGTACGCCGTCCTGAACGGGACACAGACCTCGGATGAGGTCTCCGCCTTCGCCCGTGAACTGGCCAGGGCCCTGGAAGCCGACCATCCGGACCTGGCGGTCAGCGACATGAAGAAGACCCTCAGGACGGGCAAGGTCCTGGTGGACTGGAGCCAGAACAACGCCGCGAAGACCACCATCGTTCCCTATTCGCTCCGCGGGCGCCTGCACCCCACCGTGGCGGCTCCGCGGACCTGGCGGGAGTTGCGTTCGCCGTCGCTGAAACACCTGGACTATGAGGAGGTCATGCGCCGGGTGGCGGCCGGCAAAGATCCCTTCGCCCCGGTCAGTGCGGCCACCGGGCACGCCGGCGCAGGCCACACCGGCGGCGGCCGGGCTGACGGCGCCGGCAACGCCAACACTGCCCACCCGGGCTCCACACCCCCGAAAACCGCCGGACCGCGCGGCGGCGGGCACGCGGACCCCCGGCTGAACAAGTACCGCTCCCTGCGCGACCAGGGCAAGACACCGGAGCCGTTCACCGCGGAAGAGCACCACGAGGCAAAGGCCAACGCCGTTGGGGCACAGGCGGGCAAGGAGATCTTCGTCATCCAGGAGCACCACGCCAGCCGGCTCCACTTCGACTTCCGGCTGGAGCACGAGGGCGTGCTCGTCTCCTGGGCGCTGCCGAAGGGCGTGCCGGAGTCAGGGGACAAGAATCATCTGGCGGTACAGACCGAAGACCACCCCATGGACTATGCCGACTTTGAGGGCGACATCCCCAAGGGCGAGTACGGGGCGGGCAGCGTCAGCATCTGGGACAAGGGTGTCTATGAGCTCGAAAAATGGGTCAACGGCAAGGAAGTCATCGCCACACTGACGGGCCGTGAGGGCGGCGGGCTTGGCGGCACCAGGAGGTTCGCCCTGATCCATACCGGGAAGGGCCACGGCGAGGAGTCACAGTGGCTCATCCATCTGATGGACAGGGTCCCCGGAACACGGAAAAAGCCGGGCAGCACCAAGGAAGCGGCCGGCGCCAAAGAACCGGCGAACCCGGCCCGCACGGCCACCTCGAGGCCGGCAGCAACCCCCCGAAGGGACAGCCTCCAGGAGGACCCTGCTCCCATGCTCGCCTCGGCGGGCACCCCGGCGGACCTGCACGGCAGCGACTGGCTCTTCGAACTCAAATGGGACGGGATCCGCGCGCTCGTGGTGGCGGACGGCGATCGAATCAGGCTCCTGAGCCGCAACGGCAACGACATGTCGGCCAGCTATCCCGAATTCACGGACAGGAGCTGCTGGCCCCCGCAGGACTTCATCGCGGACGGCGAGATCTTCGCCGTCGGGCCTTCCGGGCGGCCCGACTTCGGGCTCCTGCAGGGAAGGATGAAGCTGACCAGGCCGGGCGACGTGAAGCGGGCCCGTGCCACCATCCCGGTTCGAATGATGCTGTTTGACCTGCTGGCCGACGACGGCGATGACCTGCGCAGGTTGCCCCTGAGGAAGCGGCGGGAACGTCTCGCCGACTTCTTCGAGCCTCGCGGGTGTCCGGTGGAGCTGTCGGAGACCCTGGACGAGAAGGTGGAGCACATCCTGGAAAGCGCCCGCGAGCTGGGCTTGGAAGGCGTGATGGCCAAGCGCGCGGACAGCCGCTATGTGAGCGGGCAACGGACGCACACGTGGATCAAGCTCAAGATCGAACAGACCCAGGAAGTGGTGGTGGGCGGCTGGCGTCCGGGCAGGGGCGACCGGTCCAACACCGTGGGATCACTGCTGGTGGGTATTCCGGACGGCAAGACACTGCGGTATGTGGGCCGTGTGGGAAGTGGCTTCAGCATGCGTGAACTGGAGGAACTGCGGAAAAAGATGGAGGGTCTGGCGCAGAAGGCATCGCCGTTCGAAGACGTTCCCTCGGCGGACGCGGCGGACGCGCGCTGGGTAAACCCGGCCCTGGTGGGGGAGGTGACCTTCGGCGAGTGGACCGGGAGCGGCAAGCTTCGCCACCCGGTATGGCGCGGCTGGCGGCTGGACAAGGAACCGGCGGAGGTGGTGCTGGAATCCCCGTGGCACTGACGGACCCGTCATGCCAGCTCAAGCCAGCCACATGAAACCGCCTGGCGTCGCCCGCATTCGGGCGTCGCCAGGCTGTTTCGTATTGCCAGATGATCAGGACGAGTGCGGCATCTGCGGACGGCCGGTCCGGTGGATTGCCGTCACAGCAGCACCCTGTCCCCCGCGGCCGGGGCTTGCGCCGTGTTCCTTGGGGTGGCGCCGTTTGCCGTTGCCATCCGGCCACTGCTTTGCCCCGCCCATTGCCGCTGTCACGGCCAGGGTCTCGGGAGTGGGCAGAGCCGGCCTGTCCATCGATTCCGCCAGATGCGCAGCGACATCCGGCTTGATGCTGCTTCCGTTGTGGGAGTCGGTCATTTGTTCTTCCTTTCCGCGATGAAATGAAGTGTCCCCATATGAGATCCATGATTCCGCCGGCACCGGATAGCAGAAAAGAGCTTCTCCAGCGACGAATCATTGCGAAGCCAGAAACCTGAATAGGCGGAGTTGGTTGCGGCGGCGATTGCCGGGCGCAGCGGCCAAAAGCGGCTGGCCTAACAGCGGGCTATGGCCGCCATGGCGCGTCCATTACTCGAAGATCAGTGTTCCCATGGGTCCACCTTAGGCAGAATCACGCCGTCCGGGAAGAGACTACTGAGGCATCGGCCCCGTTCAGTCGTCGGCCCCGGTCCGGAAGGATCCTTCCCACACCGCCCGGGATCCCGCTTCCCCGACGATCGCCACGGAGGCTACGGCACCACCGCAGAGCACCAGGGCGACCACGACGGCGACAATCCCCGCGATACGGGACCCGACGGTGCCCATTCGCCGCCTCATTCCCTCTGCCTGCGCGGTGCCGTAGCGGAACCACAGCCACTGGGCCAGGGCCACGAGGAACACGCCCACCACCCACGGCAGGAGCATCCCGGCGAGCTGCATGTGGGCACTGATCCGCGGTGTGACATCAACACGGTCCAAGAGCCACGCGCCGGCCGCCGCAGTGACCGGCACCAGGATCAGAGCCATCAGGGCAACCAGTGGCGTGACAATCCCCAAACGCCGTCGGGCGGCCGGCCAGAGAAGGCTCAGCAGCGTGCAAAGGGCCGCGAGCGGAACGAAGACCACCGTGGCGTGGACGAGCAACACATGCATCGGCAGACCGCTGATCTCGTAGTCCATGGCGAACACCCTGTCTGGAAGTTATGAACCGTCTGGAAGTTATGAACGCTCAGTCCCGCCCTCCCGGTCCGTCGTCCCGGGTCCTGAACCTGGACCTAACCAATCAGACGAGTACCGCGGCTGAACGGTTCAATCAACGACCCTCCGCCGCCGTTTACACCCGCCCGGCGGACCGGAATCGGGGTGCCTGGAAGGCCGGATTCGGCGCAAAATCGGGCTTGAAAAGCACAGTTCCACAAAAATGTTTGATAACGATCGCTGGCGCCGCGGAAAATCCGCATGATGGCGGGGCCAAATCGGCCAAAACAAATCTGACTTCAGTCCCGTTTGGCCCCCTAAACCGGAGGATCATACGGCACCGAACTCTCGAAATCCATGGAAATCCCGTAAAATTGAAGGCCTGCCCGGAGCGGGGCAGCTACAAGTCGCAAGCAAATGACCTCCACAGGAGTTGCCCAAATGCCCACAGACCGAAGCACGACCGACTCTTCAGCAGGCGCCAGGAACGCCAGCGGAACTGACCAGGCCGCACCCCGGGGTGCGAAGAAACCAAAGCTGCTCGCGCGGCGCCGGCTCAAGGTATCCGACGTTAACGTCGTTGACCAGCCCATGCTCAAGAAGGCCCTCGGCGGCACGATCGTGGGTAACACCATGGAGTGGTACGACGTCGGCGTGTTCGGCTACCTCATCACCACCATGGGGCCGGTGTTCCTGCCGGAAGCGGACAAGAGCGTGCAGACGCTGTTCCTCCTGGGCACGTTCGCTGCCACCTTCATCGCCCGCCCGCTCGGCGGCGTCGTGTTCGGCTGGCTCGGCGACAAGGTCGGCCGCCAGAAGGTCCTGGCGGCCACGCTGATGCTGATGGCGGCGAGCACCTTCGCCGTCGGCCTGCTGCCCGGCTACGCGCAGATCGGCATGTGGGCAGCGGCCCTCCTGGTGGTGCTCAAGCTAGTGCAGGGTTTCTCCACCGGCGGCGAATACGCCGGCGCCACCACTTTTGTGAGCGAGTACTCGCCTGACAAGCGCCGTGGCTTCTTCGCCAGCTTCCTGGACATGGGCAGTTACCTCGGCTTCGCCTTGGGCGCCGCGCTGGTGTCTGTGCTGCAGCTGACCATGGGCCAGGCCGCCATGGAGGACTGGGGCTGGCGCCTGCCGTTCCTGATCGCGGGTCCCCTGGGCCTGATCGCCGTGTACTTCCGAAGCAAGATTGAGGAGTCGCCCCAGTTCCAGGCCACGCTGGACGCCCAGGAGGAACTCGCCAAGGATGCTGCCGCCGGTGATGACGCTGCGGCAAAGGGCCCTGTGGGCATCGTCAAGGCTTACTGGCGCTCAATCGTCGTGGCCATGATCCTCGTGGCCGCGGCGAACACGGCCGGCTATGCGCTGACGTCCTACATGCCCACGTACCTCACCGAGTCCAAGGGTTACGACCCCGTCCACGGCACGCTGCTGACCATCCCGGTACTCGTGGTCATGAGCCTTTGCATTCCGCTGACCGGCAAGCTCTCCGACCGCATCGGCCGCCGCCCGGTTCTCTGGATCGGTGCCGTCAGCACAGTGGTCCTGGCTGCCCCGGCGTTCATGCTGATCGGCATCGGCAGCATCTGGTCAACCCTTGCCGGCCTGTCGCTGATCGCGTTCCCCGTGACCTTCTACGTTGCGAACCTCGCTTCGGCACTGCCGGCGCAGTTCCCCACGGCCAGCCGCTACGGCGCCATGGGCATTGCCTACAACTTCTCCGTGGCAATCTTCGGCGGCACCACGCCGTTCATCGTGGATGCCCTCATCAACGCCACCGGCAACGACATGATGCCTGCCTACTACCTGATGGCTACCTCGGCCGTTGGTGCCGTGGCCATCTACTTCCTCAAGGAATCCGCCCAGCGCCCGCTGCCCGGCTCGATGCCCAGCGTGGACACCCCGGCGGAGGCCCGTGAACTTGTGGCCACCCAGGACGAGAACCCGCTGCTTGACCTCGACGAACTGCCGTTCGAGACCGTCGATGAACTGAACCGGGACCTGGGTAAGGACCTCGACGACGAACTGAACCGCGACGACGAACTGAAGGTGCCCGCCCGAGCCTGATGCTGCAGGCTGTTGGCGCCGAAGGCTGGCGCGACTGAAGGCCCGTCCGGTGTGCCCCTTCCGAGGGCGTACCGGACGGGCCTTCGCGCTGCCCTGGCCTTCGCGCTGCCCAGTCGAACCGGCCCTGTTGCCTGTCTCACTTTGTGACGCAGCCCGCGGTGAGATCTTTGCGGCGGTGCTACCTTCGTAGGGTGAAGAGGGACGTGCCGTGCAGTCTGTAGTGCACCACCTGCGGCAGCTCCACAGCCTGGGCCCCGCCAACAACGACCACCTCTCCGCATGGCGTGTGGCCATCAGCGTGGCCGTCCCCTCCCTCGTCCTTCTGCTCGCCGGCAGGCCGGAGCTCACCATTTACGCCGTGTTCGGCGCGCTCACCGGTATGTACGGCCGCTCGGAGCCGCACCAGCTCCGGCTCAAACACCAGCTCCAGGCGGCACTGGTCCTGCTGTCGGGCGTGACCGTGGGCGTGTTCCTCTCGGTCAACGGCCTGCACTCATGGTGGCTCGTTGGCATCGAAGCCCTTCTGGCCGGCGTGGGTTCCGTCTATTCGGACAAGGTCCATCTCCGGCCCAACGGCCCCTTCTTCGGGATCCTTGCCCTGGGCGCCTGCGCCTCAGTTCCCACCGCCGTACCCTGGTACGTTGCGTTGCTCATCGCCGCCGGGTCCGCCGCCTTCTCCCTGCTCGTGGGATTCGGCGGCTGGGTCCGCGGCAGGGCATGGCGGCGCGGCGCGGCGCGGCCGTCCGCCCGGCTGCGGGGAGCACTGCGCCGCCGGGCAGCCCTGCACGCTTCCCGCTACGTGCTGGCCGTCGGCGCCGCCGGCACCATCGGCGTCCTGACCGGAAGTGGCCACCCGCACTGGGCGATGGCCGCCGCGGCGGTTCCCCTCGCCGGCGCGGACCTGCCCAGCAGCGTCCACCGCGGCATCCACAGGATCATGGGGACGTTCCTCGGGCTGGTGCTGGTCGCCGTCGTACTTCTGCCCGGGCCTTGGGCTCCGCTGCACTTTTTCCCGGGAGCGGAGGCCGCGGTGCTGGCGCTGCTGGTGATCGTCTTCCAGTTCGGCACCGAGCTGTTCATGACCCGGCACTACGGGCTGGCGATGGTCTGGTTCACTCCGGTGATCCTGCTGATGACCCAGCTGGCGGCACCGGCGGACCCGCAGGTGCTCATCGTCGAACGCGCCGTCGAGACCGTGGTGGGGGCCGGCGTCGGAATCCTCGTGGTGCTGCTTATCCGCTCGCGCCGGAACCGGCGCCCGGCTCATGCGGCCGGCGCGGCGGCCCGGCCGTAAACCTGTCCGGCACCACGCGGACGACGGCGGCCAGCACCTTGTAGCGCTTGGTCGGGATGGAAACAGCCTTCCCGCGCTCATTGTCCGCCAGCGCTTCCCGGACCACGCGCCCCGGCCGCAGCCACGTCCAGCCAGGGGCCACGGACTTGTCCATCCCCATCCGGTCATGGAACTCGGTGTGGACAAATCCGGGGCAGACGGCTGTTACCTTCACGCCGCGGGGCGAGTAGGCAAGGTTCGCCCAGCGGCTGAAGCTGAGCAGCCAGGCCTTCGCTGCCGAGTAGGAACCGCGGGGAAGGAAAGCCGCCACGCTGGCCACGTTGATGATCCGGCCGGAACCGCGGGCCAGCATGCCCTGAAGGGCGGCGTGGCTGAGCTCCATGGCCGTCTGCACGTGCAGCTTCAGGTGCTTCCTCTCGTCCTCGATCGGGTTCTCGTCGAAGTTGTGCAGCAGCCCGATTCCGGCGTTGTTCACCAGCAGGTCCACCGGCCGTGAGGGGTCGGAAAGGCGTCCGACGACGGCGGCCACGCCGCCGTCGTCGGTCAGGTCCGCGGTCAGCACCTCAGCTGTGGTTCCGTACCGCCGCTGCAACTCGTCGGCCGTAGCCTGCAGCCGTGCCTTGTCGCGCGCCACGAGCACGAGGTTGTTCCCCTTTTCGGCGAGCTGGCGGGCGAATTCGGCCCCCAGTCCCGCGGTGGCGCCGGTGACGAGGGCTGTGGGTCTGGCGGTGTTGGGCGTCATGGCAACAGCCTAAGCCCGCAGCACCGATGAATCGGTGCTGCTTGATGGCGGAGTTCAGGCGAATTTGGCCAGCGGATTCGCGAGCCTACCCGCCTTCTGCAGGCCCCCGGACGGGTCAGCCAGGTCCAGCATCTGCTGGTTGTTGCGCAGCTGCAGCCGGTTCAGGCAGGACAGCTCGAAGTCCGGGGCGAACAAATCGTGGCGGGCAAACTGGTCAGCCAGTTCCGGGTGTTCACCCTGGTAGTCGCGAACCGCTGCTGCCGCCGTGCGCCAGAACTCCTCGCCGCTGAGCATGCCGTCTTCCTCCAGCAGGGCGGCGAGGAAGCGGAAGATACAGTCGAAGACATCGGTGAAGATGGACAAGACCTTGTCGCCGTCGGGAATGTCCACCTTGATCCGGGAAACCGCTTCGGGGAGGTCGAGCTTGTCCCCCATCACCACAATCTCCTCGGCGATGTCCTTCATGACGGCTCGGACCGGCACACCGTTCTCGAGGACCAGGATCACGTTCTCGCCGTGGGGCATGAACGCGAGCTCGTAGCGGTAGAGGCAGTGCACCAGCGGCACGAGGTACACCTCGAAGTACTGCCGCAGCCACGCCCCCGGTTCCAGCCCGGACTGCTCGATCAGCGCGGACACCATGGGTTTGCCCTCGGCGTCGACATGCAGGAGCGAGGCCATGGTAGCCAGCTGCTGCCCGTCCTTGAGCAGCGGCAGCGGGCTCTCCCGCCACAGGGCGGACAGCATCTTGCGGTACGACGAGCCCTCAGCAGCGGCTGCCTCGTAGTAGCCGTTATGGTAACCAATGGCTGCCACTTCGCGGATCATGGTGAGCCCGCGGCCCTGCAGTGCCTCGTCGCCGGCGATCAGGTCCTGAAGCCAGTCATTGATCGCCGGCGTTGCCTTCATATACTGCGGCGACAGCCCGCGCATGAACCCCATATTGAGGACGGACATGGCTGTCTTGACATACGTCTTATCCGGCGCGGTGGTGTTGAAGAACGTGCGGATGGACTGCTGGGCCTGGTAACTGTCGGCCCCAGTTCCGAGGTGGACGATGTGCCGCTGGGCGATCTCCGCCGCGAACGTGACCGTCAGCTTGTTCTCCCACTGCCACGGGTGGACTGGCATCAGGAAGTACTCAGCCGGGTCGAGGCCAAAGGCACCGAGCCCGGCGTCGAAGAAAGCCGCCGCGCCGGCGCCGAGTTCGGTTTCGAAGTGGGCGGCGTAGTCCAGGCCCGCGCTGGAGGTGAAAACCGCTTTGCTGTGGTGCACCGCGATCCATTCGAGCTGCACCGGGGCTCCAGCCTCCGGGGCAAAGGCACGGTAGTCACCGATCCCGAAACCCAGCCTGCCATTGTTGGCCACAAAACAGGGATGCCCCTCGGTCATGCTGCGTTCAATCGCCTGGAAGTCCCTGGCTGCGTCCGCTCCGCCGGTCACGCCGGCCGCCAGTTCGGCCGACGACGGCTGGCCCACCCACTGCTTGAAGGCATGGCTGGAGAGCGTGCTGCTGATCTCCTCAAGGTAGATCGGAAGCATCTCCTGACGGATGCCCAGGGTTCCGGAGAGCTCGGTGATGAAGCTCAGCGCGTCCAGCGGGGCGGCTTGGCCGTCGCGGCTGCAGGTAATGGAAGCCGCGTCGACGGACCAGTGGTCCAGCTGCAGGATCCGGGCGGAGAAGCGGTATTCAACGGTGCCGTCGTCGCTGCGCACCCGGTACCCGCGTTCGCTGTTCCTGTCATTGTCACCCACCGGCTCCGGAACCAGGATCCGCTCGTGCGAGAACTCGGCGAGCGCTTTGCGGACCAGGTGCCTGTTGGCAGCAGCCCAGCGTTCGGGTGTGAGGTGGGCTGCCGCGCTGTCTGCGGTCAGGGCAGTTTCAAGTTCAAGGGCGGTCACAGTGATGCTCCCTGGGTTGGCTGGCGTTTTGGGGTTAAGGAACGGGCGGCGCGTGCGGAGTGGAATGACTCGCGCGTGCAGAAGCTCAGGAGGGCCTGCTTGTCCGGAAGGGTCACCTCACCGGCGGGCTCAAAGCCCAGCCGCGTGTTGAGGGTGTGGATCTTGGTGTTTCTGGCGTCGGGCTCCACCACCACGCGCTCCACGCCGGGCTTTTGGAAGAGCCGGTCCAGGACGGACTCCATGACGCCGGCCGTGAACCCCGGTCGGGGCGTTCCCTGCGGCGGGGCGACCAGCAGGTGCATGCCGATGTCGCCGGGCTGGACGGCGTAGACGCAGTTGAGCGGCGACGACTCCGGCAGGTACTCCTCCATCAGGAAGGCGGGGACGCCGTCGTCGATCCCCAGCAGCGCGTGATGGTGTCCGCTGGACTGGATTTTGGAATACTCCTCCACGACGTCCTCGAGCGTCACGCTCAGCATCCCCCAGAAGGAGGCGTACGGGCGGGTGACCCAGTTATGGATGAGTGGCGCGTCGGCGGCCGCGTCGACGCAGCGGAACGTGAAGCTCATGCGGGCACCTCCGCCTGTGCAGTTACTCCGGCGCGGGCAGTTGCTCCGGCGGGCGACGCGATGTCTGCATCCGAGGGCGCGCCGAACTCCTGGAAAGCGATGCTGCGCTCCACCGGATAGGCCTCGCGTCCCAGGATGTCCCGGAGGATGCACGAGTTCCGGTAGGCGGCCATGCCGAGGTCCGGCGTGACGAAGCCGTGGGTGTGGAGTTCGGCGTTCTGCACGAAGATCTCGCCGGGTTCGACGCTGGTGCTGTAGTTGCGCTGGACGGCGAACCTTCCGGCGCTGTCCCGGGCAATGCGCTCCTGCACGCCGGCCAGGAACGACGGCTCACGGTACGCGTATCCGGTGGCCAGGACCACCGCCTCCGTCTCCAGCGAGTAGTCCGTGCCCTGCTCCCCGTGGGACAGCTCCAGGGTGTGGGACCCGGCAGAGGCGTTCCAGCTGGCACCGGTCACGGTGGAATGCGTGAGCAGCCGGGTGTCCACCATGCCGGAGAGGCTCTTGGTGTACAGCAGGTCGTAGATCGCGTCGATGAGCTCGGAGTTAATGCCCTTGTAGAGGTTCTTCTGGCTCCTGATGAGTGAGTCGCGACGCTCCTGAGGGAGGCCGTGAAAATAGTCGACGTACTCCGGCGAGGTCATCTCCAGGGTGAGCTTGGTGTACTCCAGCGGGAAGAACCTGCCTGAGCGCGTGACCCAGTTGAGCTGGTACCCGTGCACGTCGATGTCCTGAAGCAGTTCGTAGTAGATCTCTGCCGCACTCTGCCCGCTGCCGACGATGGTGATGCTGCCCCGCTGCTGGAGTTCGCTCTTCCGCGCCAGGTAGTCCGCGTTGTGGAGGACCGCTCCCCCGGCCCCCAGGATCGCGCGGCATGATCCCGGGACGTAGGGCGATGTTCCGGTGCCGAGCACCAGCCGGCGCGCACGCAGCACCTCCGGCCCGGCCGGGCCGTCAACCGCAACCGTGTACACGCCGTCGTCGTAAGTCACCTCGGTGACGTCCGCGCCAAACCGGACCGAACGCAATTGGCCCGCGACCCACTGGCAGTACTGGTTGTACTCGGCCCGCAAGGGGTAGAAGTTTTCGCGGATGTAGAAGCGGTAGAGCCGCCCGGTCTGCTTGAGGAAGTTCAGGAACGAGTACGGTGAGGTCGGATCCGCCAGCGTCACGAGGTCCGCCATGAACGGCACCTGCAGGTGGGCAGGCTCCAGCATCATGCCGGGATGCCAGTCGAAGGATTCGCGGCGCTCGAGGAACACGCCGTCCAGGCCTTCAACCGGTTCGCTCAGCGCGGCGAGCCCCAGGTTGAAGGGCCCGACGCCGATCCCGGCGAAGTCGTAAACGCGGCCGTTGCCTGAGGTGCTCCATGCAGGGGTGCTGGATGATGCCGTGCTCATGCGTGGGCCTCCGTCCGTGCCGCGGAGCCGGCACCCCGGAGACCGGCTGCGAGCAGGCTTTCGCCGGAGCCTCGAAGCAGGCCGATAATCTCGCCGATGTCCTCGAGAGTTGCCTCGGCGTTGAGCAGCGTGAACTTCAGGTAGTGCCGTCCGGCGACCTTAGTGCCCGCCACGACAGCCTGGCCGGACGTGAACACGGCCGCGCGGATGGCCGGATTCAGCTCGTCGGCAGCGTCCTCAGACAGCCTTGTTCCGTCTGCCAGGACAGGACGGTACCGGAAAACCAGCGTGCTCAGCTGGGGTTCAGCCGCCAGCTCGAAGTCATTGTCGACAGCGAGTACCGAGCCCACCCGGGCCGCCAGGTCGATCGCCTCGTCGAGCAGCGCGCCAACGGCAGCGGCGCCCATGATCCGGAGCGTGAGCCACAACTTGAGGGCGTCGAACCGGCGCGTGGTCTGGATGCTCTTGTCCACCTGGTTGGGGATCTCGGCGCGGGCAGCGGTTTCCGGGTTCAGGTAGTCGGCGTAGTAGGTGACGTGGCGCAGCATTGCACCCTCGCGGACCAGCAGCGCGCTGGAGCTGACCGGCTGGAAGAAGGTCTTGTGGAAATCCACCGTGACGGAGTCCGCCAGCCGGATGCCGTCCAGGAGATGGCGGTGGCGGTTGGAGACCATGAGCCCGCCGCCGTACGCGGCGTCAACGTGGAACCAGGCGCCGTGGGCTCCGGCCAGGGCGGCGAGGTCGGCCAGCGGATCCACGGCGCCGAAGTCCGTGGTCCCGGCCGTACCCACAACCGCCATGGGAACCAGTCCGTCATTGTCGGCCGTGGCCAGCGCGCCGGCGAGGGCGGCCGGATCCATCCGGTGGTCCGCGGCGCAGGCGACGGACACGACGGCATCAAACCCCAGTCCCAGCATGGAGGCAGACTTCTGGATGCTGAAATGGCTGTCCGCTGACGTGAAGATCCGCAGTTTGTCCAGCAGGAGCGGCAAGCGCAGCCCCTCGTTGGCCGGGTCCTGCCGCAGCCGGGCCACCGCATGGTTGCGGGCAATGAGCAGTGCCTGCAGGTTGGACTGGCTGCCGCCGGACGTGAACACGCCGTCGGCCTCGTTCCCGAGTCCGAACCGCTCTGCCGTCCAGTCGATGAGGCGGCGCTCGATCATGGTGGCGCCTGCGCTCTGGTCCCAGGTGTCCATCGACGAATTCACTGCCGAGAGCACCGCCTCGCCCACGAGGGCGGGAATGACCACCGGGCAGTTCAGGTGGGCGGCGTACTTTGCGTCGTGGAAGTACACGGCGTCGCGCAGGTAGGTGTGCTGCAGCTCCTCGAGGGCCGCCGCCGTATCCGGCAGCGGCCGCTCCAGGTCCACTGCCTCCACGCGGCGCTTCATCTCGGCCGGGCCGACGCCGGTGAACGGCTGCGAGGTCCGCTCGAGTTTGGTGGCCACGGCGTTGACACCCTGCAGCACCTGGGCCACGTAGCGCGGTGCATTCCGGGCGTTGAACAGCTGGTTGCTGGCGGCAAGGGCGAGTTCGATGCCGGCCCCGAAGTCCAGGCTGGAAGCAGCCGGGCCGGCGTCTTGGGCGTACGGGTTTCGGGCCTCAACTCCGGTGCCGGCCTCGAAGTCCGTGCGTGGCTCGTCCACGTCGGGCAGCAGCGTCATAGTTCATCCTTTTTTCGGTGGGATATGCACCCGGCACCAGCAACGGCACCAAGCAAGGACAGCCTTACTTAGGTGAACCTTTTAGTCAAACTTCCGTGATGTAATTTCACGGCGGTTCGGGCGGGGTAGAGTTTCTGGCACGAGGCGCCGACCGCAGCAGGAAGCAGGGGGCATGTCCGGCAGTGAGCATGATCCGATAAATTTTCGGGAAGTCGATCCGCAGGGAAATCCCACCGGATACGGGCGCATGAGGCCTGCCGGCGACGGCCGCCTGGCCCCTTCACTGGCGGGCGAGGGCAGGCAAGAATTTGCAAAGCCGGGCTTCGGGCCGGTACAACCGGGCGCTGGAGCCTACGAGGCGGCGGAGTTCGGGCAACGGAGCCGCCTGGCCGTGAACCCCTTCATCGCGGCGCTGTGGGTTCTCGTGGCGATCCTGCTGGTGTCGCCGTTCGGAGTCTTCACGCTCGCGCAGGAATCACTGAATTCAGGCACCGAGCCGCAGGTCATGCCCGTCAGCTACATGTGGATCACGTTCGCGCCGCAGATACTTTTCGCCGGGCTCGTCGGAGCCCTGGGCCTGCTTTTCTGGCACGCGTGGCAATGGCAACGGACGCATTGGCAACGGACCGGCGCAAAGCAGTCCCCGCCGTCGTAATTCCCACCCAGCGCGACCGGACCCTTAAGCACCCGCACCTACCCGGCGGGGACCTCACTTGCCACGGGGCCGGCCGGAGCAGTGGCGCCTGGAACAATGGTGGCCGAGTGGGACGAGCCAAGGTGGCGCAGCCGGAGCTCCTCGGTGACCTGGACGTACCAGAAGCGCGCGCCGAAAGCAGGGCTGGGCGTGTCCAAATGCCGGTACAGCCCGTCCGCCAGCCGGGCTAATTCCGCATCCGGCAGCGGCGCGAAGGCTGCAGCCGGGTCCACGGCCTCGTTCAGGCATCCGTCCAGAAGACGGCACAGTTCCTCGTCCGCCATGGGACCGGCGGCTACGTCTTCAGGCATAGCTTCTTCATTCATCGCGGCGTCAGTCATCGCCCCGATACACGCAGTCGTTGTTCAAAGAGATCCCCAAAATAGAGAGCCTGAAGGCCAACTGCATAGCCCTGCCCGATCGTACGGAAATGTCCGCGCGGTCACAAGTACCGCGGTTCACGGCACATGGGGACCCTACGGCGTGGGGGCGCTTCAGGTGCCCAGCAGCTTGGGCGCGGCCGCCTCGGGCCAGTCGATGCACTGCGTGTATATCTCGTGTTTGCGCAGGTAGCGGGCTGTAAACGGGCAATGCGGAATGATCCGTTTACCCGACGCCACAACATCGTCGAGGGCAAAGTGGATGAGCACCTTGGCCAGGCCGTGGCCCTGGAACTGCTCGGACGTCTGGGTGTGGATGAAGTCCACGTGCCCAGGCTTGTCTTCGAACCTGACTTCCACCGCCAGCTTCCCGCCCACGTGCAGTTCGTAGCGGTGGAGCGCATCGTTGCGGAAGGTGGTGACGTCCGCGGTGAAATGGTCCTCGGTGGCTGCCGTGTTCTCCGTCATGGTTCGACATTGGCACTTAATGGCTGTGCTGGCAATGGTGGAGTGCCGCGGGCGGGAACGCGCCCCAGCAGCAGCACCGCCATCGCAAAGCAGGCGGCACCTCCGCCAAGGAGTCCCAGCGTCAGGCCGTTGACGGCGGCGTCAGCCATCGGGACAAAAACGACGACGACGGCGGTCACCACGGCGGCCGGTGCCCGGCCGCGCGAGTGCATGGCCGGCGTCGGCCGTTCCTCAAGCCGCCCGAACAGGAGGACCGCCGGCAGCAGGAGGAGGACCACCCCTACAAAAACCAGCGGGCGCGACCACCACCATTCCGCGCTGCCCGAGGCGGGCTTGGGAAAGTCGGTCAGCAGGAGCAGCCCGGTCATGGCGGCCAGCAACGGCAGGTGCCAAAGATAGACCGTCATGGCGTGCCGGCCGGCAACGGCCATCACGGCGCGGATCCAGCGCACTTCGGCGAGTGCGTTCAGCAACGGCCGGGAAAGCTGCAGCACCGCCGTCTGCGAGATACCCAGCAGGAACAGGCTGAGGTTGGGCGGGTTCAGGTTCACCAGCATGTTGTCCCGGTACAGGCCCAGCATTACCAGGACGACCATCAGCAGGTTGCTCGCGGCGATAAGCCCCGCCAGCTGCGACCTGCTCCACCGGTCCAGCCAGCCGTCCGCCATAAAGAACCCGAGTTGCTGCGCGGCGCACCATACGAAAACCATGTTGATGTAGGCGAGCGTCGGGAAAGCCCCGCGGAAGCAGTCAACCGTCACCACCAGCGCCACCAGGCCCAGCAGAGTCAGCCACGGGGCACGCCGGTGCAGCCCCACCAGGAGCGGAATGTTCAATTGGGCCGCCAAATAGGCCGCGAGGAACCACAGCGGCATGCCGGCCCCGCTGGCCAGCAGCTGCACCACCTGCGGGTCCACGCCGGCCAGCAGCGCCCCTGACAGGCCGACGAACATGACTGCCAGCAGGGCTGCCGCCGGGCGGACCAGGCGCAGCAGCCGGGACTGGACGAACTCAAAGCCGCTGCCGCCGCGCGCCTGCATGCGCCGCCAGGACTGCGCCCCGGTAATGCCGCCGGCCACAAAGAACAGCGGCATCACCATGAAGATCCAGATGACCGGCTCGAACCAGTCCTGCTCCGCCAGGGTGTTTTCCGTGGTCACAGTGCCGTCGGGATGCAGCACTGGACTGGTCATCATGCAGTGCCCCACCACCACGAGGGCGAGGCAGACAAAGCGCGCGAAATCGATGGCCAGGTCCCGGGCGGGCCCGGCAATGTCCGTCCCCGCTGCAGGCTCCGTGGAATTCTTCATGGCGCCCCCACCACTGGAACTCGCTTACGTCGTTGTAGTTTCCATTGTGCGCCAACTTGGCCCTCATGTGGCGGCTTGGAGTTTTTGTCCACGTATCGGCCCCTAAAGGCCTCCGAAGTCACGATACGTGTGCAAAAACGCGGGCGGAGGCGCTCAGTAACTGCCGGAGCGCACAGGCATCACCCTGGCCGAGCCTGCCAGCTCCGGGGCTTCGCTTGCCACGGCCTCCTCGACGTAGGCGAGTGCGGCCGGCGCCAGGCCCTCATACAGGCGGACCAGGATTTCGCGCGCTTCGGTCCGAGGCCACGCCGCAGGCAGCAGTTCGGCAGGAAGGTCGGGGTCGCTCCACGGGAAGGCCCGCCAGGCATCCATCAGTTCTGTCCTCACCCTCAAGGCCTCGGCTGGGGTTACGGTCCCGGCGTTGAGACGCTCGAGCCATGGCCCGAACCTGTCAATGAAGGGCTGATACTGTTCCCGGAACTCCTGCGGCGACCAGGCATCGATGAGCCGCTTGCCGCGGAGACTGGAATCGGCCGTCCGGAAAATGGCGTAGTCGTCGACGCCGAAAGCCTTGCAGGTACGCTCCAGTTCTTCCGAATGGTCCCGCGGCGAGACCCACACGGCTCCGAACAGTGGCGCGAATCCGCGCCACCGCAGCCGCGACCGGAATAGCTCACGGACGTCGCGTGACGCTTCGGGGACGGAAAAGGCGATCACCGTCCAACTGCCGTCCCAGTGTCGGGACTCCTCACCGAACACCGAAACCTGCTCCAGCCCGCCACGAACGCGCTTTCGCGCACCTTCGGTGATGCGGTAACGCGACGTGCGCCCTGCGCTCGACTGCTCCAGAACGCCCCGGGAAGCCAGCCGGCTCAGCGCCGTGGCCGTGGCGGAGGCGGTGATGCCGAGATCCGCTGCCAAGGCGGCAATGAGCCGGGACGGCAGCCATGCGTCGCTAGTGAACCAGTAGTCAACCAGCAAAGTCACCAGCTGATGCTGACTCGAGGGCCCCTTCAGCGGCCGCGGAAAATCGATGGCCATGTCCGGATCCATGCCGGGGCCGGCAATCTGGGGTTCGCTCATCACGCCTCCATCATGCCAGCCGAGACCCGCCGGAATATTAATCATGCACTTATATTGACGAGCGTGCGCCGGAGTGCATAACATTGATTCAGATCGTGACGGAGGCCACAGCCGACCCCGTCGCCCTGCTCAGCATGCGAGCCACCCCCAGTTTTCCTTCCTGCCTCACTAGGAGATCCGCAATGACCGCTGGTCCCATCGATCCGCCGACGCCGTTGACGCCGTCCGCGGAACAGGTCCGCCCCACCCACCATGGAACCAAGCACGCGCGCCGTGCCGCCGTTGCCAGTTTCATCGGCAGCACCCTTGAGTACTACGACTTCTTCATCTACGGTTCAGCGTCCGCGCTGATCTTCAACAAGATCTTCTTCCCGGGGATCGACCCTGCCCTGGGCACCATCCTGTCCATGGCCACCATCGGCATCGGCTACGTTGTTCGCCCGCTGGCTGCCAGCGTGATCGGGCACTACGGTGACCGCATCGGGCGCCGCCAGATGCTGGTGCTGACGCTCGTGGTGATGGGCGTGGCCACCTTCCTCATCGGCTGCCTGCCGCCCACCGCTGCCATCGGCGCCGCAGCCCCCATCCTGCTTGTGGTCCTCAGGGCTCTGCAGGGAGCCTCCGCCGCCGGTGAATCCGTTGGCGCTGTCACCATGACCATGGAACACGCCCCCAGCAACAAGCGGGCTTTCTACAGCAGCTGGGTCAACACCGGCGCGGCTGCCGGGATCATGCTTGCTTCCCTGGCGTTCCTTGCCGTTTCGATGTTGCCCCAGGAAGACCTGCTCAGCTGGGGCTGGCGCCTGCCGTTCCTCGCCAGCATCCTGGTGGTCGGCGTCGGACTTTACATCCGCATGCGCCTTCCGGAATCCGAGGTGTTCGAGGCCGCGAAGGAAGCCGAAACCGAAACCGAGCTTCCCATCAAGGTGGTTCTCCGCGACCACTGGACGACCATCATCAAGGTCATCTTTTTCGGGCTCTGGAGCGTGGTGTCGTCGGTTTTCGCCGCATTTGGCCTGGCCTACGCCACCAGCAAGTTCGGCATCCCGGCACCGGCCATGTTGGGGGTCACCATCCTCACGGCAGGCCTGGCGGTCATCGCCCAGCCCTCCGCCGGCATCCTCGCGGACAGAATCGGACGCAAGCCGGTCTTCATCACCGGAAACCTGATCTGCGCCGCCGCGGCGTTTGCCTTCTTCTGGTCCATCAGCACCACGTCGGTGCCACTGATCTTTGCGAGCGGCATCCTCTTCATGACCGTGGGGTATGGCATGGTCAACCCGCTCGGTCCTGCCATGACGGCTGAAATGTTCCCCACGAAGATCCGCTACTCCGGAGCCGCCACAGCCTCGCAGCTGGGCCTCGTTGTCACCGGCTTCGCACCGGCCATCGCGGCCGCCATCGTGCAGCCCGGCCCCACCGGCTGGATTCCCGTGGCCGCGTTCACCGCAGCGTGCTGCCTTGCCTCGGCGGCCGTGACCGCCATCTGGGTCAAGGAAACCTACAACGTATCCACCGAAGACCTTGGAACCAAGGCAACCGGAACCAAAGCATCCGCCAACGCCTAGATCCCATCCCGGGATCCATCCCGGGGCAGAAAGGGAGTGGCCGGACACCCGCCCGGCCACTCTTCTCCTGCATTGCCATACCAAACCACAGTGAGGAACACTTCCGTGCCAGCCCGCCCCGTACTGATCGAACAAGACGTCGAAACCCTGCTGCCCGATGGCACGGTCCTGCGTTCCACGGTCTATCGCCCTGCGGACGGGGAGCCCTGTCCGGTCCTGCTCACCAGGACACCCTACGGGCGCGATCTCGCCGTCAATTCCGCCTACTTCAACCCCACCACCGTTGCGGCGGCCGGCTACGTGGTGATCATGCAGGACTGCCGCGGACGCTTTGGCTCCGACGGGGAATTTGACCCGTCAGTCCATGAAGCGTCCGACGGCGCCGCGACTGTCGAGTGGGCAGCACGGCTGCCGTACTCCAACGGGTCCGTCGGGATGTGGGGCCGTTCGTACTTCGCCGAAACCCAGTGGCGGGCCGCATCCCTGGCCCCTGCCGGCCTTGCCGCCCTTGCACCGGGCATCTCGGCCGGTGCCAACGCCAACAACGGTTCGCTGTACCGTGGCGGCGCCGTGGAACTCGGCTGCCGCTTCAGTTGGGGCCACGCCTCCGCATCGGCCAACGAGCTGGCCCGGGAATTTGCGGACGACCCTGAACGGCAGGGCAAGGAATTCCAGTCCTGGCTGGACCTGGACCGGTCCTTTTCAGACGGCACCGCCTTCAACGTCCTCCCCCTGCGCGACCTCTCACCCAGGCTTGGCACCTTCATGAACCGCCATATCCTCCCGTCTGCCGGTGAAACTCCGGGCAACAGCTTCACCCACTTGTGGGACGACACTTCCGCAAAGCCGGTACCTCTGCCCACCCTGCACATCGGCGGCTGGTTCGACATCTTCTCCCCCAGCACGCTCTCGCAATACGCCATGCAGCTCGAGCACAGCCGGACTGGCGCCGCGCCTGTGCCCCGACTCATCATGGGTCCGTGGACGCACACGAATTTCACCGGTGGCTATGCCGATGTGAACTTCGGCCTGAACGCCGCAGCGGCCGTGATGAACGGCCTCGGTGATCTTTCCGGGCTCCAGAGGGCATGGTTCGATGCCGTGCTCAAGGACCAGCCGGAACACATCGGCCATATCCCCGCCGTCCTGCTGTACTTCATGGGCGAGAACCAGTGGCGCGGCTTTGAGGAGATGCCCTCACCTGGCAGCCACCGCAATTGGTTCCTGGGTGCAGAAGGATCCCTCCTGAACGCGCCCGCGTCCAGCGGTTCCGTGGAGTACGACTACGATCCCCTGGATCCCGTGCCCACGGTAGGCGGGGCCACCATGATCCACGGGGCGTTTCCCGCCGGGCCGGCAAAGCAGCACGCCGTGGAGGCCCGGGCCGACGTCCTCACCTTCACGACGGAGGAGTTCGACGAGCCGGTTACGGTGTTCGGCGAAGTCAGCGCCACGTTCTTCGCCGCTTCCACCGCCGTCGATACTGATTTTGTGGTGAGGCTGTGCCGGGTGTCTCCCGACGGAACCTCACTGAACCTTGCCGACGGAATTGTGCGGGCCTCCTGGCGGGACAGCCATGCCGGCACCGGCCTGTTCCAGCCGGGTCAAGAGCCGTCGCTGATCGAGCCCGGCAGGGCCTACGAATACACGGTCAGCCTCTGGCAGACCGCCTATACCTTCAGTCCCGGGGACAGACTGCGCGTCCAGGTCACCTCCAGCTGCCATCCGCGCTGGGACCGGAACCTCAACACCGGCAGGCTGGCCTACGATTCCGCCGAGACCATGGTTGCCCGGCAAACCATCCTCTTCGGCCATGATCATCCGAGCCGGCTGACGGCAGGCATTCTGTGACCGCACCGGTGGATGCCCAGAAAGCACAGGGCACCCAGGAGACACCGGAAGCCCCGGGGCTGACCTTCCTTGCCGAACTCTCTGTCGCCGTCGGGGACGCGATCGACGTCGGACCCACCCCGGAAGGCCACCGACGGGTCATCCCCATCACGGGCGGCACAGTGAGCGGCCCGACCCTGAATGGGCGGGTCCTGCCGGGCGGCGCCGACTACCAGCTTCTCCATACCCCGACACTGACGGAGCTGGACGCGCGCTACGTCCTGGAAACCGGGGACGGAGACCGCATCTTCGTGCACAACTCAGCGCTGCGCCACGGGAGCGCCCAGGACATCGAGCGACTCAACCGCGGCGAGGCCGTTGACGCAGCCAGCATCTATTTTCGCTGTTGGCCGCGCCTCACCGCGGCCGCGCCGGAATGGGACTGGCTCAATACACGGCTTGCCGTCGGGACCGGCGAACGTCATCCGGACCGCGTGGTAATCCGCGTCTTCCTGATCGACTGAGCGAGTCCTGCATGTAACGGCTTGGAGTTTTTGTCCACGTATCGGCCCCTAAAGGCTCCCGAACTCGCGATACGTGGACAAAAACTCCACCTCAGCGGCTAAGAGTCGCGAACGTGCCGGTACTGAAGTCCTTGGCGGCGGCGTTCCAGCGGGCCAGCAGCCCCTGCAGGTTCTCGCCGTCGGCCCGGTGCGCGGGAATCTGCTCCTCGAGCGTGGCGAGGACACCGGTGCGGAGTTCGGTGTTGAAGTTGACCTTGCCCACGTTCATGGCCGGGGCCTTGGCCAGTTCGTCCGCCGGAATGCCGGAAGCGCCATGGAGCACCAGCGGGATGTGCGTCCGCACGGCAATATCCTGCAGGACATCCCAGCGCAACCGCGGCTCGCCCTTGTACTTGCCGTGGACGTTGCCCACGGCCACGGCGAGCAGCTGCGCGCCTGTCCGTGCCACGAAGTCCTCCACCCGGGCGGAGTCGGTGAGGCCGGCAACCTCATTGCCGGCCCCACCACCCTCGGCGCCGAAGGCCTTGTCCTCGTCGCCGGCCAGGCCGCCGAGTTCAGCTTCCAGGACCACGCCGGCATGGCCCTCCGCCTCCAGCGCGGAGCGCACTGCATTCACCAAGGCGATGTTCTCTTCATAGGGAAGCGCCGAACCGTCCGCCAGGACGGAGTCCGCACCGGACGCGACGGCGGCCGAGATGACCTCAAGGTCGGAGGCGTGGTCGAGCTGCACGGCCACCGGCACGGATGCGGCGTCGGCCAGGCCCCGGAGCGCGGAGATGAGCCGGAGTCCATTGGCTGTGCCGGCAGTCTTGGGCGCCACCAGCAGGATGACCCCGCGCTTTGCTTCCTCCGCGGCGCTCACCACAGCCAGGGCCGTGGTGAAGTCGTAGCAGGTGAACGCCGGCACGGCCGACCCCCGTTTGAGGGCGGAGACCACCAGCTCGTCGAGCTGTGCCCGCATCAGCCTTCCCCGGCGGTGCGCTTGGTGGGGGCGACCACCTTGATGACGGCGGAGTCGTCCGCTGCGGCGAGCCCGTGGGCCTGGCCCAGCAGGTACAGCTGCTCGGCGGCGGCGGCAACGGGGGTCGCCAGGCCAGCACTGCGCGTGGCCTTGCCCACGATACCCATGTCCTTGACGAAGATGTCCAGGCGGCTGAGCACCTCGGCACCCTCCGCGGTGTAGGCCTCCAGGATGCGCGGGCCGCGGTTGGACAGCATGAAGGAGCCCGCAGCGCCGGCCTCGAGGGCGGCCAGAGTCTTTGCCTGGTCAAGGCCAAGGGCATCGGCCAGCGCCATAGCTTCAGCGGCGGCTGCGATGTGGATACCGCACAGCAGCTGGTTGACGGTCTTCAGCGCCTGCCCGTCACCGGGCTTGTCGCCGACGACGGTCAGCGTGGAGGCGAGCAGCTCCAGAACCGGCCGGGCTGATTCCCGCGCTGCGGGTTCTGCTCCGACGACGATGAGCAGGTCGCCTTCACCCGCACGCTTCGGGCCGCCGGACAGAGGGGCGTCCACGAGCCCGACGCCGAACTCGGCCAGGCGGGCGACGGTGGACGGGATGGCCTCCGTGCCCACGGTGCTGGTCAGGATGACGACGGCGCCCGGCTTCAGCACCGAGGCGACGCCGTTCCCGCCGAACAGGACGTCGTCGAGCTGTTCACTGTTGCGCACGGCGAGCAGCAGGGCGTCGGCGTCCCGGGCTGCGTCCCGGGCGGAAGCGAAGGTTTTCACGCCGGATTCCTCGGCGAGGCGCAGGCGCGGCTCGGCGATGTCGAAGCCGTGGACGGTCAGCTGGCTGGCGAGGCGGGTGGCCATGGGCAGTCCCATGGCACCGAGTCCGAGGACGGTGACTGTGTAATTCGAGGTCATTTTGTTTCTCCGTTGAAATGTTTAGAAAGTGTTGCTGAGCTTGCTGGTGACCTGGGCGAGCGACTCGTCATCACCGACATTGCCGGCAAAAACGATGTACGGGATGCCCTTGGCCGGGCCGTCGACCGGTTCCCACAGGCTCACGATGCCCGGCAGCATGGGCCCGCGGACGATCGCATGCCGGATCTCCAGCCCGTGCGCGGCAACATCCGAGGACGTGATGCCGCCCTTGGCGATGACAAACCGAGGCGGGAAGGTTTTCAGCGTCCGGTTCACCACGGCGACGACGGCGGCGGACACGGTACGCGCGATCCGCAGGCTTTCGGCCGGGTCGTCGGTCTTGATGAGCAGTCGGCTCGTGTGGACGATGACGTCGCCGCTCCGCAGTGCCTCCACAACGGCGTCCACGGTCTGGTCGAGGTAGGCGGCCGCCTCGTCACCGAGGAGCTTTTCGACGTCGATTTCCACAATGCGCGCACTGCTGTGCCGGTCCGTGAGCACCTTAAGCTGCCGGGTGGTCACGCCCACATGGGAGCCGACGACGATCAGGCCACCGGCCTCGGACGGGGTGTTGCCCGCGTACGCTTCCTCGCCGCTGAGTTCAGGCCTGATGTCTTGACCGATCCGCGCGCGCATGAACGGCGGGCCCACCCGATAGAGCAGCTTCTTGCCGCGGCGCTCGGCCTCCTCCAGCCCCAGGGCCAGGGCTCGCATGTCGTTTTCCGTGACGATGTCCACCACGATGGGCGTGGACTGGGTGGCCGGCTCGATCGCGTCAGCGATCGCCTTGGCCGACACCTCGGCCTGCCCGGTAGCGGAACCGGCGCGGATAATGTTCAGGTCCAACACAATCACGGAGTCTGCGGCAAACCGGCCCTGCGACTTCTCTTCCACGTACCTGGCCATCTCGGAATTGACGAAGCCGAAGGTGGCGTCCCTGGCGAATTCGGTCTCCGCAACCGGGGTCAGGTGGCCGGCCTCCGGTCCGCGCGTGTAGTGCACACCGCCAATGGTGACGCGGCCGGCGTCGGGAAATGCCGGAACCATCACGACGCCGTCCGTTGAGTCGCCGCTTTCGGCCGCCACCGTCGCGGCAATGACGTCCGGTTCCAGGGGGAAGTGTCCGCGGAGGGTCGAGTCGCTGCGGCTCACGAAGCCGAGCTTTACTTCACCTTCACTGTTGCGGGCAGCGGCGAGGGCGTTGCGCACCACCTCTTCGTTGCGTTCAGCCGCTTCTGCAGGGTCGAGGCTGCGGGTGTTCGTCAGCACGTACACTGCGGGCTTACCCTGATGGAGAGCCCACTGGAAGTCCTCGACTTCCCAGCGGGTGAGCACAGGAAGATCCGCCACCGACTGCGTGCCGGTGGGATCGTCGTCGAGCACCACGAGGACGCGCGGGGACCTGGCCGCCGTGGCCGCAACAGCGTCGGCCACCTGCCGGGCAGGGATCTGGAGCTCGGCTGGAAAGGCGGCCAGGACGTCGGATTCGAGGGGCACTGTGCACTCCGTTGTGTCGAAACTGCGGGGACGATAGTTTGTCAGATGTCAGACATCTGTCGTTTGATGCTAGTGTGGCATAAGGCACAGCACGTACGCAAGTACACTTTGTCCAGATATCTCCGGCCGTAGAGGCCCACACGCTGAACGGAAGAAATGGCACGCAAATCATTGGTGGGCGTCGTCGCCGACGAACTCCTTGACCGCATTATCTCCGGAGAATTCCCCCCGGGCAGCAGCGTGCCGGGAGAACTTGAACTCAGTGCACGGCATGACGTCAGCCGCATGACGGTGCGGGAGGCGATGAAGACCTTGGAGGCGCAACGCATCCTTAGCGTGGAACGGGGCCGCGGCACGTTCGTGAACCCGTTGAACCGCTGGTCGTCGCTCGAGGCTGTGCTGCGGGCCGCTTCCGAGGGGCAGAACGGGCCGGCCGCCGCGGTTCAGCTGATTGAATTGCGCCGGATGCTGGAAACTGGCGCCTGCGAGCTGGCAGCCCAGCGCATTACCGACACCGAGCTTGATAGCCTTCGGGACTGCGTGGCGGACATGCGGAAGGCACACCATGGCAATGACGTGGTGAGCTTCGTTGCCGCCGACCTGGCTTTCCACGACCAGATACTGCAAGCGTCCGAGAACGTCTTTGTGGCAGTCCTCTTCGAACCACTGCACCGCGTCCTCGAGCAGGGGCGGACCGAAACTTCCAAGGTGCCGGACATCCAGGAGCACGCGATCGGGCACCACCAGAAAATTTACGAGGCACTCGCCGCCCGCGACCCGCAGCAGGCCCGCAATGCCATGGACGCCCACATGCAGCAGACCCTTAGCGACCTCAGAAGCTACGTGCTGGAAGCCTAGTCCCGGGGCGCCGCGTCCGATACTCTGCAGGAACGGCCCGCAGCCGGGTATCGATGGCGATCACGAGGAGCGAAGTTGTCTAATAACACCTACAGCATTTCTGAAATTGTCGGAACCTCGACCGAAGGCGTCGACGCGGCCGTCCGCAACGGCATTTCCGACGCGGCGAAGACGCTGCGCAACCTGGACTGGTTCGAAGTCAAGGAGGTCCGCGGCCACCTCGAGAACGGCCAGGTGGCGGACTGGCAGGTTACCCTCAAGCTCGGGTTCCGCCTGGAGCGGGACTGACTGAGGGGTAGCGGAACTGACCGGGCGATAGCGGAACCAGTAATGCGGCGCCGGCTGAGGTTCAGCCGGCGCCGCATTACTTGCTTAATCCTGGCTGGCAGCTCTCCGGTGCCACACGGTGGGAGTCCCGTGGAACGAGGGAAATACCTGTCCCTCAAAGAAGGCGTGCGCCTCGTCCGGCGAGTCGGCAGGGGCCCACATGCCCGACGCCGGGCAGTGGGTTCCGGTCGAAGCGGCGGGTGTCTGGCGTTCCCGAAGCAGTGCGATGCGTTTCATCGTTGAATGTCATCCTTGGGTCGGAGGGCTGGTCAAAGTTCCTCCCCCAAGGCTATGAAACGCACCACACCGGCCCAATGGGCGAATGAATAGAATTGCGAGCTCCGGCTGGGCATCAGCACAGACCGGCCCCCGGAGCGAGCTGGGCATTAGGGTCAGCAGGTGCTACCGAGCGGGCGGACGCTGTGGATCCTCCAGAGCCGGCTCGTCGGGTTCGCCGTCCGGGCCGGTGGGCGGTCCGGGGTTGTCCTGGTGGGGAACTGCGGGTTCCTCCGGGGGCGGATCCTGGTTGGGGTCGAAGGGGAAGCCCTCGGGCGAAGCGTCCTTGGGCTGGCCCTGGTCCTCGTTCTGGTCAGTCGGGTTCTGCTCCGGATCTGCGGGCGTTTCGCTCATGGTCTGGATCCTTAGCTGTTGGAAGGGCCAGGATATTCTCCTGCCGGGCCACTCCAAGGATTACCAGCGGGGCCGCGGTTAGTCCAGAGCAACCAAGCCCTGCGAGAAGTGGCGGAAGAGTCAGTTCAGCCGACGCTGTCAGTTCACCAGTTCGGTACTGGAGTGCCGGCCGGTCCACTTCCGGTGGCCGTGCTCCAGTTCGACGACGTCCCGGCCGAACGAAGCCAGCAACGCAACAAGCGCCAGGACAACGGCAGCAGCACTGATTCCACCGGGCACCCCCGGCGTGAGTGCCAGCAGCAAGGCGCAGGGCTGGTAGGCACCAATAACCTTGCGCGTCCTCTTAACAGGCAGCGTTCGCTTCAGTTCCGGCCGGAACCATCCGGCGGCTACGAAGGCGTACCACATGAGTCCGATGGCCAGGACCCAGGGACCAACGATGGGTACAGCCGCGCATGACAGTACAAGGACCAGCGCCGCATCGGTCTGGACATCCAGCCGGCCTCCCGCCGGGCTCTCGCAGGCAAATCGCCGCGCAACGGCCCCGTCCACTGCGTCAAGAACGAAAGCCGCCGCACCCAGCACCACCACCGGCAGGCCGGGGCCGGTTCCGCCGAACAACGCGGGAACCGTTATCCCCGCGCAACACGAAATCAACACAGCGCGAATCAGGGTAACGCGGTCCGCGGCCGTCGTCAGCATGGGCTTGCGGCTGAGGACAGAGGCTGCGGCATTTCCTACCACCGCCAGTCCGGCACCCATGGCGGCAAGGAAGTACGCCACTTCAGCACCTGCAGCGGTCAGGATCCAGCTGCCGGACACAACGAAACCAGCCATGGCAACGGCTACGTCCACCAGAGCACGCCTAGCGAGCAAGACCTGCATATGCCTCCTTGCGCTCATCGTAACAACAGGAGGTCCACGAGCATTTCCCGGCTGACCTCGGAAGATAGCCCGAGGAAGCACCGGGGTCTGGGCAAACTGCCCCCGATAGGAAAGACTCTTCCGCATGGCACAAGCACCAGTCATCACGCTGAATGACGGCAACCGGATACCTCAGATCGGCCTGGGCACCTGGCCGCTGAACGACCGGGAGGTCAGTGACGCCGTCGTACGGGCTGCTGAAGCCGGGTACCGGCATATCGATACCGCCGTGCGCTACGGGAACGAGGCCGGCGTCGGATCCGGGATCCGTGACAGCGGCTTGGACCGGACGGAGTTTTTCATCACCACCAAGCTGGACGGCGAATTCCAGGGTGGGGATCTGGCTGTGGCAGGCCTCGAGGGCTCGCTGAAGCGGCTCAACCTGGACTATGTGGACTTGCTGCTGATCCACTGGCCGCTCCCCCGCCGCGGAGAATTCATCTCCACCTGGAAGACCTTTGAACGGCTGCAGGGCGAAGGGAAAGTCCGGTCGATCGGCGTATCGAACTTCAAGCCCGCTCATCTTGAACAGCTCATGTGGGAGACCGACGTGGTGCCGGCCGTCAACCAGATTCAGCTCAACCCCTCGGTAAACCGCTCCGCGGACTGCGCCTACAACGAGCGGCACGGGATCGCCACAGAATCGTACAGCCCGCTAGGTGCGGGCTCCGGGCTGCTGTCGGCGCCCGTCCTAACGCGAATCGCCGGCAAACACGGCAAAACGGTGAGCCAGGTGGTGTTGCGCTGGCACGTACAGCAGGGGTTGGTGGCCATCCCCAAGTCCTCCGATCCCCAGCGGATGAAGGAGAACATCGACGTCTTCGGCTTCGCCCTGGATGAGGAGGACCTGACTGCCATAAGCACCCTCGACGAAGGCCCGGAGTCGGGGGTAAATTCCGACGTCCAGGGCCACTAGCGCCCGGCCCCCGTCCTGCACTGCCGGCAGCCCTCCACCGGATAGCGACTGGCAAACAAATAGTAAGCATGATTAGTATTGAGCAGAAGGACGAAGCGTACCCGGCAATCCGGGTAACTCCTCTAGATGAAGAAGGAACGATAAAAGATGGGTTTTTTCGCATTTCTGATTCTTGGCCTCATTGCTGGAGCCATTGCTAAGGCCATCCTCCCCGGCCGGCAGGGCGGCGGCATTTTCATCACGCTTCTGCTTGGTGTAGTTGGCGCAATTCTCGGCGGCTTCATCGGCAGCGCGCTCTTTAACGTCGGTATCAACGAGTTCTTCTCGCTGTCCACCTGGCTGCTGGCGATCGGAGGCGCACTTATTGTGCTGCTGGTTTACGGCATGATTACCAAGCGCTCGGCCCGCTAGACAGGGCAGCGCCGGAACCGGCTCCGGGAAACCTCCCGGGGCCGGTTTCCTACCCCAGGCCCTACGGGCCGAACCAAATCGTACAGATCCCCCTCAAGAGCAGGAGATCACCATGAAATCCAAACTTCTCTTCGGCGCCGGAATCGCTGCAGGCTATGTGCTCGGATCCAGGTCCGGCCGGGCAGCGTACGACAAGCTCAAAGCACGCGCCGCAGGTATCTGGGACAGCAAGCCGGTCCAGGACAAGGTCACGGCAGCAACCGAAGCCGTCAAGGAAAAGGCTCCAGAAGTTGGTGACCAACTGGCTGAAGCGGCGCGCCGGGCAGGAACCGTGCTCGGCTCGGCCATGCACCGGGATGCGCCGAGGCCGGGTGACGCTGGCACCGCTTCTGCCGGCACTGCGTCAGCAGCGGGCACATCGGCAGACAGCGGGCACGTGCCCGCCCACAGCACGCACCCGGAAACGGTAAACCTTGGAACCTCCGATGTTGAATCCGATCCGGCACTCAACGACAGCACCGGCCAGGACTGGTCCGACGAAGGCGGAGCGACTCCCGCCGGGGCTCCCACGAATGTCAATCCGGACAAGCGGTAGCTTCAGGTTGACCGCTTGAGCCTGCATCCTGGGCGGTGTGGGTAAGAACCAAAAATGTCAGAGCCCTCTGACAATGTCTTCCTATGGAAGCCATCGGGGAAGGCGCGGACGGTATGCCAGGCCGGGCAGCAGTGCCCGGCCTGCGTGCTGCCCTGCTTGGTAGCGTCCCCGCTTCCGGGCGACCGGCTTCTGCCGGATCCGGCGCCGCCGTTGCGGACACATCTTCGTCCGACGGCGGTGCTGCCGCCGGCTTCGATGCCGGCAACAAGTTTGGGTCCGGGCTGGCGTCCCCAGTGCTGGCGACGCCTAATCTGAAGGCGGCCCCCCTGCTGTACAGCGTCCAACCGGGGGCCTGCCATGGTGGCGGTACTGTTCCACCCCTCCCCGAGTTACAACCGCTTCGCGGCCTAGAGCAGCTTCCCAATCACCGCTGTCGCGTCCAGTTCGGCTGACGTGGAGATTCGAGGACTCATGCCCGCACTCACCATGGCCGCGGCTGTATGCGGAGCCTGCAGCCTGCTCGTTTCGATAAGAAGGTGCCCTCCCTGCTTAAGCCAGGCCGACGCTTCCGCGATCACTCGACGCTGGATGTCGAGGCCGTCGGGTCCTCCGTCGAGCGACGCCCGTGGCTCGTGAACTCGTGCCTCATGAGGCATGCTGCTGATGGAAGCAGTGGGTACATACGGCGCGTTGACCACCAGAATGTCAACGATGCTTTGAAGCCGGGCAGGCAGCGCGGCGTACAGGTCACCCTCATGGACCATACCGCCCACGGGCAGGACGTTGAGGCGGGCATAGCGCACCGCGGCAGGGTCGACGTCGGAAGCGTGCACCTCAATCCCCGGGACCAGTGCCGCCAACGCGGCGCCTACGGCTCCGGAGCCGCAGCACAGGTCAACAACAACTGGCGCGGTCGATGGCGATCTCTCCGCGGACCCTACCCCCGCGGCACCTAGAAGTGCAGCTGCCTCGCGGACCAGCAGTTCCGTCCGGCGCCGCGGCACAAATACTCCGGCCCCGACCCGGATCCGCAGACTGCAAAACTCTGCCCAGCCGAGAATATGCTCGAGCGGAAACCCCTCGACCCGCCGCTGCACGGCGTTAGTCAGCTCGTTGGGGGTGAGGCCAGCGGAAAGGAGGAGGTCCGCTTCATCTTCGGCAAAAACACAGCCGGCGGCGCGCAGCCTGCCGACGACGGTGGAGCGGGAGAGCAATGATTGAACAGGCATGGATGCGTCCTTCGGCTGAATGATGGGCGCTCCGTGCATATGTCCGACTAACCTTGTTGGTCCGTACGGCGGCGGGCAGGAAGAACCCAAGCTGGAATTGCGTGAATTGTTCTCACCTCCCGTAGTTTCAAACGTTCCCAGTCCTGGAACTGGCTCTGCAAAAATCCATGTTATCCGACACCCAATCGGCAATTATTGGCAGGATGGGACAATGACGCACAGCGAAGCCCCCACGCTCATCTGGACCGGCTCGTACACCGCGGACAGCGGCGGCCACGGGGCAGGGGTCGGGGCCGTATCGGCCAACGCTGATGGGACGCTCACATGGCGAGGTACGGCGGCAAAGGCGGACTCGCCGTCGTTCGTTGCCGTGCACCGGCAACTGCCAGTGGTTTACGCCGTCGGAGAGAACGCCAAAACCGTTCAGGCATACCGGCGGCGGGGAGAGTTCGGCCTCGAAGCCGTCGGCGAGCCCTGGCCGGCAGGCGAAGCGGCCTGCCACGTCACCGTCGATCCGCAGGGCAGGTTCCTGATCGTTGCCTGCTGGGGCGACGGCCAGGTGTTGCTGTACGAACTGGCGGACGACGGCGGCATCGCCCGCCGCCTTCCGGCGGCACCATCCAGCGATCCGCACCGGGACGATCGCCCCAGCCGGGCCCACGCCAGCCTGGTACTCGCAGACGGCCGCATCATGACCACAGACCTCGGCCACGACCTCCTCCGGGTGTGGAACCACGTACCCGCGACCGGTCTGGCGCTGGACCACGAGGTGGTGCTACCGAAGGACAGCGGTCCCCGCCACCTGGTGCAGCACTCCGACGGAACGGTTTTCGTGGTCTCCGAGTATTCCATCGAGGTCTTTGCGGCCCGGGCCGCCTCGTCATCAGGAAAGTTCGAACTGGCCGGCCAGGGTCCCGCCACCTCCGACGGCGCCAAGGACGGTGACTCTGCGGCCGAAATCGCCTTGTCGGCGGACGGGCGGTTCGCCTATGTAGGCGTACGGGGATCCAACCGGATCAGCGTCTTGGAGGTGACGCCGTCGGCAGAGGGCAGCCTGCTTAGCCCGGTCCGCGATTTCTCCAGTGGCGGCGACTGGCCCCGTCACCACCTGGTCCACGGCGAATCGCTTCACGTAGCCCACGAGCGCTCCCACGACATCACCACCTTCCGCCTGGACCCCCAGACCGGCCTTCCGCACGGCCCCACTGACCGCCTCGTTGCGGGTTCCCCCACGGCCCTGATTGTGGCAAGCTAAACGGCAATCGACAAAACCAATACAAGATTAGTCATTTCCAATACGGCTTCATCACAGGAGCTGTGGCAGGTGGATGAGCTTGCCTTGGTGCGTCGGCATCCTAACGGATTCCGGGCATCCCCGCCCGGACAAGCAGCGTTGCTTCGCGGAAGGTCCAACATGCTCACCGTCCCTCGCCTGCATTCCCCGCGCCGCGCCGGCGTTCCCACCAAGTTCGCCCGAACAACTCTGGCGGCAGCGGGCACAGCCGTCCTGCTGGCTGCGTCGGCCGTACCCGCGCACGCCATGCCAACCACAGCAGCCCTGCCCACCCAAACACCCGCCCAAGCCGCAGCCGCCACCAAAACTCCGGGTCCGCCGTCGGGCACCAAACCGGGAACAGCGGCCCATTCGCTCCGCACTCCCGTAACCGGCGAAAACTTCTACTTCGTCATGGCGGACAGATTCAGCAATGGCGACACCGGCAACGACCAGGGCGGCCTGGGACCGGATCCGATGGTCTCCGGCTTCGACCCCGCCCGCAAGGGCTTCTACAACGGCGGAGACCTGAACGGCCTGTTGGACAAGATCGACTACATCCGGGGGCTCGGGACCACGGCGATCTGGCTGACACCGAGCTTCAAGAACAAGGCGGTCCAGCCCGAAGACAATTCCGCCGGATACCACGGCTACTGGGTCACGGACTTCACCCAGATCGATCCGCACCTGGGTACCAACGGCGAGCTGAAAGCGCTGATCGACGAGGCGCACTCGCGCGGCATGAAGGTGTACTTCGACATCATCACCAACCACACCGCGGACGTGATCGGCTACAAGGAGGGCGCCCGCACCGGCTACGTCTCCAAGGACAAGGAGCCGTACCGCACCGCCTCAGGCGTTGCCTTCGATGACCGGGACTTCGCCGGCCGCGCGGACTTCCCGAAGCTCGACGCCGGGACCTCCTTCCCGTACACGCCGGTGCTTGATCCGGCGGAACAGAACCTCAAGGTTCCGGCCTGGCTCAATGACCCGACGCTGTACCACAACCGCGGCGACACCACCTTCACCGGCGAGAACTCCTTCTATGGTGATTTCTTCGGCCTTGACGACCTGTTCACCGAACACCCGACGGTCGTGGCCGGCATGACGGACATCTACGAGACCTGGATCCGGGACTTCGGCGTGGACGGGTTCCGCATCGACACGATGAAGCACGTCAATGACGAATTCTGGCAGCAGTTCGGGCCGGACGTCCTCGCCTACGCCAAGGAGCACGGCAAGGACGAGTTCTTCATGTTCGGCGAGGTCTTCGACACCTCCAAGAGCAACACGAGCCAGTTCACTACCCGCAACAGGATGCAGGCGGTCCTCGACTTCCCGTTCCAGGATGCGGCACGCAATTTCGCCTCTAAAAGCCAGAACGCGAAACAGCTGGAAACCTTCTTCGCCGCTGACGACTGGTACACGGATGCGGATTCCAACGTCTACCAACTGCCCACCTTCCTGGGGAACCACGACATGGGCCGGATCGGCAGCTTCATCAGCACCGACAACCCGGACGCGGACGACGCCGAACGCGTGGCCCGCGACGAACTCGCCCACGAACTCATGTACTTTTCCCGCGGAAACCCGGTGGTCTACTACGGCGACGAGCAGGGCTTCACCGGGCCCGGCGGGGACCAGGACGCCCGCCAGACCCTGTTCGCCAGCAAAGTGCCCGACTATCTCGACGACGACCTGCTCGGCACGGACGCCACCCACGCCACCGACAACTTCACCACCGGGCATCCCCTCTACGCCAAGATCCGCGAACTTGCGGAGCTGACCAAGGAGCACCCCGCCCTGCGCGACGGCGCCCACCAGCACCGGTACGCTTCGGACGGCCCCGGCATCTACGCGTTTTCGCGCACCGACGCCAAGGACCAGCGCGAGTACGTGGTGGCACTGAACAACAGCGAGGAACCGCAGACCGCCGCTGTTCCCACCTACATCGCCAAACGCAATTACAGCCTCATCTACGGCGACGCCGCCGGAAACTCCAGGACCTCAACCGACGGCAAGTTGACCGTCACGGTACCGCCGCTTTCCGCCGTCGTTTACCAGTCCTCAGGCCGGATCCCCCGCGAGAAGACAGCGCCCGCCGTCGCGCTGCAGGCTCCAGTTTCGGCTGCCGCTACCGCCACGTCCGCCGGGGATAACGGCCGCATCCAGGTGACGGCCGACGTCGACGGCAACTCGTTCTACGAGGTCACCTTTGAGGCCAGGACGCCGGGCGGCAAGTGGGGGCGCGTGGGCACCGATGACACCGCACCCTACCGGGTCTTCCACGACGTTTCGGGGCTGAATGCCGGCACTGCCGTGGAGTACCGTGCCGTCGTCCTGAACAACGCCGGCCGCACGTCTGTCAGCGCCTCCCGGTCCGCTGTGGTACCGGACCCGGTGCTGACCATCCAGCAGCCGGCCGAGGGCAGCACCGTCCAGGGGAACGTGGAAGTGGGTGCCACAGTGGACCCGGAGAAGGCCAGCCACGTGGTGCGGTTTGAGCGCAGCGTCGCGGGCGGGGCGTGGACAGCCATCGGTGCCGGCGATGATTCGTCCCCGGCGTACACGGTGATGGACGACCTGGCCGCCCTGGGCCTCGCCGACGGCACCGAGGTGCGGTACCGGGCAAGGCTGGACGGATCGAACGTGGTGAGTAATGTCCGGACGGTCGCGGTGGGCGCCGTGCCGCAGCCCGACTCGGTCACTGTGGCGGGAAGCCTGAACAGCGAGATGGGCTGCCCGGATGACTGGCAGCCGGCGTGCGAGGCGGCGTTCATGGCCTTTGATCCGGCCGACCGCCAGTGGAAACTCACGGCAGACCTTCCGGCCGGGCAGTACGAATTCAAGGCGGCCATCAACGGCTCCTGGGATGAGAACTACGGCCAGGACGGCGCGCCGAACGGGTCCAATATCGTGCTGAATCACGACGGCGGCCCGCTCACCTTCCGGTACAGCCACAGCACGCACGTCATCACGGCCGGCTAGGCCGCCCCGCAGGGCGGCTCAGGCTCAGGCCCGCATGGCCTCCTCGACCGCAGCGAGCAGGGAGTTGAACCTGTCGTCAGCCTCAAGGCTGTCGATCAGCACGGAGTCGCCGTCGGAGTTGGCCAGGGGCACCTGCCAGTTGGGGTACTGGGCCGAGGTCGTTCCGGGCTGATTCTGCACCCTGCGTTCACCGACCGCGTCCACGAGGGCCACCCCGAGAAGGACGGACGGGGTCTGCGCGAGCAGTCGGTGCAGCGCCTCGATCCGTTCCTGTTCTGAGCCGGCGTCGCTGGCCGAAAGGAGGCCGCGCTGCCGGAGCAGGTCCATCATCTTCTCCAGCTTGGCATTGTGCTCCAGGCGCTCCTCCTCCGCAGAACGCTCCAGCAGCCCCAGCGCGTTCCGCAATGTCACGTGGTCGCCGGCAAGGTAGCCGGCGGTGGGCGGCAGGTCGTGGGTGTTCACGCTGGAAAGGGCCTGCAGCCGGTACTCTTCGGGCGGCAGCGGGTCGTCGCCGTCGTTCTCAAACCACAGGATCGAGGTGCCCAGGATGCCCCGCGCCGCGAGGTAATCACGGACCCACGGCTCGAAGGTGCCCAGGTCCTCGCCGATCACCACAGCGCCGGCACGGTGCGCCTCCAGGGCGAGGATGCCGATCATGGCGTCGTGGTCGAAACGGACGTAGGCGCCGTCCACCGGCGAGTTCCCTGCCGGCACCCACCAGAGCCGGAAGAAGCCGAGGATGTGGTCCACCCGGATGCCGCCCGAATGCCGGAGCACCGTCGCGAGCATCTCCCGGAACGGCTTGTAGCCGGCCTCGGCGAGGCGGGTGGGGTGCCATGGCGGCTGGTGCCAGTCCTGCCCCAGCTGGTTGTACATGTCCGGCGGTGCGCCGACGCTGACGCCGGGGGCGAGGACGCCGTGCAGCGTCCAGGCATCGGAGCTCTGCAGGTCCACGCCGACGGCAAGGTCGTTCACCACGCCCAGGCGCATGCCGGCGTTGCGCGCTGCCTGCTGCGCGGATTCCAGCTGCTCGTCGCAGAGCCACTGCAGCCAGCGGTGGAACTCAATCCGTTCGGCCAGCTCGCCCCGCAGCTTCTCCGCCAACGGCGAGCCGAGCGCAGCCGTTGGGTCGGCCCAGAACGGATCATCGGCGTCGAGATCCTCACGGATCGCGCACCAGAGGGCGAAGTCATCCAGGCCGGCGCCGGCCCGGCGGCAGTAGTCCTCAAACGCGAGCTGCCGCGACGGCGACCGGCGGACGCCAAAAACCAGCTCCAGCGCGGCCAGCTTGGCCGAGTAGACCTTGTCCCGGTCAAGCCTGATGGCATCCTTGTTCAGCTTCCGCGCCTGCTTCATGAGGCTCTGGACGAGGGACTGCTTCTTCGGCTTCAGGTACGCCAGTTCCGGAATGGCCTCGATCCGCAGGTACAGCGGGTTGAAGAAGCGTCGGGTCGACGGTGAGTACGGGGACGGCTCCAGGGGAGGCACGGGATCGGCCGCGTGCAGCGGATTCACCAGAATGTAGTCAGCGCCCCGCGCTCCGGCCACCGCTGCGAGCTCGGCCAGGTCGGCAAAATCGCCCACACCCCACGACCGCTTGGAACGGACGGAGTAAAGCTGCGTCGCCAGCCCCCAGCCCCGGCGCTGCTCAAGGTCGGCCGCCGTGGACAGCCTGGCGGGAGTCACGACCAGCGTGGCCTCTGCAGCCACTCCGGCCGCCTCGGCACGCAGGGTGTGCCACCCCAGGCCCGTGTTCTGAGGAACGGCGAAGGTGGCCCGGCCGGTCAGAATGCCGTCCACCTCGCGGGGTTCCACCCAAACGTCCTCCTGGACGGCCTCCAACTCGCGCCCGTCCTCGGTGACAGCCCACATCCGGACGGGCGAACCGTGCGGAACATGGACGCTCACCTGCCCCGGCGTGCCTTCCTGAATTACGACGGCGGGCGGTAGCATCCGGCGCCAGGGTGCCAGTTCCGCCTCGGCCAGTTCGTGCTCGATCAGCTGGTCGGTGCGGGCATCGACTCCCAGCGCCGCCAGGACACGGACGAGGGTGCCGGCCGCTACGTCATGCGGCTGCCCGTCCCACCCCTGGTAGGACGTGCCAACGCCGTACGCCTCCGCCAACCACCGCAGCAGCTCGGGACTGACCGCGGTGTTGGTTACCGGTGTTCCGTTGCCCGCCGGCGCTTCGGGTGGCGAGGGCTCAGGGGAGGAGGTTTCAGGGGAAGTCGCGTGCTGCTGGCTGGGAGCCTTCATATATCCGCCTCGTCTGCTGTAATCGGCCCGAAACTAACGCTGCTGCCCGTCGCGGCCGGCCACTTCTAGCGCCCCCGCAACTGCTGGTTCCGATTATTGCAGGCTACGTTGGCGGTCCCGGGCAGAGGGCCTGGTGGGTGTCGTGGGGCTTACTCGGGATCAGCCTCGCGGGGTGCCGTGTCGTTACCGCCGCTCAGCCCGCGGCAAAGCCTCAACCCGGCCACGCCTCAAGCGGCAGCGCAGGCCTTCTGAAGCTCGCGGACAGAATCGCCGGGAACCTGGTCGCCGGCCTGCGCGATCGCATTGAGGGGCCCGGTGATTTCGGCGGGCACGCCAGCGGCCTCGGCGCCGGCCACAAGGCCCGCGAGCGCCGCCTTGTCCGAGGCGCTGACCAGGCCGTCCTCGATGATGGTGCAGATCTGTCCCTTCACCTGCTCGGCGGCCGCGTTCGCAGCCTGGGAGACCGCCGAACTCGCCGCATTCTGCGCTGCTTCCCCGGCCTGGGCGCAGCCCGCCAGCAGGACAACAAAAGGAAGCATGGTCATGGCGAGGTGGCTGCGTTTCATGATCCCACCCTAGCAACGGTGCCCCAAGTACCTCTGAGGGCCGAAGGCTGCCCTAGGCTCCTGCGACGCAGTCCTCACAGCGACTGACAACGGTGTCTCAGCCTTGTGCCACGGCGCATCACCGCTAACGGCGCCGGGGCGGCGCACCTCGACCGGTCATGACAGCCACGCCTTGCCCAGTGATCCAAAGGGACTACAAGGCTCACAGGGGGTCAGCACACCAGGCCGATTTGCGGCTGTCGAATCCGTTGACTTGTCCTGTGGACATCCCCTAGCGTTCCAGTCACTGACAACGTTGTCTACCTGTCCAGCATTAGGGGGGAGGGCAGAAGGCACGCGCGATGAAGGGCGATACCAGCACTATGCACCAGAGAAAATTCGGCAGACTCCAGCTTTGTACTGCACTGACCGTGGCGGGTCTCAGCCTGGCCGCGGTACTGGCCGGAACGGGAACAGCTGCGGCGGCCGGGACCTCCGGCGACGAGCAGTTCCGGCCGGCCTACCATTACACGCCGCAGCAGAACTGGATGAACGATCCCAACGGGATGGTGTTCTACAAGGGCGTCTACCACCTCTATTACCAGCACAATCCGTCCGGCAACCAGTGGGGCAACATGTCCTGGGGACACGCCACGTCAACAGACCTGGTGCACTGGAAGGAGCAGCCCCTGGCCATCGCCACTGACGACCAGCAGGACATCTTCTCCGGCAGCGTGGTGGTAGACAAGAACAACAGCTCCGGCCTCGGCACGGCAGAGAACCCTCCGCTGGTGGCCATCTTCACCAGCGCCTACAAGGATGCTTCGCCGCACAAGGGGCTGCAGGCCCAATCCCTTGCGTACAGCCTGGATGAGGGCAAGACATGGACCAAGTACAGCGGCAACCCGGTGCTCAACCGCAATTCGGCGAACTTCCGCGATCCGAAGGTGTTCTGGTACGCCTCCCCCGGCGGAGGCGGCTACTGGGTGATGACCGCCGTCGAGGCCACCGAGCACAAGGTGGTGCTGTACAAGTCCGGCAACCTCAAGGACTGGGCGCAGCTCAGCGAGTTCGGCCCGGCGAACGCCACGGGCGGCCTCTGGGAATGCCCCGACCTGTTCCCCCTTGCGGTCGACGGCGACCCCGCGAACGTCAAGTGGGTGATGGTGGTCAACATCAACCCGGGAGGCGTGGCCGGAGGCTCGGCCGGGCAGTACTTCGTCGGCAATTTTGACGGCACCAACTTCACCTCGGAGACCACGAAGGCCAGTGACGCGCTGCCCGCAGGCACTCCCCTGGCAGGCTTCAATGACGGCACGTACAACGGCTGGACGGTGAACAACGAACCCGGCAACTGGAAGGACGGGCCATTCGCCGGGGCGCCCGCGGCCGGCACCCTCACCGGGCAGAACGGCGTCACCGGCTTTGCCGGCGCCGGCCTGATCAATTCATTCAACGACGGCGACTGGCCGGTGGGGTCGATGACCTCGCCGCAGTTCACCGTGGACAGCGATTACCTCAACTTCCTGGTGGGCGGCGGACAGCATCCCCGGGCCTCGGACAAGCTGGACAACACCCCGCCGCCCGGGGACCTGTTATTCAACGGCTTTGAGGTACCGGACGGCTCCACGCTGGCCGACGCGGGGTGGACAGGAACCGGGGATCTGGCACCGGCGTTCCAGCCGGCAACCTCCGGCGGCGACTACTATATCGGCACCAAACGGATCAACACGTTCGATACGGGGGGCGCGCCCAGCGACGACAGGCAGGGAACCCTGACGTCGGCGTCGTTCACGGTAAACCGGAACTTCATGAGCATGCTGGTGGGCGGCGGGCACCGCACGGCCGACTCCGGGCAGACGCTGGAAGCCCAGCTGCTAGTGAACGGCAACGTGGTCCGCAGCCTCGCGGGCGATGACGCTGGAGCCCTGAACTGGAAGGGCTGGGACGTATCCGAGTTCGCCGGGCAGCAGGCACAGCTCCGGATCGTGGACCAGGCCACTGGCGGCTGGGGACACCTCACTCTGGACCACGTCATGCTGACGGACCAGGCCGCAGTGCCCCGTTCCGATGAGACCACCGTCAACCTCGTGGTGGACGGCAAGGTGGTCAGGTCGGCCACCGGGGCTAACAGCGAGGTCCTGGACTGGGCGTCGTGGAACGTTTCCGAGTTCAGGGGGCGGCAGGCCAGCATCCGGGTGGTGGACAACAACCGCTTCGGCTGGGGCCACATCCTGGCGGACGAGTTCGTCGCCTCGCCGCGGCCAGCCACGCCGCGGGTCCAGACCTACGACTGGCTCGACTACGGCCGGGACTACTACGCGTCCGTGTCCTTCAACAACATGCCGCAGAACAAGCGGATCATGCTCGGCTGGATGAACAACTGGGACTACGCCAACAACATTCCTACTTCACCCTGGCGCAGCGCGATGTCCTTGCCGCGCGAAGTGGCGCTGACGCAGACGGCCAGCGGTCCACGCCTCACGCAAAAGGCCGTCCAGCAAGTGAATAGCCTCGGCACAAAGGAAAGCTACGCCGAAAAGCGGGCGCGGAACATTCCTGCGGGAACCCACACGCTGCCGACTGCGGCCGCAGGTGACGTGCAGCGGATCGATGTAACCTTCGCCCCCGGTTCAGCAACCAAGGCCGGAATCACCGTGCTGGGGAACGGCAGCAAGTCGACAGTCATCGGGTACGACAAGGCCTCCGGAGAGCTGTACGTAGACCGAAGCAACTCCGGCAGCACTGACTTCCACCCGCTCTTCGCCTCAGTTGACTCCGCCCCCGTGACCGTGGACGCCAGCGGCAACGTGACGCTGCGCATCTATGTGGACCGGTCCTCTGTGGAGGTGTTCGCCCAGAACGGCCTGCGGACCATCACGGACCAGGTCTTCCCCGAACAGGGTGCCAACCAGGTGGCGCTCTTCGCCGAAGGCGGCACCGCCCGGCTGAAGTCGCTGACCGTCACACCGCTCAGCCAGTCCATGTTCCAGGCAGCGCAAGTGCCCACCAAGAACGGGAAGTAACGGCGGGTAAACGGAAGGCCGGTGTCCGCAGAACCTGCGGACACCGGCCTTATTCGTGGGCGGCGCCGGTTTAGTGGACCGGCTGCAGCCAGGTCAGCACCGAACCGTCCTCCTCAATATGGTCCGCGAGCTCCCCGTTGAACCGGGCGCCGTAGTCCGCGGTGATGTGTTCCTGGAAGGCTGCATCGTCGCGATACACCTCGAAAACGAAGTACTCCCGGGGGTTGCTTTCCCGGGTGTACGGCAGGAACAGCTGGTTGCCGGGCTCACGGCGCACCTGCTCGGTGAGTTCGCGCATCATTTCGGCAACCCGGGCTTCGCTGCCGGGCTTGACGGTGAATTCGGCGTAGAGCGTCTTGGTCATGGTTCTCCTGTCGGGGTGGGTTTTGAGGGTTTGGTGGTTTGGTTCATTCCGGCGGGCTGTTCAGTCCGGCGGGCGCAGCTCGCCGGACCCGCGGGTTATGAGCTCTGAGGGGACGACGTAGGTCTGCGCCGCGCTGTGGTCGCCGTCGATCCGCGCCAGCAGGCGTTCGGCGGCGAGCTTTCCGATCCGCTCGGGGTGCTGGGCAATTACGGTCACACCTGGCTCCATCATGTCGGCCAAAGTGAAGTCGTCGAAGCCGACGAGGGCAACGCGCTTGCTGGCGCCAAGCTCTTTCAGCGCCCGCATAACGCCGAACGTGACGAGGTTCTGGCTGGAGAAGATGGCCGTGGGCGGGTCCTCCGACGTCAACAACTGAAGGGCGGCCCGCCTCGCCGAATCCTCGTCGTGGAGGCCTTCGAGCACCGGAACTGAGGAGGTCGCGATGCCTTCCCTGCCGACTTCTTCGATGAAGCCGCGCCGGCGTTCGCGGGCGGTCTGGATATCTGTGCGGTCACCGAGATAGGCGAGCTTCGTGTGGCCCTGTGCAATCAGGTGACTGGCGGCCAGGGCCGATCCGACCGCGTTATCCGTCACCACTGCGTCCGCCTCGATGCCCACGGGTTCGCGGTCGATGAAGACCATGGGCAGATCGCGTGAGTGCTCCGGGATGACATAGGACTGGCTCTTCGCGATAGGGGTCAGGACCAGGCCGTCCACGCGCCTGCCCAGGAAGGCGGCAACCAGGGCTTTCTCCCTTTCGGGGTCGTCATCGAGGCTGGCGGCGAAGACCGCAATGCCTCGGGCGGCCAGGGAGTCCTCCAGGGCGCGGTGAATCTCACCACTGAAGGGGTTGGACACGCTTGGCAGCAGGAGGCCGATGGAAAGGGTCCGGCGGCCGGCCCGGCGAAGGCTCCCCGCTGCCATGTCCAGCTGGTAGTTGAGCTGCTGCGAGGCGCCCAGTACGCGCTGGCGGGTCGCCTCTGACACCCCCGGTTCATCGTTCATCACCCGGGAGACGGTCTTGATGCCGACGCCGGCCAGTGCCGCTACGTGGCGCATCGTGGGCCGGTTCTTTGTCGCATCAGGCTGGTAACGATTAGACATCGTTGTCATTAATTGGTCCTTCATCATCGAATTTCTCTTGACTGTACCTTGTGATCTTGATTACATGATGCATGACATCGTTGTCAGGCACCAGAAGTGCCACGAAACCAGGAGATTCAATGTTGAGTTCCAAAGCCCCGCGGACAGTCACCCACCGCTTGCTTGCCATCGGTGCAGTCCTGACCCTCGGCACGCTCAGCCTCACCGCTTGCGGCGGCAGTTCGCCGACTACATCGTCAGCCGGAAGCTCTTCGGCGGAGAAGGTCGGTGTGTCCCTGATCGTCAAGACCACCTCGAACCCGTTCTTCGTTTCCATGCAGGACGGCGCCAAGAAGGCCGCCGAAACCGATGGCGTGGACCTGAAGCTCGCGGCAGGCAAGGCCGACGGCGACGAAGAGACGCAGATCCAGGCGATCGAAAACGCCATCTCCAAGGGCGACAAGGGCATCCTCATCACGCCCAACGGCCCTTCGGTCGTCGATGCGCTGAAGAAGGCCAAGGACGCCGGACTGTTCGTCATCGCCCTGGACACCCCGCCGGACCCCGCTGACGCCGCCGACATCACTTTCGCCACCGACAACTTCGCCGCCGGTGAGCTGATTGGCAAGTGGACCGCCGTGCAGCTTGCCGGAAAGAAGGCCACCATCGCGCTGCTGGACCTGTTCGACGACAAGGTCGTATCGGTCGACTACAACCGGGACCAGGGCTTCCTCACCGGCCTCGGCATCGACACCGCGGACAAGAAGAAGAACGGTGATGAGGCCAAGACCGGCAAGTACACCGGCGGCAAGGGCGGCGACTACGAAATCGTGGGCAGCCAAGCCACCCAGGGCGCCGAGGACGGCGGCCGGACCGCCATGGAGACCCTCCTGGCCAAGAACCCGAACGTCAACGTTGTTTACACCATCAACGAACCTGCCGCGGCCGGCGCCTTCGAAGCCCTGAAGTCCGCGGGCAAGGAAAAGGACGTTCTGGTGGTCTCGGTGGACGGCGGCTGCTCGGGCGTCAACAACGTCAAGGCCGGCGTCATCGGCGCCACTGCCCAGCAGTACCCCGTGAAGATGGCGGAACTGGGCGTCAAGGCCATCGTTGAGCTGGCCAAGACCGGCAAGAAGCCTGCCAACTCCGAAGGCCTGGACTTCTACAACACCGGCGTCGAGCTCGTCACGGATAAGGCCGCCGACGGCGTCAAGAGCATCACGACGTCCGAGGCCTCCAAGATCTGCTGGGGCAAGTAACCAGCATGGACCACGCACCGCGGGAGGGCGCTGAAAATTCAGTACTCTCCCGCGGTTCACAGCAGGAGAATTAGCTGCAGAAGCAGCAGCCGCCGCACCAGCCCCAGCCGAACCAGCCCCAGCAGGACCTTGAAGTTCAGGAGCAACAGTGACCCAGCAACAGACCGCCGGACCGCCCGCCGCAGGGCATGCCGACCCGGCCGAGGAATTCCTCGACCGTCAGACCCCGCTCAGCCGAATCCGCAACATCCTCCACCGCTATCCCGCACTCAGCCCGGCCATTGTCCTGCTTGTTGCGGTGGTAGTCTTCGGGCTCCTCAATGAGAGGTTCCTGAGGGTCGAGAACCTGTCCCTGATCACCCAGCAGGTCTCGGTGGTGGGAACCCTCGCAATCGCCCAGACCCTCATCATCCTCACCGCCGGCATCGACCTCTCCGTGGGTGCTGTCATGATTCTCGCCTCCATGGTGGTGGCACAGCTGGCCGTCGGCAGCGGGACACCCGCTCCGCTCGCTCTCCTCCTCGGCCTCATCGTGGGTCTGGCAGCGGGGGCGCTGAACGGTTTCCTGGTCACCAGGTTCCGACTCCCCCCGTTCATCGTCACGCTCGGAACGCTGAACATCTTCATTGCCGTGACGCTTCTCTACTCCGGCGGCTCCACTGTCCGCGGCTCGGCCATGCCCGGCCTGCTGACGTGGATGGGCAGCACGTTCCCGGTCGGACCCGTACGGATCTCCACCGGCGTGGTCATGATGCTCCTGCTCTACATCGCGGTCGCGTTCATCCTCGGCAAGACCGCCTGGGGCCGTCACGTCTACGCGGTGGGCGATGACAAGGAAGCCGCCCGCCTGGCCGGCATCCCGGTGAACCGGGTCCTGATGAGCGTTTACCTCGCAGCCGGGGCCGTGCTGGCCATTGGTGCGTGGATCCAGATCGGCCGCACGAACGCAGCCAGCCCCAACGCCGGCGTGGACCTGAACCTCGACTCCATCACCGCCGTCGTCATCGGCGGAACCAGCCTCTTCGGCGGACGCGGCTCCATCTGGGGCTCCCTCCTCGGCGCACTGATCGTCGGGGTGTTCCGCAACGGCCTGTCCCTCGCCGGCCTCGACGTGCTCTACCAGACCCTCGCCGTGGGCGTCCTCATCATCCTCGCTGTGTCCATCGACCAGTGGATCCGAAAGGTGAAATCATGACCGCCACAGAATTCCAGCCGGCCAAGACCGAAGTCCGCCAGCCGATCCTGCAGGCCAGGAACCTCGTCAAGACCTTCGGACGCGTCGTGGGCCTGGACGGCGTCAGCCTCGACCTGTACCCGGGCGAAGTCCTGGCGATCATCGGCGACAACGGCGCAGGAAAGTCCACGCTCATCAAGTGCCTCACCGGCGCCGAGGTCCCGGACTCCGGCGAACTGAAGGTCTCCGGACAGACCGTCCATTTCAAACGTCCCCAGGACGCACGGGTACACGGCATCGAAACCGTCTACCAGAACCTCGCCGTCTCCCCCGCGCTCGATGTTGCCTCCAACCTCTTCCTGGGCCGCGAAGAACGGCTGCCCGGCCCGCTGGGAAAGATCTTCCGCGTCCTGGACACCAAGGGCATGCGCCGCAAGGCCAAGGAGGAACTGACCCGGCTCGGCATCTCCACACTCCAGGACGTGACAGTCCCCGTGGAAAACCTCTCCGGCGGCCAGCGCCAGGCGGTCGCCGTGGCCCGCGCCGCCGCGTTCGGCTCCAAGGTGGTTGTCCTCGACGAGCCCACTGCCGCCCTCGGTGTCCGGGAGTCGAACCAAGTCCTGCAGCTGGTCCGCGATCTCCGGGACCGCGGCCTGCCGGTCATCCTGATCAGCCACAACATGCCCCACGTCTTCGATGTCGCGGACCGCATCCACATCCAGCGGCTCGGCAAGTGCGCAGCCACCATCACCCCGCAGTCACACAGCATGACCGACGCCGTGGCCATCATGACCGGCGCCGCCACAGCCTGACCAGCAGCTCTACCCATAACCCCGCCTCACCAAAACAGCGCCACCACAGAACCAGCACGTCACCACCTCCGTCCGCGGGCCGGCTTCGGCCCGCGGACGGCCCCATGAAAGGCCCACCGTGATCCCAACCTCCAACCCCGGAACCGCCAACGCAGGAACTGCTGACGCAGCCCCCCGCGCAGCAACGCCGGAAGTCATCGTCATCGGTGAAGCACTGGTGGACGTCGTCGCCTCTGCCGAAGGTGCGGTTGAGCACCCGGGCGGATCGCCGTCGAACGTTGCCTATGGGCTGGGCCTGCTCGGCATCCGGACCGCGCTGCTCACCTCCATCGGCGACGACGACCGCGGGCGGGCCATCGAAGCGCACCTGCAGCGCGCCGGCGTTACGCTCCTGCCCGGCTCCAGGACACCGGGACGGACGGCCAGCGCCACCGCGACGCTGGCCGCAGACGGCTCCGCAACCTACGACTTCGACATCCACTGGGAACTGCCGCCGGTGGCCCCGCCGTCCCTTCCAAAGGTGCTCCACACCGGCTCAATCGCGACCTTCCTGGCTCCGGGGGCGGCAGCAGTCAGGACCCTCCTGGAGCAGGCACACCGCGAATGCGTGATCACCTACGACCCCAACATCCGCCCCGCACTCCTCGGCAGCCAGGCTGAGGCCCGGACCATCTTCGAAGAGCTGGTCCCGCTCACCGACGTGGTCAAGCTCAGCGACGAGGACGCCCACTGGTTGTACCCTGACCTCCAGCTCGAGGACACCGCAGCACGGATCCTGGCGCTGGGTGCCGGGCTGGCGGTGGTCACGCGCGGTTCCGAGGGGTCGCTGCTTGCCACTCCGGAGCTGCAGCTGGTGGTGCCGGCCGTCCGGTCCGCAGTGGCCGACACCATCGGCGCCGGCGACTCCTACATGGCGGCGCTGATTTACGGACTGCTGGCGCGCGGAACCGACGGCCTGGCACCTGCCGTACTGGAAACACTGGGACGCACCGCCTCGAAGGCCGCCGCGATCACCGTGCGCCGCCCCGGAGCCAATCCGCCCACGGCGGCCGAGCTCCTTGCGGACCTGCCTGAGGAGGCGGCGGCACACGCGGAGGTAGCGCCCGCCGCCGTCGCCTAAGGGACCGCGCGGGTAGCCCAGGGCCAGTCCTGCGAATGCCGTGGCTACAAGGCTGGCCCAGTCCCGCGCCGCCACACGCGGGTCCGGAAATTACCGCATCCGCGCCGAGCGTCTCCGTACACTGAGGTTCATGGCATGCCGTATCAGCGAACTTGTCCTCAACTGCGCCGACCCCGAACTGCTCGCGCGGTTCTGGAGTGAGGTCCTCGGCTACGTCGAGCTCGACCGGGAGGATGGTGCGATAGAGATCGGCCCGCCCGACGCCGGGTTCGGCGGCCTGCAGCCCACCATCATCCTGAGCCCCAGCAGCGACCCGCGAACCGGAAAGCTGCCCCTGCACATCGACGTTAACCCTGTCGACCGGGACCAGGACGCCGAGCTGGAGCGATTGCTCGCCCTCGGCGCCCGTCCCGCCGACGTCGGGCAGACCGGCGACGAGCAATGGCACGTCCTGGCCGATCCTGAGGGCAATGAGTTCTGCCTGCTGCGCAAGCGGCTTGAGCCCATCACCTCCTGAGACAGCCCTGGCCTATGACAGCCGTGGCTTAGGACAGCTGTACCATTCCCGTCCCTACCGCCGAGTGCTGCGCCTGCCCGTCCACGAATGTCGCCAGGACCCGGGCCGATGCGAGGTCATCAGGAGCAGCCGCCAGCGGATCCACATCGAACACCGTGAAGTCCGCCCGTTTTCCCACCGTAATGGAGCCGGAGACGTCCCACTCCCCCGCGGCCCGGGCGGCGTGCGAGGTGTAGCCTTCGAGCGCCTGACGGGCGGTGAGGGCCTGGCCGGGAACAATGGGCTGTTCACCCGGGCGGCCCGACCGCCGTCGTAATTGCGCGTCCGCCAGGATGGGCAGCGGTTCGAAGGGGGCGATCGGCCAGTCGGAGCCGAGCCCCAGGACGGTACCCGCAGCACGGAGGTCCGCACACCGCCAAGCGTTGTTGGCCCTTTCCGTGCCGAGCCGGGTGGACCAGTTGTCCGAGTGGTCGGCGCGGGAGTAGTGCGTGCAATGGGTCGGCTGCATGCTCGCGATGAGGCCGGAGCGGGAGAACCTTCCGATCAGCTCATCCGGAACGGTCTCGAGGTGTTCGATCCGGTGCACTCCCGGCAACGCCGGACTAGCCCCTGTGCCCGGAGGCAGGGACTCGAAGGCGTCTAGGACCGCGGCCACCCCGGCGTCGCCGATTGCGTGCGTGGCCGTGGGAATACCGCGGCCGGCGAAATAGCGCACGGCCTCGGCATATTCCTCGGGCCGGGGCCAGAACGGCGCCATCGATTCACCGTAAGCATCGGGTTCAAACAGCCAGGCCGTGCCGTTGTCTATCGTGCCGTCGACGAACAGCTTGATGCCGGCCACCTGCCAGCGCCGCCCGCCGACGCCGATCTGCTCGGCCAGGCCGCGCCAGTCCGGCTCACCGGAGCCGGGCATGCACCACGGCGAGATCCGCAGGCGCAGCGGTAGGCCACCGTCGGTCTCTTCTTCGAGCGCCCGGTAAAGCTCCAGCGAATCGTCGCCGCAGTCCATCACGTGTGCCCCGGTCAGCCCGGACCGTGAGAACTGCGTGAGCAGTTCCGCCAGCCGCGCCTTCCGTTCGGCGAAGGACTCGGCAGGCATCACCCGCGCAACGAGGTCGACGGCGGCCGCCTCCAGCAGGAGCCCCGTCGGCCTGCCGCTTCCGTCGCAAACCACCTCGGCGGCCTGGTCGAAGGAGCGTGGACCGGTGACCCCGGCGATGTCGAGGGCGCGGGAACTGGCCAGCGCGGAATGCCCGTCGAAGAGCCGGATGAGGCACGGCCGTCCGGAGACAGCGTCGTCAATGAGCCCGCGGTGGGCGGCGGCGGATCCGAACACGTTGGGGTCCAGGCCCCAGGCCCGCACCCACTCCCCTGGCGCTGTTTCCGCCGCCTCGGCACGCAAAAGTGCGCGCACCGCTGCCAGGTCCGCGGCGCCGGACAGGTCGCAGCCGCGGGTCAGCTCCAGTCCAAAAACAGGATGGACGTGGCAGTCCACCAGGCCGGGGGTCAGCACGGCGTCACCGAAGTCGATGACCTCCGCTGCCGTCCACGCGGCCGCATCCGCACGGCTTCCCACGGCGGCGATGACGCCGTCCCGGACGGCAACGGCCTGCGGCGGGCTCCCTGACGGCATGCCGTCCATTGTGTGGATGCGGCCGGCAAGGATGATCACATCAGGATTCATGGGTTTCGAAGCTTCCAATCTGGGCGAAGGTTTCCGGCCGGTTGCGGCGCACCCAGCGGGCGGCCAGGAGTCCGGCGATAAAGACGATGGGCGTCACCAGGATGAGGATGGTGTTGGTCAGTGCGTCGGCGAAGGTGAGCAGTTCGATGTTGAACCCGATCAGCAGCACCACGCCGAAGAGCAGGATGGCCGACGCCAAAGTGAGCGGGACCATCAGCCGGTGCGTGACGGCGTCGGGATTCCGGCGCAGATAGAGGAATGCGGCCACCGACACCAAGCCCTGCAACCCGACGATGCCGAAGATCCCCGGAGTGTTCACCCAGATCAGCAGCTGCTGGTACGGATCGGCGTTCAGGATGGCACAAATGGTGATGACCACGGCGGCCAGGATCGTCTGCAGCTGTCCGGCCCGGTGCGGTGATTTGAACTTCGAGTGGGTCCGCCCCAGGAAGGCCGGCAGCACGCCGTCGCGCGCCAGCATGTAGACGTAGCGGTTGATCGCGTTGTGGAAGGCCAACTGGGAAGCGTAGACGCTGGTGACGATCAGCATGTACATCGCCACCTCGGCCCAGGGACCCACATAGTGGTTGATGGTCTGGAAGAACATGCCGCCAGCCAGCTCCCCGGCCGCTTCCACGGCACGGTCTTCGCCGTAGGCCTGTACCACGGCCCACACGATGAAGGCGTAGAACACAGACATGAAGCCGACTGCGATGTACGTGGCGCGCGGCACCGACCTGTCCGGGTCGCGGGCCTCGGAGCGGTACAGGACGGTGGACTCGAAGCCCATGAAGGCAGCGAAGCAGATGCCGAGGATGGCCAGGACGCCCGGCCCGAAGGCATTCTCGGGGCTGAAGGAGCCCACGCTGATTCCGTGCGCTCCGCCGCTGCCGAGGATGCCCGCCCCCATCACGGCAAGGATGCCGGTCTCGGCCACGAGCAGCACGCCCAGCACCTTGGCGCCGACGTCGATGCCCCGGTAGCCGAGGAACCAGACGGCGGCCACGGCGGCCAGGGCTATCGCCGGCCAGGGCACCTCGAGCCCGAAGACCACCTTGAGCATGTCGTGGGTCTGGACGGCGAAGAGGCCATAGACGCCGATCTGGAGGCAGTTGTAGGAGACGATCGCCAGGATGGCCGAGGCGAGACCCATGGTCTTGCCCATGGCCAGCGAGATGTAGGTGTAGAAGCCGCCTGCTGCCTTAACGTGCCGGGTCATGGCCATGAAGCCGACGGCGAAGAGGGTGAGCACGATGCCTGCCAGGAGGTAGCCGGCCGGGGCGCCGATGCCGCCGACGTTGATGGCCACCGGGGCAACGCCCGCCATGACGGTCAGCGGCGCTGCCGCCGAAATGACGAGGAAAGCAATGCCGCCCGTGCCCAGGGCATTGCGCTTGAGGGCGCCGTCCGCAGACGACGCCGGAGGTCTGGTTTGGATATCCGGCACTGGTCCGTCCTTTCTGGGAAGCCCGACTAAACGAAAGGCTTTCGTTTTAGTATGAGGGTGTGTGGCGCGGAGCACAATAGGTTTGTTCAAAGCGGCCACAACGGGAACCGGAGACTAGGCTGGGTTCCGATGTTCCAGAGCTGCAGACAGGAGATTCCATGGGGCGCCCGCTCCTCCCGCTGATATCCGTGGAGGCCCTGACCACGGCCGCGCTGGAACTGGTCGATGAGGGCGGCGACTTCAGCTTTCCGAAACTGGCGAAAAAGATTGGCGTGAGCCAGTCCTCCATCTACAACCACGTCAGTGGCCGGGACGAGATCCTGGAACTGCTTCGCCACCGGATCATCACGGAGGAGCCGTACTCTCCCGTAGACCACAGCGACTGGGAGGCCGCCCTGCGCGTCCTCATCCGCGCGTACCGGGACGCCTTTGCCCGCCATCCACGGCTTGCGCCGCTGCTGGTACTGCAGTCCATCACGGACCCGGCGGTCATCGGCCTCTACGAGGATCTGGCCCTGGCCTTGGAGGGCGCGGGATTCCGCGGGCGTGACGTGGTGGCCGCCATCTCCACCATCGACAGCTTCGCCCTCGGCGCGGCCCTGGACCTGGCGGCGCCGGAAGTGGTGTGGGACCCGCCGGCGGAGGGCTATCCCACGCTGAAGCGAGCGCTCGCCAATGCCGGGCCATCGGAGGAACGGGGCGGGCACGCCTTCGATTTCGGCCTGGACGTTGTCATCGGCGGGCTTCGGGCCAGGCTCGGCAACTAGTCGAGACTTGCGCGGCTAGGGCCCGACCTGGGAAACAGCACGCCGGCGTGCCCTCAGCGTTGCCATGCCCCACAGCGCCAGGAATGCAGCCACGAGCAGCAGCCCGGCATCGCCCAGATCGATGGTCCCGAGCCAACCGGTGAGCGGGTCCTTCAGCGCGAACGCCGCATTGCAGAAGCCGGCGAGGGTTATCAAGGCAACGAAAAGCGCTGAGAGGGCCGAGAGCCCGGTGATGACGGCGTTGAACCCAAGTTTGCGCAGGGGATCGTGGATGGCCGACTTGTACATGCGCATCATGGCAACGCCATTCGTGGTGTCGCACAGGGTCATGGCGGCGGTGAACGCGAGCGGAAGTGCCAGCAGCGCAACGGGCGACACGCCCGCCAAGGAGGCCGCCGTCGTCATCACCAGGAGCCCAATGGTGGTGGCGGTATCAAAACCGAGCCCGAACAGGAACCCGATCACGTACACGTTCCTGGGCCGCCGCACCTTTGACAGCGGCCGGGCCAGAAGGCGGGCCACAAAGCCCTTGGCTTCGAGCTCCTCCGGCAGCACCGCACCGCCGCCGCGGACCCTGCGGTAGGACCGGGCGGCACCGAGGAACGCCGACCCGTTGAAGAGCCCCATGGCCAGCAGGAAGAGGCCGGACACCCCGCTGCCGATCAACCCAAGGACCAGGTTTCCGGTGCTGCCCTCGGTCATGAACCTGCCCACCAGCGACACCCCGGAGACCACCAGGGCGCCGGCCAGGATCACCACTGAACTGTGGCCCAGGCTGAAGGCGAATCCCACACTGGTGGGATCCTGCCGCTGGGCCACGAACTTCCGGGTGGAGTTGTCGATCGCGGCGATATGGTCCCAGTCATAGCTGTGCTTGATGCCGGCCAGGTACGCCGTAAGCACCAGTCCGAGCGCCAGCGGCTGCCCCGACGCTGCAGTGCCGGCGACCAGAAGAACGGCGGCGGCAAGGTGCAGGATGCCCACCGCGGAAAAGGTGGCCAGCAGCCGCGTCCGGAGCGGCAACTGCTCCCGCTCCCGGTACATGGCGGCGAACTGGGTCAAGGTAGTCATCAGTACTTCCTCAGGTTCAGGGGCGCCTGGCCGTACCAGCGTTGACGGAGAAGGCCACTGCAGCCACCCAGTAGCGTATTGAGTTTTTCGGTGCTGTTCGACAGGGACCGGAGCACCAGTGCCGTGATGCCGTCCATTGTGGCACTGAGCGAGACCCCTGTGTAGGCGTCGAACTTTTCCGTAAGCTGGTGCAACTCGTCGGCGAGCGCCTGGTCCACCCGCGCGTCCGCCACCACCAGCGAACCCAGGTGGCTGTACCCCTCCATGAAGCCCGTGCCGGTGATGTCGTCGAGGGGCGGGCGGATCAGCAGGTTGTCCAGGGTCAGCAGCCGGGTGCCCTCGCCCGTCTCCACGTGGATCTCGTTGCGGAGCCGCAGCTCCTCGTACCGGAAGGAGGCCCCGTCCGGGGACCACCCCGGCGTGATCACCTCCGCCATCACCAGGCTCGACGTCGGCCGTACAGTGATGTGGGTGTTCTGCCGGTAGCTGGCCTCCCGGTAGGCGATGACTTGGTCCGGCGCCAGCTCCAGCCGCGAGCCCTCCCCCAGCCGGACTGTCATGCGCTGCTCGGCAAACGATTCCGGGGTCCGGTAGATCTTCGTCGCGGACTGCGTACTGAGCAGCAGGTCGGCCCCGTCACCCACCTCCACGTCCAGAACGTAAAGGTCGGCCCCCAAATAAGCCCCGCCAGGATTGACGACGACGTAGCAAACCTGGCCGGAGTCATCCAGGTAATGCGGCCGCAGTACCCGCAAGGCGCCCCGATGGAACTGGTGCGAGGCCACGGACCTGCCCCCGCGATGCTCGATGCGCAGGGCGAGCTCCCCCATCGGTGCGGGGGTGCGTCCGGCGGCTTCGCCGGATTTGGGGCCGTGCCCGCTTCGCGGTGCCCACCACGCCGCGGCCCCAAAATCCGGCCTCGCCGCCTCAGCGGTTACGTCACCTTGAGGGACCGCCAACGGGGTCGTGCTCATGTCGCCAAGTCGACCATCAGGACATCGCGCCGGATCCATTCAATGACGTGCTCGAGGCCTTCGTCGGTTTTGAGGTTGGTGAAGCAGAACGGCTTGGCACCGCGGAATTCCTTGGAGTCGCGTTCCATGACGGCGAGGTCGGCGCCGACGTGCGGGGCGAGGTCTGTCTTGTTGATGATGAAGAGGTCGGACTTGATCATGCCCTGGCCGGCCTTGCGGGGAATCTTCTCGCCCTGCGCGACGTCGATGATGTAGATCGAGAAGTCCACCAGCTCGGGGCTGAAGGTGGCGGAGAGGTTGTCGCCGCCGGACTCCACGAAGATCACCTGCAGGTCCGGGTGCCGCTGCTTCAGCTCCTCGATAGCGGCCGTGTTCATGGACGTGTCCTCGCGGATGGCGGTGTGCGGGCAGCCGCCGGTTTCGACGCCGATGATGCGGTCCTCAGGCAGGATGCCGTTGGCGGCAAGGATCTTGGCGTCCTCGATCGTGTAGATGTCGTTGGTGATGGCCGCCATGGAGATTTCCGCGCTCATGTGGCGCGTGATCCGTTCCACCAGCTGGGTCTTTCCGGCGCCGACGGGGCCGCCGATGCCGATCTTGATTGGTTCAGTCACGCTGTCCTCCTGTTAGCTCATGAACATGCGGGCACGTTGGTGCTCGTGCCTCATCTGCGAAATTTCCAGTCCGGGGCTGACGGCCCCGAAGTCGTCCGGCGTGAGGCGGACGGCCCGCTCGACGGCGGCAGCAACGCCGTCGTGCGCGTTCCGCAGCACCCGCTGGCCGGCGTTCTGCCCGAGCGGGATGGCCCGGACGGCGTTCTGCGTCAGCGACGTGACGGCGGCGAATAGGTAAGCGGCGGTTGCCTCCGCCTGCGGAACCCCCAGTGAACGGGCGACGACGGCGAACGCCAGCGGCTGATGGCCGGCGGCCCGGCCTCCGCTCACCACCGCCCGGTAATCCGACAGCGCGCGCGAGGGAAACACCTCGGTGCCTATTTCGAGCATCCGGCTCCCCATCTTGACGCTGGCCTCCCGCATCTGCCGCGGCAAAAGCTGCGCGGAAAGCAACCCATCGAGCTCCAGGACATCGCGCCCCTCATACAGAAACCGGATAGCTAAGGCATCCGAATAGGTCAGCTGCTGAGAAAGGAACGCAGCCAGCCACACCCCAAAGGAGCCCTCATCATGAACGACCCCCCGCTCGATATAGGTCTCAAACCCCAACGAGTGAGCAAAAGCCCCCGTAGGAAGCGCGGAATCAGTAAGCTGCCGAAGCGCCAGCTGGTAGCTAGTGCGTGTGTTCAGCATGACGGAAAGGTACTGGCATGACGCGTTCCTGACGGTCGTAGGGTGCTCCAACGTGTTTGAGATAGTCCTCGACGGTGTGGTCGTACTGGCACACCATGACCTCGGCGCCGTACTCGGACGACGCGTCGAAAAACTGCGCCTGCAGGTGCCGGTTGCCGAGAGAGTGCGCCACCACACCCATCTCGTGGATGGTCCGTGGTGCGATCACCAGGACGTCGGTGGGCAGCACGGAGACCACGATCACGTTGGTTTCGGCCACGTGCAGCACGTCACCGTCGCGGAGGTCGGCCGATCCCGCAGGGAGCCTGATGCCGATCTCGTTGCCGTGGTCGGTGGTAACGCGCTGAATCCGTTTGACCAGTTGGGCGCTCGGCAGCACCACCTTCTCCCGGTGCAGGCCGGAGAAGGATTCGGCAGGCTGGTCGCGCAGGTTGCCGAGGACTTTCTCGATGATCATCTAAATCTCCTAGAAGAGGAAGTACCGCTGCGCCATGGGCAGCACGTCCGACGGTTCGCAGGTGACCTCTTCGCCGTCCACAGTCACCGCGTACGTTTCCGGGTCCACCTGGATGTCAGGCGTGGCGTCGTTGTACTTGAGGTCGGCCTTGGACAGCGTGCGGATCCCCGACACGGGACGGATGTTCTTTTGGAGCCCCAGTTCTTCCGGCACCCCGGCATCGATGGCCGCCTGCGACAGGAAAGTGATGGAACACTGCTGGACGGCTTTGCCGAACGCGGCGAACATGGGCCGCATGGTCCGCGGCTGCGGTGTGGGGATGGATGCGTTGGCGTCGCCCATCAGGGCGTATGCGATCTGGCCCCCCTTGAGGACCAGTTCGGGCTTCACGCCGAAGAATGCCGGATCCCAGAGCACCAGGTCGGCGAACTTGCCCTCCTCGACGGAGCCGATGGAATCAGCCATGCCCTGGGCGATGGCCGGGTTGATGGTGTACTTCGCCACGTAGCGCTTCAACCGGAAGTTGTCGCTCTCCGTGCCGGAGCCGGAGTCAGCACCGTGGGCGGCGCCGGCAGGGTCCTTCAGGACGCCGCGCTGCTTCTTCATCTTGTCCGCCACCTGCCAGGTGCGGGTGATCACCTCGCCGACGCGCCCCATGGCCTGGGAGTCCGACGACGTGATAGCGAAGATGCCGAGGTCCTGCAGGACGTCCTCCGCCGCAATGGTTTCGGCCCGGATACGGGAATCGGCGAAGGCCACGTCCTCGGGGATGTCCGGGTTGAGGTGGTGGCACACCATGAGCATGTCCAGATGCTCTTCGATGGTGTTTTGTGTGTAGGGCAGGGTGGGGTTTGTTGAGGCGGGAAGTACGTTCGGCAGTCCGGCGATCTTGATGATGTCCGGTGCGTGCCCTCCCCCGGCGCCTTCGGTGTGGAACGTGTGGATGACCCGCCCATCGATGGCGCGGATGGTGTCCTCCACGAAGCCGCACTCGTTCAGCGTGTCCGTGTGGATGGCCACCTGGACGTCATACTGGTCCGCCACCTTCAGTGAGGTGTCGATCGAGGACGTGGTGGAGCCCCAGTCCTCGTGGACCTTGAGCCCGATAGCACCGGCACGGATCTGCTCTGCGAGGGGCTCGACGGCGGAAGCGTGGCCCTTGCCGAACAGCCCGATGTTGATGGGCAGCCCCTCCGCTGCCTGCAGCATGCGCTGAATGTGCCACTTTCCGGGTGTGACGGTGGTGGCCTTCGTGCCTTCGGCCGGACCGGTGCCGCCGCCGACCATGGTGGTCACGCCGCTGGTGAGGGCGGTGGGCACCTGGTCCGGGGAGATGAAGTGGATGTGGGTGTCCACACCGCCTGCGGTGAGGATCTTCCGCTCCCCTGCGATGATTTCGGTGCTGGCACCGATGATGATGTCCACGCCGTCGGCGATCTGTGGATTTCCGGCCTTGCCGATTCGAAAGATGTGGCCGTCCTTCAGTGCCACGTCCGCCTTGTAGATGCCGGTGTAGTCCAGCACCACCACGTTGGTGATGACGGTGTCCGGAACGGCTCCCCCGTGGACGTCCCCGTCCCGGGTGGCTTGGCCATTCTGGCCCATGCCGTCCCGGATAACCTTGCCGCCGCCGAAGACCACTTCCTCGCCGTAGTTCGTGAGGTCCTTTTCGATCTCGAGGAACAGATCGGTGTCGGCGAGACGGATGGCGTCGCCCGTCGTCGGGCCGTAAAGGTCCGCGTACTGCCTGCGGGATAACTCGAAACTCATAGGTCTTCCCCGTCCCGGTAAGTACCGCCCTGGCCAGCGCCGTCGCCGAGACTGCCGTTCACCGCGTTGCTCAGTCCGTAGACCTCCCGGCTTCCGGCCAGCCTGATCAGCCGGACAGTCTTCCCGTCACCCGGTTCGAACCGTGCTGCGGTGCCGGCGGGAATGTCCAGGCGCCGCCCATAGGCGGCGTCGCGGTCGAATTCCAGCGCCGGGTTCGCCTCAGCGAAGTGGTAGTGCGAGCCCACCTGTACGGGACGGTCACCGGTGTTGAGAACAACGACGTCGACCGCCTCGCGGCCCGCGTTAATGACCAGTGGTCCGGGACGCAGGACGTACTCTCCGGGAATCATGGCGCCCCTATCGGATGGGATTGTGGACGGTGACGAGCTTGGTGCCGTCAGGAAAGGTGGCCTCGATCTGGACATCGTGGATCATCTCCGGCACGCCCTCCATGACGTCGTCGCGGCCGAGCAGCGTGGTGCCGTAGCTCATGAGCTCGGCCACGGTGCGGCCATCCCGGGCACCCTCGATCAGCTCATAGCTGATGATCGCTACGGCTTCCGGATAGTTCAGTTTGAGCCCGCGCCCCTGGCGCCTGCGGGCGAGGTCGGCGGCGACCACGATCATGAGCTTTTCCTGCTCACGAGGCAGCAGATGCATGAGGTTCCCTTCAACGGCCGCGGGTCGGCGTGGGACCCAGACTAGGCCCCGTTCGTTTCCAGCACGTTTCAGGAGTGGCAGGCCGGGCCCTCAACGGCCGCACCTCTCAATGGCCTCCGCTATGGTCTCGGCTGAGCCGGGCGAGGATCTCATCGTTCGTCTGGACAGGCTGGCGGTACGTGGTGGACAGGATGCGCAGCATGTCCGCAGCGTCCTGGCTGTCCTCTGACGCCATGGCGTCCTCTGCATACGTAACCCGGATGTTGTACGCGAAAGCGTCCGCTCCGGTCTGGGCGATGCAGTTGTGCGTGGAGACGCCGGCCAGCACCACTTCGTCGGCACCCCAGTTCCGTAACCGGGACAGCAGGTTGGTGCCCATGAAGGCGCTGTCCCGCGTCTTGTTCAGCTGCGGCAGGCCGTCGGTGGCGAGGCCGGGCACCGCCTCCGCCTGCTCGCTGCCGCGGAAAATGAAGCCCTGGTCGTCATCCAGCATGTTCAGCGTCCACGTTGATTTATCCCGCTCGTGCTCGGTGCCAACCAGCAGCGCCTTGTGTCCCCTGGAGGTGAAGCCCTCCAGCAGCCTGTTGCATGAGGTGACCAGCCGCTCCCGCTGGGCTGCCAGTTCCGGCGCTTCGAAGTATGCGTTCTGCATGTCGATGATGAGCAGGGCAATCATGGATCCACCTTTCCTTCCGCTGCCGATGCCGATGCCGGTGAGGTACCCGTTTGCGGCAACTGCGAAACCCGGTCTGCCGGGGCCGAGGCACGGATCCGCAGTTCAAATTGTGCTTCCACATGCACACCGGAATCGGCCTTCTCGCTCCCCTCGATCCGGTCGATCAGCAGCTGCACGCACCGCTCGGCGATCTCGTTCATGCCGGGAGCAACAGTTGTCAGCGACGGGGACGAGAACCGCGCCTCATCGATGTCGTCGAACCCGGCCACGGCTGCGTCCTCGGGCACCCTCACCCCGCGGAGCAGCAGTTCGTGCATCGCGCCCAGGGCCAGGGCGTCATTCAGTCCAAAGACGGCGTCGAACGGCTGGCCCCCGTCGAGCAGCCTCGCCACCGCCGACGCGCCCCCGTCACGGCGCCATTCCGCCGGCACAATCAGGGCCGGATCAAAGGCGACTCCCGCCTCGGCCAGCGCCTCCCGGTATCCGGCCAGCCGAAGGCCAGGCGAACCGGCACCGTCCCCGGGGGAAGCACCGATCACCGCGATACGACGCCGGCCTCCCGCGAGCAGGTGGGCCGTCATGGCCTTGGCCGCGCCAACATTCTTCATGGTGACCTGGTCGAACCGCGGGTCGTCGATGTGCTCGCCCAGCATCACGAGGGGCTTGGTGCCGCGGCGGGCTGCGGCTATGGCGTCCGCGTCGAGCACCAGCGGCGTGAACAGGAGCCCGTCCGTCAGCTGGCTGAGGGATCCCTGCAGAGCAGTGAGCTCGTTGGCCCTGGTCGCCGCAGACTGCTCCACCAGGACGCGGTAATCCCGGGCGGCTGCCACCGTCATAAGCCGGGAAGCGAGCTCTGCGTAATACGGCACGGAGAGGTCCGACACCACCAGGCCCAGCATGCGGGACTTTCCGGACCTCAAGCTCCGCGCCGTCAGGTTGGCCTCATACCCCAGCTCGGCGATGGCGTCCAGCACTTTCTGCCGGGTGGCCGGCTTGATGAACTCATAGTTGTTGAGCACGTTCGACACGGTTTTCAGGGAAACTCCGGCTGCGCGGGCAACATCGTTCATAGTCACGGCCATGCAAAGCCCCTTTCACGGCACACATTTCCCCTGGTATATCTCTCGGCTACATTCCTCTCAGCTACATCGTTTCAGAATGCGGGCCGCCCCGCCCGCCAAGAATTTCCCAAGGTGGGTACCCCACCCTTTCTGCAAGGTCTCTTGGCTCTGGGGCCAGGCAACGGCGCCTGGCCCCAGCGACAACCGGCGGTGTCCTCTAAGCGGCGGCCACCACCCGGGACGGCAACCAAGTGGCGCGGCAGGACAGGGTGGGGAACGTTGCGGCAGAAGGGGGCCGAATTGTTGCAGGGTGCAGGGGGGTCCATGGAAGGATTGCCCCCGACAGAACGGCAGTTTGCTCTTGTGGTTTCCCATCATGCCCGTACACCGTCCCGGGGCTCATTTCCCCGGTCCGGAGACGGGGGTACCGAACCGGTTGGTGGCGAGGAAGGCCGGGGATCCGGCCTGGAGTTCCTGGCCCGGCTCGGTTCGGGACCCATCCGTATTACTTCGGGCGTTATTGCGGACGTGGACGGCGTTGCCGGAGCAGTCGTGCTCGCCACATGCAACCGGTTCGAAGTGTATTGCGACGTCGCTCCGGCCGCGGATCCGGACATCACCAGGAAGCGCGTGCTGCGTGTCATCAGCGCATGTTCAAGTGTTTCCCCTTACGAACTCGACCGGGCCCTTGACTGCCTGACCGGCACCGCCATGACTGAACATCTCTTCTCGGTGGGCGCCGGCCTTGACTCGGCAGTGGTGGGCGAACGCGAAATCGCCGGCCAGCTGCGCCGCTCGCTGGCCTCCGCACAGGATGACGGAACGGCCAGCGGAGCACTGGTCCGGCTTTTCCAGGCGGCCTCCCGTGCCGCCCGCGAAGTTGGATCACTGACGGCCCTGGCTGGCGCCGGCCGCTCCATGGTGTCCGTTGCGCTGGACCTGGCCCTCTCAAAGCTGCGACGCCAGGACCTCTCCGGACTGTCAGTGGTGGTCATCGGCACCGGGGCCTACGCCGGTTCTACCCTTGCGCTCCTGGCGGCAAGGGCGTGTGCTGCGGTGTCCGTGTTTTCCTGGTCCGGACGGGCCGAGGCCTTCGCGTCAGCCCGGGGCGCCAGGGGCCTGACCGCCGACGATCTGCCCGCTGCCGTCCGCGGAGCGGACGTGGTGATCGGCTGCAGCGGCCGCGGCCCCCGGCTCAGCTCCGAGGACTTTTGGAGCTTCCGGCAGGGCGCTGCCGCCCCGCTCGTCGTCGTCGACCTCGCCCTCAGCCGTGACTTCGAACCGGAAGTAGGCGAACTGCCGGGGCTTGACCTCATCACGCTGGAGCATGTGCGGCTGGCCTCGCCGCATGAACAAACCGACGTCGTCCGCCAGGCCGGTGAGCTTGTCCGGCGGGCCGCCCTGAGGTTTGAGGAGGACCGGCAGGCGCGGCTTCTGGATCCGGCGATTGTAGCGCTGCGTGGACACATGCAGTCGGTACTGGCTGAAGAAGTGACGCGGGTGAAGAACCAGCACGGCTGCACGGCTACGGCGGAAGCGGTGGAATTCGCCCTGCGGCGGGTGGTGCGGCAGCTCCTGCATGTGCCAACCTCGCGGGGGCGCGAACTGGCGGCGGCCGGCCGGCAGGACGAGTACACCTCGGCCCTTGAAACACTGTTCGGGCTCGACGTGACGGCAGTCGCGGAAGCGCAGGCCGGCACGAACGGAGCCAGCCCGGAAGCGGCAACCGGCCCCCTGGGCTGCCCTGCCCGGGAGGGTCAAGGCATTGTGGCCACGGAGGACGCCCTGCCGGCAGCGAGCTAGCCACCTTTTCTCCCATGGCCCCGTTTGTCGTATGGACTCCCGCAAATAAAAAATCCCCGGATTCCTGTTGCCAGGAAGCCGGGGATTTTCCACTCTTCGCTAAAAGAGTGGGCCCTGTGGGGATCGAACCCACGACCCACGGATTAAAAGTCCGATGCTCTACCAACTGAGCTAAAGGCCCAAACTGCCTGCCGGAATGCGGGCCACAAAAGCCTGCAAACGCGAAACAGTTCCAGTCCATTTCTGAACGTTTAATACTGTACCCCAGACGGTGGCGACTTCAGCACGGCGCCCCGCCGCCGCCGTCGAACGTGTCTTTGCCGGCGGCCAGCAAGGGCTTCAGGTGCCCGATGGATGCCGTTTCCGGGAAAAGCAGGCGCTGAACGGACGCTCGATTCCGGTTCCCTGCAGGAGTAGCGTGGGACCATGAGCCAGAACGCAGGAACCAGCGGCCCGGGCGGGGCGGAGCGGCACCACAAACCGAAGCCTTTTGCGCCCATTGATTTCGAACCTTTCGCAGGCGGCGCCGATCCGGCGCGCGTCTCGGAAGCTGCGCACCTGGCCGCCCAGGCCCTGGTGCGCCACGGGCGGGACAGCGATGATCCCGTCATCACCAAACGGCTGGTGAAGCTGGCCGACGAGCAGGGCCTTGAGGCAATAGCGGAGATGTGGGCGGAAAGCCCGGCCCGCTCGCTGCCCGGCGCGCTGTGGCGGCTGTACGCCCTCCGCGCGGCAACGGTGCAGGATCCCGAGCGCATCTCCGTTTATTTCAAGGCCGGCAAGGACACCGCCCAGGTCTCCCATGTGGTGGCCGGAGCGGCTGAGCCGCCGGGCGCCGATGAAATGAAGACCATGGCGGACGCGATCCTGTCCGGGGCCTTCGACGGCGAGTTCGACGTTGCGCTGGAGCGCTCTGCCGCTTTTTGCCGCGTGGTGGCGCTCGGCCAGGCCACGCTCGCGGACGGCGCGGAGCATTCGAACGAGAGCCACGCGCGCAAACTGACGCGCAACTCCCACCTGCTTGTCAAGACAGCAGAGGACCTGGAACACGCCGCCAACGCCTGGCGGCTGGGAGAGCTTGACTGACCCATCGGGCCCAATCTGTCAATGTTGACTTGGCCCAGCCAAAGTAGAAGACTGAAATCGGTGCCGAACCGCGAAACCCCCGGGCTTCAACATTTAGCCGCCTAGAGCGGCCTACCGCCGAGAGGCGTATCCGGTTCGGCACCATTTTTATGCCCCAACGCAGGTGCCGGTAAAGTACTGACTAGCTGCGGCTCGGACGTCAAGTCAAGAACTCCCGCAGCGTCCCGCCCTGACAAATCCTCCGGAGACCGGTACTCATGAAGCTGCGCCTTTTTCCCCAGGAGCCCGCAGGCCTGAACCTTCTTTCGCAGCTGGCCCGGCAGATCGTTTTTGCCAGCGCCACCATGGCGGAAATCCTGGGGGCACCGTCCTCCGAGCACCACCGGTTGGTGGAGGATATGCACAACCATGAGGCGAAGTCTGCCGAGCTGCACTTCGCCCTCCTGACGCACATGCGCACCAGCTTTGTGAATCCACTCCCCCGCGAGGACATGTATGCCCTCTCGCAGAGCCTGAACGAAGCCATCGAGAAGCTGGACGCCGCGGCCGAGCTGGTGGCGCTCTATAACCTGGACCGGCTGCCGAAGCGCGCGGCCGACCAGCTGGAGATCATCAGCCGCCAGGCGGAGCTGACGGCTGACGCGATGCGCCGGCTGAACAACCTCGACGACCTCGAGGACTACTGGATCGAGGTGCTGCGCCTGGCCAAGCGGGCCGAACGCACGCACCGCGTCTGGGTTGCGGACATGCTCACGGAAATGAAATCAGCCCAGTACGCCCGCAACAGGGACATCGCCAACCAGCTGGTCGACGTCACCAAGGACATGCGCCGCATCGCCACCCAGGTGGGCAGCATCATCGTCAAGGAATCCTGAGGTGACGCTGTTCATCTTCGCCCTGGTGGTGCTCCTCAGTGCGGCATTTGCCTTCATCAACGGCTTCCGGGATGTGTCCACGTCCGTCGCCCTGGCCGTGCGGACGCGCGCCCTGACCCCCACCATCGCCGTCCTGCTGGCCGCCCTCTTCAACCTCATCGGCGCCTTTCTCAGCGCCGGGCTGGCCGTAGCGATCAGCCAGAACTGGGTGGCCCTCCCTCCCGGGAACAGCGGCCTGACCATCATCGCCGCCGGCCTCGCAAGCGCGTGCGCCTGGGGCATTTTCCTGTGGTGGCGGGGCGTTCCCTCCTCCTCCACCCATGCCCTGGTGGGCGGACTGGCGGGCGCCGGAACCGCCAGCGCGGTGGTGGGCGGCAACTCCGTGGGCGGGGTGGACCAGTCTCTCCTCTTTCAGGTGGTCCTCCCCCTGGCCCTCTCTCCTGTCATCGCCTTCGTCGCCGCGTACCTGCTGGTGTTTCCCGTCACCTGGGCTGCGCGCTACACCCAGCCGAGCGTGGTCAATAAGCGGTTCCGGGCGGCCCAGTCCATCGCCGCCGGCGCGGTGGCCTTTGGCCACGGGCTGCAGGACGGCCAGCGGGTCAGCGCAGTGCTCATCCTGGCGCTGCTGGCCGCAGGCTATTCCGACGGCGGCTCGCTTCCAATGTGGGTGGCGCTGCTGTCCGCGGTCATGATCACGGTGGGCACGCTGTTTGGCGGCTGGCGCATCTCGCACACCATTGGCTACCGGCTCACCCGGATAGATCCGCTGCGCGGTGTGGTGGCCCAGGGCTTCAGTGCGCTCTTGCTGTTTATTGGTGCCATCGGGCTGCACTGGCCCGTTTCCACCACCCACACGGTCACGTCCGCCGTGCTCGGCGCTGGGGAAAACCAGCAGTTTGCCACCAGCCACCGCAAGCTGGTCACGCGGATCCTGTCCCTGTGGGTCCTGACGCCGGCAGCCACCGCCGCGGGCGCCTTCGTCCTGGAGCTGGCGCTCTCCCCGCTGATTGCCGCCTGACACAGCAACGCGGGGTCACTTATCGCCCAATCCGGAGCCTCAAAGTCAATGGGTCGTTGCAACATGATGGTCACGCTGCGGCGGCGATGAGTTGGCGCATGCGTTGTTTGGGTGTTTCGAGGTTCAGCGTTGGGCGGGGCCGGTTGTTGAGTTTCCCGGCGATGGTTTCGAGGTCCTCCGCGGTGTAGCCCGAGAGGTCTGTGCCTTTTTCGAACCAGTGGCGCAGCAGTCGGTTGGTGTTCTCGTTGGTTCCACGCTGCCAGGGCGAGTGCGGATCGCAGAAGTACACCCCCGCATCCAGCGCCATGCGGATGCGGGGGT
>NZ_PJMC01000008.1 GCF_002892795.1 Arthrobacter sp. AFG20 | reverse complement strand
GCGGGCGCTTTACTCGCTGGGCCGCGCCTCCGCCGCCATCAACGAGGCGGAGGAACCTGAGCGCATCGAGAAGTTCCTTAACGACTCGGACCCCGCGGCCAAGGCTGCCATCGAGGGCAAGTAGCAAAAGCAACGCGGGGTCACTTCCCGCCCAATCCACGTCGTGGAACGGGCGGGAAGTGACCCCGCGTTGTGGATTAAGAGGCCTTCTGCAGGCCGGTGCGGGCCATGGCGTCGGCGTAGGCAACGTGCATCTCGTCGAGGTACTGCTTCTGCCGCTCGGGGCTTCCGGCGAAGGAGCGGCCGCTCAGCGAACGGACCTTGTAGGTCTTCAGTCCCCGGCGCCACAGCAGCGGAACCTCGGTCTTGAGCAGCAGGCCGGCGAGGCGGTTGGCCTCGGTGCCGTGAGCCACGATGACCGAGGCACGGGGCACCAGGGCCAGGAATTTCAGCAGCGGCTTGAGGCCGGCCTGAATCTGGTCGGGGGTGAACTTGCCGTTCGGCTCACCCGGAATGTGCCACGGGTGCACGTTCCACGGCATCATGTACTCCGGCCGCAGGCCCAGTTTCCACTGGATGCCCAGCATGCGGGTGGCGGCATCGTCGTCGCCCGGCATGATGAAGCCGGTGGGCGATGCCGTGCCGATGTTGGAGTAGAGGCTGATGATGCGGCATTCATCAACGTCGTGCGCGGGATCGACGTACGGCACCTGGGTGCCCGGCTTGGCGCTCTGCAGTGCATCGCAGAGCTCATTGACAGCGGCAACGTTGGGTTCGTAACGGCGCCTCAGGAGCTGTTCATGGAAGGATTCGGTAGCCAAAGCTGTCATATGGTGCTGTGTCTCCTGCAGGTGGGTCGCGCTGCCGCGCCGCAGGCCAGCATGCCGCAGGCATGCCGAGTGCGGCGTGGTGTGAAATGAGGTGTGGACCGGTACCTGACCGGTCCTCTTCAGTTTAGCAAGGCGTCCCAAACCGCAAGGCCCCGACCCCGCACACCCCCGTAGCGGAGCCGCGCTGGAGAGGGCCTGAGGGGCAGCAAATGAGGGCTAAATCACTTCCAGAGCCGTTTGGTGGCGAGGCGCGCGCCCTCTCCAAGAGCCTCGAGTTTCGCGACGGCAATCTGCGGATGGACGCGGCCGCCAAGGCCGCAGTCGGTGGAGGCGATCACGCTCTCGCGTCCCACGAGCCTGGCGAAGCGCTCAATCCGGTCCGCCACCAGTTCCGGATGCTCCACGACGTTAGTCGCGTGCGAGACAACACCCGGAATGATGACCTTGCCTTCGGGAAGCTTCGTGTCTTCCCACACGCGCCATTCGTGCTCGTGCCGCACGTTGGCAGCTTCGAACGAGTAGCCGCCTGCATTGACCTGCAGGACGGAGCTGATGATGTCGGCAAACGGAATGTCCGTGGTGTGGGGGCCGTGCCAGGAACCCCAGCAGACGTGCAGCCGGATCTGCTCCTCGGGCAGGTCGCGGAGTGCCCAGTTGGTGGCCTCGACCCGGAGCTGGATGAAGCTGAGGTAGTCCTTGAGGCTGGGCTCCGGGTTGATCTGATCCCAGCTCTCCGCCAGCGACGGGTCATCGAGCTGCACGGTCAGCCCGGCGTCGACGATTGCCTTGTATTCCTCCCGCATGGCGTCGGCGCACGCGTAGACCAGTTCCTCTTCGGTCTTGTAGTAGTCGTTGGCAACCCGCGCGCAGGAGCCGGGCGAAAGCGACGCGACGAAACCCTCCGTAAGGCCGGCTGCCTGCATGCCGGTCTTGAGGTTGGTGACGTCCGAGGCCACGAGGTCCTGCCCGGTGTAGGTCAGCGGACCGGCGATCTTGGGCTGCGCGACGCTTTTGCGGTGGGCGAGGATCCCGGACGAAGGATCGCTGTAGGCGTCATTGAACTTCTGCCTGTCCCGGCGGTCCGGGAAGGACGTCAGGACGATGTTGCCCGGCGTGGAACGGTGCACCTCGGCATCGGCCCAGCGGTCCACGTCGGTGGGCTCCAGGCCGCCAAGGCGCGCAAACGAGTAGTTCCACCAGGCGCCGTAGTCAACGCTGCTGGACATCGCGTGCCCGTATTCGCCGTCGTTGGGGATGTCGATGCCCAGGTCCTTTTGGCGCTGGACGATGTCCACCACCGAGGTTTCCAGGAGGTCCAGGAACTCCGGCGTGATTCCGTCCGCTTCCTTGGCGGCGTTGGCGGCGATGAGCTCCGGGGTGCGGGGCAGGGATCCGGCGTGGGTGACGCGGATGTGGTCGTTGTTCAGTGACAAGCTGGGGTCTCCTCGGCCGCTCCGGGTGGTTCACTCTCACTTAAGTCTCCGGATGGAGACGGAGGCAAATCGCAGGTGGAATGTGTCGCCGGGATCTGCTGTAGGGACGAAACACCAAAAGCCATACTTTTGCCCCTCATCCGCTAAACTTGGGTGGTAAGAGCCCCGGAACTCTTGCGTCCCTTCCCCGGTCAGCGCCGCGGGTTTGGGCGACGAATTCGGGGCATTCTCATGAACGGCGCCGACCTCCGGTTGAAGCACCTCGGTGATGCAGCCGGGCTAGGCCCGAACGAATGGGGGAGGATCCCATGCCAGCAATCGTGATCGTCGGAGCCCAGTGGGGCGACGAAGGAAAAGGTAAGGCCACCGACCTGCTTGGCGGCCGCGTCGACTACGTAGTGAAGCCGAACGGCGGCAACAACGCCGGGCACACCGTCGTCGTAGGCGGTGAGAAGTATGAGCTCAAGCTCCTTCCGGCCGGCATCCTCAGCCCCAACGCCGTCCCCATTATCGGCAACGGCTGCGTCGTCAACCTCGAGGCACTTTTCCAGGAGATCGAAGGCCTCCAAGCCCGCGGCGCGGACACCTCCAAGTTGCGTGTCTCCGCCAACGCCCACCTCGTCGCGCCGTACCACCAGGTGCTGGACAAGGTCACCGAACGCTTCCTCGGCAGCCGCGCCATCGGCACCACCGGCCGCGGCATCGGGCCCACCTACATGGACAAGGTTGCCCGCCTGGGGATCCGCGTCCAGGACGTCTTCGACGAGTCCATCCTGCGCCAGAAGGTCGAAGGCTCACTTCGCCAGAAGAACGAGCTCCTGGTCAAGGTCTACAACCGCCGCAGCATCGAGGTCGAGGAAGTGGTCAGCTACTTCCTCTCCTTTGCGGACCGGCTGCGCCCCCTGGTCATCGACAGCACCCTGGTGCTGAATACCGCCCTGGACGAGGGCAAGGTGGTGCTCATGGAGGGTGGCCAGGCCACGTTCCTCGACGTCGACCACGGCACCTACCCGTTCGTCACCTCCTCCAACCCCACCGCCGGCGGCGCCTCGGTGGGTTCCGGCATCGGCCCCACCCGCATCTCGCGGTCCATCGGCATCATCAAGGCGTACACCACCCGCGTCGGTGCGGGCCCGTTCCCCACGGAGCTCTTTGACGAGATGGGCATGTACCTGCAGAAGACCGGCGGCGAATTCGGCGTCAACACCGGACGCCCGCGCCGCTGCGGCTGGTACGACGCCGTCCTGGCCCGCCACGCCTCCCGCGTGAATGGCTTCACCGACTACTTCGTCACCAAGCTGGATGTCCTCACCGGTATCGAACAGATCCCGGTGTGCGTGGCCTACGACGTCGACGGTGTCCGGCACGACGAAATGCCCATGACCCAGACGGAATTCCACCACGCCAAGCCCATCTTCGAATACTTCGAAGGCTGGACCGAGGACATCACGGGGGCCCGCACGCTGGCTGACCTGCCCGAGAACGCCCGCAACTACGTGCTGGCGCTCGAGAAGCTGTCCGGCACTCGCTTCTCCGCGATCGGTGTCGGACCGGACCGCGACCAGACCATCGTGGTCAACGACCTGATCAACGACTGACGCCGGAAGCGTCCGGCAGCAACAGCTCAAGCAAGCAGTTCCCGACGGCGGCGGGTCACCTTACGGTGGCCCGCCGCCGTCGTGCTTTCCGGGCAGAAACATCCCGTCAGAAAAAAGTTTCCGGAACCGCGTAACCTGCCGGCCCTCGGCTGCGATTACGTATATGTAAGCGCCGGGCAGGAGGTTGTCCCCCATCGGCCTCCGGCCCGGCCTTCAATCAACCAAAGGATTTTTTTCTGATGAAGAGTGTTAGCAAGACCACCAAGATTGCTGTCGCAGCCGCCATCGTCGCTGTTGGAGGTTTCTCCAGCATCGGACTGGCCAACGCCGCCCAGGTTTCCAGCTCGCAGCATGCAGAGGTGACCCCCGCTACGCCCGCCACCCCGGCCGTTCCCGCCACCCCCGAGGTTCCGGCAGTGCCCGCCGTCCCGGCCACGCCGGACACCCCGACGGTTCCTGCAGCCCCGGCCGCCAAGGCCAAGGCTGCCGGCGAAGCTGCGGACGCAGCCGACGCGGCAGTGGAAGCTGACAAGAACAACGCTGCCGCCAACGCCAACGTTTCCGCCGGAGACAAGGCTGCAGGCGCCAACGTGAACGCCGCCATCCCGGCCACCCCTGCTGTTCCCGGTGGCGCCGGCGTTCCGGCCACCCCGGCCCTTCCCGCCACCCCGGCTGTCCCGAACGTCGCGGACCACGTGGCCAAGCCGGCCGCGCCGTCCGTCGCTGCAGACGCTGACGTCAAGGCTGACGCTGCGGCCGACCTGCCCACCGGCAAGTAGTCCACAGCACGCGAAACAGGGCGTTCCCCGAATAGGGGCGTGAGGTGTGCGGCGGCTAGGCTTTACTACCGCCGCACACCTGCAGTAAAGGGAAGGACCGCTCCTTGGCAGCTCAGCTGACCGACGACGAATTGTCAGCAGCCCTGTCTGGCGACCCTTCCGGCTTCAGCGCCGTCTACAGTGTCATTTCCCCGGCCGTCCTGGGTTATTTCCGGGCCCGCGGAGTGGACGACGCCGAAGCCCTCACACAGGACGTCTTCGTAGATGTCCTGCCGAAGCTCAGCAATGTCAGGGGCGGCCACACCGGCCTGCGGACATTCATCTTCTCCGTGGCGCACGCCCGGCTCGTGGACTATCACCGCAGGTCCGCGAGAACGCCGCAGCTTACCGAATTCGACCCGCTCCTGGATGAGCGTCGGTCGAGTTCCGCCGAGGACGAGGTGCTCGGTTCGCTGGGCGGAATCACTTCATCACTTGCCATGCTCAACGACGACCAGCGGGAAGTGCTCGTCCTGCGGATCGTCGCGGACCTTTCGGTGGAACAGGTGGCCGGCATCATGGACAAGACCCCAGGGGCCATCAAACAGCTCCAGCGCCGCGGGCTGATAGCCCTGCGCGAACTCGTCAGGGAAAAGGACCACGCAGCATCATGAGTGTCACGCCGGCAGGCCGCGAAGAGGGAGAGATCCAGGCGATCCTCCTGGATTCCGGGCTCGAAGACGACGCCGACCTCCGCAGGTCCCTCGAAGTACTGCGCGGGCTCGCCCGGGACTCCGCGCCCCAACCGCGCGCCGATCTCGCCGCGATGCTCGCTCATCGGGCATCCGCTTCGGGTGTACCCGCGCCGGTCGTGCCCACCCAGGGCGGAGCCATGCGACGCGCCGCCTCCAACGTCGCGAGCCTCGAAATGCACCGCCGCAACCGGCAGCGACGCATGGGCTTTGTGGTGGGCGCCGCGGTGGTTGGTGCGATGGGGCTTGGGGCAGGCGCTGTCGCCGCCTCCAGCGAGGACTTCCGCAACAGCGTAGGCCACACCGTGGTCCGGATCTTCCAGCCGACCAGCGAGACGACCGCGCCGACGCCGGTGCCCACGTCGCCCGCCGGCATACCGGCGGCTCCGGCGCCGACTGTTACTGCACCCAAGCCATCGGTTACCGGAACGGCTGCTTCGCCGTCGGCACCCGTAACGCCCACCCAGACGGATCCGGCTCCCGCGAAGGGATCATCGAACTCCTCGGCGGCAAACGGTTCCTCCCGCGACGCAGCGAAGAGCCAGGCCCCGACGCCGGGCCGGCCCAGCCAACTGCCCACGGTCCCCGGAACCGGCGTGGCTCCCAAGCTTCCGGCCAAGCCGCTGCCGGCAGTGCCCTCGCTGCCAGGCGGCATGCCGACCGTCCCGGCCAAGCCGGTCCCCGGCACGCCGTAGAGGGAGCCGCCCGAGTTTTTGTCCACTTATTGGCCGCAAAAGGCCGCTGAAGTCGCGATACGTGGACAAAAACTCCCAGCTAGCCTGGTCGAGTAGACGGGCTAAAGCGGGCCAAGCCGGGCCGTAAAAAAGTTTTTGAAAAAGTTTTGGAATCGGCGTAACCCATTCGGGTTCCCCGTCGATTACCTAAATGAGAGTGCCGGGCTAGAAGTTGTCCCCCATCAAATTCCAGCCCGGCATTTTTAATGCCTTCGGCCCTGCCGGCCTGATTCCAGGCCAGTTTTCTAGGCCAGGACCTGGCGCTTCGAGGAGATCACTCCCGTATCAAATCCGGCCAGGTGAAGCCCGCCGTGGAAACGTGCGTGTTCGATCTTGACGCAGCGGTCCATCACCACGTTCAGTCCCGCGGCCTCGGCATCCTGCGCAACGCGCTCGTGCCACGAGCCGAGCTGCAGCCACAGGGTCTTGGCACCCGCGGCCACGGCCTCGTCCAGCACGCCGGGCAGGTCATCGTGCTTGCGGAAGACGTCCACGATGTCCGGGCTTTCGGGCAGGTCCGCCAGTGACGCGTACGTCGGTTGGCCGAGGATCTCCTTGACCACAGGGTTCACGAAGTACACCTTGTACCGTGTCGAGGACTGCAGATAGGTGGCCACGAAATAGCTCGCCCGGGACGGCTTGTCCGATGCGCCCACGATGGCAATCGACTTCGCCTCACGCAGCAGGTTCAAACGCTCCGGCGCAGACGGACCGGCCCAAGTTCTGTCAGTGGTGCTCATGCCCGTGCTCCGATCGTGCAGGAATCAGCAGGTTCTTCGAGGACGACGGCGTCATCCGCCGTCGCGCTCTGCGCTTCCGTCAGCGCCTGGTCCAGGTCCCACAGGATGTCGTCGATGTCCTCCAGGCCCACGGAGATGCGGACCAGGTCCTCGGGGACGCCGGCGGATTCAAGCTGCTCCGGGCTCAGCTGCTGATGCGTGGTGGAGCCGGGGTGGATGACCAGCGTGCGTGAGTCACCAACGTTCGCAAGGTGCGAGGCCAGCTGGAGCGACTCGATGAACTTCTGGCCCGCCGCACGGCCGCCCTTCACACCAAAGGAGAACACGGAGCCCGGCCCCAGGGGCAGGTACTTCTGCGCCCGCTCAAAGTGCGGATGGGACGGCAGGCCGGAGAAATTCACGTAGGCCACGCGGTCGTCGGCCTCGAGCCATTCGGCCACGGCCTGGGCGTTTTTCAGGTGCTCGTCCAGGCGCTGGGGCAGGGTTTCCACGCCTTGCAGCAGCTGGAACGCGGACTGCGGCGAGAGCGCCGGGCCGATGTCACGCAGCTGCTCGCAGCGCAGCTTGGTCAGGAAGCCGTATTCGCCAAAGTTGCCCCACCAAGAGACGTTGCCGTAGGAGGCCACGGGCTCGGTCATGGTGGGGAATTTGCCGTTGCCCCAGTTGAACCGGCCGCTCTCCACGATCACCCCGCCCAGCGTGGTGCCGTGGCCGCCGAGGAACTTGGTGGCGGAGTGGATCACGATGTCCGCACCGTGCTCGATCGGCCGCACGAGGTACGGCGTGCTCAAGGTGGCGTCGACGACGAGGGGGATACCGGCGTCGTGCGCTACCTTTGCCAGCCCCTCAAGGTCCTGGACCTCCGACGACGGGTTGGCCACCACCTCGACAAAGATCGCCTTGGTGTTCTCCCGGACGGCCGCCGCGTAGTCGGCGGGGTCGGTGCCGGGAACGAACGTGGTGTCCACTCCGAAGCGGCGCAGGGTCACGTCGAGCTGGGTGACAGTGCCGCCGTACAGCTGCGACGCCGCCACGATGTGGTCGCCCGCCTGGGTGAGGGCGGCGAAGGTGATGAACTCCGCGGCCATGCCCGACGACGTCGCAACCGCTCCGATCCCTCCCTCGAGGGATGCAATGCGCTCCTCGAACGCGGCCACCGTCGGGTTGCCGATGCGGGAGTAGATGTTCCCGTACTTCTGCAGCGCGAAAAGGTTGGCGGCATCCTGGGTGTCCTTGAACACGAAGGACGTGGTCTGGTAAATGGGGACGGCACGGGCGCCATGCTCGGCGTCGGGGGTGCCGCCGGCGTGCAGGGCGCGGGTACGGAACCCGAACTTGCGGTCAGCCATTACGCGTTCACCAGCCCGGTGGTTGAGCTTGCAGAAGCCACCGGCGTCTGGGACAGGTCCAGCTCGGTGCCGTTCCTGCGGGCCAGGTCGGCCTCGAGTTCGCGGACGATCGGCAGGACGTCGCGGCCGAAGGCGGCGATTTCCTCCTGGAAGTGCAGGTAGCAGGTCAGGAACAGGTTGACGCCGATCTTCTTGTACGCCACGATCCGCTCGGCGATCTGCTCCGGGGTGCCGATCAGCTGCGTCTTGAAACCGTCGTTGTACTGGACCAGGTCCTCGAAGGACGAGTCGGCCCACATGCCCTTGCCGTCCTTGGTGGACGCGCCGGCTTCCTGGACTGCGTCGCGGAAGCCCTGGACGGCGGGTTTGTGTGCCTTCTCCACGATTTCGCGCAGGGTGTCGCGGGCTTCCTTCTCCGAGTCGCGGGCGATGACGAAGCCGTTGAGGCCGAACCGCGGGGCGGCCAGCTGGGCTTCCGTGCCGCGGCCGGTCTCCCCGGAAGCGGCGACGACGCCTGCGATGTTCTCCTTGAAGCCCTCAAGGTCCTTGCCGTTGGAGAAGTACCAGTCGGCGACACGGCCCGCGGTGGCTTGGGCCGCCGTCGAGTTTCCGCCAAAGAAGATCTCCGGGTGCGCGCGGCCTGGAACGTCCACGGGGGCGGGATTCAGGGTGAAGTCGGTGATGTTGTAGTATTTGCCGGCCTGGCTGTAGTCCTTCTCGGTCCACAGTCCGCGTAGCACCCTGATGAATTCCTCGGTGCGGACATAGCGCTCGTCGTGCTCCAGCCATTCGAGGCCGAAGTTGATGAACTCGTTCTTGAGCCAGCCGGAGACGATGTTGACGGCGGCGCGGCCGTTGGAGATGTGATCGGCGGTGATGATGTACTTGGCCAGCACGCCGGGGTGCCACATGCCCGGGTGGACGGCGGCGATCACCTTGAGGCGTTCGGTGGCGGCGAGCAGGGCGAGGCTGAAGGACGTCGCTTCGTGCTGCTTGTCGGCGCCGTAGGATGCGGCATAGCGGGTCTGCGTCAGGGCGTATTCGAAGCCGGACTCCTCCGCGATGCGGGCCAGCTTCTTGTTGTAGTCAAAGTCCCAGCTGGTGCGCTGCTCGATGGTGGAGACCACCAGGCCGCCGGATACGTTCGGCACCCAGTACGCGAACTTCAGCGGTTCGGAAAGACGGGCTATGTTGCTGATGTCGTTCATGATCGTTCCTTTACTTCTGCCCGGAGTTGGGGTTTCCGGGGACGGCGGTAGCGCGGCGGTGCAGCGCATCCTGGATACCGGCGATGGCCGGTTCGTTCTGGAGTGAGGTGGTGTCGCCCAGCGCGGTTCCCTCGAAAAGCTGGGTCAGCAGGCGGCGCATGATCTTGCCGCTGCGGGTCTTGGGTACGTCAGGAACAACGACGACGTCGCGTGGCTTGGCGATCGGGCCGATCTCCTTGGCAACGTGGTTGCGGAGGGTTTCGCTGGTTGAGCTCGCCGAAACCCCGTTCTTCAAAACAACAAACGCGACGACGGCGTGCCCCGTTTTGGGATCGGCGACCGGACAGACGCCCGCTTCCACCACATCCGGGTGGGTGACGAGGGCGGACTCAATCTCGATCGTGGAGAGCAGGTGGCCTGAGACGTTGAGCGTGTCGTCCACCCGCCCCAGGATCCAAATGTCGCCGTCGTCGTCGTACTTGGCGCCGTCGCCGGCAAGGAACCAGCCCTGCTCCGCGTACTGGCTCCAGTAGGAGTCGAAGTAGCGGCGCGGGTTGCCCCAGACTGTCCGGGCGATTGCCGGGCCGGGCTGGTCCACGACGATGAAGCCCTGTACCCCGGGTGCGGTGCGGTTCCCGGCCTCGTCCACCACGCGGGTGCTGACGCCGGGCAGCGGCCGGGCGGCGCAGCCGGGCTTGAACTCGGTGTCCGTGGGCGCGGGGGACATGATGGTGGCCCCGGTTTCGGACTGCCACCAGGTGTCCACGACGGGGGCGGACCCCGCACCCAGGTTGTCGCGGAGCCAGCGCCACGCCTCCGGGTTCACGGCCTCGCCCACGGTGCCCAGCAGGCGGATGGAGGAGAAGTCGTAGCTGTCCGGGACGCCGTCCGGGAACCAGCCCATGAGCGAGCGGACCAGGGTGGGCGCTGTGTAATACTGCGTGACGCCGTAGCGTTCGATGATCTCGAAGTGCCGGCCCGGGTGTGGTGTGTTGGGCGTGCCCTCGAAGATCACCTGCGTGACGCCGTTGGAGAGCGGGCCGTAGATCTCATAGGTGTGCGCGGTGACCCAGGCGAGGTCGGCGGTGCACCAGTGCACGTCCTGGTCCCGGAGCGCGGGATCCGGGTTGCTGAACAGGTGCTCGAAGCTCCACGATGCCTGGGTCAGGTAGCCGCCCGAGGTGTGGACCAGTCCCTTGGGCTTACCCGTGGTGCCGGAGGTGTACATGATGAACAGGGGAGTCTCGGCGTCGAACGCCTCCGGGTCGTGCACGTCGGAGGCGGGTTCGACGACGTCGTGCCACCAGACGTCGCGGCCTGCGGTCATGGGGACCGTTGCGAGGTCTGCGGGGGCCGTGGTGCGGTTGATGACCAGGACGCGCTCGATGGCGTTGTCCCCGGCGACGGCGGCGTCTGCGTTGTCCTTGACCGGCACCGCGACGCCGCGGCGGAACTGGCCGTCGGTGGTCACCAGCATCTTCGCGCCGGTGTCCTCGACGCGGAACCGGAGTGCCTCGGCGGAGAACCCGCCGAACACCAGGGAGTGAACGGCGCCGATCCGGGCCACGGCGAGGGTGATGATGACCGTTTCCGGAATCACGGGCAGGTAGATGACCACGCGGTCGCCCTTGGTGATACCGAGGGCCAGCAGCGCGTTGGCGGCCTTGGACACCTCACGCTGCAGCTCGTCGTAGGTGATGGTGCGGCGGTCGCCGGGTTCGCCCTCGAAGAAGAGCGCCACCTTGTCCCCGCGGCCGGCGGCGACGTGGCGGTCCACGCAGTTGTATGCGACGTTCAGCCTGCCGCCGTCGAACCACTTGATCTCGGGTCCGCGGCCGGCTTCGACGTCGGCGGGCCGCCAGCTGTGCGCCGTGTGCCAGGGCTTGTGGGTGCCAGGTTTCTGGTTGCCGGGTTCCTGGCCGCCGGGGCGCTCGGCCCAGTCCAGCCGGAGGGCCTGTTCCTCCCAGAAGGCCACGTTGCCGGGATCGACAATGCCGCGGGGGTCGGCAATGGGGGTGGTGCCGCTGTGACGCGCCGGCCCGTCGGTGGGGACGCCGTGCACTGCGCCGTCCGTTGGCTCGGTCGAGGACCATCCCGAAGAGCCGCTGAAGGAGCCGGGCGCGTCACGCAGCCCTGCTTCGTTCGCCGTCGCGTTCGAAGTGGTTTGTGGGGTTGCCTCAGACGGAATCCGGGCAAGGGCGGGCAGGGCAAAAGTATTGTCTGGGGTCATTTGCAGCACTCCATCGGTCCTGGCAGTAGCACCCCAAGTCCTCCGCCGGAACGGAAAAACAGTAACGTGGGAATGGTCGTCTCACGTCACCGGGGTTGCTGCGGCTTCATCGATCCAGGTCTCTCGGCCGCTCGGGATGGTCACTACCTACTAGAACCGAGTTGCAGGATTTCTCATAATTGGCGTCTCTGGAGTTGTAATATTCGTTCATCACTGCCCTGACCGCCGCCTGCCATCCATATATTCGGAAAAGGATGCCAAATTACCGCAGGAGTAGAGTTGAGGCATGGCTCACGAAAACGATCAGGCGGTTATTGACCGACTCATGCGAACGAAGGGCACCTGGGCCATCGTCGGCCTGACCCGGAATGAGTGGCGCTCAGCGTACGATGTCTCGCTGTTTGTCCGCGACCGAATGGGCATGGAAATCATCCCGGTTAATCTGCCGGGTGACGACGTGCACGGGGAGGAGGGTTACCGGTCACTCGCCGAGATTCCGGCGGAAAAGAACCCGATCGACGTCGTGGACTGCTTCGTCAATTCACAGAAGGTGGGGGCCGTTATCGACCAGGCCATCGCAGTCGGCGCCAAGGCCGTGTGGCTGCAGCTGGGCGTGTTCGACGACGCCGCCGTGGAGCGCGCTAAGGCCGCCGGGCTGGACGTCGTCGTGAATTCCTGCCCTGCCCGGGAAGGCTGGCGAGTGGGCATCTAGCCCGTGAAGGGCTCCGGTTCAGGGCCTCATCAGCTCGGGGTAGTGACGCTCGGTGACATCCGGGTGGGCACGCATCCGGCCTTTGAGCATGTTCAGGCCGAACGAGGCGAGCATCGGGTTGGTCGGGTCGTCTGAGATGCCGCGCGCCTGCGCCTTGAGTTCCGCCGGGAGGGGCACCGGATCGATCACCGCGTCGAGCCGGGGTGACCAGAAGAACGGCACGGAGTAACGGTCCACACCGGGCGGCGGAGCCTTGACCCGATGGATGGTGGCGGCCAGATAACCCTCGGTGGCCACTTCGAGCATTTCGCCCAGGTTCACCACCAGCGCTTCAGGAAGGGGCTCGACCGGTGCCCACGAGCTCGCGCCCGGCGGCAGCACTTCGAGCCCGCCCACCTCATCCTGGAGCAGGAGGGTCACAAATCCGTAGTCCGCATGTGAGCCCACGCCCTGGTCACCCGCCGCTTCCACTACTCCGCCGACGTAATGGACCAGCTTGCCCATCCAGGCCGGGGTATCCCCGAACGGCTCGTCGAAATAGTTCTCCGGCTGCCTGAGGGACACTGCGATGGCCCGCATGAGCTCCGCCCCCACCTTGGACATGAGCCCGGCCCAGGCCATGGCCGCCTGCTTCAGCTCCGGCATCGACTCATCCGGCCAGAGATTGTGGCCCTGCAGGAGCCAATACGGCTGCTCGGGCGGATAGTCCTGCACCGGTTCACGGTCGGGTGAGTAGTCGATCTGCTCGCGCGCGTCCGCCCTTCCCTGCGTGACCTCCGTGCCCATCCGGGTGTAGCCACGGAAATGCGGTGACAGCCGGTTGTCGAGCTTCATGCGTTCCTCGAGGGGCAGGTCGAAAAAGCGCCTGATCGTCGCCAGCAGCTCCTTGGCCTGGCCGGGGGCACCGCCGTAGCCGATGACCTGGAAGAAACCGACGCGGTGCGTGGCATCGCGGAGCTCCTCAATGAACTCCGGATTGAACGAACCGTCGGCCCGGCGTGCGGAGCCGAGATCCAGTACAGGTATGGTCTCCCGGGCAGCTGCCATGTTCGCAGACTAGCACCGCCCGGAAAGGGTTTGTAGGCTCGCAGAATGGATCCAGCCGAACTGAGAAAAATCTGCCTGTCGTTCCCGGGCACCTTCGAGGATTTCCCGTTCGGGCCCGAAACGTCGGTGTTCAAGGTCAGGGCGGCGGTGTCCGGTGGGGCGCGTCAGGAGGCCAAGATGTTCGCCGCGTCCGCCATGGATCCCGATGACTGGTCGGTGAGCCTCAAGTGCGAGCCCGCCCTGGCAGAACAGCTCCGGGCCGTGCATCCGGAGATCACCGGGGCGTGGCACATGAACAAGACGCACTGGAACGGCGTCCGGCTGGACGGTGGCCTGCCGGATGACATGGTCCGGGACATGGTGGAGGACTCCTACGACCTTGTGGTTGCCTCACTGAGCCGGAAACAGCGGGAGCAGCTTGGGTGGGCCAGGCAGGTGGGCAATGGCTGAAAAGCGGCTGGCACGGGGTGCCCTCAACTACGCGGAGATCGGCGCCACCGAGCGCGGCGGGTCGCCGGCAGGCTACCGCCTGGTGGCGTCCCGCACCTATCTCGGAGAGGGGGCGGACGTGTACCGCAAGGTGGCGCAGGGGATCCTAACCTGGGAACTGCAGCGCCGGTCCGGGCTGCGTGTCCGGAGCGAGTCCGGCGTCGTCGTTCCCGGGGCGCGCGTGGTGAGCGGCTTCGGCGTCGGGCCCTTCCGCCTCAACGCGCCCTGCGAGGTGGTGTGGGTGCACCGTCCTGCGCCGGGCGGCGGACCGCAATCGGCCGGCTTCGGCTACGGCTCCCTGCCGGGCCACCCGGTGCGCGGTGAGGAGTCGTTCGAGGCCGAGATTGATGCCCAAGGCCGGGTCTACCTCAGCATCACAGCATTCAGCCGGCCGTCCAACTGGTTCTACGCTGCCGGCGGCGCGCTGGCCCGCCGCGCGCAGCGCCTCATGACTTCCCGATACATTGAGGGTGCACGCCAACTCGCCGCAGGTGAAAGCTGATCAGGAGAGGTACATGCTGGACCAAAAGAGCCTTGACCTTTTGTGGAACTTCGAGGATCCGAAGCTGTCCGAGCAGCGCTTCCGGGACGCGCTGGCGGACCCCCGGTACGATGCCGACGAACGGGCCGAACTGTCCACGCAACTGGGCAGGGCCATCGGCCTCCAGGGCCGCTTCGAAGAGGCCGATGCCCTGCTCGACTCAATTGACGGGGACGAGCCGACGGTTGGTGTCCGCGTCCTGCTGGAGCGCGGGCGGGTCCTGAACTCGAGCGGGCACGCGGCCATGGCCGTGCCCCTGTTTGAGCAGGCGGCCGAGCTCGGTGACCATCTTGGCGAGGAGTTCCTTGCGGTGGACGCACTGCACATGCTGGCCATCGCCGACTCCGCCCACGCGGAGCTCTGGACCCGCAGCGCGCTGGAGTACGCCTCGACGGTCCACGACGAGCGGACCAAGCGCTGGATGGTGGCGCTGCACAACAACCTGGGCTGGACCCTGCACAGCGCGGGCCGGCTCACCGAGGCCCTCGTGGAGTTCCAGTTGGCCGAGCAGTGGGCCGAACGCGTCGGAACACCGGCCCAGCAGAAGTATGCCCGCGAGGCCATCGAGGAGTGCGAGCAGGCGCTCTCCTCCGGACAGAACGCACAAACCCAAGGAAAGGCGTAAATCCCGTGATATTCATCGTCGTCAAGTTCAAGGTCAAGCCGGACTGGTCCGACAAATGGCTCGGCCTCGTGTCTGACTTCACCGAGGCCACCCGCCAGGAGCCAGGCAACCTGTGGTTCGACTGGTCCCGCAGTGTGGACGATCCCAACGAGTTCGTCCTGGTCGAAGCGTTCAAGGACGATGGCGCCGGGGACCATGTCAACAGCGCCCACTTCAAGAAGGCCATGGCGGACATGCCGCAGGCCCTCGCCGAGACCCCGCGCATCATCAGCCGCCAGCTCGACGGCGACGGCTGGGACGCGATGGGCGAACTCACCATCTGAACCGGCATCGCTAGCATTAATGGCATGTGGATCGGCTGGATTGAGTTCGACATCCTCCTCGGCGACGTGCACAGCCTCAAGGAGAAGCGGTCCGTGGTGCGGCCGCTCCTGGCTGAGCTGAAACGGCGCTATGACGTCTCCGTGGCCGAGGTGGGGGACCACGACCAGTACCGCCGCACGCGGATCGGCGCCGGCCTGGTCGCCGCAGACCGGGCGCACCTCGTGGAGGTGCTCACCGCCGTCGAACGCTTCGTGGCCTTCCGCCCCGAACTGGAGCTGCTGAGCGCCCGGCAGCGTGAGATCCACAGCGAGGATTAAACCCCATCGATTGCTCCGTAGCCGCCCTTTTCAGCCCTGAAAAGGGCGGTTACGGAGCAACCGATGGGGGCTGTGGATAACCTCAGCGGGGCAGGAGTCCTTTCTGCTCTTATGTAGCCATGAAGACCGCACGCCCGCTGCCGAACAAATTTCAGGACAGGCCGTTCACCATCGGTGAGGCCGGCCGCGCCGGCATTACCTCGAAGCGGCTCCGGCACCGCTCGCTCATTCCGTTGGGCAGGGGCATTCGTGCAGAAGGCCCGACGGCGGGACTCCCGTTGTGCGTCCGGGTGCGGCCCTTCATCGAGGTCAACGAGCGATGCGCCGCATCGCACCTCACCGCGGCGGAGCTTCTCAACATGCCGCGACGACGGCAGAAAGGGGCGTCCGACATGTTCGACATCATCAGGCCTGAGGGTGCAGCCCACCTGAACCGGCCACACGTCATCGTCCACCGGATGAAGCTCTACGACGATGAAGTCACCACCGTTGACGGCATCCCCGTCACCACACCGGAACGGACGTGGTTGGATCTTGCCGAAATGCTGAGCGTGGATGAGCTTGTTGTGGCGGGGGACAGCTGTGTTCGGGTGCCGCGTCCGGAGCTGGAGGGCCGGGACCAGCCCTTATGTACGCTGGAGGACCTCCAGAGCATGATCGACCGGCACAAGGGTAAAAGGGGGCTGCGCAAGGCAAAGGAAGCCATCAGGCTCATCCGGGTGGGCTCGGACTCACCGCAGGAGACCCTGCTTCGGCTCGCGATTGTCCGCGCGGGCCTGCCGGAGCCGGAGCTGAATGTGCCGATACTGTCCGATGATGGCCTGCGCCACCATGAGCCGGATCTGTCCTACAAGCAGTACCGCATCGGCATCGAGTATGAAGGCGAGCATCACGGTGACGAACTGCAGATCGAGCGGGACATCGCGCGGTCGGAACGGTACGCCGCTTTGGGCTGGACGGAAGTCCGCATCTCCAAACGTCACATGTTGAATGACGGCAAGGCGGCCGTAGCCAAGGTCCGCAGCGCGCTGGTCCAGGCCGGCTGGCGGCCCGGGCGTTAAACAACGACTGCTCCATAACTGCCGTTCTGACGGGTCAAAAGGGCAATTACGGAGCAGTCGACGATTATGCGGTGCTGCCTTAGCCGAAGTACTTCGGCAGGGTGGCCTCGTGGGCTTCGCGGAGGGAATCCAGCGAGAGGGTGTCCACGCCGTTGATCTCCAGCTGTCCGCTGGCTGCGTCCACCACGCCGATGCGCAGGTGCTCGAAGCCGCGGGCGGTGCACATGTCCTTGAAGCGGACTTCCTCGGAGCGCGGAACGCTCACGACGGCGCGGCCCTGGGTCTCGGAGAACAGTGCGGTGAAGAGGTCCACGCCGTCGCGGTCCAGGACGTCCTGCAGCGCGATCCGGGCGCCCACTCCGTAGCGCAGCGACGCTTCCACGAGGGCCGCGGCAAGGCCGCCCTCGGAGAGGTCGTGGGCCGAGTCCACCATGCCGTCGCGGGACGCGTTGATCAGGATCTCGCCCAGCGCACGCTCGGCCTCGAGGTCAACCTTCGGTGGCAGACCGCCGAGGTGGCCGCGCAGGTTGGACCATTCGGAGCCGTCCAGCTCTGCTGCCGTGGTGCCCAGCAGGTAGATGGCTGCGCCGTCTTCCCGCCAGCCCGACGGCGTGCGGCGGGCGACGTCGTCGAGCTTGCCCAGCACTGCCACCACCGGGGAGGGGTGGATCGGCGTGGTGCCGGTCTGGTTGTACAGCGAGACGTTGCCGCCGGTGACCGGGATGCCCAGCACCATGCAGGCGTCGGAAAGGCCGCGGATGGCTTCGGCCAGCTGCCACATGACGTCCGGGTCCTCGGGGGAACCGAAGTTCAGGCAGTCGCTGACGGCCATCGGCACGGCGCCGGAGGTGGCCACGTTGCGGTACGCCTCGGCCAGTGCCAGCTGGGCGCCGTGGTACGGGTCGAGGTAGGTGTAGCGGCCGTTGGCGTCGGTGGCCAGGGCAACGCCCAGGCCGGATTCCTCGTCCACGCGGACCACGCCGGCGTCGTCCGGGAACGCCATGGCGGTGTTGCCGCCGACGTACCGGTCGTACTGGTTGGTGATCCAGGACTTGTCGCACATGTTCGGCGAGGCAACGAGCTCGGTGACGGCCGCGGCCAATTCCGCCGGGGCGGAGGGGCGGCCGGCGTCCTGCGCGGACCCGGTGAAGGAGTCGGCCTGGAGGGCGTCCTGCCACTCGGGGCGGGCGAACGGCCGGTCGTAGACCGGACCGTCGTGGGCCACGGTGCGCGGATCGACGTCGACAATGACCTCGCCTTCCCACGTGATGATCAGGCGGCCGCTGTCGGTCACCTCACCCAGCCAGGCGTACTCCACGGCCCACTTGTCCATGACGGCTTCGAAGGCCTCGACGTTCTCCGGAGTCACGACGGCCATCATGCGTTCCTGCGACTCGGACATCAGGATCTCGCCCGGGGTCAGCGTGGGGTCGCGCAGCAGGACAGAGGTCAGCTCGACGTTCATGCCGCCGTCGCCGTTGGAGGCGAGCTCGGACGTGGCGCAGGAGATACCCGCGGCGCCGAGGTCCTGGATGCCCTCGACCAGCGAACCCTTGAACAGTTCAAGGCAGCACTCGATCAGGACCTTTTCGGCGAACGGGTCGCCCACCTGGACCGCGGGCCGCTTGGACGGCTTGGTGTCATCGAAGGACTCGGAGGCGAGCACCGATGCGCCGCCGATGCCGTCGCCGCCGGTGCGTGCACCGAACAGCACCACCTTGTTGCCCTTGCCGGAGGCGTTGGCCAGGCGGATGTCCTCGTGGCGCATGACGCCCACGGCCAGGGCGTTGACCAGCGGGTTGCCCTGGTACACGGAGTCGAAGACCATCTCGCCGCCGATGTTCGGCAGGCCGAGGGAGTTGCCGTAGCCGCCGATGCCGGCAACCGCGCCGTGCATGACGCGGGCGGTGTCCGGGTGGTCGATGGCGCCGAAGCGCAGCGGATCCATCACGGCTACCGGGCGGGCGCCCATGGAGATGATGTCGCGGACGATGCCGCCGATGCCGGTGGCCGCACCCTGGTACGGCTCAACGAACGACGGCGAGTTGTGGGACTCGATCTTGAACGTCACGGCCCAGCCGTCGCCCAGATTGGTGACGCCGGCGTTCTCGCCGATGCCCACCAGCATGTCCTTCTTCATCTCGTCGGTCACCTTGTCGCCGAACTGGCGCAGGTGGTTCTTCGAGGACTTGTAGGAGCAGTGCTCGCTCCACATCACGGAGTACATGGCCAGTTCCGCGCCGGTAGGGCGGCGGCCCAGGACCTTGACGATCTCGTCGAACTCGTTCTGCTTCAGGCCGAGTTCGGCCCACGGCAGTTCGGTGTCCGGCGTCTTGGCCGCGTGCTCGACGGTATCGATGTTGAACTTCTTGGTCTCGGTGATCGAGCTTGTTGAGATCTCGGTCATTAGTTCACTCCCACAATCTTGTTCAGTACCGAGGTGAAGAGACCGAGGCCTTCGGTGTCGGACCCGCCGATACCGTCCAGCGACTCGGGGCCGAAGCCCACCTCCACCGCGTGCTCCGGGTGCGGCATGAGGCCCACCACGTTGCCGGCGGAGTTCGAGATGCCGGCAATGTCGCGGCGCGAGCCGTTCGGGTTGAAGCCCACGTAGCGGAACACCACGCGGCCCTCGGCCTCGAGGGCGTCGAGGGTCTTGTCGTCCGCAATGTACTGGCCGTCCTGGTTCTTCAGCGGCACCGTGATTTCCTGGCCCGCGGCGTAGTCCCCGGTCCAGTAGGTGCTGTTGTTCTCGACCCGCAGCACCTGGTCACGGCAGATGAACTTCAGGTGGTCGTTCTTGATCATGGAACCGGGCAGCAGGTGCGACTCGGTGAGCAGCTGGAAGCCGTTGCAGATGCCGAGAACCGGCAGCTTGGCGTCCGAGTTGGCGGCGTCGATGATCTTGGACATCAGCGGGGCGAAGCGCGCGATGGCGCCGGCGCGCAGGTAGTCACCGTAGGAGAATCCGCCCGGCAGGATGACGGCGTCGACGTCGCCCAGTTCGGAGTCCCCGTGCCAGAGCTCCACGGGCGTGCCGCCGGCCAGCCGGACGGCACGGGATGCGTCCCGGTCATCCAGGGTTCCGGGGAAGGTAACGACGCCGATTCGTGCGCCCGCGAGGCGCGGCTCGGAGGCGACGGCGACTGCCTCGCCGATCAGGGGAAGTTCAGTCATCTCAGGCCTCGACGACCTCGACGTTGACGACGTCCTCGATCACCGGGTTGGACAGCAGGGTTTCGGCGGCATCGCGGGCCTGGGCCAGGATGTCCTCGGTCACCTCGCCGTCAACGGTCAGTTCGAAACGCTTGCCCTGGCGTACAGAGCTAAAGCTGGTGAAGCCCAGGCGGGGGAGTGCACCCACGATGGCCTTCCCCTGCGGGTCCAGAATCTCGGGCTTGGGCATGACGTCGACAACGATCCGGGGCATCCGGTAACTCCTGTGCGTGTGCATTGGGTAAGGGCGCAGCGGAGTGGTGCCGTCTCACGCCATTCCTGAAATTGCCTCGCCGGTTCAAATGGCAGGGCATTCAAATGGCATGGTGTGGACGGGCGCTCCGCGAGCTTGCATGCCTATTCTACCGGCCGCAGCGGACCACTCCGTATTCGGTGCGGCCGACGCCGCAGCGAGGGAAGAACGACGCCGGCTCTGGTCCGCCGGGGGCACGCTCAGTAGGATTGCGGAATGGCTGAGAATTCGAAATCCGTCCTGTTGCCTGTGATGGCCGTCGCCGTGTTCGCCGGTCTCGGGAGGATGGTGTTCCAGAAGATCAAAGCCGACCGCGCGGCCCGCGAGGACCGTGCCGGGTCGGGCGGTGCCGGGCAGACCCGCGTTGGGCGCCGTGTTGGCCGTGGTGCTGCAGGGCGTGACCGGGTGGCCGGTCCGGTCGACGAGAAGACGCGCCAGTGGATCAGCGAGGTGGTCCGCACGCCCCGGCAGTAACTCGCGGCGAGGCGGCAGTACAGACTTAAACTCCCAGCGGCGGGCGCCCCTTTCCGGGCGCCCGCCGCTACTTTTTGATGCCCGTGTCAAGGGCGGTGACAAAAAAGTAAATTCATGGATTGCGCCCTATGTCATATACGGCTCTCAGTAGGTACTGTGGGGATCGGTCGACGATTGCTGGGATCGACAGGACCTGTCATCTTCACGTGTCGTTGCCGCCTGCGCCCGGCAATGTAGCCGGGGCTGTTCCTTAGGAAAGGTTCCAACCACTCGTGAAATCAGCAGGAAAAAGCTTATTCCGAAGCCGGGGGGCCGGGAAAGCAGTGGCACTGGTTGTCGGCTTGCCTTTGCTTCTTTCGTCAGTCGGCGCGCTGCCGGCAACCGCAGCGCCGTCGCAGGTTGCGGTTACGGCCGCACAGCAAAAGAACGTCGACCCCAACGACTACTCGGCCGGCCGCTATATTGTGGTCCTGACCGAGAAGCCCGCCGCCACCTACGAGGGCGGCACTCCGGGCCTGCAGGCCACAAAGCCGCGGTCCGGCCACAAACTCGACGCCAACCGGGCAGAGGTACGCAAGTACCAGGCCCACCTGGAGGCGAAACAGGCCGCGCTGGCTGAGAAGGAAAACGTGCAGATCCGCCGCAAATACACGGCAGCTCTCAACGGTTTCACCGCCAGGCTTACCGCCGACCAGGCCGTGAACCTTGCCAAGAACCCTGAGGTCCTCGCGGTGGCACCCGACACCCAGCAGGCCCCGGACTACTCCACTACGGACTTCCTCAAGCTCAGCGGAGCGTATGGCACGTGGAACAGGCAGTTCGGCGGCAAGGCCGGCGCCGGCAAGGGCATTGTGGTGGGCGTCATCGACTCCGGCTACACGCCGGGCAGCCAGTTCTTCGCCGGCACTGAGGTTGCACAGCTCAAGGGCAACCCGCAGGTGGGCGTTCCCTACCGCACCGCCGGCGGCAACATCGCGATGCTGAAAGCAGACGGCAGCACCTTCGAGGGCGAGTGCCAAAAGGGCGAAGAGTTCAACGGAACGGCCTGCAACTCCAAGGTCCTCAGTGCCAGGTACTTCTCCGACGCCTTCGAGGATTCCGTGGCCAAGCAGGACCGTGCGCCGGAGGAACTGATTTCGCCGGTGGATGTGGGAAGCCACGGAACCCACACGGCAAGCACCGCGGCCGGCAACGCCGACGTGGAAGCGTTCGTCGACGGTCGCAGCTTCGGCCTGACCGGCGGCATCGCACCCGCCGCCAAGCTTTCCACCTACAAGATCTGCTGGGAGGACGACGATCCCAACACCGGCGGCTGCTACACCTCGGCCGCTGTCGACGCCATCAACCAGGCCGTACTCGACGGCGTGGACGTCCTTAACTACTCGATCTCGGGCACCACCTCCACCACCACGGACCCGGTGTCCATGGCATTCCTGTCCGCAGCCTCCGCCGGCATCTTCGTGGCCACCTCCGCGGGCAACTCCGGCCCCGAAGCCAGCACCGTGAACCACGGCGAGCCGTGGGTTACCACCGTTGCGGCCAGCAGCTTCTCCCAGGAGCTGCAGGGCACCGTGGAGTTCTCCGACGGCAGCAAGTTCCGCGGCGCCAGCATTATGAACCGTGAAGTTGCCGGCGCAGGCGTTGTGCTGGCCGCGAATGCAGCATCCGGACAGTCCGCCGACCCTGCCCTGTGTGCCCCCGGCTCCCTCGATCCGGCCAAGATCGCCGGCAAGGTGGTAGTCTGCGACCGGGGCGTCTATGACCGGGTGGCCAAGAGCGCCGAGGTTGCGCGAGGCGGCGGGGCCGGCATGATCCTCGTGAACCTGGCCGCATCATCGCTCGACGCCGACAAGCACTCCGTCCCCACCGTGCACGTGAATCCGCCTGCCACCGAAACCATCAAGGCCAAGGTGGCGGCGAACCCGGCCATCACGGTCTCCCTGGTCAACAAGGACACCACGGGACTGCCTGCAGAGGCGCAGCCGCAGATCGCCGGCTTCTCCTCCCGCGGACCGCTCCTCGCCACCGACTCTGACCTGCTGAAGCCCGACGTCGCCGCACCTGGCGTCGCTGTCCTGGCCGGCGTTTCTCCGATCGGTGCCGGCGGCGACGAATTCGGGTTCATGTCCGGCACCTCCATGGCGGCGCCCCACGTGGCCGGTTTCGGTGCCCTCATCCTGGGCAAGAACCCCACCTGGTCCCCGGCCGCCGTGAAATCGGCCATGATGACCACCGCCAGCGACGTCAAGCTCGCAGACGGCAGCAAGAACACTGACGTCCTCGCCACCGGCGCAGGGCAGGTGGATCCCGCCCGCGTCCTGGATCCGGGCCTCGTGTACGACGCCACCACCGACGATTACCTGCGGTTCATCCAGGGAACCGGCATGGACCTTGGCATGCCAGGGCTCGGCAGCACGCGGCCACGCGACATGAACGTCCCGTCCTTCTCGCTAGGAAACCTGGCCGGCAGGATCGAGGTCACCCGGACGGTGACCGCCCTGACACCGGGTGTGTACAGCGCAAAGGCCAGCGTGCCCGGAGTGAAGGTGACGGTGACGCCGTCGGTCCTGTCCTTCAGCGCGGCAGGCGAGAAGCGCACGTTCAAGGTGGCCTTTGAAAACCGGAGCGCCAAGCTGGGCGAGTTCGCCTCGGGCTCACTCACGTGGCGGGGTGCCAACAAGACCGTGACCTCACCGATCGCGGTGCGGCCGCAGTCGGTGGTTGCTCCCAAGAACATTGCGTTCACCTCCCAAGGGGCCAACGGTTCAGGGAACATCGGCATTGTCTCGGGCTCGAACTCGCCCACCAACGTGACGCTCGACGGCCTGTCGAAGGCAGACTCCTCGGCCATCGAACTCGTGCCCGGTCCCTTCCGGTACGAGGCCGACGCCTCGAACTTCGTCAAGACGGTGGAAGTTCCGGCCGGCGTGCCCCTGGCCAAGCTGTCCGTGATCTCCGCGGATGAGAACGCCGATTTCGACATGGTGGTGGTCACGCCGGACGGGCAGGCAATTGTGGTCGCCACGGCCTCGGCGAGTGAGTCTGTTTCGATTCCGAACCCTGCTGCCGGTACCTACAAGATGTTCGTGAATCTCTACGACAGTCCCAACCAACAGGCAACAAAGGCCTCGGTGGACGCTGCGGTCCTGGGAGCAAATGAGGGCAACGCCACCGTGACTCCTGATCCGGTCCGCCTTTCGAACGGGCTCAGCGGGAAGCTCGCCCTCACCTGGAAGAACCTGGCACCCGGCTCCTACATCGGGCGGATCACCTTCGACGGGGCCAGCGCCCCGACGTTCGTGAGCGTCGTCGTGGCGGAGGGCGGCGCCGTCGTGGTTGCACCGGCTTCGGAAGATCCGAAGAAAAAGAAGGAACGGGGGAAGGTCCAGAACCAGGACCTGACGCGGTCACCGGATAACTCCATCTAGGAAGGTCCCGGAACCTGGCTCCTGAAGGGGCCCCACAGTGAAGGCCGGCGGGCCTGGCGCAAAATGCCAAGATCCCGCCGGCCTTCGCCGTGCGTTTCGTTGGAGTTTTTGTCCAGATAATGGGCGCTAAACGCCCCGCAAGTCGCGATACCTGCACAAAAACGCTTCCTGGGCCGCGGCCAGGGATGCACGGCAGCTCAGGTCGCGCAGGGGTTCAGACGGCGCCCGTGGACCCGGCCACCCCGCCCAGCAGCGGGGATAGCGCCCGCCAACGGGCAATTTCACAGCCGTCCGTCATGGAAAACCGGGAGTTCACAGTGCGCCCGTTGAAGGTGCCGGTGACCACGGCCACCTGAGGGCCGCCGTACTGCTGGGTGCACAGTCTGGGCGGGCCCGGTTCGGGGAAAAAGATCCGTTCACCGAAACGTCCGACGGCGGCAATTGCCGCCGCTGGATCCGGCAGGGTTGATTCCACCAGTTGCCCGGAACGGCTGACCAGGACAAAGACGTGTTCCGGGCCGCCCGGGGCGTGGGTGAGGGCGACGGACAGTTCAAGGTCCGGCTCGGGAGGTAGGTCGAAGTTCTGGTCTGCACCCGGGAAGGGAGGTGTATCACTCACTGTTCGGTCTCCGTTCCGAGGCTGCCGAAGAGCGGCGCGAGGGCGGCCATCAGCCTGCCACGCAGCTCCTGGGCTTCGGCCGAGAAGGCACGCTGCTGCTCCACGTAAGCAGCCTTGCCGTCGGGGGTCTCAATCGGAATGGCCGGGTAGCCCCAGTCTGTGAGGTCATAGGGGGAGGCCTGCATGTCCATGGCCCGCACCCGCCAGGACAGCTCGAAGCAGTTCATGACGAGTTCGCTGGGCAGGGCAGGGGAGAGCTTGTACGCCCACTTGTAGAGGTCCATGTTGGCGTGCAGGCATCCCGGCTGCTCCATGGTCCGCTGGTTCTCCCGGCTGGGGGAAAGCTCGTTCAGAGGCACGGCGTCGGGTGTGTAGAACCGGAACGCGTCAAAGTGCGAGCACCGGATCCTGTTGTCCTCGACCACCTTGTCCGTGCCCGCGCCGCCCAGCCGCAGCTTGAGGTACTCGTGGCGCAGCTCGAACTTCTCCTGCCGGTAGACCATGGCCCACTCGTGCAGGCCGAAGCAGCCGAACTGCGCCGGCCGCGCGGCTGTTCCGGCCAGAATGGTCCGGGCAAACAGGAGGGCCTCGCTCCGTTCGGCCAGGAACGACTGACGGTCGAACGCCACCGCGGTGCTGCCGGGCGGGAGGCCCGCGCCGGCCAGCTCACCGCCGTCGAGCGCTTTGTAGTATTTCCAGTCCTTGCGGGCAGCCGCCTCCGTCCCGGAGAGGATCACACCGTCGCCGGGATGCCAGCGCAGCAGCTGGCCGGGCTTTTGCGTGTAGTACGTGAAGAGGAAGTCCTCCACGGGATGCTTCCGCCCCGCGGAGCGGCGGGCAAGGTAGGGATCGGCATAACGGCGCACCCGGCGCACGTGAGCGGCTTCCCGTCCACTCCAGTCGGCGGGGGAGAGGACCTGGGCGGCGGGGATCGTCAATGCAGTGCCTGCCACGGTGCTAGAGAGCCCCGCCTGCAGCACCGAGGATGTCCTTGGCGGCGTTCCAGGCTCCGATCTGGCAGCCGTCGCGCAGGGCGAAGGAGGTCTCCACGGGAGTGCCATTGACTTCGCCAGTCACGGTGGCCACCTGCGGCCCCCCATACTGCTGGGTGCAGGAGATACCCTTGGGCGGCGCGGCCGGGTTCACGATGGCTGCGTTGTCCTTCAGTGATGCGCAGGCTGCAGCGGCTTTGGGGTGCTGGCTTTCTGCCATCGCAGCGCCGCCCTTGCAGACCAGCGTGTAATTGGCGGCCTTGCCGTCCTTCGACGCCTTTACCGTGATGGACAGTTCGGCATCGCCGGCGCCGGGCCCGGACGGCAGGGGAGAAGCGGCAGGGGGTGCGGGCGCCGGAACCGTCGTTTCGGCGTCGGGTGGTGTGGAGCCTGGCGCCGCGGTACTGGGAGTGCCAGTGCCGGGGGTCTCAGTGCCCGGAGTCTCGGTGCCCGGTGATGAAGTCCCGGGCGATGAGGTCCGCGGCGAGCCGGTAGCGGTCCCGGGGGTGGCCGAAGGCTGGCCGGTTCCGGTGTCCGGGGTGCAGGCCGCGAGACCGCCCGTGGCTGCGAGGGCGAGCAGCACAGAAATCAGTTGCTTGCGCATGCCGGGTCTCCTCACGTTTTTCCCATTCTACCGTCGCGGCCCCGGGCCGTCCGGTACAGCCGGATAACGGTACCCGGCAATTGCTAACGGAAGGGTATCGATTCTTGGGGGCGTCCGCGGTATCTTTCTGACATCAACGGGTGCGCGGCATAACCAAATAGTGATGACGCCCATGGGGGGCAGAGCGTCCAGTTCGTGGGACCGAAGGTCTACAGGTCCTGAACCAAGGAAGGCATCCCCCATGATCCCTCAGCAATCCCCTACCCGCCCCGGACACGGCAGCAGGCTGCCGGCCATCCTCGCCGTAGCCCTTGCCATGGTCATCGGCCAGGGCCTCGCCGGACCAACGGCGGCGGCTCCCGCACCTGCATCGGCGCAGCGGGCCGCTCTCCTGCCAACCGCTGCCCAGCCGGCGGCATCCCCGCTTAATGACGGCCACTACATCGTGATGCTCAAGGACAAGCCGCTGGCCACCTACTCCGGCGGCGTCCCGGGCATCCCGGGTACGGCGGTGCCGAAGGGTAAGAAGCTGAACCCCTCCGGACCCAACTCCCGCAAATACGATACTCACCTCAGGGCCAAGCAGCGGCGGGCGGCAGCATCCAAGGGCGTGACCATCAACAGAAGCTTCACCCTCGCCCTCAACGGCTTCAGCGCTGTACTCTCCGCGGCGCAGGCCAAGGCGCTCGCCGGTGACACCAGCGTGCTGGCCGTGGTCCCGGACAGCATGCGCAAGCCGGACTACTCGAGCACCGACTTCCTTGGGCTTCCGGGCGGCGACGGCGTGTGGGACCAGCAGTTCGGTGGCACGGATAAGGCGGGCAAGGGCGTCGTTGTGGGCGTGGTGGACACCGGCTACACGCCCGACAACCCGTTCTTCGCCGGCGACACTGTCGATCCGCTCTCCGGCACCCCGGACGTGGGCGTGCCGTACCACCTCCAGGGCAACGTGATCGCGATGCGCAAGGCCAACGGCGGAACGTTCGTGGGTGACTGCGTGGCCGGCGACGGTTTCGACGGCACGGAATGCAACAGCAAGGTCATCGGCGCCAGGTTCTACGACAAGGCCTACAAGGCGGCGGTCCCGCCGGAATTCCGGTCCCCGAACGAGAAGTTCTCGCCGCTGGACGTTAACGGCCACGGATCCCACACGGGCAGCACCGCAGCCGGAAACAGTGACGTCACCCAGACAGCAGGCGGCCGGGGCTTTGGCAAGAGCTCAGGCGTTGCGCCAGCGGCCAAAATCGCCGTCTACAAGGTCTGCTGGGAAGGCTCCATTCCGGAGGCTACCGGGTGCGTCGAGTCGGACATTCTTAACGCCATCCAGGATGCCGTCCTCGACGGTGTGGACGTGTTGAACTTCTCCATCTCGGGAAACAACAACTCCACTGTCGACGCCGTTTCGCTCGCCTTCCTGAACGCCGCGGCCGCAGGGATCTTTGTTGCCGCCTCCGCCGGCAATTCCGGCCCGACGGCCTCGACCGTCAACCATGCCGGACCCTGGATCACCAGCGTGGCCGCCTCGACGTTCGACAACACGCTTCGCGGAACCGCTGAACTGTCGGACGGAAGCAAGTTTGCCGGTGCAAGCGTTATGGGCAGCGAGGTGAACTCCAAGCCGATCGTTCTGGCCGTGGACGTGAAGGCGGCCGCCGCCCTGGCTACCGATGCGGCGCTGTGCGCGCCGAACTCCCTGGACCCGGCCAAAACCGCAGACAAGATCGTGGTCTGCGACCGCGGCGTTGTGGCACGCGTTGACAAGAGCGCCGAAGTCAAGCGCGCCGGCGGCGTGGGCATGGTCCTGGTCAACCTGACGCCCAGCTCGCTCGACGCCGATCTGCACAGCGTGCCCACGGTGCATGTGGGCGACCCGAAGGTCAAGGACCTGGTGGCGGCGAACCCGGGCATCACGGCAAGCCTGAAGGCGACCGACACCACGGGGGCAGAACCTCCTCCCGTGCCGCAGATTGCCGGATTCTCCTCACGCGGGCCCACCCTGGCAGCCAACGGGGACCTGCTCAAGCCTGACGTGACGGCTCCGGGTGTGGCAGTGCTGGCCGCTGTCTCACCGGTCGGCTTTAAGGGCGAGAACTTCGGTTTCCTGTCCGGCACGTCCATGGCGTCGCCGCACATCGCTGGCTCGGGTGCGCTGCTGCTGGCGAAGAACCCGAAATGGTCCCCGGCGGCCGTGAAATCCGCCATCATGACCACGGCCTACGATCTGGTCAACGCGGCCGGCACCGGCGTGCATGACGTCTTTGCCCAGGGCGCCGGCCATGTTGATCCGGCCCGGTTCGACTCGCCGGGGCTCGTTTACGACGCCGGCATCACTGACTGGATGGGCTTCCTCCAGGGGCAGGGAATCAACCTTGGCGTCGCCCCCATCGCAGCCAAGGACGTCAACCTTCCCTCGGTGGCACTGGGCGCCATGTCCGGCAGCCAGACCGTCACGCGGCGGGTCACGGCGGTGACAGCAGGTACCTACCGGGCCGCGATCGCCCTTCCCGGAATCACGGCCACTGTCAGCCCGGCAGAAGTGACGCTGGCCGAGGGTGAAAGCGCCACGTTCACCATCACGTTCACTACCGCAGGGGCTCCGCTGAACGCGTACTCCACCGGATCCCTGACGTGGACGTCGGGTGACAACACCGTCCGCTCACCGGTGGCGGTGCGCCCGGTGCCATAGTGCCTCTGATCCCAGGACGGACGACGCCGGGACTCACCGCTGGTGGTGAGTCCCGGCGTCGTGCCTGGACCGGTTAAAAAGCAAAGGGAAGTCAGCCATGGGCGGAGCCTGTGGCGGCAATCAGGTCCATCATGGAGCTATGCAAGCTCTCCACCTGGTCCCGGCTGAGGCCCAGCTTGGTCATGATGGTCCCCGGAACTGCCGTGGCCTGCTGGCGGAGGGCCGCTCCTTGCGGAGTCAGGTCCACTGCCAGGGCACGCTCGTTCCCCTCCACACGCCTGCGCGTGATGAGGCCGGCCGCTTCCAGGCGCCGCAGAAGAGGCGATATGGTTGCGGGCTCGTGCAGGAGGGCCTGGCTGATATCGCGGACCGAGCGGGGGCTGGACTCCCAAAGGCACAGCATGACCAAGTACTGGGGATGGGTGAGCCCCAGCTTGTCCAGCACGGGCTTGTAGGCGCCCACGACGCTGCGCGAGGCGACGGTCAGGGCGAAGCAGAGCTGCCGTTCCAGATGGAGGTCGTCCTGCTCGGAAGCAGGCATTGCGGCTGTTCCGGCAGTACCAGGGGCCGGGGGTTTCGGGCGGGTAGCGATGAGCATCCCTTTCGATCGTTAGTGCACTAATCATTAGTGTATCCTTGATTCTGGCAGTAGTCGTGGAATGGAGTGGACACCGTGGCAAAAGAGAACGGCGCGCAGCGGTTCATGCGGGCAACCGGCAAGCTCAGGGCGGTTTTTGGCCCCGCCAACAGGAGTTCGCTGGTTCACGACATGACCGAGGAAAACCGCAAACTGCTCGCCCAGCGTGAGGCCGAGACGCAGCAGTGGGAAACGGTCCGGCGACCGGACGGCAGTACTTATGTGGTGCCCCGCAACCCCGATGACAAGTCCCTGCGTTAGCCGCCGCCGGGCCGGTCCCAGCGGCCGGGCTGTACCTGCCGGGATCCTTTTTCGGGGTCCCGGCGTAAAATAAGGGCACTGGCAGTCGAAGGGCAGACGCTCTCCGCCTTCAAGCAGGGAAGGGGGTGGGACTTGTGGCACACGTGCTCAGTGGCTTTATGAACCTGACAGACAGGCTCCGGTTCGTATTCGGCCCTGCCGCCGTCGGCGACGCAGCAACGCCGGTGGTTCACCTGCATGACGATTATGAGCATGCTTCCGAAAACGATCTGGCCCAGTTCGAAGTCGAGACAGACTCGGAGGGGCACCACTATGCTGTCCGCAAGGGCGGCCTGGACAAGTGACAACGCCTTTAAGAAGTGAAGAAGCCCGGTGCGCGTGAGCGCACCGGGCTTCTGTCTGCCCGGACTGGGCAGTGCCTGACCGGGACCTTTAGCGGCCGGTGCCCCCGTAGACGGTGGCAACAGCTTCGCTGTCCAGATCGAATGCCTTATGGATGGCGCGGACGGCGTCATCGAGCAGGTCAGCATGGGTCACCACGGAAATGCGGATTTCCGAGGTGGAGATCATGTTGATGTTGATACCCGCTGCGGACAGGGCCTTGAAGAACGTGGCCGAAACGCCCGGGTGGGAGCGCATGCCGGCGCCGATCAGCGACAGCTTGCCGATCTGCTCGTTGTACTCGATGCTTTCGAATCCGATCTCGGCCTGCGCAGCCCGGAGGGCGGCGAGGGCGTCGGCGCCCTCGACGATGGGCAGCGTGAAGGAGATGTCCGTCCTGCCGGTGCCGTGCGTGGAGACGTTCTGCACGATCATGTCGATGTTCGAGTGCGCGTCCGCGATGACCTGGAAGATCGCGGCTGCCTTGCCGGGGATGTCCGGAACACCTACGACTGTGACCTTTGCTTCCGAGCGGTCGTGTGCAACACCGGAGATGATTGGCTGCTCCAAGGCAACTCCCTCTTGAGTCGTGATCTTGTCATCGGCGCCGGGCAGGACCCAGGTGCCTTCGTTCTGGCTGAATGAGGAACGGACATGCAGCGGCACGCCGAACCGCCGGGCGTATTCGACGCACCGGAGGTGGAGGATCTTGGCCCCGGATGCGGCCAGTTCCAGCATCTCCTCGCTGGAGATGCGGTCGATCTTCTGGGCTGACGGAACGACGCGGGGGTCCGCCGTGTAGATGCCGTCAACGTCCGTGTAGATCTCGCAAACGTCTGCCTCGAGGGCGGCGGCGAGGGCCACCGCCGTCGTGTCCGAACCGCCGCGGCCGAGGGTGGTGATCTCGTTCGTGGAGCGGCTCATGCCCTGGAACCCGGCGACGATGGCAATGTGCCCCTTGTCCAGGGCGGTGCGGATGCGGTGCGGGTCGACGTCGATGATCCGGGCCTTGCCGTGGATCCCGTCCGTGATCATGCCGGCCTGCGAACCCGTAAAGGACTGCGCGGACGCGCCGAACTTGTTGATGGCCATGGCCAGCAGGGCCATGGAGATGCGCTCACCGGCGGAGAGGAGCATGTCCATCTCCCGGGCCGGGGCTGAGTCGGTGACCTGGGCGGCAAGGTCAAGGAGTTCGTCGGTGGTGTCACCCATCGCGGAGACGACGACGACGACTTCGTTGCCGGCCTTCTGGGCGTCGACCACGCGCCTGGCTACGCGCTTGATGCCGTCAGCGTCAGCCACCGACGAGCCGCCGAACTTCTGCACAATGAGCTGCGTGGTGGCAGCAGTATCTGCGGGCAGCTCCTGCGGCCGCGGTTCGGTTTTCACATCGGTACTGGGCATACTCATGCGTGCACCCTCACTGGATCAATTGGAGTTCTGGAGGCCAGGCGGCCTTACGGCACGGCGGCATACCCAGTTTATCGCCGCGGCCCGCCCGCTGTGGAATTGTGACCGTTGCGGTCAGCTGAGGGCGTTCCGGCGGCCCTCGAAGGCCCTGCCCAGGGTGACTTCGTCGGCGTACTCGAGGTCGCCGCCTACCGGCAGCCCGGAAGCGAGCCGCGTTACTGCGATCCCGATGGACTGCAGCATGCGCGCCAGGTAGGTGGCCGTGGCCTCGCCCTCCAGGTTCGGGTCGGTGGCAATAATGATCTCCTGGACGGCGCCATCGCTGAGCCGGCTGAGGAGTTCGCGGATCCGGAGCTGCTCCGGGCCGACGCCCGCAATCGGGTTTATGGCACCGCCGAGCACGTGGTAGCGGCCCCGGAATGAGCGGGTGCGCTCCACGGCCAGCACGTCCTTGGACTCCTCCACGACGCAGATAATGGAGGGGTCGCGCCTCGGGTCGCGGCAAATGTTGCACAGTTCCTGCTCGGTCACGTTGCCGCAGGCGGCACAGAACTTGACCCGTTCCTTGACGGTGGTGATGGCCTCCACCAGCCGCTTCATGTCCTGCGGGTCTGCCTCCAGGATGTGGAACGCCAGGCGCTGCGCCGACTTCGGTCCCACACCGGGTAGACGTCCGAGCTCGTCGATCAGCTCCTGAACTGCACCCTCGTACACTGTTTCCTCGATTGCTTGGTTGAAAGGTGGCCGGTGCCGCCAGGCGGGGCACCGGTACGTCACAGGGCGATCGGCCCGGCCCTTGGGTCCTCGCTTCGGGCGGGAGCTCCTTCAGGGCCGGGTGCCGCGGCCTAGTACCGGGGCACCAGGGGGCTGCCGTCCAGCGACCGTTCTTCGATGAGCTTCCCGCCCAGAATACGCTCGACGGCGGCACGGCCAAAGACGCCCGACTCCTCGATGGTTTCGTCATCCGCGCTGGGGATGTCCTGCACGTACGGTGCCGGTTCCTCGGTGCTCCGCGCCGGCGCCTTGGCCCGACCGGCCTCGGCCTCCGGGCTGTTGGAGAGCCTTTGGTAGAGGCTCAGCTTGCCCCTTGCGGGAATCTCGGTTGCAGGCTCCGGCGCCGGTGCAACGGTGCGGGCAGCGGCAACCGAGGGGCCGGCCTGGACCGCTGGTCCTGCCTGCGCTGCGGGCCCTGCCTGCGCTGCTGGGCCGGAGGCGAATACGGGAACGCGGACCGGGGCGGCGTCGGTCGCAGCGGCGACGGCGGGCGCGCGGACCCCCTGGTTCGGGGTGGGAGCTCCGTACTCGTGGCCGGCAGGCGCCGGGGCGGATGCCATGGCGTAGGCAGGCTCGAACTCCGGGCCACCGCGCTCAACCGTTTCCGGCGCGCGCTCAGCAGCCGCGATCTCAGCTGGGCCGCTTGCCCCCGGCCGGCTCACACCCGGGGCGCCTTCACCTGAGGCGCTCCCGCCCGGGGTGCTGGACAGCTGGCCTCCCGCGGCGTCCCCGCCGGCGTGCGGCAGCTGGGCTGCGGCGGGCGGGTAGACCGGTGCAGCGGAGCCGGTGGACTCCTCGTCGCGGTCGACGTCAGGCGCGGCCGGGTTTTTGCCCACGTTGCTTTCGGAACCGAGCGCCCATACGCCAGGTGTCTGCTCGACAGCACGGGACCACGGATCAGCCGGGGTGTTTGGCGCAGGCTGGCGCTCCGCCTCCGCTGGGGCAGCAGTTCTTGCGCGGGTTTGCGCAGCCGGGGGTGCGGACTCGGCAGGCTGTTTTACCGCCGGTGCCTTTATCTCCGGCGCCGACGATGGCGCGGGGCTGCCCTGCCACTGGCGCGACGGCTCCCAGTCCATGGGAGGCTCTTCGTCCAGCGGAGGTGCATCCTCGTCGAGTGGAGGGCCCCAGTCGTCATCGGGATAGGAGTAGTCGCCTGCCTGCTGCTGATGTCCGTGTGCCGCCTCTTGCTGGGCGGCAACGGACTCGGCGGGTGGCTGTGTGGCAACGGGCTGCGTGGCAGGCTGCTGGGAGAGTGCGGACGGTTCATTGCCGGATGCTCCCGCAGCGCTGCCGGCGTCGGCGCGGGCGGTGGGCGCCGATGGTGCAGGAGTGCTGGATGCGCCAGTAGCGCTTCCGGCGCCGGCGGGGGCGGCGGTGTCCGGCCGGGACGCCGTGATGGTCGGTCCTGACCACTGCGGCGCGGACACCGCAGAGGCCTCCGGCGAAGACGCAGGGGCATGCCCGGCCGCGGGTACGGTGGACGAACCCGGCGACGCCGGAGCCGAGCCAGTTGCCGCAGGGCGGGCAGGGGGTGGCTCCGGTTCTCCGGAGCCACCTGGGACAGGGGCCAGGCCCCAATCAGCGTCGGTGGTGGTAGCCGGAACGTCCCGGCTAGTAGGTGCTTTTGGGTTTGGTTCAGAGCTCGCTGAGCTGCCGGCGCCTGCCACCGCGGTGATCTGGCAGTCGATGCCGATCGTCTTGTGGATGGCCTGGCGCAGATTCTCGGAGTGGTCTGCCCGGCCGAACGCACCGGCCAGCCCGGAAGTACTGAAGACGAGCGTCAGGACCTGGCCGTCGAACTGGCCAACCTGGGCGTTGGGCTCCACGAGCGCCCACGTGCTCCGCTTGATTTTTGTCAGCGTCTGCAGGACCTCGGGCCAGGCGCGGCGCAGCACCTCGACGTCGGCATGCGCCCCGGCGGGAGCTGCACCGGCAGAGGCTGCGCTGGAAGAGGGCTGGGTGTGGGACTGCGGAGCGGGAGCCGACGCGCCCGCGTGTGCGGCAACCGGCTCGGGGCCCTGGGTCTGTTGGCGCGGGGTCTCGTGGCGCTGAGCTTGTTCAGGCCGCGGGGCGGACTGCGGGGTCTGTGAAGCAGCGGGGCCCTTGGCGGCGGACTCCCGTCCCTGCCCGTCGTGCGAGTCCGCGGCGGGGCGGCGGTCGCGTGCGGCGGCGACATCCGTGGGCCAGTCGCCAGTGGTGATGCGCGGTGCGGCCAGGGCTTCCCGTGTGGGTGCGTTCTGGGCCCCGGGCGCGGCCTGAATGCCGGGCGCGCCCACCTGCGGCGCGCTGGACGCAGGAGCTGCCTCGGCCGGAGCGGCGGGAACTGACGCCGAAGCTGCCGGAGCAGGGGAGGCCGGAGCGTTCTGCGCAGGAGCGGCAGATGGAACAGGCGCAGACGGTGCCACCGGAGAAGCCGCAACCGGCGCAACCGGAGCCGCAGCGGCGGCGGGAGCACCGGCGTCGGGCCCCGCGTAATTCAGGCGCCGCTCCACGCGGTCGATCCTAGCGGCGATGCCGCGTTCGGTCTGCTCGGAACTGGGCAGCAGGATGCGGGCGCAAAGCAGTTCCAGGTGCAGGCGCGGCGACGTGGCACCCGTCATCTCCGTCAGCGCAGTGTTGGTGACATCGGCCGCGCGAGACAGCTCAGCCGCACCGAGATTGTGTGCCTGGCTCTGCATCCTGGCGATCTGGTCCGCTGGCATGCCACGGAGGATGGCCTGGGCGCTTTCCGGCATGGCCTGCACGATGATGAGGTCGCGGAAGCGCTCCAGGAGGTCCTCCACGAAGCGGCGGGGGTCGTGGCCCGTCTGAACCACGCGGTCCACGGCGCGGAAGACCGTGGCGGCATCGGAAGCGGCGATTGCTTCGACGACGTCGTCCAGAAGCGAGGCGTGCGTGTAACCGAGAAGTGCCACCGCGAGCTCGTAATCGAGGCCGTTGGGTCCGGCGCCCGCCATGAGCTGGTCCAGCACGGACAGCGAATCCCGCACGGATCCCGCGCCCGCGCGGATCACCAGCGACAGCACTCCGGGAGCTACCGGGACGTTTTCCTGGTGGCAGAGCTGCTCGAGGTACGCCATCAGCGGCTCCGGAGGCACCAGCCGGAACGGGTAGTGGTGCGTGCGCGAGCGGATGGTCCCGATCACCTTGTCCGGCTCGGTGGTGGCGAAGATGAACTTGATGTGTTCCGGCGGCTCTTCGACGATCTTCAGCAGGGCGTTGAAGCCCGCCGAGGTGACCATGTGCGCCTCGTCAATGATGAAGATCTTGTAGCGGTCCCGCACTGGCGCATAGGTGGCTCGTTCGCGGAGGTCGCGGGCGTCATCCACGCCGCCGTGGCTGGCGGCGTCGATCTCGATGACGTCGAGGGAGCCGGCTCCGCCGCGGGCAAGTTCGACGCAGCTGGGGCAGACACCGCACGGGGTGTCCGTGGGGCCCTTCGCACAGTTGAGGCAGCGGGCCAGGATCCGCGCAGACGTGGTCTTGCCGCAGCCGCGCGGGCCTGAGAAAAGGTAGGCGTGGTTCACGCGGTTCTTGCGCAGGGCAGTCATCAGCGGCTCGGTGACATGTTCCTGCCCGATAACGTCCGTGAACGAGTCCGGGCGGTATCTGCGGTAAAGGGCAGTCGTAACAGTCACAGGGAAAACCTACCTATAGGGACTGACATTAAATAAGAGACCCCTCATGCACCCGCCAGAGCCCATCTACCCTTGCTACCTTCCGGTCCTGGGGGAGTTCAACAGGATGACGCCACATGAGGGGCCGTCAGATACTTTACCCGAACTTTCGGCGTGGCCCGAATCGGCTCCGATGGGGCAGGGGTGGGCACCGCCGTGGTCTTATCGGTGCCCGTTCACCGGCCAGCTCATGAACGCCGGCTCCTCGTAGGGGTGGGCCCGCCGCAATCCCTGCACGACGGCGTCGAGCACGTCATCCTCCACGATGCACTCGACCCGGGTCTCGGAAACTGCTTCCGGCGCGCCCACGATGCCGATGTAGGGCCGGGCTCCGGGCAAAGGGGTAAAGCGTCCCGTACCGGGCGATGTGAAGGAGCAGTGCGAATAATCGCCCAGCCGGCCGGCGCCGGCGTCTCCGATGGCGGTGAGCACCGCCTCGGCATGGGAATCGGAAACGTAAATCACGAGTGCATGCAGCTGGGACATGGCTCCATTTTCGGCCGATTGGGAGATGCCGGAAAGTTCAGGTATTCTAGTATCTGCTTTTGGTTCAAGAGCAGCTGGAGAATTCGCCTAGCGGCCTATGGCGCACGCCTGGAACGCGTGTTGGGTTAACGCCCTCGGGGGTTCAAATCCCCCATTCTCCGCCAATGGAAAGCCCGGTCCTGAAGTCAGGACCGGGTTTTTCTGCTTCCAGCCCCGGATACGAGGGAGAGCTACGTCACGCCCAGCCTCCGGAGCCGCTCGCGGGCGGCTAGCTGGCTGGGGCTGGCCGGACCCAATGCGAGGCGTACGACGGCGAGGGTCGCCCGGGCGGCCGACCTCACCGGCAGCGGCAGGGGACCGATCCGGGCGGTCCGCAGTCCGAGCAGCCGGCGGTAGTCGGGGTCCAAGCTCAGGACGGCGGCCGCGAACAGCACTCGGTAACCCGGTTTCAGCAGGGGATGTAGGGGCGGATTCCTGATGAACGCGACTGTTTCGGCGACCCGTTCATCATGGCGGAGAGTGCCTGCGGCAGACCATTCCGCGAGCTCCCGGACGAGGGCGGACTTGCTCTCCGGCGGGGACTCCACTCCCATGAGCCTGCCCGCCTGCGCCCACTCACGCACGTAGGCATCCGGGCCGCCCGGAATGGGGCCGTCCCACAGCTCATGAGTGCGGAGAAACGAGTCGGTGAATGTGATGTGCACCCAGCGGAGCAGCTCAGGATCGTTGGCGGAGTACTTCTGGACGGTGCCGTCGCCATCGACATACTTGCCGTTAACGGATTCGTGCAGCCGGGCCACTCTGGCGGTCGCCGCCCGGGCGTCAGCAGTGGACCCGTACGTGAGGGCGTGGATCCAGGCAGTGGTGCGGGCCAGTCGGCCCAACGTATCCTCACGGAAATTTGAATGGTCGTGCACCCCGGCGAGGACTGCGGGGTGAAGTGTCTGCATCAACAGGGACCGAATGCCGCCGACGATGGTCGGCACCCCGCCATGGACGGCCCAGACCGCGGACCCGGGGAGGAAATACCCTGGGTCGTCGCCCCGGGCAAACTTCCGGGACCAGTCCGGCAGCGCATCCGGGCTGCCGGTGAGCGTGCGCTTCAGTTCCGCCTGCCACTCCCTCAGGAAAGTCCGCATATTTCATTCTCGCGCGCCGAGGCGGGTCGGTTAAGTGGAGGAGTCGCCTCATTTTCCGTCTGTGCCCCGGGCACGCCCGAAGAGCCGGGTATCCAAATAGCCCGCGGCCAGTACCAAGGCAGCACTCGTTAAAAAGCCTATGGACCCGTACCGGCTGACCCCCCAGTTTTAGGGGTTTCGCCGCTCTTGAGCCTGTGGCCACAATGGAGGACACGCTCGTCGAGATAGGAGTTTGACGGGTACTGATCCAGGAGAATTCAGTGGCAAATCACGGGGGACACAAGCACGCACCGAGGGTGATCGGCCCGGGCCGGATCGCCCTGCGGAGCCTGTCCGCGGCAGTGGTTGTTGGCTTCTCCGTCTTCGCCTTCGGATTCCAGGGGCCGGCCACTTCCCTCCAGCAGCCCGTGGGTGCTGCCGTCCCAATTGCAGCTCCCTCGGGAGTCGTCGGGCCGGAGCTCCTCGATCCCGACACCACACCGCCCGGGTACCCGGCCAGCGGGTCCGGCCTCGCTGCGCCGGTGAAGGCCCCCACCGGACACACCGTGTCCAACTCCAAAGTCAAGGCAATCAAGACAGGCGCCGCCAAATCTCCGGGCGTGGCCTCCACCGCGCTGAAGCGGCCCGGAGCCGGCTTCCTCATGGCGCCCTTGGAAGACCTCACGCCAACTTCCCCGTTCGGCCTGCGGCACAGCCCGATCACCGGCGAATCAGGCGAATTCCACTGGGGCCAGGACTACGCAGCCGCCTGCGGCACCCGCGTTTACGCAGCCGATGGCGGCGTGGTCCGGGCCGCCGGATGGCACCCCTGGGGCGGGGGCAACAGGGTGGAGATCGACCACGGCAATGGCCTGATCACCACGTACAACCACCTGCAGGGCATCGCCGTCGAAAAGGGCGACCAGGTTCGGGTCGGCGAGATCATCGCGGAGGTGGGCACCACCGGATCCTCCACCGGCTGCCACCTGCACTTCGAGGTCATCAAGAACGGACAGCACGAGGATCCCCTCAAGTGGACCCTGCTGCCCATCCGGCAGACCGACCAACTGACACCCGCTGTGTTTACCAGCTTCGCAGGGGGCGCTGCCAGCACGTACGGGTGGGCGATCCCCAACATCCCGGGCAACAGCGGGCCGGGCAACACCGACGACGGCCTGACACCGGTGACTGCGGCTGCGATGGCCTACCCTCGGGCCGGCCGGGCAACTGCTGCGCGACCCACCTTGGTCGCCAGTTCATCGTTCTCCGGGTCCGCTTCCTCCAGCCAAGCGGAAACCTCGACCGTCACGACAAGTCCCCAACCGACGCCGCCGAAGCTGACGCCTCCCGCGACAGCCAAGCCCAAGCCGGCCCCGACTCCTACTCCGACCCCGAAGCCTACTCCGACGCCGAAACCGGCTCCCGCGCCCACTCCCGCGCCGCCCACTGCGACACCTGTGCCGCCGGCTGACCCACCCACTGTGCCGGTGGTTCCGGCCGTGCCCGAGCCACCGGCACAGACCGAGCCCGCGCCGCCGCCCACCGAGTCGGCGCCGCCGGCTGACCCGCTGCCCACCGAGCCGGTAGTTCCGACCGAGCCCGCGCCACCGGCACCCGCCGAACCGGCCGTGCCCGCCCCACCGAACACGAGTTCCGGGCCTGGCCCAACGGAAGCTGCACCTGTTGAGCCCGCACCGGTGGTGCCGGAGCCTGTCCCCGCGCCGGCGGTCCCGGCAGCGCCGGCCCCCGTAGTGCCGGCGGTCCCGGCAGCGCCGGCCCCCGTAGTGCCGGCGGTCCCGGCAGCGCCGGCCCCGGTAGTGCCGGCGGTCCCGGCAGCGCCGGCCCCGGTAGTGCCGGCCCCGGCGCCAGTTCCCTCTTCGGCACCGGCAACCGCCACATTGCCAGGTGCTGCGCCAGTCGAGGATGCTGCCGTGGCAGAAGCGAAGGCGGCAGCAGAATCTGTACCGACCGCGGAGCCCGCGGCGGCGCCGTAAGCGGTAGAGGGCGGCCGCTGTCGGGCTGTTCGCTTACCGGATGAATCCAACTGGTCAGGAGGTCAGGGAATGCAACGGAAGCCAAAGCCGTTGTCATTGATGACAGCCATGCACCCGGCGAGAGAGCACGATGTGACTTCCCTCCAAACGATTCCGCCGGCACCCGACGGAACCCGCCCGGGTTTCGGATGCCCTGCGGGGGATGCCCTGCTGGCAGCGGATGCATCCTCCGAGCCCGGCTGTACGGGCTCTCCCTGGTCTGCTGGGCGCTTTGTCCGCGCGCGGCAGTGCGCCGGAGTCCTCCTTTCACGCTGCCCGAGGCGCGGTAAGCCGGGTACGTTCCGGAAGAGCATTCCGCCTGGAACAGCCGGCGGACTTCTGTCTCCGTGTCTATCTCTGCAAATCAAACAGTGCGCGGCAAACTAACGAAGTGGCCATCGGGGGGTGCCCACGCAAGGAAACGAAAGCGAGGAAGGTAGCCCGAAAGCGGCGGCGGTGTTGTAATTTTTCAACATGCCAACTCCCGTTTCCCCATAGTTCGTTTTTTATCTGGTTGGATGGAACGTACTGGAAGGGACACAGGAGGCGCCCCGCTTCCTAACTACCGCGAAGGCAGCAATGGAGCTCATCGAGGCCGAGCATCCCCGGCCACGCCATTTTCTACTCCACCTGAGTGACACCCATCTGTTGGGAGGTCCGGACCCCCTATACGGCGCAATTGACAGCGAAGCCCGCCTGATCCAGCTCTTCGACGAGGTTCAGGCATCCGGCGCGCGCCCGGAAGCTGTGATTTTCACCGGCGACCTGGCGGACAAGGGTGACCCCGAGGCCTACGCCAAGCTCCGCGCGGTCGTGGAGCCCGCGTGCCGGGATCTCGGCGCCCAGGTCATCTGGGCCATGGGCAATCACGACAACCGCGCCAACTTCCGTGCCGGCCTGTTCAACCAGCACGGCAACGACGATCCCGTCGACCACAGCTACTACGTCAACGGGCTGCGGGTCATCACCATGGACACGTCCGTGCCTGGCTACCACCACGGCGAACTCAGTGACAACCAGCTGGACTGGCTCGCCGGGCAGCTGGAGACCCCCGCGCCGGACGGCACGATCCTGGCCCTGCACCATCCGCCGGTTCCGTCGGTGCTGGACCTGTCTGTGCTCGTGGAGCTCCGCGACCAGGCGTCCCTGGCAGCCGTGGTCCGGAACTCGGATGTCCGCAGCATCCTTGCCGGCCACCTGCATTACTCCACGACGGCGAGCTTCGCCGGCATCCCGGTCTCCGTGGCCTCAGCCACGTGCTACACCCAGGACCTGAATGTTCCGGTGGGCGGCACCCGCGGCCGCGACGGCGGCCAGGCCTTCAACCTGGTGCACGTTTATGAGCACACGGTGGTGCATTCCGTGGTGCCGCTGGGCGCCACTCCCACGGTGGGCGAGTATGTCAGCCCCGAGGAGACGGAACGCCGCCTGGCGGCAGCCGGAATCCGCATCCCCGAAGGGGCCAAACGTCCCGTCCTCACGCGGAAGTAGCAGCGAAGGTCTGCTCCAACAGATGAGCCCCCGCCGGATCTGAGTGGTCAGTTCCAGCGGGGGCTTCCTGCGGCACAGTTCTTGCATTTCCCCGTGGTTACTTTTCCCAGGGCGCCTTGATGGGGTAGTACCTCTCCAGGAACTCTGTGACAAGGTCCGCCCGTTCGTCGGCCGGCACCTCCGGAAAGCTTCCGTCGTTGAGGCAAAAGAAGTCCATGTTGCGCTTGGTCAGCAGCTTGGGCAGGTACGTCAGGCCGGACCGCAGCGTGGTGTCCACGTACCGCACCTTGGCCGCCGTCTGGGTCACAGCCCGGCCGGTCAACAGCGCGTAGTAGTGGTAGAAGGAATTCGTCACGGAAATATTGTCTGCGGCCCGGAATGTGCTGGCGGCGGTGTTCGCGAACTCGGCCGGGAACTCTTGCTCCATCTGGGCTACGACGCTCCGGCGCAGCGGCGCCGCCGAGTGCTCCAGGTGGCGGGTGGTGATCCGGCCGAAGCGGTTCCAGAGCAGCTTCCGGTTGACCCGGGCAGCGTTTTCGAAGCCGCTGCGTTCGGCGTCGTTTTCGCCGAGGCCGATGCGGGTCTCGGCCTCGATGAACTTGGTGATCCCGCCCGGAGTGAAGAACATGTCCGGGCCCACCGGCCGCCCGAAGAACATATCGTCGTTGGAGTAGAGGAAGTGCTCGGAGAGGCCCTCGATGTGGTGCAGCTGGCACTCCACGGCCTGCGAGTTGTGGGTGGGCAGCACCGACGGGTCAGCGAAGAACGCCTCGCTCCGGACGATGGTCACCGACGGGTGGTCGTTCAGCCATTCCGGCGCGGGGGAGTCCGTGGCGATGAAGATGCGGCGGACCCACGGTGCAAACATGTACACCGAGCGGAGCGCGTATTTGAGCTCATTGATCTGCCGGTAGCGCGCCTCGTGGTCGTCGCCCTCACCCAAAACAGCCCCCGCCATCCGGGCCCGCCGGGCGGCGATGTATTCCGGCGAGGTGCCGTCCACCCAGGAGAAGACCATGTCGATGTCAAAGCTGATGTCGCTCGCGTGGTCAGCGAACATGTTCTCGATGGTGGGCCAGGTGTGGCCGTAACGCTCAACCGTTCCGCGGACGGCTTCGTGGGCCATCATGGTGCGGCGGGTGAGCGAGTTCTCGATCGGCAGGATCACTTCGTTGCCCAGGAAGCTCCAGAGTTCCACCTGGACGCCGGCGGATGCACCAAATTCGAAGCCGCCCTCGGGCTCCACCCGCGGGCGGTACAGCCGGAAGATGCGTGCCTGGCGGTTGACGGAGAGCTCGCCGTCGGCGACCAGGACGGATGTTTTCTTCTTCGCGTCCACGGTCATGGAGTAGAACGGTTCGTGCCGGCATGCGTCAACGAGGGCGGACCGCAGCTTCTTCCGGTCCTTCCAGTCAAGGGCGATCACGGGACGGTCGTTGTTGCCCCTGACCAGCAGATAATCCAGCCCGGCCCCGTCCAGCACATTCCGAAGGAAGAGCAGGTCCTCAACCATGGCCTGGTAAGGCGTCCGGGTGTCGTTGATCAGCGCATACCGGCCTGATCGGCGGACGACGTCGGGGCGGTGTTTGAGGCGCGCCACAGCCGCCGGCGACGTTGCTTCCGCGAGTGCGGGTACGTCGTCCTCGGCTGCCTGACCGCCGTAATAGATGTCGTCCTGAACCGTTACGTCCGTGATGGCGTTTCTCCCATGCTGCTAGGGGTGGTGAAGTCTTACTTGCATGATAGTCCTGCCGGGAAACATGCCGGGCAGGCGGCCAAGGCCTGCCCGCGGGCCCTGGCCCGGCCCGCTGGGCCGCGGCAGCGGGCCTAGCCGAGGAGCGCCTGCCGCCAACTGGACAGGAACGCCGCCCCGGCGTCGTCGTGAATGACCGTTTCCTGCAGGCCCAGGTCGGCGGCGGTGAGGACGTCGTAGGGCTTGGCCGGGATGCCGTCCGCAGGTCTGACGTCGACGTGCTTCACGGCGTGGTCGTTGTGGTGCAGCCAGTCGGCCATGGCGTAATCCGTGCGGGAATCGCCGACCGTCCGCCACGCCTGCGGCATGATGCCCTGGGCCGCAAGCAGCTCCACAGCGCGGCTCGCGCCGAGGTCCTTGCCCAGCCGCACCGATTCAATGTCCGTGGAAATGATGGTGGGGTCCACGCGGTAGTCGATCTCGTCGTCGGAGTTGGGTGCATGGTGGTCCAGCCGCACGACCCCCAGTCCGTGGCGCTCCATCAGCTGCATCGCCTCGGCATCAAACAGCTTCTGCTCGGCGAGGTATTCACTGCTGGGCACGTCAATGTGCTGCTCCACCGACACCATGGCGCGCTTGGTTTCGTCGAAGAACATGTGGGCAGAGTAGTCCTCAGCCACCATGCGACGGACATCGTCGCCGTAGGCTGCCGGCACGGCAAGCTCGTGGTCCACGTGGATGGGTCCGGGGCCGGCCGCGGTGTAGCTGAACCAAACCGCGCCTTTTTCGCAGATGGCGTGGATCAGCGTTCCGCCCGGCATTCCGGCGGCGATCATGGGCTCCATGACCTGCTCGCGGATGAAGGCGTCCGAGCGCCCGGTGTTGAAGATGACCGGTACTCCGGCGTTTGCGAGAGCCACCAAATCAGCAATGATTTCCGGTTTCACATCCCTGGTCACCGGGCTGGCAACCGGGCCGTCAACGTCCAGGAGCAGGGCCAGGGCGGGTGCTGACGGCGTGTGGGCGCCGAACCCCGGGGCAGCATTCGCGGTAGGTGCAGTCATGGTTCCATTCTGTCAGCCGCCACCGGGCAATCCGCCCGGGCCGAGGCAGGCGGCCAGCATGTGACAGATAGTTACTGTTTGGCTACAACCTCCCGCGGCGCGCTGAACCCACATTCCCTTGAACCGGCCAGTTGCTTAAGCTGGCAGAGTGATATTCAAAGCTGTGGGCGAGGGACGCCCTTACCCCGACCATGGTTTCAGTACCCCCAAAGACTGGGCGGCTCTTCCGCCCCGTCCCGTGCGGCTGGATGAACTTGTGACCACCAAGCGGACCCTGGATCTTGAAGCGCTCCTTGCCGAGGACTCCACTTTCTTTGGGGACCTGTTTCCCCACGTGGTGCAGTACCAGGGCACCCTCTATCTGGAGGACGGCCTGCACCGGGCGGTAAGGACTGCACTCCACCAGCGCACCGCGATACATGCAAGGGTGCTTGTGATCGATGGCTAGAAAACCCAGAGACGTGACCGTCCTTCACGGTCACCGCGTAATTAGTGGCCCCGAGCTCAGGGCCACGTTCGTCGAGGACGACGAGAACGCGGAAAACCCCGGCCGCCTTCGCCGCCGGATCCTGCACGGTGTGGTGCTCGTGCTGCTGCTTGGCCTCATTGTCGCAGGGATCATGGGGGCAATGGGTGTGATGAGCGGGCAGATCAAGTTTCCGTCCGCTATCCAGGCCCAGGAGAACTCCTCCGTCTGCCCGGCCACGACCTTCGACTACACGCCGCCCGCCAAGGTGAAGGTGAACGTACTCAACGCCACGAGCCGCAACGGCCTGGCCAAGGCGGCAGCCAATGAGTTCAAGGCCAGGAAGTTTGTTCTCGGCAACGTGGCCAACACGGAAACCGGCTACCGCGGCGTGGCGGCCATCGTCTCAGGTGCCGCCGGACAAGCGGCGGCCTTTACCGTCCAGCGGAATCTGCCTGGCTCGGACTACTTCCAGGACGGCCGCAAGGACGCCAGCGTGGACGTGATCCTGACTGGCGACTACCGCGGCCTGGTCAAGCCGCAGCTTGTTGACCAGACGCCGGGCCAGCTCAGCTGCCCGCGGGAGACTCGTCGCGTTGCCGACGAGTCTCAGTGGCCAGTCATGCCCACCCAGGGCGCCAAGCCCTGAGCCTTTGCAGCCTGAGCCTTTTGCAGCCTGAGCCTTTGCAGCCCGAGCCTTGGCTGGCTGTTCCCTAGCCGGCCGCAGCGGCAGGCGGCTGCAGGCGCAAGGGGCGGCCGCCGTCGTCGAACCTTGCCCCGGCGCCCAACTGGATGAAGCGGACGGTCCGCGAGATCCGTTCCTCCAGGTCCGCGGAGGCGTCGCCGCGGGCGGCGCTGGAGGAGAGCGTGCCGTGGATCAGCTGCGCCTGCTGGAGGGGGTCTGCCACCGGGAAGTAGGCCTGGTCCATGCCGTCGCGAAGAATGTCCTGCAGCATGTCGCTGAGCCCGCCGACGTGGTCGGCCAGCTTGGCGAACGACGCCGGCGAGAGGACGGCGCCCATGGCCGGACCCGGCGGCAGATGCCGGCGGCTGAGATCCTCCACCTGGGCCCGCACGTACAGGGCCAGCCGGTCCACCGGATTGTCCAGCCGGGCGAGCGACTCCCGCAGCCCAGTCATGAACCGTTCCGTCTCCACGAGTGCGTAGGCAATCAGGAGCTCTTCGATGTCGGCGTAGTAGTTGTACACAGCCGTACGGCCGATCCCTGCGTGCCGGGCAACGTCCGTCATAGTCAGTCCGGGCAGCCCGTGCGAGAAGAGAAGCTCACCGAAGGCGTTCAGGATGCGGCGCTGGGTCTCGGCGCGCTGCGCGGCGTTGCTGGGAGCCGAAATCCGGGGCATAGGGGCACTTTACCGCGATCTGTCACCAAACCGTTCCGAGTTTTTGTACAGATAATGGGCGCTAAACGCCCTTCAGGGGACGATATCTGTACAAAAACTCGAAGAACCTAGCTGCCCAAGGCTCAGACGGGGCAGCCGTCCGGGCCGCATGCCTCGGCGTTGTCCCCGTTGGCTTTGTCGCCCACCATCACCAGCGGGTGCGACTCTTGCCAGGCCTGTTCGAGGGCCACGGTGAAGCTGGCCGCGGGCTGGGCTCCGGACAGACCGTACTTGCGGTCGATCACGAAGAACGGCACGCCGCTGATGCCCAAGGCGCGGGCTTCGGCGAAGTCGCGGCGGACGTCGTCGGCGTACTTGTCGGTACTGAACAGCTCGGCAACGTCGTCGGCGTCGAGCCCAAGATCCGCGCCAACCGACGCGAGGTAGTCGGGGCTGCCGATGTCCTTGCCGTGCTCGAAGTGGTCGCTGAGCAGCCGCTCCTTGGCCACGTCCTGCTTGCCCTTCGCGGCGGCCAGGTGGATGAGCCGGTGGGCCGTGAAGCTGTTGGCAACGACGACGGCGTCGAACCGGTAGTTGAGGCCCTCGCCTTTGGCCTGGGCTGCTACATGGTCAAACATCTGCGTGACCTGGTCGGGGGCCATGCCCTTGCGCTTGCTGAGGTAGTCCAGTTCCGTGCCGTCATAGTGCTCGGGCACGCTGGGGTCCAGCTGGTAGCTGCGCCACTGCACCTCCACCTGGTCGCGGTGCGGAAACTCGGCGAGGGCGGCTTCGAATCGGCGCTTGCCGATGTAGCACCAGGGGCAGGCAATGTCTGACCAGATCTCAATCTTCATGCCTGCGACAACTCCCGGTCTTTCCCCTGCATTCCTGCGCGGACAGTTGCTTTGGTCACTCGGTCCTGGGGCGGCTGCTGCGCCCGGACTCGCACAGCCCTTGTTTGACGGCAGGACCGGCCATATTGTTTGGACTAACTCCCGGCGGTCAGCCGTACATTCATGGGAGGCAAAGTGCGCATCGGACTGATATCGGCACCGTGGATTCCCGTTCCGCCGCCCGGCTACGGCGGCACCGAACGGGTGGTGGACAGCCTTGCGCGAGGGTTCGCCAAGGCCGGGCATGACGTCCTGCTGGCGGCACCCTCCGACAGCACCTGCCCCGTTCGGCTCGCCCCACGGATGCGCCCCTCGGAACCGGCGGACCTGGGGCTCGCACTGTCGGAGCTGAGCCACATCATCAGGGCCTACGATGGCATGGCAGGGGTGGACATCATCCACGACCATACGTTGAGCGGACCGCTGTATGCCCACCGGCCGGCCGGAGTCCCTGTGGTCACCACCATCCACATCCGCCTGGCTCCGCAGGCCGTGGACCTGTACACCGCCATCGGAAAGACCACAGGCATCATCGCCATCTCCCGTGACCAGGTGAGCCGTTCGCCGGAGGTCCCGGTGACAAAGGTGATCCACCACGGCATGGATGTGGCATCCGTTCCGGTGGGCCAGGGGAACGGCGGTTACCTGTGCTTCGTCGGACGGCTGTCCCCGGACAAGGGCATCCTCGAAGCAATCCAGATCGCAGATGCCTCGGGAATCCCCCTGCGCATCAGCGCCCGGATCCAGGGATCCGACGAGCAGGGCTATTTCGACGACGTCGTCAAGCCGGCGCTGGGCCCCGGCATGGAATTCATGGGGCCGCTGTCCGACGCCGAGAAATACGAACTGATGGGTGGTGCGCTCGCGTTCCTGAACCCGATCCAGTGGCCCGAACCGTTCGGGCTCGTGATGATCGAGGCACTGGCCACCGGAACGCCCGTTGTGGGGACCCCTTTCGGTGCTGCTCCGGAAATCGTTGACCACGGCGTCACGGGATACCTGGGCAGCACCGACCAGCTCGCTGGATTCGCCGCCCAGGCCGCGGGCCTCAGCCGGGAAGCCTGCCGCGCCGCCGTCGAGCAGCGCTTCAGCTCGGCCCGCATGGTGGCCGACCATCTGGCGCTCTACGAACAGATCCTCGGCGGACAGCCCGGGGCTGTCACTGCAGCGACGACGGTGCGTCGGCGTCGTACTTGAGGCCGATCTGGCGACGGATCTCGTCCATCGCGGCCATGACAGCCACGCTCCCGCTCGGGGGAAGAACAGTGCCTGCGGTGAGGCCTTCGCTGACGAGGCGTTCCATTTCGGCAGCCTGGAACTGCATCCCCCGGCTGGTCACCGGCTGATCGAACTTCTCCAGGACGTTCCCCGCATTGTCGAACCACGTGAAGGGCGTCGGGTTGTACCAGGTGGACTCAATGTCGATCCAACCCTCTGTCCCGATAACCACTGCCCGGTTGTTTGAGGCGATGTCCAAGGCGCAGTCCAGGAGCGCCTGCTGTCCGTCCGCGTACTCGAAGATTGCTGCCGTTTGCCGGTCCACGCCCGTGGCCGTCATGGAAGCGCTGGCCCGGATGGTGTCCGGCATGCCAAGGACGTCGATGGCGAACGAGACAGGGTAGACGCCGAGGTCCAGCAGGGCCCCGCCGCCCAGGGCAGGATCGTTGAGCCGGTGCGCGGGATCCTTGGGAAGGTTCTGGTTGTGGCTGGCCGTGACCTTCCGGATCTGCCCGAGTGAGCCCTCAGCGATGATCTCGCGGAGCCGGATCATGTGGGGGAGGAAGCGGCTCCACATGGCCTCCAGTGCCACGAGCCCCTTGGCCTCAGCCAGCGCAAAGATTTCCTGCGCTTCCCGGGCGTTGATGGTGAACGGCTTCTCCACCAGCACGTGCTTTCCGGCGTTCAGGGCGAGCAGCGCGTGCGCGTGGTGGTACGTGTGCGGTGAGGCGACGTAAACGACGTCGACGTCCGGGTCCGCAACCAGTGCTTCGTAACTTGCATGTGCGGCGGGAATGGCAAACTTTTCACTGAACGCGTTACTCGATTCCGCGTTGCGGGAACCGACGGCCTGCACCTTGAAGCCGTTCTCGGCCAGGTCCTGTGTTTGCAGTCCCGCGATGAATCCCGTGCCGAGGATGCCCCAGCGGATTTGCCCGTCGGAGGTGCCGGTGTGTTGTTTGGTCACGTACTTACTCCTTTGAAGTGTCGGTGGTGGCGAGCGGGTAGGCGACGTACGCGAACCGGGCGGAATCGGGCGACCAGCTATTAACGTTCAGTGTTCCCTGCCCGCCGAAGAAGGGCCAGGTGTGCAGCGGCGTGGCCCAGTCATCCGTGGAGACAAGCACGACGTCGACAGGCAGGTCCGAGGGGTGGCCTTGCGTGCCGCCGGGGAACCGGATGTAGCTGGCCAGCCGGCCGTCGGGAGAGAGATGGGGGAACCAGTCCACGGAATCGCTCCATGGCGTCGTTGCCGTGCGCTGGTCCGTGGAGTTTTTGTACAGATATCGGCCCCAAAAGGCACTTTTGCTCGCGATATCTGTACAAAAACTCCAAAGGGCGTCAGTCTTTGCTGCTGAAGGCGGCGTCGAAGCTGGTCTGTGATGCGGGGAAGTCGAATTTCTTGAGGTTGGCGAGGGCTTCGGGGGCGCCGTGGAGGCGGTCCATGCCGGCGTCTTCCCATTCGATGCTGATGGGTCCGGTGTAGCCGATCGCGGTGAGGGCACGGAAGGATGCTTCCCAGGGGACGTCGCCGCGTCCGGCGGAGACGAAGTCCCAGCCGCGGCGCGGGTCGCCCCAGGGCAGGTGGGAGCCGAGGACGGTGTTCCGGCCGGTGGGGCGGAGCTTGGTGTCTTTGCAGTCGACGTGGTAGATCCGGTCCTTGAAGTCCCAGATGAAGGAGACGGGGTCGATGCCCTGCCACATGAAGTGGGACGGGTCCCAGTTGAGCCCGAACGCGGGGCGGTGTCCGATCGCTTCGAGGGTCCGGACGGTGGTCCAGTAGTCGTAGGCGATCTCACTGGGGTGGACCTCGTGGGCGAAGCGGACCCCGCATTCGTCGAAGACGTCCAGGATGGGGTTCCAGCGGTCCGCGAAGTCCTGGTAGCCGGCGTCGATGACTTTCTCCGGGACGGGCGGGAACATGGCGACGTACTGCCAGATGGAGGAGCCGGTGAACCCGACGACGGTGTCCACACCCAAAGCGCGCGCGAGCCGGGCGGTGTGTTTCATTTCCTCGGCGGCGCGCTGGCGGACGCCTTCGGGGTCGCCGTCGCCCCAGACTTTGGATCCGACGATGGCTTCGTGGCGGAAGTCGATGGGGTCATCGCACACGGCCTGGCCCTTGAGGTGGTTGGAGATGGCCCAGACCTTCAGGTTGTACTTTTCCAGGACTGCGAGTTTGGATTCGACGTAGCCGGGTTCGTCCCAGCGCCAGGCGTCCAGGTGGTCCCCGGAGACGGCGATTTCCAGGCCGTCGTAGCCCCAGCCTGAGGCGAGCCTGGCGACTTCCTCGAAGGGGAGGTCGGCCCACTGGCCGGTGAACAGGGTGTACGGGCGGGGCATGTCAGGCTCCTTCGGTCGGTGCGGCTGCGGCGCCGGTGGGCTGGACGAGTTGGATGGTGGCGCTTTTCGCTGCGGCGGACTCCTCGACGGCGGCCAGCACGCGCTGGACGGCGAGGCCCTCCTCGAACGACGGCGACGGCGCGTCACCGGTCCCGATCGCGGCCAGGAAGTCGCGGATCTCGTGCGTGAAGGTGTGTTCCCAGCCGATGATGTGGCCCTGCGGCCACCAGGCATCCAGGTAGGGGTGGTCGGGTTCGTTGACCAGGATCCGGCGGAAGCCCTGCTCCCGCACCGGGGCGGTCGCGTCCAGGAAGCCGAGTTCGTTCAGGTTCTCGAGGTCGAAGAGGATGGTGCCTTTCTCGCCGTAGATCTCCAGCTTCAGGGAGTTCTTCTGGCCGGTGGCCACCCGGGAGACCTCGACGGAGGCGATGGCCCCGGAGGCGAGGGACAGCGTGGCCCAGGCGGCGTCGTCGACCGTCACTTCCTCCAGGCCATGTGCGCCCGGACGGTGGGTAGTGAAGGTGTGCAGCCGGCCCGAGACCTCGGTGACGGCGTCCCCGAGGAGGAACAGCACCTGGTCGATCGCGTGGGAGGCGATGTCCCCGAGGGCGCCGGAGCCTGCTGTTTCCTTGTTCAGCCGCCAGGTCATCGGTGATTCCGCATCCGCGAGCCAGTCCTGCAGGTACGCGGCACGCACATGCCGCACGGTGCCGAGGCGGCCCTCCGCGATCAGTTCCCGGGCCAGTGCCAGGGCGGGCACACGGCGGTAGTTGAACCCGACCATGGACTGCACCCCGTGTGCGCGGGCCGCTTGCGCTGCCGTGGCCATGGCCTCGGCCTCGGCGAGGGTGTTGGCCAGCGGCTTCTCCACGAGCACATGCTTCCCGGCTTCGAGGGCGGCGACGGCGATCTCGGCATGCATCCAGCCGGGGGCGCAGATATCGACGATGTCGATGTCATCCCGTTCCAGGACCGAGCGCCAGTCCGTCGCGGACTCGGCCCAGCCATACTTTGCCGCGGCCGCGGCCACCTGCCCGGCGTCCCGGCCCACGAGCACTTTCTGCTCGAAAACCGGCACGTCGAAGTAGGACGCGACGTTCCGCCACGCGTTCGAGTGGGCCTTGCCCATGAACGCATAACCGATCATCGCCACACCCAAAGGGCGATGGGCTGCCGGCGGAGTGCCGGGGGATTCGTGGGAAGTCATTGGTATTCCTAGAGGGTGGGAGCGGTGGGGTTCCAGTCCTCGGGGAGGGCTGCGGACGCGGGAGCGGAGCTTTCGACGTCGACGAACGTTCCCGACTCCATGGACTCGGAGATCGAGACCATGGTGTCCAGGACGTGGTAGGCGAGGTTGCCGGTGGCGCGGTGCGGAACACCGGCGCGGATGGAACGGGCCATGTCCAGCACGCCCAGGCCGCGTCCGTTAGCCGCGCCGGTGGCGGGGATGACCGTCCAGTCCTCGTCGCCGGCACGCCAGAGGCGGACGTCGCCGTCGAAATAGTTGGGGTCCGGGAGCGAGATGGTGGCTTCGGTGCCGGTGATTTCCACGAAGCCCATCCGCAGGCGCGGCGACTCGAAGGAGAAGACGCTGTGTGAGGACTGGCCGTCCTCGAACTGCGCCATCGCGGAGACGTGGGTGGGGACCTCCACGCTGAATTCCTCGCCGGCCTTGGGCCCGGAGCCGATGACGCGGATCTCCTTGGCTTTGGACCCGACGGCGGCCACCTTCCGTACCGATCCGAAGGTCTGGACCAGGGCGGTGAGGTAGTACGGGCCCATGTCGAACAGCGGACCGGCGCCGTACTGGAACAGGAACGCCGGGTTCGGGTGCCAGGCTTCCGGTCCCGGCGTCTGGAAGGTGGTCATCGCGGTCAGCGGAGTTCCGATGTCGCCGCGTTCGATGAGGCGGCGCGCGGTCTGGAGCCCGGCGCCGAGGAACGTGTCCGGGGCGCAGCCGAGGCGCAGTCCGGCGGCGTCGGCTGTTTTCAGCAGTCCGAGGCCTGATTCGCGGTCCAGTGAGAACGGCTTCTCAGTCCAGACGTGCTTGCCGGCGTTGACGGCGGCGGTGGCCACCTCGACGTGGGCGGCCGGAATGGTCAGGTTGACGATGATTTCGACGTCGGGATGGTTCAGTGCGGCGTCCACGCCGCCCCACTCGGGGACGCCGTATTCCTTGGCGCGCGCCTCGGCGGCCTCCTCGAAGAGGTCGGCGATGACGTGGACTTTCAGGTCCGGGAAGGCGGTCAGGTTGTCCAGGTACTGCTTGCTGATGACGCCGGCGCCGATGACGGCGACGCCGACGGGCCCCCGGAGGGAAGACGGCGTGGATGCTGCGCCACTCATGCCTGTGCTCCCTCGGTGGCCTTCGCGGAGTCGGAGTTCAGGAAGCTGAGCGACTGGGTGATGCCGTGGAAGATGTCCCCGGAGTAGTCGTCGAATTCCACGACGCCGACTTCCAGCGACTTTGCGGCGTTGATGACGTCCCAGACCGGGATCTTGCCCTGGCCGGCAGGCTGCTGGGCCTTGGTGTCGGTGTTCAGAGGGCCGTCCTTGATGTGGATGAACTTCACCCGGTTGCCCAGCTTGGTCAGAATCTCCACCGGGTCCTGGCCGCCCACGGCAACCCAGTAGGTGTCCACTTCGAGGACCAGTTCGGGGTCCAGCAGCCCTTCGAAGTACTCCAGGGCGGTCTGGCCCTCGATGGTGGACTCCAGCTCCCAGGCGTGGTTGTGGTAACCGACGCGGATCCCGTATTCGGCGCCCTTCTTGGCGGCCGCGTTGAGTTTGGCTGCGGTGGCCTGAATGTCCTCGGCGGACTGCCAGTGCTCGGCGGTGATGTACGGTTCGATGACCGTGCTGATCCCGAGGGCCCTGGCTGCAGCGAAGATCTCGTCTTGGTCCTGGCTCAGCAGCGGAGCGTGGCCGGAGGGTGCCGTCAGGCCGTTCTCCTTCAGCGCGGCGCCCAGCTCCTTGGCCGTGGCGACGAAGTTATAAGGCTCGACTTGCGTGAAACCGATCTGCGCCACCTTCCGGATGGTGCCGGGCAGGTCCTCCTGGATGGCGTCGCGCAGGGTGTACAGCTGGAGTGAATACGACATGGCGCTCCTTTGCGGGTTTCTGTCTATCCGACTCAACCTAGAACCGCTTTTGACGAGCGTCAAGCAAAAGTCAGAAAGTTATCGACAATCTTTTTGCCCTGTGACACGCAGAAGCATCCGTGCTATCACTGGAGCCATGAGTTCACGAACGGGAAATGGCCCGGCTGCGGAGCCGGTTTCCGCCGACGGCACGGGCAGCCTGTCCCGCGCCGGCGACCTTTTTCAGCTGCTCCGCGACGGCAAGGCCCGGACCCGGGCTGAACTGGCGCTGAGCACGGGGCTCGCGCGCTCCACGGTGGCTTCCCGGATTGATGCACTGATTGCCTCAGGTCTGGTCGGCCCCGCAGGTGAGGCGACATCGAGCGGCGGCAGGCCGCCGTCGCGCTTTGCCTTCAAGCCGGCCGCCCGCGCAGTGCTGGCCGTCGACGTCGGTGCTACCCACGTGATCATCGCGGTCACTGACCTGGGCGGAAACATCCTCAGCGAGCGGCGACTGGCGCAGGACGTGGCCGACGGGCCGGAGGCAGTGCTGGGCCGGCTCGTGGCCGAGGCGACGTCCCTGCTGGCGGAGTCGGGACGGACCGCGAAGGACCTCGCGGGCGTGGGGATCGGCCTGCCGGGGCCGGTGGAGCACGACACCGGCAGACCGGTGAAGCCGCCCATCATGCCGGGCTGGGACGGGTTCGACGTGGTCAGCCACGTCCAGCGCTCATTCCCGGTCCCGGTGCTGGTGGACAACGACGTGAACATCATGGCCTTGGGTGAACGCACAGCCCACTGGCCGGAGCACGACAACTTCCTGTTTATCAAGGTGGCCACAGGAATCGGGGCCGGAATCATCAGCAGCGGTGAACTGCAGCGCGGCGCCAACGGCACGGCCGGCGACCTGGGGCACGTCCGCGTGACCCGCGGCGACGACGTCCTCTGCCGGTGCGGCAACTACGGCTGCCTCGAGGCACTCGCGTCGGGCCCTGCCGTGGCGCGGGCACTGGCGGCGCAGGGTGTTCAGGCAGAAAGCGGGGCCGACGTCCTCCGCCTGGTGGCCGGGGGCAACCTGCAGGCCATCCAGGCCCTTCGCCAGGCCGGCCGGGACGTGGGCGATGTGCTGGCCACGGTGGTGAACCTCCTGAATCCCTCGGTCATTGTCGTGGGCGGAAGTCTCGGCCAGGCAGGCGAACACCTCATGGCGGGCGTGCGCGAAGTGGTCTACCGGAGGTCGCTACCGCTCGCCACCACGCACCTGCGCATCGGCCTGTCGATGGCGGGGGACCAGGCGGCCGTGCTGGGAGCGAGCCGGATGGTGACCCAGCACGTCCTGTCCCCGACGGTCATCGAAGCCACGCTGCAGGCCACGGGCTAGTCCGCGCAGCCTCCCCGCATGCCGGGTTGGTGACCGCAAGAAAACCAACTTTCACATCCAAGCGAAATCGGAGTCTTGAAAATTGAGCAAGCAGAAAAACGCGCCCCTGAAGGTCGGCGTCGTCGGCATTGGCTGGGCCGGCCAGCAGCACATCAAGGCCTACAAGGACATGGACGGCGTGGAGCTCGTTGCTGTCGCCGGGATGGAAGAGGACCTGCTTAAGGGCATCAAGGACGAGTACAGCGTCCCCCACACGTTTGCCCGCTGGGAGGACCTGGTCGAACTCGACGGGCTCGACGCCGTCAGCGTGGCGGTGCCGACCTTCCTGCACGCCCCGATTGCCATTGCCGCCCTGGAACGCGGGCTGCACGTCCTGAGCGAAAAGCCCCTGGCGCGCAACGGCGAGGAAGGCCTGCAGATGGTGGAGGCTGCACGTAAGGCCGGCCGCGTCCTGGACGTGGCCTTCAACCACCGCCGCCGCGGCGACATCCAAAAGCTGAAAGGAATCATCGACGACGGCGAACTCGGCCGGCCGTACTACGCCAAGGCTTCGTGGCTCCGCCGGCAGGGGATCCCCATGCTGGGCAGCTGGTTCACCAACCCTGCCTTGGCAGGCGGCGGCCCGCTGGCCGACATCGGCGTCCACGTCCTGGACTATGCACTGCACCTGCTGGGCGAACCCAGGGTCCTCTCCGTCTCGGCGTCGACGCACTCCGAGCTGGGCCCCCGCGGCCTGGGCGGCAACGCCCGCTACACCGCAATGAAGTCCTCCCACAAGTTTGAGGTGGAGGACTTCGCGTCGGCGTTCATCCGCCTTGAAGGCGGCGGCACGCTGATCCTCGAAGCCGGCTGGGCAGCCTACCGGGACGAGGAGGACCTGATGGACTTCACCGTGTACGGCACCGACGGTGGCGCAGAACTCCGCGCCGTCGGGGCATCCAACGTCCCCGTCGCCGACGTCCGGGTCTTCAAGGAAAAGGACGGCGAGAACGCCGACTACGTGGTGGTGGCGGAGCCCGGCAGGGCGCACCAGGCCGTGGTGGAGGACTTTGTGGAAGCCGTGCGCGGCGGAGAGACCGTGTGGGGAGCCCACGACGGCTCACTCGCCCTGACCCGGGCCCTGGTGCTCGACGCCTGCTACAAATCCGCCCTCGAACAGCGCGAAGTGAGGCTCTGACATGACCGGCAAACTCAACATCCTGGTATGGAACGAAGGCGTCCATGAGGCGAACAACCAGCCGGAAACCATGGCTGAGATGTACCCCAACGGCATGCACGGCGCCATCGCTGACGGGCTCAAGGGCTTCTACCCGGACTCCGACATCACGACCGCCACGCTCGCCGACCCGGAGCACGGGCTTTCCGAGGAGACCCTCGCCGCCACGGACGTGCTCCTGTGGTGGGGGCACGTGGCCCACGGTGACGTCAGCGACGAGGCGGTGGAGCGGGTGCAGCGGCACGTCCTGGGCGGCATGGGGCTGATCGTGCTGCACTCCGGGCACTTCGCCAAGATCTTCACGAAACTGCTCGGCACCACGTGCTCACTGAAGTGGCGCAACGAGGGCGAGCGGGAACTCGTGTGGACGGTGAAGCCGTCGCATCCGATCGCCGCCGGCGTCGAAAGCCCCATCGTGATTCCAAAGCAGGAGATGTACGGCGAGCTCTTCGACATTCCCGAGCCGGACGACCTCATCTTCATCAGCTCCTTCGAAGGCGGCGAGGTGTTCCGCTCGGGCGTGACGTTCACGCGTGGGAAAGGCCGGATCTTCTACTTCAGCCCGGGCGACCAGGAGTACCCCGTGTACCACCAGCCGCAGATCCGGCAGGTGATCGCCAACGGCGTGGGCTGGGTGGCGCAGCCGGGCCGCTTCCGCGAGGAGCCTGGAGTGAGCAACGCCGCGCGGGACTGGTTTCTGCAGGCTCCCTAAGAACCCTCTGAGCGCGAGCGGACACTTGGGGCCCCGGGGTGCAGCGCCCTTTCCGCGGTAAGGGGCGCCGCGTGATAGCAATGAGGGTGATGAAACCCCATGCCCGCTTCCAGCACCCTGCCCTCCGCGCACTATGAGGGACGCCATCGGGACGAAGGTTCCCCGCAGCTGGATCCTGCTCGCGTGCATCGGCCTCATTGCCCTCAACATGCGGGGCCCCTTCGTGGCGGTGGCACCGGTGCTGGGTCCGATGCAGCAGGAGCTGGGATTCACACCCGTGGAGCTGGGCCTGCTGACCGGGATTCCGGTGCTGTGCTTCTCGCTCGCTGCGCATCTTGCCTCGCTGGCCGGGCGCCGGCTTGGTGCGGAATTGGCCATCACCCTCACGCTCGCGGGCGTCCTCGCCGGCGTGGCGGTCCGTTCGGCCGGCGGCGGTGCCATGGTGATGGCGGGTACGGTCATCCTGGGCCTGGCCATCACCGTGGGCAACATCGCGGTGCCGCTGATCATCCGGCGGGACTTCTCGCCGCGGCGCCAGGGGACCGCCATGGGGATCTACACCGCTGCCCTGAACGTCGGTTCGTTCGTCACTTCCGTGGTCACGGCGCCGCTGGCCGAGTTGGCCGGCTGGAGGGCAGCTATTGCAGGGTCGGCGGCCTTCGCCATCGTGGCCGTCGGATTCTGGATTTTCGCGACCGGGCACCGGGCCTTCCTCCCAGCAGCAGACGACGGTACGGGCGGCCCGCAGGCTGCCGGCCGCCCGGCCTCCCGATGGATCACGGTGGGTTTGACGGTCGGGTTCGCCGGCCAGGCCATTTCCTACTACGGCGTGACGGCCTGGCTGCCTACCCTGCTGTCCGATGAACTCGGCATGACGCCCGCAGCCGCGGGGGCAGGCTCCTCACTGTTCCAGATCATGGCCATCGCGGGCGGCCTGGGCGTGCCGCTTGCGGCCCGCTTCGCAAGTACGACGGCGGTTGCGGTCACCTTGGGTGCCATGTGGCTGACCGTTCCGCTGGGGCTGCTGTTCGTTCCCCAGTTGTGGTGGCTGTGGTCTTCGCTCGGGGGAGTGGCACAGGGCGGGGGCATCACCCTCATCTTCATCGCCATCATCAAGCTCGCCCGGGACCAGGCGTCCGCGGGCCGGATGTCGGCGATCGTCCAGGGTGTGGGCTACGGCGTCGCGGCGCTGGCTCCAACTGTGGTGGGCTATGTCCACAGCTCCTCGGGCACCTGGTCCATGCCGCTGCTGGTGATCCTTGGTTCCGTGCTGGCGTTCGTCATTTCAACGACGCTGTCCGTACGGAAGGTGCCCCGCCAGCGTTAGGCGGGCTCCCGCCGTCGTACTTCCCCTTGACCTCGAAGCGCGAACGGGCAGCTAACGCCCTCAAACCTGGGTTTTCGGGTCATTAGCTGCCAGTTCGCGCTATGGGTGGTTCCGCTGCCGGGTCGCCTCCCCGGCCTTCGGGGGTGCCTGTTGCGAAGGGCGTGGCGGCCCGGCGGGCGGAAATCTGTGCCTGTTTTGCCGGTGGGGACTAGGCGGCGACGAGCTCGTCCTCGATGGCCTCGGCCGTGGCGTCGATGCCCTCGCGGGCCTCGTGCAGGTACCGGGCGTAGGCGGGAACCGTGAGGAAGCTGGGGAACTTGTCGCTCAGCGTGACCTCCTCGAAGATGTCGCGGGCATCGGTGAAGCGGTCACCGTCGAAGCGCTCCAGCCGGGTGAACTCCTCGTCCAGCATCTCCTCCACCCATTCGCGGCTGATGATCTCGCCGTGATCCGTGATGGCGCGGGAGTAGATCCACTGCCACAGCTGCGAGCGGGAGATCTCCGCGGTGGCGGCGTCCTCCATCAGGTTGTGGATGGCAACTGCACCGTTGCCGCGCAGCCAGGACTCGATGTAGCGGATGCCCACTTCGATGTTGTTCCGGATGCCCTGTTCGGTGATGGTGCCCTGCGTCGCAGCCACGTTGATCAGGGCCCGGTCGTCCGGGGTGACGTCTTCACGCAGGCGCTCCAGCTGGTTGGGCTTCTCGCCGAGGACGCCGTCGAACACCTCGCGGCACACCGGAACGAGGTCGGGGTGGGCCACCCAGGAGCCGTCGAAGCCGTCGGCTGCCTCACGGGTCTTGTCCGCGCGGACCTTCTCGAAGGCGTTGGCATTGGCGGCCTCGTCCTTCCGGTTGGGAACAGCGGCGGCCATGCCCCCAATAGCCATGGCGCCGCGCTTGTGGCACGCGCGTACCAACTGTTCGGTGTAGGCGCGCATGAACGGGGCAGTCATGGTCACCTGGCCGCGGTCCGGCAGGACGAAGCGCGGGCCGCGGGTGCGGAAGTTCTTGATCAGGGAGAAGATGTAGTCCCAGCGGCCGGCGTTCAGGCCCGACGCGTGGTCGCGCAGTTCGTACAGGATCTCCTCCATCACGAAGGCTGCGGTGATGGTTTCGATCAGCACCGTGGCGCGGATGGTGCCCTGCGGGATGCCGAGCAGGTCCTGGGCCAGGATGAAGATGTCGTTCCAGAGCCGGGCTTCGAGGTGGTTCTCGATCTTGGGCAGGTAGAAGTACGGACCCTTGCCCTGAGCGAGCAGGCGCCGGGCGTTGTGGAAGAAGTACAGGCCGAAGTCAACGATGCCCCCGGCGATGGGTTCGCCGTTGACCAGCATGTGCTTCTCGGGCAGGTGCCAGCCGCGGGGCCGGACCACGATGGTGGGCAGCTCCTCGGCGGTCTTGAGCTTGTATTCCTTGCCTTCCGGCGACGTGAAGTCGATCCGGCGCTCCAGCGCGTCTGTGAGGTTCAGCTGGCCCTGGATGACGTTGCGCCACGACGGCGTGGAGGCGTCTTCCATGTCCGCCAGCCACACCTTGGCGCCGGAGTTCAGGGCGTTGATGGTCATCTTCTTATCCACCGGGCCAGTGATCTCCACGCGGCGGTCCTCCAGGCCCGGAGCCGGGGGAGCGACCCTCCAGTGCGGGTCATTCCGGACGGACTCGGTCTCACGCAGGAAACGAGGGTCCTGGCCCCGGGCGATGTCCTCCCGCCGGGCACGGCGGGCCCGCAGCAGCTCCTCGCGCCGCCCCGCGGTCGCCTTGTGGAGCTTTGCAATGAAGGCCAGAGCGTCCGGTGTAAGCACCTCGCCCTGCCGGCAAATCGGCTGTGCGGTCAACGTGATGCCGTTGATAGTGAAGTTGTCGGTGAAGCTGTTCATTTCTGTCTCCTTAAAGACGAAAAGGAAGTTCGACGGCGGAGGGAGCCAAAGGTGCGCTACTCACCAGGCCGAAGGTGCCGGTATTGCGGCAGCCTGCGTAAAAGGGGCCCTGTGCCCGGGTCCGACCTCGCTCAGCGAGGTAGGACCCGGGCATGGGGAATAGCAGGCAGAGCAATGCCGGACCGAAGGCCGAAGGCGACAGCCGCCGTCGGACGAAAAAGTTAGTGGAACTGGCCTTCTTCGGTGGATCCCACCAGGGCCAAGGTGGATGCGTTCGGGTTGAGCGCAGTGGAGATGTCGTCGAAGTAGCCGGTGCCGACTTCGCGCTGGTGCTTGGTTGCGGTGTAGCCGCGGGACTCGGAGGCGAATTCCTTCTCCTGCAGTTCGACGTAGGCGCTCATGCCTTCGCGGGCGTAGCCGTGGGCGAGGTCGAACATCGAGTAGTTCAGGGCGTGGAATCCGGCCAGGGTGATGAACTGGAAGGTGAAGCCCATGGCGCCGAGTTCGCGCTGGAACTTGGCGATGGTGGCGTCGTCCAGGTGCTTGCGCCAGTTGAATGACGGCGAGCAGTTGTAGGAGAGCATCTGGTCCGGGAACTCGGCCTTCACGGCTTCGGCGAACTTGCGGGCCAGCTCGAGGTCCGGGGTGCCCGTCTCCATCCAGATGAGGTCCGAGTACGGGGCGTAGGCCTTGGCGCGGGCGATGCAGGGTTCGATGCCGTTGCGGACCTTGTAGAAGCCTTCCGGGGTGCGTTCGCCGGTGATGAATTCCTGGTCGCGCTCGTCGACGTCGGAGGTGATCAGGGTGGCTGCCTCGGCGTCGGTGCGGGCGATGACGACGGACGGGGTGCCGGCGACGTCGGCGGCCAGGCGGGCCGCGTTCAGGGTCCTCACGTGCTGCTGGGTGGGGATCAGGACCTTGCCGCCGAGGTGGCCGCACTTCTTTTCCGAAGCGAGCTGGTCTTCCCAGTGCACGCCGGCGGCGCCGGCCTGGATCATGGACTTCATCAGCTCGTAGGCGTTGAGCGGTCCGCCGAAGCCGGCCTCGGCGTCGGCGACGATCGGGACCAGCCAGTCCTCGACGGTCTGGATGCCTTCGGAGAACTCGATCTGGTCTGCTCGGAGGAGAGCATTGTTGATGCGCCGGACTACCGTGGGGACCGAGTTGGCCGGGTACAGCGACTGGTCCGGGTAGGTGTGGCCGGAGTTGTTGGCGTCCGCGGCGACCTGCCAGCCGGAAAGGTAGATGGCGCGCAGGCCGGCCTTGACCTGCTGCACGGCCTGGTTGCCGGTCAGGGCACCCAGGGCGTTGGTGTACTTGCCTTCCTTGTGCTCCTCGGTGAGCTGCTTCCACAGCTTCTCGGAGCCGCGGCGGGCCAGGGTGTGCTCTTCGGAGACCCGGCCGCGGAGACGGACGACGTCCGCTGCCTTGTAGTCACGGGTCACACCTTCCCAGCGCGGGTTGGCAGCCCACTCGAGCTCCAGTGCGGCGGCCTGCTGCTCGGGCGTCTGCTGGTTGGGCTCAAATGCTGCAGTCATCTTTGTCTCCTTGTTTGCTCGCCCGGGCCATTCCGGGTGATCGTTTTCCGGCCCGACCTTCGCTGCGCCTTTGCAGCTCCGGCCGGCTTTTCCGGTGGTGTTTCTTTCCGTGACACCTACTTTTCTGCACTTTCCGACAGCTTTCTAGGGGAAAAGTGTGGAAAGAAATGCACTTCTTCACGTATTCTTCAGAAATGTCGCCTTCAAGCTGGAACAGGGAAGTTTCACACCCGTCGTCACCGCAGTCGACGGCCGAACTGGACGTGATCTCGCTCGGTCGCCGCGTCCGCCATCTGCGCAAGCAGGCGGGACTGACGCTGGATGACCTGAGTGCCGCCGTCGGCACCGCACCGAGCCAGTTGAGCCTGATTGAGAATGGCAAGCGGGAACCAAAACTCGGCTTGCTGCAGCACCTGGCAACGGCGCTCAACGTCAGCATTGACCAGTTGCTCGGAGCCGAACCGCCCAGCCGCCGGGCAGGCCTGGAAATCGAGCTTGAACGCTACCAGCGGGGCCCGCTCTATGAGTCGTTGAACCTGCCCAAAATCCGCATCAGTTCGCGGTTGCCGATGGATGTCCTGGAGGCACAGGTGGGACTGCTGCACGAGCTCGAACGCAAGATGAATGAGCAGGTGGCGACGCCGGAAGAGGCCCGCCGCGCGAACGGCGAGCTGCGTGCAATGATGCGTGAGCGTGGTAACTATTTCCCTGAGTATGAGGCAGAGGCGCAGAAGGTGCTCAAGGGGGTCGGGTACACCACCGGGCCGTTGAGCCAGCACGTCATAGCCGACATCGCTGAGAACCTCGGTTTCAGCCTCCATCACGTGGGCGACCTGCCGCATTCCACACGTTCGGTGACCGATTTGAAGAACCGCAAAATTTATCTGACGCAGAGCCAACGGCAGGACCACGACCCCCGGTCTGTGCTCCTGCAGGCCCTGGGCCACTACGTCCTTGGCCATGAAACGCCCCGCAACTACGGCGATTTCCTCGCGCAACGGGTGGCCACGAACTATTTCGCGGCGGCGCTCCTGCTGCCGGAGCAGGCCACCGTGGAATTTCTGCAAAAAGCCAAGGCGGCGAAGGAAATCGCGGTCGAGGACATCCGGGACGCCTTCGCCGTGTCCTATGAGACCGCTGCGCACCGTTTCACCAACCTGGCCACCAAGCACCTGGGCATCACCACGCATTTCCAGAAGACGCACCAGAGCGGAATCATTTACAAGGCCTACGAGAACGACGGCGTGAACTTTCCGCAGGACCACACGGGGGCGATCGAGGGGCAGCCGTCCTGCAAGGCCTGGACCTCCCGTGCTGTGTTCGATGTGCCGGACAAGTTCAGTGCCTACAGCCAGTACACGGACACGACGTCGGGCACGTACTGGTGCACCGCCCGCACGGACCGGTCCGCCAGCGGGCAGTTCTCGCTGAGCATCGGGGTCCCGTACCAGCACGTGAAGTGGTTCCGCGGACGGGAAACCACTGCCCGCGCAACGTCCAACTGCCCGGACCCCAACTGCTGCAAGCGGCCGCCAGCCGCGCTGACATCCGAGTGGGCAGGCAATGCCTGGCCCTCCGCACGGGCCCACTCCCACCTGCTCGCGGCCATGCCCCCGGGTGCCTTCCCCGGCGTGGACGAGACCGAGGTGTACACGTTCCTGCAGGCCCACTCGGGCAGCTGACGGACTCTCCCGCAGGTCCTGCGGGCTTTCGGCAAGGCTCCGGCATTGCCCCGGATTGACGGTGGCGCTCACGCACTCCTGCGTGAAGCCTGACGACTGCTTCCGGCTTGCGTGCGCGGCCACCCTGCGGGGGAAATATCTTCATTCAGAATCCCGTGGTAGAGCACGTCATGCAAAACCTGGTGACGTTCATCGGTGCCGGACCAGCGGCCCGTGTGCCTCAGAAAGGGCATGTATTCAAACAGGACGGCACAGAAAAAGGATGCATATTCGGGATCACGCTCTTCGAGTAACTCCACATGTTGAGCGATAAGTCCCGGATCCATCGCCGTCACCGCAGCGCCGCCCGATAGCTCGGCGTAAAGCGGAAAGAACGCTTGCAGTTGGGCGAGGACGAAAACAAGTTCTGGCAGTATCCCGTGCTCCCGGTGCCAATCCACGAATGCAAATAGGGAACCGAGCTCCTGATCGCGTTGGTGCGAGGCAGCGGAAACTGCTCTGCTGGCGGGTTTCCCGGCAGGATGCCCGCTGCGGGGCTTCCGATTTTTCTGTCGACGGCGGCGGGATTTGTTGGCCAAGATCGATCCTCACTGAGGTTGTTTGAGAGACTGAATGCCTTTCCAGAAACGCTATGACCGCCGAGGCCAGGGCCTCAACGGCCGACCATCCGTATGTGGAAAAGCGGGCCGGACGGGCCCCGAACGGCAACGGCCGCCGTCGTCGTTAGAAGAGCCTGAAACCCCCGCCAAGGTGAGCGGACTATATTGGCCCTTGTCAGCCCACCAACCTGATTGCGGGAGCGTGCACCATGGCCAAGGAACTTGCCACCCAGCTCATCGAACAACTCCAGGCTGCCGGCGTCCAGCGAATCTACGGGATCGTCGGGGACAGCCTTAACCCGATCGTGGACGCCGTCCGCCAGACCGGCGGCTCACAGCAGGGCGGCATTGACTGGATCCACGTCCGGCACGAGGAGGCCGCAGCCTTCGCCGCCGCGGCCGAAGCCCAGCTGACCGGAAAACTTGCCGTCTGTGCCGGTTCGTGCGGCCCCGGCAACCTGCATCTGATCAACGGCCTGTACGACGCGAACCGTTCCGGCGCACCAGTGCTGGCCATCGCCTCGCACATCCCCAGCAAGCAGATCGGCAGCGGTTTCTTCCAGGAAACCCACCCGGACCGGATCTTCAACGAATGCTCCGTTTACTCAGAGCTCATTAGCACGGCGGAACAGGCGCCGCGGGTGATGCACAGCGCCATCCAGCACGCTGTCGCCCTGGGTGGCGTCGCCGTCGTGACCCTGCCCGGCGATATCGCCGGGCTGGAGGCGACCGGCGAAAGCCCACTGCCCGCAAAGTTCCGGCCCGCCACCCTGACGCCGGACGCCGAAAGCGTCAGGGAGCTCGCCGATGCCATCAACGCGGCGGGCAAGGTTGCCATCTTCGCCGGGGCGGGCACGCAGGGAGCCCATGACGAGGTCGTTGCGCTCGCGGAACTGATCGGCGCGCCCATCGGCCACACCCTGCGCGGCAAGGACTTCCTGCAGTACGACAATCCCTTCGATATCGGCATGACCGGGCTGCTGGGCTATGGCGCCGCGGCGGAGGGGATCGAGGACGCGGACCTGCTGCTGCTACTGGGCACCGACTTCCCGTACGACCAGTTCCTGCCCGGAACCCGCACCGCCCAGGTGGACCGTGCCGCGCACAGGCTGGGCCGGCGGACCGACGTCGACATCGCCGTCCACGGCGACCTGCTGCCTACCCTAAACGCGCTGATGCCACTGGTGGCTCCGAAGAAGAACCGCCGCTTCCTCAACCAGATGCTCAAGAAGCACGACCGGCTGATGAACAAAGCCGTGGGCGCGTACACGCGCAAGGTGGAAAAGAAGCAGCCGATCCATCCCGAATATGCGGCGTCCCTGCTGGACCAGGTGGCGGCTGAGGATGCCGTGTTCACCGCGGACACCGGCATGTGCAACGTGTGGACCGCCCGCTACATCAACCCGCTGGGCACCCGCCGGCTGATCGGCTCGTACCTGCACGGCTCCATGGCCAACGCGCTGCCGCACGCTATCGGGGCGCAGGTGGCGTACCCCGGACGCCAAGTCATTTCGGTCTCGGGCGACGGCGGGCTGTCCATGCTGCTCGGCGAGCTCATCACCGTTGCCGCCCACCGGCTTCCGGTCAACGTGGTGGTCTTCAACAACTCAACCCTGGGCATGGTGAAGCTGGAGATGCTGGTGGACGGCCTGCCAGACTTCGGTGTGGACGTGCCCGACGCCGACTACGCCGCCGTGGCCCGCGCCCTCGGCTTCCACGCGGTGCGCGTCACGGATCCCGCCCGGATTGAGGACGCGTACCGTGAGGCCTTCGCCCATCCAGGGCCGTCGCTGGTGGAGCTCATCACGGATCCCAAGGCGCTGTCGATCCCGCCGAAAATCACCGGCTCGCAGGTCCTCGGGTTCGCCACCGCCATGTCCAAGGTGGTCCTGAACCGTGGCGCCGGCGAGGCGGTGAGCATGGCGCGCAGCAACCTCCGGAACATTCCGCGGCGGTAGTAGAAGGTACCGACGGCGGTTATCGTCTTTGGCGCTCGGCGGCGAGAAGCGCCGCCGTCCTTTCGATGAGCCCGTAGGGGATGGGCTTGCCGAGGGGGAACTTGAGCGTGCCCTTGGCGGACCGGAAGGGCGCGATCTCAGCCTGGAACGCGTCGTCACCGGACGGTAACGGGTAGACCGAAATATGGTGCGCCCAGCCTGCGAAGTACACGACATACTTGCCGCCGAGGGTGACCGTGGGGATGCCGTAGCTGATCATTTCGCCGGAACCCGGCACGGCAGCGCGGCATCTGCGCCGGACCTCCTGGAGGACATCCTGCACGTCGGCGGGAAACTGCGCGATGTAATCGTCGACGCTGTCGAAATGCTGGGCCATGCCGTGCTCCTTCACGATCGATCCACCGCGCTCCGCCGGGATGCCTTGAGAATACGCCCGCAGGAATGAGAGCGCGTTGCCGAAAACGTTGCGGAAACTGAGAGGGCGTCGGACGGGTGAGACCAAAGCGACGGCAAACCGTGACCGGGCAGGCATCGTTACTGTCGGACCCCGCTGGTTGACTGAGTACGTACGGTGTTCTCCGGATGAGCCGAGGACTGCAATGAACAGGATTCGAATGGCCAAAATGGTGGCGGCCTCGGCCGTAGTGGCGCTTGCGACGGCGTGTTCGGCGCCGGTGCCGGGACTGGTGAAGGCCGACGGCGTGGAGCGGGTTTCGGTGGACGGCACGGCTTACGCCGCCGAATACCGCTCGTTCCGGGACGCCGCCCTTGGGCTCGGCCTGGCACTGCTGGCCGACGGTTCGGGCGGGAACGTGGTGTCCTCGCCGGGAAGCCTGCTGGTTGCGTTGGCCATGCTTCGAGCCGGCGCCTCCGGGGAATCGGCTGCCGAGCTGGACAGCGTTGTGGGGTTCCCGGAGAAGCGCGATCAGGCCATGAATGCGCTGCTCGTGTCCCTGGCGACGTTCGACGGTGACCCGGGGGCCGTGGACGAGGACAACCCGCCGCGGCAGCCGGTCATGCATGCCGCCAACGGATTGTTCGTGGACAAGGACGTGCCGGCCAGCGAGGCATTCCTCGGCACGCTGGCCAGGCACTACGGGACCGGCGTATATGCGGTGGACTTCAGCAATGAGGGTGCCACCAAGCCCGCGATCGATGCCTGGGTGGACAGCAACACGGGCGGCCGGATCAAGCAGGCGCCGGCGGAGTACGATCCGCGGAACACCTTCAGCCTGCTCAATGCCGTGTACTTCGCAGCAGCCTGGCAAACCCCGTTTGACCCGGGCTCCACATCGGATTTGCCCTTCACCACTGGCGGGGGAGAGGAAGCCGACGTCCCCGCGATGCACAACCTGCTGGAGATGAAGTACGCGGAAGGCACCGGCTGGCGGGCCGTGGACCTCCCCTATGCCGAGGGATTCGTGATGCGTCTGGTCCTGCCGGAAGCTATCGACTCCCATGCCTCATTCGGGGCGCCTCAACTCACGGAAATCGCGGATGCCATGGGCGCCGCGCCTCTGGAGACGGTGCAGATCCAGCTGCCCCGCTGGGACCACAAAAGCAGCTTCGACCTGCGCCGAGTCCTGGAAGCCGCCGGACTGCATAGGACGCTCACCACCACTGAGGACTTCAACGCGATCCAGCCGAAAATGACCATCACGCAGGCAGCGCAGGCCGCCAACATCACGGTGGCGGAGAAGGGAACGGTGGCCGCAGCGGTGACCCAGATCAACGGCATGGTCACTGGCGCGCCACCCCAGCCCGAGCACACCATCGACTTCGACCGGCCGTTCCATTACCAGATCGTGCACGTCGAAACAGGGCTGCCGCTGTTCATGGGAACAGTGGCCGACCCCCGCTCCTGATCAAACCAACGCTTAGCGCGGGCCGCCCTGCCAGAGGGCCTCGAACGGGGCACCCGAGGCCACGCGGTTGCGGATGCCGGCGGTCACGAAATCCTTGGCCGTGCGCGCTGCCTCCAGCGGCGAAGCGCCCTTGGCCAGCTCGGCCGTCACTGCCGCGGCGAGCGAGCATCCGGCGCCGGAGACGGCGACCTCGCCCACCTTCGGAGCGCTGAGGACCTCGAGGGTTTCGCCGTCGTAGAAGACGTCGACGGCGTCGTGCCCGGACAGGCGCACGCCCCCCTTGGCCAGCACCACGGCTCTGCTCAGCTCGTGGATACGGACTGCCGCAGCCTTGAGGGAGTCGACGTCGGTAATCTCCAGGCCGGACAGCGATTCCGCCTCGAAGTGGTTGGGCGTGACGAACGTGGCGAGCGGCAGGATCTGCGCCTTGAGTGCCTGGTCCGTGTCCAGCGCGTGGCCCGGTTCCTGGCCCTTGCAGATCAGCACCGGGTCCAGGACAACATTGCTGAACGCACCCGCAGCCAGCGCGGAGGCCACGGTCGAAATGGTGTCCGGGCTGCCCAGCATGCCGATCTTCACCGTGTCCAGGACGGAAGGTGCGCCGGAAGCGGGACCGTAGGCCGCCGTCGTCGCCTCCAGCTGGTGCGCGATGACTTCCTGGTCCACGGGCACGAAGCGGTGGTTCCAGTCATTCTTTGGGTCGAACGAGACGATGCATGTGAGATTGGCGATGCCGAGGACGCCCAGTTCCTGGAAGGTCTTCAGGTCGGCCTGGGCCCCGGCACCGCCGGTCGCCTCCGAGCCGGCGATGGTCAGGACGACGGCGGGAGCCGTCCCGGCGGCCGGGTTCGCCCTGGAAAGGTTTTCAGAAGCAACAGAAGTCATCATTCCATCCTGCCATGCCCCGGGAGCAGCGCCATGCGCCGAAGCCGGCCGCAGCTGGGGGCCCTGCCTAACCATGCAGCGTGCGGTAGGCCTCCGCCGCAGCGGGATGCAGGGGCAGATCCGCCGTGTTGATCAGGGTGTCCGGGCTCAGGAACTGAACGCCGAGGCTGGACCGGGGAACGAGCTCGTCGGCATGATCGACCAGCAGCCTGACAGTGTTCCGGACGATGCCGCCGTCAAGGTCGCCACGGCACAGCAGGAGGTTCGCGACGCCCACGGTCCAGACGGACCCGGCTCCCGGGTAGCCGCTTCCGGGAATCAGGACACGGTCGTAGAAAGCACCGAAGCGGTCGCGAAGGGGCCGGACCAGGCTGGACAGGTCGAGCAGCCGAAGCCCCGGCTCGTCGTTCGCCTTCGTGATGGCGGCTGTCGGAACACCGCCCGACCAGAACAGCGCGTCCACGGCTTTCCTTCGGAGCGCGCCCAGCCCGTCGTTGAGACCCAGATTGACTTCCGCAACGGCCCTGGCCGAGCCTGCCAGCCCCGACACTTCCAGGATCCTGCGGGCCGTAAGCGACGTTCCCGACCCCGCCTCACCAATCCCGATCCTCCTGCCCGTGAGATGGCGGTAGTTCCCGATTCCGCTGTCCCGCCGCACCAGGCAGTGAACATAGTTTTCGTAGACCTTTCCGACGGCGACCATCGCCCCGGCGGGCTGGCCCACAGTCTGCTCCGGACCAGTCTCGGGCGCGGCCGGCTGGTGCACACCTGCCTGCTGCGCTGCGGCGTCGAGGAGTGCGACGGCGAACGTTGCCTCGTCGGCGACTAGTCGCTTTATGTTGTCAAGACTGCCGCCGGTGGTAAGGGCTTCTGCGCGTTGGGCGATTCCGTGGCGCTGGAGCGACTCGGCAAGGAGTGCGGCGAACTCGAGGTAGAAGCCGCCGGCTTCGCCGCCGGCCACGGTGACCCTGGCCGGGCCGGGTGACGCAGTGCATGCGGCCATGCCCGGGAGACCAGCCACCCCGAGGACCAGACCCAGTCCGGATTTCAGGACCCCGCGTCGGCCCACTGGGTGCTGCATTGCCGGTCTCATGGTCGCCGTCGGTCCTGGACAGCAGCGCCCGCCCCAGGAGTCGCTCCGGCGCCGCCGTCCCTTTCTGGTGCCCGAGCGGTAGTTGATGCCCGGGCGGCGGGAAATTCCAGGATTGCAAGGAGACCGTGCGGATCGCGTCCCCGAAGCGTCAGGCGTCCCCCGTTCGCACCTGCCAGCCGGTCCACAATGGTCATTCCCAGTCCCGTGCCTCGAATGTTGCCATGGCTCGGGGAGCGCCAAAACCGCGTGGCTGCAGCGCCGAGCTCTTCGGGCGGCAGCCCAGGGCCGTCGTCGGACACTTCTACCACCACTGAGGCGCCCAGCGGGCGGGCCTTCACCGTAATGGTGGCCCCGGGGGCGTACTTGATGGCGTTGGTGATCAGTTCACCCATCATCTGGGCGAGCTCGGCGGCGCTGCAGCGAAGCTCCAGTGGCGGTTCCGGAGGAGCAGCCAAAACGAGGCTGGAGCCGACGGATTTGGCGGCGGGGCGTGCCCGGTCCACTTCCTCCTGCAGCACGGGGTACGGATCGATGGGCTGCACGGTGCCGCCCGCGCCCGGTCTCAAAGTTTCGTTGGCCGCGCCCTCGGAAGCCCGGTGCTCGGCGGTGGCCAACTTCAGGACGTCGTCCAGGATCTCCTCCACGCGCTCGAGTTCCTTCACGACCCCCGCAGCTTTGGCCCGTTCAGCGTCGGTCCGGAGTTCCAGCTGCAGCAGGTCGATCCGCAGCCGCAGCGCGCCGATGGGGTTGCGGAGCTGGTGGGAGGTGTCGGCGATGAGCCGACGCTGGGACTCGGTGCTGCTGCTCAGTGTCTCGGCCATTTTGGTGAAGGAGCGGCTCAGTTCCTTGAGTTCGGGTGGCCCGGCTTCAGGAAGCCGCGCGGCCCTGCCGGTGGCCTCCAGTTCCGCTACCGCGGAGTTCAACCGCAGCACCGGCCGGATCACCCATCCTGTGGCACGGAGCGCCCCCAGGAGCAGGACCGCCGAAAGCCCCGCCGCGCCCAGGCCCACCAGCAGCCAGCGTTCGCGAAGCTTCTGCCGTGCCGGCCCGAGGTCCACTTCCAGGACGGCTTCACCCAGCACCTGGCTGGCGCTGCCGAACGAGCGCGAAATAAGTGCTCTGCCCGAGCCAAACGGTTGCAACGGCTCAAGCGTTGTGTCATTGAGGTTCAAGCTGGCCCGGGAGATCGCATCCCGCACGTCGGGGCGGTCCGGGGTAAGCCCGCCGGACTGCACCGTGGCGGCCTCCTGCAGTCGAACGATGACGCCCTCGCCGTAAAGGCTGGAGTAACGATCCATCTCGCGCCGGAGCTGCGTCGTGTCGCCGCTTTGCGAGGCGTCGTACGCAACCTGGGCAAATCGGTTGAGTCCCGAGACGCGATTGATCTGGACTTCCTGGGTCAGCTCCCGGCCAGCCGAGGTGAGGATGGCGGTGGAGACCGCCAGCACCATCACCAGGGCGAACAGGCTCAGGATGCCCAGGACCCGGCGCTTCACGTTTGATCCGCTTCGACCCGGTATCCCACGCCCCGGACGTTGATGATGAAGCCGGGCAGCTGCAGCTTGGACCTCAGTCCGGTGAGGTGCACATCCAGGGCCCGGGACGAGGCCAGGAAAGCATCACCCCATAGGGCATCGAGGATCTGTTCGCGGGTCACCACGGAGCCGGCGTTCCGGGCCAGCAGGGCAAGGAGATCGAATTCCGTTGCCGTCAGTGAGAGGACCCGGGATCCGATGGCCGCCACCCGCCGGTCGAGGTCGACGTCGAGTTCCCCCAGGACGATGCTGTGGGACCTCTCCGGGCCACCGCGGCCCGCCCGCCGTGTCACCGCTTCAATCCGGGCGAGGAGCTCCACCAGCTTTACCGGCTTGACCAAGTAGTCGTCAGCGCCGGAGCGGAGGCCCAGGACCACGCTTCGTTCGTCGTCGCGTGCAGTGAGGATGAGGATGGGGCAGCCCGTAACCTGGCGAAGCTTCCGCAGGAGCTCGAGGCCGTCCATGTCCGGAAGCCCGAGGTCCAGAAGGATGACTTCGTGTTCGCGGTGGACCAGCAATGCGTCCGCACCCCGGGACACACGATGTGGTTTGTGGCCTGCGGATACGACGGCCGCCTCGAGGGCCGACGCCATCGCGTCGTCGTCCTCGACGATGAGCACGCGCATTGCCTGTTTCCTCTGCCTTCGTTGCTGTTGGCGGACATCGGAGTCCGTTTGGACATTACTCCTTGTCCGCGGATTTCGCCTTGTTGCCGTCGTGGCAGGATGACGGAGTGCCTTCGATGCCGTTGGGTGAAGTGCAAAGACGACCCGCCGCCGTCGGCAGTTTCCAATTCCTAAGGAAGTGTTAGGAAATGCCTCTCCACGTTGGATGTGCCAAGGATCACGCATAAGTTGGCAGGTGTCCTCTTGCACTATCTGCCGGCAAGGCGACCGGTTCGGGGTAGCCGGCTGAGAACCCCCAACGCCGCACAGACGCAGGGAAGCCCGGAGCAGGATTCCGGCAGGACACCCATTTCGCACCTCGGACGCCGACGGTGGCACCGACCAGGAAGGTTCATTGATGAGCACCCAGCACGCCGCGCCCCACAGCGCGGCACCCAGCGAGGCCGCACAGACACGCAGGGCCGTAAGCAACATCCTCAAGGGCTCCGCCGGCAACCTCGTGGAGTGGTACGACCTCTACGTCTACACAGTCTTCGCGGCGTACTTCCAGGCACACTTCTTCAATTCCAAGGACGAACTCCAGGCCGGCCTCGAAGCGATGGCCGTTTTTTCGACGTCGTTCCTCATGCGCCCCATCGGCAGCTGGTTCTTCGGACGCTACGCCGACCGCAACGGGCGCAAGGCGGCCCTGACGCTCAGCGTGACCCTCATGTCCGCGGGGTCCTTCGCGATCGCGATCCTCCCGACGAAGGACGTGATCGGGATCTGGGCCCTGGTCCTGCTGATCCTCATCCGTGTGCTGCAGGGCTTCTCCGTGGGCGGCGAATACGGCACCAGCGCCACGTACATGTCCGAGGCCGCCACGTCCAAGCGCCGCGGCTTCTTCTCCAGCTTCCAGTACGTGACCCTGGTCGGCGGCCAGATGCTGGCCCTGCTGGTTCTGGTAATCCTGCAGAACTACCTGGGTGACGGCCTGCTGAAGGAATGGGGCTGGCGCATCCCGTTCGCCATCGGCGGTGTGGCCGCGCTGGTGGTCCTGTGGCTGCGGCGCTCCATGGAGGAGACGGTTTCGGCGGAGCAGGTCCAGGCGGCCAAGGCCCCTGCCACAGCCGGACAGGCCCAGCCCGGTACCCTGAGGCTCCTGTTCACCGAGCACTGGAAGCCGCTGCTGATCTGCATCGGCGTGACGCTGGGCGGCACGGTTGCCTTCTACACCTACACCAACTTCATCCTGAAGTTCATGAATGATACGTCCGGCATCGCCAAGACCGACACGTCCGTGATCAACTTCTGGGCGCTGTTCATCTTCATGCTGCTCCAGCCCGTCTACGGCATCATTTCCGACAAGGTGGGCCGCAAGCCGCTGCTCCTGTGGTTCGGCATCACCGGCGTGCTCTTCACCTGGCCGCTGCTATCCACCCTGGCCGGCACCAAAGACCCCTTCACGGCGTTCCTGCTGATGATGGGCGGCCTGCTGATCGTGGGCGGCTACACGTCCATCAACGCCCTTGTGAAGGCCGAGCTCTTCCCGGCGTCCATCCGCGCGCTCGGTGTGGGCCTGGGCTACGCCATCGCCAACTCGCTCTTCGGCGGCACGGTTCCGCTGATCGGCGCCGCGCTGCAGAAGTCGGACCAGGTGGACATCTTCTTCACCTACGTCAGCGTCGCGATCGGTGTGTCCCTGCTGGTCTACATCTTCGCGCTGAAGAACAAGAAGACCACGCACCTGGACCGCGAACAGGGCCACGCCTGGTCCGGTACGGCTGCGGGCGCGGTGCGCAAGGATGACGACGAGGACTTCGTCAACGCCTGACCTCAGCGAGCGGTCAACACGACAACGCACGACGGCGGGTGGCCGGCTGTGGACTTCGGTTCCGGAAGCCGGCCGCCCGCCGTCGTCGTAACCCCTGCGCCGCGAACGGGCCTTGCCCGGTAACCGGGTGCGACAATTGGAGGCGGCCCGGCGCTGATGCCCGGGTTTCCAGTGCTAATACAGCCGGCTGCCAAACCCCTTCCTCGAGGCGCACGCAGCCGAGCGAACCACTACGAATGGAACTCCCATGACCACCGCCCAGTCCTCCGTGCCGAAAGCAGCGCCGAAATTCGCCTCGGTCGGCTCCCCCTACTTCGGGATCATGCTTGCCGTCATGGCCGTGGTGCTGATCCTGTCCAACATCGGTGCCTCAAAGGGCGTGGCATTCGGCCCAATCGTCACGGACGGTGGCTTTTTCCTGTTCCCGCTGGCGTACATCCTGGGCGACGTGATCAGTGAGGTCTACGGCTTCAAGGTGGCCCGGAAAGCCATAGTCACCACGTTTGCCCTGTCCGTCTTTGCCTCGCTTTGCTACTGGGTGATCATTGCGCTGCCCGGCTTCGACGACGATTTCGGCACCGCCAAGCAGGCCGCCCTCGAAGGCGCCATCGGTCCGGTGCCGCAGATTGTGCTGGCCTCGCTCCTCGCGTTCTTCGCCGGACAGACTATCAACTCCTGGATCCTGGTCCGGATGAAGGCGCGGACCGGGGAGAAGTCGCTGTGGGCCCGCATCATGAGCTCGTCCGTGGCCGGGGAATTCGTGGACACGCTGATCTTCTGCAGCATCGCGGCCTCGGTGATCGGCATCAGTGACTTCGGCATGTTTTTGAATTACGTGCTGGTGGGCTTCCTCTACAAGACCCTCGTGGAGTTCCTCTTCGTTCCCGTGACGACCCTGGCCATCGGCTGGGTCAAGAAGCGCGAACCGAGCTACGCCTAGTCCCGCCGAACTCGCCGTTTCGACGGTTCCGTGCCCGTTCGACGTTCCGCAACGTCTAGCCGGCAGGGAACCGTCGAAACGGCCCCGATCCTTGGTCCAGCGCCCGCAGCAGCCGGTATTTGAACTCCTGCTCCCGGAACAGGTCCTTCCATTCGACCCGGACGAAAACCCACCCCTGCTCCATGAGCGCCTTTTCCCGTCGACGCTCCTGAAACACCACCTCGCTTGTGGGCCGGTAATCGAAGTACTTTGTCTTGCCGTCGAATTCCAATGCCACTCTTTGTGCGGGCCATGCAAAGTCCAGCCGGTGTTCGCCCAAGGGTGTCCGCACCACGTATTGGAGCTCCGGCGCGGGGATCCTAAGTCTGTGAATGAGCTCCCGGGTCAGGCTCTCACCGGCAGATTCGGAGCGGGCGTCCACAAACTCCAGTGCCCGGCGCAGTGCCACGACCCCGTTGCGGCCCGCCAGCGCGGTGCAGTAGTCCCGGAGCAGCGGCAGATCGGCACCAAGACGGGCCGCGTGGTCCACCAGGATAACGGACTGGCGAACGTTGAACATCAGGCAGCAGTCCACTACAGTCCGCTCCAACGAGGTGCAGGGCACATCATCCACGAACGTCACTTCCCGGCTGTCCAAGCGCCGTGTGTGAGCCACCACGCCCCGCCCATGGGAGACTGCGGACGGGCAGCCCGCCTGGGTCAGATGGACCGTCTCGTCGACGCCCCACAGATGGAGGCAGTGCAGGCTGGCACCGGAAGTGTGGCTGTAGACGAAGCCTCCAGCCGACGTCGTGCGTGTGCCATGGGCATGAGCAAAGACCAGCTGCCGACGGCGGGCCGAAGAACTCAGGCGTGTCCACCATTCGCAGCGTGCATAGCAGCCACGGCGCACCCGGATCAGCGTTCCGTCCCGAACCAGCTGCGCGATTGCCCGCGAGTTCAGCCCGTACTGCAGGAGCTGGTCGGTACGCCAGAGGTCCTCGGTGACGGGCAATACGGGGAACGGTCGGCTCATAATGCCACCATTGCCTCTCCGGAAAGGGAGGCCCAGTGGGTCTCTTCGCTATGTGGAAACAGCCCGTTTCGACGGTCCGGTGCCCGTTCGACGTTCCGGGACGTCTAGCTGGCAGGGAACCGTCGAAACGGCACGGCGGCGCGACGGCGGCGCGGATCCGGGCCTAGGAGTAGTACCGGCCCAGCGTCTCGGCCTTGAACTCGAAGAAGTCGCCGGACTCGATCGCGAGCCGGGCGTCGTCCACCATCTTCACCACGAAGCGCTCGTTGTGGATGGAGATAAGCGTGGCGGAGAGCATCTCCTTGGCCTTGAACAGGTGGTGGATGTAGGCCCGCGAATAGTTCAGGCACGCATAGCAGTCGCAGCCATCCTGCAGCGGGCCGAAGTCGCGCTTGTACTTGGCGCCGGACAGGTTGAAACGGCCGTCGGGCGTGTAAAACGCGGAGTTGCGGGCCACGCGGGTGGGGGAGACGCAGTCGAAGGTGTCGGCGCCGTTCTCGATGGCGGTGAAGATGTCGTCCGGCTCGGAGATGCCCAGCAGGTGCCGCGGCTTGTTCTCGGGCAGTTCCTCGTTGCACCAGCGCACGATGGTGCCCAGGTTCTCCTTCTCGAGGGCACCACCGATCCCGTAGCCGTCGAACGCCATGGCACCCAGGTCCTGGCAGGCCTTGCGGCGCAGGTCCTCGTACTGGGCGCCCTGGATCACGCCGAACAGCGCCTGGTACGGCTTGCCCGAGCGTTCGGCAGTGAGCCGGAAGTGCTCCACGATGCACCGTTCGGCCCAGCGCCGGGTTCGTTCCAGCGATTCCTCCTGGTATCCGCGCGAGTTCTGCAGCGTGGTGAGCTCGTCGAACGCGAACATGATGTCTGCGCCAATCTGATGCTGTACCTTCATGGAGATCTCGGGCGAGAAGCGATGGCGGTCGCCGTTGAGGTAGCTCTTGAACCACACGCCGTCCTCGTCCACGTGGGCCAGCCGCTCCTTGCCCGGAGCCACAGCATCGTCGGGCCCCGAGGAGTCGACGGACTTCATGTCGATGACCTTCTTGAACCCCGACCCGAGGCTCATCACCTGGAAGCCACCCGAATCTGTGAAGGTGGGCCCGGGCCAGTTCATGAAGGCGCCCAGGCCGCCGGCCTCGTCCAGGATCTCGGGGCCGGGCTGCAGGTACAGGTGGTAGGCGTTGGCGAGCAGGGCCTGGGCGCCGAGCTCAGCCATGGACTCGGGAAGCACGGATTTCACCGTGGCCTTGGTGCCGACGGCGATGAAGGCCGGCGTCTGGATCTCGCCGTGCGGCGTGGTGATGGTGCCGGTCCGGCCGAGGAACGCGCCGCCGTTGGCCGACTCCTGCTCGGAGGCGGGGCGGCATGTTTCAGTGAGCCGCTCGCCCATCCGGAAGGAAAACTCCGACTGGCGGGCGGCCGGCACCGGTGCAGAAGGGGAAAGCCGCGCAGAAGGGGAAGACGGTTCAGGATTGGCTGGCACGGTTCAAGTGTGCCAGCTAACAGCCGCGGACCCTTACTGGAGGGGTTCTGATGTGGGGTAGTTCTCAGCACGCCAGTCGTCCCAGAGGGAGCGGATCGTCTCCATGCTGTGGGCGCCGAGATCGTACAGCGAGAGGATCACCATCGAGCCGCCGTCGGGCCTTTTCTCGGGGATTACGGGCTGGTCAGCCACAATCAGCAGGCCCTCTCCGTGCTCCGCGTAGCTGTGTACGGTGAGCCCCACTTGGTGGTTGGTCTTGTGCCATACCCTGCCCGAGACCTCCTCGCCGGTGCCCAGGGTCAGCGAATACTCTTCGCCGGGGGCGGGGATGTCCTTGAGCCCGAGTTTCTCGATGGCGGAGCCGCCCGCGCCGGGGACGGAGAAGTAACAGGTGCGGCGCTTGCCGTGGGGATGGCGCTCCAGCGCGAACCGCAGCTGCTGCAGGAAGATCAGCCACCCCTGGGTGGCGTCCTCGTCCCACGCGGCCCATTCGGAGTTGTGGTCCACACCGGCGCGGGTGACGCTGACCTCAGTTCCCGTTGGCACGGGCTTCAGCGTGAAGATGTCGCCGTTGTTGACCGTCAGTGTGGTGTGGTCCGGTCCTTCAACCACGGATTTGCTGAAGTAGATCTCATTGATTTCGGCCCCCAGCTCGTCGGCTTCCCAGCCATGCCATTGCGCGACTTTCGAGGGTTCACGCAGCATCGTCCAAATCTGTGGGGCGTCCGAATTGATCACGACGCTGAGATTGTTCGTCATGGCCTGAATGTACAACTTGGGGTGCAATGCGGGCTAGAGGAATACCCGGTGGAAGACAGGTTCGTCGTCCCAGGGTCGGGCCTGGGCTGCCTAGCCCCGCACAGACTCCAGTTCGTTCGCAATCCGCCGCTCCAGCTCCGACGCGCTGATGGTCTGCGATCCGCCGTGGGCGCGAAGGAACAGCAGCGATTCCAGGCGCAGCAGCCGCCACTCGCGCTCGGCCTCATGGTTGGAGTTGTCGATGGAGCGGAAAATCTCTTTGTCGTACAGGTTCGGCTCGTTGAGTGAGCGCTGGCGCACCCTGGCCTGCATCCGCGCCTTGAACGGATCCGTCTCCTGGTTATCCGGAGCCCTGAGCAGCTTCTCGTACACGGCGGCCCGGTCTTTGTGCCCTGTCTGGCGGCACACGTAGCTGGACAGCGCGAGCGACGCCTCCACCGATCCCCAGCGCCCCGGGTTGCCGTCGAAGGGCAGCACGTTCAGCAGGTCAGCCACTGCCAGCGCGGCCTCGGCGTCCTTGAGCATGATGAACAGCTCATGCGCGAGGTCGCTCAGGTCCTTCAGGCAGCTGCCGGACTTGGTGTTGATGCCCTTGACCAGCTTGTCGGCCAGCAGCTGCACCCCGGTGGAGTCCGGATGGGCCTCCGCCACGGCTTCCACCACGGATTCCGGCGTTCCGGAAGGCTCCGGGATGAGGGCAAGATCGTCAGCGCTGGGGCCGACCACCGCCGGGGTGGTGGACGGCAGGGGAGGGACGACGACGGCGGCAGGCGCCGTTCGCGCAGCCTCCCCGGCTGCTTCGTTCCCCACTACGGAGGTCCCCACGACGGAAAGGGGAGTGCCGGCGTCGGACGCCTGGGCGTCGGCCCTAGGGGCTTCACCGCCCGCCGTTCCGGCGCCGTCTGCGGTGGCAGCACCTTCGACGACGGTAGCGGTCTTTACGGCGTCATGGTCGGCGTCTTCGGGGGCGGGGAAGTCGTCAGCCGCGGGTCCCGGGGTCTGGACGGACGAGCCGGCAGCGATGCGCAGCGTGCCGCCGCCGGTGAGGGTCGCAAGGATGATGGCAGGGCTGCCGAAATCATCGGTTTCGACTTCCACGGAGTGGATTTCCGCGGACCGCTCGCCGTCCGGCAGGAGCAGGTGGTCGCCCGCCCGCAGAGAGCCCGCCTGCTGTTCACGGTAGGTCTTGGCAGCTGCAGGGTGGTTCATCGGGAGTCCTTAAGTTCTCTTGCGGTCCGCCCAACAGTCTACAAAGGAGAGGGTGCGAAGTCCGGGAGGCGCGGGCGCCCGGGCGTCAGGTGCCGACTCCGGCGTAGGCCAGGGCCTGCTTCGCCAGGGCGCCGCGGCCGCCAGCGAACTCGAGCTGCACGCCGTCGCTGAGCACTTCCTGGGGTGTCATCCAGGTCAGCTCCAGCGCGTCCTGGCGGGGGTCGCATTCGCCGGTCACGGGGATGATGTAGGCCAGTGACACGGCGTGCTGGCGGTCGTCGGTAAAGCCGGTGTGGGACGGTGCGGGAAAGTATTCGGCCACGGTGAAAGGCACCGGGCTGATGGGGAGTTGGGGGAATGCCAGCGGGCCGAGGTCTTTTTCCATGTGGCGCAGCAGGGCGGCGCGGATGGTCTCGCGGTAGAGCACCCGGCCGGAGACGAACGACCGGACCATGGTGCCGTCCTCGTCCGCCTGCAGGAGCGTGCCCACCTCATTCACGAACCCGAGTGGATCCAGCCGGACCGGCACCGCCTCCACGTAGACCATCGGAAGCCTGCCTCGGGCTTCGAAGAGATCTTCGTCCGAGAGCCAGCCGGGGTTGGGGTCAGGGGTGCGCACGTTCATGAGTCATTTTTACCCCATCGCCACAGCTCCGGCCGCCGAGGCGTGAGATTCCACCGCTCAGAGGCAGCCAAAGCGACGACATATCACTCCTCGATTTGCCGCCCTACGACGGGCGCCGGGCGGAGATCCAGAGCGGTGCCCGCTGGGCTGCCGCCCCGTCATTGTCCGGGTGGGGCACATGCAGGGTGCGGCCGAAGGCCTCCTCGGTCAACGACACGTCGTGTCCCGCGGCGGTGAGTCGGTCCCGCAGGGCGCCAAGGTCCCCGGCGTACTCGAAACCCAGTCCCGCGTGCGCCGCTCCCGTGCCGGACCGGGCCATCAGCACACCACCGTTCTTGGCCGTGAAATCGGCGGTTTCGTCGTCGTCCGGCACCGGCCGGAAACGCGCACCGATATCCCGGAGTGCTTGGGCGGCGGCGGTCACATCCTCGCTGAACCAGACCTCCACCACGGCCAGCGCCGGATCGGCATCCGCGCAGTTGGCCCCGTGGGCGGACTTGTCCGCGAAGAAGCTGAAGCCGTCCGCGCCAGTGATCCGGCAGGAGTCGCCGTGGTCTGCCCGCACGAGTTCGGCGGAGGAGGTGTCCGATTCCGCGCCGGACTGGTTGGTGCGCCGGGCAAACTCCTCAAGGTCGCCGACCTCCACGCCAAAGTGCGTGACGCCGTCCTCCGCAGCACCCGGTTCGGCCTGGTGCAGCGCCAGACGGCCCGCTCCGGCGTCGTACTCCCGCCAGGAGCCCTCGTCGGTGGTCTTGAACATCCCCAGGTCGGTGAGGAGCCGCTCCCAGGCTTCAACCCGGGACGTGAAGTGGATGGGGCGGACACGAAGCATGCTCTCTCCTCGAACTCGAAACACCTGGATCCCGAAAATGGCGCCGACATGGCCATGATGCCACGACTTGAATCGCGTGGCACCGGGTTGAATCTGGAGGCACTGAAGGCAGAATAGGCGCATGGCTGTGGAACTCGAGGAACTGCTGGTGACCGACGCCGCCGCGTGGCGGACGTGGCTGGAATCCCACCACAGCGACAGCCCGGGGGTCTGGCTCGTCCTGCACAAGAAGGGCGGCAACGTCACCGAACTCGACTACGACGCCGCTTTGGACGAGGCGCTCTGCTTCGGCTGGATCGACGGCCAGGTCAAGAAGCGCGACGGCGACAGCTACCTCCAGCGCATGACCCGCCGGGGTGCCAAGAGCCCTTGGTCGGCACGGAACGTTGGGCACGTGGCACGCCTTGAGGCGGAAGGGAAGATGACAGCCCCGGGCAATGCCGCCGTCGACGCCGCCAAAGCGGATGGCCGCTGGGAGGCCGCCTATTCGGGACAGGCGACGGCGGAGGTCCCGGCGGATCTGGCCGTCGCCATTGCCGCCGTGCCCGAGGCGCAGGCCATGTTCGATGTGCTGACCTCGGTGAACCGCTATGCGCTGATCTACCGCACCAACTCGGTCAAGCAGGCCTCCACCCGGGAGCGGAAGATCGCCGGATTTGTCGAGATGCTGGCCCGCGGCGAGACGCCGTATCCGCAGAAGAAGCGCCCGCCCGCACAGGCCTGAGCAGCAGGGAAAGGGCCGTCCGGGCTAAAATTGGTGCCAACTCCCAACATGAACGGCGAACATGCAGCGGTATTCCCTACGCACGCTGAGCCCACGCGGGCGGTGGATTGCGGCGGCAGTGGTCCTGGCTCTGGTGCTCGCCATGGCTGCGGTTATCAGCCTCGCCGGGCGTTCGGGCGACGGCGGAACGCAGGGCGGTGCCGGACCCGAAGCCCCGAAGTCATTCAGCCGGCCGGAGGGCGCCTCGCAGTTCCGGCCCTCCTACCACCTCACTCCCGCCAAGGAGTGGATGAACGATCCGCAGCGGCCATTCCTGCTGGACGGGGTTTGGCACTACTACTATCTCTACAACGCGGACCACCCCGAGGGGAACGGCACCGAATGGTTCCACGTCACCAGCACCGACCTGGTGCACTGGAAGGACGAGGGTGTCGCCATCGAGAAGTTCAAGAACGGACTCGGGGACATCGAGACCGGCAGCGCCGTGGTGGACCAGGACAACACGGCGGGCTTCGGTAAGGGTGCCGTCGTCGCCGTCATGACCCAGCAGGACAAAGGCGTGCAGCGGCAGTCCCTGTTTTACTCCACGGACAAGGGCCATACCTTCAAGGCCGCCGACGGCAATCCGGTCATGGAGAACCCCGGTGCCCAGCACTGGCGCGATCCCAAAATCATCCGTGACGAGGCGCGTGGACGCTGGGTCATGGCGTTGGCCGAAGGGGAAAAGATCGGTCTCTACACCTCCCGGGACCTCAAGGACTGGCGCTACGTGTCCGGCTTCGAGCGGAAGGGCCTGGGGATCCTCGAGTGCCCGGACCTCTTCCAGATGGATGTCGACGGCGACCCCGCCAAGCGCACCTGGGTCCTGGCCGCCAGCGCGAACGGCACCGCGGAAGGCCGGACCACCGGGGTGGCCTACTGGACCGGGACTTTTGACGGAACCACGTTCACCCCTGCGGAGGACAAACACCAGTGGCTCGACGCCGGATCCGACTTCTATGCCGCCGTCACCTGGGACGATCCCCGGCTCCCGCAAAATGAACGGATGGCGTCCCGCCGCGCCATTGGCTGGATGAACAACTGGACGTATGCCCGGCAGTTGCCCACCACCGACTGGCAGGGCGGCGCCGACTCCATCGTGCGGGACATCCGGCTGAAGACCGTGCAGGGCCGGCCTACGCTGGTCTCCACCCCCACCGCGGCCCTGTCCGCGCTGGACGGCGAAGCCAAGACGGCCGGCAGCCGGGCGCTCACCCCGGAGGGTGCCGGTGACCTTCCCGCGCCCGCAGGCGGCGCCTACCGGCTGGATGTGACCCTTGAACATGCAGCGGCCGACGACGGCAGGGAGGCCTTGCTGAAACTTGGCAGCGGCGGCGCGGACTACGCCACGGTGGGCTACGACTTCGAGGCGGGCACGGCGTGGGTGAGCCGGGCGGCGGTGGTGCCGGGCGCTGAGGCACTGGGACCGCTATTTACTGAGCGGAGGAGCGCCCAGAGCCCGCCCCGCAACGGAAACCAGCAGGTTAGGGGCAACGTGGACCTGACCATCTTCGTGGACTACTCCTCGGTGGAGGTCTTCGTGAACGGCGGGGAGCAGACCCTGACGTCGGTAGTGCTGCCGCGGTCCGGGCAGCCGGCAGTCAGCGCCGCCACCTCCGGCGGAAAACTTACGCTGAAGTCGTTCAAGTACACGCCACTGGCCACCGCGCTGACGGCTCGCTAGACGCGCCGCCCGGAAAGAATTAGGCGCAGCGGCGGCGCAAGACCGAGCGGCACGCCCGGCCGAGCCGCTGCGGAACGTTAGTCGGACTCGAGCGGGAAGGCCACGGCTTCGCCCACCACGCGCAGGCACAGTTCGGTACCGGGCTGGGCGATGGACGCGTTCCAGTGCCGGATGGTGATCACCTCACCGCCGCCGGGATAACGGTGGTCAGGCATGGCGCCCGCCAGCTTGGGCGGCACGGCGAGCTTGAGTCGCACGGTGGTTTCGGGGCCGAAGTAGTCGGTATCCACCACCACGCCGCGGATGGGTCCGTCCTCGGCGATCCGGATCTGCTCCGGACGCAGCATAAGCTGGACGCGGCCCTGTGCGGGCGGGCGCCGGACAGGGATGCCGCCCAGTGAGCAGGTGGCGAGTGAGCCCTCCATCCACGCGTCAAGGATCACGGCGTCGCCTAGGAATTCGGCCGTGGCACGGTCCGCCGGCCGCGTGTAGACCACGAACGGGTTGCCGATCTGTGCCAGCTTGCCGCCCCGCATGACGGCCACCTGGTCGGCGAAGGACAGCGCCTCGGCCTGGTCGTGGGTGACCAGGATGGTGGTCACGCCGGCCTCGTTGAGGACCTTCGCCACCGCCCGACGGGTGGCCACCCGGAGTCCGGCGTCGAGCGCGGAGAACGGTTCGTCCAGCAGCATGAGCTCGGGTTCCCGGGCCAGTGCCCGGGCCAGGGCGACGCGCTGCTGCTGCCCGCCGGAGAGCTGGTGCGGCCGGCGCTTGGCCATGGCCGTGTCCAGCGACACCATTTCGAGGAGTTCGTTGACCCGTGCGTTAACCGCGCGCCGGCCGCCGTCGAGCTTTGCGGCACTGAGCCCGAACGCGATGTTCTGCCCCACGGTCAGGTGCGGGAATAGGGCGCCGTCCTGGGCCACGTAGCCGACGTGGCGCTTGTGCGCCGGCTTCCACACGCCGTCGCCCGCCACCGGGGTGCCGTTCAGCGAGATGCTGCCGGTGCCCGGGTGTTCAAAGCCGGCGATCAGCCGGAGCAGGGTGGTCTTGCCTGAACCCGAGGGGCCCACGATCGCGGTGGTGCCGCCCTTGGCGACGGACAGGTTCACGCCCTTGAGGACGGCCTGCGAGCCGAAGTTCTTGGTGACAGAGTCGATCTCCAGGTGGCTGTTGGTGCTTGGCGCCACGGACCGTGAGATCCGCGGTTCCGGAAGCCTGGACGGGGATTGTTCGGTCACTGTCCCGCTACTTTCTTGGACTGCTGGAAGAGCAAATAGGTCATGGGCGCCGAGATCACGATCATGAGCAGGGCGTACGGCGCGGCGCCGGCGTAGTCGATTTCGCTGCTCTTGCTCCAGAACTCGGTAGCCAGGGTCCGGGTCCCGTTGGGGGAGAGCAGCAGCGTGGCGGTCAGCTCGTTGGCGATGCCGAGGAAGACGAGCGCCGCCCCGCCGGCCGCAGCGGGGGCGGTGAGCCGGAGCGTCACGCGGATGAAGGACAGCAGGGGAGGCGTTCCCAGGGCCTGGGCCGCCTCATCCAGTTCCTTGGGTGCCTGGGCCAGGCCGGCACGGATGTTGACCAGCGCGCGCGGCAGGAACAGGAGGATGTAGGCGGCCACCAGGACGCCGGCTGTCTGGTAGACGTTCGGGACCAGCCGGATGCTGACGGTGACGAAGGCCAGGGCCACCACGATGCCCGGCATGGAGCTGGTGACGTAGTTGGAGAGTTCGAGGGCCTTGCTGAACCAGCTGGCATGCCGGACGGCCAGGTACGCCATGGGGAAGGCGACAACGGTGGTGGCTCCGGCGCCGGCCAGCCCGTACAGCAGGGTCTGCCACAGCGCAGGAACGAATTCGTCGGCCGCCCAGATGTCGGCGCCGCCGGCAATGATCCAGCGCAGCACGAACAGCAGCGGCAGCCCGAAGGCAAGCAGGGTCAGGCCGAGCAGGGCCAGCTGGGCCGGCACCTGGTAGGCGTGCAGCGGCAGGCGCAGGGCCTTGGCCTGCGCACCGGAGCCCACGCGGGCGTACCGGGCGGTGCCGCGGCTGCGCACCTCGACCAGGAGCAGGAGGAGGCAGAAGAACACCAACACGCTGGCCAGCATGGTGCCTGCGGCGCCGTTGAACGTGGACTGGTACTGCACCATGATGGCCGTGGTGAACGTGTCGAAGCGGATCATCGCGAAGGCGCCATACTCGGCCAGCAGGTGCAGAGCCACCAGCAGCGCGCCGCCAGTCATCGCGATCCGGAGCTGCGGCAGGACCACACGGAAAAACGCCCGCCAGGCCCCCAGCCCGAGGGACGCAGCCGATTGCTCCACGGCGGGATCCAGCCGGCTCAGCGTCGCGGCGGCGGGAATGTAGACCAGCGGGAAGTAGGAGAGCGTGGCGATGAGCACGCCGGAAAACAGGCCGTGCAGGGACGGCACGGCGGAAACCCACGCGTAGCTGTTGACGAAGGCCGGGATGGCCAGCGGCGCCGCGAGCAGCACGGCCCACACCTTCTGCCCGCGCAGCGTGGTGCGTTCCACGAGCCAGGCGCCGCCCACGCCCAGGACGAGGCAGAGCGGCACCGTGAACACGATCAGGAGCACGGTGTTGAGCAGCAGCTCGCCGACGCGCGGGCGAACGATCAGTTCAAGGGCGGTGTCCCATCCCGTGGCCGCGGTCATCACCGCGACGTAGCCGAGGGGGACGAGGGCGAACAGGGCGATCAGCACCGCCATGACGCCTACCGCGGAAACGCCGAAAGGCGGGCGGGGGCGCTTGCCCCGGCCCGCCGTCGTCGTGCTTCCGGATGTCTCCGGCGCCGATACTTGCGTGGTCACAGAATTAGAGCAGTCCTGCCTTGGTCATCAGTTCCGTGACCTTCTCGGAGTTCAGCTTGGCGGGGTCCACGGTGGGAGCCTGAAGTTCCTTGATGGGAACCAGCTTCTCGTTGGCGGGGACGCCCGAAGCGATGGCGTATTCGAAGGACGTGCCCTTCTGCAGGACTTCCTGGCCCTTCTTGCCGGTGATGAACTTCAGGAAGGCCTGGGCGTTCTCGGCATTCTTCGAGGACTTCAGCACACCGCCGCCGGAGACGGACAGGAATGCGCCCGGGTCCTGGTTCTTGAAGTAGTACGGCGTGACGTTCTTGGAGTTCTCGCCCGTCTTTGCCTGGTCGCCGTAGTAGTAGTAGTGGTAGATCAGCGCGGCATCAACCTCGCCGGCGTTCACTGCCTTCATGGCGGTGCTGTTGCCTTTGTAGGCGGTGAAGTTTTCCTTCATGCCCTTCAGCCACGCCTCGGCAGCGGCCGCACCTTTGAGCTCAACGAGGGCGGAGACGATGGCCTGGAAGTCGGCGCCGCTCGGGGAGGCTGCCCACTTGCCCTTCCACTCCGGCTTGGCCAGGTCCAGCATGGACTTCGGCAGCTTGTCCTCGGAGATCTTGTTCTTGTCGTAGACCAGGACGGTGGAGCGGGCGGCAATGCCGGTCCACTTGTTGGTGCTGGGGCGGAACTCCGCCGGGACCTGGGCCACCGTGTCCTTGTTGACGTCGGCGAACAGGCCGGCGTTTTCCACCTGCGCCATTGCGGGGGAGTTCTCGGTAAGGAAGACGTCCGCCGGTGAGGCTGCGCCTTCCTGGACGATCTGGTTGGACATCTCGGTGTCATCACCCTGGCGGAGCGTCACCTTGATGCCGGTTTCCGCGGTGAAAGCGTCCACCCATTCCTTGGTGAGGCTTTCATGCTGGGCGTTGTAGACAGTGATCTCGCCCTTGGAGGCGTCAGCCGAGGACGAGGCAGCGGGGGAGGTGCTGGAGCCGCAGGCCGAGAGGCCCAGGGCTGCGGTGGCGGCGATCGCGATGCCGGCCAGCGCGTTAATGCGGATCTTCATCGGGGTGCTTCTTTCTGCAAAAGTCTCGTGGGCCAGGCCCGCCGTGAGCTGGGGAAGTTAGGTGAAGCTCACTCGAAAAACTGTAGGTTAGCCAAACCTAAGCACCAAGCGACAAAGGCCTTAAGTGATGAGGATCACATCAATTACGACACTGTTGCGTGTCCTAATTGGCACCCGACTCGGAGCCCGCTGTTGCCGGCGCCGCCGTTACTGATGCCGCTGCCTCCAATGCCATCCAGGCCTGAAGCTGGGTGGAAAGTTCGACGGCGGCGCCCGGCGGATATGTGTCGCTCGCCGGCCGCCGGGGTTCCGAGGAGAACACCGGATCGCCGCCCAGCCCGTGCCGGGCCAGCGGTTCGCCTGCCGCGATCAGCCGGCGGTTAGCCCAGAGGGCCCCGGCCGTGCCGGTCACCAGCCCGGCGGCGGTGGCCCGGACGTCCTGCGGCAGCCGTTGGTCGTTGGCGGCCAGTGCCAGGTAGCGGGTGAGGATGCCGGTGAACAGTCCGCCGTCACCGGTGCCGTCGCAGCGCAGAATCAGGCTGGGTGCGGGGCTGGCGTCGGCGCCTGTGCTGTTGCCGGCCTTCCTGCCGCCGGCCTCTGGCAGGGTGAGGTGCGCCGCCACTGCGCGCACCACGGTCGATGCGCGTTCCAGGTTGGCGGTGCCGCCGAGCTCCAGCAGGGCACCCAGGACGGGCCCCTGGTTGTAGGTGTAGATGGCCTCCTCCAGCACGGTCTCCCCGGTGCTGCGGATCCGGATGCCGTCGAGGTAGAGCCCGCGGGTGGGGTCGAACAGCCGCGCGTCCAGCCAGTCGAGCAGGGCCTGCGCCTTGGCGGTGTTGCCCGTGCGGGCATAGTAGAGCGCCACCGGTGCCGTGGCCGGGGTGTTCTTGAAGTCCCGCTTGGTGCTCCAGAACGTGCCGCCGCCCAGGTCGTCGGTGGATGCCGAGTCGAACTGCAGCGTCAGGCTCTTGCGGATCCTCTCCTGCCGCCGGGTGCTGGGCCGGCGGCTCTCCTCGGCCAGCCGCTCCAGCCGGAGTGTGGAGAGGGCCAGCCAGGCCATGTCGTCGTAGTAATGGTTGACGAACGTCAGGAAATTCCGCAGCCGGATGCCGGTGACCAGCCGTGAAGCGAGCTGGCCAGCACTGGGGCGGGTGCCGCCGTCGAACTTTTCCGGCGGCCGCCCAGCCCTCCCGAGTTCGCGAAAACCCGCGTCCACAAGGCAATCCAGATAATGCGCCTGCCACCAGTAGTGCCACGGGCGGCGGAGGTTCTCGATGCGGCCGGAGGGGCGGGCGGTGGCTGCGATGTGCGTCCCGGGCAGGAAGAACAGCCGCTGGCCGAACAGGTGCGTTACCGACCGTGCGGCCTCGTCGGCCCGCTCTGCCCAGGCCGTTGCGGGGGCGGGGCTGCCATCTGGCGTGGCGTCAGCATCTGGCTGGATCATTCGGCCAGCCTAGCGAACCGCCAGCCCGGCAACCGGCAGCGTGGCGAACAGTCAGCCTAAAGCGGCCCGGGCGGGATGCATCCGCCCGCCGTTTCAGTTAACATTCACTAACTAACGTTCGCGGCCGGGATCCGGATCCGCGTCGACCGGTTCCGCATCAAGGAGGATGTATGGAGATCGAGGGTTCCGTCGCGCTCATCACGGGCGGTGCATCCGGTCTGGGCGCCGCCACGGCCCGACGGCTGTTCGACGCCGGCGCCTCTGTGGTTCTCGCCGACCTCGGCACCTCGGCCGGTGCCGCGTACGCCGACGAGCTGAATGCGGCCGGCCCGCAGAACCTTTCGGGCACCGCTTCAGGCCGCGAGGTGGCAGCCCCCAAAGCGGTTTTCGTTCCCGCGGACGTGACCAACGAGGATCAGGTGCAGGCCGCTGTGGACGCCGCCGTCGGGATGGGACCGCTGCGGATCGTGGTGAACTGCGCCGGCATCGCCACGCCGGGCAAGGTCCTGGGGCGCGACGGCGTGCTGCCGCTGGAGACCTTCCGCCGCGTCATCCAGATCAACCTGGTGGGGACCTTCAACGTGGTCCGGCTGGCCGCCGCTGCCATTGCCGCCACTGAGCCTGCTGTCACCGAGCTCGGCGGAGAGGAACGCGGCGTTATTATCAACACCGCCTCGGTAGCCGCGTTCGACGGGCAGATCGGCCAGCCTGCCTATGCTGCATCCAAGGGCGGTGTGGCCGCCATGACCTTGCCTCTGGCCCGCGAACTGGCCCGGTCCCTGATCCGCGTGGTGACCATCGCGCCCGGGATTTTTGAGACCCCGATGATGGCCGGGCTGCCGCCGGAGGCGCAGGAGTCCCTGGGCCGGCAGGTCCCGCACCCGTCCCGCCTGGGCCGGCCCGCCGAGTATGCAAACCTCGCCGCGCACATCGTGGAGAACGCCATGCTCAACGGGGAAACCATCCGCCTCGACGGCGCCATCCGGATGGGCCCGAAGTGACCGGCACCAAACCGGGCGGGGCCACCCAGGTGATATCCGCCGTCGACACCCTGCCCACCGCCGACTTTTTCGGCTACGAGTCCCTGCTGAGCGCCTCCGAACAGCGCAAGCTGGGCGAACTGCGGGAGTTCCTGGCCGCGGAGATCGCGCCGTTCGCCGGGGACTGGTGGAACAAGGCTGAATTTCCGGCGCACATCCTGCCCAAGCTGGCCGCCCTGCAGCTGAGCACGCCCGCCCAGCGCGGCTACAGTCACCTGTTTGCGGGGCTGGTGATCGCGGAGATGACGCGCGTGGACACGTCGATCGCCACGTTTTTCATGGTCCACCACGACCTCTTCGTCGAGTCGCTCTACCGGTTCGGCTCCGAGGACCAGCGCAACCGGTACCTCGGCGACGCCTCGAACCTCAGGACCACGGGTGCGTTTGCCCTGACCGAACCGGACCACGGCTCCGACGTCGCCGGCGGCATGGAGACGCGGGCACGCCGGATATCGGGCCGTACTGGAGATCCCGACGGCGGCGGGGACTGCTGGGTGCTGAACGGCGCCAAGCGGTGGATCGGCAACGGCACGTTCTGCGACTACATGCTGGTGTGGGCGCGGGACGAGGCCGACGGCGCGGTCCGCGGCTTCATCGTGGACGCGGCCCTGCCCGGGGTGGGCCGCAGCCGGATCGAGAATAAGATCGCGCTGCGGACCGTGCAGAACGCCGACATCGTTTTCGACAACGTGCGGGTTGCCGAGGCCGACCGCTTTTCCGGAATCGGCAGCTTCGAGGACACCAACGAACTGCTCCGCGGCTCGCGCATCATGGTCGGGTGGCAGGCCGTGGGGCAGCAGCTGGCGGCGTTCGACGTCGCCCGGCAGTACGCCGTCGAACGCCAGCAGTTTGGCCGGCCGCTGGCGAAGTTCCAGCTCATCCAGCAGCAGCTGGTGTCCATGCTGGGCAACGCCGTCGCGAGCATGGGGATGATGGCCCGGGTCGCGCAGCTGCAGGAGCAGGGCGTTGGCATGGCGCAGGTGGCGCTGGCCAAGTCGTACACATCGGCGAGGATGCGCGAAACTGTGGCGATGGGCCGCTCCATCCTGGGCGGCAACGGCATCGTCACGGACTACCGGATGGCCAAGATTTTCGCCGACGCCGAGGCCATCTACACCTACGAGGGCTCGTACGAGATCAACACGCTGATCGTGGGCCGCGAAGTCACCGGTGTGTCCGCGATCGTCTGACGCATCTCGCGCAGCGTTCGGAGCGCGAACGAACACTTGAGGCCCTGCGGTGCGGGGCCTTAAGTGTTCGTTCGCGCTTGTGGCTGGGCTGAGGGGACGCCGGCTCAAGAGGCGGGCTGCTTCTCCCCGGCTTCGATCCGCGCGTCCAGGCTGTTGTTCCGGACCGGCATCGGGCACGTGCCGTAGGGCGTGAAGGCGCTGGGGTAGTTGATGGCGCGGTTGAAGTCCAAAACCACGGAGCCGTCCGGCCGCGGGCGAGCGGTGGACACCTTCCGCCATTCGTCGGTCGTGTCGCCGTTCGTCTCGTCATGGAACGTGACTGTCAGGGCGCCAAGCTTCTCCTCCTCGGCATGTAGCCGGTACTCGTGGTCCTTGCCGGGCAGCCGGAACACCAGTTCGCCAACGCTGCGGTGCACCCCGTCCACCAGCGGATTGGCCGTGGAAATGGGCACGTCCACCGGCTCCGGGTAGGCCTCGAACCTGGCCTCCACCGCAAGATCGGGCCGGTAATCAAAGGTGGGCACGCCGTCGAACTCGGTGAACACCGGCGACGCGGAATCCCGGGTGCGGATCGCGTACCTGTCCGCACGCATCGCCAGTTCCACCACAACCTGCCGGCCGTCCGCGCCGCCGAACTGCACCCACATGAGCGACTCCTCATTGGCGAGCTGCGCACTGACCGTCCCGTCCACCGGCTCCCCGGTCTCCACGAGCGTCAGCCCGTCGGACGCCGCGGCGGTGAGCGTCGCCGTCGTGCCGTCCGCTGACCACAGTCCGGGGACGAGGTCGACGGCGCCCGGCTGGCTTTCCAGCCACTGGAACGATGTGAGCGTGAGCCAGCCGTGTTCGGCCGCGAGTGCTGTGTTGCGGCCTTTGCGGAAGCGGAGCCAGCGCTCCAGCTGGGCGTCTGCTGCGGTGCTCATGTGTCCTCCAACGTGTATGCCAACCTGGCCAGCTTAGGGGTCAACCCCCGGCCGCGGCAGGCGTAGCCTTGGGGTATGGCCCTGGACGCTGTTTTGACGGTGCTGGTGTGCGTTGCCATCGTGTCGGCGCTGACCTTCGCGGGGATGGCTGTGCAGAAGCGGGGCGTCGATCCGAAAGGTGCCGCGGGAACCCTGGGCAGCGCCCTGGCAGGGTTCGATCCCGCCACCGGCACCCCGACGCATTCGGAGGCGTTGGCGGCGCGGGAGGAACAGAAACGAAAGCGGCATGAAGCGCCCAGCGCGGGTCTCGGACCGGAGGCCGACGGTCCGTATTCGGGCCGGATCCGGCTGCCCGCCGCCCCTCTACAGCCACCGGCCGCTCCGGTTCAAGGGCCCGACAACATCTGAGACATATTCCCGGGCTCCGGCCGGCTGCGGGTAACATCCCATAGGAACAGTAACCGGGCTCACAGTATCCAGCGCAGTGTACGAGCCAAAGTCGAACACTCGAAAGATAGTTTCCATGGCTGACACTGCAATGAATTCAGAAACAGATCTCGCCGCCGAACTCCGCGCCGACGTACGCCGGGTCTCCACCCTGCTGGGCGAATCGCTGGTCCGCCAGCACGGCCCCGAACTCCTCGACCTGGTAGAGCAGGTGCGCCTGCTCACCAAGGAATCCAAGGAGGCCGCCCGGGGCGGCGCGGAGGCCACCGGCCCCTGGAGCGCGCACGACGTCGTTGCCCAGGTCCGCGAGCTGCTCGCCTCCCTGCCGCTCGAGCAGGCGACCGATTTGGTCCGGGCCTTCGCCTTCTACTTCCACCTCGCCAACGCCGCCGAACAGGTCCACCGGGTCCGCGGGCTGCGCACCCGGCAGGAGAAGGACGGCTGGCTGGCCAAGGCCGTCGAGGACATCGCGGGGCAAGCCGGCCCGGCGGTGCTGCAGGAAGTCGTCAACGAGCTGGATGTGCGCCCGATCTTCACCGCGCACCCCACCGAGGCATCCCGCCGCTCCGTGCTGGACAAGATCCGCAAGCTCTCGGACGTGCTGGCCCAGCCCACCGAGGAGGGCACCAGCGCCCGGCGCCGGCAGGACCGGCAGCTGTCCGAGATGATCGACCAGATGTGGCAGACGGACGAACTGCGCCAGGTGCGGCCCACTCCCGTGGACGAGGCCCGCAACGCCATCTACTACCTCGACAGCATCCTGACGGACGCGCTGCCGGAGATGCTGACGGATTTCTCGGAACTGCTCGGCGAGCACGGCGTCACACTGCCGGCCCAGAACGCCCCGATCCGGTTCGGCTCCTGGATCGGCGGTGACCGCGACGGCAACCCCAACGTCACGGCCGCCGTCACGCACGAGATTCTGCAGCTGCAGAACCAGCATGCCGTCCGGATCAGCATTGCCATGATCGACGAACTCATCTCCGTCCTGTCCAACTCCACCGCCCTCGCCGGCGCCGACCAGGCGCTCCTCGATTCGATCGATGCCGACCTCGCGAAGCTCCCCGGCCTGGACCGCCGCATCCTGGAACTCAATGCCCAGGAGCCCTACCGGCTGAAGCTGACCTGCATGAAGGCCAAGCTCATCAACACCGGCAAGCGGGTGGCCGCGGGGTCCAAGCACCAGCCGGGACGTGACTACACCTCCACCGAGGAGCTCATCGCCGAACTCGAGCTGCTGGAACTGTCCCTGCGCAACCACTCGGCGTCCCTTGCCGCGGACGGGGCGCTGGCACGTGTCCGCCGGGCCATCGCCTCCTTCGGCCTCCACCTGGCCACCCTCGACATCCGCGAGCACGCCGACCACCACCACGACGCCGTCGGTCAGCTCATGGACCGCCTCGGCGGTCCCGGCATCCGCTATGCAGAACTGACCCGCGGCGAGCGCCTCGAGGTCCTGAGCGCCGAGCTCGCCTCCCGCCGTCCGCTTTCCGGCCACCCGATCAAGCTCGACGGCGCCGCTGACGGCACGTACGACGTTTTCCGTGAGATCCGCCGTGCCCTGCGCACGTACGGGCCGGACGTCATCGAGACCTACATCATCTCCATGACCCGGGGCGCTGACGACGTCCTGGCTGCTGCCGTCCTGGCGCGCGAGGCCGGCCTGGTCAGCATCTTCGGTGATGCCCCGTACGCCAAGATCGGCTTCGCGCCGCTGCTGGAGACCGTCGACGAGCTGCGTGCCTCGGCGGAGATCGTGGACCAGCTGCTGTCCGACCCGTCCTACCGCGAGCTGGTCCGGCTTCGCGGGGACGTCCAGGAAGTCATGCTCGGCTACTCGGACTCCAACAAGGAATCCGGCGTGATGACCAGCCAGTGGGAAATCCACAAGACCCAGAGGAAGCTGCGCGACATCGCCTCGAAGCACGGCGTCCGCGTGCGACTGTTCCACGGGCGCGGTGGTTCCGTGGGCCGCGGCGGCGGACCCACTTACGACGCCATCCTGGCGCAGCCGAACGGTGTCCTCGAAGGCGAAATCAAGTTCACCGAACAGGGCGAGGTCATCTCGGACAAGTACTCCCTGCCGGAACTTGCCAGGGAAAACCTGGAGCTGTCCCTCGCTGCCGTGCTGCAGGGCTCTGCGCTGCACCGCACGCCGCGTACCTCGGACGACCAGCGCGAGCGGTTCGGGCATGTCATGGAGACCATCTCCGACGCCGCGTTCGCCCGCTACCGCAGCCTCATCGACCACCCGGACCTGCCGGCGTACTTCCTGGCCTCGACGCCGGTGGAGCAGCTCGGTTCGCTGAACATCGGTTCCCGCCCGTCCAAGCGACCGGATTCCGGTGCCGGGCTGGGCGGCCTGCGTGCCATCCCATGGGTCTTCGGCTGGACCCAGTCCCGGCAGATCGTGCCGGGCTGGTTCGGCGTCGGCTCCGGGCTGAAAGCGGCACGGGAAGCCGGGAACTCCGCCCAGCTCGTCGAGATGATGCACGGCTGGCACTTCTTCCGCTCCGTCCTGTCGAACGTGGAGATGACCCTCGCCAAGACGGACATGGAGATCGCCGGATATTACGTGGACACACTGGTCCCGGTGGAACTGCACCATCTTTTCCGCGCCATCCGCGAAGAGTACGAGCTCACCGTCTCAGAGATCCAGAACCTCACCGGCGAGAACCTGCTGCTGGACGCCCAGCCCACGCTCAAGCGGTCCCTGGAAATCCGTGACCAGTACCTCGACCCGATCAGCTACCTCCAGGTGGAACTGCTCCGCCGCGTGCGCGCAGAAGGTGCCAGCATTAGCGCCGGCGAGATCGACGAGCGACTGCAGCGGGCCATGCTCATCACCGTCAACGGCGTGGCAGCAGGTCTCCGCAACACCGGGTAACCCACACCGCCCCAGACGCTTCCTCACTTTTCGTCGGTCCCTTCCGGACGCTTCCTCACTTTTCGTCGGTTCCTTCCAGACGCTTCCTCACCCGTTGCGGGAGGGTTTGGAAGGAACCGACGGGATCTGCGGGAGGGTTTGGCTTGAGGCGACAGGAGCTGAGGAAGGGTTGATGGAATTGTTGCGAAAAGTGAGGAAGCGTCAGGTGCCGTAGTGCACCACGATGGTCCGGCGGGGCGTGCTGCTGGGGAAGCCGTCGCCGTCGTCGGAATAGGCCATAGTGCTCACGCGCACACCGTAGAGGGCCGAGAGTTCGGCGTCGGTCAGGAGCTCCGCAGCGTGGCCGGTCCGCACCCCCGAGCGGCCCAGCAGGACCACCCGGTCGGCCAGGTGCAGGGCGTGGTCGGGATGGTGGGTGCTCAGGAGCAGGGCCATGCCGTCGGCCATCAGTTCGCGCAGCAGCGTCAGGACGCGTGCCTGGTTCTTGAGGTCGAGACCGGTGGCGGGCTCGTCCAGCACCAGGATGGGCGAGCCTGCGGCGATCGCCCGGGCGATCAGTATGAGCTGCTGCTCGCCCCCGCTGAGGGTGGGGAAACGCCGGTCCCGCAGCCCCGCCGCGCCCACCCGCTCCATCGCGTCCAGAGCTGCGTCATGGTCGCATGGCCCGGGCGTCCGGAACACGCCAACGTGCCGTACCCGCCCCATGAGGACCATGTCCAGCGCCCGGTAGGCAAAGGCGCTGCCGTGGGCCTGCGGGACGTAGCCGGCGCTCTCACTCTGCCGGACCACTCCCTCCTGCGGGTCCAGCAGCCCGGCGGCACAGCGCACCAGCGTGGTCTTGCCGCTGCCGTTGGGACCCAACACGGCGGTGGCGGTCCCCGGCGGCACGCGGAAGCTGACGCCGCGGAACACCCAGTCCCGGGGCGAGTAGCCGAAGCCCACTCCGTCGAGTTCAAGCACTGTCCCAGACCTTCTCCCGGTTACGGCGCAGGAGCAGGAAGAACACGGGCGCGCCGATCAGGGCCGTGAGGACGCCGAGCGGGATCTCCCCGGCGGTGGCGGTGCGGGCGATGGTGTCCACCAGAGCGATGTAGGCGCCGCCGAGCAGGAAGGACACGGGCAGGAGGACACGGTGGTCCGGTCCCACCCACATCCGGGCAAGGTGCGGGATCACGAGACCCACCCAGCTGACGGCGCCGCTGACCGCCACTGCGCCGGCCACGATCAAGGCAACCGCCACGAGCACCACCCAGCGGAGCGGGCGCGGGCGCACGCCCAGGGCGGCCGCGTCCTCGTCGCCGAGGGACAGCACGTTGATCCGCCAGCGCAGGGCCACGAGGACGGCGGCCCCGCCAAGGACAGGGATCAGGGCCACCGCCACTTTGGCGAAGGTTGCCGTGGATACGCTGCCCAGCAGCCAGAAGACGATGGCGGGCAGCGTGGTGTTGGGGTCCGCGATGTAGGTCACCAGGGCCACCAAGGCTGAAAAGAAGGACCCGGTGACCACGCCGCCGAGCACGATCATGAGCATCGGCGTCCCGGCGCGGCCCGAGGTGATCAGGAACAGGGTCCCGAGTGCCAGCAGCCCGCACACGAAGGAGCCGCCCACCAGGAGGATCGGACCCAGTCCGAGCAGCAGCGCCAGGGCTCCGCCGAAGGATGCGCCGGCAGACACGCCGATGATCTCGGGGCTGACCAGGGGATTGCGGAAAATGGCCTGCAGCGCTGCGCCGCCAATCGCCAGGCCGCCGCCCACCAGCAAAGCGAGCAGGACCCGGGGCAGCCGGACCAGCAGCACCACGTTCTGTTCGGTGCCGCTGGCTTGAACCGGGACCGGCACGAGCTGTGCCGTCAGGATCTGGACCACGTGGTCCAGCGGCACGCTGTACCGCCCCATCGCGAGTGCCAGCACCGCCACTGCGAAAAGGAAGCAGGCAGTGAGGGCAATGGGAACGACGACGGCGGGTTCCCGCCGTCGTTCTCCCGCCTCTCGTTTCCCAAGCGTGTGTTCCCGTGCCTGCGGTTTTACAGCGCGGCCCGAGCCGGTAGCCGGGCCCGCTCGTGGCAGTGCCGGCTGCGCTGGCCCCGGGCCGCCGGGCCGCCGCCTGCCTAGCCGCGGGGAACCTGCCTCATCAAGCATTGAACTGCCGGTAGTTGGCGGACTGCCCGTTCTCCGCGGTCCGGAGAATCTTGTCCAGCTCAGCGTTGGTGAGTTCGTGGTTGTACAGGAACCTGAAGTATTCGGAAGCCTTGCTCCGCACCGCCGACCTCTGCTGCGGGAAGGCGATGTCGCCGAGCCAGTGCCACATCAGCGCCGACTCCTGCCCGGGCGGATCCCAGCGGTAGCCGCCCAGCGGTACCTTGTACACGCGCTTCGAGCGGACCGCGGCCACGTTCTGCCACACCGGGTCGGAGTAGATGTCCTGCGGCATGGCGGCGTCGAAGTTGCCCAGCAGGATGACCTCGGGGTCCCAGCGCAGGACCTGCTCGATGTCCACGCCCACCATCCCGGAACCGGTCAGCGGGTCCTTGCCTGTTGGCGGGTTGGAGCCGCCCACGAGCTTGATGTAGAAGTCGTTGTAGCTGTTGGCGCCGGCAACCTTGAGCCCGCCGGTGAAGCGGTTGAAGTACAGGATGCTCGGGCCCTTGGATGCGCGCCCGGCCGCCAGGGACTTGACCTCGGCAAGCTCCCGGTCGCTACGGGTCTTGAGCTCGGTGGCACGTTCGGGCTTGCCGAGCATGGCGGCGAACATGGCGACCCATGCGTCGACGTCCTCCTGGGTGCCGGAGTTTTTCAGCCCCAGAACCTGAAGCCCCGCCTTCTCCAGGGGCTCGATGAGCTGCGCGTCCGACCATTGGACCACCACGTCCGGGTTGAGCGCCCGGATGCTTTCAACGTTGGCGGTGAAGTCCTGGGTGGCGATGTCGTGCGGGAGACCCAGGGCGGCAGGAAACATGGAGCCCATGATGCCGTCGCGCATGGCCACCCAGGAGGCGTTGTGCAGGGCCGCGAGATGGTCGGCGCTGCGGTCGACGGCAACCAGAAGGGACGCCGACGGCATCGGGATGGTGACAACCCGGGCCACCGGCCGGTCAAAGGACAGGGTCCGGCCCCGCTGGTCCGTGAGGCTGATGCTGTTGGTGCTGCCCGCAGGGGACGACGGCGGGGCGGTGCCGGATGCGCCGCATCCGGCCAGCAGGGCGGCGGAGCCGCCCGCCATAAACACCTGTAGGGCGGAGCGGCGGTTTAGGTCTGCAGCTGTCATCGTTGACTCCCTGCGCGTGGGTCTTCACAGCATCCGCTTCGGGGGCAGGGCTGTCAACGCTTTCTCCTGCGTTCGGCGACGGGCCGGTCTCGCTGCCCGGACCTGCCGGCCCGCGGCCGGTCCCTTGTCGGCACCATGGCCGGGTGCTACTTTCAGAGGACGCTCGCAGAAGGTGGCCACGGGATGGTTATCGATGGTGCCCAGTTGTTCGTCCGCTATGCCTATCCGCCCAATTCACGGGGCAGCTGCGGCCCGCCGGACAGCGACGCCCTGCTGCATTACGGGCAGTCCGGCGTCACGGACCAGGGGCTCCGCGAACTGGCCAAGGGCTTTGCCGGAGCCTGGCCCTACCTCGAACTGATCGCCGGATCGCATGGCATCGCCGATCCGCTGGACGTCCGCGTGGTGGAGGCCTACTGGGTGGGCAACAGCCTGCTGGATACCGTCGGCATCGCCAACCTCGGCAATTCCATGGAGGACAGGTTCCGGGCGCGCACCGGGCGGCAGTTCCCGCATCTGGTGGAAGGCGTGCTGGCCGGCGGGGTCCCGCACCACAGTTTCCACGTGTTCGAAATCTACCCGTGGCTGGGCCTGCTCCGCGACGAACGCCGGCACGCCACCGCGCTGAACGTGCTGGACAGGTGCCGGATCCGCTGGGGACAGGTGCTCGCGATATCCGGGGACGACGCCGTCGTGCGGTCCCGGCCGCTGGTATGGGACGGCACAGCCCTGGACATCGGCGAGCCCGTGGTGGAATCAGCCAAGTTTGCCGTGAACGGGACCGGTTTCGTGGCCGGGCTGGCAGTAGGCGACGTTGTCTCACTGCACTGGGACTGGGTATGCGACCGCCTCTCCACCCACCAACTGCAGCAGCTCAAGCACTTTACGGCGCGGCACCTCCGGATTGCCAACAGCGGCGTCGAACACCGCGGCGCAGCCATAGCGCTCGAACATTAGCAGCGAGCAGCAGCGCCCGGACACCAACCCCTGCGAACAGCTTCTGCGGCCGCCTACGGTGACTGCGGCGCCGCACCGTCGGGATGCTCGGGGGTCTTGACGGCCGTCGCATCGCGGGCGGACGACTCGCCGGCTGGCCGGCCGGCAGGCGAATCATCGGTTCCCGCGTGCTCGCGTCCCGGTTCGGTACCCTCCTCCTTGATGACGTCCTCGCCCCTGCGGGTGGTGCTGACGCCGACGTCGGCCGGAGCAGGTGCCGCGTCTTCAGGGGTTTCGTCCGCTCCGGGCTGGGCGGGTTCCTTCAGCGGCGGTTCGCTGCCGAAAGCCCGGGCTGTCCCTGGCGCGGTGCCCTCAGCGGTGCCCTCTGCGGCGCCCTGGGCGGCGCCCGTCTCCTCGCCGGCGGGGTCAGGCTGGTTCGTGGGTGACATGCTGCTCTCCTTGTGGTGGTTGTGCCGGTTGGGATCCGGGGCCGGTGTCCGCCGGGCGGCCCATCAGCTCCAGTCCTTCCATGGCCTGTTCCGCGCCCGCGGCATCCATGCGTTCCAGCGCAAAGCCCATGTGGATCAGGACCCATGTGCCGGGTACCAGGGGCCCCTCATCCAGCAGTCCGATATTGATCTTCCGCCGCACTCCTGCCACATCGACGAGGGCGAGCTGGCCGCCGTACCCCTCGAGGAGTTCAACGACCCTGCCGGGTATTCCGAGGCACATGTACAGACACCGCCTACTTTGAAGTGGAAAACGGGCGTGGAGTGGAAGAGTGCCGGCCGAGCAGGGACCCGACGGCGGCGGCCGCCTTGGGTACCGCCGCGGCCACCGGTGCCGAGAGGCCGATCCCTTCGGACAGGTCTGCGGGGACACAACCCACCACATACGTGGCAGGCAGGCTGCCGCCCATGGACCGAAGCCGGCCCAGCACGGCCGCCGGGTCCATGCCGTGGGGATCGAGCATGGCCCTGCCGTCCAAGTCCGCCGCGCTGACCCGCAGCACGCGGATGCTGCCGGGGGCCGAGGTCCCGTCCGCAGGCACCGTGTCCACGAGGACCAGGGTGTCCACGCCGGCCAGGAGATCGTAGGCCAGATGCATGCCGCGGATGCCGTAGTCCACCACGCGGACGCCGGGGGCCAGCGGCTGCGGATTCTCGGCGAGGTGCCGTGCCACCTCGGGGCCGAAGCCGTCGTCGTGCAGGAACAGGTTCCCCACGCCGGCCACGAGGACGCCGCCTGGGCGCTCGTCGTCCCCTGGCGCGGCGGACCCTTGCGGCACGGACGCGGCCCTGCTGTCGGCGGTCACATCCGCCGCACTTTCATGTACCGCCGGATATCCGGAACTGCGCGGATCCCGACGTAGATGCCCCAGAGGGCCATCGCTGCCAGCACTGAAACAGTGGCCATCCCTATTGCCTTCATTACGGGTTTTCCTTTCCCTCCAGCGGCTCCAGTTCGTCGGGCGCGTAGTAAAAGGACCGGCCGTAGCCCTCGTGGAGATCGGCCGCCGGATCCTGCTCGAGGACGAGCCCGACGTGGGTGCTGCCGTCGACGTCGAAATGTACGCTGGTGACCCGCCCGGTCTGTCCGCCGAAGAACAAGTCCTGGGCGTCGGCCCGCCGGTTCGGGTGCACGCGCACACGGCTGCCGCGCGCCACCGCGACACCGTTGATCACGACGGCGTCCTGGTCCGGCCGGACACGGGCCTCCGCCTCCGGATTCCACCATGGGACGTCCTGGCTGGCTGTGCCCCACGATTCGGCCGGGGCATAGTCCTCGGGACCTGGAGCGAACGCGTGCGGGTTCCGCAGGGCGCCGTGCAGCTGCTGGAGGTCCTCCGGTGACATCGCCTCGCAGCGGTCGATGACGGCGGCGGCCCGCGGGTCCGTCGCCCGCGCCTCGGCCTTTTCCTCGTCGGTCAGCGTCAGCACCCGCAGGGTGAGGATCTCGTCGATCTCGGTGGAGTCGTACAGCGCCACCGAGCTTTCCGGGGCGACGGCGGGGTGGTCGTACAGAATGATGGGCGAGACCAGCAGCACGTCGGTCTGGCCTTCGGGGCCGGCCAGCACGGGCCAGCAGCGGTGCTGGGAGCACCGCCCGGCCGCCGGCTGCGCCCACCCCGGAGGGTCCAGCAGCGAGACGAAATCCCCGTCCCGCACGCCGAGCAGCACGTGGGCCCCGATGAAGGAGGCCGCGGTGGCGTCCTGCCGGTTCCCGGCGGGCAGGGGATCGGCCGTGTTTGTCGCGGTGACGCCGAGCCGCAGCAGCCGGCCGGAATCTTCGGCCGCGTTGAGCCGCAGTTCACCGCGGAGGGCACGACGGCGGCGCACCAGCCGCCCGGCCGGCCTCCCGGCGTCGTCCTTGAGTTCCTCGACGTCGAGTCCCTCCGGGACCTCCACGGGCAGGACCTGTCCGGCCCGGAGCTGCGCCACGGAAAACGGCCCGAACGCCACTTCCTGTTCAACGGCCTCGTCCCAGCTCAGCCAGTTCGCACCGCCCACGGCGAGGCTGTCCACGGGAGTGAACCGGCCGCCGTCGTCCGCCTTTTCAGCCGTGCGCGTCTGCAGGTGCAGGAAGCGGAAATGGATTTCAAGGCCGGCCTCGGCTCCCGGGGCCAGCAGGCAGTCGGCGGACATGGAGGGTTCCTCCCCGCAGCCGTCCTCAGCGGCGCCCGGGGGACCCAGGATGCCGAACTGCCAGCGGGCACGGTTCTTCTGGGCGGAGGCGCGGTAGGGGTAGAGCAGGTAGCCCTCGTAGAGGACGGCGTCGGCGACGGCACGGGCAAGGGCGAGGCTGGTGTTCATGGCCGTTCCCCGGACACATCGGCCGTGGCCTGGGCGAGCAGTTTCTCCACCGCGGCTTCCCACGACGTGAGACCCGCGGCGGACTTGTACCGGGCGAGTGCTGCCAGGACGTCGCGGTCCAGGCGGATCCATCCGGCGTTGGGGAAATACTGGTCCATCAGGCTGCGCCAGGCGGCGACCGGCAACCGGTACGACGCCTCAAGGTCCCAGGGCACCTGTTCCACGGTGAACCCGGTCTGCCCTTTTGTGAACACGGTGCCGGAGAACAGCAGCTCCAGCGGTATCTCGCCGGCGTGCAGGGCGTGCAGGTATTTGGCGGCGGCCACGTCGAAATCAAAAGTGCAGGGCAGTGGGAGGTCCGCCTCGGTGCTGCCCGTGAAACCCTGCACCATGGTGCTGCATTGCATCCAGACGAACGACTTGAGCGTGGTGGGCCAGCGTCCGCGGTCGCCGAAGAGGTCCAGCAAACCCGTCTCCTCCTCCGGCGCGTAGCCGCGGCGCTGCGGCTGGATCCGGACCTGGCAGCGCAGCGCCACAGCGTGCACCACGGCCCCGGTGCCTTCCGTCAGCTGCAGCCTGGCCGTCATCTGCGGTGCGGCGGCGTAGGGTTCGGGCCGGATCTCCAGCACGGCGAAGGAAAGCTCGGTCACCGGAAGCCTCCCGTGCCGGACGCCGTACTGCCTGATGCTTCGCTGGCGGAATCTGGCGCCGGAACGCTGCGCCGGGAGACCCGGTCGAAGAAGGAGGCGAGCGCATCGCGTGCCTCCTGGCCGCCGTCGAACCCCCGCCAGAGGCGGCGCAGCCGGCCCACAAGCTCGTAGCAGGCGTCCACCGGAACGAGGTGGCAGTCCGCGGCGGCCCTGCCCGGACCCGGGCCGCGGATCAGCAGCGCCTCGGTGTCCGGCGCCGCGAGGCCGAGGGCCGGGTTGCGGGCCAGCACGCCGTCCCAGGCCGCGAGCGGCAGTTCCGATTCCGTGGCCCCGGCCGGGCCCGGGTAGAACGCCACCGTGCGGCCGAGTTTGGAACTGCGGAAGAAGAACGCCAGGCCCACCGGAATTTCCAGTTCGTCCCACTGCCCAAGGCCGAGATCGAAGCCGGGGAAGGAGAGGTACCTGTCCGGCACCGAGCGGTAGCGCAGATGGGCGGTCGCATCGGTGAAGAGGAGGTAGCAGGGCCGGCAGGTGCACATCATCGCGTGGCTCTCCAGGTCCACCACGTGCTGGTGTGCATCGGAAATCGGCTCGCCGCACATTTCGCAGCATTCCCCGGCGGCGGGAGCGGGCCGGTTCGCGGAAATCCGCCGCAGTAAGGCCACCGGCAAGGCGCCGTTGGCCTGGCCGGTTCCCGGGCCGCGCCCTGTACCTCCTCCGTTCTCCATGTTCATTTCAGCGGTCCTGTCCGCCGGCTGCCTGCAGTTCCGGGGCCATGCCGGGCGCCGGCGTCGGGGTGGGCACGGACGCCCCAACCGCAGGTGCTGACTGCACGGACACCGCCGCAGGCACGGACACCGCCGCAGACACGGACACCGCCGCAGGCACCGGGGCCGGCTCCGCCGGTTCCGGTCCAGGCGCCGCCGGGACGGGTTCCAGCCCGGCCGGTGTCACCAGCGGGATTGCCTGCACCGGCGTCACGGCTGCCGGGGCTGCCGGTACCGGGGCAACCGGCAACGGCGCGGACTGCGCGGACAGCGTCGGGACCGCCACGGACATCACTCCGTTCCGGACCAGCAGCGGAAGCGGCTCCAGATGCAGCTCCTTGTCCTCGAGGCAGACGCCTGCCCCCCGCACATCAAAGTGGCCGCGGCAGGTGGGGCAGGTGAGCAGCCCTCCGCCAACCGGTGCCGCGAGGGCGCGCTGCAGCACTGCACCGGCCATGGAACCGGTGCAGCGCGGGCAGTAGTCGCGGTAGGCGTAGATGTCCTGTCCGGTACGGCAGGCCAGCACGGGGTAGCCACCAACGAGGAAACCTGCCACCTCGCCGGCTTCAAGCCCGGCGATCTCCGGAACCGGTTCCCACGTGCCGCCGGACATGTCGTGCCAGGATTCGGCGGGTGTGCCGCCCGCCGGATTGTTCACCCGGACAAGTAGTGAGTCCACCGGGATCAGCGCCGGGGCGCCCGGCTGCTTTTCCGCTTCGACGACGTCGATGGCCGTCACTTCCGGGGCAGCGTTCTGGATGGCCTCCTCAACGGCGTACTTGAGGGTGACGGACGACGACGGGCAGCCCTGGCAGGTGCCCAGCAGCTTGAGCCTCACCACGCCGTCGGGACTGATGCCTTCGAGTTCCACGTCGCCGCCGTGGGAGCCCAGATAGGGCCGGACACTGTCCAGCGCCGCGGCCACCCGTGCCTCCAGCGGATGGGGGTGCAGCCCGTGGATCACCAGGAGGGCGGCGACCAGGCTGTCAGCGGTCAGCGCTTCGAGAGTGACGTCGTCGAGCTTTCCATGGGCCTGCAGGATCTCCATGATCCGTTGCAGTCCGGCACCGTAAAGGTCTGTCACCTGCCGGACCAGGTCCTCGGCACGGCCGCGGGCCACCGCCCCGCCGGCGCCGAGGGCGTCAAGGAGTGTGCCGATTTGGTCGCCGCTCTGCAGCGCCGGCCGGTCCCCGCCGAGCATGGCCTACTCGCCGGTCAGGGTCTGGGTGGGGGAATGGAGCATGTCCAGCGTCTGCCCGTTGCCCAGGTACATGTGGACACCGCACGGCAGGCAGGGATCGAAGCTGCGGACGGTGCGCATGATGTCGATGCCCTTGAAATGCTCCCGGTCGTTTTCCTCGAAGATCGGCTGCCCCTGGACCGCGTCCTCGTAGGGGCCGGCCACGCCGTTGGAGTCGGTGGGGCTGGCATTCCACGGGGTGGGCGGGTAGGGGTGGTAGTTGGCGATCTTGCCGTCGCGGATCACCATGTGGTGGGACAGGACTCCGCGGACCGCCTCAGTGAAGCCGCAGCCGATGCCTTCATCCGGGACCTCGAAGGTTTCCCACGTCTTGGTCCGGCCGGCCCGGATCTCCTCGAGGGCCTTTTCCGCGAAGTGCAGCGCAGCAGCCGCGGCGTAGGCCTGGAAGTAGGTGCGGGCGCGGTTGCGTTCGAGCGTGTTGCTCCACTGCGGGATGTTCCACTCGAAAGTGACCGGCCCCTTCAGCGCGGTCTTGGGCAGGTTGATCTGGACGCTCCTGCCGGTGGCCTTGATGTAGCCGATGTCCACGAGTCCGGCGAGCGCCGTGGCCCAGAGCCGGGCCAGCGGGCCGCCGCCGGTGTCCAGGGCGAGGTTGTCCTGGCCGTCGAACCAGCGCGGGGACATGACCCAGCTGTACTTGTCTGAGAGGTCGCGCTTCTGCGGCCGCGGGTTGGTGTGCTGGTTCCACGGATGCCTGCGGTCCACCGGGTTGCCCAGCGGATCGTGGGTGACGAACATTTCCTGGTCTTCCCAGTCCTCGTAATACGAGGAGCCGAGCATGATCCGCAGGCCCAGATTGATGCGTACCAGGTCGGTGGTGACCAGCTTGCCGTCCACCACCACGCCCGGCGTGACGAACATCTTCCGGCCCCACTCGGTCATGTCCTTGTACTCGAAGTTGCAGTAGTCCGGGTCCTGCAGCGATCCCCAGCAGCCCAGCAGCGTCCGCCGCAGCCCCACCTGCTCGTAGCCCGGCAGTGCCTCGTAGAAGAAATCGAACAGGTCGTCGTGCATCGGGACGACCTTCTTCATGAACTCGACGTAGCGCATGAGCCGGGTGAGGTAGTCCGTCATCAGCTGGATGGTGGCCACCGTCCCCACGCCGCCCGGATAGAGCGTGGAGGGGTGCACGTGGCGGCCCTCCATCAGGCAGAACATTTCCCGGGTGGCGCGGCTGACCTGCAGGGCCTCCCGGTAGAACTCGCCGGTGAAGGGGTTCAGCGAGCGCATGATGTCGGCGATGGTCCGGTAGCCGTGGTCGGCCTCATGGGGTGCCCGGGTGTTTTCGGCCTTGGCGAGGACGCCGGGGTTGGTTTCGGAGACCATCCTTTCGCAGTAGTCCACGCCAACGAGGTTTTCCTGGAAGATGTTGTGGTCGAACATGTACTCCGCCGCTTCACCCAGGTTGACGATCCATTCGCCCAGGTTCGGCGGCTTGACGCCGTATGCCATGTTTTGCGTATAGCAGGAGCAGGTGGCGTGGTTGTCGCCGCAGATACCGCAGATGCGGCTGGTGATGAAGTGGGCGTCCCGCGGGTCCTTGCCCTTCATGAAGATGGAGTAGCCGCGGAAGATCGAGGAGGTGCTCTTGCATTCCACCACCTGGTTGTTCTCGAAGTCGATCTTGGTATAGATGCCGAGGCTGCCGACGATCCTGGTGATGGGATCCCAGTTCATTTCCACCAGGTTGTTGTTACCCGTTCCGCTTCCGGAACCCATGGGAATTGTTGACGTCATTGTCTTCGCCTGTCTGGAATTGGGTGGGTTACCAGGTGCGCCGGGCCCCGGTGAGGAGCTCGGGTCCGGGCCGGCGCCACTTGGGCTCCTGGTCCAGGGTGTGCGTCGTGATGCCCCGCAGGGTCCGGATGGCGGAGCCGTAGGGCCGGATGGTGCTGGTGGAAAGCTTGCCGCCGGGAGGCTCATCCATGAAGGGCATGAACTTGTCCGGGAAGCCGGGCATGGTGCAGCCGATGCAGATGCCGCCGACGTTGGGGCAGCCGCCGATGCCGTTCATCCAGCCGCGCTTGGGCACGTTGCACTTCACCACGGGACCCCAGCAGCCGAGCTTGACGATGCACTTGGGGGAACCGTACTCGGTGGCGAAGTCGCCCTGCTCGTAGTAGCCGGCCCGGTCGCAACCCTCGTGCACCGTCTTGCCGAACAGCCATGTGGGTCGCAGGTTTTCGTCCAGCGGGATCATCGGTGCCTGGCCGGTGGCCTGATAGAGCAGGTACGTCATGGTTTCGGAGAGGTTGTCAGGCTGGATCGGGCATCCGGGCACGCAAACGATGGGGATGCCGGCCTTGGACTTCCAGTCGTAGCCGAGGTAGTCCGGCACGCCCATGGCGCCGGTCGGGTTGCCGGCCATGGCGTGGATGCCGCCGTAGGTTGCGCAGGTTCCGGCGGCGATGATCGCGGTGGCCTTGGGTGCCAGGCGGTCCAGCCACTCGCTGGTGGTGATGGGCTGGCCGGTCTCGAGGTCGTTGCCGAACCCGCACCAGTAGCCGCCGGGGTCATGGAGTTTCTCGTTGGGGATGGATCCCTCGACCACCAGCACGAACGGTTCCAGTTCGCCCCGGTCCGCTTTGCGGAACCATTCCAGGAAGTCGTCGGCCCCTTCCTGCGGGCCGCATTCAAAGTCGATCAGTGGCCAGTGCATGGCAATCTTCGGCAGGCCGGGCAGCGCCCCGAGGGCGATTTCCTCGACGCTCGGCTGGGTGGCCGCGGTCAGGGCGACCGAGTCGCCGTCACAACTGAGCCCTGCGTTGATCCACAGTACGTGGATGAGGGCTTCTTCGGCCTTGAGGGAAGTTTCCGTAGGCATCGTTGCCTCTTTCAGTGCCCCTGCTGGGGTTCAGTGTGCTTTTGTCAGGGCGCCGGTCAGGGGTTCTGACCCGGCTGTCCCGGAGGTTGGCGCCGCCGGTGGGGATGTGGCGCCGTCGAGCCAGCCGTACCAGGCGGCGAGGCCTTCGCCGGTGGCGGCGGACAGGGTGAGGAATTCGGCCCGCGGATTGATCTGCCGGATGCGGCGCAGGCACTCGTCGACGTCGAAGTCGACGTAGGGGAGCAGGTCCGACTTGTTGACGATCACGAGGTCGGCTGCCATGAACATGTGCGGGTATTTCTGGGGTTTGTCATCACCTTCCGTTACCGAAACGATCACCACCTTGGCCGTTTCGCCGAGGTCAAAAAGAGCGGGGCAGACGAGGTTGCCCACATTTTCAATGAAGACCGTGGAGCCTGGCTCCGGGTCCAGCGCATCGAGGCCGTGCCGCAGCATGTCGGCATCGAGATGGCAGCCGGCTCCGGTATTGATCTGGATGACGGGGCGCCCGGTGGCGCGGATGCGGTCCGCGTCGAGTGACGTCTCCTGGTCCCCTTCGATGACACCTGCTTCCAGGTGCCCGCCGAGTTCCGTCAGCGTGCGGACCAGGAGAGTGGTCTTGCCGGCACCCGGTGAACTCATGACGTTGAAGGCGCGGACTCCGCGGCCGGCCAGCCAGCCGCGGTTCGTCGCGGCCAGCAGGTCGTTCTTGGCCAGCAGGTTCTGCTCAAGCACGATGGTTTCTGAGCCCGCTGCCGCATGGTGGTGGCCGTCCGCGTGCCCGCTCATGTCTGCATGGTCGTTGGAGGCGGCGTGCGTATGCGAGTCGGCGTGCTCGTGGGTGTACGTGCCCCCGTGCTCATCGGTATGGCTGTGCGGGTGCCCCTGCCCGGGTGTTTGCAGTTCTCCTGCGAGGTTTGAAATGCGGGTGCCGGCCTCGTCGCCGCAACCGCATGTTGTACACATGCCCTATGCCACCTCCACGGACATCAGCATCAGCTCGCGGCCGCTGAGGACTTCGACGTCCGCGCTTCCGCAAGGGCAAAGCAGAATGAGATCGCTCAGATTGAATTCGTCCTGGCAACTGCGGCACCGTCCCCGGCCCTGCGGTTCATCGATCTGCAGCCGGGCGCCGGCCAGCGGGGTGCCGGCCGCAGCCACATCAAAACAAAAACGCACGGCATCAGCCAGCACGCCGGAAAGGGGACCGATCCTTAGGTTGACCGCAGTGACCGTCCGTTCACCTGTGCGGTCCAGAACGGCGTCGACAAGCCCCTGCGTGATGGAGAGTTCGTGCATAATCGCGCCCCTTTTTGCCAAGATAGGCTCACGCCGGAGAAAACGCAACCGTCCGAATTTCCGCCCGCCCATCCCCGGTTCGAACGGACAGTTACGGCCCTGCCGGGGCCGGACTTTGGGGCGTCAAGTGTCCGTTCGCGCTGTGTTCATCGCGCCCGGCGCTAGGGTTGGAGGATGCCGTCCTTCCAGACCAGACTCAAGATCACCGGGCTGAAGCCGGGCAACCGTCCCGAGACGGTGATGGACACCGCCGTCGAATGCCTGGGGTCGCGGCACCATGTTGAGTCGCATCAGCTGGAACTGGCCGGCGGCGTGCCGCAGCTGAACCTGCGGTTCCTCGTGGAGGCTACGGAATACAACAGTGAGAACAGCGCGGCGCGCGAGTCGGCAGCCGTGATGCGCGACGCCGTCGAACGCGTCGCGCTGACAGGCTCGCTTTCGGTGCTCCGCCGCAGCCGCGGCCGCTGGGCGCCCGTTTAATGCTTTGGCGCCCCGACCTTAGTTGCCCCGATCTTAGTTGTCCGGACCGGCGGCGCCGCCCGGCTCGTCCACGGGGGAGCGGTCGCCGCGCCGGCGTGTGACAATCAGACCCACGACGGCGCCAATCACCAGGCCAACGGCCACACCGATCAGCGAACTCGCCCAAAACGGCAGCCCCGTCGCGGAGCCTGTGAAGAAACCGAGGCCCACGAGCCACGTCGCCCACAGCACCGCTCCCAGCCCGGCGCACAGGCTGAAGCCCCGGGTGGAGACGTCGGCAATGCCTGCGGCGGCCGACGTCGCCAGCCGCCCTCCGGGAATGAACCGGGCCCCGATGATGGTGCCGTAGGCGGAGGACCGGCCCGCCTTGGCGATGGCCTGGTGGATGCCGCGGTGGATCTTCCGGCCCCATGTCCAGCGGTCCAGGATATGGCTCAGCCGGCGTTTGAACAGCTGGAACACCACCATGTCGCCCAGCCACGAGGCGGTGGCTGACAGGACACCGACCAGGAACAGGTTGGCCCGTCCGGCGGCGGACAGGGCACCGCCCGTGATCAGGACCATCTCGGACGGGATGGGCGGAAAAATGGCATCGCCGAGGACGGCCGGGATGATCCAGAAGTAGATGGCCGTGCTCCACGTGTCCGGATTGCCGAAGTCCATTTGCACAACGTACCGCACCGAGGCGGGAACGCGCCGGGTGGACAGCCATGGCAGAAGTCCGGCACCCGGTGGAACTCCTGCGCGGCGGACCCCTACGCCCTGGCCGGTTCACAATGCCACACTGGCTGCATGCGGATAGAGATCGTTGAGGGTGACATCACCGGGCGGCCCGTGGACGCGGTGGTAAATGCCGCCAACTCTTCGCTGCTGGGCGGCGGCGGCGTGGACGGGGCGATCCACCGGGCGGCCGGGCCGGAACTGCTGGCGGCCTGCCGGGAACTGAGGGCAACGACGCTCCAGGACGGGCTGCCGGTGGGCGCTGCCGTGGCCACCCCCGGATTCGGGCTGGCGGCGCGCTGGGTCATCCACACCGTCGGGCCCAACCGCCATGCCGGGCAGACCAATCCGGCACTGCTGGCGTCCTGTTTTACCGAGTGCCTGCGGGTTGCCGAGGGCCTGGGTGTCCGGTCCCTGGCCTTTCCTGCGGTAGGCGCGGGGGTCTATGGCTGGGCCGCCCGCCAGGTGGCGCAGGTGGCGTTCGACGCCGTCCGATCGTATGCCGCGCGGTCCGCCGAAGGGGGCGTGGAGTTGGTGGAGTTCGTGCTCTTTGGCCCGGAAACCGCGGCAGTCTTCCGGGATGTCCTCGAAGGTGCTGCCTAGCGGACCCTCCCGGCTAGCGCACTTTGACCTGGCTAGCGGACTTCGCTGAGCTGGAGGCGGCTGCGGTACTCGACGGGTTCCTTCGTGATGGGGTCCACGAACCGGATGCCGCGTGCCAGCAGCTGGAGCGGCTTGGTGTAGTCGTCCGGTGCCTTGTCCAGCAGTTCGGGGTAGAACGAATCGTGCAGGATGCCCAATCCTAGAGAAGCCATGTGCACCCGGAGCTGGTGGGTTTTGCCGGAGTGCGGTTCGAGCCGGTAGAGGCCACGGCGTCCTGCTCCGGCAGATGCGGGGCCGCCGGCGGCGCCGTCGAACGTCCGCAGCAGGTCGATGCGGGTCTCCGCGTTCGGCTCGCCGTCGATGACCTCCGCCAGAAGGTAGCTGCGGGACTTCGTCATCCGGTTGCGGACCACCACCGGGAAGCCGACGGCGGGGTACCCGGCAGCCGGTTCGGCAGCGGATACGCACTCATATTCCTTCTGGACCTGGCGCTTCTCGAAGAGCACCTGGTACTTACCCCGTGTCTCGGGGTTGGTGGAGAGCAGGAGGATGCCCGCGGTCATGCGGTCCAGGCGGTGCATCGGGATCAGGTCCGGGAGGTCCAGCTGGTTCCGGAGCCGGACCAGCGCCGATTCCTGGATGTACGTGCCCCCGGGCGTGGTGGGCAGGAAGTGCGGCTTGTCCACCACCAGGATGTGCTCGTCCTGGTACAGGATGTTCAGCTCTACAGGCAGCCGGGTTTCCGGCGGGAGCGTGCGGTAGTACCAGATGAAGGTGTGGTCCTCGAGCCTGGTGCCGCGGTGCAGGGGGATGCCGCCCTCGCCCACGATCTCGCCGGCATCGAACCGGTCCTCGATGCCCTGCGGGTCGATGTGCCCCCAGCGGTGCATCATGTAGTCCATTGCGGTGTCCCAGGGCCCCCCGTCCGGGAGGCGCAGGCGGGTCGCGTTCACGCCGTCGCGCACGGGAAGGGGGGATTGCATCACCGGTCCATTCTACTTTGCGCACTCCGCCCCGCCGCGCGCGCGCTCCTGCCGGCCCTAGCCTGCCTGAGGACGCGCAGTCTGCCGGACATCAGGCGATGGCGGCGGCGGGGGAGTCCCGGAGGGTGCGCCGGAGCTGCGGGGCTGCGTCCAGCCTGTCCTGGGCGGCGCGCAGCGCGAGGACTGCCATCTCCAGCTGCTCCGGCGGCAGCGTGAACGGAATGCGAAGGAAGTTCTCGAACACCCCGCCCACGCCGAAGCGCGGGCCGGCAGCGAGGCGGATGCCGAGTTCCGGGGCGATGACGGTCAGGGCCGTGCTGCTGGGCGACGGCAGCCGGCACCAGACAGCCAGACCGCCATCGGGCCTCTCCGCCTCCCACCGCGGCAGGTGGACCTTGAGCAGGTCCAGCAGGGCGGAGCGGTTCTCCCGGAGCGCGGACAGGCGGGCCGGCAGGGGATCGGCCAGAGTGCGCACCAGGTGGGCTGCCGCCAGCTGCTCCACCACCGGGCCGCCCAGGTCCATCGTGGTCCGGACGGCCGCGAACCGCTGAATCAGGCTCTCTGACGCGCGGATCCAGCCGACGCGCATGCCCGCCCAATGCGATTTGCTCAGCGACCCTAGGGACACCACGGATGAACTGAAGGAAGCCAGCGGAGCCGTTGTACCGCCGTCGAGATTGAGCTCACGGAGAGTCTCGTCCACAACGAGGACAGTGCCTGACGCCGTGGCCGCACGGACCAGCCGGCGGCGCTGTGCGTCGGGCATCAGCCGGCCGGTGGGGTTGTGGAAATCCGGGACCGTGTAGGCCACGCGGGGCCGTTGCTGCATCAGGGCAGACTCGACCGAGTCCATGTCCCAGCTTCGCTCGGGCGTCGGCGGAAGGGGCACCGGCACGATGCGGCAGCCCGTGGCACGGATGGCGTCGAGCGCGTTCGGGTAGGTCGGCTGCTCCACGAGGACCTTGTCCTGTTTGCCGACCAGCGCCCGCAGCACGATGTTCAGTGCATGCTGCGCCCCGGACGTCACCAGGATCTGCCCGGCCGTGGTGGGCACCCCGGCGTCGGCATAATGGCCGGCAATCGCCTCCCGAAGCGCCGGCACGCCCAGGGCGTCGTAGCCGAAGCCGGGCAGCAGGGCAGGCAGTTCGGTGAGGGCAGCGGCGAAGGCCTGGTGGACCGCTTCGCCGCTGGCCGGGAGCGATGCGTACGCGAGGTCGATGACGCCGTCGGGAACAGCCAGGCCCGGCGCCCCCGACAGGCTCGCGCGGGAGTCCCGCCCCTGTCCTGGCGTGTAGGCGGTCCGCGGCAGGCACGTGCGGCCTCGCGTGCCCTGGCCGCTGCTCAGGAACCCCTGTTCGCGCAGGCTCGCGTACGCCGCCGTCACCGTGGTGCGGCTGACGGCGAGGGTGGCGGAGAGTGTCCGTTCGCTGGGCAGCGCGGTGCCCAGCGGGATGCGGCCGTCCAGGACCAAAAGACGCACGACGTCGGCCAGTTCCCGGTACGCGGGTGCGTTGCCGCGGTGCCACTGGCCCAGGAGACGGGCGAGGGCGGTGGGCGTGAGTGATCCGGACATGAGGCCAGTATTTCAAACTGGCCATGGAAAACAAGGCCAGTTGTGCCTCAGGATGTTTCAATGATGACCCGCAGACTTGTACAGCTTTTTACCGGCCTCGCCATGTACGGCATTTCTCTGGCCCTGTTTATCCGGGCCGGGCTCGGGCTGGACCCCTGGGACGTGTTCCATCAAGGCGTCGCCGGCAAGACGGGCCTGAGCATCGGCGCGGTGGTCATCATCGTCAGTTTCCTGGTGCTCCTGCTGTGGATCCCGCTGCGGCAGCGGCCCGGCTTTGGCACGCTCTGCAACGCCGTCCTCGTGGGGGTCTTCGCCGACGTTGGGCTCGCGCTGATCCCCGCGTTCTCCCACCTCGGCGGCCAGATCGCGCTGCTGGGCGGTGCGGTGGTGCTCAACGGCATCGCCTCCGCGTGCTACATCGGCGCCCGCTTCGGCCCCGGCGCCCGGGACGGGCTCATGACGGGCCTGGCCAAACGCACCGGCTGGTCCGTGCGCTGGTCCCGGACGCTGATCGAGGTGGTGGTGCTCGCCGCGGGCTGGCTCCTCGGCGGCTCTGTCGGAGTGGGCACTGTGGTTTACGCGCTGGCGATCGGCCCGCTGGTCCAGCTCCTGCTGCCGTACTTCCTGGTTCCGGCCCGGGAACCGGCAGGGATAACTGCCGGAGACCGGGCGGCCGCTGGAGGCGCCGGCGAGACTGCCGAGTCCGGCGACCGCGAGGACCGGTCCGGCGACCGCGAGGACCAGTCGGAGGCGCCGCTGGCCACGTCCTGACGCGCATGTTCTACCGGGACGCGCAATAGGTCTCATGACGCCCGCCTTTGCGCGTCCTCGTGCCGTACGTGTGTCCCGCAACGGGCCGCTATGCCGCGGGGCCGCCCAGAAGTGGCTGGCACGTCGGGCAGAAGTAGATGTCGCGTTCCTCCGTGACGGCAGTGGTCGCGCTGCCGGCGCTGCCCGCCACCCCCGTTCCTGCGCCACTTCTGCCGGGCACATTCTTGCCCAGCACGCCGTGGCGGATGGGCGTCCGGCAGCGCAGGCACGGCTGGTGCTCGCGCCGGTAAACCCAGTAGCCCGGACGGCCGGCGGCACGGCCCACCGGAGTTCCGCGGGCGTTGAGCACGGTGGTCCGCCGGCCCGGTCCGAGGTTCGCCTCGAGCAGCTGCTTGGCGTCGGCAAACATGGCGGGCCAGTCCTTTACCGCGGCCGCCGGTGATGCAGGGTGGATGCCGGCCAGGAAGCACACCTCGCAGCGGTAGATGTTCCCGATGCCGGCGAGGTTGCTCTGGTCCAGCAGTGCCACCCCCACCGGCACGTCGGGCCGGGCCGCCACGCGGCGTTCGGCCTCGGCCGGGTCCCAGTCCGGGCCGAGCAGGTCCGGGCCGAGGAAACCCACGGCTTTGTCTTCTTCGCCGGTCTTGATCACTTCAAGCATGCCCAGGGAAAATCCGACGGCGTCGGCAACGGCCGTGCGCAGCACGCACCGGGCCGTGAATCCCGGCTTCCGCCACCTGCCCCCGGGCGGGTAGATCTGCCAGCTGCCCTCCATCTTCAGGTGCGAGTGGATGGTCAGCCGCTCCTGGGCCGGGCCCACCAGCCGCATGAGCAGGTGCTTGCCGCGGGGGACCACCTCCTCCATGGTCCAGCCGGCCAGGTCCAGGGTGGCGAAGCGGGGCACACGGAAGTCGGACGCGAGAAGTTTCTGGCCGGCGAGGGCCGTGTGCAGCTGGCTGGCGGCACGCCAGACGGAGTCGCCTTCAGGCACGGATCCTCAGCCCCTTCGGTGTGGAGTAGGCCCCGGCAGCCGTCAGTGCCGCTGCCGCAGGGGTGTCGAGGATGCCGTGGCCGTTGACCTTTTCCATGACGAGCTTGTCCACGGCACCGCGTTTCACCACGTCCACGAGTGCGCCGGCCGCGGCGGCGAGGACGGATTCGTCTTCCGTGAACACCAGCAGGGTCTTGCCTCCGCGTTCGACGTACAGCACCAGCGCGCCGTCGACCAGCACCACGAGTGCACCCGCCTTCCGTCCCGGGCGGTGCCCGCTGCCGGCTTCGACGTTGCCGGCAGGCCACGAGAGGGCCGCGCCGTAGGGGTTGGCCGGATCTGTTGCCGCCAGGGCCAGCGCCACGGGTTCCGGCTTGGCCAGCTGGGCGTCTTCGGTATACGAGCGCAGCCGGTCGACGGTAGCGGGCACGGCGAACTGGGCGGCACCCAGATGTTCGATGAAGTACCCCCGCCTGCACCGTCCGGCCTCCTCCAGCCGGGCCAGCACCTTGTACATGAGCCCGAATCCGCCCAGGATGTTCTCGGCCATGACGGATCCACGGGTGACCACACCGTACCTGTCCAGCAGCAGCTCCGCCGTGGCGCGGGCATGGATCGTGGGGTCGAGTTCGGGTGTGGGAAGCGCGGACCAGCGCCCGGCCGCGAGCGGCGGGGTGGGGGCCGCACCGCCGGCCGAGCCGTAGCGTCCGCCGGACAGTCCCGGGGAGCCGAGCAGCCCGGTCCCGTGCGACCGTCCGAGCCTGCTGAGGCGCGGCGCCCTGGCCCGCGGTGCGCGCGCCACCTGCCGGTGGGCCGTGTGCCCGCCCGCGATCAGGGACCGGACCGGGGCGAACGTATCCCCGGTGACCCGGCCCGCCCAGGCGAGATCCCAGATCGCGGACACGACGTCCTGGTCGCCCAGTACAGCATCCATGCCGCCGGCAATGTCCGTCAGCTGCCGGAAAAAGTAGCCGCCTCCGTTGGCCTGCAGGTGCTCCAGCAGCCGCCGCTGGGCGTCGCCCGGTTCAAACTCGGGGGCAGGGTTCAGCGTCAGTTCCACCGAATCCGCCAGGTGCAGGCTGATCCAGCCGTCGTTGCCCGGAAGCGAACCGGCACCGGACCAGAGAACCTCCCCGGCGGCCATGAGCTCGTCCAGCATGGCGGGCTGGTAGTTGGACACCCGGCTGGCGAGCACCAGAGATTCCCAGGCGGAGGCGGGTATGGGCACGCCGGAGAGCTGGTCCACCGCGGTGATGATGCCGTCGAGCCCGCGCAGCGCCGGCTGCCCCCGTCCCGCGCCCGGCGTGCGGACATGTTGCCAGGCAGGCAGGAACCTGCCGTAGGCGGTGACGTCCACGGGCTCCACCTCGGCCCGGAGCGCCGCGAGTGAACGGCGGCGAAGCTTGCGGAGTACCTCGGCGTCACACCATTCGCTGCCGGCCAGGGCCACCGCCGCTGAGGCAACGGCCGACGCCGCCGCTGCTTCCGCGACGGGGTCAAGGCCGGAACCGGAATCGGAATCAGACACGGCGGCTGCCGGGCGTTCGCCGGCAGCCGTTTCCGCGTGCGGCCGGAACTCGCCTTCCACCACGCGGCCGTCGGCCGCCAGCCGCTTCAGGGCAGTTCCGACGACGGCGGCACCAAGTCCCAGCCTGGCCGCGGCTTCGGTGGCGGTGAAGGGACCATGGGTGCGGGCATAGCGCGAGACGAGATCGCCCAGCGGGTCCGCCACCGGTTCGATGAAGGCAAGCGGAACGCCCATGGGAAGCGGTACACCGATGGCGTCGCGAAGTCTCGCCGCGTCTTCCACCGCGGCGAAGCGTTCGACGCCGGCGATGGTCACCTTTATGGCCCGGTTGGCACGCTGGAGGGCCGCGAGGTGGGCGGCGGCTTCGGCAACTGTGGCTTCGGCGGGCTTGGTTTCGACGGGCTCAACCAGCGGGGCCTCGGTTTCGACAGGCTCGACCAGCGCGGTTTCGGCAGGCGCATCCGGCGGGGTGAGCCTGGCCGCGACTTCCCCGGGGTCCAGGGGGCCCAGCAAGCGAAGAAGATCGGCCACGCCCTCGACGCCGCGGACTTTCCGCTCGGCAGCAAGGCGCTGCAGCTCGCGTTCGGTTTCGTCGATGACCCTGGCGTCCAGGAGCTCACGCAGTTCCACCCGGCCCAGGAGTTCGTTGAGCAGCGTGGAGTCCAGGGCCAGCGCGGCCGCCCGGCGTTCGGCGAGCGGGGAATCGCCTTCGTAGAGGAACTGCGCCACATAGCCGAAGAGCAGGGACTTGGCGAACGGGGACGGCTGCTGGGTGGTGGTCTGGACGATCCGGAGTTCGCGCCGCTCCACCGAGGCGGCGATATCCTTCAGCGCCGGCAGGTCGTACACATCCTGCAGGCATTCGCGGACGGTTTCCAGCACGATCGGGAATGACGGGTATTTCCGGGCGACGTCCAGCAGCTGGGCGGACCGCTGGCGCTGCTGCCACAGCGGCTGCCGCTTGCCGGGGGTCTGCCGGGGCAGCAGCAGGGCACGCGCCGCACACTCGCGGAAACGCGATGCGAACAGGGCACTGCCGCCCACCTCGGCGGTGACAATCTGCTCCAGCTCCTCGGGGTCGAACAGGAACAGCTCGGCGCCGGGAGGTTCGTCCTCCATCGTGGGCACGCGGAGCACGATGCCGTCATCGGCGGCCATCGCCGATCCGTCCAGGCCGTACCGCTGGTGCAGCCGCTGTCCCACGGCCAGGGCCCACGGCGCATGGACGGGCATGCCGAATGGGCTGTGCAGAATGACCCGCCAGTCGCCGAGTTCGTCGTGGAAGCGTTCCACCACGAGCGTCGTGTCGCTCGGGACCACCTCCGTGGCCAGCTTCTGTTCGGACAGGTACTGCAGGAGGTTGTTCGCGGCGAAGTCGTCAAGGCCGCTGGCCTTGCAGCGTTCGGTGGCAGGGCCGACGTCGGATGCTGACAGTTCGCGGATGAACGCGCCGAGGGCGCGGCCCAGGTCCACGGGGCGTCCCAGGGAGTCGCCCTTCCAGAAGGGAAGTTTGCCGGGCTGGCCGAAGGCGGGCGAGACGAGCACGCGGTCGTGCGTGATGTCCTCGATCTTCCAGCTGGTGGCCCCCAGCGCGAAGATGTCGCCCACGCGGGACTCGTAGACCATCTCCTCGTCGAGCTCGCCGACCCGCCGGCCGCCCTTGGCCGGGGCCGTGCCGGACCCCTTTCCGTCACCCGATCCGGCCGGGGAGGCCGATCCCTCAGTCTCCGTTCCGATGATGTAGACGCCGAACAGCCCGCGGTCCGGGATGGTGCCGCCGGACGTGACGGCCAGCCGCTGGGCGCCGGGCCTGCCCTCGATGGTCCCGGCGTTGCGGTCCCAGATGATCCGGGGGCGGAGTTCGGCGAATTCATCCGAGGGGTAGCGCCCGGCCAGCAGGTCCAGCGTGGCCTCGAAGGCGGACCGGGGGAGGGTGGCGAACGGGGCTGAGCGGCGGACGGTGGAGAACCACTCCTCCACATCGATGCTGCCCAGGGCGGTGGCCGCGACGGTCTGCTGGGCCAGGATGTCGAGGGGATTGGCCGGCACGCTCAGCCGCTCGATCTTGCCGTCCAGCATGCGCTCAACGGTGATGGCGGTGTGCACGAGGTCGGCGCGGTGCTTGGGGAACAGGTAACCCTGGGAGATTTCGCCAACCTGGTGCCCGGCGCGGCCCACCCGCTGCAGCCCGCTGGCCACCGAAGGCGGCGATTCGACCTGCACCACGAGGTCCACGGCGCCCATGTCGATGCCGAGCTCCAGTGAGGACGTGGCCACCACGCAGCGCAGCCGGCCGGATTTGAGGTCGTCTTCGATCAGGGCCCGCTGGTCCTTGGACACTGAGCCGTGGTGGGCCCGGGCCAGCAGCGGCTCTGCCCCTGCGGTGCTTCCTGCCTGCGCCATCATGTGGGCGGGCGTGGCGGTCGACGCCGGGACGCCTCCGGACGGGGATGGGGCAGGATCGTCCCAGCCGCCGCCCACGGTCAGGAGCTGGCGTTCCGCATGGATTTCGTTGAGCCGCGCGGTCAGGCGTTCCGCCAGCCGGCGCGAGTTGGCAAAGACGATGGTGGACTGGTTGGCCAGCACCAGGTCCACGATCTTTTCCTCCACATGCGGCCAGATGGAGGCCTGCGGCTGCAGCCCGGAAGCCGGCCCGGAATCGAAGGCTCCCGCGGCGCCCTGCAGATCGGACATGTCCTCCACGGGGACGGACACCGTGAGGTCCCAGTTCTTCCGTGAAGGCGGAGCCACGATCTCCACCGGGGCGGAACCGGCCAGGAACTGCGCCACCAGTTCCCGCGGCTCGACCGTGGCGGAGAGCCCGATCCGCTGTGCCGGTGCGGGCAGCAGGGCGTCCAGCCGCTCCAGTGACACGGCAAGATGCGCCCCCCGCTTGGTGCCGGCCACGGCGTGGACCTCGTCCACGATAACGGTATCCACCTCGCTGAGTGTTTCCCGGGCCCGGGACGTGAGCATCAGGAAGAGGGACTCGGGGGTGGTGATCAGGATGTCCGGCGGGTTGCTGAGCAGGGCGCGGCGTTCGGAGGCGGGGGTGTCGCCGGACCGGACCCCTACGGTGATCAGGGGAGCCGGCAGGTCCAGCCGCTTGGCCGTCTGCGTGATGCCGATCAGCGGGGCGCGGAGGTTGCGTTCGACGTCGACGCCAAGCGCCTTGAGCGGGGAGATATACAGTACGCTGGTTTTCCGCTTGGGCTTCCGTGCCCGGAACTGCTTGGTCTTGGCGCCGGCTGGCGGTTCTTCGAGGCCCGGCAGGGCGGAAGCATCAGCCGCGGCAGCGTCGGGCAAAGCAGCGGCGGGTGCAGCCGACCCGGACACCAGGAGCCTGTCCAGGGCCCAGAGGAATGCGGCCAGGGTTTTACCTGAGCCGGTGGGCGCAACAACAAGGGCGTGTGAACCGGATGAAATCGCGTTCCAAGCCCCCTGCTGGGCGGGGGTGGGCTCGGAAAACGCGCCGAGGAACCACTCCCTGGTGGGCCGGCTGAACTGGCCCATCGAGTCCCCGGCGGACGTGCCGGTGGACGTGCCGGCGGGCTCCTGCGACTGCATGCCTCCATCATGCCTCACGGCACCGACACCAACAGAAGCATCAGGGATGCCTTACCCGGCCGGAGGAAGGTCGCGGGTGGCTGGCCCCTCCAGGACCTGGCCGTCGCTGCTGAACCGGGAGCCGTGCAGCGGGCAGTCCCAGGACTTTTCGTTGTCGTTCCAGTGCAGGATTCCGCCCAGGTGCGTGCAGACCGCGGACAGGCTGCACGTCGTTCCATTGACGGTGGAGGTGGCCACGGGCTTCCGTTCGCGCATCGCCACGGTCCCAGTGCCCTCTTCGGGCACGGTGCCGTCCGAGGGAGGAAGCTTTTGCAGCCTGCCCCAGTCCTTGGCCAGTGTGGCGGCCACCCCCGCATTGAGGGTCACGGCCGAGGCCGCACCCGGAGGTGATGTCACCCTGCGGTGGATGGTGTTGGCCCATGGCAGTTGGCCTCCGAGGATGTCCGCGGCGATGCCCAGGGACGCGGCCACCGCGTTGGTCATGCCCCATTTGTTGTAGCCGGTTGCGAAGAAGATGCGCCCGCGGCCGCGGGGGAGTTTGCCGAAGAACGGCATGAGGTTGGTGGCCTGGTAATCCTGCGCGGACCACGTGTGGGTGACAGTGGCGCCGGGGAAGTGCTGCTGTGCCCATGACAGGACGTTCTCCAGATGTTCCTTTTCTGAGCGGGCCTTTCCGACGGGGTGCCCGTTGCCGCCCACCAGCAGCAGATTCTTGCCGTCCGCCGGGTAGTCCCTGATGGAGCGCACGGGCTGTTCCACGGAAATGTACATGCCCTCCGGCGGCGTCGCGTTTCCTGCGAGCTCCAGGGCTGCGGCATAGGAGCGGTTCGGCTTGAGCTTGGCGAAGTAGAGGCCGCGGTTCAGGATGGGGCTGCCTGTGGCCAGCACCACCGAGTCGGCCTGCACAGATCCGCTGTCCGTGTGGACGGCTGACGGCCCGGCGCCGGTGACGTTCCGCACCCGAACCCCTGTGACGATCCTGCCGCCGTGGCCCCGGACGTCTTCTGCCAGCGCGGTGAGCACATCCATGGGGTTGATCTGGGCCTGCCCGCGAAGGAGCACGGCTCCCCGGATAGGGAACGGCAAGCCCGCATCCCGGACGTAGTCCACCTCCAGATCGGCGGCGAGGGCCGCCGTGAGCTCCGCCCGCACTGCCTCCCTGCCCTGCTGGGTAGCGGCGTACGTGTAGGCGTCGCGCACCTGGAACGGCACGCCGCGCTGCTCCAGGTACCGCAGCAGCCATGCCTGCCCCTCGCGGTTGCCGGACACGTAGGCGTCCACCACCTTCTGGGGGTACTGCTGCCGGAGGGATGACAGCACGGTGCCCTGCAGCAGCGTGACCTTGGCCGTGGTGTTGCCGGTGGCCACGGCGCCCAGGCCGCGCGCTTCCAGGACAAGCACGTTCTGTCCCGAGCGGGCCAGCAACAGGGCCGTGGTCAGGCCGGTCAGGCCGGCGCCGACCACCACGGTGTCATAGGACTCGCCGGGGGTGAATGGGTCGCCGGTGAAAGTGTCGGTGCGGTCCAACCAGAGTGACGTCACGTGTCTCAACCTGCCTTTGGCCTGCGTCTTTGTCGCGGGGCGTTCCCGCAGCAGGCCCGGCGCTAGCAGCGGCGACCCTGACGTAATCGTAAGTGTACTTACGGAGTTGGGGCCGGAACAGCCTTGGAACAGGACAGGTTGCTTGGGGCAAACTTTGCTCTAGCGGGCCTGGAATGCCCCGATGCTCAGGAGCTCAATGGAGGCGTTGCTGCAGGCATCCGAGGGCCGGGCCACGAACAGCGATGCCGTGTCCTCCGGCGGGTAGATCCGGAATCCGGCGGCAGCGGTCTTGGTGCAGTCCGGGTAATTCCCCGCCTGCGTGTAGCGGAGCACCGCGGTTCCTGACTTCCCGGGGGCCAGCAGGACGTCCTGGACGGCGGCGGAGGTGTCGCGCCGGGCCGGGGCCCCGATGGGCTGCCCGCTCGGTCCGGTGGTCAGGGACACGCCGGCGAACCCTTTCAGGTGGCAGGAGGCCTCACCGCTGTTGGTGATGATCAGCTCCATGTAGATGCTGCCGGCGGCACCGCCGCCCGTGGCATCCGTGGTGGCTTTCAGTCCTGAGGCCTTGCACAACTGGGCGCCCGCGGCGGTGGACTGCGGTGCCGCTGGAGCCGAAGAAGTCGTAGTTGGCGAAGCCGGCCGGGATTGGGCAGGCGAAGCAGAGGACGACGGCGGTGCGGAAGTTTCGGGGGCTGCCTGCGGGATCGGGGTGGTTGAGCCGGTGGCCGGTTCGGTTGCCCCCTGGGTGGATGGCTGGCTGGGTCCGCAAGCGGTGAGCAGCAGCGCCAGGGTGGCAGCCACCGTAGTGCAAATCAGTCCGTTGGTAATTCGCTGAGGCCTCATGGCTCTAACATTGCGGGCGTTCCTGCCGGAGTCAACGAAGGCGCGGCGGGGACTCCGATTTGATGTCCGGATTGTGACATCTGCGGAGCAGGCTTCCTACATTCGGTCCGCGAGGGCTCCCGCGGACGGTGATGCAACGATAAACCAGCTCGGTAGCGCAAAATTACCTAATCCTGAGGCCGAAGTTGCGTTGATCTGCAGTTTTCGGTGTGCCACACTGAACATGGTCTCGCCTGTCCATACCTTGTAGGAATCGAAAGCCGGCAAGGACAAAAAGCTCGTAGTTTGGCCGCGGTCAGTCATCACTCCCGTGGCCACAAGTGTCCCCCGGCAACGGGGGCTGCGCAGGGTTGCGGGGAGACAGCTCGGCACTCGTCCGCGGCAACGCCGCTGCGGACGTTCCTGAAGAGGCGCATCAGTCATTGGTTTCCGGCAACGCCGCCGAATCCAATAACGATGGGGGCTGAGGTTATGACCGGTTGGCTTGTCCGCTGGAGTCTTAAGTTTCGATTGATAGTTTTAGCCGCTGCTGCCGGCATTCTGGGGTTCGGATTAACAACCCTGCCGTCAATGCCAGTGGATAATCTTCCAGAATTCTCTCCGCCGCATGTGGAGATCCAAACCGAGGCACTGGGCCTGTCCGCCGTGGAGGTCGAACAGCTCATTACCTCGCCTATGGAGGCCGACCTGCTGAACGGGGTTGCCTGGCTCGACGAAATCCGTTCGAAGTCAGTCCCGGGCCTCTCTTCGATTGAGATGATTTTTGAGCCTGGCACCGATATCCTCCGTGCCCGGCAGCTCGTTGCTGAGCGGCTGACGCAGGCCTTCGCGCTGCCCAATGTGTCAACTCCGCCGGTACTGATGCAGCCGCTCTCCTCGACGAGCCGCGTCATGATGGTCCAGATGTCCTCACAGGACGTGTCGCCAATCGACATGTCCGTCCTGGCCCGCTGGGATGTCAAGCCGGCGCTCATGGGTGTCCCGGGCGTGGCAAACGTCTCCATTTACGGCCAGCGCGAACAGCAGCTGCAGGTGCAGGTGGACCCGAAACAGCTCCGCGCGAAGAACGTCACCCTTAACCAGGTGGTTGAGACCGCCGGCAATGCGGTGTGGGTGTCCCCGTTGAGCTTCCTGGAAGCATCAACCCCGGGCACAGGCGGCTTCCTTGAGTCCGCCAACCAGCGCATCGGCATCCAGCACGTGCTTCCGATCCGGACACCGGCAGACCTCGGCAAGGTCAGCGTTGAAGGCGCAGCCGACAAGTCGCTGACGCTGGCCGACGTCACCACCCTGAGTGAGGACCACCAGCCGCTGATCGGCGATGCTGTCACCGGCAAGTCGCCCGGCCTGCTGCTGGTCATCGAGAAGTTCCCGGACACGAGCGTCGCCGACGTGACGCAACGCGTCGAGGCGGTGCTGGACGGTCTGCGTCCGGGCCTTTCCGGCATCACCGTGGACTCCACAGTGTTCCGCCCGGCCTCCTTCGTTGAGTCCGCCGTTGGCAGCCTCGGTCTTGCCCTGCTGGTCAGTCTCCTGATAGTTACGGCGCTGATCGGCTTCGCATTCCGGTCCTGGCGGTACGCCCTGCTGGCCTTCATCGCCATTTCCGTGGCGGCCATGGCTGCGGCGCTGGTGCTGCAGTTCCAGGGAGCGGTCCTGAACGTCATGGCGTTCGCGGGCCTGGTCCTTGCCCTCCTCGTGGTCATCGGCGATGTCATCACCGACCTGCACAGCTTTCGGCGGGAATCGGCCGATGACCGGGTGTCGCGCGAAGCCCTGCTTGCCCACGGGCTGCAGCGGTCCCGCGTGCCCGTCCTGTTCGCCGGACTCGCCGCTCTGCTTGCCCTCACGCCGGCGCTGTTTGTCCCGGGTGTGGAGGGTGCGTTCCTGAAGCCCCTGGTGCTGTCCTACCTGTTGGCCACCGCTGTGGCCATGCTCGTGGCGCTGACGGTGACGCCCGCATTGGCGGTCCTGCTGCGGTGGGGTCACAGGCGGCCACGGCGCAGCCTTTCGGTGGTCCGCAAGGCCCGGCTCGGTTACGAGCGCTCGGCGCGGGCCTTCACCGGAAAGGTGGCCACGGTATTCGCCCTTGCGGCGGCAGCCATGGCCATCGCCGCACTTGCCATCATTCCGTCCGCTACGAAGGAGCTTCCTGTTGTGGCCGCTGTTCCCGACCGCACCCTCCTCGTGGAATGGGAGGCGGCGGCAAGCACAGGTACCGACGTGATGAACAGGGTAATGACCAATGCCAGCGAAGAGCTGAGCGGAATCCGCGGAGTCTCTTCCGTGGGCGGCCACGTGGGACGTGCCATCACCTCCGATAGCTCCTCTGACGTCAATGCCGGCGAGCTCTGGGTGACCATGGAGGACGGCGCCAACATCAGCAGCGTGCGCTCCGACGTGCAGGAGATTGTTGAGGGGTACCCGGGCCTGACGGCGAAGGTGACCACCTACCCGGAGCAGCAGGTTGCTGCTGCCAGTGAAATCGACAACCGCCAGTTCAGGGTGCGCGTTTACGGCGTTGACCTGGACATCCTCCGGCAGAAGGCAGACGAAATCCGCGGAATCCTGTCGCGTACGGACGGCGTGGTTGAGCCGCAGGTGGATGTCACCGTAGACCAGCCTGTTGCGGAAATCGAGGTTGACCTCGCCAAGGCGCAGAAGCAGGGCATCAAGCCCGGCGATGTCCGGCGTGCGGCTGCCGCCGTCCTACAGGGCATCGAGGTGGGGTACCTGTTCGAGCAGCAAAAGGTGTTCCAGGTGATCGTCAAGGGTACGGAATCCACCCGGAACAGCCTGACAAGCGTTACCGACATGATGGTTGACAAGCCTGAAGGAGGGCAGGTCCGGCTGGGTGACGTGGCCAAGGTCACGCTCCGCCCCAACCAGACCGTGATCCATCATGACGATACCTCCAGGCGCGTCGACGTCGTGGCCAATATCCAGGGCCGCAGCCTCGGTGACGTCACCAGCGATGTCCAGGCCGCCATCAAGGGCATGCAGTTCCCCGTGGAGTACCACGCTGAGATCCCGCCGCAGTACGCCGAAAAGCAAGCTGCCGGTGCGCTCATCTGGTGGCTCGCCCTCGCGGCGGCAGCCGGCATCCTGGTCCTGCTGCTGACGGTCCTCGGCAACTGGCGGCTCGCAGGGCTCGTCTTCCTGCTGCTTCCGGTTGCACTCTCCGGCGGAATCCTCGCCGCCGACCTGGCCGGCGGTTTCGGCTCCGTGTACGTGCTGGTGGCGCTGGCGGCGGTGCTCGCCCTGGCGATCAGGGACGTGGTCATGCTGATGGGAACCTATCAATCACTGCAGTCCCGTGCCCCGTCGGATTCGCCGGCACATCTCATGCGGCAGGCGGCCGGAGAGCGGCTTCTGCCAACTGTTTTGACCACCGTGATCACCGGACTGGCGCTGGTGCCGCTGGTGCTGCTCGGTGGGCCGGTCGGCGGAGGCATGCTCCTTCCGCTGGCGCTGGTTGTGTGGGGCGGGCTTATTACCACCGCCCTGCTGACCCTATTTATTCTGCCGATCCTCTTCCTCCGCATTGGTCCACGCACCAACACGGACTGGGGGAGCTCATTGGTGATTAACAACGGACCAGTTCTGCCAGAGAGGTCGGAATTGTCATGAAAAGCAATAGTGATTTTGGCGGCTGGCGTTCTGTTCTGGTGCTGGTCTGCGCAGCGTCCATTGGCCTCTCCGGATGTGCCACAGTGAAAACTGCCGCGGCGCCCGCCGGGCAGGCAGCGTCCACCATGGAGAAGGCCGGCCCGGACCTGAACAAACTGACGCTGACAGACAAGGCAGTGGAAAGGCTGGGCGTGACCACGGTCAAGGTGACCAAGGGTGAAGGCAGTCCGCTGCAGGTGCCCTACGGCTCACTGGTCTATGACGCCAACGGAAAGACCTGGGTCTACACCAATCCCGAGCCCCGGACCTACATCCGGGCCGCCGTGACGGTAGAAAAGATCGCCAACAACCAGGTGCAGCTCCAGTCCGGTCCCCCTGCTGGAACTGATGTTGTCACCATTGGTGCCGCGGAACTGTTCGGCGCCGAATTCGGCACAAAGGGTCACTGACATGCGCCGGATTGTCGGGTTCAGCCTGAAATTCCGCGCCCTGGTGGTGGCCATCGCCGTGGCAATGATGGCGTTCGGCGGCGTCCAGCTCAGCACGGCCTCGGTGGACGTCTTTCCCGAATTTGCGCCGCCGAAGGTGGAGATTCAGACTATCTGCATCGGCCTTACCGCTGCCGAGGTGGAGCAGTTGGTTTCCGTTCCCCTCGAAGAGGCCCTCAACGGCGTCGAGAGTCTGGATGAGATCCGCTCCAAGTCGGTGGAGCAGCTGTCCTCGATCGTGCTGATTTTCGCACCGGGGGCGGACCTGCTCAAGGCCCGCCAGCTGGTCTCAGAGCGGATCGCCACCGTCATTCCGTCGCTGCCCACCTGGGCGGCGCCGCCGGTGATCCTGCAGCCGCTGTCGTCCACCAGCCGCGTCATGAAGATCGGGCTGACTTCGGACCAGCGCTCGCTCATGGAAATGTCCATGATCACCTACTGGAAGATCCGCGCCCACCTGCTGCGGGTCCCCGGGGTGGCCAACGTGGCCATCTGGGGCGAGCGTCTGCAGATGCTGCAGGTGCAAGCGATTCCGGACAAGCTGAAGGCCAATGACGTCAGCCTGAACCAGGTCATGGAGGTCACCGCCAACGCCCTCGACGCCGGCCTGCTGCAGTATTCGCCGGGTTCCGTCATCGGCACCGGCGGCCACATTGAGACGCCCAACCAGCGGCTCGGCATCCAGCACGTGCTGCCGATCACCACTCCGAAGGACCTTGCCGAGATCACCATCGAGGAGAAGAACGGGAAACCGCTACGCCTTGGTGACGTGGCCAACGTCGTGGAAGACCACCAGGCGCTCATTGGCGACGCCGTGATCAACCAGGGTCCCGGGCTGATGCTCATCGTCGAAAAACTTCCCTGGGGCAACACCCTGGAAGTTACCAAGGGCGTTGAGGCTGCTCTGCAGCAGATGGAGCCGGGACTCAGCGGCATCACCGTTGATACAGAAATCTTCCGGCCGGCGACCTTCATTGAGGAGTCCCTTGATAATTTGAGCCGTGCGCTGATGCTGGGGTGCATCCTCGTGGTGCTGGTGCTGGGCGCGTTCCTCTTCCAGTGGCGCACCGCGCTGATCAGCCTGATCGCCATTCCGCTGTCACTGGTGACGGCGGCGTCCGTCCTCTACCTCACAGGAGCGTCGGTGAACACCATGGTCCTTGCGGGGCTGGTGATTGCCGTCGGGGTGGTGGTGGATGATGCGATCATCGACATCGAGAACATCATCCGAAGACTCCGGCAGCACCGGGCGGAGGGCGGGACCCGGTCCACGGCCTCAGTGGTTCTGGAGGCCTCGCTTGAGGTCCGTGGGCCCATCATTTACGCCACGCTGATCATCATCGCCGCGGCGGTGCCGATCTTCTTCCTCCAGGGACTGACCGGGGCCTTCTTCAGGCCGCTGGCCATCTCCTACACCCTGGCGGTGCTGGCATCGATGCTCGTGGCACTGACCGTCACCCCCGCACTGGCACTGATCTTCATGCGGAAAGTCCCGCTGAAGGAGCAGGAACCGCCTCTGGTGAGGGTGCTCAAACGCGGCTATCGGGCGGTCCTGAGCCGGATAGTGAGGCGGCCCGTTGCCGGGTACGCCACCTTCGGCACCATGGCGGCCATCGGGGCAATCACCGCACCGCTGTTGGGGCAATCGCTGCTGCCTGACTTCAAGGAACGCGACTTCCTGATGCACTGGCTGACACAGCCGGGCACGTCGGTTACGGAGGAGTACCGCGTCAGCCAGAAGGCCTGCGAGGAACTGCTCACGATTCCGGGTGTCCGGAACTGCGGCTCGCACATCGGGCAGGCCTTCAACGCCGACGAAGTCGTGGGAGTGTACTTCGGTGAGAACTGGATCAGCATCGACCCTGCAGTGGACTATGACCAGACACTGAAGTCAATCCACGAGGTGGTGGACGGTTATCCCGGGATCGTGCGGGACGTCCAGACCTACCTGAAGGAGAGAATCCGTGAGGTTCTCACGGGTGCCAGCGATGCCGTCGTCGTCCGGCTTTACGGGGACGACCTGGCCCTCCTGCGTTCAAAGGCCGCGGAAATCCAGGCGATCTTTGAGCAGACCGAAGGAACGGTTGCCCCCCATACGGCACTGCAAAAGGACATCCCGCAGCTCAACATCGAGGTTGATCTGGCCAAGGCCCAGAGCTATGGGCTGAAGCCGGGCGACGTCCGGCGGGCGGCGGCAACACTGGTCGCCGGCGAGGAAGTCGGCGACGTCTACCGGGGCGGCAAAGCATACGACGTCCAGGTCTGGAGCCCGCCGGCGGTCCGTTCCGATATCAGCTCCATCCGGAACCTCCCCATCGACACCCCCAGCGGGCAGAAAATCCTGCTGTCCGACGTGGCGAGCGTCCAGGTGAAGCCGACCCCGAACGTCATCCAGCGTGACGCGCACTCCAGGCGGATCGATATCGAGGCCAACGTGAAGGAAGGCGCTCTGGGCTCGGTGGTTGCGGCCATGGAGGAAGGGCTCAAAAAGGTGGAGTTGCCGCAGGGCTTCCGCACCCAGATCCTGGGTGAGTTCCAGGAGCGGCAGGCGGCGACCAAGACCCTGCTGACGCTCGCCATCGGGGCACTGGCTGTGATCTACCTGCTCCTGCAGGTGGCCTTCGGAAGCTGGCGTCTGGCGACGCTGGTGATCCTCACGCTGCCGATTGCCCTGGTGGGTGGGGTGTTCGCCGCGTTCATGGGCGGAGGTGTCCTGTCACTGGGGTCCATAGTGGGCTTCCTGACGGTCATGGGCATCGCGGCCAGGAACGGCATCCTGCTCATCAACCACTGCCAGCACCTGGAGAAGTATGAGGGTGAAAAGTTTGGTCCGGAACTGGTGCTGCGGGGCGCCGGGGAACGCCTCTCGCCGATCCTTATGACCACCCTGGCCACCGGGCTTGCCCTGGTGCCGCTGGTGGTCCTGGGGAACATCCCTGGCCACGAGATTGAACATCCCATGGCCCTGGTGATCCTCGGCGGGCTGGTGACGTCCACGCTGCTCAACCTGTTCGTGGTCCCGTCGCTGTACCTGAGGTTCGCCAAGCCGAAGGCCGAGCGGCACCAGGCACCGCCGGAGCCCGTCTTGGCTGACGCCTAGCCACGAACCCGCTGGTCCTTCCGCCGCCCACGCCCCGCCACCCGCGGGAACGTGGGCGGCGGTGGCGCGGGGACGGCGTGCGTGCCGGTTCCCGCCCGCCGGCGCCGCAGCTCCAGCGCCAGGCTGTCCTGCCCGCGGGCCATCGCCCAGCGGTGGTTGGCGGAGAAGCCGGGTTTCAGCAGCCAGCTGAGCCGCCTCAGCAGCGGCTTCGTGGCGCTGACCCGCCAGTCATAGGTAATCACGACTTCCGGGCCGTCCTGCTCGAATGTCCAGCGACCGGTCCCGTCCAGGTCGCCCGTTGCCCGGATCGCGAAGCCCTTGCTGGTAATCGGTTCCGTGACGGTCAGGGTCCAGCGGAGGGTGTAGGGGAGCCAGCCCTTGGTGTGGAGCCTGGCCATCCGTCCCACGCCGTTCTCCTTGCCCGGATGGATGGGGTCCACCTGGAGGTACACGGACGGCCACCAGCGGGCGAGTCCGACGGGGTCGCCCAGGATCTCGGCGACGTCGTCCGCGGTCCCGGCCACGCGCCAGACCGTAACGAAGGCGTAGTCCGTGCTCCTGGTGCCCTTGGCGTTCATGTGTGCCTCCTGCAGAGCTCCTGCCGCGAAAAGATCTGGACTCCATTCAAGCGCGTGCGGCCCGTCCGCCATAGACTGCTGGCGTAAGTCACCACGCCCAAATTGAGGAGTAGCGATGAACTACAGCGGAAGCCAGTATGAGAAGGCCGTGACGGCGGGGGAGCTTGACCGCAGCCACGTAGGCCAGACGGTGAGCTTTCAGCCGAACGATTTCACCGTGGTGTTCGGCAGGATCGCCGGAATCGCCCGGACGGACGCCCAGGTGTACCTGACCCTGGACGGGGTCGGCGGCGGTACCCACCTGAAGGATGAGTACGACCTGCCCGTGGCGCACGAGGTGTACGTGCAGCTGGATCCGCTGAGCAGCGCCGGGAAGACCATCTCGGACGCGGAGCGGGTCATCAAGGAGAAGCTGGACGAGATCAGGAAGAACCTCCTCGACCGGGAACAGAAGTCCGGCTCCGAGTAACAGGCCCGGCTGTTGGCCCATACAGCGAAGAACCCCGCCGCACCAGAGTGCGGCGGGGTTCTTCTAGGCAACCGCTCCGTGTATGGGGGAACACGGAACGTTCCCGACAAAACTAATGGACAGCTTGCTTAGGTTTCAAATCGGCTCCACTTTTTTCCAAGCCCGCGGCGGTAATATCCGGCTACCGTCGCCGTAACGGGTCTCCTGGATCTACGGCTTCGGTAGGCGGCCCGCTCTGCGAACCGGGGAATGAGCGGGCCGCCGCCTCCTCGTCAGGGCAAAGCAAAAGACCCCGGTTCCCATTCTTAGAACGGGAACCGGGGTCTTGCTACGTGGCGGTGACGGTGGGATTTGAACCCACGTTGGCTTTTACACCAAACAACATTTCGAGTGTTGCACCTTCGGCCGCTCGGACACGTCACCAACCTGAATAGGGTACCGGAGCAAGGGCCGCATCCCCAAAACGGCATGCTTCGCACGGCCGCGCAACGGGTCTGTAGCGGCCACGCCGGGCCGCATCTTCCCGGAAATTGGGGCCGGGCACTAGATTCATAAGCAAGATGACTACTTCCCAGCAGCAGACCGAAGCGACCGCATATTGGACCGTGGGCCCCGGCCAGGGTGAACTCCGCACCGAGGAGCTGCCCGTCCCCGGCCCGGAGGAGGCACTGGTGCGCTCGCTGTACTCGGGCATCAGCAAGGGCACCGAACTCGTGGTCCACCAGGCCGCCGTTCCGCCCTGCATCGCCGAGGAGATGCGCGCCCCGCACCAGGAGGGCTCCTTCCCGTCGCCCGTGAAGTTCGGCTACCTGTCAGTGGGGGTGGTGGAGCAGGGCCCCACGGACTGGGTGGGTCAAACCGTGTTCTGCCTCCACCCGCACCAGGACCGCTACGTGGTCCCGGTGTCTTCGCTCACTCGCGTTCCCGACGCCGTTCCTCCCCGCCGCGCGGTCCTCACCGGTACCGTGGAAACGGCGGTCAACGCCCTTTGGGAGGCGGGGCCACGGCTGGGCGACCGCGTCGCCGTGATCGGCGCCGGGCTGGTGGGCGGCATGGTGGCCACGCTGCTGCGCACGGTTCCCCTCGCACGGCTCCAGCTCGTGGACCTCGACCCCTCCCGCAAGGCCCTCGCCGACGCCGTCGGCGTCGACTTCGCACTTCCGGATGATGCCCTGCCGGACTGCGACATCGTGTTCCACTGCTCCGCGTCCGAAGGCGGCCTGGAACGCAGCCTGAAGCTCGTGGGGGACGAGGGCGACATCATCGAGATGTCCTGGTACGCCGACCGGAAAATCACGCTCCCGCTCGGCGAGGACTTCCACGCCCGGAGGCTGTCCATCCGGGCCAGCCAGGTGGGTGTCGTGGCACGGGCCCGCCGGCACCGCCGGACCAGCGCCGACAGGCTGCAGCTCGCTGTGTCCCTGCTGGAGGACCCGGTGTTCGATGCCTTCCTTACCGGCGCCTCGGACTTTACCGGGCTGCCCGGCGTGGTGCAGGACCTGGCCGAGGGCCGGCTCGAAGCGCTGTGCCACGTCATTGAATACCCGCCTGCTGAAGACCCCGGCGCCGAATACCCCGTCCATAAAACCGAACCCACCGAAACCGCGAGGTAACCAGTGTTCAGCCTGACCGTACGCCGCCACTTCATGATCGCCCACAGCCTTCCCCGCGAGGCCTTCGGGCCTGCCCAGGGCCTGCACGGGGCGACCTTCGTCGCGGAGGTGACGTTCCGCCGTCGTTCCCTCAACGACGACGCCATCGTCCTGGACATCGGCGCCGCCGGCGACATCATCGAGGAGGTGTTGGCCGGGCTCAATTACCGGAACCTGGACGAGCACCCGGACTTCACCGGCAAACTGAGCACCACTGAGGCCTTGGCGCAGTACATTGCCAACGCCGTCGCGGCGCGCTTGCGGGAGGACAAGGACGGACGGGAACTCGCCGGCCTGGACGTCACCCTCCGGGAAAACCCCGACGCCTGGGCAAGCTATGCCCTTGACTTCCAGGCCCGCGAGCCCGACCACCGCTGACGCCGCCATGCTGCCCCCGTCACCGGCCCCGCCGCCAGCCATCCGGCTCCTGGTTCCCGCGAACATCCGGCACAACTCCGGCGGGAATGTCTACAACGCCGCGCTGGCGCAGGGCCTCGAGCAACTGGGAACCGAGGTCACCATCCAGCCGGTCGGCGGCGATTGGCCGGTGGCCAGCAAGGAAGAACGACGGCGGCTGGCCGGTTTGCTCATGGCAGGAACCAGTGCGCGAATCCAGGCAGCCGCCCTGGCGGGGGTGCCCGCCAACACCGTTACGATCGTTGACGGCCTGGTGGCCTCCGGCGCCCCCGGAGCGATAGAGGCTGCCGCCGCCGGCGGTCAAGCGCCGTGGGTCCTGCTGCACATGCCACTGGACGAGCACCCGGACCTGGAATCCCGGGCGCTGCGGGCGGCCGCGGGCGTGATCTGCACCAGCGGCTCCGCCGCGGCCGAGATCAGCCGGCGGCACGGCCTGGCCGGCGTCCGCGCGGCGCTGCCCGGAACCGAGCGTGCCCGGGTGGCGGGCGGATCTGAGCCGCCGCGCCTGCTGGCCGTAGCGGCACTGCTGCCGAACAAGGACCAGCTGGTTCTGCTCGGGGCTCTGGCCCGGCTGCGGGACCTGGAATGGACGGCTGCCCTCGTCGGCTCTGCCACGGCGGACCCCGACTACGCCCGCCAGGTCGCGGCTGCAGTAGACCGCTACGGCCTGGGCAGCCGGGTGCAGCTGCCCGGCGAACTGACCGGAGAGGCGCTGGAGCAGCAGTGGGACGCCGCCGACCTGAGCCTGCTGGTCTCCAAGGTGGAGGCTTTCGGCATGGCGGTCACCGAGTCGGTGGCCCGCGGGGTGCCGGTCATCGTCCGGGCCGGCACAGGGGCGGTGGAGGCGCTGGGACTCGGTGCAGAAACCGCCCAAGGGCGTCCGGAAGGTGCAGCGCCCGCCCTGCCCGGTGCCGTCGTCGAACTCGGTGACAGGGGTGACACTGGAGACGGCCAATCCGGGGAGGCGGACCCGGAGCCTCTGGCGGCCCTGCTGCGCAGCTGGCTCACAGACCCAGGGCTGCGCGCCGAATGGCGTCGGCGGGCCCTCGCCGGCCGGGAACTCCTGCCTGGCTGGGACGCCACTGCACGGCAGGTGCTCGGCTACGTGGCGCCGAAAGCATGGCCGGGCGGCCATTCCTCGCAACCGCCTGCTGATGGAGAATGAGGCATGACCAGCCACGTCCCGTCTGCCGCCACCCTGCCAGCCGTTGAAGCCCTCACCCCGGAGCTGCTCCGCGCCTGGGCCTGGCACCGGCAGGGGCTGGACGGCACGCTCCAAGGCCGCACGCCGCAGGAGGTGCTCGCCGCGGCGGGCTGGGCGAGGTCCGTGGGCGGTGCCAATCCGTACCTGACCCTCTTCGCCCGCGCCGGGATCCGGCGTGAGCAGGTGGACACGGACGTCCGCGAGCTCAGGATCCACGAACTGCCAACCGCCCGCGGCTGCACCTACGTGCTGGGCCGGGAGGACTTCGACTGGGCGCTGAGCCTTGGCAAGAATGCTGAAGAGGCCTTCCGGGTGCTGGCGCGGCTCGGCGTCGACCGCGGCGAGATCACGTTGCTGGAGGAACAGATCCTGCACGTTCTCGGCGAGGCTGACAGTCCGCTGGATCCCAGGCAGCTCAAGGAGGAGCTGGGGGAATCGGTGCGGAGCCTGGGCGAGGAAGGCAAGAAAAAGGGGGCCGCCACCACGCTGCCCACGGCGCTGGGGCTGTTGCAGGCAGACGGCCGGATCCGCCGTGTTCCGGTCAACGGGCGGCTGGACCAGCAGCGCTACGCCTATAGACCGTGGGGCCTGCCGCCCAGCCGGCTTGGCCCCGAGGGGGCCCGCGAGGAGCTGATCCGCCGCTACCTCGGCTGGACGGGCGGGGCCACCATCAAGCAATCCCAGTGGTTCACCGGCTTCACCCTCACCGACAGCAAGGCGGCGCTCGCCGCCGTCGGGGCCGTGGAGGTGCCCACCGCCGCCGGCGGCGTGCTCTGGATGCTGCCGGCCGACGTCGAACGCCTCGCGGACTTCAGTCCGCCGGAAGGGGAACAGATCCAGCTGCTGGCCGGCACCGATTCGCTGGTGCTGCACCGCCGGAATGCGGTGGACCTGTTTGCGGACGAGGACCGGGACCGGAAGCTGCTGAACGCCACCTTGGCGCTGCAGGCGGACCTCCCGGACCATCCCATCTTTGACCGCGGCAGGATCATCGGGCTCTGGCAGTACGATCCCGGCAGGGAAAGGATCGCGGCCTGGCTCTTTGCTGGCCGGACGCCCGCCGTCGCGCAGCGCATCGCCGAGGTTGAGGCGTGGATCCGGGAGGACCTGGGCGACTTCCGCTCCTTCAGCCTGGATTCGCCGGCGTCCCGCCAGGAGCGGATCGACGCGCTGGACGCCGCGGGCTAGCTGGCCTGTTCACTGCCGGTGCGGTGCGCCGCGAAGAACTCGCGCAGCAGCATGCCGCATTCCTCTTCCTGCACGCCGGCGTAAACCTCCACCCAGTGGTTCAGGCGGCGCTCGCGCAGAATGTCGAACACGGAGCCCGCCGCCCCGGCCTTCTCATCCCAGGCCCCGAACACCACTCGGTGGATCCGGGCCAGAACGATCGCGCCGGCGCACATGGCGCACGGTTCGAGGGTCACCACCAGCGTGCAGTCCTCCAGCCGCCAGCCGTCGCCGCTGCCGCCGTCGAGCGCCGCACGTTCACGCAGCCGCGCTGCGGCCTCGCGGATGGCCACCACCTCGGCGTGCGCGGTGGGGTCCCCGAGGGCCTCGCGCTCGTTGCGTCCGGCACCCAGGACCGTCCCGTCGGGACCGATCACGACGGCGCCGATGGGCACATCCTCGGTAGCCAGGGCCCGCCGGGCTTCTTCGAGGGCAAGGCCCATCCATTCCAGGTGTTGCGGATCTGCCGGGGCCATGGGTCAATGATAGTTTCGAAGGATACTTAGCATCGGACAACGCAAGCGCCGGGAGTAACGATGAAGTCCCTGACAGAGAGGTACGGCCGGTGGCTCGGGCCCTACGCGGCCCTGTGGATAACCCTCATCATCGGCGGCTTCCTGGTGGTCGTCCTGACGCTTCTCAGCGCCGAGGTGTACAACAGCGTCGTGGACCAGGACGGCGTCTCGGGGCTGGACAAACCCGCCCTCCAGCTGGCCAAGGAGTACCGGAGCCCCGAACTCGACTCGGCCGTTACGGCCTTCACGAACATCGGCGGCGGCATCGGCATGCCCATCCTGGCAAGCATCCTCGTGGCCTGGCTGATCTATGTCAGCCGCAGCTGGCGGCCGCTCATCCTGGTGGGCGGCGCGGCGGCAGTCTCCGTCACCGCCACCAGCGTGGGCAAGACCCTTCTTGGCCGTACCCGTCCTGACCATCTCGACGCCGTTCCGCCGTTCGAGTTTTCGCCGTCGTTTCCCAGCGGGCACACGCTGAACACCACCGTCGTGATCAGCATCGTGGTGTATCTGGTGTGCCTGCAGTTCCGGAAGACCTCGGCACGGACGTGGGTGATCATCGCGGGGGCAGCGTTCATCATCGCCATGGGGCTGAGCCGGGTGTTCCTCGGCCACCACTGGCTGACGGACGTGATGGCCGCCTGGTTGATCGGGGCGGCCTGGGTTGCCGTGGTGATCCTGGCCCACCGGCTGTTCCATGTCATCCGCCGGCGGGAGCATGCGGGCCCGGCGCCCACGTTTGAGCACCCGGCCCACCTCAAGGAAAGCAAAGCCGAGCGGGCGGAGCGCCTTGAGGGGACTCCCGACGCCGGGGGAGGAGCCGGAAACCGGGGTGGGGAGCCAAGCCCCGGGTGATAGTTTTGACCCATGCGCACACTCGTCGTGGACCATCCGCTGGTCGCCCACAAGCTCACCGTCCTGCGGGATAAGAACACCCCCTCGCCGGTCTTCCGCGAGCTTACAGAGGAGCTGGTCACGCTCCTCGCCTACGAGGCCACCCGCGACGTCCGCACCCAGCCGGTCACCATCGAAACCCCGGTAGCCACCACCGTGGGGACGGCATTCACCAAACCCACCCCCTTGGTGGTTCCCATCCTTCGCGCCGGGCTGGGCATGCTCGAGGGCATGACCAAGCTGGTCCCCACTGCCGAAGTGGGTTTCCTGGGCATGGCCCGCGACGAGGAAACCCTGGACATCATCACCTATGCGGAGCGGCTGCCGGAGGATCTGACGGACCGGCAGATCTTCGTCCTCGATCCCATGCTGGCCACCGGCGGCACCCTGCGCGAGGCCATCAAGTTCCTCTTCAAACGCGGTGCCTCCGATGTCACCTGCATTTGCCTGCTGGCCGCACCGGAAGGACTGGCCAAGCTTGAGGAGGAGCTCTCGGACGCCAACGTCACCATCGTCCTCGCCTCCATCGACGAGAAGCTCAACGAGAAGTCCTACATTGTGCCCGGCCTGGGCGACGCCGGAGACCGGCTCTACGGCATCGCCGGGTAGTCCCGAGCCACCAAAGTCCCGCCCGAGGAAAGTCCACCGCCGGAGGTCTTCCGGAGCGCAGGGCGCCCCGGCTAGCCTGTGCACCATGGACTGGAAACTTGAACTCGTCTTCGTACCCGTGTCCGATGTGGACCGCGCCAAGGATTTCTACGTCAACAAGGTCGGTTTCAACGCCGACTACGACGAGCGGCCCATGGACGGGCTCCGCTTCGTCCAGCTGACCCCGCCCGGTTCGGGCTGCTCCATCGCCATCGGGGAGGGCCTCAACGATGCTCCTCCAGGCACGGCGCCCAGCCTTCAGCTGGTGGTGAGCGACATCAACGCCGCCCATGACCAGCTCAAGACGAACGGCGTGGACGTCAGTGACGTGGACATCCAGGACTGGGGCCACTTCGTCTACTTCGCCGACCCCGACGGCAACAAGTGGGCTGTGCAGTACCTGCCCAACCGGCCGAACGGCTGAGTTCCGAAAGACACGTTGGCGCACCGGATGAGGCAGGATGGAAGCCATGAGCCTTCCTGCCGAATCCGCCACCATCACGCTGACAGCCCGCGCCGTCCTGTTCGACATGGACGGCACCCTGGTAGATTCCACAGCCATCGTGGAGCGCGTGTGGACCAAGTTCGCCCGACGCTACGGCCTCGATATCGCGGAAATCATCCGTACATCCCACGGCGTGCGGGCACTGGACACCATCTGCCGCTTCGCTCCGGAGGGCGCCGACACCCACGCCCTGGCAGCCGAACTGGGACAGATGGAACTGACCGAGACCGACGGCATCATCGCGGTGCCGGGTGCCCTGCGGCTGCTCGAGTCGCTGCCGGCCGACGCCGTGGCCCTGGTGACGTCGGCGTCGCGCGACCTCGCCACCGTCCGGATGGCGGCGGCGGGGGTGGAGATGCCGGCCGCGATTGTCACCTCAGAGGACGTGTCCCGCGGCAAGCCACATCCAGAAGGCTACCTGCTCGGCGCGTCCCTGCTCGGGGCGGACCCCACGGAGGCAGTGGTGTTCGAGGACGCTCCTGCCGGCATCGCGGCAGGAGTCGCCGCCGGCATCCGGACCGTCGCGGTAGGCCCGAACACCGGCGTCCTTCCCGACGGCGTGCTGCACATCCCGGACTACACGGCCGTTTCCGCATCGGTGGAAACCGGCGAGGACGGGCGCCCGGCGATCTCCCTGCGGCTGTAGCCAGCGTCCGTCAGGACAGGTCGTACAGCGTGGCGCCGCCGATGGTCGCGGCCTGGAAGTTGGCCGCCACCCACTCCGAGATGCGCGCCGCGGCGTCGGACCCGGTTTCGCCCTGCATCATGCTTCCGCCAATGAAGTAGTGGATCTTGCCGTCTGCGACGAGCTGCCGGAACTCCTCCAGCGTGGGTGCGGGATCCGTCCCGTTGAAGCCCCCGACGGCCATGACTGGCAGTTCGGCGGCGAGCTGGTAGCCGGCCGCGTTGTTGGAACCCACGACGGCGGCGGCCCAGGTGTAGTTTGCCGCGTTCGTCTGCAGCGCTGCCACCAGGGCGTCCGACGGCGTGCTGGTGCCCAGGAGACCGCCCATTCCACCGCCGCCGCCCCGGCCGGCGAATCCGCCCTGTCCCCGGGTGCCTGGATTTGCCGTGCCCGGATTTGCGAGCGTGCCCGGTGCTGCGAAGTTGCCCTGCCCGCCAAAGGTGCCCAGCCCCGCCAGGTTGCCACGGCCTCCGGTTGCGGCCGGTCCGGCGCTGACAATCGCGCCGGAATGGGCGGTCGCCGCGGTGGCCAGGGAGTAGGCCAGCGGCGCGGCGAGGGCAGCCGTGACCGCGGCAGCCGCCGTCGTGCGTTGCAGGGACTTGCCAACCCCGCCGCCCGGTGCGAGCAGGACCACGGCCAGTACCGCCAGGATCAGCACCAGCCAGCGGAGCCACGGGACGTAGGAGGGCGAGCGGCCCAGCAGCTGGAAGGCAATGGCGGTGGCGGCTGCCAGCGCCGCGGCCAGCGGTACCGCCGCGGCTGGCAGGGTACGGCGCTGCCAGAGCAGGACGCCGCCCAGTCCGGCCAGCCCTGCGATTCCCGGTGCGAGGGCCACCATGTAATACGGGTGGATGATGCCCGCCATAAAGCTGAACGTCAGCCCGGTGACCGCCACCCACAGGCCCCAGATCACCACGGAGGCCCGGACGGCGTCGCTCCGCGGTGCCCGCCTGCCGACCCACAGCAGGGCACCGGCGAGGATCAGGACGGACGGCAGCAGCCAGGCGATCTGCCCGCCGAACTCGGTGTTGAAGAGCCGCAGCAGTTCCGGTGTTCCCCAGCCGTTCCCGCCGCCGACGCTGCCGGTTTCGTCGCCGTTGAGCCGGCCCAGGCCGTTGTACCCGAGGATGGAGTTCGACTGCGAGCCGCCAATGTAGGGGCGGTTTTCCGCGGGGATGAGCTCGACGGCGGCCAGCCACCACCCGGCCGATACCACCAGGGCGGCCCCGGCACCCGCGAGGTGCAGCAGGCGCTTCCCGACGCGGACCGGGGCCGCGACCAGGTATCCGGCCGCCAGCCCCGGCACCACAAGCAGGACCTGCAGCTGCTTGGTCAGGAAACCGAAGCCCAGAAACACTCCGGCCAGCAGGAGCCAGCGGAAGCGCGCGTCCTGGATGGCGCGCAGCACCGCATAAGCGGCCACCGTCATGAGCAGCACCAGCAGCGCGTCGGGGTTGTTGAAGCGGAACATCAGGGTGGCCACCGGCGTCAGGGCCATCACCGCCCCGGCCAGCAGGCCGCCGAGATGGGCCAGCCGGTCATCGCCGGTGGCGGGCCTGGCGGCGCGGCGCACGGCCAGGTAGAGCAGCCACGCCGTGGCCACGCCCATCAGTGCCTGCGGTACCAGAATGCTCCACGAATTCAGTCCGAAGAGACGGACCGACAGCCCGGTGATCCACAGGGCGGCCGGCGGTTTGTCCACCGTGATGGCGTTGGCGGAGTCGGACGAGCCGAAGAACCACGCCGTCCAGTCCTGGGACCCGGCCTGGGCCGCCGCCGAGTAGAAGGCGTTGGCCCAGCCGGAGGCGCCCAGGTTCCACAGGTAGAGGACCGACGTTCCGAGCAGAAGGACGGCAAGTTCCAGCCGGGACCGCAGCTCCTCCCGGAACTGCCGCTTCAGTCGAGGTTGCAGCGGGGTCCGCGGCTGCCGCGGGTTCCTTGGCTGCCCGGTGAATGTTTGCTGCGCAGGACCGTGGTTCTGGGCCTCAGCGGGGGATGAGGACCGTGGGATGGTGTTGGTCATGATTGCCTAGTCGGTCAGCTTGTAAACGTTGGAGTTGCCCACGGTCTGGGCCTCGAAGTTGGCGGCAACCCAGGTGGCCACCTCGGAGTTTCCGCCGCGTCCGCCGCCCCCGCCCATCCCGCCGCCAGGGATGAAGTAGCCGATCTCACCGTTGGCCGCCATCTCCTGGAACTGCGCGAGCGTGGGGTAGGGGTCGCCGCCGTTCCAGCCGCCCAGGGCAATCACGCTGGTGCCCGTGGCGAGTTCCAGACTGGCCGCCTGGCTGGCGCCCGAAACAATTCCGGACCACTTGGCGGTGCTGGCCTGGAGCAGCGCGGTGAGTTCGGAGTTTGCAAATCCGGCGCGTCCGCCCTGCCCGCCCGGTCCACCCATCGCGGACGCGGTAGGGCCCGACGTCGGAATCGATCCGGAGTGCGCCTGGGCTGCGGTGGCGAAGGTCCACGCAGTGCTGCCCAGCCCGCCGGCCAGCAGCGAAACCGCCACGACAGTCGCCGTCGCCGTCCTGCGGAGCCGGGCGGGAACAGCCTGGAGCGAATCGATCCGGAGCAGCAGCGCGACGGCGGCCAGCACGCCGAGGATCACCACGGCCACCCTGATCCAGGGCAGCCACGTGGCATCGCGTCCCAGTAGCACCGCGGACCAGACCGACCCGGCCAGGACTGTCGCGGCCAGCGTAATCCTGGGCGGCAAGTGGGCACGGCCACGCCACAGTTCCACCGCCCCGATGCCCACCAGCGCGGCGATCGCCGGTGCCAGCGCAACTGCGTAGTACGGGTGGACAGTGCCGCTCATGAAGCTCAGGATTCCGGCGGTGACCAGCAGCCAGCCGCCCCAGAGGACCAGGGCCGCGCGGGTACGGGAGGTGCGGCCCTCGCGGCGGGTGAACCACAGGCCGGCACCCAGCAGGATCAGGGCCGAGGGAAGCAGCCAGGACACCTCGCCGCCGAAGCTGGTCCCGAACATGCGGGTGATCCCGGCGGCACCGCCGAAGCCGACATTCCCGCCCATGCCACCGCCGCCGCCGGGCATGCCGCCGCCCATACCGCCTTCGGAGCCGGTGATGCGGCCCAGGCCGTTGTAGCCGAAGGTCAGTTCCAGGAAGCTGTTGGTTTCGGAACCGGCCATATAGGGCCTGGCCGAAGCGGGAGTGAGCTGGAACAGGGCGATGTAGCTGCCGGCCACCAGCACGATGCCGCCTGCAGCGGCGAGCAGGTGCAGGAATCGCTTGCCGAGGCTCGTCGGGGCGGCCCAGAGGTAGGCCAGTGCGAGGCCGGGAACGATCAGGAAGCCCTGGAGCATCTTGGTCAGGAAGGCCAGGCCAATCACTGCACCCGCCGCGGCCAGCCACTTCCAGCCTGCCTTTTCAATGGCGCGGGTGGTCTGGTGGGCGGCCAGCACCAGGCACAGGGTGAGCATCGCGTCGGGGTTGTTGAACCGGAACATCAGCGCGGCCACCGGCGTCAGCGCCAGCACGCCGCCGGCGAGCAGTCCCGCCGCGGGACCGGAAATGCGCTTGACCGTCAGGTAGAGGAGTCCGACGGCGGCCACCCCCATGAGTGCCTGCGGCACCAGCATGCTCAGCGGCGAAAAACCAAAGACCCTGCCTACGAGGGCAGGAATCCACAGGGCCGCCGGGGGCTTGTCCACGGTGATCGCATTTCCGGCGTCCAGGGAGCCGAACAGCAGCGCCGTCCAGTCCTTGGTACCAGCCTGGATGGCTGCGGCATAGAAGGAGTTGGCGTATCCCGTGGCTTCGAGGTTCCACAGGTACAGCACAGCGGTGAACGCCAGCAGGGCCGCCGCCGAGGGCCGGATCCAGCGCGGCTGGTTTCCCACCAGGAGCCGGGATGCCCGGCCGGCCTGGCGGGTTCGCTCCGGAGCGCCCGTTTTGGGAACACGGGCCCCAGCCGGCGCCGCGTGCGCGGCGGCCGCCGGCGCCTGCTCTGTCGTCTGATTCGGGGGAGTGACAGTGGTGCTCATGACTGTGCCATTTCTGTGGTCGGGTCGGATGCCTGCGGGAGGGATGCCTCGGAGGCGGCAGGATCTTCGGGAGCGTTGGCGGGGACCGGCCGCCGTCGGAAGACCCACAGCCGGAACAGCAGGAACTTCACCGCGGTGGCCGCGAGGTTCGCGGCGGTGACGGTCGCCAGCTCAAGCCAGCGGTCCGGCGTCGTGCCTCCCGGCAGTGCGCCGCTGTGGACCAGTGCGAGCGCACCGGAGGTGAGGGCGAGCCCGATGCCAAATACCAGCAGCCCTTCAAAGTGGTGGCGGGCAACATCACTGTTGCCGGCGATGCCGAATGTGAAGCGCCTGTTCGCGGCGGTGTTGGCAACGGCTGTGGTAAGCAGGGCCAGCAGGTTGGCCAGCTGCGGGTCCATAAGGTTGCGGCAGAGGTAGAAGAGGACCAAGTAGGCCAGGGTGGATGCCACGCCGATGGTGCCGAACCGCACCAGTTGGCCGAACAGGCTGCCGCCGGGGCTTTGCTCCTGGCTGCGTGAAGCCGCGGGGAGGGGGCCGCGGGCCAGGGCCGCGCGGAGTTCGGCGACGGGGATGCGGCCGGTGACCATGTCCTTGCTGAGCCGCGCCATGCCACGGACGTCGGCCAGGGCCGTCTGGACGATGTCCACGCTGGAGTTGGGGTCGTCGGTCCAGTCCACCGGCACCTCGTGGACGCGGAGACCGCACCGTTCGGCGAGGACCAGGAGTTCAGTGTCGAAAAACCAGGCGGTGTCCACGGTGTGCGGCAGGATCTGCTGGCCGATGTCGGCCCGGAGGGCCTTGAAGCCGCACTGCGCATCGCTGAAGCGGGCACCCATCAGGGACTGCAGCATGAAGTTGTAGCTGCGGGAGATGAATTCGCGCTTCGGCCCGCGGACCACCCGGGAGTTGCGGGTCAGCCGCGTGCCGATGGCCAGGTCCGAGTGGCCGGAGATCAGCGGTGCCAGCAGCGGACCCAAGGCGGCAAGGTCGGTGGAGAGGTCCACGTCCATGTAAGCCAGGACAGGCGACGGCGAAGCCAGCCAGACTTTCCGCAGGGCGTTGCCGCGGCCCTTCTCTTCGAGGTGCACCACGGTCACCTCACGGAGTTCCCGGGCCACCCGTTCGGCCGCCTTCAGTGTGCCGTCGGTACTCGCGTTGTCCGCAACGGTGATGCGGAACGAATGCGGGAACGTGTATTGCAGGTGGGCGTGGAGCCGGCGCAGGCACTCCTCCAGGTCGCGTTCCTCGTTGTAGACCGGGATGGTCACGTCCAGGACCGGTACTGCGGCGGCGGTGTCGATGGGCGACCGCCGGCTGTGCCCGGCGGGGGTGTGCGCCGGGGCGTGTCCTGCGATTCGGACATCAGGGTGCGGGGTGCGCAGCGGAGGGTGCGGCTGGGTTCCGGAGGCCTGTTCAGCAATGGTCATGGCTCAACAGTGGCCGCCGCTGTTATGAGGGTTTTAGGGCCAAGCTGTGCGGGGCCTGTGGAAGTAGATTCGGCGCTCGCGGCAGGAAGAGCAGGGACGCAGAAGGGCCCCGGATCCTAGCGGATCCGGGGCCCTCGGCCTTTAGACGGTCACCCTAAAGCGGTGCAAAATGCTCGTCATCGGCCGGCTTGGCCGCGGGAACTCTCAGTACCAGTTGTGGGCGAGGTGCCAGTTCAGCGCGCCGCACGGGGAGTCATAGCGCTCCTTGATGTAGTCCAGGCCCCAGTTGATTTGGGTGCGGTAGTTGGTGCGGTAGTCCGCCCCAGCGGTCGCCATCTTCTCGGCGGGCAGTGACTGGACAATGCCGTAGGCGCCGCTGCTCGCGTTGGTGGCCGTGGTGCGCCATTCCGATTCCTTCGTCCAGAGCCGCTTCAGGCACTGCATCTGGTCTGCGGACCAGCCGAAGGACCCCAGCTTGCTGGCCGCGTAGGCCTGTGCGCCGGCGGGATCGTTCAGGGCCACAGGTGCAGCGGCCTTGGCCCTGGCAGCAGCCTTCGCGGCGGCGACCTTAGCAGCGGCTGCCTTGGCGGCGGCTGCCTGAGCGTCGGCGTTGGCCTTGGCAACCGCGGCGGCGTTGGCAGCGGCGGCGGCCTTCGCGGTGGCTGCCTTGGCGGCGGCAGTCCGTGCGGCGGCAGCCTTTGCGGCGGCGGCCTTCGTGGTGGCTGCCTTGTCGGCGGCAGCCTGGGACGAGGACTGCGGCGCGATGGACGCCGCGGACGGGGCGGGCAGGGCGGAGATCAGCGTCTTGTCGAAGCTCAGGGTCTGCCCGGCGTCAGCGGTGGTTGCGGTCGGCTGAGTGGCGGAAGGCGCAGCCTGGTCAGCCGCCTGGCCTGCGGCCCCGACGCCAACGAGCACGGCGGCAGCGGTGGTCAGGACTGCTGCCCGGCGCCCGAAGGACGGAAGGCTCGCGGTCAAACGGCCCCAGGCCGTCGCAGGCCGGACCGGCTCTGCACGGTGACGGGAAATCTTGCGGTCGGACTGCTCGGAGGCGCGTTCAGGGCGCGCCTGAGTCTCAAATTCAGACATGGTGGATTGCCTCTCAACACCTGCGGAGTTAGCTGTCGGGTTCGGATGAGGTCATCCGGCCGCACGGAAAATTCACGTGTCGGCTTCACCCCAAGGGCTAATGCGGAAAGCCCGGGACTCTGGTTCCCCCGCCTCTGCCTGAACTAGCGGAATCCGGGAAGCGGCAGAGCTGGGCGTCAATCCGGACATGCGGCTCTAGTGGCGGCCGCACTCTATCGACGGTACAGGAGGCTTCTGGTTAAGTCACATTTAGGTAACGGACATCACGACGACGGCGCGGCGCCTTGCGTGGGCAGCCGGACGGCAAATTCTGTCCGGCCAGGCCGGGATGTGACCTCCACTGTGCCGCCATGCGCCGCCACGATGGACTGCACAATGGACAGGCCCAGGCCGCTGGTTCCCTCGGCCGACGCCACCCCCGGATCTCCCTGCGAAACCGCGGTACGGAGGGCCGTTTGCGCGCCCACGCCACCGGCAGGGGAACCCTTCGCCGTTGCCGAAGCAGGCGCAAGGGAAGCCTGCGCGGGCGTCGCACGTGACGCGTCTGCGCGGGCGAAACGCGCGAAGACCTTGTCCACGAATTCGGGCGGGATGCCGGCGCCGTCGTCCGTGACCGTAATCACAGCGCTGCCGTCCGCCGAGCGCATGACCCCGGTGGTGACTGTGGTCCCGGGGGCCGTGTGCTTGCGGGCATTCGAGAGCAGGTTGACCAGCACCTGGTGCAGCTGCGAGGCATCGCCCCTGACCGACACCGGTTCCTCGGGAAGGTCGAGGTGCCACGCCCGGTCCGGTGCCATGACTTTTTCGTCGCTGACGGTCTCAATCACGAGCTGCGTAAGGTCCACGTCGCTGAGCTTAAGCGGCTGCCCGTCGTCGAGCCGGGCCAGCAGCAAGAGGTCCTCCACCAGGGCGGTCATGCGTTCCGACTGGCTCTGCACGCGTGCCAGGGACCGCTGGCCGTCCGGAGTGAATTTTTCGGTCATGCGCATCAGCTCCGTGTAGCCGCGGATGGCCGTGAGCGGCGTGCGGAGCTCATGGGAGGCGTCCGCCACGAACTGCCGCACCTTCATTTCGCTTTCCTGCCGCGCCTCCAAAGCGTTGGACACGTTGTCCAGCATCTGGTTCAGGGCGTGACCCACGCTGCCCACTTCAGTTCCGGGATGGGCGTTCGACGGCGGGACGCGGACGGCGAGTGCCACCTCACCGGCGTCCAGCGGCAGGCGTGACACCTGGGTGGCCACCTCGGAGAGCTGCTCCAGCGGTTTCATGGTGCGGCGGATGAGCACCGTCCCGGCAAGGCCGATCAGCACGAGGCCGCCCAGCGAGACGATGGTAATCGTCCACACCAGCGATGTCAGGGTGTTCTGCTTTTCCGCGAGCGGGAGTCCGGTGACGATGACGTCGCCGTAAGGCGCCTGGGCGGCGACCAGGCGGTAGGTGCCGGAGGACAGTGTGCGCTCTACGGGCACGCCGTCGCGGCGGAGCTCCAGGAGGACCTGGTCGTCCGCGGCGGACAGCGAGGCAAGGGTGGCGTCCGTGGCAATGAAACCTGCGCTGATGACCGTGCCGTCCTCGATCCGGGCCGTCACGGTGCCGATCCGCTGGCCACGGGCTCCCAGCGGATCGGGCTTGGTGCCAGGATTGCCCTGGGGCGGCCGGCCGAACTCGCTGGAGCGATGGGCCGCCTCCGAGAGCTGCTTGTCCAGCTGCTGGGTCAAATAGGAGTCCATCGAGGCGTAGCTGAACAGGCCGATCGCGCCGCAAATGGCCACCAAAAGCGCCATGGCAACGAGGACCAGGCGCGTACGGAGGTGCCAGGTGTCCGGCTTCAGCCAGCTTCGGCGCTGGGTACGGGTTGCACCGGAAAGGTTTGCCACGGCCTACTCTGCCGGCTTGATGACGTAGCCCGCGCCGCGGACCGTGTGGATCATCGGCGGGTGCACGGCATCCACCTTTTTGCGCAGGTAGGAGATGTACAGTTCGACGATGTTGGCCTGGCCGCCGAAGTCGTAGTTCCACACCCGGTCCAGGATCTGGGCCTTGCTGACCACGCGCTTGGGGTTCTCCATGAGGTAGCGCAGCAGCTCGAACTGGGTGGCTGTCAACTGCAGCTCGTCGCCGGCGCGGGTGACTTCGCGCGTGTCGAGGTTCAGGACGAGGTCGCCCACCACAAGCTCGGCGGAATCCATGGCGGCGACGCCGGAACGCTGGACCAGCCGGTGCAGGCGCAGCAGGACTTCCTCCATGCTGAACGGCTTGGTGACGTAGTCGTCGCCGCCCGCGGCGAGGCCCACGATGCGGTCCTGTACCGCGTCCTTTGCGGTGAGGAACAGGGCCGGGACTTCCGGCGCGAAGGCGCGGATCCTGCCCAGGAGCTCGACGCCGTCGAACCCGGGAAGCATCACGTCAAGCACCAGCACGTCCGGGCGGAACTCCTTGGCGAGCTTCACCGCCTCCGGACCATCGGCAGCGATGGCGACGGACCAGCCAGCCATGCGCAGGCCCATGCTCATAAGTTCTGAGAGGCTCGGCTCGTCGTCGACCACCAGGGCGCGGATGGGGGATCCGTCCGGGTGGGTCAGCTGGGGAAGGTTGTTGGTCATGGAGTGCGAAGTGGCCATGTGACAACTCTCCGTTCTGGTGATTAGCCGGCGCTTTGGCAACCCTGTGCGCCGGCTGTGAATCCCAGCCTAGCGAGCTGAAAGGCGCCGTGTACGCATTTTTCAGGTCACAGGCATGGCCCTTGCGCCGCACAGGCCAATCACAGGAAGGCTTTCCAGTCTGGTACGGACACGTCCGCACCCCTAAGGAGACCGCAATGAGCGGACAGCAGCACACACCTGTTCCAGAAACCACACCCCTGCCTCCGGCGCCGCAGCCGGATAAGTACTCATACCAGCCAGGGCCGGGGGCCGGCCGGGATGCCGGTTCCGGGGCCGGGCCTGCCCGAGCTGCCGAACCCGACACTGAACCGGTGACCTCCCTGGGCACGTTCTCCTCGGGCAGCGCCGCCTCGAATGCCGCACCGCCCGCCGCCGTGCCGGACTCTGCCGCCCCGGCGGCCGATCTCAACTCCCAAACCACGAACTACCAGGCCCCGCACGCGGGCTGGGGTGGGCCGACGTTGGCCGGAAAAGCGGGAGGTCCGGGCGGCGGCGGCAAGCCCTGGACCATGAAGCGTGGGCTGGTCGTGGCCGGTGCGGCTACGGTTCTTGCCGCTGGCGCCGGAGCCACCGTTTACGGTTTGGGCAGCAACGCTGCCGCTGCCGGCGGAACGGCCGCAGGTGCCCAGGGCGGGTTGGCGCAGGGTGGAACGCAGGGCGGTTTGAGCCAGGGCGGCCTGCCGCAGGACGGCGGGTCGATGGGCGGTCCGGGCCTGCAGTCGCCGGGAAGCGGAACGGCGCCAGGACAGGGAGGCGACTTCGCGCCCAACGGCCTCGGCGGCATGGGCAGCGGCGTTTCCGCGGCCGTCCATTCGGAGTACGTCGTCGAGGAGAACGGGAAGTACGTCACCAAGGTGGCGCAGCTCGGCACTGTTTCCGCCGTTTCCTCCGGTTCGGTCACAGTGAAGAGCGCCGACGGGTTCACCCGCACTTACACGCTCAGCGACGACACGGTGGTGAGCAACATGCTGCAGCGGCGCCAACAGTCGGCAACCGGCGACCGGACAGTGGCCGACATCGTTACTGGAGCCGCTGTGAGGATTGTGGCCGGCAAGGACGGCTCGGCGTTTCCTGCGGAGAGTGTGCAGGTGAGCGGCACCAGCGCGCAGTCGGGCGGAGGCACCGGATCAGGCGGGAGCACGCAGTCAGGAGGAACCAGCGGCACCGGCCAGTCGAGCTGATTGCCCAGCCGAGCTGATGGATGCGGAAAGGCGGCGCCCAGGCGAAGGGGCGCTGCCGCCGTCGTTCTACGAACTTGACCACAGCCCCAACCCGCGCTCGGCGGAAAATTCTTCGTCCGGAGCGCGTCATAGCTGGACAACCAACGAATCCGGGCTGCGGGTTTTCGGCAACTCTAATGCCATTGAATATTCAGTGAGTTTTGCTGGAAAAATCGAAGAAGATTCCGCAAGAGCAGCTTTCCGACCGTCCGTTCAGGAAAATAAATTGAAAAATCGACCAGCCGCAAAACTGTGATTTATCACACAAAGGCGCGGTTTGTCTCAGCATACGGACAGTTCCGTCCATTGTTACTTGCAAGTTTTCATTGTTACGTTGCACACTTTCAAATGTGAACAAGAACTCAACAGCACCTGCAGCCGCAGAACATTGGCCCAGCACACCAGCTGCTGCCGACATGCGCTGTTGTCGAATGCACGCCTAACTTTCACCACCCCACGAAGTTTTTAGGCATTCGCCCCCCGGCCCAGCGTAGGGCGCCCCTCCCCAAAATCATTGCGGGGACTCAAGCATTCGAGCCGCGATGACGGCCATTCACATTGAGGTAAGCATTCATGTCAGTTGCATCCGGATACGTCCACATCTCAGTCCGTAACGCCAACAAAGCAGGCCAGGCATCGGGTCTGCGGCAGGGATTCGGCGCCCGCCCGGCCTTCGCCCCGGGTGGCCAGGCCAACAGCGTTCCCGCCGCCCCGGGTTACGCACCCCAGGGCTACAACCCGAACTCGTACGGCCAGCTGCGCGCCGTCCAGACTGACGAAGCCGCGCCGCTCACCGCGCCCACGCCTGTTGTGGCCCCGGCCGCCGCCGCGCCGGTCCGCGCCGTACCCAATGAAAACGTTGCCCGCGGGTTCGTCCTGTACATGGGCATTGATGAGGAAACCGCGGCTGCTGCCGGCACCTCGATCGCCAAGCTCGCCCAGGAAATCCGGGCTTATGCCCAGTCGCTGGTTACTGGAGCCGAGAGCTACGCGGCCGTCGCTGTGGCGCCGTCCAGCGCCCCCGGTTCGGCGCTCGACGTCGTCCGTTCCACCTTCGGCGACCCCACCGTCAATGCCCGGCAGCGCACCGAGACCGCCCGCGTGCAGCCGGCCCAGGATCCCCGCCCGTCGGGTGTCCTGATCGATCTCGCCCGCCGCGAGGTGCACCTCGACGGCGAGTCCCTGAACCTGACGTTCAAGGAATTCGAACTGCTCAACTACCTCGTTGAGAACGGCACCCGCACCGTGGGCCGCGACGAACTGCTCGAGGGCCTGTGGCGGAACGCCGAAGAGGTACCTAACGAGCGCACCATCGACGTCCACATCCGCCGCCTGCGCTCCAAACTCGGCCGCCTCGCCAACACCGTGCGTACCGTCCGTGGCCAGGGCTACCGCTTCTATGAGCACCCGGAGGTCGTTGTCTGGGCCGCTCCGGAGTACTCGATCTAGTCCTTAAGCGACGCGCCAAAGCGGCTTTCTGCCGTGCCTTAGCGTTCGCTGGCTTCCTTGACCTCGCAAGCTCGGACAAGGAATCCGGCCAGCTCTCTTCCTCCTTCGTTCCTCGGGGCCATCGAGCACTGGCCTCCGCGGCTAGTAGGGTGAGTCCATGAGTGCGCACCATAAGAAGCGGCTGGTCCTTATGCGCCACGCCAAAGCGGACTGGCCGGGCGGGGTGGCGGACCATGAGCGTCCCCTGGAGGAGCGCGGCCACCGCGAGGCCCCGCTGGCGGGCAAATGGCTGCTCAAGCACAAAATCGTCCCGGATTTCATCCTGTGCTCCAGTTCTCTGCGAACCCGGCAGACGTGCACGTGGGTGTGCAGCGAACTCGGCGAGAAGGCTCCGACGCCGAAACTTGAGGACGGGCTCTACGGCGCCTCCGCACTGCGCATGCTTGCGGTCATTAACCACGTGCCGGACACCGTGACCACGCTGATGGTGATCTCCCACATGCCCGGCGTGCAGGACCTGGCCATGCACCTGGCCTCGCGGGATTCCAATCACGACGCCTACATGGATGCCGCAACGCGGTTTCCCACCAGCGGGCTGACCGTGCTGGAGACCGAGAAGCCCTGGGCGGAGCTGGATGGCCAGGATGCCAAGCTCACGCACTTCAAGGTTCCCCGCGCACACTAGCCGCGCCGCGCCGCCGTCGGACTGCGCCTTGCCGGGTTCAGCGACGAGGCTTGCTTCCGTCCGATGTCCCGGTGCTGTTCATACGCGGGCCGGAAGAGCGTGGTGCGGTAGGCCTTTGTGCGCCTGTCCGCTGGGCTGGCTTTTGCTGGCCTGTTCGCTGGGCGGGTTGCCGGGCGCCTGCGGGAAGCCTCGCTGCAGGACGGGGCGGTGCTTGGGGCGCCCGGGTGGTGGACGCGGGAGCCGGCCTTTTGGCGGTGCGGGCCGGGCTTGTGCTCCGGGACTTGGCCATGCCAGCAGCCCTGGCCGTGCCGGTGGCTCGCGTGAGTTCTTCGTGCTGCAGCCGCCTCCGGGACGGCCAGACCGCCGCGCAGAACAGCACCAGCAGCGTCAGGCATCCCGAGGCCGCCGCAAGGTAGAAGTAGATGTCCGAGTCCCGGGTGCTCACGGCCTGGCCCAGAGCGCCAGCATCCTGGTTGAAGGCGAGTCCCCATGTGCGCAGGAAGGCGATGCCGCACCCGATGAACAGGCTGGTTCCCACCCCGCCCGCCAGCAGGGCAAGATAACGGTGGCGGGCAAAGGCTTCCGCCACGGACGCAACGTATCCCACGGCCACGGCGCCGAGGAATGCAACCAGCGCCGCTTCCTCGAGCGTGATGGACGTCAGCACCAGCAGACCTGCCGCCGCGGTAAACGCACCGATCGCTGTCTTTCCGCTGTTACCCATGTGACGCATGGGACTAATCATCCCTGAGGATCGTGCCCCTTCAGCACGTAGCCGCGCATGATTGTCATGATGGCTGCAACGCTTTGGTCACGGCTCCGTTCGGGGTTGTATGTCTGGCGGTCCAGCCCCACCACAAAGCAGGCGCCAAACACGGCCGCTTCCAGGCTTCCCCGGGAAATGGTGGCATCCACCGGGTACTGCGCAGCAACGCTTTCGATTGCCGTGCCGATCACCTGCAGCAGCCGGGTCCGGAGTTCGGCGAACGTGTCCTGCCATTCGCTCGGCGTGCGCCACTGCTCGCCCACCCACAGCCTGGCGAAGGACGGGTACTCGGCCATGAAATCCATGGCCTGGCCGACCATCGCCTCCATGCCGGCCAGAGGGTCCGCCGTCCCGCCCGTCACGCTGAGCAGCCGGGCCTCGAGGATGTCGACGCCGTGCCGCAGGAGCTGGGCGATCAGGTCGGACTTGCTGCCGAAGTTGTAGTAGACGGTCCCCTTGGACACGCCGGCCGCAGCGGCGATCTCGTCCACCGTCACACCTGACGCACCGCGTTCCCCGATCAGGTCCATGGATGCCTCGAACAGCTTCTGCTTTGTGGCATTGGTCCGGCCGGGGCGCAGCTTCCTCGGTGCAACGGGTTCCTGGTCCGCCTCCAGCGTGCTCATACGGCGATCTCCGGTTTCAGGGTCTTAAGGGTCCAGAACTTGTTCTTGCGGACGGCCAGCGTCGAAAGGCCCATCCCCAGCAAAGTGTAGCCAAACAGCCCCGCCACGGTGGCCGGGATCAGGGACAGGTCCGCGCCGTAGACCAGGTGCCGCATGCCATCCACCACGTAACCCATGGGCAGGACCCGGTGGACGGCGTGCAGCGGCTCGGGCGTGGTCTGCCACGGGAAGGTGCCGCCCGAGGAGACCAGCTGCAGCACGAGCAGGATGAGCACCGCCAGCTTTCCCGGCGAACCGAGGAGCGCCACTACGCCCTGGATGATGGCGCTGAACGCCATGGCGGCTGCAAGGAGGAACAGCCACATCAGCCACGGATGGGCAGGATGCAGTCCAAGGCCGACGTTCACGACGACGGTGAGCAGGCTCGCCTGCACGGCAGACACCGCCAGGAACGGAAGCCAGCCTCCGACGGCGATCTTCCAGGCCGGCACGTTGGAGGCTAGGGCGCGCTGGGTGATGGGCCGCATGGCCTGCACCAGCATGAAGATGCCGATCCACAGGGCCAGGGTCATGAAGAAGGGTGCCAGCCCTGCACCGTAGGAGCCCGCCTTTGCCTGCGAGACGTTGCTGACCGCGACGGGGTCGGCCATAACGGCCGAAAGGTCGCTCTTCTGCGAGTCATCGGGGTGGGGGACGTTGCCGGCTCCCTGGGACAGCCCGTCAGCAAGTTTCCCGGCTCCGGCCGCGGCGGTGCCCGCTCCGCTCTCGAGTTGCCCCGCACCGTCGTCGAGCTTTTGGGCACCTGCCGAGAGGGCGGCGGAGCCGTCCACCGCCGTCTGCTCACCGGAAGCCAACGTCGCGGCTCCGGCCGCCAGCCGGTCTGCCCCGGCGGACGCGGTCGAGATGCCGCCCGTCAGCGCGGGGGCGGCGGCAGCCAGCTGCGCCGCGCCGGCACTGACCGCAGCCGATCCGTCGGAAAGCTGCTGGATCTGCGCGGCGTCTGCCTGGATCTTCGCCTTGGCATCACTGACCGGACCGGAGGCAGCCGCTGAATCGACTTCCGCGAGCACCTTGTCCGCCTGTTCCTGCGTCAGCACGCCGGCGGCCACCAGCTTGCTGTTGGAGGCCTGCACCCGGCCGCGGAGGCCATCTTCTGCAGCCCCGAGCTGCCCGACGGCGTCCTGCACCTTGGTGTTCAGCGCCGCGTTTCCTGCCGCAACCTGCGCGGCACCGTCAGCGAGGCGCTGTGAGTCCGCCGGAAGCCCTGCCGTCCTGTCCCGCAGCTCCGTCAGCCCTCCGCTCAGCCGTCCGGCGCCGGCCGAGAGCTCGTTCGCCCCGTCACGCAGCCTGACCTGGCCGTTGTAAAGGTCGGCGGCCCCGGTGTCCAGCTTCCCGGTTCCCTCATGCAGGGTGACCGCACCGTCGTGCAGGCGCGTGACGCCGTCGGCCAGTTGGGCAGCGCCATCGGCCGCCTTCACCATCTGGCTGTGGATGGTGCCGAACCCGGTGAGGAGCTGGTTGGCCGTCTCCGCGCCGACCTCCTTGGCCACCGACGCATGGACGGCAGTGGTCAGCTTGTCCACGATGGTGCTCAGCAGGTAGTTGTTGGCGTCGTTCGTGGTGACGTTGAGCATGGCCTGGGTCGCCGAATCAAAGCTGCCCGGCGAGGCGAGATTGGCGGAGAAGTCCTTGGGGATCCTGAGGGCGAAGGCGTACTTTCCGTCGCTGACGCCCTGGTCCGCCTCCGCAGCGGACGGGACCGTCTGCCAGTTGAACACATGCCCGTCGAGGAGGCTGTCCGCCACCTTCTGCCCGGCCTCCAGCCGGGTACCATTGGCGGTGGCCGCCCCGGTGTCCTCCACCACCAGTGCGGCGTCGATCCGGTCGAGATTGCCGTACGGATTCCAGTTGGCATAGAGGTATACCGCGCCGTAGAGCAGCGGCACCAGGGTCAGGGCCAGGATGGTCAGCTTGGGCAGCAGCCCGCCGGTCATGCGCTTGAGTTCGGAGCGCGCCAGCCGCAGGACAGTCACTTGGCCACCTCACCCGTCGCGCTCGAGTTTTTGTCCACATAATCGGACTTCGGGGGCGTTTTAAGGCCATCATCTGTACAAAAACTCCCCGGGGAGGGACGGCGGGCAGCGTTGCCGATTGCCGCAGTCGGTCCGGTCCAGTCGTCCGGGAGAGACGTAACGGTTGCAACAACGGCGAGGGGCCGGCCGCCGTCGTACGCCAACTCCGTGAGCCGCGGCAGCCAGTGGGCAGAATCGGCGCCGTGCCGGTCCGGGGAGTCCACCACGAGGAGGTCGGTGCCGGGGTCGGCGAGGGCCAGTGCGGTGAGGAGCTCGGTGCGGCGCGCCGGCAGGAGCTGCTCCGTCCACATGCCGGCGACGTCCTCGAAGCGGTTGACCTTCAGCCACGGCTTGCTGAGCAGGGCGCCGCGGTAGCGCCGGGGGATCAGTGCCAGATCCTCGGTCACGAGGTCCGCGACGCTCAGGTGCTGTTCGGGTTCGTTGACGCCGGGGGAGTCGACCAGGGCGCTGGCGCGGCGCAGCGGCCGAACCCCGGCCGAGCCGTCCCAACTGGCGGTGCCGCCGTCGGGCTTCATCCGGCCGCTGAGAACAAGGGCGAGGGCCGTGCGCTGGTCCTGGCGGTCACCGGTTACCAGCAGCAGTTCACCGCGGGCCACCTGAAGGGAAGTCGCCGGCAGGAGGTCGAGCCGCCGGCCTTTGACGCTGAGCTGTCGTGCGCAGAGCAAAGCGAGCCTTTCGCAGAAGTTGTCTGCTTCAAGGCTAACTGAACTGACTGGTCAGTTCAAATAAACCTTAGAAGCCGTACTTTTCCAGCAGTCGCAGCCAGACCTCGCTGATGGTGGGGTAGGAGGGCACTGCATGCCAGAGCCGGTCCAGCGGAACGTCCCCGACGACGGCGATGGTCGCCGCGTGCAGGAGTTCGGCGACGTCGGGCCCGGCGAAGGTGGCGCCGAGGAGCACCTTGCGGTCCTCGTCCACCACCAGTTGCGCCCACCCCTTGTAATTCCGGGCGTGCAGTGAGGATCCCGCGACTTCGATGGGCAGCTCCACCGATGATGCGTTGTAGCCGTCCTGGCGGGCCTGCTCCAGCGACCGGCCGACGTTCGCCAGTTCGGGGTCGGTGAACACCACGTTGGGAATGGCGTGTTCGTCGGCTGTCTGCGCGTACCGGCTCCACGGCTCAGCATCCCCGCGCAGCTCACCCTTGGCCCGGGCTGCAATGGCTGCGCCGGTGGCGCGGGCCTCGTACTTGCCCTGGTGGGTCAGCAGTGCTTTGCCCGCCGCGTCGCCCACCGCATACAGCCAGGGACCGTCGTCGTTGCCCGATGCTTCCGCCACCAGCCCGGTGGAGTCGGTGCTGATGGTCACGGGCTTGCCGTCGCCGGCGGACAACCCCACGCTCTCCAGCCCGAGCCCTTCCAGGGCGGGCCGCCGGCCGGTCGACACCAGCAGCCGGTCCACGGTGACGGTGTCGCCGCCGTCGAGCGTGAGCGTCAGGGAACCGTCGGAATTCCTCTGGACGCTGCGGGTTTTGGTGTCGAGCCGGAGCTCTACGCCGTCGGCCCGCAGGCCGGCGGCCACCAGTTCCGCGGCCTCGGTGGGAAAATTGCGCAGCAGCCCGCTGCGCGCCACCAGCGTGACCGTGGACCCGAGACGGGCAAAAGCCTGGGCAAGCTCCGTGCCGGCCACGCCGCCGCCCAGCACGCCCAGCCGTCCGGGGACCTCCTTTGCCGAGGTCGCCTCCCGCGTTCCCCAGTACTCAATTTCGGAAAGCCCGTCGACGGGCGGCCGGTTGGGTGTGGAGCCGTTAGCAAGCACGACGGCGTGACGCGCCGTGAGTGCGTAATCGTCGCCGTCCAGCCCGGCTACTCGCACCGTCCGCTCGCCGGTGATGCGTGCCCGGCCGCGGATCAGCTCGATGCCTGCGCCCTCCGCCCATTCCACCTGGCTGGCATCCTGCCAGTGGGACGTGAAGGAGTCGCGCCGCTTGAGGACCGCGGCCGCGTCGAGCGTTCCGGTCACGGCCTCGCTGGCGCCTGGAACTGACTGGGCCCCGTGCAGTGCGGTGCCCGGTCGCAGCAGCGCCTTCGACGGCATGCACGCCCAGTAAGAGCACTCGCCACCCACCAGTTCGGCTTCCACCAGGACCGCCGTCAGGCCGCCCTGCACCACCCGGTCCGCGGCATTTTCCCCTGCCGCGCCGGCGCCGATCACAATGACATCGAATTCCCGTTCAACAAGACGTGGCATGGCAAAAGCCTACGCCCACGCCTGCGGCGGACTTCGGCAGCCGCTGCCGTAACAATGGACGCCGTCGTTCGGGGGACATGGGACATCCGCTACGGTGAGGAAAAGTACGGACAGTGCAAAGGAGCCTTCCATGCAGCCCTCCAACGTGGTTCCGCCGGCCCGCTTCGGCGCACAGGCCCGCCTGCGCGCCCTGCAGTCGGACATCATGGAGCTGATCCTGGACCGTGAGCTGGAGCCCGGCGATGCCCTTCCCACAGAAAACGAGCTGTGCCTCGCCCTCGGCGTGGGCCGGAACACCCTGCGGGAGTCGCTGAAGGTTCTGCAGGCGCTGGGGGTCATTGAGATCCGCCACGGCTTCGGCATGTTCGTCGCGCCCAGCAATTTCGAAGCGCTCGCCGACGGCCTGATTTTCCGCGGGCGGCTCTCGCTCCGGCACCACGGCCTGGAAGCACGGCAGCTCGTGGACGTCCGCCACGCGCTGGAGGCGGGGCTCATCGGCAGCGCAATGGATGAGATGACGGCCGAGCAACTGGCCGCCGTCGAGGAGTCCGTGATCCGCATGGAGGAGAGTGCGGAGGCGGGGGAGGCCTTTGTGGAAGCCGATGCGGAGTTCCACCGCAGGCTCTTTGAACCCCTTAGCAATGAGCTCCTGCTAAACCTGCTGGGCGTCTTCTGGAAGGTTTACCGCAAGATCTATACCGAGGTTGGACCCGGTGTGGAGGATCTGCCGGCACTCGCTGCAGTGCACCGGAACATCTATTCGGCCGTGGCTGCCGGGGACAAGGCCCGGGCAGCCCGCGAGCTGACGCACCACTTCGAGGGGTTCCGCCAGCGAATACGCGAGGCGGTTGGCGAATAGGAGATACAGTTCTGGGCCAGTCCCATGTTTAACGCAGAAGGTCCGCACCGGTTCCCCGGTGCGGACCTTCTCTTTGTGCGCCCAAAGGGATTCGAACCCCTGACCTTCTGTTCCGTAGACAGACGCTCTATCCAGCTGAGCTATGGGCGCATCTTCCGGTTCCTTTCGAGCTTTTCGCTCGCCCCGAACCTCGAATAACTTTACGCGAGGAGGGCCGCAGTTCCAAATCGAGGACCGTGTAATTTACACAACTAGACCGGTCTACGTGACCTTCGTCACTAATTTCGACTTTTCTAAATCAAAATTCCTTGAATTTCCGCGGAAGTTGGGTCCCTGCGGGCAGGACATCCGATGTCTGACCGCGAATTGGTCCAGATCATCAGAAATAGCATTTAGCACACACCACTGAACCCGAGGAAGGGAACTGCAATGGCCCACTTGGCGCGACTGCCGCTGCTTGAGAAAGCACCCACCACCCATGCCGGTCTGCTGGCATGGGTTGAAGAGGTCGCTGGGCTCACCCAGCCGGACCGCATTCACTGGGTCGACGGCTCCGAGGAAGAAAACACCCGCCTCACCGACGAACTCGTCGCGGCCGGCACCCTGAAGCGGTTGAACCAGAACCTGTTCCCCAACTCCTTCGCAGCCTTCTCGGACCCCGCTGACGTGGCCCGCGTTGAAGAGCAGACGTTCATCTGCTCTGAGAAGGAGCATGACGCAGGCTTCACCAACAACTGGATGGCCCCGGCGGAGATGAAGGAGAAGCTCCGCGGGCTGTTCTCCGGCTCCATGCGCGGCCGCACCATGTACGTCATCCCGTTCGTCATGGGCCACCTCGACGCCGAGGACCCCAAGTTCGGCGTCGAGATCACCGACTCCGCCTACGTTGTCGCCTCCATGCGCATCATGGCCCGCATCGGCACGGACGTCCTGAACCGGATCACCGAAACCAACGCCTTCTTCGTTCCGGCCCTGCACTCCCTGGGCGCTCCGCTGGAGGCCGGCCAGGCAGACGTCCCGTGGCCCTGCAACCCGGACAAGTGGATCGTGCACTTCCCCGAAGAGCGCTCCATCTGGTCCTTCGGCTCCGGCTACGGCGGAAACGCGCTGCTGGGCAAGAAGTGCTACGCCCTGCGCATCGCCTCGGTCATGGCCCATGACGAGGGCTGGCTTGCCGAGCACATGCTCATCCTCAAGCTCACCTCGCCGGAACAGAAGACCTACTACGTCTCGGCTGCCTTCCCGTCCGCCTGCGGCAAGACCAACCTTGCCCTCCTGGACCCCACCATCAAGGGCTGGAAGGTCGAGACCCTCGGCGACGACATCACCTGGATGCGGTTTGGCAAGGAAGGCGAGCTCCGCGCCGTCAACCCCGAGGCCGGCCTGTTCGGCGTGGCCCCCGGCACCGGCTGGGGCACCAACCCGAACGCCATGCGCGCCATCGCCAAGGGCAACAGCATCTTCACCAACGTTGCGCTGACCGACGACGGCGGTGTCTGGTGGGAGGGCATGACGGAGGAAACCCCCGCCCACCTGACTGACTGGCAGGGCAACTCCTGGACGCCTGAGTCCAGCAAGCCGGCAGCCCACCCGAACTCGCGCTTCTGCACCCCGATCGACCAGATCGACATGCTGGCCGAGGAGTACCACAGCCCTAACGGTGTGGAACTGTCCGCCATCCTGTTCGGCGGCCGCCGCAAGACCACCATCCCGCTGGTCACCGAGGCGCGCGACTGGACCAACGGCATCTTCATGGGCTCCACCCTCTCGTCCGAAACCACCGCTGCCGCGGCCGGTGCCGTCGGCGTGGTTCGCCGCGACCCCATGGCCATGCTCCCGTTCATCGGCTACGACGCCGGTGACTACCTGAACCACTGGGTCAACCTGTCCGCCAAGGCCAACCCCGAGCGCCTGCCCAAGATCTTCCTGGTCAACTGGTTCCGCCGCACGGCAGAGGGCGGCTTCGCCTGGCCGGGCTTCGGGGACAACGCGCGTGTCCTGAAGTGGGCCATCGAGCGGCTCGAAGGAAAGGCCGACGCCGTGGAGACCCCCATCGGCTTCGTCCCGACCGGCGACGCCATCGACCTCGACGGACTCGACATGACCCCCGCCCAGGTGGAGGACGCCGTCCGCGTCGACCCCGACGAATGGAAGACCGAGCTCGCCTCGATCGAGGAGTGGTTCGCCAACTTCGGTGATTCGCTGCCCGCAGCGCTCCAGAAGGAGCTCGACGGCCTGAAGGCCCGCCTGGCCTAGTCCCCGCTGCCTCCCCAATCTCGCAAGCTCGATTGGGGCCCCTCGGCAGCGTGGGCCCACACCTGGCCTAGACCACGGCGGCCCCGCACCTCTTCAATGAAAGGGTGCGGGGCCGCCGTCGTACTTTCTGGAGTTTTTGTACAGATAATGGGCGCTAAACGCCCCTAAAGTCGTGACAAGTGGACAAAAACTCCCCGGCCGGTGGGCTAGGCGGCCAGCCAGATGTCCGGGCCGAAGACCTCGTAGTGGATCCGTGTTGCGGGGATGCCTGCTTCGATGGCCTCGTTGCGGATGTTTTTCATGAACGGCAGCGGGCCGCACAGGTACAGGGAGGCGTTGGCGGGCAGGTCCACCTCGCGCAGGGACATGAAGCCGGTCTTCGTGCCCGCCTGCGGTTCCTCCAGCCAGAGCTGGAGGTCGGCGCCGTCGAGGCGCTCGACGTCGTCCGTCATCTGGGAGCGCAACGCCCAGCTGTCCAGGGTGCTCTCGGCGTGCAGGACCAGCACCTGGCGGTCTGAGCCGGTTTCGGCGAGGGAACGCAGGATCGAGGCGGTGGGCGTGCAGCCGATGCCCGCGGAGGCGAGAACCACGGGGCCGTCGCCGTCCTTCAGGGTGATTTCGCCGTAGGGGTTGGAGATTTCGATGATGTCTCCGATCTCCACACTGTTGTGGAGCACGGGGGAGACCTCCCCGCCGTCGTCGATCTTGGTGGTGAAGCTGCGGCTGGTGCCGGCATCGCCGGAGAGCGAGTACTGGCGGACCTGGCGGATGCCGTCGGGGAGGGTGACCTTGACGCTGATGTACTGGCCCGGAAGCGCGGCGGTGACCGGGGTGTCATCCGCAGGTGCCAGGGTGAATGTCATCGATCCGGTGCCGGCGGGGGTCTTTTCGACGACGGTCCACGGCATCCACATCGCGGTGTTCGCCTGGGCCGCGTAGAGGCCCTTCTCCAGCTTGATCAGGGCGTCGGCCATGAGCCAGTAGACCTCGGTCCAGGCTTCGGCAATCTCCGGCGTGATGACCTCGGCCAGGTCCTCGGCGATGGCGGCGAACAGGTGCTCGTAGACCACCTGGTACTGGGGCTCGGTGATGCCGAGGGAAGCGTGCCTGTGCGCGATGCGGGACAGCACGGTTTCAGGGACAGTGTCCGGGTTGTTGACCAGATGGGTGGCGAACGCGGCGATGCTTCCGGCCAGGGCCTGCTGCTGGTTGCCGTTGCGCTGGTTGGAGCGGCTGAACAGCCCGTCAAGGAGTTCCGGGTGCGCGGCGAAGAGCCGGTTGTAGAACTTGGGGGTAATCTCGCCGATTCGTGAACCGACCAGGGGAAGGGTGGCCTCAATAACGGGACGGGACTTGTCCGAGAGCATCGGTACTCCTGAGCTAGTGGTCCGGGGTCTTTGGCCGGACCGGAAACCGCAGATATTCGCATTTGAAATACGAGTTTCTACACGTCTATTTCTACACCCCGTAGAAGTAGTTTTCCAAATGGAGAACAGAATCTCGGGGAAGCAGGGGGCAGGGGTGAACCGGTCGGGCGGGTGGGGCGGCTCAGGCGCCCGGGCGCAGCCCGATGGCCTCGAAGACGGGTGTCATCTGGCGTGAGGTGGGCAGGTCGGCCACCACGACGCCGTCGAGCTCGCGGTAAAAGGCCTCGCGGGCCCGCGCCAGGGCGCCTCGGAGCCGGCATTCGTTGATGAGGGGGCAGCTGCCGGCCGGGCCGATGCACTCGGCGGCGTCCTCGCGGGTGTCCAGTTCCCGCAGGACCTGGCCCACGGTCACACGGCGGCCGGCGGCGCTGAGCCGGGAGCCCCCATTGCGGCCGCGCTCCACGTCAATCAGCCCGAGCATTCGCAGCTTCGCCACCGCCTTGCTGACATGGTTGTACGGGGTGTTGACGGCGTCCGCGACGTTCTGGGTGGTGAGCAGGCCGCCCTCGGGCGCGGCAGCGAGCACCATGAGGGCGCGCAGGCTGACGTCCGCGAAGGCGTTGATTTTCATGCTTCTAGCCTAATGACCTGTGCAAATCGACGTTCTACCCGGCGCGCATAGCGTGGCTGTGCGCACGCGGTGACCGGCGCAATTCGCCGTTCCGCCCGGTCTAGTCCGCCCAAATGACAGGCTCGTTGGAGTCGGCGGCAAGGTCGCCGAACTCCCACTCAGTGCCCTCAGTGGTGGGGGAGTACGGCAGGACGGCTGCGAACACAGCGCCGTCCCGGTGCTCGGTGGCCACATGGATGGCGTCTGAGTCCTCCTCCACCAGAGTGATGTCGCAGACGATGGCGGCGGCGCGGAACTCATCCCGGTGCTGGCGCAAAAGTTCCGAGATGTCGCGGATCATGGCGTCGGCGTCGAACTCGCTGTCCCCGTCGGCATCCGGATCTGCCGGCGAAACAGCGACGAGGCGGACGTCGCCGTCGTTCTCCACTACGAGGGCGAAGGGCAGGAACCCGCCGCTGCGCTCAAGCTGCTCCTGGGCGGCCGCCATTCCGGTGCCCAAGAGGTTTTCCAGATCCGTGGCCGTGGACTCGGGCACGGATGCGCGCCACGATGACTGGGCCGGGGTCGAGTCGGGTGATGCCATGAGGCCGTCCTAGCTGCGGACCAAGGCCAGCACGCGGTCGCGCACCCGCTCCATCGTGGCCCGGTCCGTGGCTTCAGCGTTCAACCGCAGGTACGGTTCGGTGTTGGAGGGGCGCAGGTTGAACCAGAAGCTGCCGTCGGCGGCGGTGAAGGTGCTGCCGTCCAGGTGGTCCACCGCCACGTCCTCGGTCTCGAAATCGGCCCGGACGCGCTCCACGGCGCCGGCCTTGTCCTCGATTTCCGAGTTGATTTCGCCGGAGGAAACGTACGGTTCGTACTCCCGGCCGAGCTCAGAAAGCGGGCCGTCCTGTTCACCGAGGGCAGCCAGCACGTGCATGGCGGCAAGCATGCCGGTGTCAGCGTTCCAGAAGTCACGGAAGTAGAAGTGGGCGGAGTGCTCCCCGCCGAAGATGGCGCCTTCCTCTGCCATGACGGCCTTGATGAAGGAGTGGCCCACCCGGGTGCGTACCGCCCGGCCGCCGTCTTCGGCGACGAGTTCCGGCACCGCGCGGGAGGTCAGGAGGTTGTGGATGATGGTGGGATTTGCCTCGCCCTGCGCCTTCGCGCGGGCGATTTCGCGCCGGGCCACCATGCCGGTGATGGCCGACGGCGAGACCGCCTCGCCCTTTTCGTCGATGACGAAGCAGCGGTCGGCGTCGCCGTCGAACGCCAGGCCGATGTCCGCGCCATGTTCGACGACGGCGGCCTGCAGGTCGCGCAGGTTTTCCGGCTCCAGGGGGTTAGCCGGGTGGTTCGGGAAGGAGCCGTCCAGTTCGAAGTAGAGCGGAACGATGTCGAAGGGCAGCTTCGGCAGCAGCGTGTCGCCCAGGACGGCCGGCGTGGTGAGTCCGGCCATGCCGTTGCCGGCGTCCACCACGACTTTGAGGGGGCGCGAACCGGAGAGGTCAACCAGCGTGCGCAGGTACTCGGCGTAGTCCTTCAGTACGTCCTGGACGCCGATCTGGCCCTGCGTTTCGGCAGCGGGGATGGAGCCGGTGTTCAGGTACTGCTCGGCCAGTGCCTGGATCTCCTTGAGGCCCGTCTCGGAGGAAATGGGGACGGCGCCGGCCTTGGCCATCTTGATGCCGTTGTAGGCGGCGGGGTTGTGGCTCGCGGTGAATGTGGCGCCTGCGGCGTTCAAGGCTCCGCAGGCGTAGTACAGCTCGTCCGTGGAGATAAGGTCCAGCAACTGGACGTTGGCTCCCCGTGTGGCGGCACCGCTGGCGAACGCCTTGCTGAACTCGGGAGAGGACGGGCGCATGTCACCGCCGACCAGGACCGTCTGTCCCTCGAGGCCAAGCACGTCAACGAACGCTGCGCCTACGGCTTCGACGATTTCAGCGGTGATGGATTCGCCCACGATGCCGCGGACGTCATACGCCTTGAACGAGGCCGAAAGGTCAAAAGTACGGGTCTGGTCGCTAGTCACGGCACTTATCTTACGGGCACGCGCGCGGGGGCCTGTGAAGGGGAAGTCACAGAAGCGCGCGCCGGCTGTTGTCCACATGGCGGGTGCCCAGGGTTTGGTGTGTCAGAGGCGGCTGGGATACTGAATCAATGGCAAATAACCAGCACGCTCCTGTCCTTGCTTCTGCCACCGGCCCGTCCGGTACCGGCGCCGGAAGGGAACAGGAGGCGGTTACTGGGACCCGGGGCCAGGCCCTGTCGGTGCTGCGCGAGCTGGTGGGCCGGCCGGATGCCGACTTCCACGACGGCCAGTTTGAGGCCATCGAGGCGCTGGTCGACGGCGGCCGCCGGACGCTCGTGGTGCAGCGGACGGGCTGGGGAAAATCCGCCGTTTACTTCGTGGCGTCCCTGCTGCTCCGGCGGCGCGGGGCGGGACCCACTCTGATCGTTTCGCCGCTGCTGGCCCTGATGCGGGACCAGGTGGCCGCCGCCGCCCGGGCAGGTGTCCGGGCCGTGGCCATCAACTCTGCCAACCAGCTGGAATGGGATTCAGTGCGGGAGCAGCTTGCCGCCGACCAGGTGGATGTCCTGCTGGTGTCCCCCGAACGGCTCACCAACCCTTCGTTCCGCGAAAACCAGCTGCCAGAACTCATCCGGCGCACGGGGCTGCTGGTGATCGACGAGGCCCACTGCATCTCAGACTGGGGCCACGACTTCCGGCCCGACTACCGTCGCATTGCCGACCTCATCTCTGAGCTGCCGGACACCGTGCCTGTACTGGCCACCACGGCCACGGCCAACTCCCGGGTGGTCCACGACATCGAGGAACAGCTCGGCGACGGCGTGCTGACCATCCGCGGCGCGCTGGGCAGGGAGTCGCTGCGGCTCGGGGTCCTGGCGCTGCCCGATTCGCGCGAGCGTCTCGGCTGGCTTCTCACGCACCTGGCCGATCTGCAGGGCAGCGGGATCATCTACACCCTGACCGTCTCCGCCGCCGAGGACACCGCCAGGCTGCTCGCCGAGGCGGGCCACGAGGTACTGGCATATACCGGCCGCACCGACCCGGCTGACCGCGAGAGGGCGGAGCAGCTCCTCAAGGACAACCAAGTCAAGGCGCTTGTGGCCACCTCCGCGCTGGGAATGGGCTTCGACAAGCCGGACCTCGGTTTCGTGGTGCACCTCGGCGCCCCGTCGTCCCCGGTTGCCTACTACCAGCAGGTCGGCAGGGCGGGCCGTGGCGCCGCCAATGCAGACGTCCTGCTCCTGCCCGGGTCCGAGGACCGCGAAATCTGGCAGTACTTCGCCACGGCCTCCATGCCCTCCGAGGAGAAGGCCTCCGCTGTGCTGACCGCGCTGGCGGAGGCAGGTTCGGCCGTGTCCACTGTGGCTTTGGAAGCCCGGGTGGACCTGCGCCGGACGCCGCTGGAACTCCTGCTGAAGGTCCTCGCCGTGGACGGCGCAGTGGAACGGGTGGGCGGGGGCTGGCGCTCCACCGGGATGCCCTGGACGTACGACGCCGAACGGTACCGCCGGATCGCGGAGGCCCGGGTGGACGAGCAGGACTCCATGGTCATCTACCAGGACACTGCCGGGTGCCGGATGGAGTACATCACCTCCGTCCTGGATGACGAGACCGCCGCCGCCTGCGGCCGCTGCGACAACTGCGCCGGCCGATGGTTTCCCTCGGAGGTTGCCTCCACAGCCACGGAGGCTGCCGGGCAGACCCTCAGCCGTGCGGGCATCGTGCTGGAGTCCCGGCTCCAGTGGCCCAGCGGAATGGACCGTCTCGGGGTACCGGTGAAGGGCAAGATCAAGCCTGACGAAAACGTCGCGGACGGCCGGGTCCTCGCCAGGCTGACGGACCTGGGCTGGGGCGGGGCGCTGCGCGAGCTCTTCGCGGCCGGGGCTCCGGACCGCGCTGTCGATCCCGGCATGCTGCAGGCGTGTGTCCAGGTGCTCCGCGAATGGGGCACCGGCGATTCCCGAATTTCCGGCTGGAGCGGCGCAGGAAGGCCGGCGGCAATCGTCAGCATTCCCTCGCGCAGCAGGCCTGAACTCGTGGACTCCCTGGCCCGTGGCATCTCCCAGATCGGCCGCATCCCGTACATCGGCCAGCTGCAGCTCGAGCACGGCGGGCCCACCGGCGGCCGCGGCGGCAACAGCGCCTACCGGCTGGCCGGTGTGTGGGACCGTCTCGTGGTGGGGGAGTCGCTGGCGGCAGAGCTCGCTGGCCTGGGCGGCGGCAGTGTGATGCTCATCGACGACCTCGTGGACAGCCGGTGGACCGTCACCGTCGCGGGACGCGCGCTCAGGCGGGCCGGTGCGGGCGCGGTGCTTCCGCTGGCACTGGCCCAGGCCGGCTGACCTCGGCCCCCGCGTGCCGGTGCAGCATCAGGCTGTCGGCGGTGCTGAGGAGCATCAGCACCGCAATCGACAGGAACGCGCCACGGTAGGCGGCCACGCCGCTGCCGTCCGGTCCGGCTGACAGAATGGCGCCAAACCCGGACGAGAGCAGGGAATCCGACTCGAAGAGACGCAGCAGCAGGGCGCCCACCGCGATGCCGGCCCCCGTGGCCAGCTGCACGAGCGTCGCCGAGACGGCATTGGCAGACGTCAGCTGCCCCGGCACGATGTCTGCGTACTGGACAGATGCGTACGCGGAGAAGCCGATGGAACGGAACGCCCCGCTGCACACGAGCAGCGCGAACACCAGCGGTTCCGGTGTTGCAGGGGTCAGCATCGCGCAGAGGCCGAAAGTCGCAGCCGACGCCAAGGAAGCGAACACCAGCACCGGCTTGAACCCGAAACGCCTGATGAGCGGCGTCGTGGCCGGTTTGATGCCGATGTTCCCGATAAACACGGCGGCCACCATGATGCCCGCGTGCAGGGGGCTCCAGCCGAAGCCGTTCTGGAACATCAGCGGCAACAGGAACGGCACGGCACTGATGGTCAGCCGGTAGATGAAGCCGCCCGAGTTGGTGGCCCGGAAGGTGCGGGTGCCGAACACCGTCAGGTCAAACAAAGGGTGGGCCGCGCGTCGCATCCAGAAGACCGCCGCTGCCAGCGCGAGAACCCCGGCCAGAATGCTGGGCCAGGTCCAAAAGCCGCCTGGGTGGCCGCTGGCCAGTTCAAGGCCCGCTACCAGCGCGCCCACACCGGCCGTCGTCAGGGCAAGTCCAAGCCAGTCCAGCCGGCGGGCCCGGTCGCCGGGAACCGCGGGAACCAGGCGCAGGGCGGCGACGAAGGCTGCGGCGCCGAGCGGCAGGTTGATCAGGAAGATCCAGTGCCAGGACAGGTAGGTGGTCAGGGCGCCGCCCACGAGCGGTGCGAGGACCGGGGCCAGCAGCCCTGGCCAGACGAGATAGGCAGTGGCGCGCAGCAGATCTGACTTTGGCGTCCCGCGGAGCACCAGCAGTGTACCGACCGGAACCATCATCGCCCCGCCCAGGCCCTGCAGGACGCGGCTGACGGTCAGGACCGTGAGGTCCTGGCTGGCGGCGCACAGCAGCGACGCCAAAGTAAAGACAGCGATGGCCAGGCAAAAAATCCGTCTGGCACCGAGGCGCTCCGCCAGCCAGCCGCTCAGCGGGATACCCATGGCCACCGTCATCAGGTAGGCGGTCATGGTGATGTTCACGCTGGCCGACGGCACCCCAAAGTCCCCGGCGATGCTCGGGATGGCGGTGGTCAGGACCGTCCCGTCGAGGAACTCCATGAAGAACGTGGCCGCCACCAGCAGGGCCAGCCTGGGGCTCCAGGCCTCGCTGGCAGAAAGCTTGTTCATGCAATCATCCTGACACCGGAAAGCGGTTTGCTGCCTTGGCCGTCCGGCACTCGGACGGCCGCAACGGCCGGACTGGCGGCCACGCCGCAGGGAAGTGGCCCGGGAACGCAAACGGCCCCGGTCCGAGGACCGGGGCCAAACGCGGAGACGGGGGGATTTGAACCCCCGGTGGAGTTGTGCCCCACACTTCATTAGCAGTGAAGCCCATTCGGCCGCTCTGGCACGTCTCCAATTGCTATTCCTAGCCCACCAAGGATACGCAGAACCGGCCACCCAGTGCAAAACGGCCGGGGTGGACCGCCAAAAACGTGCCAGACCCGGCAAACCACCGGAGTTTTTGTCCAGATAATGCGGGCTGAAGGGCCCTTAACTCGCGATATCTGGACAAAAACTCCAGGAGGGTGGGGTCAGGCCGTGCCTTCTGCCAGCGCCTTCCACAGAAAGTGCTGGCTGCGGCCCTGGAGCGCGGCGGCCTGCCGGTTGTCCGAGGCGCCGGCATGCCCACCCTCCAGCGCTTCGTGGAACCAGACGTTGGGGATGCCCATGGCCAGCATGCGCGCGGCCATCTTCCTGGCCTGCACGGGACCCACCCGGTCGTCGGAGGTCGCGGTCCAGATGAAGGTCTCCGGGTACTCCACGCCGTCCCTCAACTGGTGGTACGGCGAGAAGGTCCTGATGAATTCCCAGTGCTCGGGCAGGTCGGGGTCGCCGTACTCGGCAATCCACGAGTGACCCGCCGACAGCTTGGTGTACCGGCGCATGTCCAGCAGCGGAACTCCGCAGGAGACCGCGCCGAACAGTTCGGGATACCGCGTCAGCATGTTGCCCACGAGCAGGCCGCCGTTGGAGCCGCCGACGCAGCCGAGCCGCTCGCGGCTGGTGACGCCCCGGGAGATCAGGTCCCGGGCCACCGCCGCAAAGTCCTCGTAGGCGCGGTGCCGGTTTTCCTGCAGTGCGGCCCGGTGCCAGGACGGGCCGTATTCCCCGCCGCCACGGATGTTGGCCACAACGTACACGCCGCCCCGGCTGTGCCCCTCCGCAAGGCCGTCGCCGGGAACTGCGGCCGTGCGCCGCTCCAGCCACGCCCGGCCGATGGTGCCGCTGTACGCCGGCGTGCGCGAGACCTCGAAGCCGCCGTAGCCGGAGAGCTGGGTGGGGTTCTGCCCGTCGAGCACCAGGCCGCGTGTGGCCGCCTGGAAGTACGGGACCTTCGTGCCGTCCGCGGAGACGGCGAAGTGCTGCTGCACCTCGTAGTCCTCTTCATTGAAGAACGACGGCGACGCCTTCACCTCCGCATGGCTGCTCACCACTCCTGCCACTGACGTTTCGCTGGAAATCCTGCCGGAAGCCCCGCCGTCGGCGGTTGCCCGGGTGAGTGTCCCGCGGGTCAGGGTGTTCGGCGTCGTGAAGCCGGTGGCCACGAGCCAGAAGTCGTCCCCGCACCCGCCTTCCGCCTCGTCCTCGTCATCCACGGCGAAGGCGTTGACGTCGTGCAGCGGCGGGCAGGCGTCCAGCAGCGAGGACCGCCACGACTCGGCCGGATCCAGCACGCGGATTTCCGAGGACACGTCCTTCAGCAGGTTCAGCAGCAGGAAGTTCCGGGTCCAGCTCCAGGACTGCAGGGAGGTGTGCGCGTCCGGGGCGAAGAGAACCGTCAGTTCGCGCTCGCCGGCCAGGTACGCCTGGAAATCAGCGGCGAGCAGGGAGCCGGCCGCGTAGGTGGTGCCGTTCACCGTCCAGTCGCGCTGCGGCCTGAACAGCAGCCATTCCCGGTGCACGCCCGTGTTCACATCGGTGGGCACGTCCACCGGCACCCAGCCACCGTCCTGGAGCACGGAGGTTCGGCGGTTGAAGAAGTCAATCCAGTCCACCGCGAATGTCCGCTCGAAGCCGGGCGTGGAGTCGTGGGCCACGATCGCCATCATGTGGTCCTCGGGGATCTCGAAGATGCGCGGCGCATCGGCCAGGACCTGGCCGCGGCGGAGCCGCACGGCCGTGCGGGCGTACGACGACGCAGTGCGGGGGAGATCCCCGGCCGTGGTGGCGACCAGCAGCGTGTCCGCATCGAGCCACGAGACGTTCCCCTTCGCCGTCGGGAGGTCAAAGCCGCCGGCGGCGGGATCAACAAAGGCGCGGGTCTCGACGTCGAACTCGCGGTAGCGGTTGGCGTCGCCGCCGTCGGGGGAGAGCGCCACCAGGGCGCGCCGGTACGGCTGCCCGGGTTCAGGCCGGAGCAGGTTTGCGCCGTGAAAGACCCATTCCACGCCGTCGGCGGCCGCCAGGGCATCGACGTCGAGCAGCACGTCCCACGTGGGGGCGTCACTGCAGTAGCTGTCCCAGCTGGTCCGGCGCCACAGACCCTTGGGGTTCTGCCGGTCCTTCCAGAAGTTGTAGTACCACTCGCCGTGCTTGCTCACCATCGGGATCTTGTCCGTGGAGTCCAGCACCTCGAGGATGTCGCCCTCGAGCTTGGCATAGTCGGCGTCCTCCAGCAGGTCCTCCGTGCGGGCATTCTGCTCGCGCACCCACGCCAGCTGTTCCTCGCCGTAGATGTCCTCCAGCCAGATGTTCTCGTCGGTGGGCGCGGGCGCGGTCCTGGTGGGGACGGCGCCGGACGCGGGGGCGGAATCAGCTGCAGTGGTGGTCATGCGCCCATCCAAACAACATCCCCGCTCAGCTAGCAAGTCACATGCCGATACTCTGGAAGGCGTGGTTATTTCGCAGAGCATCCGGACGGCGCTGATCGGCGCCGGTCCGAGGGGTACCAGCGTGCTGGAGCGGCTGCTCGCCAACTGGTCCGCCGCGCGCCCTGCCGGAGCCCGCCTGCACATCGATGTCATTGATCCTTTTCCGGCCGGCCCGGGGCACGTCTGGCAGCCCGGCCAGTCCCGCCTCTACCTGATGAACACGCAGTCGTTCTACCCCACGCTGGTTCCCGAGGATCCGGGGCTGGCCGCGCCGGTCGCCGGCACCACGTTCGACCGCTGGCGGACAGCCCAGCAGCGCAGCCCCCTGCCGGAGCTCACCGACGACGAGCGGGCGGAGCTCGCCGTGCTGGGATCCGGTGACTTCCCCAGCCGCGCCATCTACGGCCGCTACCTGCGGTCCACCGTCGAGGAGCTGCTCGCCGCGCTGCCCGACGGCGTGACCATCAAGATGCACCAGGCGGCGGCTACTGCTGCGCGCCGGCAGCCGGACGGAAGGTTCGAGGTCGAACTGGACAGGGGCGAACCGGACGGCCGCGAACTGGAGGGCGGCGCACTCGACGGCGCCGGGACCCTTACGGTCGATTCTGTGGTGCTCGCGCTGGGCCACCTCGCGTCCCGGCTCAGCCCGGAACAGCGCGAACTGCAGGCTGCCGCCGCCCAATTCGGCCTGCGCTACCTCCCGCCGGCCGTTCCTGCCGACGTCGACTGGGGCGTGATTCCGGCCCAGGAGCCGGTGCTGGTCCGCGGGATGGGCCTGAACTTCTTCGACGTGATGGGCCAGCTCACGGAGGGGCGGGGAGGGAAGTTCGTGGGGGCAGGGGATGGCCTCGAGTACCTGCCCTCGGGCCAGGAGCCGATCATCCTCGCGGCGTCCCGGCGCGGAACGCCGTACCGGTCCAAGGCCACCCTCGCGGGCTACTACCCGGCGTCGGTCACGCTCCGCTACTTGACCGGGAAGGCGCTGCAGAGGTTCACGGCGGCCGGGATAGTTCCGGCATTCGACCACGATCTCTGGCCGCTCCTGCACCGGGACGCACTCTGGGCCTACTACACGACCCTGGTGCGCTCGCAGCCGGGGGCCGTGCAGGACCACGCCGTGTTCCTCAAGGAGCTGGATGAGGCCCTGCACCCGCATGCCCACAGCACCGGCCGGTGGGAAGAGGACTTCAACGCCGTCGTCGGCCGCCATGTCCATCCGGGCAGCAGGCTGGACCTGCGCGGCCTGGCCGCCCCGCTGTCCCGGCGGCGCTTTGCTTCGCGTGCCGAGCTGGATGCCGCCGTCGTCGGGTACCTCGACGACGATGCCCGGCGCTCAGCGCTCGGCGAGGACGATCCCGTCAAGATGGCCATCGGCGCGCTGCACCACGGCCGCGCCGTGCTGAAATCGGTGGTGGCCGACGGCGGGATCACCGATGAGTCATGGGTCGCCGGCCTGCGGGGCTGGTTTGAGTCGCTGGTGGAGGGCCTGGCCAGCGGTCCTCCGGCGCTGCGCGCCGAGCAGCTGGCGGCTCTGGCACGCGCCGGAATTGTCAGCTTTGTGGGTCCGGACCCCAAGTTCGGCGTGGCCCGCGGGAAGCGCGCCTTCACCGCATCCTCGCCGTGGGTACGCGGCGGTGCCGCGGAAGCACACACGCTGGTGGAGGCCCTGGCACCGGCCAACCGGGTGGCACTCAACGAGTCCCCCCTGCTGGAGCAGCTCCTCGCCGAGGGGCTGGTGCGGCCGCGGACCATGATGACCGTGGAAGGGACGCCGGTGCAGTCCTCCGGGCTCGACGTCCGGCCGCACCCCTACCGCCCGGTGGCGGCCAACGGCGACGTGCACGACCGGATGTACGTGCTGGGGCTCCAGCTCTCGGCCGCCCAGTGGGGAACGGCCATCGCCGCCGAAGCGGTCCAGCAGGCCGGCCCGGTGTACCCCAGCGGGCAGCGCACGCTCCGCGACGCCGACGAGATCGCCCGTGCCATCCTCGGCCTGACCCCAAACGCTTCCTCAGCTCCTGCCGCCTGAACGCAAGCGCTTCCTCAGCTCCCGGCGGAGCACCACCGTCAGGCGAGCACAAAGAAAAGCGGCTGGCAGCTTCCCGCGAAGCTGCCAGCCGACATCCATTCAACGAATTTGGCTACAGGGCGCCCTGTCCGCCGGTTTCGGCGTCCCCCGCGTTGCCCTGGCCCGTGTCGGCCACGAGCTTGAATCTCGCCCCGGTGGGGTCCGTCAGCGTGGCCAGCCGTCCGTGGGGTGTGTCATCCGGTCCATCAAGGACCGTCGCACCCAAACTGACGGCCTTGTCGATGGAAGCGTCAGCGTCCTCCACAGCGAAATAGACGACCCAGTTGGAGGGGACTTCGGCGGGAAGGTCGGCCGAGGCGTCATAAATTCCGGCCTTTGCCTCCCGGCCGGCGCCCAGGGTTGTGTACCGGAACTCCGGGGTGTCGCTCATGACGTCGGTGTCCCAGCCAAATACGTCCTGATAGAACTTCACCGCGGCGGAGTAGTCCTTGGTGTGAAGCTCGTGCCAGGCCGGGGCACCCGGCTCGCCAACAAGCTCGTAGCCGCGCATCTCCCGCGGCTGCCACACACCAATCGTGGCGCCGGAGGCGTCCCCGAAGAACGCCATGTGGCCCTGTTCCGGGACGTCCATGGGTTCCATGTACACCTGGCCACCGTTTGCGGCAACCGCCGCGGCTGTGGCGGCGGCGTCGTCGGACCAAAGGTAGGTGGACCACATGTCCGGCATACCCTCCTGGCCCTCTTGCTTCTGCATGATGCCGGCGACGGTCTTGCCGTTCTTTTGGGCGGTGATGTAGCCACCGTACTTTTCCTGGTCTCCGGTCTGGAAGTCCCAGCCGAACAGTTCGCCATAGAACTGTTTCGCCTGGTTGGCGTCGGTGGTCATGAGGTCGACCCAGCAGGGGGCGCCGGGCGTGGGTTCGGGCGTAGGCATGGTCTGCTCCTGGTGTGGTTTGCTGGACGTTCCCGCAGGTCATGGAGGTGCTACGGACAGAACCGAGACTATGCCGGGGGTGTGACAGTTTCAATGGGGGTGGGGCGGGGGTGCGCTCAGCGCTGGTCCGAGTATGACGTGCCCGGCTCCTGGTCGTCGTCGGCCTCGATCCACTCGGTGAAGTCCTTCAGTGACATACACCAGTAGTAATCCGAGTAGCGCAGGCTCTGTTTTTCGGCCTTGCCCATGACCTCGACCCCCCACATGCAACGGTGGATGCGGAATCTCCCTTCCGCGGTCGCGGGATGGAGCGGTGCTGATACAAGTGAACGCCTTCCGGCAACGGCGCGCATGAGTGGCGCGTACTCGAATTCTGCCGGGCAGGTACTCGGATTACCTGTTTTCCGGGCCCCCGTCCGCACCTCTACTTGCTGGTGGAAAGAGCCACTACTTGCCTACGCAAAAGGCCGGCCAAACCAACCTTTCGATTGGTCCGGCCGGCCTTCACAATGGCCGTCATTCCGGTGCTTTGCACACGGCGTCGGGCCCTGCGCGGAAGGTAAGAGATTCGAACTCTTGGTACGGGGTTACCGCACACTGGTTTTCAAGACCAGCTCCTTCGGCCGCTCGGACAACCTTCCCTAACGAGTAGTGTTTCATAGGCAGTTGGCTGCAACAAAAACCGCCGCGTGGCAGTTGTCGCCGCCGCACAGTATTTTTGGGGCAGGAATCAGCTAGAAATCGGGAGTTCGCCATGAAAGCCGTCTTTATCTCGGAGCCCGGCGGGCCGGAAGTGCTGGAAATCCGCGACGTGCCGGCTCCCCAGCCGGGCCACGGTGAAGTCCTTATCGATGTTGTGGCGGCCGGCCTGAACCGTGCCGACGTCCAGCAACGGAGGGGCTACTACCCGCCCCCGCCGGGTGCTTCGGAGATTCCCGGGCTGGAGGTATCCGGCAGGATCGCGGGTTTCGGCCCCGGCGTCACCAAGCCGTTTTCCGTCGGGGACAAGGTGGTGGCGCTGCTGTCCGGCGGCGGCTATGCGCAGCAGGTCGCGGTGCCCTCGGAACAGGTACTGAGGATTCCCGACGGCGTGGACCTGGTTACCGCTGCCGCCCTGCCTGAGGTGGCGGCAACCGTGTACTCAAACCTGGTCATGACCGCGCAGCTGCAGCCGGGGGAGACCGTCCTGATCCACGGCGCCACGGGAGGCATCGGCACCATGGCCATCCAGCTGGCCAAGGCATTGGGGGCCACGGTGGCAGCCACCGCGGGCACCGACGAGAAAGTCAGCACCGCCAAGGCCTTCCTTGGTGCCGACATCGCCATCAACTACGCGGAGGAAGACTTCGCCGAGAGCCTGCGAGCCCAAAACGGGGGCAAGGGCGCCGACGTCATCCTGGACGTCGTGGGAGCCAAGTACCTGCAGAAAAACGTTGACGCCCTGGCCGACTACGGCCGGCTCGTCGTCATCGGGCTGCAGGGAGGCGCCCGGGGCGAACTGGACCTCGGGCAGCTGCTGCGCAAGCGTGCGGCCGTCGTGGCCACGGCGCTCCGCCCCCGCCCGACAGCCGAGAAGGGCGTCATCATGACGGCGGTCAGGGACTCCGTGTGGCCCCTCGTCGCTGACGGGCGGATCCATCCGCTGGTGGCAAAGACTTTCCCGCTGGACCAGGTCGGGGCGGCCCACAAGTACTTCGACTCCGGCGAGCACGTGGGCAAGGTCCTGCTGGTCATGTAGCGCCATACCCGGCGCAGTAGATACTCAGTATTGCCAGCTAGAAGAACAGGGGTTAGGCTCGGGGAATACGCAGTATGCACGCGTCTTGGGGGCGCGTGCATACTGCCGACTTCCAGCCAAGGAGCCAGATGTCCATCCGCCACAGCCTCCTCGCCCTCTTACAGGACCAGCCTCGTTACGGCTACCAGCTCAGGGTCGAATTCGAAGACCGCACGGGCTCCACCTGGCCGCTGAACATCGGACAGGTCTACACCACCCTCGACCGGCTGGAACGTGACGGCCTGGTCAGCAATGACGGCGGCGACGGCGAAGGCCACGTCGTGTACAGCATCACCGAAGCCGGCCGGGCGGAGGTCCAGGGCTGGTTTGCGACACCGGTGGAACGCAGCAACCCGCCGCGGAACGAGCTCGCCATCAAGCTGGCGCTGGCCGTCACCCTGCCCGGGGTGGACGTCGCAGCCATCATCCAGGGCCAGCGCACCGCTTCCATGCGTGCCCTGCAGGACTATACGAAGTCGCGGCGGGACACCGCGGCCAACCAGCGGGCGGCGGACACCGCCTGGCTGCTGGTGCTGGATTCGCTGATCTTCCAGACCGAGGCCGAGATCCGCTGGCTGGATCTGTGCGAGGCCCGGATGCTGCAGCTCGCGCAGGCCTCCGGGTCGCGCGGCCACGCACGTAAACCGTCCAACGCAGTCGGTGTGGACGAGGCCGCCCCGCTCACAGCGGAGAACCGCCGGTGAGCGTGCAGGGGCCGCAACAGGTCCTTGAACTCGCGAAAGTCAGCAGGACGTTCGGGCAGGGGGCCACGGCGGTTGCCGCCTTGCGGGATGTTGACCTCACCGTCAATGCCGGGGAATTCGTCGCGGTGATGGGGCCGTCAGGCTCCGGAAAATCCTCCCTGCTGGCGCTGGCCGGCGGACTTGACCGGCCGACGTCGGGCGGTGTCTTTGTGGAGTCAACGCCCCTGGCGGGGCTGGGACTGAACGCTTTGGCCCGGCTGCGCCGCCGTGCGGTGGGTTACGTCTTCCAGGACTTCAACCTGGTCCCGACGCTGTCGGCCGCGGAAAATGTTGCCCTGCCGCTTGAGCTGGACGGCGTGCCGGCCAGGAAAGCGCACCGGCAGGCAGTGGATTCCCTGCGGCAGGTGGGGATCCCGGAGCTGGCCCACCGGTTCATGGATGAAATGTCCGGCGGGCAGCAGCAGCGTGTGGCCATCGCACGCGCCATCGTGGGAAACCGTCGGCTGATCCTCGCCGATGAACCCACCGGCGCCCTTGACTCCACCACCGGCCACGGCGTGATGGAGGTGCTCCGCTCCCGGGCTGACTCCGGCGCCGCCGTCATGCTGGTTACGCACGAGGCGCGTCATGCCGCGTGGGCGGACCGCGTGGTGTTTATCCGTGACGGCCGGATTGTGGATGAGGCAACGGCCATGCACGATCCCGCAGTTCTCCTGGCACCGGCCGGCTGAGATGGCCCTGGACTTAGCGCCTCTGCCCCACGGCCGGTGGCACAGTTTCCGTCTGGCCCTCCGGATGGCACGGCGGGACATCAGCAGGCACCGCGGCCGCTCGCTGCTGATCATCCTGCTGATCCTGCTGCCCGTGGCCGGCATGACCGGCGCCGCGGCCCTGGCTCAAAGCATGCAGGAGACACCTGCGGAACGGGTGCAGTACCAGCTGGGCAGCACGCAGGCGAGGTTCCGCAGCATGCCCGCCTCCAACGCCGAGACCGTGCAGGATCCTGTGTTTGAGACGGCTACCATGACGCGGAATTTCACCGTCGATCCGGACTTCAAACCGCGGAATCCGCGGGACGCCATACTGGCCGGCTACGAAGTCCTGACCGAAACGCAGCTGACGCTCACGGTCCGGGCGGCTGCGTCCGGTGGTGGCGCGTCCGATGTCCCGGTGATGGCCATAGCCGTCGACGCCCTGAATCCCGCCTTCGCCGGAAAATACACACTTCTGGAGGGCCGGGCCGCCGCCGGTGACGAAATTTTAGTCTCGCCCGGAGCGCTGGAACGCTTCGGGATCCGCCTCGGGGACAGGCTGACGACGGCGGACGGCACCTTCGCCGTTGTCGGCACCGTCCGGGACGCCACCTACTCGGACGGCAACCCCATCCTGTTCCTCAGGCCTGGCCAGGCAGCGATGGGCAGCCAGCCCGCCGAGGGGAGTCCGCTCGGCGAAACGATGTACTACCTCGCCGGTTCAAAACCCGTGACGTGGGACCAGATCCGTGACCTGAACAGGTCCGGCATCGCTGTGCTTTCCCGCGCCGTGGCACTTGACCCGCCGGTCCCGTCGGGCGCTGCCGGGGGCCCCGGGACCATGCCCGCCGCCGGCTACGTTGCCGCCGTGCTGATCGCGGCACTTGCCCTGCTCGAAGTGGGGCTCCTGGCCGGGGCAGCGTTTGCGGTGGGCGCCAAGCGCCAAGTCCGCGAACTCACGCTGCTTGCCGCCAGCGGTGCGGAAGCACCCACAGTGCGGGCGGTGGTGACCGCCGCGGGGCTGTGGCTTGGGACTATCGCGGTAGTTGCCGGTGCCGTGCTGGGGGCCGGCGGGGCCGCCGCGGTGGTGGGCATAGCCAGGCATCTGGGCTCCGTCCGGTTTCCGGGCTTCCACCTGGACGTCCTGCCCGCTGTGGCGGCCATGGCCATGGGCCTGCTGGCATGTTTCCTGGCCGCGGTGGTTCCGGCCCGGCAGGTTGCACAGCAGGCGGTGCTCGGCGCATTGCAGTCCGGCCGCGCACCGGCTGTTTCGGGGCCCTGGCCGGCTCGGGTGGGCGGCGGACTGCTGGTTCTGGCCATCACCTGCCTGGTGGCGGGGCACACGCTGGGGCTGACCGGGGACCTGGATGCCCGCGCCGCACGGATCCCGCTGGTTGCGGGCCTGCTCACCGGCGGCGCAGTCCTGGGCGTCGCAGCCCTCGTTGTGCTCACCGGGACGCTCGTGAAAGTCCTGACTGCACGTACCGCGTGGATGCCGCTCCCGCTGCGGATGGCCGCCCGTGACTCGGCCAGGAACCGGAGCCGCACTGTGCCGGCCGTGGCCGCGGTCCTCGCTGCCGCGACGCTGGCCAGCGCCGCGATGGTCCTCTCGGCAAGCCAGACGGAGGAAGCGAAGCGCACCCACATGTGGGCTGCGCAGGAAGACCAGGTCTCGCTGCCGTTGGAAACGGCACCGGTCAACGCCGCAGGAACGGGTCCCGACCAGGCCATCGACCCGGCTGCGGTGGCCGCGGCGCTGCGGCGGGAGCTCAGCACCGTGCAGTGGACGCAGGTCCTGCAAGGACCGGTGACGAGCAAGTGCGACATGCGCGTGTCGGCCGACGGACCCCCTCCCGCCAAGAAGGACGGTGTGGACTGCCGGCAATACAAGCTCGCCGTGCCGGCGGGCCAGGAATGCCCTGCCACGCCGCAAGGCCGAGTCCTGGACGGGCAGGACTGGCGCTGCAACGGATCGATGTTCCCTGCCGGCGTCTCAGGCCAGCTTCCGCAGCTGGTGGTTGGCGGCGTCGGCGAGCTACGGTCCCTGCTGGGCCGGGAACCGAGCCCGGCCGCGGTGGCCGCATTGAACAGCGGCGGAATGGTGGTCAGCAACCCGGTCTTCGAAAAGGACGGGGTGACCACTCTCCAGTCCTACGACGTGCGCCACTCCATCCCCGGTCCCGGTTCAGCCGTTGATTACAAGCCCCTGAGCAACACAGCCCTGCCCGCCGTCGTGGACGCCCCGGACGTGCCGGTCCCGTTCTACGGCGTCATCCCTCCGGGCACCGCGTCCAAGCTGGGCATCCACTTCGACAACTCCGTGCTGCTCGCCCAGCTGTCCGCCTACCCGGAAGCCGCCGAGCAGGACAGGGCGTCGGCGGCGCTGGCCCAGATTTACCGGATCCAGGCCATGGGTTTCTACGTTGAGCCGGGCGCCGACCGTGCCGGGTCCGAACTGTTGTGGCTGATCGTCGGCACCAGTGCCCTCATCACGCTCAGCGCCGCCGGCATCACCACGGGCCTGGCGCTCGCCGATGCCCGGGCAGACCACATAACGCTCGCAGGAGTCGGGGCGCCGCCGCGGCTGCGGAAAGCTCTGGCAGGTGCGCAGTCGCTCATGACAGCGTCCCTCGGCACCTCGCTGGGAGTGGCCGCCGGGGTGGTGCCCGCAGTCCTGCTCATTGGGGCCACCCGGATGTTCGCACAGTCCGTCGTCCCGTGGCTGCCCTTGCTGGCCCTGCTCGTTGCCGTGCCGCTGACCGGCAGCGCACTGGCGTGGGTCTTCGCGCGTGCCCGCCTGCCCGTGTCCCGGCGAAGCGTCGGCACCTGACACCCGCTCCTGACAGCCGCACTGGACCCTTGGAGCGGACGACGGCTGGAGCGGACGACGGCGGTACGGGCCGGCGCCGTCCGCTCGCCGCGGCGTCGCGACCGCTCGGCGATTCCTCCGGCAGCGCTCCGCAAATGGCCGCGGTTGCAGCCCTACCCGTTGGTAGGGTGCCGGTGGCACACTCCGTGCCAACTGGGAATCTCAAGGAGGAGACATGGGCACCATGCCTGAGGACGGGATCCGAACGGCGGACGGGGAACTCAATCCCGCGCCCAACGGGTCGCTGCCGCCGACGTCGCTGGATGACGCGGTCCGCGACGCCGAGGAGCGCAGATGGACCCCTGCGAAGATCGCCACGTGGGTAGCCATCGCACTCCTGGGCGGCGTGGCCTGGTTCATGCTGGCCATCGTCAGGGGCGAAACCGTCAACGCCATCTGGTTCGTGTTCGCCTCGGTGTGCACCTACCTGATCGGCTACCGCTTCTATTCGAAGGTCATCGAGCGCTATCTGCTCAAACCGGACGACCGCCGTGCCACGCCGGCCGAGTACAAGGCTGACGGCAAAGACTACGTCCGCACGGACCGCAATGTCCTCTTCGGGCACCACTTCGCCGCCATCGCCGGAGCGGGTCCGCTCGTGGGGCCCGTCATCGCCGCCCAGATGGGGTACCTCCCCGGCACCATCTGGATCATTCTCGGCGTCGTCCTCGCAGGCGCCGTCCAGGACTACCTGGTCATGTTCTTCTCCATGCGCCGCGGCGGCCGTTCCCTCGGCCAGATGGCGCGTGAGGAGCTCGGCGTCATCGGCGGCACCGCCGCCCTCGTGGCCACGCTGCTGATCATGGTGATCATCGTCGCGATCCTGGCGCTCGTCGTCGTCAATGCCCTGGGGGAGAGCCCCTGGGGCGTCTTCTCGGTGGGCATGACCATCCCGATCGCGCTCTTCATGGGCGTGTACCTGAGGTACCTGCGTCCGGGCAAGGTCATGGAGGTTTCCATCATCGGCTTCGTGCTGCTCATGGCCGCCATCATCGGCGGCGGCGCGGTGGCCGGCACGGAATGGGGCGCGGCGTTCTTCCACCTGGACAAAGTCACCATCGCGTGGGGCCTCATCGTCTACGGCTTCATTGCGGCCATTCTTCCGGTGTGGCTCCTGCTTGCACCCCGGGACTACCTCTCGACCTTCATGAAGATCGGCGTGATCGCGATGCTGGCCCTGGCCATCATCGTGGTGCGCCCCGAAATCACCGTTCCCGCCTTCAGCGAGTTCGCGGGCCGCGAGAACGGGCCGGTCTTCTCCGGCTCGCTGTTCCCGTTCCTGTTCGTCACCATCGCCTGCGGCGCGCTGTCCGGCTTCCACGCCCTGATTTCCTCCGGCACCACGCCGAAGCTCATCGAGAAGGAGCGGCAGACCCGCTTCATCGGCTACGGCGGCATGCTGATGGAATCCTTCGTTGCCATCATGGCGCTGGTCGCGGCCATTTCGATTGACCGCGGGATCTACTTCGCCATGAACGCCCCCGCGGCCCTGACCGGAGGAACCGTCGAGACGGCGGCGCAGTGGGTCAACGGACTCGGCCTGGCCGGCGTCAACATCACCCCTGACGTCCTGGCCCAGACCGCGTCGAACGTGGGCGAGGAAAGCATCGTCTCGCGCTCCGGCGGTGCGCCAACGCTGGCCGTGGGCCTGGCCCACATCATGCAGCAGTTCATCGGCGGCACCGGCATGATGGCTTTCTGGTACCACTTCGCCATCATGTTCGAGGCCCTGTTCATCCTCACCGCGGTCGACGCCGGAACGCGCGTTGCGCGGTTCATGCTGCAGGATTCGATCGGGAACTTTGCCCCGAGGTTCAAGGAGGCGTCCTGGCGTCCCGGCGCGTGGCTCTGCACGGCCATCATGGTGGGCGCCTGGGGCGCAGTGCTGCTGATGGGCGTCACCGACCCGCTCGGCGGCATCAACACCCTGTTCCCGCTGTTCGGCATCGCCAACCAGCTGCTGGCCGCCATCGCGCTGGCGGTGTGCATGGCCATCGCGGCCAAGCGCGGCTCCTTCAAGTACTTGTGGATCGTCGCCGTGCCGCTGGCCTTCACCGCCGTCGTCACCGTCACGGCCAGCATCCACAAGATCTTCTCCTCCGTCCCGGCGGTGGGGTACTTCGCCAACAACGGCGCCTTCAGCAAGGCCCTGGCCGACGGGAAGACCTCCTTCGGCACGGCCAAGACCGCCGCGGCCATGGAGGCGGTGGTCCGCAACACCATGATCCAGGGCTGGCTGTCCATCATCTTCGTGGTCCTGAGCATCATCGTCATCATCACCGCTGTGGCGGCCACCCTGAAGGCCTTCAGGAACACGACGGCAGGGACCCCTAACGTCAATAACGAGGACCGCCCACATCCCTCCCGTGTGTACGCCCCCGCCGGGCTGATCCCCACTCCCGCCGAACGCGAGCTCATGGCGGAATGGAACAAGCTGCCCGCGGAGATGCGTATAGAGCGGGCAGGGCACCACTGATGAGTGCTGCACCCGGAGCGGCCCGCCTGCTTCATCCGGTGGCGGGGGCCTTCCGCGGCTTCGCGCGGTACCTGCAGGGCGTCATGGGCGCCGACGCATACCGGAAGTACCTGCAGCACCATGCGGCGGCCGGCCACGGCACGCCGCCCCTGGACGAACGCGCGTTCTGGCGGGACCGGACTGACCGCCAGGACACCAACCCCCAGGGCAGGTGCTGCTGAGCATGCCAGTTCCGCCGGCTGGATTCGCCGTCCGCAGAATCGGGCCGGCGGATGCCGGCGCGCTCATCGCGCTTGCCGCCACGGACAACCTCTTTGACGAGGATCCGGGCACCGCGCCGTCGGGGGAATTAAACCCCGACGGCGCCAGGGCCTTCCTCGCTGACCCCTCGGTTCTCTTCTGGCTGGCGGAGGCCGGGGGACAGGCGGTGGGATTTCTGCACTGCTGCATCCAGCGGCGCCGGACGCCCGGCCCCTGGGCGGAGCTGCTGCTGATGGAGATGGGAACCCATGCAGAGTGGCGCCGCCGGGGCATCGGGCGGGCGCTTGTCGCGGAGATGGAGGCCTGGATGAGGCGCAATGGCGTGGCGGAAGTGTGGGTTCCGGCCAACACGTACGCCGTCGGTTTTTACCGCAAGTGCGGTTTCGCTACGGACGAAGGCGAAATCCTGGTCAAGGAGCTTCATTGACTGGACTCCGCATTCCGGGCCCGTGAGAGTATGAACGCATGAGCGATCCCGAAGACACTCAACCCACCCAGGCCGCCGGTCCGCAGGCCGCCGTCCAGCCCGGCGAGCCTGGCGTTCAGCCCGCAGATCAGCAGGCAGCGGAGCCTTCCGTGCCGTCTTTTGTGCCGCAGGAGGACGAGGAGCCGGTGGAGGGCACCACCCTGGATGCGGGGGCTCCCGAGCGTCCCGCCGACGCCGGTAAGCCCAAGCATGCCAGCCTGCAGGACCTCGTGGATGAGCCTGCCAAGGTGATGCGGATCGGCACCATGATCCGGCAACTGCTGGAAGAGGTGAAGTCGGCGCCCCTGGACGACGCCGCACGGGGCCGCCTCGCGGAGATCCACGAACGCTCCATCAAGGAGCTTGAGGACGGCCTGGCGCCGGAACTGGTGCAGGAGCTGGAACGGATCAGCCTGCCCTTCCCGGAGAACGGCACGCCGTCGGACGCCGAACTGCGGATCGCCCAAGCCCAGCTGGTGGGCTGGCTGGAAGGCCTGTTCCATGGCATCCAGACGGCCATCGCCGCCCAGCACGCAGCCCGGGAACACACGATGGCCCAGATGCAGCTCCGGCAGCTTCCGCCAGGAACCGTCATTGCCCCCGGCATCGTCATTGGTGAAAACGGCGAGCCGCAGCGTGCAACCGCGCCCCAGCCCGGCGCGGACCCTCTGCATCCGGGCCGGAAGGAAGACCCCGACCACGGCCCCGGCCAGTATTTGTAGGCCTCTTTGGGATTTTTCACCGCCGCCCGGCAAGGGCGGAAAGACGACGCCGAACTTGGCAAGGGCCTGTGGCGCCGTGCCCATGACCGGTTCCACCGCGGCCTTGACCGGTACCACCAAGTGCTCGAGGGCGTGGAGGACGACCAGCTCTATGGCGAGCTGGTCGAGATCGCCAACCAGCTGGCGGGCCTCTCCGGCCGCGTCCGGGAGATCTGCGTTGAGGCGCAGCGGCGGTCACCCAGCGACGGTCTGGATATCCCGCACGCCCTGTCCGGTGTCCACCGCTCGCTGTCCAAGGCGGGCAATTCGCTGGCCGCCACCGCCGAGGCAGCCGCCATGCTCCGGCTCGCCGTGGGACCCGTGCCCGTTGGCGCGGCCTCCGTCTGGCGCCGGGCGGAAACTGTGGTTGAGCAGGTGGCCGACGCCGAGCGGCTCCTGACGGAGTCCTGACGGACGGTATTCGCCTGCCGCCGAAATATTCCCCGCGACGGCCTGTTACGCGGCTAGCTTAGCTTTGTCATATTCCGTGCCCTCCCGGTTTGATTGTTGGCAGGATGGACAAATGACTTCTTCACCAACACTGACATTCAATGACGGCAACACCATTCCCCAGTTGGGCTACGGGGTGTGGCAGGTTGAAGACGACGTAGCCGAGAAGGTTGTCTTCCAGGCGTTCCAGGCCGGGTTCCGCCACATCGACACCGCCAAGATCTACGGCAACGAATCCGGTGTCGGCCGGGCAATCGCCAGCTCCGGGCTGTCGCCGGAGGAAATCTTCATCACCACCAAGCTGTGGAACGCCGACCAGGGGTACGAATCAACGCTTGCCGCGTTCGAGGAGTCCCTGGAGCGGCTGGGCCTTGAAACACTGGACCTGTACCTGATCCACTGGCTCCAGCCCAAGCAGGACAAGTACGTGGACACCTGGAAGGCGCTGATCGAACTTCAGAAGCGCGGCAAGGTCAAGTCCATCGGCGTCTCCAACTTCACTGTTGAAGGTCTGCAGCGGATCATCGACGAGACCGGCGTGGTTCCGGCCATCAACCAGGTGGAACTACACCCGTACTTCAGCCAGTCGGAACTGCGGGAATTCAATGCGTCCCAAGGCATCCTGACCCAAGCCTGGTCGCCGCTGGGCCAGGGCGGTGAACTGCTGGAGGACACGGTCATTGCGGACATTGCACAGAAGCACAATGCCACCCCCGCGCAGGTGGTCATCGCATGGCACCTCGCTATCGGGAACGTCGTCATCCCCAAGTCCGTCACCGAATCCAGGATCCGTGAGAACTTTGACGCCCTGAACGTCACGCTGTACACCGAGGACGTTGCAGCCATCAACGGGCTGGACCGCACCGCGGAAGGAAGCGGCAGGATCGGCCCCGACCCGGCCGTCTCTGACTTCGCCTAATTCCCAGGCTGCCCACGGAGAGGCGCCGCCACCTTCGCCTAAGCGGACGGGCGGCGCCTCTCCGTGTTGAGCGGACTCGGTTGTTCAGGCTTGGCTGGCGAGGCTTAGCCGGCGTCAGGCGGCGAGCTGTTCCTGCTGGACCGGGACGGCATCGACGACGGCCCAGCTGTCCTCGCCGGTGATGCTGCGGCTGGCGAAAAGCTCTGCCGCCGCCATGGTGTCGAAGACCTCGGTGCGGATCCGGCCGCAGTCGGCGTCGAAGTAAGTTACGTGGAATTCCTGATTAATTTCCATGGTTCCATGGTGCAACCGGGGTCTGACATTTTTGGCAGTTCAGTCCGGTGTGTTGCGGAGACGAAGCACACGTTCCCTGGCCAGGACGGCCGACCGCTCGCTTTTCTCCGCCGCCCGGGCGTACTGCTTTGCCTCAGCGGCAGCGGCCTCGCGTTGTTTGCGCGCGGCATCGAGCGAGAGTTCCAGGGCCCGGAGCCGCTGCCGTGCCTCGTTGACGTCCGCGGTGAGCTGGACGAAGGCTGCCGCGGCGTCCTCCTGGGCCTGGGCGCGGCGTGCGGCCTCGCTGGCGGCATCGGCGGCCGCATCCTCCGCTTCCGCCAGTGCTGCCTGCGCCTTCTCCAGCAGGGACGGCGGAACAGGTCGGGGAGTGCTGCGGACGGCCCGGAGCCGCGGCTGTTCGTGCTCTTCGGCGCCGGCCTTTAGCGGCTGTGTTCGTGTCCGCCGGCCGGCCGGAGCCGTCGTGGCGGAGGATTCCTCCCGACGGCTTTTCGGTCCCGCGCCGATCGGGCGCTGTGCTCCACCGGCTGAAGACTGTGTTCCGCCTTCCGGGCGCTGTGCTCCGCTGGGCCTCTGCGACGGGAGCGGCCGCGGCGGCAGCTTGCCGAGGGCGGACGGAACCGCCACGGCGTCAGTGACATTAACCTGGTCTACGCCGTCGGCGGACAGCCCGCGGAGCAGCAGCCCGCTTTCGACGGCGGCGGCAGCCGCCAGATCCGCCGTGGCGGCCCGCAGTGTTTCTTCCACTTCGGTGGCCACGGGACCGCTGATCTTCCGGCCCTGCTTCTCAGCGGCGAGCCGTGCTTCACCCACAGCGGTGCCGAGGAGCTTCCGCCGTTCCTTGGCGAGTTCCCTCAGTGCTGCGGCATCGAGTGAAGCCTGGGCTTCCTGCATGGTCTGTCCGAGAGTCCTGAGCTGCTGAATGGCGTCGGGGCGATGGTGCGCCAGCACGTTGACGGTCCAAGCGGCCACGGATGGTTTCGGCAAGGTTCGGATCGCCTGGGCAAGGGGCTTGCTGGATGCGGCGGCATCCTTGGCGGCCGCAGTGCGGGCGGCGATGAAGTCGTCGAAGGGAAGCGCATACAGGGCCTGGGCGGCGCGCTGCAGTTCCTCCTCCATGAAAGCCATCATATGTTTCGGCACGCAGGTTTCAGCATGCCCTCACGTGGCCGCAGTTCGCGGGACGCACTTCGGCCGGGCGCGGTTCCGCTCTAGTGGGCGGCCAGCCTGCCGCCATGGCCGCTCTGCCACCTGCCCAGCAGGTAGTGATACATCCTGAGCGCAGCTTTGTAGAGGCCAACGGCCAGTGCATTGATGAGTAGAAGGAGCACTTGCGCGGCGCCGACCCCCAGAAGAAGGAGGCTGAAAACAGCGAGCGCCGGCAAGACCATAAGAAAAACGGCTATAGCGACGCCGATATAGCCGAGGGCATAGCTGACGATTGTCGCCTGGTCCACAGGAATCCCACCACAACCAGCTCAGTAATTCCGGATGCTGCATTTCACTCTGCAGCTAGGGTGATGTGGTCCCCGGCTGCTCCTGCAGCCGGGGACCACTTTGCGGGAAGAGGATCCGCACGCTGATGATGCTGCACCTGCACACTATGCGCTGTGGCGTTCTCTCATAGCTCGCCGCCCAATAAGCAGCTTTTGCGTGTACCGGTATCCCGTCCCGGTCCATGAGGTGTTGACGTGCTGCCGGGTACCCCCTCCTTGACCTCAGTTTCCGATGCTGGCTGATACCGATTTTTATAGCACCGGCGCCGCAGGCCTGGCAAGAGAATTTTCGGGGTGAGGGCAACGGATGCTTGCCAGCTACTAAGCATGCTGATTAACTCATCTCTATAGCTGGTGCCACACCCGCGGTACCTGTCTGGTGGAAAGGAAAGTGCATCATGGGAATTCTTGGATTTCTCCTGCTCGGTCTGATTGCGGGGGCCATTGCAAAAGCCATTCTTCCCGGGAGGCAGGGCGGCGGCTGGATAGTCACCCTCGTCTTGGGCGTTGTCGGGGCCATCCTTGGCGGCTGGATCGGTTCGCTGATCTTTGGTGGTGGCCTGGGTGACTTCTTCGACCTCCGGACCTGGCTGTTGTCCATCCTCGGGGCCGTCATTGTGTTGCTGATCTACGGCGCCGTGACACGCAGAAGCCGGGTCTGATCTGATTCCGTAGCACCACGATCTGCAAGTGGGGTCGGCCCAAGCGAGGGCCGGCCCCACTGGTTCCAGCTTCCCCGCGGCCAAGCGGGGACGCTGGAAGCGACGATATCGCTTGAGAGAGCAGTATCGGTCGAAAGAACAGTCGGGGGAAAGGGCTCGCGGCCGGATGGGAGGTGGGCATGACGTACGCTTCGGAGGATTGGACGATACGCCGTCAGGTCATGGACGTCATTATTGATGTGCTTTCGGGTGTCGCCACAGGCGCCGACGTGCGCGGCAGCCTGTTGCGCCACCTCGAAGAGAACCCTGGTAATCCGGAAAAAGCTCTGCTGGCCCACCTGTCGGACCGGAACATCGCCGACGACGTCGCGTAGCGGCTTCCCGGTCGAAAGCTTGGGGAGGCTACCGCCGCGCCCGGAGTGCGCCGCGCAGCGCAAAACCGACCGCACAGACCAGCGGCACCAGGCAGGCGGTCAGTGACAGGGGATTTGGGCGGAAAGCCAGCCGGCCGCCGTCGTCGTGGGTATAAACGCCCAGGGGGAAGACGAAGCCGCCTCCTCCGCCGCCGGAGCCCGCTGTCTCCGGGTCGCCGCTTTCGGTGCCGCCGCCAAAGCCGAAGGAGACCAGTGCAACGGGAACGAGTTCCTTCCCGTCGAGCCGGACCGGCTCCCCGTAGGCCCTGGACACACCCACATTCTTGAAGGATTCAGTGAGGGACTTCATCGCATCTGTCATGGCCCCACTTTAGGTGACCGTCCACAAAAAGACCCGGGTACGCTGGCGGCCACCGGACAGTGCTGCCAAATCCTCAGGACCAGAATTCGGCGGCCTTGGCGGTGTCCTCCGGGAATTCATATACCTCGCTGACTTTCCCGTCCTTGAGCGCGAAGACGATGACGGTGCGTTGGTCGATGGCCGCCCCGTTGCGTTGCGCGTGCACCCGCTGGAAGCCCACCGTATGGTTTTCCCCGCCAATCAGATCGTCCAAAGCCGCAGGAGCCCGTCGACGACGGATCACCCGGCCGTCCCGGCGGAGCATTGACTCCGGCCTCGCCAAGCCCTAGGTTATCGATTGTCGTTATTAACGGGTTTCGATAACTGGGGGATTGATGAAAGTTACCAAGCGCGCCGTTTCGGCTTCAACCCGGAAAACGATCGTGTCCAGAACAGATGCGCTTTTTCTGATGATTGCGTCGGCAGCGGCAGCAGTCACGACGACGGCGCTCACGGTGTCGGGCATCGTCGCTTCCGCTGCCGGTCCGGTGACGCTCACGCTTCCAGTGGCCACGACGCACCAAGCCGCGTCCGGATTGTCGGTGGGCGCCACCGGGCACTACACCGCCCTTGATGCGACCATCCCGGTGATTCCTTCCGGCCCGGCCGCACTGCTGGCTTGGGCCGGGGCCCTGAACCAACTCGGCATTCTTGCGGTTCTGGCGCTGATCTGCCTGCTGGCCTACCGGCTCCGGAGTGAAATTCTTTTCACGCGTGGTTCTGGGTGGCTCCTTGGTGCCGGGGGATTTGTCCTCGCACTGGCCGGGACGGTGGGGCAGATTCTCGATTCCATTGCGCGGAGCCGGCTGGCAGACCTGATCGGAGTGAACGGGCGCCCGCCGGGGGAGTACTACCTCTTCTCTTTCGACTTCAATGTCGGTCCCCTGGTCCTGGGCATCGCCTTGCTTCTTGTCGCCGGGGTCTTCGAGTTTGGCCGCAAACTGCAGAAGGACACCGAGGGCTTGGTCTGATGCCGGCGGACGAAACCTCAGGAATCCATTGCCGGCTCGACGAGCTGCTGGCAGACCGCGGGATGACCCTGACCGAACTGAGCAAGCGGGTCGGCGTCAGCCTGGTAAACCTGTCGGTGCTGAAAAACGACAGGGCAAGGGCGATCAGGTTCTCCACCCTGGTGGCCATCTGTGACGTCCTGGAGTGCCAGGTCGGGGACCTCCTGGTCACCGCCGGCAGCGCAGCCGGCAGTCCCTGATCCCAATCACCTGCGGGGTCTGGACACAGGAAGCCGCCGGACCTACCGTTCAGGTGGCGGTTGCTGTGGAGGATGATGGCGGCTGCCGCGGGCCCGAAATCGGGCCGCCCGTTATGACAGGAGGAAGCAGATGGAAACTGTTGAAGAGACCGTTGATGTCGCAGTTCCGGTCCATACGGCCTACAACCAGTGGACGCAGTTCGAATCATTTCCGCAGTTCATGTCCGGCGTGGAATCCGTAACCCAGCTGAGCAACACCACCAATCACTGGGTCACGAAGGTCGGCGGTGTGAAGCGGGAATTTGATACGGAGATAGTTGACCAGGAGCCTGATGATCGGATCGCCTGGCGCAGCACCGACGGCAAGTCCCATGCCGGCATCATCAGGTTCACGCCCTTGGATGCCAATCACACGAAGGTGAAGGTCCACTTCGAATGGGCGCCGGAAACCGTCACGGAGAAAGCAGGTGCGGCTCTAAAGATTGACGACATGCAGGTCAAGGCCGACATGCGGAAATTCAAGGACTTCATCGAGTTACGCGGCGCGGAAACCGGTGGCTGGCGCGGCGAAGTCCAGGACAGCGGTCCCACCGGGCAGTTCTAGAAAACCTCGCGCCGTGGACCCGTTGCGTGAACAACAGGTCCACGGCCCGTGCCCTTCCGCGCAGGGCTTCGCTGCGCAGAAGTCGCCTGCGCGCGGACGCCGCTGGCTGACTGTTCTGGCGGCGGTTGCCATGTCGACGGCGGTCCCTCCGCTCGCGGGCTGCACCGCGCCCGAGCCACTGGAGTCTGCTGGACCGCTGCCGATAACGGTGGAGGTGAACCAGTCACGAGACCAGTACGGGAAGCAGGCCATCCAGCTCCTGCTCACCAACGTATCCGGCGGCCCCCTGACGGTGGCCGCGGCGCAATTGGCGTCGCCACTGTTCCACGGGGACATCCTGTGGGAGCCAACAGGCGGAAGCCTCGAGCTGCCTCCCGGCCAGCCCAAGAGCCTTCCAGCCAGGCTGCCGGCTCCGGTCTGCGGCCGGGGCCAATCGACCGCGCAGCAGTCATCGTCGCATAAATCAACCATTCAGCAGCCGGTCGCCACCGTGCGATATTCGGAACCCGGGCAGGGCGGAGTGCAGGAGGTGGCCCCCGTCGCCGTCGACCCCTTCGGGGTCCTGGAGCGGAACAACATGGAGCTGTGCCTGGCGGCGGAGGCGGCCGCCGTGGCGGACATCGTCCTGGACCGCAGACTTGAGGTTGCGCCGGACTCCCGCACCGCCGTCGTCCGGCTGGTCATCACTCCGAAGGAAGCGGACGGTGCGGGCACGGCCAAAGGGCCGATGACCATCGCGAGCATCGACGGGACCACCCTGATTGCCGCGCCGGCGGACGAGCCGTGGCCGCGGAACGTCCGCATCGTGCAGGGCGCCCCGCGCTCTGAACTGCACCTGCGGATCCGGCCTGCCCGCTGCGATCCGCATGCCATCGCCGAAGACAAGGTGGGCACGCTGCTGCCCCTTCACGTGAGTGTGGGAGAACGCGAGGGGCAATTGAAGATCGCAGCCGGCACGGCGCTGCGTGGGCAGATCTACGACTTTGTGACGGCGGCGTGCGCGCCCACCTAGTCGTCAAGGCGCCGGCAGTCCGCGACGGCTTCCCGCAGCTCCGGGAGGTGAAGTCGATGTCCCCGTGCGGCACCAGCCGCGGCTGGCTTTTGACGGGGACCGCCTTGCCGGGTACCTTGCACGCCGGCGTTGCTGCTGCTGTCATGGCGTGCTGCCTTACGGAGGGGCCCCCTCCGCCGCGGTTCTGGGGCCAGACGACGGAGGGGACGTGTGTGGGTTATTTGTTGGCGCGGGAGGGGCCGCCTGCGGACTTCGTATGACCGGTCTTCCGTGCCGGTAACGAACACTCTGCCTTCGCTGACTCAAGGCCTCCCCGAAAACCCATCAATATTGGCTCAAGAAACCTGGCCCGGGCTGGCTTTGCCTGGGTGGATCATGGTCGGCGTAGGGTTGGGAGCTGCCCCCCCCGGAGCCGCTTGGGAGGGCCGGAACTACTCCTGGAGCTACAAACCCGGCACATGGTTCCGGCACATGGTTCATCACCCGAATGGTTCCTGAAAAACCCCTCGGCCGAGGGTCCCATGACGCGAGCACTCCCCGAATTCAGTGAGGCTTCGGAAAAGCGGCCGGACGGATCAGCTGAAGCCGCCGGGCAGGAGCTGCTGCCGCCGTTTTCCCGCCGCCCGGTACTCGGGGAGAGCCTTGAGAACGCGTCGATGCGCACCCGGCGCCCAGCTGACGCGGGCGCACCGCTTTTGCTCAATCCAGGTCAAAGTGTGCCCGGGACCTATCGGCACCTCCGGGCGAAACCAGCAAAAAACCCCGTACCGCCGCCGAACGAGCGACAATACGGGGTTCTTCCCGAGCTTCCTATCAGAATCGAACTGATGACCTTTTCATTACGAGTGAAACGCTCTACCGACTGAGCTAAGGAAGCACCGCACCAATCAGCCGGGAAACCGGCCGGTTCATGCAAGAGACAACTGTAATAGAGTCCCCGTGTCCGGGTCAAAATGAGCGACCCGCGGGCTGCGATTGACGTTGGCAGGACGTTCATTCCGCCGTTGGATCCGGTTCAAGCCACCCACAGCAACGTCGGGGATGCTGGATCCGACAGTGTGGCGCAACATGCCTGCGCACCAGCGGCAAAGGAGCTCGACCATGGCACCAGACAGCGCAATCTCAACGGGCAGCGCAGTACGCACAGCCCTTTCGGCGGACGCGGACGCGGCGGACCATGGCCAGCCCGTCCGCCTGGCGGTGCTGGCCATGGTGGGAACAACCGTGTACGACGGCGGGCTCATGGACCGCGCGATGTCCCGCACACTGGTGGAGCAGGGAGTCCCGGCCGGCTCTGCCCGTTTTGAAGACATGCTGCACTACGCGCGGCAGCGTTCCGGCATCTCCCGCATGACGGTTTTCGCCGAACTGTTCGACGACCCCCAAGCGGCCGCAAGCGCCAACAGGGGCTTCGAGCTGAACTGCGACGAACTCATCGCCGACACCGGAGTCCGGGCCGTCCCGGGGGCCGAGGACACCATCGGCTGGCTCCGGGACGCCGGCATCAAGGTCTGCCTGGCTACCGGCTTCGGGCGCCACACGCAAAACATGGTGCTCGAATCGCTGGGCTGGATGGGCGTGGCGGACCTCAGCCTGTGCCCCGCGGACGCCGGCAGAGGCAGGCCGTTCCCGGACATGGTGCTGACAGCGGTCCTGGCCCTCGACATTGACGACGTCCGGAAGGTCGCCGTGGTGGGGCACTCCGCCGCGGACATCCATTGCGGCCTGCGCGCCGGGGCTTCCGTGGCTGCCGGCGTGCTGACCGGGTCGCACTCCGAGGCGGCGCTTCGCGGCGCCGGTGCCACCGACGTCGTGCCCTCGATCAAGGATTTCCCCGCACTCCTGGAGCGGCGCGCTTCCCGGCTCTGAGGCTCGGGTCAGCAGACGGTGTTGTCCGCCGGCTCCTTGCCGTCCACGAGGTACTTGTCCACGGCGCTGGTGATGCAGGTGTTGGACCGGCCATAGGCGGTGTGGCCCTCACCCTTGAAGGTGAGAAGAGACGCGTTGCCCAGCTGCTTCCGCAGTTCGCTCGCCCACTCCACCGGCGTTGCCGGGTCGCCAGTGGTACCTACGACGACGATCGGTGCGGAGCCGCTGTACTTGACGGCGGAGGGGGTCCGGACGTTCTTGTACGGCCAGTCCGCGCAGTTCGCCCCGCCGTAGGCAAAGAAGTAGCCCAGCGTGGGGGAGGCCTTACGAAGACGCTGCTCCTCGGCACGCATGGCCGCGGGATCGCTGCTCGTGGGGTAGTCCAGGCAGTTGATGGCGCCGAAGGCAAGAGCCGTGTTGGACGTGTATTTGCCATTGGGGGACCGGTTCGAGCCCAGGTCGGCCAGGCGAAGCATGGGGCTGACGTCACCCTTCATGGCCGCGTCCAGTGCCTGCGTCAGAGCTGGCCAGCTTTCGTTGGCGTACAGCGGAACGACGATGCCGCTGACGAAGGCATTGCCGGCCACCAGCCGGCCGTCCTTGGCCGTACGCGGAGTCTGGATCACGGAGTTGATGAGGTCGCGGATCTGCTGGAGGCCGTCGTCGGCCGTTCCGCTCAGGGGGCACCCCTCCTCCCCGAGGCAATGTTCCACGTAGGCGCGCAGCGCCTTCTCGAAGGCCCGGGCCTGGCCCAGAGTCAGCTCCTCAGCGCTGAGGGACGGATCGATGGCGCCGTCGAGGACCATGCGCCCGACATTGTCCGGGAAGAGCGACGCGTAGGTGGAGCCCAGGAAAGTGCCGTACGAAAAACCCATGTAGTTGAGTTTGGAGTCGTTGAGTACGGCGCGGAGGACGTCCATGTCCTTGGCCGCGCTGACAGTGTCAATGTGGCCAAGCACCGCGCCCGTTTGCTCAGCGCACTTGGCGGCGATGGCCTTGTTATCGGCGCGGAGCACTGCCAGTCCGGCGTCGGTTTCCGGCGTGTAGACCTTTGCCCGTGCCTCATCCCGTTCCTTGTCGGTGAGGCAGGTGACGGGTGCCGAGCGCTTTACGCCGCGGGGATCGAAACCGATGAGGTCGTAGTTGGCGCGCACCGCCTCGGAGAAATTACTGTTGCCGGCGTCCCTGACGAAGTCGTAGCCGGATGCGCCCGGTCCGCCGGGGTTGACCAGCAGGCTGCCCTGCTTCTTGTTCCCGGTGCTGGCGATCTTCACGGCAGCGAGTTCAATGGTGTCGCTGTCCGGGTTCGCGTAGTCCACCGGCACCTTGACCTTGGCGCACTGCAGCTTGTCCTCGCAGGGCTTCCAGACAATCGTCTGGGAGTAGAAGTCCTTCAGCCCTTCGGGCGCGGCCGCCGCTATCGAGGGGTCGGCCTGCCCGGTGGAGCCGCCCTGGGAGGACTCGTCCTTGGACAGGCCAAGGGCACTGCACGAGGCCAGCAGCAGGGCCAGCGCCATGGCGCCGGCCGCCCGCATCCCGGCCGCGAGGGTCCGGGGTCGCGAGGACAGGGGCGGTGCAGACATCATGCGGTGTTCTCCTTGTAGGCGGCGTCAGCTTGGTCAGTCAGAGGGCGGGCGGTGCGTGGCTTAGATCAGGCTCGCGGCCATTGACTCCACGGCCAACAGGGGTGCGACGTTGGTGGTGGTGATGCGCTTGCGGGCGTTGTTGATGGCGTCCATCCGGGCGAGTGTCACTTCGGGCCCGGACCGTTGCGCAAACTCCTCCAGCTCGCTCCTGAGTTCAACGTTCACGAGTTCGACGGCGTTCCCCAGTTGGATGATCAGAACGTCCCGGTAGAACGAGAGAAGGTCAGTCAGCGTCCGGTCGAGTGAATCGGTGATGGAACGCTTTGCCCGCCTCTTTTGATCGTCTTCGAGCTGCTTCACCTGGCTGCGCATGGCAGGCGGCAGGGTCCCGGTCTCGGGGGCACCCAGCGTTGCCAGCAGGGCGGCCTTCTCGGCGGCGTCGCGCTCCTCATTGGAGCTGGTGGCCTCCTCGGTGGCGATCTTCACAAGTTTATCAGCCATCATCACGGCGGCCGTAATGCCGCGCAGGCCCAGCGGGAACCGGACGGTCTCCAGGCGCCGTTCCCGGGCCTCGCTGTCCCGGGCCAAACGGCGGGCAATGCCCACGTGGCTCTGGGCCGCCCGCGCCGCCCGCTCAGCAAGGGCCAGGTCCACGCCGTCGCGCTTCACCAGCAGGGCCGCCACGTCTGCGGCGGGCGGAAGCCGCAGCGCCACTGCCCGGCACCTCGAGCGGATGGTCACCAGGACGTCCGCGGGCGAGGGGGCGCACAGCATCCAGATGGTGCGGGGGGTGGGCTCCTCGATGGCCTTGAGCAGCACGTTGGTGGTGCGTTCTGTCATACGGTCCGCGTCCTCCACCACGATGATCCGCCAGCGGGCCGAGGACGGACGGTTGCCGGCGGTCGAAACGAGTTCCCGGGCTTCCTTAATGGTGATGGTCACGTTTTCGGTGCGGACAAAAACGACGTCGGCGTGCGTCTCTCCGAGGATCGTCCTGCACGCCGGGCAGGTGCCGCAGCCGCGCATGGTGACGTCGTCCTGGTCGCAGTTCAGTGCCGCGGCGAAGGCCTTGGCCGCATTGGAACGGCCGGAGCCCGGAGGCCCGGTGAACAGCCAGGCGTGCGTGAGGCCCTCACCCATGGCGGCCTGCCGCAGCTGGGCGACGACGGCAGGCTGGCCCTGCAGGTCGTCCCAGACGGTCATGGCCGTCCCTGCCGGTCGGCGCCGGTTCGTGCGAGGAGCTGCTCGACGCGCGCCAGGATCAGTCCAGCGATGTCCTCGACGGGCTGTCCTGCCTCCAGCACCAGGTAGCTATCCGGCCTGACCGCGGCGAGGTCCAGGAACGCCCGGCGGATCCGGGCGTGGAATTCGTCGGCCTCCGATTCCAGCCGGTCCTCGGCAGCATCCCCGGCGGTGCGGCGGCTGCGGCCCTCGGCCGGGTGGACATCCAGGAGTACCGTCAGGTCCGGCTGCAGACCGGCTGTGGCCCACTCATTGACGCTCCGCACGGCGTCCGTGCCAAGGCCGCGGCCGGCGCCCTGGTATGCCACCGAGGAGTCGATGTAGCGGTCCGTGAGCACCACCTCGCCGCGGGCCAGGGCCGGCCTGATGATCTGGCTGGCATGCGCTGCCCGGGAGGCGGCGAAGATCAGGGCTTCGGTGTGGGCGTCGATGTGGCCGTGGCCGTGGTCCAGCACCAGCGAACGGAGCTTCTCGCCGATGGGCGTCCCGCCGGGTTCCCGGGTGCGCAGCACGGTGAGGCCGCGCGATTCCAGCGAGCCGGCCAGCCGGGCAGCCTGGGTTGACTTGCCGGCACCGTCACCGCCCTCGAAGGCGATGAAAAGTCCGGAGCTCTGCGTATTCACTTATCCAGCCTACCGATTTCCACCGACGAAAATGCCCGGCGCCCGCTTGTGCATCCGGCCGGAAGCAGCCGCTTTCCCAGCGGGCGGGCACCCAACGTACCCTGTGACCATGAGTCTTTCCGATCAGCATGCCGCATCCCTGTCTGCCGAAACGGTGGTTGTGGCCGCCGGCCGTCCGCCCCGTGAACACGATGCGCCCGTCAACCCGCCCATCGTGCTCTCCTCCACCTATTTCGGCACCGGCGCGCTCGACGACGGCGACCGGGGCTACGGCCGCTACTCGAACCCCACGTGGGACCCGTTCGAAGAGGCCCTCGGCCAGCTCGAGGGCGCCTCGCTGCCAGGCCTGCTGTACTCCTCGGGCCTTGCCGCGGTCAGCTCCGCGCTCTCCCTGATCCCCAACGGGGGCGTCCTGGTGATGCCGTCCCACAGCTATTCCGGTTCGCTGGTCATGGCCGCCGAGCTGGCGGAAAAAGGCCTCCTCGAGCTCCGCACTGTGGACATCGCGGACACCGAAGCGGTCCGGGCCCAGTTAGCGCCGCAGGAAGGCAGGGCGGCGGACATGCTGTGGCTGGAAAGCCCCACCAACCCGATGCTCGGCATCGCGGACATCCGGGCGCTCACCCAGGCCGCCCACGACGCCGGCGCCGTCGTCGTCACGGACAACACCTTCTCCACCCCTCTGGTGCAGCAGCCGCTCAGCCTGGGATCCGACGTCGTTCTTCACTCGGTGACCAAGTACCTGGCCGGCCACTCCGACGTGGTGCTGGGCGCCCTGGTGACCTCTGACGCGGAACTGCGCGAAACACTTCTTCACCACCGCATCATCCACGGCGGAATCGCCGGTCCCTTCGAAGCGTGGCTCGCGTTGCGCGGCCTGCGCACGCTCGCCCTGCGGATTGAACGTTCCCAGGCGTCGGCAGCGGTGCTGGCCGAGCGTCTCAGCGCACACCCGGCCCTGGAGAATGTGCGCTTCCCGGGCCTGGTGTCGGATCCTGGCCACGATCTGGCCAAGTCCCAGATGACAGGCTTCGGTTCCATCCTCTGCGTCCAGGTTGCCGCCGCCGGCGGGCTCAGCGCTTCCGAAACCGCGGACAAGCTGGTGCGTGCCCTGAACCTGTGGCTGCCGGCCACCTCCCTTGGCGGCGTTGAGTCGCTCATCGAGCGACGGCGCCGGCACGCTGCGGAACCGGTCAGCGTCCCCGAGAACCTGGTGCGCCTGAGTGTCGGCATCGAAAACGTCGAGGACCTCTGGGCCGATTTGAAGCAGGCGTTGGACGCCCTGGACCGATAGGCTGGGCTGGTGGACGGACGACTTCTGATTTTCTACGTTGAGAGCACGGTCTATTACATTCTGGGGCTGATAGCACTGGCCCTCGAGGTGTGGGCCTTCTTTGACTGCGTCCGCCACCGGCCAAACGCCTTTGAAGCTGTTGGCAAGCGCACCAAAACGTTCTGGTTGGCATTGACCGGTGGCAGCCTGGCCGTCGGCGCGCTGTCTGTGCTCGGCGGCGGATCGGGCGGTCTCCTCGGCCCGCTTGGCCTGTTTGGCCTCGGAGCCGTGGTTGCGGCCTCCGTCTACCTGGCCGACGTCCGCCCGGCCGTGAAGGACGCCGGCCGCGGCGGCAGCCGAAACATGGGCCCTTACGGCCCCTGGTGACCGCACTTTTGGGCGGCGCTAGTCGGCCGCCACAGCTGCCCAGCCGACGGTAAGTTCCCCGAGGCGCCAGCGCGAGGGGCCATCCTGCACCGGCCACCCGCCGTCGAGCAGCGCCCGGCACATGGCCGTCCACCGTTGCCTGTTCCCAAAGGGTGCGAGCGGCGCCGCCTCGAGCCATGCCCGGTCCATCGCCTGCAGCAGCGTGTGGATGCGTTCGCCGGGAACATTGCGGTGGATGAGGGCCTTGGGCAGGCGTTCCGCGATCTCGGACGGCAGCCCGAAACTCCCGAACCGCATAGACATGGTGAGGCTCAGCGGGCCCTTGGCGTCCAGGGCAATCCAGGCGGAGCGCCGGCCAATCTCGTCGCACGTCCCGTCGATGAACAGGCCGTCCGGAGCCAGTCGGCCCTGTACCAGTTCCCAGACGCCGCGGACGTCCGCTTCCTCGTACTGCCGCAGCACGTTGAACGCGCGCACAAACACCGGATTCCCGGGCACCGGAAGTTCGAATCCGCCGTTGTGGAAACTCAGGCCCGGGCGCTCCAGGGCCTTCGCTGCACGCACGCGTTCCGGTTCGATCTCGATCCCGCAGACGCGCACATCCGGGCGTACGGCCCGGAGCCGTTCAAAGAGTTCGACGGCGGTGGCCGGCGAAGCGCCGTAGCCCAGGTCCACCACGAACGGGTCAGCCGCCCTCCGGAGCCGCCAGGCCTGTGGCCCGGCCAGCCACCGGTCCAGCCGGCGCATGCGGTTCGGGTTGGTGGTGCCGCGGGTCACGTTTCCCACCGGCCTGCCCCGGCTGTTCCGGTTGGTCACCACCCGCTCTGCTTTCTGCACCACGGCACCAGCTTAACGGGGAGCCTGCCTCCGGGATGCGGGCGGTCCTGCCGCGTGATGTAACTCTCGGCACCCGTGGGCTGCGCTCGGCTAGGATGAAAATCATGACTTACAAGCTGATTCTGCTGCGCCACGGCCACAGCGAATGGAACGCCAAGAACCTGTTCACCGGCTGGGTGGATGTAGACCTGAACGACCAGGGCCGCGAGGAAGCAGCACGCGGTGGGGAACTGCTGGTAGAGAACAACATTCTCCCGGACATCCTGTACACGTCGCTTCTGAAGCGGGCCATCAACACGGCCAACATCTCCCTGGACAAGGCCGACCGTGGCTGGATCCCCGTCAAGCGCGACTGGCGCCTCAACGAGCGCCACTACGGTGCCCTGCAGGGCAAGGACAAGGCCCAGACCCTGGCCGAATTCGGCGAGGACCAGTTCATGCTGTGGCGCCGCTCCTACGACACCCCGCCGCCGCCCCTGGACGACAGCAGCGAGTTCTCCCAGTCCCGCGATCCGCGCTACGCGGACCTCGGTGACGAAATGCCCCGCACCGAGTGCCTCAAGGATGTCCTCGTCCGCCTGCTCCCGTATTGGGAATCGGACATCAAGGAAGACCTGAAAGCCGGCAAGACCGTTCTGGTCACCGCGCACGGCAACTCCCTGCGTGCCCTGGTCAAGCACCTGGACGGCATCAGCGACGACGCCATCGCCAGCCTGAACATCCCCACCGGCATCCCGCTGGTCTACGACCTGGACGAGAACTTCCAGCCGATCACCCCCGGCGGCACCTACCTCGATCCCGAGGCGGCAGAGCAGGCCATCCTGGCCGTCGCCAACCAGGGCAAGAAGTAAAGTTTTCCCAAGCAAACGGACGACGCCGGCCGGTCACCTCAGGTGACCAGCCGGCGTCGTCCGTCTTTAGTGGAGTTTTTGTCCACTTATTCGCCCCAAATCCCCCCGGAGGAGCCAATAAGTGGACAAAAACTCGCGCCAGGTGCCCGGCCGTGCTCGATGGGCTAGCCGTGCTCGATGCTGTTCGGGTGCCAGGCGCCCGTCACGAGGTAGGTGACCTTCTGCGCCACGGACACGCCGTGATCCGCGAACCGCTCGAAGTAGCGGCTGGCCAGTGCAACGTCCACGGTGGTGGCCGGGGATTCCTGCCACTCGGGGCGGGCGATCGCCTTGAAGACACTGAGGTGGAGGTCGTTCACGGCGGAGTTGGCCTTGAGGATGTCGCGGGCAACCTCGAGGTCGCGGGTCTCCAGCAGCTGGGTGAGCTTGTTCGCGATCTCGATGTCCTGCTCGGCAAAGCTCTTGAACGTCCCGGTCAGCGACTCCGGAATCACCATGGAGGGGAACCGCAGCCGGGCCAGCTGGGCGATGTGGCGGGCAAGGTCACCCATGCGCTCCAGGGATGCGCTCATCCGCAGCGACCCGACGATCATGCGCAGGTCGCTGGCCACGGGGCCCTGCAGGGCGAGGATGTCGATGGCGCGCTCGTCGAGGCTGTTCTGCAGAAAGTCGATCCTGGCGTCCGCGGCGATGACGTCCTGCGCCAGATCGACGTCGGCACTCTCGAACGACGTCGTTGCCTTGCCGATCGCTTCACTGACCAGCTTTGAAATCTCGATGAGGTCCTCGCCCACGTGGGCCAGCTCCTCCTGAAAAACCTTGCGCACGTAGGCGTCCTTTCCTTGGAAATTCCGCCCCGCCGCGGCGGGGCGGAATTTCGTGTCACCGTTCCGGCAGTCCAACCGCACACTCTTCCAGTGTTCGGTGAACTGATACACACCTCAAGATGAACGTTAGCTGAATCCGCACCGCGTGGGCCGTTTATCGGATATCGGGGCTTCCCGGAAGCATAAGCTGGAGGCGTGGATCCAATGCTCTTAGGTGTCATCGCCGGCCTGCTGGGCCTGTCATTCGGCGTCTTTGGCGTGCTCGCCTTCCGAGCCAGCGAGAAGCAGCGCGAACTCGTGGACATTGAGTACGACGAACCGGCGTTGCCCCAGGGGTCCGCGGAAGTCCTCGCCGTCGTCGGGCAGGCGTTCGTGGTGGTGGACGCGATCGACGGCGTGGTCCGGGCAAGCCCCGCGGCCTACGCCTACGGCCTGGTGCGCGGCCACACGGTGGTGCACCGCGAGCTGCTGGACATGACGGCGAACGTCCGGCGCGACGGCGTCATCCTGGAGAGGCAGCTTGAACTGCCCCGCGGACCGCTCGGCCGGGGAACCATCATTGTGCAGGTCCGGGCAGCCATGCTGGGTGAGGAATACATTGTCCTGCTGGCCGATGACCGCACCGAGATCACCCGAACCGAGGAGATCCGCAACGACTTCGTGGCCAACGTGTCCCACGAACTGAAGACGCCGGTGGGCGCCATCTCGCTGCTGGCTGAGGCGCTGGAATCGTCGGCGGACGACGAGGAAGCCGTCCGGCGCTTCGCCAAACGCATGCACAAGGAGTCGGCCCGCCTCGCCGCGCTGGTGCAGGACATCATTGAGCTCTCACGGCTGCAGGGCGCGAACGTGGCGCAGCAGGGGCACCCTGTGGACATCAACGACGTCATCTCCGAAGCCGTGGACCGGTCACAGCTGCCCGCCGAGAGCAAGAACATCCAGATTGTCATCGGCGACCGTGCGAAAGCGAAGGTCTACGGTGACCAGGATCTGCTGGTCACGGCGCTGCGCAACCTGATCGACAACGCTATCCGGTACTCGCCGGAGAACACCCGCGTGGGCATCGGCGTGCGGTCCAGGGAAGGACTGGTTTCCGTCTCCGTCACGGACCAGGGCGAAGGCCTGTCACCCGAGGACCAGGAGCGGGTCTTCGAACGCTTCTACCGGGTGGACGCGGCCCGGTCCCGCCACACCGGCGGAACCGGCCTGGGCCTGAGCATCGTGAAACACGTTGTTTCCAACCACGGCGGGGAAGTCACGCTCTGGTCCCAGCCCGGCCACGGCTCCACGTTCACGCTCCGGCTGCCGGAGATGGAGGGTCAGGAAGGCGACCCCGCGCCGGAACTGCGCACCCGCGCCGGGGAAGCCCGCGCCGCCCAACAAACTAAAACGCTGGCCCCCGCTGCACCGCAGGGCGGGTCCGACCGGCCGCAGCAGGCCAAGGAACCACACGACGCCGCCGGCGTCCACGAACGAGGAGCTAACGCTTGAGCAGGATTCTTATTGTCGAGGATGAGGAGTCGTTCAGCGACCCCCTGTCCTATCTACTGGGCAAGGAAGGGTTCGAAGTGGAGGTCGTGGACAACGGCCTCGACGCCATCACGGAATTCGACCGCAACGGGGCAGACCTCGTGCTGCTCGACCTGCAGCTGCCGGGACAGTCCGGCACGGAGGTCTGCCGGCAGCTGCGTCAGCGCTCCACCGTCCCGGTCATCATGCTGACCGCCAAGGACACCGAGATCGACAAGGTCGTCGGGCTGGAGCTGGGCGCGGACGACTACGTCACCAAGCCCTACTCCTCGCGGGAGCTGGTGGCCCGGGTCCGCGCCGTGCTGCGCCGCCAGGGCGAACCGGAGGAACTCATCTCGTCCACCGTCCACGCAGGCCCGGTGCGGATGGATATTGAACGGCACGTGGTGAGTGTCGACGGCGAGCAGGTGTCGCTGCCGCTGAAGGAGTTCGAGCTGTTGGAGATGCTGCTGCGGAACTCCGGCCGCGTGCTGACGCGGGGCCAGCTGATTGACCGTGTCTGGGGCTCCGACTACGTGGGCGACACGAAAACGCTCGACGTCCACGTGAAGCGGCTGCGCAGCAAGATCGAGCCTGACCCGTCACTGCCGCGGTATCTCGTCACCGTGCGCGGCCTGGGCTACAAGTTCGAGCCGTAGAAGCTTGTTGCCCGGGCGAGGCGCCCGGGCGAAGCAATGCAACTCGAAGCAACGATAAAAACGAAGAAGGAGGGGTTCCCGGCCGGGAACCCCTCCTTCTTGTATTGCTGCTCTGGTAAGAGCGGCCGTCAGCGGCCTGGGCTGCTAGTGGCTTTCGGTGGGCGTGGCCGAAGCAGTGTCGCTCGGCGTTGCAGTTTCGCCCGGCGTTGCGGTCTGACTCGGAGTGGCAGACCCGCTCGGCGTGCCGCCTGGCAGGTAGGCGGCGTATTCCTTCAGCGTGCCGTCCACCACAGGGATCTTCACGGTCTTGTTGACGTTGGTGCCGTCCTCGGTCACCTGGACGTCCACGAGGGATCCGGGTTTGCCGCCGGAGGTGCTCAGGATGGCTTCGTCCGCGGACTCGTTCAGCAGGGTGTAGGCGTTCTGCTTGACGGAAACCTCAGTCTGCGCGCCTTCGGCTCCCTTGAGGGTGACCTTGACGTCCTTCGAAGAGGAGTTGTAGACGGCGCCGATGACGCGGCCCGGCTGGTTCTCGCCAGCGGAAACGATCAGCATGTTGCGCAGCTGGACCGGCCCGACCTCGGCGCGGGTTCCGTCGGAGGCGGCGTACTGGTGAGAGGTCTGCTGGGCGTTGACGTAGCCGCAGCCCGTCAGGGCCAGCAGGCCGACGCTCAGGGCGGCTGCCGCCATTGCCATCTTGCCGCTCTGGCCCCGGTTCATCGCAGTGAAACGCACGTCACGCACTCCTCGAAAAGTCTTTGAAACAGTTTTCAGGCATAGCCTATCGGCAAAGAGGGCCAAATACGGATTCGGCCCCTCCACATGACCGGCCCCCCACCGCCACTTAAGGAGGTCCTCAGAGCCGACGACGGGGACCCGCAACTACCCGCGCGTAACGCTTGTGGGCCTGCATGCGATGCACTATTGTTCGCATTCGTCAAGGGGTCTAAGCGGCCGATTTCGGCTATTTTCCGCGGATTTACGGGGTTCCTGGACCGTATCCATGCCAGTCATATGCCTTAATCGTGATAAACTGGTCTGCGGGAAAGGGGAAAGTCCACATGGTTTTTGAGGTCGGCGAGACAGTAGTTTACCCTCACCACGGTGCAGCAAAAATTGAAGAGATCAAGATGCGCACTGTCAAGGGCGAAGAGAAGATGTATCTCAAGCTCAAGGTGGCTCAGGGTGATCTGACCATTGAAGTTCCAGCAGAGAACGTTGACCTTGTTGGGGTTCGCGACGTAGTGGGCAAAGACGGTTTGGAGCACGTGTTTGATGTGCTCCGCGCCGAGTTCACTGAGGAGCCCACCAACTGGTCGCGTCGTTACAAGGCAAATCTGGAGAAGCTTGCTTCCGGTGACGTCATCAAGGTTGCAGAGGTCGTCCGCGACCTGTGGCGCCGCGATCACGACCGGGGCCTTTCCGCAGGCGAGAAGCGAATGCTGGCCAAGGCCCGGCAGATTCTGATCTCAGAATTGGCCCTGGCTGAAAAGACCGACGAAGAGAAGGCTGCAAGCGTTCTCGACGAGGTCTTGGCTTCCTAAAAGAATTGAACCCCGGTGGCAGAGTGCCGCCGGGGTTTCTTCTTGCCCAAAACCCCAGGCCAGAATCCCCATCATTGGTAGTAATTGGGTGATGGAGGGGGAGTGCGGCAGGGACGTAGGCTAGAGCGCATGAACACTGCACCCAAGCGCCCCGTGACCGCCGTGATCCTCGTCGCTGCCGGGTCCGGGCAGAGGCTGGGGTATGGCATGCCGAAGGCCGCCGTGCCGCTGGGCGGTGAACCGATCCTGATGCACGCGCTCCGCGGGATCGTCGCGGCAGGGATTGCCAGCCAGGTCTGCATCGCGCTGCCGGCCGGTGATGAAGAACTGCGCCGGCTCTGCGAAGACTTCCGGGTTGAGCTGGTCGACGGCGGCCCGCTCCTCACGATGGTCGACGGCGGGGCGTCCCGGGCGGATTCCGTCCGTTCCGCTCTGGCCGCCGTCGAGGACGGCACCGAAGCGGTGCTGGTCCATGACGCCGCCCGCGCCCTGGCGCCGGAGCAGGTTTTCCACCGGGTGGCCCAGGCTCTGGCTGCCGGCGCCGATGCGGTGATTCCGGTGATTCCGGTGGTGGACACAGTCAAGACGGTCTCCGCCACCGAGGGCCCGGCCGCGGACATCGCACCGGAACTCGTCACCGGAACCGCCCCCCGCGAGGAGCTACGGGCAGTCCAGACCCCGCAGGGCTTCAAGGTCTCCGTGCTGCGGCGCGCACACGAAGCGGCCGCGGGCTTCGATGAGCGCCAGTCCGCCGCGGTGACCGACGACGCCATGCTGGTGGAGCTTCTCGGCGTGCCGGTGCACGCGGTCCGGGGAGCCAGCCAGTCCCTGAAAATCACCACACCGCTGGACCTCATCATCGCCGAGGGCCTGCTCGAGGGACCCCTCGGCGCCCGCTGGGTGGAGGGCTGACAAACCACATGACGGAAGGTGCCATGACCCACAACGCTTCGCGGACCCCGGTACTCCTGCCCCGGACAGGCATCGGCATCGACGTGCACGCCTTTGCCCCGGACAGCAAGCCGCAGCCGCTCTGGCTGGGCGGGCTTTTCTGGGAGGGGGAGCAGGGCCTCGCCGGCCATTCCGACGGCGATCCCGTGGCGCACGCCGCCGCCGACGCACTGTTCTCGGCCTGCGGGATCGGCGATCTGGGCACTCACTTCGGCACAGACCGGCCCGAATTCGCCGGTGCCTCCGGAGTCACGCTGCTGGCGGAAGCAGCCCGGATCGTCAGGGCGGCTGGCTTTGAAATAGGCAACGTCGCCGTGCAGTTCGTGGGCAACCGGCCCAAGTTCGGCCCGCGCCGGGAAGAGTCCCAGCGCGTCCTGACCGAGGCTGCAGGCGCCCCGGTCAGCGTTACGGCCACCACCAGCGACGGCCTCGGCTTTACCGGCCGCGGCGAAGGCATTTCCGCAGTGGCTACGGCCCTGGTCTACCCGGCGGCGTAGCGGTCCCGACGTAACCGGCCCGCACGGCGGCTGTCCGCACCTGCAGCCAAATCACCTACGCTGGAATAAGCACCAGTACCGCAATCCCAGGAGACCCGCCGTGAAAAAGCTGCTTCCCGCCGTCGTGATCGCAGGGATGCTTCTGGCCGGCTGTGCCGGCAGCCCCCGCATGAGCGTGGAGGAGAGCTGCAAGTTCCTGCAGGGCGACACGTTCAAGCCCACGGGCAACCAGCAGCAGCAGGCAGACCAGATCGCAAAGCACTACCAGGAGGTCGCCGACAAGGTGGCCCAGGACGTCGCCGACCCCATCCAGAAGATGGCCGACATCATGAAGCAGGTGGCCGGCACCTCGCTGGGAAACAAGAGTTCGGAGCAGACGGCTGAACTCGCCAGGCAGAACAACCGGATCGGCGAAGTCTGCAAGTAAGCCGGGACATTGGCATCGGCTAATCTGGAGCGGTGACCCTGCGCTTTTACGACACTGCATCCGCCGAAGTCCGCGACTTCGTTCCCCTGGTACCGGGCAAGGTAAGCCTGTATTACTGCGGCGCCACGGTGCAGGGCATGCCGCACGTGGGGCACATCCGCTCCGCCATCGCCTTCGACCAGCTCACCCGATGGCTTGAGTACCGCGGCTTCCGGGTCACGGTGGTCCGGAACGTCACCGACATCGACGACAAGATCCTCGCCAAGTCCGAGGCATCCTTCCATCCCGATTTCGAGCAGGAGCCCGGCGCCGTGCCGGAGGAGGAATGGTGGGCGCTGGCCTACCGGTACGAGCAGGAGTTCCTCAAGGCCTACGACACCCTCGGCGTGTCCCGGCCCACCTACGAGCCGCGGGCAACCGGCCACATCCCGGAGATGCATGCGCTCATCCAGCAGCTGATCGACCGCGGGCACGCGTACCCCGCCCTCGACGGCTCCGGGGACGTCTACTTCGACGTGCGCTCCTGGAACAAGTACGGCGCGCTGACGCGGCAGAAGATCGATGACATGCAGGGCGCCGCGGACGCTGACCCGCGCGGCAAGAAGGACCCCCGCGACTTCGCCCTCTGGAAGGGCTACAAGGAAGGGGAGCCGACGACGGCGAGCTGGGTGTCGCCGTGGGGCACCGGGCGCCCGGGCTGGCACCTCGAATGCTCGGCTATGGTCACGAAATACCTGGGCACCGAATTCGACATCCACGGCGGTGGCCTGGACCTGCGTTTCCCGCACCACGAAAACGAGATGGCCCAGTCCCAGGCGGCGGGCCACGGCTTCGCGAACTTCTGGATGCACAACGGCATGGTCACCTACCAGGGCGAGAAAATGTCCAAGTCCGTCGGCAACACCGTCAGCCCGGCCGAGATGCTGGAAATCGCCCCGCCGCGCGTGGTCCGTTACTACCTGGGCCAGGCACAGTACCGCTCGGTGCTGGACTACCAGCCGACGTCGCTGCAGGAGGCCGCGGCCGCCGTCGAACGCATCGACGGGTTCGTCAGCCGCGCCCTTCGGAGCACGATGACGCAAGACGGTGCTGCCGGCCTCTTCAGCTACGGCACCGTTCCGGAGGCGTTCGCCGCTGCCATGGATGACGACCTCAACGTTCCGCAGGCCCTTGCGGTGCTGCACGACACGGTCCGCGCCGGAAACTCAGCGCTCACCGATGGCGACCCGGCCGCGACGCGGCAGGCCCTGGCCAGCGTGACTGACATGCTCAGAGTCCTGGGCATCAGCGCCACCGCGCAGCCCGCCGTCGACGACCAGGCCACCGGTGCGCTCGGAACGCTCATTGAAGCGCAGCTTTCCGCCCGCGCCGAAGCCCGTGCCAGGAAGGACTGGGCCGCCTCCGATGCCATCCGGGACACCCTCGCCGCGGCCGGCGTGCTGGTCGAAGACAACGCCGACGGCGCGACCTGGAGCCTGCAGCGCGGCTAGCCTCCGGGGCTCAGCGCCCGCCCGGTCAACGATTTGAGGCCAGTCAGTAGACTGGAGTCCAGACTTACTCAATACAACCAAGGGTGGAATTCATGGCCAACAAAGGTCGCCCGGGCGCAGTCCGCAAGCTCAAGAAGGGCCCCACCACCGGAACCGGTGGCCACGGCCGCAAGGCTCTCGAAGGCAAGGGGCCAACCCCCAAGGCCGAGGACCGCCCCTACCACAAGGCGCACAAGAGCAAGCAGCTCGCTGAGCGCTCCGCAGCAAAGCGACCTGCAGGTGCCGGGGGCGCCCGCAGTGCCGGTGCCCGGTCGGGTCCGAAGGGGCGTGCTACCGAAGAGGTCGTCACCGGCCGCAACTCCGTCGTAGAGGCCCTGCGCGCCGGCATTCCCGCCAAGGCACTGCACGTGGCCATCCGCATTGAGATGGACGACCGCGTCAAGGAGTCGCTGAAGATCGCCGCGGAACGGGGCATCCCGCTGCTGGAAACCGGCAAGCCCGAGCTGGACCGGATGACCGACGACGCCGTGCACCAGGGGCTCGTCCTGCAGATCCCGCCGTACGAGTACAAGGACGCCTACGACCTGGCCGAAGAGACAGTGGAAGGCTGGAAGAAGGGACACATCGCGAACGCACCCCTCTTCGTTGCCCTGGACGGCATCACCGACCCCCGCAACCTCGGTGCAATCATCCGCTCGGTCTCGGCTTTCAGCGGCCACGGCGTCATCGTCCCTGAGCGCCGCTCCGTGGGCGTCACGGCCGCCGCGTGGAAGACCAGCGCCGGCGCGGCGGTCCGCGTTCCGGTGGCCCGCGCCTCCAACCTGAACAACGCCATCAAGCAGTTCAAGGACATGGGCGTCTTCGTGCTGGGGCTCGACGGCGACGGTGACGTCTCGCTGCCGGACCTCACCGTTGCCACCGAGCCTGTGTGCATCGTGGTCGGTTCCGAGGGCAAGGGCCTCAGCCGCCTCGTCCGGGAGAACTGCGACCAGATCGTTTCCATCCCGATCGACTCCGCCATGGAATCCCTGAACGCCTCCATGGCCGTCGGCATCTCCCTCTACGAAGTCTCCCGCCAGCGCTCCGCCAAGTAACCCCGGCAAACGCTTCCTCAGCTTTCGCAGGGAAACGGCAAACGCTCCCTCAGCTTTCGCAGGGAAACACGAAACGCTTCCGCACCTGGGTGCTGAAGCGTTTCGTTTAAAGCGGCAGGAGCTGCAGGCGCGTTCGCCGTTAGGCGACAGGATCTGAGGAAGGGTTCTTACGCCCTAGAAGTCGCGGCGGTTGACCAGGACCGGGAGCTTGGCGCGGGCTTCCTTGACCAGATCGGGGTCCAGGTCGGCGAAGATCAGGCCGGGGGCGCCGTCGAGCTCTTCGAGGACCTGCCCGAACGGCGAGACGACCGCGCTGTGCCCCACGCCCGTGGGCGCCGCGCCCCGGGGTTCGACGCCCTGGGTGGCGGGATCGCCTTGGCCGCAGGCGAGGACGTAGGTGGTGGTGTCCACGGCACGGGCACGGGCGAGGAGCTGCCACTGGTCGACCTTGCCGGGGCCCGAACCCCAGGACGCGCAGACAATGTTGGCCACGGCTCCGCGGTCAGCGTTGGCTGTGAAGAGGGCCGGGAAGCGGATGTCGTAGCAGGTCGCCAAGCCAAAGGTGAGGCCGCCGACGTCGAACGTTACGGGGCCGGTCCCGGCGTCCACGGTGTCCGACTCCAGGAACCCGAAGGCGTCGAAGAGGTGCACCTTGTCGTAGCTGGCGTCCACGCCAGGCCCCGCCACCAGCAGCGTATTGCGGACTTTCGTCTGCCCTTCGGACGGCGATGATGAACCTGGGGTGAACATTCCGGCAACGATTACTATCCCCAACTGGTCAGCGATCGAGCGGACGCGGCTGGCCCAGGGGCCGTCCACAGGCTCGGCGATGTCCAGCAGGGAATTGCCGAATGCCCGCATCGTGGCCTCGGGGAAAACGACGATCTCGGCGCCCCCGTCCTTGGCCCGGCGGGCATATTCCTCGACCACGGTGAGGTTCCCGGCCACATCCCTGCCGGTGATGATTTGAGCCAATGCAATCTTCACGAAAACCTCCACGTCGGTGCGTCATTACAGCGTTCAGCGGTGCCGTCACGGTCCCGCATGCGTAACATGCCGGAATAGATCAGCTACTTAGATGTGACAGCTAAGCTTTAATTGATGGTAATGCCCCTTTTAGACACATCCTTGACGGTGGACGACCCCCAGGCCTTTCCCCTCGGGGTCAGCGAAGCGCGCCAAGTTCCCGGCGGAGGCGGGGCATCAGGCGGCCGTGCAAGGGTCGCGGTTTATGCGCCCGGCATTACCAAGCTGGAGGTGGCTTACCAGGCGCCCGGCCAAAGCTGGCGCCTTCAGACCCTGTCCGGCCTTCCGAACGGTGTCCACCACGGCGTGGTGGACGGCTTCCCCGTGGGCTCACGGTACGGCTTCCGCGCAGCCCCCAAGGGCGAAGAGGTCCTGCCGCTTGCGGTTCCCACGGTTGATTTTGACGACGACGGCGGCAGCCGGCAACCGCTGTTGCTGGACCCTTACGGCCGGGCCGTCGACGAACGCGACGGGTCCCTGACCAGCGTCAGGATGTCTTCGGACTTCGACTGGGCCGCTGACGAGAAGCCGAACACACCGTGGCGCAACACCATCGTCTACGAGGCACACGTCCGCGGACAGAGCATGCTCCATCCGGACATCCCGGAGGCCTTGCGCGGCACGTACGCCGGCATGGCCCACCCCGCCATGATCGAGCACCTCACCGGTCTCGGCATCACAGCCCTGCAGTTGCTGCCGGTGCATTTCCACCTGGACGAGCCACACCTCCAGAACCTTGGCCTCACCAACTACTGGGGTTACAACACGGCAGCGTTCTTTGCGCCGTCCCCCGGGTACGCCACCAAATCGGCCCAGGAAGCCGGGCCGCAGGCCGTCCAGGACGAGTTCAAGGGAATGGTCAAGCTGCTGCATGCGGCAGGCATCGAGGTCATCCTTGACGTCGTCTACAACCACACCGCCGAAGGCGGGCCCGACGGTCCCACCCTGAGCTTCCGGGGCCTCGGCGAGCAGAAGTACTACCGCACCGACGGCAACGGAAGATACGTTGACACCACAGGCTGCGGCAACACCCTTAACTTCGGCGAACCGCGCGTTATCCAGATGGTGCTGGACTCCCTGCGGTACTGGGTGGACGAGTTCCATATCGACGGCTTCCGCTTCGACCTGGCCGTCACGCTCTGCAGGAACGCAGCCAACGAGTTCGATCCGCGCCACCCCTTCCTCGTGGCGGTCGCCGCGGACCCGGTGCTCTCCCGCGTCAAACTGATCGCGGAACCGTGGGACGTGGGCTACGGTGGCTGGCAGACCGGCCGGTTCCCCAGCGGCTGGGTGGACTGGAACGACCACTATCGAGACGCCGTGCGCTCCTTCTGGGTGGCGGACCGTGCCGCCCTCGACAATGGAGGCCGGGGCACGTCCGTGGCCAGGCTGGCCGATGCCCTGTCCGGCTCGGCGAGCCTGTTCGAACCGTCGGGCCGCTCGCGGCTGGCCTCGCTGAACTACATCACGTCCCACGACGGCTTCACCATGACCGATCTTGTGTCCTACGACCGCAAGCACAACGAGGCGAACGGTGAGCAGAACCGGGACGGGCATGGCGACAACCGAAGCTACAACCACGGCTTCGAAGGGCGCACCGAGGACGAGGGCATCCTGGCGCGCCGCGACCAGAGCAAGCGCAACCTCATGGCCTCGCTCATGATTTCCCTCGGCGTTCCCATGATCACGGCTGGGGACGAGCTCGGCCGCACCCAGCAGGGCAACAACAACGCGTACTGCCAGGACAATCCCCTCACCTGGGTCGACTGGACCAGCACGCCGGAGTCCCACGCCATGTTGCGGAGCACCAAGCGCGTCATCCGGCTCCGCCGGGAGTTCCTGACCGCCCAGCCGCCCGACTACCCCGTCCGCGACGCCCGCTCGTACCTCTACTGGTACGACCAGGGCGGGCAGCCCATGACCATGGAACGGTGGAACGATTCCGGGAACCGGGTGGTTCAGCTGCTGGTCGGCTCCGATGACGGGCACGTGGCCGGGCTCATCGTGGTCAACGGCGGTCCCGAGGACATCGACGTCACCCTCCCGCAGGTGACCAACGACGACGGCACCGGCAAACGGGTCTTCGATCTGCGCCTCACCACGTCCGAGCTCCACGACCGGCGCCAGGGCGCACTGGTCCCTTCGGGCGAGCCTGACGAGGTGCCGGCCTACACCATCAACATCTACCGCACATAACTTAGAGGGAACGGGCATGCGCAGGCGTTGGACTATCGGAACGCTGCTGCTGGGGCTTGCCGTGGCTGCCCTCGCGGTCTTCAACCTTTTCATCGCACCGGGCGGCACGCCGCCCGGTGGGGTTCAGCCCAGTGGAGTGCAGAGTGCAGGCCCGCAGGGAACGACGACGTCGGCACCCGCCGCAGCGCCGCCGTCGGCCGGCGAGGGCACTGGCGGGCCGAACGTGTCCGGCCTCCCGGCCATCCGGGAGTCCCAGTTGCCGGCCGAAGGACGGCGGACCCTCGCCCTGATCCGGCAGGGCGGCCCCTACCCGTACAGCCGCGACGGGGTGGCGTTCGGCAACTTCGAGCGCATCCTGCCCCGCAAGGCCGGCGGATACTACAAGGAGTACACGGTGCCGACGCCCGGCGAGTCGGACCGGGGAGCCCGCAGGATCGTGGCAGGACAGGCCGGCGACAAGTACTACACGCCGGACCACTACGAATCGTTCAAGTTCATAGCAGAAGGCAAATAGCACCATGAAGATCTATTCCGGCGACACCTGGACCCTGGAAGAACTCCGGGAGCAGGTGGCCGACGCCGGCCGCCTGAGCCTGCTGGTCCCTGCTGCCGACTCCAAGAAGTCCGTGCTCGCTGCCTTCGGCGAGGCCCTGGATTTTCCGGAGCACTTCGGCGTGAACCTCGATGCGCTCAACGACTCACTGCATGACTTCGCCGACGCCATTTCCGACGACGGCGCGAAGCCCCTGACGGTGATCTGGGAGGTCCCCGCAGCCTTCCGCGGCGACCGCTCGTTCGGCGTCATCTGCGAAATCCTCCAGGACGCCGAGACCTACGCCGGCAAAGACCTCGCAGTCATAGCAGTGCTGCTGTAGCCCACCTGGGCCCACGCCGTCAGGGTTCCTTGGCCGAGCTTGCGAGGCTAGGGAGACGGTGGGGACTACGCGTTGACGATCAGCCCCAGCTCGGCCTTGGACGCGAGGGCGTCGTGCTTGGGGAGAACCCGCACGGTGTAGCCGAAGGACCCGGAGCGGTCGATCACGATGGACCCGGCGAAGAGATAGCGTCCGTTGCCGAGCTCCTCCTTGGCCTCCAGTTCCACCATGGTCACGTTGGCCAGTTCGTCGCTTTCGGCTGCCTGCCCGTACGCCACCTCCACCGCCACGTCCTGCGGGGACAGGTTGTGCAGTCCAACGTAGGCGTGGACCTGGAGGGTGTCGCCGATCTGGGGGTCCTCCGAGACGCCCAGCGAGTCCACGTGCTCCACGTGCAGCTGTGGCCATGCGGCGCGGACCTTGGCGACCCATGCCGCCAAGGCCTTGGCCTGAGCGTAGGAGCCTGCGACCGCCTCGCGTCCCGACACGGCGGCGGGCCGGTACAGGACGTTGACGTAGTCCTGCAGCATCCGCTCGGCCGAGACCGCCGGGCCGAGATGCGCCAGCGTGTGCTTGATCATGGAGACCCAGTGCGTGGGGATCTTCTCGTGGCCGGACTCGGACGGCCCTGCGGCCCCGGCGGCCTCGGAGACGGTGTTGCCGTAGAACCGCGGCGCCACCTGCGTCTCGAGCAGCTCGTACAGTGCCGCGGCCTCGATGTCGTCGCGCTCGTCGGCGGACGCGCCGTTGTTGGCGGTGGGGATCGCCCAGCCGTTTTCGCCGTCGTACATTTCATCCCACCAGCCGTCCAGGACGGACAGGTTCAGCGACCCGTTGATCGCGGCCTTCATGCCTGAGGTGCCGCAGGCTTCGAGCGGCCGCAGCGGGTTGTTCAGCCAGACGTCGCAGCCCGGGAACAGCGTGCGGGCCATGGCGATGTCGTAGTTGGGCAGGAAGACGATGCGGTGCCGGACAGCGGGATCGTCCGTGAAGCGGACCAGGTCCTGGATCATCTTCTTGCCGGCGTCGTCCGCCGGGTGGGACTTGCCGGCGATGACCAGCTGGATGGGATGTTCCTTGTGCAGCAGCAGGGCCTTCAGGCGCTCCGGGTCCCGCAGCATGAGGGTCAGCCGCTTGTAGGTGGGCACACGCCGGGCGAAACCGATGGTCAGGACGTCCGGGTCCAGCACCGAGTCCGTCCACGCCAGCTCGGCATCGGCCGCACCGCGCTTCTTCCACGCAGCCCGCAGCCGGCGCCGCACATCCTCCACGAGTGAAACGCGCATCTCACGCCGGAGCGCCCACACCTCGGCGTCGGAAACGTTGTACGCGAGGTCCCAGCGGCCCAACACCTCAGCTTCAGGTCCGAACCGCTCACGGGCGAGTTTCGCGACTCGGGGATCAACCCAGGTGGGCACGTGCACGCCGTTGGTTACGGAGGTGATGGGCACCTCCGAGTGGTCGAATCCCGGCCAGAGCGCCGAGAACATGCCGCGCGAGACTTCGCCGTGCAGCTTGGCAACACCGTTGGCCCGCTGTGCCAGGCGCAGGCCCATCACGGCCATGTTGAAGACGAAGGGGTTGCCCTCGCTGAAATTCTCCCGGCCCAGGTCGAGGATCCGCGACGTGGGAACGTCCGGCGCCAGGCCTGCTTCGAAGAAGTGCTGGATCTGTGCGGCTTCAAAGCGGTCGATGCCGGCCGGCACGGGCGTGTGCGTCGTAAACACCGTGGACGAGCGTCCGGCGGCGAGGGCCTCGTCGAAGGTGAGCGCCTGCTCGCCGGCCATCAGTTCCTGGATCCGTTCGACGCCGAGGAAACCCGCGTGGCCCTCATTCGTGTGGAACACCTCGGGTGCCGGCGTGCCGGTGAGCTTCTGGTAGGCGCGCAGCGCCTTGACCCCGCCCATGCCGAGCAGCAGTTCCTGCTGCAGCCGGTGGTCGCCGCCGCCGCCATACAGGCGGTCGGTGATGCTGCGGGCGGCGTCGTCGTTTCCGGGAACGTTGGAGTCCAGCAGCAGGAGGGGGACACGTCCGACGTCGGCACGCCAGATGTGTGCCCCAAGGTGCCGCCCGTTGGGCAGCGGCAGTGAGATCTCCAGCGGCTTGCCGTTCCCGTCTGCGGCGGGCTCCCGCAGCAGCGTCAGGGGCAGACCGTCGGGATCGATGACCGGGTAGGTTTCCTGCTGCCACGCGTCCCGGGAGAGTGACTGCTTGAAGTAGCCGGCCTGGTAGAGCAGGCCGACGCCGATTAGCGGCACGCCGAGGTCGGAGGCGGCCTTGAGGTGGTCGCCGGCGAGGATGCCGAGGCCGCCGGAATATTGCGGCAGGACTTCGGTGATGCCGAATTCGGGGGAGAAGTAGGCGATTGAGGCGGGGGCGTCGCTGCCCAGCCCCTGGTACCAGCGGGGTTCCGTCAGGTACCGGTCCAGGTCCGCTGCTGCCGCCTGGACGCGGGCCACCACGTCCTGGTCTATCGCGAGCCGGTGCATCTCCTCACGCCCCACCAGGCCCAGGAAGCTGACCGGGTCATTGCCGCATTGGGCCCAGACACGCGGGTTCAGGCTTTCGAACAGCTCCCGGGTGGGCCGGTGCCAGGACCAGCGGAGGTTGGTCGCCAACCGGGCCAGTGGCCGGATCGGCTCGGGAAGAACGGTACGGACGGTAAATCTGCGGATTGCCTTCACCTGCGTCACACTAACCGACTGGGTGAACGGCAGGAACCGCTTTTGATTACTTTCCGGTAAATGACGAATCGCTTCAGTATTTAAGTTCGCAGGCTTAGCATTTCGCCCCGTTTCTCGCTAACGTCGAGCCTGTGACGACTAACACGCGAACCAGTGCCCCAGCAAAGCAAACGCCGAAAGTTTCGGTCACGGAAGGCCTTCGGTTTGGCCGTTTCCCTATCACGGACGTTCAGCCTGTTGTTGAAGGGGGGAAGTTCCCGGCCAAGGCGCTGCCCGGTGAAGGAATCGTGGTCAGCGCCCGGTCCTTCCGCGAAGGTCATGACCAATTGGGCGTCAGTGCGGTTCTCCTGGACCCGAAGGGCAACGAGCGCCAGCGGGTCCGGCTCCAGCCGCCGGCCGGTGACCGCGGCAAGGGAACCGACCTCTGGGAAGGCCTGCTCACCCCGGAATCCACCGGGAACTGGTCGTTCGTCATCGAGGCCTGGCACGACCGCTACGGCACGTGGCACCACAATGCCGAGGTCAAGGTGGACGCGGGCATCGACGTCGAGCTGATGCTTGCGGAGGGGGCCGCGCTGCTGTCGCAGGCAGCAGAGGAACCCGCCCGCAACGACGCTGACCGCCAGACGCTGCGCTCCGCCGCCACCGTCCTCGCGGACACCTCCCTTTCACCTGAGGATCGCCTGGCCGCAGGTTTCAGCCGGGACGTCGCCGGCGTGGTTGAGCGCGAGCCGATCCGTGAGCTTGTCACCGTCTCCGAACCGTTTCCCCTGCTCGTAGAGCGGGACCGCGCAGGCCGCGGGTCCTGGTACGAGTTCTTCCCGCGCTCCGAGGGCGCCGTGCGCGACCCCGGCACGGGCGCCTGGACGTCCGGCAATTTCCGGACCGCCGCCAACCGGCTGGACGCCGTGGCCGGCATGGGCTTCGACGTCATCTACATGCCGCCGATCCACCCGATCGGGGTGCAGCACCGCAAGGGCCCCAACAACACGCTGATCGCCGGCCCGAACGATCCCGGGTCGCCGTGGGCCATTGGCGCCAAGGAAGGCGGGCACGACGCCATCCACCCCGACCTCGGAACCTTCGAGGACTTCGACGCCTTCGTGGCGCGGGCGAATGAGCTCAACCTGGAAGTGGCACTCGACCTGGCACTCCAGGCTGCCCCGGACCACCCCTGGGTCACCGAGCACCCGGAATGGTTCACCACCCGCGTGGACGGCAGCATCGCCTACGCGGAGAATCCGCCGAAGAAGTACCAGGACATCTTCCCGCTCAACTTCGACAACGACCCCGAGGGCCTGTCCAAGGAAATCCTGCGGATCGTCGAGCTGTGGGTCAGCCACGGCGTGAAGATCTTCCGCGTGGACAACCCGCACACCAAGCCGGTGTGGTTCTGGGAGTGGCTCATCGGCAAGGTGAACAAGAAGGACCCCGACGTCGTCTTCCTGGCCGAGGCCTTCACCCGCCCCGCCATGATGCACGCGCTGGGCAGGGCAGGCTTCCAGCAGTCCTACACCTACTTCACGTGGCGCAACACGAAGGTGGAACTCGAGGAGTACTTCCACCACGTGAGCCGCGAGTCGGCGGCCTTCTTCCGGCCCAACTTCTTCGTCAACACCCCGGACATCCTCACCGAGTACCTGCAGTACGGCGGACCGGCGGCGTTCAAGATCCGGGCTGCCCTGGCAGCTACCGCAAGCCCGCTGTGGGGCGTCTACGCCGGCTACGAACTGTACGAGCACGTGGCCCGGCCCGGTGCCGAGGAGTACATCGACAACGAGAAGTTCGAGTACAAGGCCCGCGACTGGGACGCTGCCTCCGCCTCCGGCCGGACCCTCGCGCCGTACCTGACCAGGCTCAACGAAATCCGCAGGGCCCACCCCGCGCTGGGTGACCTGCAGAACCTCACCGTGCACCAGTGCACGGACGACGCCACGGTGGTCTACTCCAAGCACAAGACCCTCCCGGACGGCACGAGGGACACCATCATCGTGGTGGCCAACGTGGACCCGCACAGTGCGAGGGAAGGCATGGTGCAGCTGGATCTGTCCGCGCTGGGGCTCGACCCCGCCGACCTCACCCCGAACGGCGGATTCTGGGTCGATGACCTCATCTCCGGCGAGTCGTGGGAATGGGGGGAGTACAACTACGTGAGGCTGGACGCACATGTTGAACCTGTACACATCCTGAGCATCCGGAGGTAGCCGCCAGTGAGTTTCAGTCCGCAGGGCTCCACCCAACACTTCACCCCCAAGAGCACGTTTGAGCTCAATGCACCGGGTTTGCAGCATGATCCGCTGTGGTACCGGAAAGCGGTGTTCTATGAAGTGCTGGTCCGGGGCTTTGCGGACGCCAACGGCGATGGTTCGGGCGACTTCCACGGGCTGATCGAGAAGCTGGACTACCTGCAGTGGCTGGGTGTGGACTGCCTGTGGCTGCCGCCGTTCTTCCAGTCACCCCTGCGGGACGGCGGGTATGACATCTCGGACTACAACTCCGTCCTGGACGAGTTCGGCACTATCAGCGACTTCAAGCGGCTGGTGGCCGAGGCGCATGCACGAGGCGTCCGGGTCATCATCGACCTCCCCCTGAACCACACCTCGGACCAGCACCCCTGGTTCCAGGAGTCCAGGAAGGACCCCGACGGTCCCTTCGGCGACTTCTATGTGTGGAGCGACACCGACGAGAAATACCAGGACGCGCGCATCATCTTCGTGGACACGGAGGAATCCAACTGGACCTTCGACCCCATCCGGCGGCAGTTCTTCTGGCACCGGTTCTTCAGCCACCAGCCCGACCTGAACTTCGAGAACCCGAAGGTCATCGACGCCGTGTTCGACGTCGTGCGGTTCTGGCTGGACCAGGGGATCGACGGGTTCCGGGCGGACGCCATCCCGTACCTGTTCGAGGAGGAGGGGACCAACTGCGAAAACCTGCCGGCGACGCACGAGTTCCTGCGCAAGCTGCGGAAGATGGTGGACGAGAGCTACCCCGGCCGGGTCATCATCGCCGAGGCCAACCAGCCGCCCAACGAGGTGGTGGAGTACTTCGGAACCGAGGAGGAACCGGAATGCCACATGGCCTTCCACTTCCCGATCATGCCGCGGCTTTACTACGCGCTGCGTGACCAGAAGGCCGCCCCCATCATCGAGACGATGTACGACACCCCGGCCATCCCGGAAGGTGCGCAGTGGGGAACATTCCTGCGCAACCACGACGAGCTGACGCTGGAAATGGTCACCGCCGATGAGCGGGCCGCCATGCTCGGCTGGTACGCGCCGGATCCGCGCATGCGGGCCAACATCGGCATCCGGCGCAGACTGGCGCCGCTGCTGGACAACTCCAGGGCGGAAATCGAGCTCATCAACGCCCTGCTGTTGTCCCTGCCGGGCAGCCCCTTCCTGTACTACGGCGATGAGATCGGCATGGGTGACAACATCTGGCTCGAGGACCGTGACGCCGTCCGCACCCCCATGCAGTGGAACCCCGACCGCAACGCCGGCTTCTCCAACGCCGATCCTGGCAAGCTGTACCTCCCCGTGATCCAGTCGCTGGTCTACAACTACGCCATGGCGAACGTGGAGGCCGAGGCCGCCCATTCCGGATCGCTGCTGCGCTGGACCCGGCAGATCCTCAGCGTGCGGAAGAACCACCCGGCGTTCGGGCTCGGGGCGTTCAAGCATGTGGAGGCCGACCACGAGGTGGTGCTGGCCTATCTCCGCGAACTGCCGGAGGGCAACGCTGCGGGAGAGCCGGCCGAATCCATCCTGTGCGTCTTCAACCTTTCCCAGCACCCGGTGTCCTCCACCCTGAGGCTTCCGGACTTTTCCGGCCGGGGCCTGCGGGACGTCTTCGGAGGCCAGCCGTTCCCCGGCATCAACGACGACGGCCAGCTGACGCTGACGCTGGGCAGCCATGACTTCTTCTGGCTGCGCGTGCGGGCGACTGCCTCCAACCCCGCTTCACCCTTTACGCAAGCGATGCCGATACTGTCGATTGAGGGATGAGATGATCCAAACAACACTGACACCCACACTCGAACACCTGCTCCGCGACTGGCTTCCGGCCCAGAGGTGGTTCCCGGTGAAGTCCCCGGACTTCACCCTGACGCCGGCAGGCGGCCTGGTCCTGGACGATGCGACCGGCCAGGCCGGCCTGGAGGTGTTCCTCGCCTCCGTTGAGTCCAAAACGGCCGACGGCGTCTCCCGCACCGACGTCGTCCAGATCCCGCTCAGCTACCGCAGCCAGCCGCTGCCGGGCGCCGAAAGGGCCCTGATCGGTGAAAGCGACAATCCCGAACTTGGGCACCGCTGGATCTACGACGCCGTCCACGACCCCGCCTTCATTGCCGCATGGCTGGATTTGATCCGGACGGAGGATGCCGCCGGCACCGCCAGCGGCCACCTTTCCGGGGGCGGCCAGCCGTTGCCGCAGGCTTCCGGGACGGTCCGTGTCCTGTCCGGCGAACAGTCCAACACGTCGGTGATAGTGGACGACGGCGACTCCGCGGCCATCGTGAAGTTCTTCCGAGTGCTTTCGGCCGGACGAAACCCGGAGGTGGAGGTCGGCGCCGCGCTGTCCGCGGCCCGCACCCCGGAGGTCCCCGCCACGCTGGGCTGGGTCACCGGCGAGTGGTACCCGCAGGGGCAACTTCGCCAGGATGAGACCGCATCGGGCGGCCCTGCCCAGGGCGAACTGGCAGTGGCCCACGAATTCCTGGCCGGCGGCCGGGACGCGTGGCGCCTCGCCGTTGACGCGGCGGCCGGGGGAGTGGACTTCACGGCCGAGGCGCATGCCCTTGGCCATGCAACGGCCACTGTCCACCGCAGGCTCGCCGAAACGCTGGGTGTTTCAGCCGAAGCGGTTCCGGGCGGGGATATTGCCCCCGGAGTAGCCCAGCGCGTGCGTCAGATGTGGGCGGAGGCGGGACCCGCCGTCGGGCCTTACGAAGAAGGACTGGAAAGCCTGCTCAGCCGGCTCGAAGGCACCCCCGCCGGAGCGCTTCAGCGCATCCACGGCGACCTCCACCTCGGCCAGATCCTCCAGGTTCCCGGCGCCCAAGACGGCCATGACCGGTGGGCCATCCTCGACTTCGAGGGGGAGCCGCTCCGGCCCATCTCCGAGCGCAACTTCCCCGACGTCCCGCTCCGGGACGTGACGGGCATGCTGCGCTCCTTTGACTACGCGGCGGGCGCCGCCGAAAGGGAACAGCCGGACGTCCATGTCCCGGACTCCTGGGTGGACGACTGCACCGAGGCTTTCCTGGCAGGCTACGCGGAAGTAACTCCCGGAACGGTGGACCGCAATTCGCCGCTCTTTGTGGCATTGTGGCTGGACAAGGCGCTCTACGAAGTCGTGTACGAGTTGCGCAACCGGCCGGGCTGGCTGGCCATTCCGGTGAATGCGGCCAGGCGGCTCCTCAGCACTAAAAGCTCCGGCGAACCAGCCGGAGCAGCAGCGGAAGGTAAGAACATGACAGGCTCTGCACACACCGACAGCCCCCACGCGCCGTTGCACGTGGACGCGCACACGCTCTCACGCGTCGCGGCCGGTGAACACCACGCGCCGCACTCGGTGCTTGGTGCCCATTTGGACGACTACGGTCACGTGACCATCCGCACGGTCAAGCACCTCGCGGAGGCGGTCAACGTGGTGACCCAGGCCGGAACTGTGCCCATGACCCACGAGGCCGACGGCGTCTGGGTGGCGGTGCTGGAGCCGCTGCAGCACGGCCACGTGCCGGACTACCGCCTTCAGGTGACGTACGAGGACGCCGCGCCGGTGACCCTGGACGATCCGTACCGCTACCTTCCCACCGTGGGCGAAGTGGATCTGCACCTGATCGGCGAAGGACGCCACGAAAAGCTGTGGACCGTGCTGGGCGCGCACGTGCAGCACTACAAGTCGTCGATGGGCGACATTGACGGCGTGTCCTTTGCCGTGTGGGCGCCCAATGCCGAAGCGGTCCGGGTCAAGGGCGATTTCAACGCCTGGGACGGGCGGGAAAACTCGCTGCGGTCCCTCGGCTCCTCGGGTGTCTGGGAACTGTTCATCCCGGGTGTCCCGGCCGGCGCCTGCTACAAGTACGAAATCAAAACCAAGGGCGGCTACTGGGTAGAGAAGGCCGACCCGATGGCCTTCGGCACCGAGGTGCCGCCGCTCACCGCGTCGAGGGTCGTCGAGTCCCACTACCGGTTCCAGGACGCGGACTGGATGAAGGAACGCGCCGCCCGGGATCCGCACAACTCGCCCATGAGCGTCTACGAGGTCCACCTTGGATCCTGGCGCCTGGGCCTGAACTACCGTGAACTGGCCAAGGAACTCGTCGAGTACGTCAAGTGGCTCGGGTTCAGCCATGTCGAGTTCATGCCCGTGGCCGAGCACCCCTTCGGCGGCTCCTGGGGCTACCAGGTCACCTCCTACTACGCGCCCACGTCCCGTTTCGGTCATCCCGATGAGTTCCGGTTCCTGGTCGACTCGCTCCACCAGGCAGGCATTGGGGTGATCCTGGACTGGGTGCCGGCCCACTTCCCCAAGGACAACTGGGCCCTGGCGCAGTTTGACGGGCAGCCGCTCTACGAACACGCTGACCCCAACCTTGGCGAGCACCCGGACTGGGGCACCCTCATCTTCGACTTCGGCCGCACCGAGGTCCGGAACTTCCTCGTGGCCAACGCGCTGTACTGGCTCGATGAGTTCCACATTGACGGCCTGCGCGTGGACGCCGTCGCATCCATGCTGTATCTGGACTACTCGCGGGAAGATGGGCAGTGGCAGCCCAACCGCTTCGGCGGCCGCGAAAACCTGGAGGCCATCTCGTTCCTTCAGGAGACCAATGCCACGGTGTACAAAACCCACCCCGGCGCCGTGATGATCGCGGAGGAATCTACCGCCTTCCCCGGAGTCACCGCGCCCACCAGCCAGGGGGGCCTAGGCTTCGGCCTTAAGTGGAACATGGGCTGGATGCACGACTCGCTCAAGTACAGCTCCGAGGACCCGGTCAACCGTAAGTGGCACCACGGAACGGTCACGTTCTCCCTGGTGTATGCCTTCACCGAGAACTTCCTGCTGCCCATCAGCCACGATGAGGTCGTCCACGGCAAGGGGTCCATGCTCCGCAAGATGCCGGGCGACCGCTGGCAGCAGCTGGCCAACCTCCGGGCCTTCCTCGGCTACCAGTGGGCACACCCGGGCAAGCAGCTGATCTTCATGGGCACGGAATTCGGCCAGGAAGCCGAGTGGTCTGAACAGCACGGCCTCGACTGGTGGCTGGCTGACATCCCGGCGCACCGGGGCGTTCAGCTGCTGCTCAAGGAACTGAACGAGCTGTACAAGTCCACGCCAGCCCTGTACTCCCGGGACAACGAGCCCGGCGGATTCCAGTGGATCAACGGTGCAGATGCCGACCGCAACGTGCTGACCTTTGTCCGTTGGGACACCGAGGGCAACCCGCTGGTCTGTGCCGTCAACTTCTCCGGCGGACCGCACAAGGAGTTCGCCCTCGGCGTGCCCTCGACCGGAGCTTGGACCGAGGTCCTGAACACAGACTCCCAGGACTATGGCGGATCGGGCGTCCTCAACAGCGGCACGCTGACGGCAGAGGACGAGGGCATCGACGGCCAGCCGGCAACTCTTACGGTTACGCTGCCTCCGCTGGGCGCCGCGTACTTCAAGCCGGCTGGGTCCAGCGTGATCACGTCGGCGGCAGCAGCCAAGGCCAAAGTTGCCGAGGCTGAATCCGTCTTTGCCGGGCCCACGGATGCTGAGACACGGGCCGCCGGGACACGGTCTGCTGGGACCGGAGTTGCTGACCCGAAGGGTGCTGCACCGAAGGATGGGACGGGGAAGGCGGCTCTGCCCGGCGGGCCCCTAGCCTGAGTCCCGACGGGCCGCTCACCGGAACGCTCATGTAGGTCTTGGCGGACCGCTCGTCTAAGACCCGGCGGAGGCCGGCCACCTGGGTGGTTGTTTCGCTAGGAGGAGGGCCCGGAGTCCCTTGGGATTCCGGGCCCTCCTCCGCGTTGCTCCGGCGCAGTTGGCATTCCGCCTAGGTAGTGGTAGAGTTTATTTTCGCGCCGCTCCCCGGAGCGAGTCGGCAAGGAGATCCGGAAGCCAACAGGCTGGGCCGGATAGAAACCGCCGATTTGACTCGGATGAAGCGAGCGGGTAAGTTTGAAAAGTTGCTCCGGAGCGATCCTGAACGTTGGTTTGGGTGGTGCCGGGTGTGTCTGTTGTTTGAGAACTCAATAGTGTGCCAAGTTTGTTGAT
>NZ_PJMC01000006.1 GCF_002892795.1 Arthrobacter sp. AFG20 | reverse complement strand
CAGCATGCCGCCAGTCTTACCCAGCCACCGCTGCGTATTGCTGCGCCACACCCCGACCCGGGCAGAGGCTTCCTTCACCGACACCCCCTGCCGGAGCAATGAAAAGAACTCATCCTTCAGCGCATCGGGCGCCCGATAACCACTCGGCATGGCAACCTCCAGAAATCAGATGTTGCAACGACCGTATGATTCTGCGTAAGGATATTGGGCTGGAAGTGACCTCGCGTTGTTTTTCTGTTGTGGCGGCTAGTCCGGCAGGATCCTGCGGACCACGGCATCCGCCAGCAGGCGGCCCTTCAGCGTGAGGACAAGCCGGCCCCTGAAGGCGTCCTCGGGCACCACGAGGCCGTCGGCGATCAGCCCGGCCACGGCCTTCCTCCCCGCGGGCGAGAGGGCAGCGGTCTCGAGCCCCGAGAAAAGCCGGGCTTCCAGCATGACCTTTTCGACGCCCCGGGTTTCCGGGCCGAGCGTTTCGCGTCCTGCCGCCGGCGAGACGCCCGAGCCCAGACGTCCGGCATAGGCGGTGGGGTGCTTGACGTTCCACCAGCGCACCCCGCCCACGTGCGAGTGCGCGCCCGGGCCGATGCCCCACCAGTCGTCCCCGCGCCAGTAGGCGAGGTTGTGGCGGCACGCCTGCTCCGGCGTCGCGGACCAGTTGCTGACCTCGTACCAGTGCAGGCCGGCGTCGGAGATCATCCGGTCGGCGAGTTCGTACTTGTCGGCGTGGTCGTCGTCGTCGATTTCCGGAACCTCGCCACGGCGGATCTGGGCGGCGAGCTTGGTGCCGTCCTCAATGATCAGCGCATAGGCGCTGATGTGGTCCGGCTGGTACGACAGGGCGGTCTCGAGCGAAAAGCGCCAGTCCTCGAGGGACTCCCCCGGTGTTCCGTAGATCAAGTCCAGGCTGACGGCCAGCCCGGCGTCGCGCGCCCACTGCACCACGAGCGGAACACGGCTCGGGGTATGCGTGCGGTCCAGCACCTTCAGCACGTGGGGCACAGCGGACTGCATGCCGAAGGAGACCCGGGTGAAGCCCGCATCGGCAAGCAGTTGGAGGGATTCCGGCGTGACCGAGTCCGGGTTGGCCTCCGTGGTCACTTCGGCTCCCGGTTCGATCCCCCATGTGTCTATTGCGGCACGGAGGATTCTGGCCAGGTCCTCGGCGGGCAGGAGCGTCGGCGTGCCGCCACCGAAAAACACGGTGCTCAGCTTGCGGGCGGGCAACCCCGACCGGTCAAGGACCCGCGCGGCAAAGTCCACTTCCGAGATGGCGGTGGAGGCGTAAGCGTCCTGGGACGCGCCGCCGCCGAGCTCGGTTGCGGTATAGGTGTTGAAGTCGCAGTAACCGCACCGCACCGCGCAGAACGGGATGTGCACGTAGAGCCCGAAGGCCCGGGCGGCCGCACCGTCCGCCGCCTGTTGCGGCAGCAGGCCGTCCGACGGCGCGGGGTCGCCGAGGGGAAGAACGCTAGGCATGGGTGCGGCCCCCGGAGGTTCCGGCCACGGTCATCACTACTTCTTGGCCTTGTCCTTGGATTCGTCAGTGGTCAGGGCTGCGATGAAGGCTTCCTGCGGCACTTCCACGCGCCCCACCATCTTCATGCGCTTCTTGCCTTCCTTCTGCTTTTCCAGCAGCTTGCGCTTACGGGAGATGTCGCCGCCGTAGCACTTGGCCAAAACGTCCTTGCGGATGGCGCGGATGGACTCGCGGGCGATGATCCGGGACCCGATGGCTGCCTGGATAGGCACTTCGAACTGCTGGCGCGGTATGAGTTCGCGCAGCTTGCCGGTCATCATCACACCGTAGGCGTACGCCTTGTCCTTGTGGGTGATGGCGCTGAAGGCGTCCACCTGTTCGCCCTGGAGCAGGATGTCCACCTTGACCAGGTCGGCGACCTGTTCGCCGTCGGCCTTCCAGTCCAGCGAGGCGTAGCCGCGCGTCTTGGACTTAAGCAGGTCAAAGAAGTCGAAGACGATCTCGGCCAGCGGCATCCAGTACCGCAGTTCCACCCGGTCCTCGGAGAGGTAGTCCATGCCGCGCATGACGCCGCGGCGGCCCTGGCAGAGCTCCATGATGGCGCCGACAAACTCGTTGGGGGCGAGGATTGTCGCGGCCACCATGGGTTCGCGGACCTCGTTGATCTTCCCGGAAGGGAACTCGCTGGGGTTCGTCACGGTGATCACGTTCTTGTCCTCGAGCGTGACCTCGTAGACCACGTTGGGCGCCGTGGAGATCAGGTCCAGGTTGAATTCGCGTTCGAGGCGCTCACGGACGATCTCCAGGTGCAGCAGCCCGAGGAAGCCCACGCGGAAGCCGAAGCCGAGGGCCGCGGAGGTTTCCGGTTCGTAGATCAGGGCTGCATCGTTCAGCTTGAGCTTGTCCAGCGCGTCACGCAGCACCGGGTAGTCGGTGCCGTCCAGCGGGTAGAGGCCCGAGAACACCATCGGCTTGGGATCCGCATAGCCGCTCAGTGATTCCGACGCGGGCTTGGCGAGATTGGTGACGGTGTCGCCCACCTTCGACTGCCGGACGTCCTTCACACCGGTGATGAGGTACCCCACCTCCCCGACGCCGAGGCCCTTGGACGGTGTCGGCTCCGGGGAGCTCACGCCGATTTCCAGGAGCTCGTGGCTGGCCTTGGTGGACATCATCTGGATGCGCTCACGCGGGTGCAGCATGCCGTCCACCACGCGGACGTAGGTGACCACGCCGCGGTAGGTGTCGTAGACGGAGTCAAAGATCATCGCCCGGGCGGGTGCGTCCGGGTCGCCGACGGGTGCGGGCAGGTCGCGCACGATCTTGTCCAGCAGCGCCTCGACGCCCACGCCGGTCTTGCCGGAGACCAGCAGCACATCTTCGGGATCGCCGCCGATGAGGCTGGCCAGTTCGGCGGCGTACTTCTCCGGCTGGGCGGCCGGCAGGTCAATCTTGTTCAGGACCGGGATGATGGTGAGGTCGTTTTCCATGGCCAGATACAGGTTGGCCAGGGTCTGGGCCTCGATGCCCTGCGCGGCGTCCACCAGCAGAACGGCGCCCTCGCAGGCGGCAAGGGAACGGGACACCTCGTAGGTGAAGTCCACGTGGCCCGGCGTGTCGATCATGTTCAGCGCGTAGTTCACACCGCCCAGTTCCCAGGGCATGCGGACAGCCTGGGACTTGATGGTGATGCCGCGCTCTCGCTCGATATCCATGCGGTCCAGATACTGGGCCTTCATGTCGCGGGACTGCACGACGCCGGTGAACTGCAGCATGCGGTCGGCCAGGGTGGACTTACCGTGGTCAATGTGCGCGATGATGCAGAAATTCCGAATGATGGCCGGATCTGTCGCGGCGGGCACCGGGGCGGTGCGGGCCATGGGAGACACGCAGGGTCCTTACTGTTGGCATTTCAGCGGCGTTGCTCAGGCTGAACTCTGGCCATCCTGCTGCCTGCCGCATATCTGAACCTCTAGTCTCCCACGTCCCGGGCGCCGGCAGTACATTTTGAAGGCCCGCACGCCCGGAGGTCCGGCAGCCCTGAAGGCCGCGCGGGTAGGGTGGCCCGCATGGCTTTGAACTTCTCCTCCATCGGCGGCGCCGTCCGCGCATCGCTCCGCTTCCTCGGCGTGCTGAGGCAACCGGCGGTCCGAACTGCGGCGCCCGCCCGGGGCAGGTCCGGAAAAGCGCCCCGGCTCCCGGCCGGCATCACAGATACTTACCCGGGCGACTTCACCGGTACGGCGACGCTGCAGTACTCCCCCTCCCCGGACGGGTGCCCGGACCCCGGCGAGATCGTATGGACGTGGGTCCCCTTCGAAGAGGACCATTCGGGGGGCAAGGACCGGCCGGTTCTCCTGGTCGGCAGCCACGGGAGGTACCTGCTGGGTCTGATGCTGACCAGCAAGGACCATGACGGCCACCCCCGCGGCCGCCGTGACTACGTGGATGTCGGCGCAGGGACATGGGACAGGCAGGGCCGCCCCAGCGAGGCAAAGCTGGACCGCGTCCTGCAGATCCATCCGGCCGACATCCGGCGCGAGGGGTCGGTGCTGGACCGGAAGAAGTTTAGGCTGGTGGCGGACGAGTTGCGTAGGCTGCACGGCTGGACGTGACTGTGGCGCGCCGTCCGTACCCGGAATAGCCACAAATGGCCCCGGCCTGCTAATATTTATAGCTGTGTGTCCGTGCAGGTCGACGGTCACTGATGGCTGGCCGCCATAGGTATCCCCACGCCGCTCAGTCAAGGCCAGCTTGAAAGCCCTCTAGACCATTTCCGCATTACAAAGAGAGTTCACACGTGGCAAATATCAAGTCCCAGAAGAAGCGCATCCTGACCAACGAGAAGGCCCGCCTGCGCAACAACGCAGTCAAGTCCGAGCTGAAGACGGCCATCCGCGCCGTCAACACCGCTGTTGAGTCCTCCGACAAGGATGCCGCTGCTACTGCGCTCGTTTCTGCCAGCCGTAAGCTGGACAAGGCTGTCAGCAAGGGTGTTCTGCACAAGAACAACGCTGCAAACCGCAAGTCGGCGATCTCCAAGAAGGTCAACGCACTCTAAGGTTTTCCAGTTCAACTGAACTGATGCTTGTGGCCGGCACCATTGGTGCCGGCCACTTCTCTTTAACGTCCGACGGCGGGACTCCCGACAGCGGTCTCCGAACGGCAGCCTCCGGACTTCCCACCCGGGCCGGCTACCCGGGCTGCTGAGGCTGACCGCGCTGTCCCGACCGCGTCTGTCCGGACCAGGTCTGTCCGGATCAACTCTGTCTTATCCACCGACCGGACCCGTCACGGCGCCAGTCCGAGGGGGCGGCGCCCGGCGTGAGGACGTCGTTGAGCCAGTAGGTCTCATCGGGATCCCAGCCCGCCAGTACTGTCCGCTCAAGCACTGCAACTGACGGACCGGCGGAATGCCTTGCGGCAAGGGCGAGTCCGGCGGTCGTGAGGTATCCCCACAAGGTGAGATGAACGCCGTCGTAGTCGGCACCAACGGCGGACCAGTCGGGAACCAGCCAGGGACCGGCGATCCCTGTGGTCCGCCACCAGTCGTGGCGTTTGGAGAGGCTGACGTCCATTGGGTACCGCGCGACCAGCCAGGTCCATGCCGCCGGGCCATCGATCTCATACACACGGGCTTCAGGCGAGGGTGCCAGTGGCCAGACGGTGGCCTGCTTCCACCCGAGGCCGTCCTCGACCAGCGAGAGACCAATGGCGCCGAGTTCCGGCAGGCTTCTGGTGGAGGTGAGCAGCTCGGATGGTCTGGGCGTGGACCACCACCAGCCGCCCCAGTTTGCGTCCGGGTTCTTCGGCCGTTTAGACGCCTGGTGTTCGTCCGCAATGGCCGCGGCTTTCCAACCGGCCAGCTTTCTGGCTGCCCCGCGGGGATCCGGCGGCTGACCTATACGTTCGTCGGTCCACTGCACAAAGCACTGGCGGTGCCGGTCCAGAAACCCGGGACCCCACCATGCTGCAAGGGAATCAGCCAAGGCATGCGCCACCGGGCCCAAAGCCAACCGGACGGCAGGCTGTGCGAGGAGGACGTCAGTTTCGTCCGGCTGCTGCCAGTAGCGGGCGGCGTCGACCGCCTCAGTAAGGCCAGCCAGCAGCGCCTCACCACCAGCTGATTCAGCAGCCGATACCGATGCCGGGCTGCGGAGCGCCTCGGCCAGTTCGCTGGCAAGTGCATGATCCTGAAGAGACGAGGCGGCTCTGGCAGCCAAGGTCCAAATATCCGGTTGCGTTGCCGTGAGAACGCCCAGGCAGAACTGGCGCCCGCGCGGACCGCTCAAAAGATCATCAGTCACAACCGAACCCCCTGCCCCGAGCCTACAAGCTCAGCCCGAGCCTACAGGCTGGCCCGGGTCTACCAGCTGGCCGGGTCTACCAGCCAGAAGCGCTAACGGCCACGGGCTGCTGCAGCAATGACCGTGACGGCGTGTTCGACGGCGTAGACCGGATCGCGGGAAAGTCCTTTGACCTGCGCATCGGCTTCGGCCGTGACCTGGATGGACCGGGCCAGGCCCTCCGGCGTCCACCTCCGGACGTCCCGCTGCGCCTGCTCCACCAGCCACGGCTGCATGCCCAGCTGCTTGGCGATCTGCGCCGATGATCCCTTGGCGCCGGCGACCTTGGCGACAGTCCGCAGCTTGGCGGCCAATGCCGCCACCAGCGGTACCGGATCGGCGCCCGTTGCCAGCGCGTGCCGGAGTGTGGACAGGGCCACAGGACCATTGCCCGCCATGGCGGCGTCCGCCACCTTGAACGCCGTGGCCTCCACCCTTCCGCCGTAGTAGCGGTCGACCATGTCAGCATCAACGGCAGTGGAGGCGTCGGCAATGAGCTGGCTGCATGCCGCCGCCAGCTCTGACAGGTTGGCGCCGACCGCGTTGACCAGCGACTGGACTGCCTCCGGGGTGATCCGCCTGCCGGCGGCCTTGAACTCCGCCGTGACAAAGGCAGTCTTTTCCGCATCCTTCTTCAACGGCTGGCAGTCAACAGTCGGCCATCCCCCGGCCTTCACGGCATCGAGGAGCTTCTTGCCGCGGGTTCCGCCGCCGTGCCGGAGCACGAGGACGGCGTCCTGTTCCACGTTGTTGAGGTACTTCAGTGCGTCCGTCAGGAAGGCATCGTTCATCGATTCGAGGCCGTCCACCTCGATCAGCTTGTTCTCACCGAACAGTGACGGGCTCACATTCATGGCCAGCGCCCCGGCCTCGTACGCGCCGGCAGTGAGCCTGGTGACTTCCACGTCGGGTGAGGCCGCCCGTACCTGTGTCCGGACACGGTCCATCGCCCGGATGCCGAGGTATTCCTCGGGACCCGTGATCAGGACGACAGCCGCAGGGGCTATGTCCCGCCAGGTCGCCGAATTGGCTGCCGGCGTCTTCGGTCGTTGCTGGGCAGCGGCCACTGGTGATTCCTCCCGGAGTTCAGATTGCAGACTCTAAGTCTCCCACGGTCGTTCGGGCCGCCGCGGCGGAAAGTGGCCTCCGGCACCCGGTCAAGGAGGCGGGCGGTGGCGGCGTGCGCGGCGAAGACCATCCTGACGGTCCGGGCGGGATGGGCAGCCATCCACACGGCGAGCAAAGTTACACCGGAGAACAGCAGCATGGTCAGCAACCCGAACACGCCCTCCGGCCAGGGCGGCGCGGCGCCGGGAAGACCAGCGGTGAACCGGGCGATGGCTGCCACACCACCGGCAAAGAAGCCGGCCACGCCGATCAGTACCGCCGCCAGCCATGGCACGAGGGGCAGAAGCGCCACGGCCGCCGTGCCCAGGATGGTGACGGGTGCCACGAGAGGGGCAACAAACACGTTGGCCAACAGCGAGTAGGTAGAAAATTGTGGCTGCAGCACCACAATGATGGGGCCGCACAGCACCTGGGCCGACAGCGGAACCGCAACAGCTGCGGCCGCCCAGCGCGGTACGCTTGGCGGGAACCAGCCCATGATGCAGCGTCCCAGCACAATGATCCCCAGCGTGGCCAGCACGGAGAGCAGGAAGCCAAAGCTGACCCCCAGTTCCGGCTCCACGAGCAGCAAGGCAATCACGGCCAGGCAAAGGAAGCTCAGTCCGCGGCCGGCCCGGCCGCCTGCCAGAGATGCCAAAGCAATCGCACCCATCAGCGATGCCCTAAGCACGCTCGCATCGGGACCAACCATGAGGACGAACAAGCCGAGGCCCGCGAGGGCGACGGCTGCGGCCGGAATCCTGGCTAGGCGCAGCGAGCGTGCCGCCAACAGCAGAGCGCCGAGTATTAGGCTGCAGTTGGCGCCGGACACCGCCGTCAGGTGAGTCAGGCCCACGGTTTTCATGGCTGTTTCGAGCTCCTCGCTCAGGCCCCCGGTATCGCCCGTGACCATGCCCGGGAGGAGGCCCCTCGCGTCGGGGGCCAGCCAGGCGGCGGCTGAGGCGAACCGCTTGCCCAGACCGGCCGGCACCTGCTGCCAATCCTGCGATGCTGCGAGCCGGACCGGCGGTGATGACGCGGTCACGATCGCCGCCTCCACCCGGCCCGGGTCCGGAGGCCGGAGCCTTCCGGTGACCCGAAGCAACTGGCCGGTGCCGGTGCGCTGCCACTCCTGCCCTCCGATGATGACCACCGGCAGATGCGCGTGCATTACCTGGCCGCCCGACGTCAAGGACCGGAGCACCGCAGCCACTGCCCAGCGTTCTGCGCGCCCGGAGGGGCCGGGTGTCTTGAGGGCCCGGGGCGCCCCGGTGATCTCGGCTTCCGCCACCGCTGATGAATGCGCGGCGATGAGTCCTGCCACCTGCTCGTCGTGGCGCTGGGCCGACGACACTGCCGAGTGGGCGGTCGATGCCGCGGCAAGCATGAGTGCTGCCGTCAGGGTGGTCAGGAAACTGCGCCGCCAGCGTCCTTCGGCTTTCTTCCTCCGCAGAAGGATGACGAGGAGCGTTCCGGCGCACGCGGCGAGACTGCCCCACACAAACAGAAGGATGCCCGGTGTCAGCCACGGCCCGCCTACGGTGGCTGCCCACACCAGCAGTGCGGCCGGGGCAAGGCGAAGGTCGGTCCGGCGCCGGTTCGGTTCGGTTGCGGCCACGTCCTGTCCTTCCGGCAACAGACGACCGCGGATGTCAGCGCGGATCTTCCGGCTGAGGGCACTCGCGGCACCGGGCCGGGACGGAGGCTGTGAGGGCAAGGACTCAGCAGTGGCGGAATCGCCGGAAGAATTTTCGCCCTGTGTAGAGTCGAGCCTTGGGAAATCCACGGCCGCCTGGACATAGCGGTGCCACCGGCTGGGCACGCGTTCGTTCCCGTGATCCATGTCAGACGGTCACCAGCGGAAGCAACGTTTCCAGCATTTTGGGGCCGACTCCGTCGATGGCGTCAAGTTCCTCGGGTGACTTGAACGGGCCCTGCTGCGTGCGCCAGTCGACGATGCGCTGGGCCAACACCGGGCCAACCCTCGGCAGCTCGCCGAGTTCTGCCACGGTGGCGGTGTTGAGATTAATTTTGCCGCCCGCATCGGCACCGTCGCCCGCAGGCCCGCCGCTTCCAGCTGCTTCTGCGGCGTCCGCTCCTGACGTGCCGGCCGCGCCGGATTTGTCCGTTTGCGCGGCACCGGATGTGCCGGCCGGTGCCGCCTCACCGCGGCGCGGCACATAGATTTTCTGGCCGTCTTCCAGCGGGGAGGCGAGGTTGAGGCGGTCGAGATCGGCCTCAGGGCTGGCGCCCCCGGCGGCGGCGATGGCCTCATGTACCCTGCTTCCCCGCGGGAGCCGGAGCACTCCGGCCTTCTTCACCGCTCCGGCGACGTGCACCACGACGTTCCCGGCCGCCGTTCCATCGCTGTCTTTGCCGTCAGCGGCCTGCCGGTCACTGTCTGGCCCACTGCTAACGGTGCTGTCATGGTCCGGGCCGCTGCCGTCCCGGTCCTTGCTCTCCTGGCCGTTGCCGTCCGGGCCTTCTGTGCTGGCCGCTGATTTTCCCGCCGCGTCGTGGGTGACTGAGCTGAGCGGAAGGACAACAGGACCGTTGGCAGCCACCTGCCACCAGAGCAAGGCTCCGGCAATCAGCGACAGCACGCCCACCAATACTGCAGCACGTATGCCCAAGCGCCACCGGAACCGCGGTTCGGCCACTTCGCCGGACACCGCAGACCTGGCGGAACCGGCCTGCCGGCCGTAAGCGAAGCCGGATCCCGTTTCCGTCTCCAGCAGCCCCGCGGGGCCACCGCCCGGCGCCGGATCCTTCTCTTCATCGCAGGGAAGGCCGGGCCTGGCAGGCGGGCCGAGCGTGGCTGCCAGCCTTCTGGCCGTCCGCCCATCTGTTGTCCTCTCCCCCACGGAGCCACGTCCTGCGGAGCGCCCTGCGCCTGGGCGCCCCTCACCAACGCGCGCCTGAGCGCTGGCAGAGGCTCCAGCGGTCCGGCGTGACATATCCACCACGGTAGGAAACGGTCAACCTTCCCGACAGTCCCGTCATGCCCTATGTGGATTGCGCCATGTGGATAGCGCCACTACCGCTGGTAGGTGATGTAGGCCTCGTATTGCACGCGCCACTTCTCCGGTTCCTTCGGATCAGGGATTGTGGTGGTGAGGAACTGGACGCTGGTCACCTGCCCTTTCAGGTACTTCATCCATTTCGTGACTTCCTCGGCCACATCCCGGTCCAACTGGGCGACGTGGTGGACTTGCATGGACATGGGAGCCTCCTTGCTCGGTGGGGAGACTGTACTACCACCGGGCAGGCGCTGCTAGCCGTGACAAGTGGGCAGTGGTGTGGTTCCCCGACGGCCGCGGGGAGGCTGCCTGCGACGGCCTAGGTGGCGGGCTCAGTACCGCTGGTGCCGGCTGCCTTGGACGGGGAGGCGAGGCAACCGGCCACGGACGAGCTGCTCTCCCCCACGATCACGGCGAGGACGCCAAGCCCTGCGTGGGCTGCCAGCACGGCTGGCAGTGAGCTGATCTGGACCGGCGGGCAGGCCGGAAGCTTCGCCGCCAGACGTGCCGCGAGCATCTCGGCCTCGGGCCGGTTACCGAAATGGTGGATGGCCAGCCTCGCCTCCCCCGGTGGCCGGCCCACGGCATCCGCCACCACGATCTCCTCAAGCCGGGCAATGGCTCTCGCTGCCGAACGGACCTTTTCCAGCGGAACGATCTTGCCGCCGTCGACCGCGAGGATCGGCTTGATGGACAGCATGGCTCCGACCAGTGAGGCTGCGGCGCCGATGCGTCCACCGCGCCGCAACTGCTCCAGGCTGGGCACATAGAAGTAGACCTTGGTCCTTGCCGCGCGTTCCTCGGCGAGCCGGCGCACCTCGCCGGCGCCGCGGCCGTCCGCCGCCGCCACCACCGCACTCTGCACGGCCAGTCCCTGTGCCATTCCGACGGTGCGGGTGTCCAGCACCTCGACAGGGATCCTGACCCGGCCGGCCGCGAGGCGGGCGGCATCAGCGGTGCCGGATAGACCACCGGAGATGTGGATGGATACGACGGACTCGAAGCCCTGCCGTTCGGCGGCAAGGTAGGCCTGCTCAAACTGTCCCGGCGACGGGCGGGAGGTCTTAACCGGCGTCGCGGCGGCCAGGGCCACAGCGATGGTCCCCGTGATGTCGTCCTCGCCCTCGCCGTAGATCTCCTCGCCCACCATGACGGGCATTGGAATGACGGCCAACCGGCCGTTGATGGAGAAGGCCCGCACCCAGTCGGCGGGCAGTGCGGCAGCGGAATCCGTCACCACGGCAGTACGGACAACGACGGCGGGCTCGCCCGTGGGCGGGACCTGGCCGGGCCTGGTGGCCAAGCGGAGACGGACCAGATGCTCCTTTAACCACAGCCAGGCTGCCGGTTCGCGGTCTTTCACGGCACACCTCCTGCAGTTGTTTCCGGCCGCCGGCTGTGCCGGCGGCCGGAGCCCGGTCAGTCGCTCCCGGGCTACAAAAATATCGCTGCTAGGCCGGGACGATGTTCACCAGTTTAGGTGCCCGCACGATCACCGTCCGGATGCCCCGGCCGTCGAGGGCACGCTGGACGTTCTCGGAGGCCAGCGCAAGCTCACGCAGGTCGTCCTCGGAGATGGCCGGTGACACCTCGAGCCGGTCCCTGACCTTGCCCTGGACCTGGACCACCGCGGTGATGGTCTCCTGCACCAGAAGGGCCTCGTCGTGCGTAGGCCAACCGGCGTTGGCCACCGACGCCGGGTGGCCCAGGACGTTCCACAGGTCTTCCGCCGTGTAGGGCGCAAAGAGGCTGAGGATGACGGCCACCGCCTCGGCGGCTTCGCGCACGGCCGGATCGGCGCCGCCGGCACCGGAGTCAATGGTCTTGCGGGTGGCGTTGACCAGCTCCATCAGCTTGGCCACGACGACGTTGAACTTGTTGTTGTCCAGCAGCTCTGCGGCGTCCGCGATGGTCCTGTGAGTGACCGATCGCAGCGCGCGGTCACCGGTGCTGAAGTCAACCCCGGGGGCGCTCGAAACGTCCTGCCCGAGCCGCCAGGCGCGGGCCAGGAACTTCGCGGAGCCCGACGGCGAAACGTCCGCCCAGTCGACGTCGTCCTCGGGCGGGGACGCGAAGATCATCGTGAGCCGGACGGCGTCGACGCCGAACTTGTCCAGCTGTTCACCCAGGTCAACGCCGTTGCCCAGCGACTTGCTCATGGCCTTGCCGCCGTTCAGCACCTGGCCCTGGTTGAGCAGGGCGCTGAACGGTTCGTTCGCCTCGATCAGGCCCAGGTCATTGATGACCTTGGTGAAGAACCGGGCGTACAGCAGGTGCAGGATGGCATGCTCCACGCCGCCCACGTACTGTCCCACCGGCATCCAGTCGTTGATCTTTTCGGGATCGAACGGGCCTTCGGTGTAGTGGGGTGAAACGAAGCGCAGAAAGTACCAGGACGAATCCACGAAGGTGTCCATGGTGTCCGTGTCCCGGCGCGCCGGTCCGTGGCAGGTGGGGCACTCGACGTTGACCCAGGCTTCGGCCGCGGCCAAGGGAGAGGTGCCCTTCGGTGCCAGGTCCTCGCCGCGCAGGTCGGCCGGCAGTTCGACGGGCAGCTGCTCGTCCGGAACCGGCACCTCGCCGCAGGCGGGGCAGTGGATGATCGGGATGGGTGTGCCCCAGAAGCGCTGCCGGCTCAGCAGCCAGTCGCGCAGGCGGAAGTTGACGAACTTTTCGCCCGTGCCCTGCCCTTCGAGGATCCGAATGGCTGCCGGGATGGCCTCGCTCTTGGGCAGGCCGTTCAGTGAGCCCGAGTTGATCAGGGTGCCTTCGCCCGCCGTCGCCGTGCCGGACACAGCAGGGTCCTCTTCGCCGGTGTCCAGGACCGCGCGCACAGGGAGGCCGAATTCCTTGGCGAAGTCGAGGTCGCGCTGGTCGTGTGCGGGCACGGCCATGATGGCGCCCGTGCCGTAGTCGGCCAGCACGTAGTCGGCAGCCCAGACGGGCAGCTTCTCGCCGTTGAGCGGGTTGACCGCGTACCTGCCGGTGAAGACGCCGGTCTTTTCGCGCTCGGTGGACTGGCGTTCGATCTCCGACAGCGCCTTGACCTTGTCAAGGTATTCGTCCAGGGCGGCGGCGTGCTCCTCGGTGACCAGGTCCAGGGCCAGCGGGGCGTCGGCGGCGACGACGAAGAACGTGGCGCCGTACAGCGTGTCCGGGCGCGTGGTGAAGACGGTGACGTCCTTGGCGGGCTTGCTGCCGTCGGCCTCGATGACGAAGTTGACGTGGGCGCCCTCGGAGCGGCCGATCCAGTTCTTCTGCATTGCCAGCACGCGCTCGGGCCAGTGGCCGCGGAGCTGCTCCATGTCATCCAGCAGCCGGTCGGCGTACTCGGTGATCTTGAAGTACCACTGGTTCAGCGACTTCTTGGTCACGGCGGTGCCGCAGCGTTCGCAGGCGCCGTTAACAACCTGTTCGTTGGCCAGCACGGTCTGGTCCTTGGGGCACCAGTTGACCGGGTGGTCCTTCCGGTAGGCCAGGCCGCGTTCGTAGAAGCGCTTGAACAGCCACTGCGTCCAGCGGTAGTACTCGGGATCGGAAGTGTGGAGCCTGCGGGACCAGTCAGCGGAGATGGCGTAGCGTTTGAAGGACGCGGCCTGGGTGTCGATGTTGGCGTAGGTCCACTCGCTCGGGTGGGCGTTGCGCTTGATCGCCGCGTTTTCCGCGGGCAGCCCGAACGAGTCCCAGCCGATCGGGTGCAGCACGTCGTATCCCTGCTGGCGCAGGTACCGCGCCACCACGTCGCCCATGGCGAAGGCTTCTGCGTGGCCCATGTGAAGGTCACCGGACGGGTAGGGGAACATGTCCAGGACGTAACGGCGCTCCCGGGAACCGTCGTCGGCGGGGGTGAAAACCTTCAGTTCTTCCCACACCTGGGGCCACCGGGCCTCCATCGCCGCGAAGCTGTACGCGCCCTCTTCGGGTGTCTCCGCTCCACCTGCTGCTGTTCCGGTTTCGGTCTCCGGCTGAACGCTCACTGCTGCCCTCTTCTGTTCTGTCATGACCTCTGTCCTGTCACAACGGTCTGATCCCCGCCGCCCGCCGGGAAGGTCTCCCCGGACACACAAAAGCCCCTCGACATGGAGGGGCGGCCGCTCGATAATCCGTATTTGTTAGGGATACCAAGCGGCTAGCTAAGCAGAAGGATCGCACGCATAAAACTACTTTAGCGTCTCTGCCGGTCCATGCTGAAACAGGCACCGCCCCGGTCCACCGGGAAAGGGGCGGAGAGCGCAGGCAGAAGGCGCGGCGGCTTTGCAGGAAATCACCATTGCCAAACCGTAGAAGCAGGTACACCATTTACACCAAGCGCATGGGATCGTGCCCAGGCGCTTGGGGGCAGGGCGACGGTCTCGGCTTGAGGAGCCTGCAGTGGACCGGTTACCTGCCCAGGACGGAATGTCCCCCGGCATGTCAGGCCCAACGCCAGGTCCCGCATCAACAGCGTGTGCAGCGCATCCAGCCTGCCTCGCCTGGCCACGCGCTGCTCTGAGTGCGGCATCAGCCGAACACACGTCAGAGAAAGGCAACAAGATGCTCACACACAAAAAACACCTGACGGCGCTGGGTTCTGTGCTCATGCTGTTTCTGGCCACGTTCACGTCGACGTCCGGGGCAGCTGCGGCGTCCAGGGTGCCCCGGGACCTGTGCGGGCCCGGCTCCGCCACCGAGTTCCACAGGGCGGACTTCCCAAAGAAGCCGAAGGTCACCAACATGTGGTTCCCGCTGAAGCCGGGCATGCAATATACGACCACCGGTACTGCCAAGACAGCCACCGAAACCACCAAACGGACGGTGGTCCACACCATAACGGGACTGACCAAGGTAGTGGACGGCGTGAAAACTGTGGTGATGTGGGACAGAGACTACAACGACGGCGAACTGGTCGAGTCCGAGCTTGCGTTCTTCGCCCAAACCGCTAAGGGCGACGTATGGCTGTTTGGGGAGTACCCGGAAGAGTTTGAGAACGGAAAGTTCACGGGCGCCCCCAGCACTTTCATCAGCGGGCTGGACAAGGCGAAGGCGGGCATAGCCATGAAGGCCAAGCCCCGGATCAGCGGTCCCCACTACATCCAGGCGTACGCCCCGAAAGTCGATTTCCTGGATTGCGGAGACGTCATCAAAAGGGACCAGCAGGTGCGGGTGCCCACCGGCAATTACAAGAACGTGCTGGTTGTTGACGAATACAATCCCCTGGAACCGGCCAGCGCGGGCCATCAGCGGAAGTTCTATTCACCGGGCACGGGGCTGGTGAAAGTGACGGCTGTGGGCGGGCCTGAGCAGGAGACCATGGACCTCGTCAGGATCAAGAAACTCAGCACAGACCAGCTGAGGGCGATCAACCGGCAGGCCCTAATGATCGACAAACATGCGTACTCGGTCAGCAAGTCCGTCTATGCCAAGACTCCGCGCGCCGAAGTCGCCGTGCCGGGTGACGCCGACGGCGACTAAGGTCGCCTGAGCAGGCAACGGCCCGGAACGCGTGGCGTTCACGGCGTCCGGGCCGTCCTGCTTGTCCGAACTGTCCGGGAGTTCAGGTGCCGGCAGGGAGTTCCCGGGACTCCAAGCACGGATCGCATGGCACAGCCGTCACCTCACGTCCTCGTCGACCCAGTCCATGGACTTGGTGACCGCCTTCTTCCAGAGCCGCAGCTGCCGTTCCCGCTCCCCGGGATCCAGGTTCGGCTCCCAGCGCTTGTCCTCGGACCAGTTGGCGGACAACTCGCCAAGGTCCTTCCAGAAACCGACGGCGAGGCCCGCCGCGTACGCTGCGCCCAGCGCGGTGGTTTCCACGACCTTCGGGCGGATAACCGGGACGCCGAGGATGTCCGCCTGGAACTGCATGAGGGCATCGTTGGCGACCATGCCGCCGTCGACCTTCAGTTCCGTGAGCGGGACGCCCGAGTCGGCGTTAACCGCATCCAAAACCTCGCGGGTCTGGAAGGCGGTGGCCTCAAGCGCGGCCCTGGCAATGTGGCTCTTGTTGACGAACCGGGTCAGGCCCACGATGGCGCCGCGCGCATCCGAGCGCCAGTAGGGCGCGAAGAGTCCGGAAAATGCCGGCACGATGTACACGCCGCCGTTGTCCTTCACCGAAGCCGCGAGGGACTCTACCTCGGGGGCGCTGCTGATCATGTTCAGGTTGTCGCGCAGCCACTGGATGAGCGAACCCGTGACGGCGATCGACCCTTCCAGCGCATAGTGCGGGGCCGCGTCGCCCAGCTTGTAGCCGACAGTGGTGAGCAGCCCGTTCTTGGAGTGCACAATCTCCTCGCCCGTGTTGAAGATGAGGAAGCACCCGGTGCCGTACGTGTTCTTGGCCTCGCCGGTCTCGAACGCCGCCTGGCCGAAGGTGGCCGCCTGCTGGTCGCCGAGGATGCCGGCCACGGGGACCTCCCGCAGCAGCTGCGAGGTGTGGACAGTACCGTAGACCTCGGAGGAGGACTTAATGGCGGGCATCATGGACGCCGGAACACCGAAGATGCCAAGGATCTCCTCGTCCCACTGCAGCGTGTCGAGATCCATGAACATGGTCCTCGAGGCGTTGGTGACGTCGGTGACGTGGACTCCGCCGTCCACGCCTCCGGTGAGGTTCCACAGCACCCAGCAGTCGGTGTTGCCGAAGACGAGGTCCCCCGCCTCGGCCTTATCACGGGCGCCGTCGACGTTGTCCAGGATCCACTTGATCTTGGTCCCGGAGAAGTAGGTGGCCAGCGGCAGCCCGACCTTCTGCTTGAACCGGTCCGCTCCCCCGTCCTTCGCCAGTTCGTCGACGATGGGCTGGGTCCGGGTGTCCTGCCACACGATCGCGTTGTAGATCGGCTTGCCGGTGGTCTTGTCCCAGACCACCGCCGTTTCGCGCTGGTTGGTGATGCCGACGGCGGCAATGTCGTGCCGGGTCAGGTTCGCCTTGGACAGTGCGGAACCGATGACCTCGCGGGTGTTGTCCCAGATTTCCGCGGGATCGTGCTCCACCCAGCCGGCCTGCGGGAAGATCTGCTCATGTTCCATCTGGCCGGAGGACACAATGCTGCCGCTGTGGTCGAAAATGATGGCGCGGGTGCTGGTGGTGCCCTGGTCGACGGCGATTACGTATTGGCTCATGATGACGTCCTTGTCGTTGTGCTTTGAATCGAACAGATGTGGTTATGGATATGGTTTCGGAAAATGGGTGCCGTGGCACAGCGCCTTAGAAAGAAATTTCCGCGGTTCAGGTGGCCGCCGTGAACACGATGGGTAGATGCCCCACCAGGCCGGCCAGGATGCCGCCGACCAGCGGGCCTACCACCGGGATCCATGAGTAGCTCCAGTCGCTGGATCCCTTGCCCTTGATGGGCAGGACGGCGTGCGCGATGCGGGGTCCGAGGTCACGGGCGGGATTGATGGCGTAGCCGGTGGGACCGCCCAGTGACACGCCGATGCCGACGACGAGCAGCGCCACGGCCAGCGGGCCAAGTCCCGACGGCGTTCCGCCGAAGGCGAGGATCACGAAGACAAGCACAAACGTGCCGATGATTTCCGTGATCAGGTTCCAGGGGGTGGAGCGGATCGCCGGACCGGTGGAGAAGACGCCGAGTTTGTTGGCGGGCTCCGGTTCGGCGTCGAAGTGCTGCTTGTGCGCGAGCCAGGTCAGCACGGCGCCGAGAAAGGCGCCTGTCAGTTCACCGCCCAAGTAGGTCAGGGTGGAGGCGAAGTCAACGGCAACACCGGGGGCGTACTCCGCATTGCCCTTTGCCAGGAAGCCAAGGGTAACGGCGGGGTTGAGGTGGGCACCGGATCCGGCGGCGACGTAGACGCCGGCGAAGACGGCGATGCCCCAACCCCAGGTGACCATCAGGAAACCCCCGTTGTTGCCCTTCGTGCCTTTGAGCGCAACGTTGGCCACCACCCCGCAACCCAGCAGCGTGAGCATGCCGGTTCCGCAAACTTCGGAAAGAAAAACCAATCCAAGAGACATCTTTGACTCCTCTATTTTCTGTTGTCAGTCCTTCGCGTGTTTGAAGGACTGTTTCCCGCTATGCGACGAGGCTGTGAACCTCGACGCCGTGGTACCGCTTCAGCACCTCCTGCGCATGGTTGATCTCCGCGGCAACCCCTGCCGCATCCCAGCCGAGCGGTTCGGCCAGGGCCTCGGCAACTTCGTTCAGCAACTCACCGGTAACCAGGCCGCGGAAGGCGAGGGAGGTGCGGCGGATCAGGACGTCCACGAGGTGCCCGACCTGTTCCTGGGCGGCCATGAACTGCAGTTCCCTGACGCTCAGCTCCCGGGTAGAGCGCAGCAAGCGGTCGTGGCCGGCGTCGAGATAGCTGATGACTTCCCCCGCGCGGGTGCCGTACCTGGTGAGGAGACCGGCTGTCCGGTCGGCGTCGCGCGTGGGGCTCATGTGCGCCTTGATCCAATTCTGGATCCCGGCTTCGCTGTCCGGGAACCCCGAGCCGCCGCCGATGGCGAGCTTCGCCGTCGAAATTCTCCGTTCCGTTCGCAGTTCAGCGAGGACGTCGTCGGCGAGGTGTTCGGCCAGAGCGCGGAAGGTGGTCCACTTGCCGCCCACCAGGCTGAGCACGACGGCGCCGCCCTCCTGGGAGCCTGCTTCCGGGCCGCGGCGTTCGATGCGGTAATCCCGGGACACGAAGCCCGGCTGGGTGGCGTCGTGCCGCGGCAGCGGACGCACGCCCGAGAACGTGTAGACGATCTGACCGCGGTCTACGGCAATGTCAGGAAATACGTGGCCGATGAGGTCGAAAAAGTAGTCAATTTCATCCTCTGAGCAGACGGCGTCTTCCGACATGTCAGCGTCGACGTCGGTGGTTCCTACCAGCACGCGGTCACCCATGGGATAGATCAGGACTATCCGGCCGTCTGTGTGTTCGAAGAAGATCTCGCGTCCGTCGCAGGCAGCGAGCAGGCCGGGGTGGTCAAGCACGATGTGGGAGCCCTTCGTCCCGCCCATGAAGGTGGTGGGCGAACCCATGGCCTGGTTGGTGAAGTCCACCCACGCACCGGTGGTGTTAACGATGACGTCCGCAGTGAAGCCGAATTCCTCGCCGGTCAGTTGGTCCCGGAGAACCGCGGTGCTGGAACCATCTGCGTTGGGGCTGACGGACATCAGGGAGAGGTAGTTGCTGGCCCGGCCGCCCGCCTTCTCGCCGTCCTGCAGGACGTCCAGGGTGAGCCGCTCCGGGTTGTGCACGGACGCGTCGAAGTATGTGGCCGTGTATTTGACGCCAGGGTGCAGCATTGGGAGTTCGGCCAGCGCCTTGTGCCGGGTGCGGAACTGGTGGCGCGGGACGCTGCCGCCGTCGCGGGAAAAGGAGTCGTAAAGGCTGAGCCCCAGCTTGATCAGGAACGCGCCGCGCTCCTTGGGCTTGCCCTGTTGCTTATGGGTCAGGAACCGCAGTGGTGCAGCCAGGACGCCGGAGAATGTGCTGAAGATCGGAATGGTGGTCTGCAGCGGCTTGACGTAGTGGGGTGCGATCCGCAGGAGCCGGTTGCGCTCAACCACGGATTCCCGGACCAGCCGGAATTCTCCGTTTTCCAGATAACGGATGCCGCCGTGGATCATATGCGACGAGGCGCCGCTGGCGCCCTGGCAGTAATCGCCGCGCTCCACCAGTGCCACGTCGATGCCCTGCAGGGCGAGGTCGCGGAATGTTCCGACACCGTTGATGCCGCCGCCGATGACAAGGGCCCGGGCGTTGGGCCGCCGGCGCAGCCGGGAGACGGACTCGCGCTCGCCGCCGGCGGTAGCGCTGTTGGTATGGCCGGATGAATCCTGGGATCCCAAATCTGCTCCTTTGGGTTTGGTTAGAAAGGGTTTGTTGCAGACGGCGCACCGAAAGGTGCGGGGCCGTTCACCACTATTGTTTGGACTAATGGAAAATAACGTCAAGCACTATGCACAAACGTGCAGAACGGACAGATGCATGCCCCGGCCCCGACATTCCGACGCGCTTCGCGCCGCACAGCTGTACTACATGCAGGACCTCACCATGGACGCCATCGCCCGGGAATTGCGGACCTCCCGCTCCACGGTTTCCCGGCTGCTTTCAACGGCGCGGGAGTCGGGTCTGGTGCAGATCCAGATCCGCAGCCCCCTGGACACGGGGCCGGAATTGGAGCGGTTGATCCGGGCGCAGTACAAGGTGGATGTGCACGTGGTACCCGTCCTGGACACCCTGAATGAGGCGGAGACGCTGGACCGCGTGGCCATGCAGGCTGCGCGCACCATCGGACCGCTCGTGGACTCGAACGCGATCATCGGCGTGGCTTGGGGCTCGACCCTCAGCGCGGTGAGCCGGCACCTGACCCGCAAGATCACGCACGACAGCGTCGTGGTGCAGCTGAACGGGGCGGGCAACATGCAAACCACCGGCATCACCTACGCCAGCGACATCATGCGGCGCTTCGGCAGCGCGTACGGGGCACGGGTTGAACAGTTTCCCGTGCCGGCCTTCTTCGACCATGCCGCCACGAAGACCGCGATGTGGAATGAGCGGAGCGTGCAGCGCATCCTGGACCTGCAGTCCCGCATGAGCATTGCGATCTTCGGCGTGGGTTCGGTGGATGCCGATTATCCCAGCCACGTGTACGCCGGCGGCTACCTCGACGAGGATGACCTGGTCACCCTGGCGAAGTCTGACGTCGTCGGGGACGTGGCCACGGTCTTCTTCCGCGGCGACGGGTCCTCTGACGGCATCACCCTGAATGAACGTTCCACCGGACCTTCGCTGGACCAGCTCCGCCAGGTGCGCCGGCGGATCTGCGTGGTGTCCGGCGCGTCCAAGATCAACGGGCTCCGAGGGGCACTGGTGGCCGGGCTGGCCACGGATCTGATCCTCGATGAGGCCTCCGCCCGGCGGCTGGTCAGCTTTAAAAATGGGAACTGAGCGACGCCCTGCCGGCCAGGACCACCCGCCGAAAACTGGTGTGCGGCTCTCGGAAAATCGCGGCCGCCGTGCAAGGATGACCGCATGAAAATCACCAGAGAGATCGTTGTGTTCGACGCCGCCGACCTTCCTGCCGAGAGCGCCTTCTGGGCCGGCTTGCTGGGCGGCACCGTGGACGCGGAGCATGACTGGCACACCGTCAGTGTCGACGGGAACCCGCGCCTGGGCTTTCAGCTCGCACCCAACCACGTGCCGCCGGAATGGCCGGACGGGAACCCACAGCAGATCCATCTGGACCTATATGTTGAGGACGTCGCGTCCGCCCACGATGAGGCCCTGTCCCTCGGTGCACGCCTGCTGAAGCCCGCCAAGGACATCAATTCCGCCGCGGGCTTCCAGGTCTACGCGGACCCCGCCGGCCACCCGTTCTGCCTCTGCTGGGGCTGACGAACCTCTTGTGGCGGGCCTGCGGCGGAACTGAACTGCGCCTGCCGGTCACACGTGGCGCGCCGCGGTATCGGTAGAGTCGTAACCATGACTACCTCACCCCGGCTCAGCCTGAACAACGGCGTGCTGATCGACCAGTTGGGTTTCGGGCTTTACAAGGTTCCGGCGAACGACACGGCCAACCTGGTGGCCACTGCGCTGGAAGCCGGGTACCGCCATTTCGATACAGCGGCCATGTACGGGAATGAATCCGGGGTGGCGCGGGGCCTGGTCGAAGTGTTCGCCGCGGAAGCCACCACCGGCGGTTCCGGCGAGGCCGCTGGCACCTCGCGCGAGGACCTCTTCATCACCACCAAGGTGTGGAACGACGACCACGGCTACGACGCGACGCTGAGGGCCTTCGACAGGTCCATGATCAACCTCGGGCTGGAATACGTCGACATGTACCTGATCCACTGGCCGTGCGCAAAGCAGGGACTGTTTCAGGAAACGTACCGGGCCATGGAGACCCTCTACCGCGAGGGCAAGGTCCGTGCCATCGGCGTGTCCAACTTCCAGCCCCAGCACCTGGATCAGCTGCTGGAAACAGCCGAGGTGGTGCCGGCCGTGAACCAGATCGAACTGCATCCGTGGCTGCAGCAGGCCGAGCTCCGGGAAAAGCACTCCGGGCTGGGAATCCTTACCGAGGCGTGGAGCCCGCTGGGCCGCGGGCAAGTGCTGGAGGATCCAGTCATCGGCGCCCTGGCAGCCGAGCACAAGGTGAGCCCCGCCCAGATTGTCCTGCGCTGGCACCTGCAGCTCGGCAACGTCACCATCCCGAAGGCAAGCTCCGCCGCCAGGATCCGCGAGAACCTCGACGTCTTCGGCTTCGAGCTCTCAGCCCTGGACATGGCGGACATCGAAGCCCTGGAGCGCGGCCACCGCACCGGCTCCCACCCCGACAACGTCAACTAGGACTCCCCAGCACATGAGAACAGCCGACTCCGAGCCCGCTACAGCACCGTCCTTCGTCAGCAGCGGACTCGCCGCCCGCACCCGCGCATCCACGGTGCAGCTGGCGGGCAGCAACGTTGCCTACTGGGTCTACGAACCGGAAAAAACCACGGCTGACACCCGGACCATCCTGGTCATCCATGGCTTCCGCGGCGACCACCACGGGCTGCTGCGGGTGGCCGACCAGCTGCCCGAGATGCGCCTGATCATGCCCGACCTCCCCGGGTTTGGCAGCTCCGGGGCATTCACCGACGCCGCCCACAGCGTGGAGCGCTACGGCCTGTTCATCAGTGACTTCATGGCGGCCCTCGGACTCCGGCCCGACACCGTCCTGCTGGGACACTCGTTCGGCTCCATCGTGGCCGCCCATTTCGTCGCGGCCCATCCGGACGCCGTCCGCCCGCTGATCCTGGTCAACCCCATCGCCGCGCCCGCGCTGGAAGGCCCCAAGGGCCTCATGACCCGGCTGGCCGTGCTGTACTACCGCCTCTCCGCACGCCTCCCCCGCCCTCTTGGCCTGGCCTTGCTCCGCAGTCCGCTCATCGTACGGGTGATGAGCATGGCCATGGCTAAAACCAAGGACAAGGACTTGCTGCGGTTCATCCACGGGCAGCACCACGCGTACTTCAGTGCGTTCGCCACCCGGGACACCCTGCTGGAATCGTTCACCGCGTCCGTCAGCAGCAACGTGGCCGAAGTCGCGCCCAGGCTCACCCTGCCCGTCCTGCTCGTCGCCGGCGAAAAGGATGAAATCGCCCTGCTGCGGGACCAGCACCGCCTGGCCGGGCTGCTCCCCGACTCAACACTGGACGTCATCCCGGGCGTCGGCCACCTGATCCACTACGAAACGCCAGAACCTGCCGCAGGATTCATCCGCCGCTTCCTTAAGGACCACCCCGCGTGAAGATAGTCATCGATGCCCGTTTCACCCGGACCGACCACCACGACGGGATCAGCCGTTACGGTTCCAGCCTTATTGCCGCCGCCTCAAAGATCGCCGATGTGTCCATGCTCATCAGTGATCTCCGGCAGTTGGCCCTGCTTCCCGACGTTCCGTACACGCTGATCAGCAGCCCGCTCTCCCCCGCCGAGCTTTTCGTGGCCCGGAAGGTCAATCAGCTCGGCGCGGACGTGGTGGTCTGCCCGATGCAGACGATGGGCACGTGGGGACGCAAGTACGGCCTGGTGCTCACCCTGCACGATCTCATCTATTACGAACACCCGGCACCTCCGGGCTTCCTGCCGGCCCCGGTCCGGATCCTGTGGCGCCTCTACCACAAGGCGTTCTGGCCCCAGCGGCTGCTGCTTAACCGCGCCGACGTCGTCGCCACCATCAGCAGGACCACGGAGGCGCTGATGTCCAAGTACCGCCTGACCAGCCGTCCGGTGCGCATCGTCAGCAACGCTCCGCAGCCTGCCCAGCAGCCCCGCGACCCGGCAGCCGCGCCGGAAAAGACGCTGCTCTACATGGGTTCGTTCATGCCCTACAAGAACGTCGAAACCATGCTCGCCGGGATGGCCGAACTGCCTGGCTACACGCTGCACCTGCTCAGCCGGATCACCCCGCACCGCCGCGCCGAGCTTGAAGCGCAGATCCCCTCCGGAGCCCACGTTGTGTTCCATAACGGCGTGACCGACGACGAATACACGGCGCTCCTGAACCGCACCACCGCGCTGGTCACCCTGTCGAAGGCCGAGGGCTATGGCCTGCCGCTGGTTGAGGCGATGGCGCTGGGCACACCGGTGATTGCCAGCGACATTCCGATCTTCCGCGAGGTAGGGGCGGACACCGCCACCTACGTCGATCCGGAGTCGGCGACGGAGTTCGCCGCCGCCGTCCGGAACCTCGGCGACGGGCAGCACTGGCAGGAGGTCTCGCGGCGGTCCGTGACGCGGGCAGAGCAGTTCAGCTGGGACGAATCGGCCCGCCAACTGGTGGACGTGGCGGCAGAGGTCATGGCACTCCGCCGCCGGTGACCGGGCAGCCCCGACCCGGCCGACGTCGAACTTTCAGAGCACGTCAACGCCGTCGAGCCGCAGCTGCACCGGGTCCTCGGTGCGCTTGGCCGCGCCTGCGGCTTTCGCAGCCCGAAGTACCCTGGTTACCGTGGCGGCCTGCGGGTACGGGATGAACAGCAGCGTGCGCACGTCCACGCTTTCCGTGCCTGCTGCCTGAACGCCAGGGGTCTGGGTGCTCGGAGTATGGATGCTTGCCGTCTGGAGCAGCGGCGCCGGGCCGGCAACCCGCAGCTCCACGCCCTCGGCGGCCAGCAGCTTTGTTGCTGAGGCCGTGAAATGGCCGACGGCGGTGCTGCCGCCGGTGACGGCGGCCACCCTCACCGCCGGGGGCAGCTGCAGCTCAGTGCGCAGTCCCAGCTCCCGCTGGGCATACCCCGCCGGGTCCCAACGCAGCATTGCTCCGACGGCTGCAGTGTCGTCTGCGGTGATGACGACGATTCCGCCCTCGGTGGCCGGCCGGACGAGGGCAGCGGCATTAAACCAGCGCCGCACGGCGTCTTCGCCCGCGCGGAGGTTCTCCCGGCGCAGCAGTGAATCGCCGTCGAGCAGCAGGGCCGCGGCGTATCCGCCCGGCGCCACGGGCTCGGCACCCACTGTGGCCACCACCAGCGCACCCGCATCCGGCACCGTGGCCTTGACGTTCTGGCCGGAGGACGTCACCACGGCCTTGCCGGGAAACGCCCTGCCCAATTCCTCCGCCGTGCGGAGTACACCGGCCGCACCGCGGCGCAGCCGGGTGCCCTGGCAGTGCGCGCAGCGCCAGGCAGGTGCCGGCGTCGAACACCAGCGGCATTGGGGCACAGCTGCGCTGCCTGCGATGGCGAGCGGCCCCTGGCAGGACGGGCACCGTGCGGGTTCCCGGCAGGTTTCGCACGCCAGCGACGGCGCATAGCCGGCACGGGCAACCTGCACCAGGACCGGGCCGCGTTCGAGTGCCTCCTTGGCGGTGCGCCATGCCGCGCCCGGCAGCCTCGCCAGCCGGGCGAGCGGGTCGCGCTCCTGCTCAAAGCTGTCCGCCGTGTTCAGGACCCGGGGAACCGTGCGGCGGAGCACCGTGCGTTCGGCCTCCACGGGCATCGCCCAGCCGGCGTCCACCAGCCGCTGCACTTCCGTGCTGCGCGCGTGCCCCGCCAGCAGGCAGGCTGCACTCTCCTGCTCTGCACGCAGCAGCAGCACCTCGCGGGTATGCGCGTACGGGGAGCGCTGCTCCACGTGGAGGTCGTCGCCGTCGTCCCAGCACACGACGAGTCCCAGGTTCCGCACAGGGGCGTAGGCCGCGGAGCGGGTGCCCACGGCGACGCCCGCCGTGCCCTTGAGGATCCTGAGGTAGTTGCGGTACCGGGGTGTCTGGCCGTCATCGGCCGTCAGCCGCGCAACGTCATCGGCGGGCAGGATGTCCTCGAGGGCAGCCTGTACACGGTCCAGGTCGCGGTAGTCGGGAACGACGACGACGGCGCCACGTCCGGATTGCCGGACCGCGGCCACAGCGTCCGCGATGAGCCGCGGCCAGCCGTCCGCGCCGAAACCCTGCAGCGCACTGAGGGCAGCCCGGGGTGCGCCTCCGGACGCGAGATGGCGGAGGTAGGCGGCGCCGTTCCGATACCTGGTCCAGGCTGAGCCGGACAGGTCATGGTCCGCCGCGGCCTGAGTTGCCGGTCCAGCATGAGCGGCCGGTTCGACGTCGGCAAGTTCCTTCTCCACCTTGACCACCCGCGGCGGGATGGCCACGCGGAGCACGTCGCTGACGGTGCCTGCGTAGCGTGCGGCCACTCGCCCGGTGAGTTCCTGCATGGCGGGGGTCAGGACGGCGACCGGTGAGACGACCTTGTGCAGCGGGACGAGGGGCTGGCCGGCGTCGGACTCCTCAACCCGGTCCAGGATGTAGCCGCCGAGTTCCTGACCGCTGAACTTGACCCGGACGCGGACGCCCGGCTGGGCGTCATCATCCAGTTCCTCGGGCACGCTGTAGTCGAACGGCCGGTCCAGGTGCGGCAGCGGGGATTCAATGAGCACGCGGGCCACCGGACGGGCGGCAGCCAGCGGCGGGCCGCCGGCTGTCCTGGCCGTGGCCGGGAACCCCTGCAGCAGTGACAGCTGCAGAGGCTCCGGCGTGGGGTGCGAAGACATGGGCTGCGAAGCCATGCCGTTCGAAGACGTGCCGCTTGAAGACATGCCGTTAGGAGACATGGCGCCTCACCTCCGTCCTGGGTTGAATATCAGCCAACCACACGGGTCTGACATTCCTCCCGCACGGGCGCGGGCGGACCGGCTCAGGCGCGGGCGGACCGGCTCAGGCGTTGAAGTACGCCTTCAGGTCGTCCACGCGGTCCAGACGCTCCCAGGTGAAGTCCGGGTCATCGCGGCCGAAGTGGCCGTGGGCGGCCGTCTTCGCGTAGATGGGACGCTTGAGGTCGAGGGCGTCGATGATGGCGCGGGGGCGCAGATCGAAAATCTCGGCAATCGCGGCGCTGATCTTTGCCGGGTCCACGGTCTCGGTCCCGAACGTTTCGACGTAGGTTCCCACCGGGCGGGCCTGGCCGATCGCGTAGGCGATCTGGATCTCGGCGCGCTTGGCGAGCCCCGCGGCCACCACGTTCTTGGCAACCCAGCGCATGGCGTACGCCGCGGAGCGGTCCACCTTTGACGGGTCCTTGCCGGAGAAGGCGCCGCCGCCGTGGCGGGCCATGCCGCCGTACGTGTCCACGATGATCTTGCGGCCGGTGAGTCCGGCGTCGCCGACGGGGCCGCCGATCACGAAGGCGCCAGCAGGGTTGAGGATGTTGACCGTGCGGGAAATGTCCAGGTCCGCAAGGGCAAGCACCGGATCAATCACGTGCGACGCAAGGTCGGCCCGGAGCTGGTCGAGGCTGAATCCATCGGCGTGCTGGCTGGAGATCACGATGGTCTCGACGGAAACCGGGCGGTCACCGTCGTAGCCAATGGTGGCCTGGGTTTTGCCGTCGGGGCGGAGGTACGCAAGTTCACCGTTCTTGCGGACTTCGGTGAGGCGCTCCGAGAGTCGGTGCGCGATCCAGATCGGCGTCGGCATGTACGACGGGGTCTCATCGCTGGCGTAGCCGAACATCAGGCCCTGGTCACCGGCGCCCTGCAGGTCGTAATCGTCCTCCTGGCGGCCTTCGCGGGCCTCGAGGGAGTTGAAGACGCCGCCGGCGATGTCGTTGGACTGCTGCCCGATGGACACGGAAACGCCGCAGCGGGCGCCGTCGAAGCCGTTGGCAGAGGAGTCATAGCCGATGCCCAGGATGGTCTCGCGGACGATCTGTGGAATTTCGACATACGCGTCGGTGGTCACTTCGCCGGCCACGTGGACCAGGCCGGTGGTGGCCATGGTTTCCACGGCGACGCGGGACTCGGGATCCTTGTCCAGCAGGGCGTCCAGGATCGCATCACTGATCTGGTCACAGATCTTATCCGGGTGCCCTTCAGTGACCGACTCCGAGGTGAAGAGCCGAAGCGCGGCGGGTGTGGACCCGTGGGATTCTGGAATGTGCAGCGGTAAAGTCACTCAACTACCTTACTGGTTGGCAAACGGAGGGGCGGCAGCGTGTGTCCCCATGCTAAGGAGACGTTGCTTACGCCGGTCAGGTTCGCGGAAAGACCCGGCTTAGTTCGGAGGCGACGCGGTCGATGACAATGGCGGCGACGTCCTGCTTGGAGCCGGAGGCCGACTGGGGCTCGGCACCGGCCCGCGAGAGGATGACCACGGAGTTGTTGTCCTGGCCGAACACCTTGTCAGCGCCCACGTGGTTCACTACCAGCAGGTCGCAGCCCTTGCGCTTCAGCTTCGCCTCGGCGTAGGACAGCACATCACCCTGTTCGTCCCCTGTCTCGGCGGCGAAGCCCACCACGAGCTGGCTGCTGCCCGCGGCGTCGCGGACTCCGACGAGCTCGTGCAGGATGTCGGGGTTGCGGACCAGCGTGATGACGGGGTCGGCGGTGTCATCCCGCTTCTTGATTTTGCTTCCGGACACCTCGGCTGGCCGGAAATCGGCCACGGCCGCAGCCATGATGACGACGTCGGACTCGGCTGCCGCTGCCAGCATGACTTCGCGGAGCTGCAGGGCAGTCTCGACGGCGATCAGTTCGACGCCCGCCGGGGCGGGCACCTCCATGTGGGCGGCCACGAGCCGCACGGTGGCTCCGGCGTCGCGGGCGGCGGCGGCCAGCGCCACGCCCTGCTTGCCGGAGGAGCGGTTGCCCAGGAACCGGACGGGGTCCAGGGGCTCCCGGGTGCCGCCGGCGCTGATGGTCACGGTGCGGCCGGCCAGCGGGAGATGCGCCGGAACGCCCGTGTCCTGCATCAGGGCGATGGCGGCTTCGAAAATGGCCTCAGGCTCGGGCAGCCGGCCGGGGCCTGAATCGCTGCCGGTCAGCCGCCCGCTGGCGGGTTCCAGGACCGTCACGCCGCGGCTCCGCAGCGTTTCGACATTGGCCTGGGTGGCCGCATGCTGCCACATTTCGGTGTGCATGGCCGGGGCGAACAGCACTGGGCCGCTTGCCATCAGGAGCGTGTTGGTGAGCAGGTCACTGGCCTGTCCGGTGGCGGCCCGGGCCAGGAGGTCGGCCGTGGCCGGTGCAACCACGATCAGGTCTGCCTCGTGGCCCAGCCGGACGTGCTTCACCTGGTCGACGTCATCGAAGACGCTGTTGGTCACCGGGTTCCCGGACAACGCCTCCCAGGTGGCCACGCCGACAAAGCGGGTGGCTGCTTCCGTGGGGATGACGGTGACGTCATGGCCGGCTTCAGTAAAAAGCCGGAGGAGCGATGCCACCTTGTAGGCGGCGATCCCTCCCCCGACTCCGAGGACTATGCGCACGTGAACTCCGTCAGCAGGCAGTCTGTTTACTCTGCGGAGATTACTCTGCAGCTTCGATCGGCGTGGAAACCAGCTTGCCCTCGTTGATCTCGCGCAGTGCGATGGACAGCGACTTCTCGTTCAGCTTGGTGTCGACCAGCGGGCCGACATACTCGAACAGGCCCTCGTGCAGCTGTGCGTAGTACGCGTTGATCTGGCGTGCACGCTTGGCACCGAAGATCACCAGGCCGTACTTGGAATCAGCCGCCTCGAGCAGCGAATCGATCGGCGGGTTGATGATGCCTTCAAGGTTCGTGGACACGAATTCTCCAAATTTCTAACGGGCTGACGGCGTCTGCGTCTGGCGCGGGTGCGGGGTCAGCCCCATGAGTGAAACAAGCTCGTCCGCTGCCCGGCGGACGTCGTCATTAATGACGGTGTGGTCGAACTCCGGTTCAGCAGCAAGTTCTACTTTACCGGTTTCCAGCCGGCGCTGCTGTTCTTCGGCCGATTCAGTGCCCCGGCCCACCAGCCGGCGGACGAGTTCTTCCCAGCTGGGCGGTGCCAGGAACACGAACTGGGCATCCGGAAGCGCCTGCTTGACCTGGCGTGCGCCCTGCAGGTCGATCTCCAGCAGCACGGAGCGGCCTTCGGCGATGGCCTGGTTCACGGTGCTCTTCAGCGTCCCGTAGGTGTTCTGGCCGTGCACCACTGCCCATTCAAGGAATTCGCCGGCGGCCACGAGGGACTCGAACTCTTCCTTGGACTTGAAGTAATAGTGCACGCCGTCGATCTCACCGGGCCGCGGGGCCCGGGTGGTGGCCGAGACGGACAGCCAGACCTCGGGGTAAGTGTCGCGGATATAGGTGGACACGGTGCCTTTGCCAACAGCCGTAGGACCAGCGAGGACTGTCAGTCCGGGTTTGTTGCTCACGTATTCCTTTGGACGGTCTACAGATGACTCTGTTCGGATAAAGCTATTTCTCGTTCATAAAATCTACCAGCGCCCGGCGCTGGTGGATGCCCAGGCCCCGGACCCTGCGGGACGCGGCGATGCCGAGGCTGTCCATGATGGCTGCGGCCCGGACCTTCCCGATCCCCGGCAGGGCCTCGAGGAGTTCCGAAACGCGCATCCGCGCTATGGCCTCCTCGGTGCCGCCGGAGTCCAGGATCTGGGCCACGGTCAGCTCTCCGGATTTGAGCCGTTCCTTGGCCGAGGCCCTGGCAGCCCTTGCCGCCGCGGCCTTTTTGAGTGCGTCGGAACGTTCCTGCGGAGACAAGGGTCGCAAGCTCACGGTCAATTCCCCTGGGGTCAGCCAACGGATCCGCGGCCGGCGGCGTTGGAGCAGCCACGGATTTGTCCTGAACCTACTCCCTGCCGGCCGGTGAAATCAATGGACTATTCGGAGCGGAGTCCGGCGAGGGTTCGCTCCGCCGCGTTGGTCAGCTCCCGGACGCCCGGGCCGGCCTTGAGGATGTCCCGGCTGGACGTTCCCAAAACCTGGGGATAGGCGGAGCCGAAGGTCCTTCGCAGATCTGCGGGTGTGGCCCCCTGCGCGCCCAGGCCCGGGGCCAGGATCGGCCCGCGGACCGTACCCAGATCAAGCTGCAGATCTGCCAGAGCCGTTCCCACAGTGGCTCCCACCACGAGTCCCACCGAGCCCATGGCGCCCGAGTAGCGATCGTTCTCCTCCGCGGCGGCCTGGACAATCCGGCGTGCCACGGAATCGCTTCCGCCCACGTGCTGCACCGAAGCTCCCTCCGGGTTGGAGGTCAGCGCCAGCACAAACACGCCGCGGCCGTACTCGGCAGCGAGATCCAGTGCCGGCCGGAGCGATTCAAAACCCAGGTACGGGCTCAGCGTCACGGAATCCGCGGCGAGGGCAGAGCCGTCACGGAGCCAGGCGTCGGCGTACGCGGCCATAGTAGACCCGATGTCGCCGCGCTTCGCGTCTGCGATGGTCAGCACGCCCTCATCCCGGGCGGTGGCGAGCACCTCTTCGAGGACTGCCATTCCGGCCGACCCGTGCCGTTCGTACAGCGCCACCTGCGGCTTGACCGCGGCAGCGAGCGAAGCCACGGCCTCCAGGGCGGTGAGCGAAAAGCGCCTCAGGCCGGCGACGTCGTCGTTCAGGCCCCAACTGGCCAGAAGCGCAGGGTGGGGATCAATCCCGACACACAGCGGGCCGCGGTCCGCCATGGCCCGGCCCAGCCGGGAGCCGAACGACTCCCGGCCGGTACCTGGAGTCGCCTCAGGCATTCTGCGCTGCCGGGGTCTGCGCTGCTGCCTTCTGCAGGGCGGCCTCCTGCGACGCAGCGAGAGCTGCGGCGTGCTCCTGCAGGCTGGTCACCGACCAGGCGTAGGTGCGCAGGGCCTCGATGGCCTGGACGGCTGCGTTGAACTCGGCCACCGTGGTGATGCAGGGGATGCCGATGGACGTAGCAGCGGCACGGAGTTCGTACCCGTCGCTGCGGGCCTCGCCGCCGGACGGCGTGTTGAACACCATGTCGATTTCGCCGGCGATTACGAGGTCGGCGATGGTGCCTTCACCTTCGGCGCTGCTGCCCTCGGCCACCTTGCGCACCGGAGTGGCCTGGATGCCGTTGCGGCGCAGCACGTCCGCGGTGCCGCCGGTGGAGACAATCTCGAAGCCGAGGTCGGAGAGCCGCTTGACGCCCATGATCACCGAGCGCTTGTCGCGGTTGGCCACCGAGACGAAGATCTTGCCCTCCGTGGGCAGCGCGTTGTTGGCGGCCGCCTGGCTCTTGGCGAAAGCCGTGTCGAAGTGCTTGTCGATGCCCATGACCTCGCCGGTGGAACGCATCTCCGGGCCGAGCAATGAGTCCACTACCTTGCCTTCGAGCGTGCGGAAGCGGCTGAACGGCAGGACGGCTTCCTTGACCGAGACAGGAGCGTCCAGCGGCAGCGTGGAGCCGTCACCGGTCTCGGGCAGCATCTTGTAGGCGCTGCGCAGCTGGTTGATGGTCACGCCGGTGCCGATCAGGGCTGCGGCCTTGGCCATCTGCACGCCGGTGGCCTTGGACACGAACGGCACGGTCCGGGACGCGCGGGGGTTGGCTTCCAGGACGTACAGGACGTCGGAGGCCAGCGCGAACTGGATGTTGATGAGGCCGCGGACGCCCACGCCCTCGGCAATGGCCCGGGTGGCGGTGCGGACGCGTTCCAGCACGTTGTTGCCCAGGGTGATGGGCGGCAGGACGCACGCGGAGTCCCCGGAGTGGATGCCGGCCTCCTCGATGTGCTCCATGATGCCGCCCAGGTACATGTCGGTGCCGTCGAAGAGGGCGTCGACGTCGATTTCGACGGCGTCCTCGAGGAAGCGGTCGATCAGGACCGGGTGCTCGGGGGTGATTTCGGTGGCGTTGGCGATGTACCGGGACAGGTTCGGCTCGTCGTAGACGATCTCCATGCCGCGGCCGCCCAGCACGTAGGACGGGCGGACCAGGACCGGGTAACCGATCTCGTCGGCGATTTTTTTGGCGTCCTCGAAGGAGACGGCGGTGCCGTTCTTCGGGGAGACCAGGCCGGCTTCGTCCAGCACGCGGGCGAAGGCGCCGCGGTGCTCGGCGAGGTCGATCGCCTCGGGCGAGGTACCCAGGATGGGCACGCCGGCGTCGGCCAGCTGCTGGGCCAGCTTCAGCGGGGTCTGCCCGCCGAGCTGCACGAAGACGCCCATCACGCCGCCGGTGCGTTCCTCGGCCGCGATGACCTCGAGGACGTCCTCGAGGGTCAGCGGCTCGAAGTACAGCCGGGTGGAGATGTCGTAGTCGGTTGAGACGGTTTCCGGGTTGCAGTTGACCATGACGGTCTCGTAGCCGGCCTTGCGCAGCGCCATGGAGGCGTGGACGCAGGAGTAGTCGAACTCGATGCCCTGGCCGATGCGGTTGGGTCCGGAGCCGAGGATGAGGATGGACGGCTTGGAGTGCAGCGCAACCTCGTCCTCCTCGTCGTAGGCCGAGTAGTGGTACGGCGTGTAGGCGGCGAACTCGGCGGCGCAGGTGTCCACGGTCTTGTAGACCGGGCGGATGCCCAGTGCCTGGCGGACGCCGCGGACAACGGCCTCGGAGTTGTGGGTCAGTGAGCCGATCTGTTCGTCGGAGAAGCCGTGGCGCTTGGCGTTGCGGAGCATGTCCTGAGTCAGGGCGCCGGAGCGGCGGATCTCCTGGGAGATCTCGTTGAGCAGCTGGAGCTGGTCAAGGAACCAGGGGTCGATCTTGGTGGCCTCGAAGAGGTCCTCCACGCTGGCGCCGCCGAGCAGGGCGCGCTGCACCTGGTGCAGGCGTTCCGTCGTGGGGCGCTTGGCCTTTTCGATGAGCTCCGGGACTTCCCATTCGGGGACGGAGCTGAAGTCCAGCTGCGAGCCCTTCTGCTCGAGGGAGCGCAGGGCCTTCTGGAGGGCTTCGGTGAAGTTGCGGCCCATGGCCATGGCCTCGCCCACCGACTTCATGGTGGTGGTGAGGGTGTTGTCGGCGGCGGGGAACTTCTCGAATGCGAACCGCGGGACCTTGACAACCACGTAGTCGAGGGTGGGCTCGAAGGAGGCGGGGGTCTTCTGCGTGATGTCGTTCGGGATCTCGTCCAGGGTGTAGCCGAGCGAGAGCTTGGTGGCGATCTTTGCGATGGCGAAGCCCGTGGCCTTGGACGCCAGCGCCGAGGAGCGGGACACGCGCGGGTTCATTTCGATGACCACCACGCGGCCGGTCGCGGGGTCGATGGCGAACTGGATGTTGCAGCCGCCGGTGTCCACGCCGACTTCACGGATGACAGCGATGGAGATGTCGCGGAGCCGCTGGTATTCGCGGTCCGTGAGGGTCAGTGCCGGGGCCACGGTGATGGAGTCACCGGTGTGCACACCCACGGGATCGAAGTTCTCGATGGAACAGACGACAACCACGTTGTCGTTCTTGTCCCGCATCATTTCGAGCTCGTATTCCTTCCAGCCCAGGATGCTCTCTTCGAGCAGCACCTCGCTGGTGGGGCTGTACTGCAGGCCCTGGCCGACGATGCGGCGGAGGTCCTCTTCGTTGTACGCCAGGCCGGAACCGAGGCCGCCCATGGTGAAGGAGGGGCGGACCACCATGGGGTAGCCGAGGTCCTCGGCTGCCGTCAGTGCCTCGTCCATGGTGTGGATGATGTGGCTGCGGGCGGATTCGGCGCCGCAGCGCTCCACGACGCCCTTGAACTTCTCGCGGTCTTCGCCGAGCTCGATCGCGGCGATGTTCGCGCCGATCAGTTCCACGTTGTACTTCTCCAGCACACCGTTCTTGTCCAGCGCGATGGCGGTGTTCAGTGCCGTCTGTCCGCCCAGGGTGGGCAGCACGGCGTCCGGGCGCTCCTTGGCGATGATCTTCTCCACCACCTCGGGGGTGATGGGCTCGATGTAGGTGGCATCGGCGAACTCCGGGTCGGTCATGATGGTGGCCGGGTTGGAGTTGACGAGGATGACGCGCAGGCCTTCCTCCTTGAGGACGCGAAGGGCCTGCGTGCCGGAGTAGTCGAATTCGGCGGCCTGGCCGATGACGATCGGGCCGGAACCGATGACCAGGACGCTCTTAAGGTCAGTTCTCTTGGGCATTACTTCTTGTCCTCAGTCTTGTTGTCAGTCGTGGTCGGCTCAGCGGCCTGGTTCTGGAGGGCACCGTTCTGCTGGGCTTCTGCGGGGTGCCGGGCGTCCACCGGTTCCTTGGACAGGTTGGCGGTGCGGCCGTCCCGGGCGCCTTCCATCAGCTCGATGAAACGGTCGAACAGGTAGGCGGCGTCGTGCGGGCCGGCGGCGGCTTCGGGGTGGTACTGGACAGAGAAAGCCGGGATGTCCAGGCAGGCCAGGCCTTCCACGACCTCGTCGTTCAGGCTGACGTGGCTGACCTCGACCCGTCCGTAGCGCTCTTCCGGCGCGTTGGTGGGGCCGTCCAGCGGGGCGTCGACGGCGAAGCCGTGGTTCTGCGAGGTGATTTCCACCTTGCCCGTGCGGCGGTCCATGACGGGCTGGTTGATGCCGCGGTGGCCGTAGCGCAGCTTGTAGGTGCCGAAGCCGAGGGCGCGGCCCAGGATCTGGTTGCCGAAGCAGATGCCGAAGTACGGCAGTTTCTCGTCCAGGACGGTGCGGAGCAGCTTGACCTGGTTGTCGGCGGTGGCGGGGTCGCCGGGGCCGTTGGACATGAAGAAACCGTCGGGGCTGACGGCCTTGACGTCGTCGATGGTGGCGGTGGCGGGCAGCACGTGCACGCGGACGCCGCGCTCGGCGAAGCGCACCGGCGTCATGGCCTTGATGCCGAGGTCGATCGCCGCGATGCTGAAGCGTGCGTCGCCGTCCCAGCCGTGGTCCTTCGGCTCCACCACATAGGCTTCGTCGATGCTGACTTCCTCGGCAAGCCGGGCGCCTTCCATGGGCTCGCTGGCGAGCACGGCGTCGACGAGTTCCTTGTCCGTGGCGTTGGCTGCCTCGCCGGAGAAGATGCCGGCGCGCATGGTCTTGTGCTCGCGCAGGTGGCGGGTGATGGCCCGGGTGTCCACGCCCTGGATGCCGACGATGCCCTGCTCGACGAGTTCTGAGTCGAGGGATCGCTCAGACCGCCAGTTGGACGGGCGGCGGGCGGCGTCACGGACAATGTAGCCGGCCACCCAGATGCGGCGCGACTCCGCGTCCTCACTGTTTACACCGGTGTTGCCGATGTGCGGGGCCGTCTGCACCACCAGCTGGCGTGCGTAGGACGGGTCGGTAATGGTCTCCTGGTAGCCGGTCATGCCGGTGGCGAAGACCGCTTCCCCCAGGGCGGTGCCCTGCGCGCCGTAGCTGCGTCCGCGGAAGATGCGGCCGTCTTCGAGCACCAGGACGGCGGGGGCGGATGCTGCGGCCTGCGGCGCAGTTCCTGCGTTTACTGTCAGTTCGGTTTCCGTCACTTTATTACTTTCCACTATGGGGACCTGCCTGGGGGCCTGGGGAGATCATTTCCTGAAGTTGTTGGAGGACGGCCGGCTTGTCCGCGGCGCGGCGGGTGCGGAAGCCGGTGTCCAGGGCGTGGGTTCCGAGCGTCCAGCTGAGGATCAGCAGCCCGTCCTTTTCCACGAATTTACCGGCCATCCCGCTGTCCTGCCGAACACCGGCCAGCGAGGACGCCGGGATGAACAGCGGCCGTGTGCCGGAGCGGTCCAGAAGCACGCCCTCCGGGTGGATGGAGATCTGCGCGTTGGTGCGGATGCCGAGGCCGTGCACGGCAATCCTGTCCAGCCAGTCCCCCGCCGTGGTGGAGGCCACGTACTGGCCGTCCGCCGAAACCAGTGGCTCGCCCAGCCCGGCAGGGACCGCCGGCAGCTGTTCGATGTCTGACTGCCGCCGGAGCCGGTTGCGCCAGCCGATCCAGATCAGGACAAAAACGACGGCGACCACCGCCAGCATCGCAAGTCCGGGAAGGACTTTTTCCATCAGTTGGCACCTGCTGCGCCGGCAACCGGCGCTTCCGAGGGATAGCGGTAGGGCGTGTTGAGCTTGCCGTCCAGGACCGTGGGGTGGCCCTTGAAGAACGTGGCCACCACCTTGCCGGGGAGTTCCATGCCGCGGAACGGCGAGTTGCGTCCCATGGTTGCCATGGCGGAAGGATCCACGGTCCAGCGTGCGGAGGGATCGACGAGGACAATGTTGGCAGGTTCGCCCTTTTCGAGCGGCCGGCCCTGGTCCGTGAGGCGCCCGATGCCGGCCGGCGCAGTGGAGGTGACCCGGGCAAAGTCGGCCCAGGTCATCAGGCCGGTCTCGATCATGGCGTGCTGGACCACGGACAGCGCGGTTTCCAGCCCCGTCATGCCCATGGCCGCCTGCGCCCACTCACATTCCTTGTGCTCGCTCGGGTGCGGGGCGTGGTCCGTGCCGACGACGTCGATGGTGCCGTCGGCGAGGGCCGCGCGCAGGGCCTGGACGTCGTCGTTGGTGCGCAGCGGCGGGTTGACCTTGTAGACGGGGTCGTAGCTGCGGACCAGGTCATCGGTGAGCAGCAGGTGGTGCGGCGTCACTTCAGCAGTGACGTTGATGCCGCGGCTCTTGGCCCAGCGGATGATCTCCACCGAACCCGCGGTGGACACGTGGCAGACGTGGAGCCGGGAGCCCACGTGCTGGGCCAGCAGGACGTCGCGGGCGATGATGCTTTCCTCCGCCACTGCCGGCCAGCCGGTCAGGCCGAGGACAGCGGACACTTCGCCTTCGTTCATCTGGGCACCAGCGGTGAGGCGCGGTTCCTGCGCGTGCTGGGCCACGACGCCGTCGAACGCCTTGACGTACTCGAGGGCGCGGCGCATCAGGACGGGATCGTGGACGCAGATGCCGTCGTCGGAGAACATGCGGACCCGGGCGCGGGAGTCGGCCATCGCGCCGAGCTCGGCGAGCTGCTCACCGGCCAGCCCAACGGTGACGGCACCCACCGGGCGCACGTCCACCCAGCCGGCGGACCGGCCCAGGCTGTAGACCTGTTCCACCACACCGGCTGTGTCCGCCACAGGGGTGCTGTTGGCCATGGCGTGCACGGCGGTGAAGCCGCCGAGCGCTGCGGCGCGCGTGCCGGTTTCCACCGTTTCGGCGTCTTCACGGCCCGGTTCACGGAGGTGCGTGTGGACGTCCACCATGCCCGGCAGGGCGACGAGACCCTCGGCGTCGATAACCGTGGCTCCGTCCGCTGTGCCTGTCTCCGTGCCTGTCTCCGACAGGTTGGTGCCGCGTGCCGCGATGACGCCGTCGCGGATGAGCAGGTCTTCGGCGTCGCCGCCAAGGATCGCGGCGCCGCGGATAAGGTACGTGGTTTCTTCAGCCATCAGTTGCTCTCCTTCAGGGTGGCGGCTGGTTCACGGGTATCCCCGGAGAGCAGCAAATACAGGGCGGCCATGCGGATCGACACGCCGTTCTTCACCTGCGCGAGCACGGTGGAACGGGGCGAATCGGCGGCGGCCGCGGAAATTTCCAGGCCCCGGTTCATGGGGCCGGGGTGCATGATGATGGTGTCCTTCAAGCCCAGGGTGTCCAGCGCGCGGAGCCTGTTGTCGTCAAAGCCCCAGCGGCGCGAGTATTCACGGGTGGACGGGAAGAACGACGCGTTCATCCGCTCGCCCTGGACGCGGAGCATCATGACAGCGTCTACGCCCTTTTCGAGGGTCTCGTCCATGTCGTAGCTGATGCTGCAGGGCCAGCGTTCGACGCCGATGGGCAGCAGGGTGGGCGGCGCCACCAAGGTGACGTCGGCGCCGAGCGTGCGCAGGAGCCAGACGTTGGACCGCGCCACGCGGGAGTGCAGGACGTCGCCGGCAATGGCGACGCGCATGCCGCGCAGGTCCGCCCCTGTGGAGGGCAGTCCGGAGAGCTTGGTCCAGTGCCGCCGCATGGTGAACGCGTCCAGCAGCGCCTGGGTGGGGTGTTCGTGGGTGCCGTCGCCGGCGTTGATGACTGCGGCGTCGATCCAGTCCGTGGCCGCCAGCCGGTGCGGTGCGCCGGAGGCCCAGTGGCGGATCACGACGGCGTCAGCCCCCATGGCGGACAGCGTCTGGGCGGTGTCCTTGAGGGACTCGCCCTTGGAGACCGACGATCCCTTGGCGGCGAAGTTGATGACGTCGGCGGAGAGCCGCTTGGCCGCGGCTTCGAAGGAAATGCGGGTCCTGGTGGAATCCTCGAAGAAGAGGTTCACGACAGTCCGTCCGCGCAGGGCGGGGAGCTTCTTGACCTCGCGCTCCCCCACGCTCGACATTTCTTCGGCGGTGTCGAGGATGCGGACGGCGTTGGCCAGGCTGAGGTCTTCGGTGGAAAGCAGGTGCTTCATGCGCCGCCCTCGATTACCACTTCGTTGACCGTCTGGCCGTCGACGGCGTCGGTCTCCTCAAGCCGGACCCGGACCTTTTCAGCGGAGGATGTGGGCAGGTTCTTGCCCACATGGTCCGCGCGGATGGGAAGTTCGCGGTGGCCCCGGTCAATCAGGACAGCAAGGCGCACAATGCGCGGCCGGCCGAGGTCCACGAGCGCGTCCAGGGCGGCGCGGATGGTCCGGCCGGAGTACAGGACGTCGTCGATCAGCACGACCACCTTGTTGTCGATGCCCGTCAGCGGCAGCTGCGTGTGGTGCGGCGGCCTGGTGGGCTGGGAGGAGAGATCGTCCCGGAACATGGTGACATCAAGCTGGCCGACGATGGCGGCGGCGTCCACGGCGGGATCGGCGGCGGCGATTTTTTGGGCGAGCCGGACCGCAAGCGGGTAGCCGCGGCGGGGAATGCCCAGCAGCACCAGATCCTGGGAGCCTTTGTTGGCCTCGAGGATTTCATGGGCGATACGAGTGAGGGCACGGTCAATGTCCGCCTGGTTGAGAACAACCCTGGCCGGAACCGGTGCCTGCGTGACAGGAGTCATCGCTCGTCTCCCCTTTCCCCGCCTCACGGGACGGAATTAAAAAAGGAACATTTGCCTTCCAAAATTACCACACGGGCGCCTGCGCCCTGCCCCGCCAGAAGGCGTCGTCCGTCACACCGAGGGGCGCTGTGCTTTGTTGCCCACAGCGGGGCACATAGGCTCTGTCTATGTCGATGAACCCGCAGCAGAGGCAGTTCCAGGAAGAGCCCGCGAATCCGAGCTGGATGGGCCACGTCCAGCCGCAGAACTACCGGCCGGCGCCGGGGCACCGCGGCGGTGCGGTGTACCAGGTCATCCCGGAGGCCGCGTCCACCGTGGCCGCCCGCCCGGGGGCAGGGACGCTGGGGCTCGTGGTGGGTGGCGGGATCCTTGCCTTCGTCAGCCTTTTCCTTGTGGTGCCGTTCCTCCTGTCCAGCACCGGCGTCACCGGCTTCGTCATCGGTTTTGTTGCCTCCCTGATCCCGCTGGCGGCTGTGCTGTTTGCCGTCGCCGTCATTGACCGCTGGGAACCCGAGCCAAAGCGCCTGCTGCTGTTTGCCTTCACCTGGGGCGCGGCCGTGTCCATTGCCGTGACACTGCTCATTCAGCCGGTCTTCGCCCTCGCGGCCCCGGCCACCGATGAGGCGTCCTTCCGCGATTTCATGACCACCGTGCAGGCGCCGGTGGTGGAGGAATTCGCGAAGTCCCTGGGCCTGCTGCTGCTTCTCCTGTTCGCCCGCCGCAACTTTGACGGCCCTGTGGACGGGGTGGTGTTTGCCTTCACCATCGCGGGCGGCTTCGCCTTCACCGAGAACATCCTGTACTTCGGCCGGGCGATCGCCGAGTCCAGCACGCCCGGCAGCGACCTTGCCCAGATCTTCTTCCTGCGCGGGGTGATGTCGCCGTTCGCGCACGCCATCTTCACCGGGACCACGGGCCTGATCATGGGCCTGGCCGCGCGGCGCTGGCATTCCGGTGTTTCCTTGCTCGCATTCTTCGTGGGCCTGGTTTCCGCCATGATCCTGCACAACAGGTGGAACAGCATGGGACAGGATTTCCTCGCCCAGTACGTGTTGGTGCAGGTCCCAATCTTCCTGCTCGCCGTGGCCTGCATCGTGGTGCTGCGGGTGGCGGAAACACGCCTCACCCGGCAGCGCCTCCAGGAATACGCCGCCGCGGGGTGGTTCGCGCCGGCCGAGGTGGAGCTGCTGTCCACTCCCGGAGGCCGCCGGCAGGCTGTGCGCTGGGCGGCGTCCTACAACCGGGGCGATCAGATGAAGGAGTTCGTCAAGGCGGCGACGCGCCTGGCATTCATCCGGCAGCGGATCCTCAGCGGCAGGGATGTGCCGTCCCACCAGCAGGACGAGGTGCAGCAGCTGCGCCACCTGACCGAACTTCGGGCCGCAGTCCAGCAGTAAGGTCCGGGCCAACAGCATCGGGGACGCAGGAAGCCCCTGCCGGGAACCCGGCAGGGGCTTTCTGCGTAGTACTCAGCTCAAGCTCAGCTCAGGCGAGCAGGGACGGCTTCAGCTGCTGAAGGCGCCCCAGGAGGCCGTTGATGAACGACGGCGACTCGTCGGTGGAGAGCGTCTTGGCCAGAGCGACAGCTTCGCTGACGGCGACGCCGTCGGGAACGTCGTCGTTGTAGAGCAGCTCCCAGGTGCCAATCCGCAGGATGATTCGGTCTACGGACGGCATCCGCTCAAGGGTCCAGCCCTGCGAGTAGGTCTCCAGGAATTCGTCGATGGTGGCCTGCATCGACACCACACCTTCAACGATCTCAAGGGTGTACGGGTTGACGATCTGGTCGGTCCTCTCGCGGCGTGCACGCAGCACGTCGAAGGCCGAGACGGAGCGCTGCTCGGCTTCGAAGAGGACCTCGAGAGCCCTGTTGCGGGCTTTACCGCGGGCGCTCACTAGTCGTTGACCCGGCCCAGGTAGCTGCCGTCGCGGGTGTCGACCTTGACCTTGGTGTTGTTCTCGACGAACAGGGGCACCTGGATTTCGTAGCCCGTCTCCAGGGTGGCGGGCTTGGTGCCGGCGGAGGAGCGGTCGCCCTGCAGGCCCGGCTCGGTGTAGGTGATTTCAAGGACAACGCTCGGCGGCAGTTCGATGTACAGCGGGTTGCCTTCGTGGATGGCGATGTTGACCATCTGGTTTTCCAGCATGAAGTTGGTGGCATCGCCCACCGTGGCACCGGAAACAGTGATCTGGTCGTAGTCCGAGGTGTCCATGAAGACGAAGTCGGCGCCGTCCTGGTACAGGTACTGGTAGTCGCGGCGGTCAACGGTGGCGGTCTCGATCTTGAGGCCGGCGTTGAAGGTCTTGTCGACGACCTTGCCGGACATGACGTTCCGCATCTTGGTGCGCACGAACGCACCACCCTTGCCCGGCTTGACGTGCTGGAACTCGATGACGTTCCAGAGCTGGCCCTCAAGCTTCAGGACAGTTCCGTTCTTGATGTCGTTTGTGGTTGCCACTGGTTTCCTCTGGTTGTGTCTGACTGGTTCTGGCTGCCAGCTGGTTATGTCAAGCAGGCATGCCGAACGGCGCGCCAGCGTGTAGTTATCAAAAATCCAGAAACTATTCTAGCGGAAAAGGCAGGCACGGTTTTCGGCGCCGCCTGGCGGCACGGCCGGAGGACCGCTGCGGGCCCAGCCGGAAGACCCTGTCAGGAGGCCAGTTCGAGGACGTCCCGCGCCCGCTGCAGCGCTACGGTTGAGGAATAAATCAGGGCCGCATCGGCGGACTGGGCAACGCGCAGGTCCAGCGCCCGGGCGAAGGATTCCACCGCGGCACCGATGTTCCCTGCAACGAAGTGCGTCCGTCCCAGGTACTGGTGGACAAGGGCCTCGTTGGCCGTGCCGTGCGCCTCTCCGAGGAGCTGCCGGAAGAGTTCAATGGCTCGGTCGTAACGGTGGGCCACGCGCAGGACATCCGCCTCGTAGGCCCGGAGCCGGAACGACTCCGGGTCCTTGTAGCGGGCCTCTGCCAGCAGTTCGGCGGCGTCGGCCGCGTGCCCCTCCACGAGCAGCACCAGGACCCTTTCGGCGGGGTCGGTGGACGCCTCGAACGCGGCGGCGCACGCCTCTTCGTTGACGATTTCAGGAAGCAGCGTTTCCGGGTTGACCCGGATCCCCGGGAACCCGCCGTCGGGCCACTCGATCGTTCCGCCCTGGTCGTCGCGCATCAGGAGGCAATCTCCTGGTAGGCAGCGAAGAGCAGGGAGGTATCGGGCACGTCCAGGATTCCCGGCTTCGCGATCCCGTCGAGGACCACGAAACGGAGCAAGTCGCCGCGGGACTTCTTGTCGCGGCGCATGCCGTCGAGAAGCCCCTGCCAGCGGTCCCGGCGGTACGTGACGGGCAGCCCGAGGGATTCGAGGATGCTGCGGTGCCGGTCGGCGTCAGCGTCGCTCAGCCGGCCCACGCTGCGGGACAGCTCGGCCGCGAACATCATGCCCACCGAGACGGCAGCGCCGTGCCGCCACGAGTAGCGTTCCACGAGTTCGATCGCGTGGCCCAGGGTGTGGCCGTAGTTCAGGATTTCGCGGAGCCCGGACTCCTTGAGGTCTTCAGAAACGACGCGGGCCTTGACGGCGATGGCGCGCTCGATGAGTTCACGCAGGGCGTCGGAGCCGGGATCCGTGACGGCCTCGGGATCGTTTTCTACGAGGTCAAGGATGGCGGGATCGGCGATGAAGCCGCATTTGATGACCTCGGCCATGCCGGAGATAATCTCGTTCCGCGGCAGGGTCTTCAGCGTGTCAAGGTCGGTGAGGACGGCGGCGGGCGGGTGGAAGGAACCCACGAGGTTCTTGCCTTCGGCCGTGTTGATCCCGGTCTTGCCGCCCACGGCCGCATCGACCATGCCGAGGAGGCTGGTGGGCATGTGGATGACCTTGACGCCGCGCAGCCAGGTGGCTGCCACGAAGCCTGCGAGGTCGGTGACGGCGCCGCCGCCGACGGAGACCACGGCATCGGAGCGGGTGAAATCGTTCTGTCCCAGCACCTGCCAGCAGAAGGCAGCCACCTGGATGTGTTTGCCTTCCTCGGCGTCCGGGATTTCCGCGGTGACGGCGGTGAAGCCGGCAGCGGCCAGTTCATCGCGGACTGTGTCGCCGGTGAGCCGGAGGGCCCGCGGGTGGATGACGAGGACGCGGCGGACGCGCTCGCCCAGCAGTCCCGGCAGCGTGCCGAGCAGGCCGCGGCCAACTACGACGTCGTAGTTGTCCCCGGCCGACTGGCCGGTGACCTTGATGACGGTTGATTCGCTCACTTTTCAACTTCCTGTTTCGCGGCGGCGCATCCTTTGGCTGCCGTCGTCGCGGTTTTGTTGATCTCGCGGGTGGTGGATCCGGGTGACTTGCCGGCGGCGAAGTCGCACAGGGCCGCCTCCAGCTTCAGGCCCAGTTGCGGCACGGTTCCCTGCCGGACATCCAGAACGATGTCCGCGAGGCGTTCATAGACCGGCTTCCGGGTGGCGAACAGCGCCTTCCAGCGCCGGATGCCGTCACCGGCCAGCAGCGGCCGCCCGGAATTCTTGGCGATCCGTGCGGCGACGGTATCGGCATCGCACTCCAGGTAGACGACCGTGCACCGGTCCAGCAGCTGCTGGGTGCCGGAGTCCAGGACCGAGCCGCCGCCGAGGGAAACCACCGTGGGGGTGCCGGCAGCGGCTTCGATGATGCGGGCAACGGTCCGGGCCTCAATCTCCCGGAAGGCTCGCTCGCCGCGGCTGGCGAAGATATCCGCAATGGAACCGTGGCCCTCCACGATGACCGCGTCGGTGTCCACGAACGGGGTGTCCAGCTGTTGCGCCAGCTGCTGTCCGATCGCAGATTTGCCGACCGCCATGGGCCCAATGAGCACAATGGGCCGGTCCCCTGCGGCGCAGGGTGTCTTGCTCCGGGGCACTAGAGTCCGATCGTATCCAGCGACGCCGGAATGCTCTCGAGGTAGCCCCTGATGTTGCGGGCGGTCTCGGCCACGGAGTCGCCGCCGAACTTTTCGGTCACGGCCTCAGCCAGGACCAGCGCAACCATGGCCTCCGCCACCACGCCGGCAGCCGGAACCGCACAGACGTCCGAGCGCTGGTGGTGTGCCTTGGCCGCCTCGCCGGTGCTGATGTCGATGGTTTTCAGGGCGCGCGGCACGGTGGCGATGGGCTTCATGGCCGCGCGGACGCGCAGGACGTCGCCGATGCTCATGCCGCCTTCGATGCCGCCGGCGCGGTTGCTGGTGCGGATGATCCTGCCGTCAGCTTCCTTGACGATCTCGTCGTGGGCGGCGGACCCGCGGCGCGCGGCGGTGAGGAAACCGTCGCCCACCTCAACGCCCTTGATGGCCTGGATGCCCATCAGGGCAGCGGCCAGACGGGAATCGAGGCGGCGGTCCCAGTGGACGTAGCTGCCGAGTCCCGGGGGGAGGCCATAGGCAAGCACCTCCACTACGCCGCCGAGGGTTTCGCCTTCCTTGTGGGCGGCGTCCACCTCCGCAACCATGGCGTCAGACGTTTCCCGGTCGAAGCAGCGCAGCGGATCGGCATCGAGCGCGATCACGTTGCCCGGCACCGGCAGCGGCCGGCCCTCGGGGACGGTCACGCTGGCGATGGAGACAGTGTGGCTGACAAGCTCAATGCCGAGGTGCTTGAGGAACTGGGCGGCAACGGTGCCCATGGCAACACGCGTAGCAGTTTCCCGGGCGCTGGCGCGCTCAAGCACGGGACGGGCCTCGTCGAAGCCGTACTTCTGCATGCCGGTGAAGTCGGCGTGTCCCGGGCGCGGCCGGGTCAGCGGGGCGTTGCGGGCCTGACCCTCGAGTTCCTCGGGAGCCACGGGATCGGCTGACATGATCTGTTCCCACTTGGGCCATTCGGTGTTGCCCACCTGGATGGCGACGGGGCCGCCCTGGGTGATGCCGTGGCGGACACCGCCGAGGATCGTGACGACGTCCTGCTCAAACTTCATCCGTGCCCCGCGGCCGTAGCCGAGCCGCCGGCGGGCAAGGGCATCGGCGATCTGCCCGCTGGTGAGTTCAACACCTGCGGGGACGCCTTCAATAATTCCGACCAGTGCCGGGCCATGGGATTCACCGGCGGTCAACCAACGCAACATAAAAACCATCCTGCCATGTCTGGCGGTCAGGACACCCGCCGGGGTGCCCCGACTGCGTCGCACATCACATCTATGACGTCGGCACTGCCGGCCTCTGCCAGGCCGGTGAAATGCCGGACCTGCTCCACCGCCTGGTAGAGCAGCATCTCAAGGCCGGGAACCACTGTTCCGCCGCCGGCGTGCCAGGCGGCGGCAATCCGGCTGGGCCAGGGATCGTAGGCGACGTCCAGCAGGACGCCGTCAGTGCGCCGTCCCAGTGCTTCCAACTCTGCCGCCATCCCGTCAGCAGCCCGCGGCGGCAGCGTTGAGATTACGACGCCGGCACCGGCCATCGCTTCGACCGCACCTTCGAGGGCATGGACGGTGATGTCCATGCCGAGTCCGGCGGCTGCGGCCTTGGCTTCTTCGGCCCGGGCGGTGTTCCGGACGTACAGGTCCACGGACACGGCGCCCAGCTCCCGCAGGGCTGCCACTGCCGCGGCTGCGGTTCCGCCGCCGCCTAGAATGACGCCCGCGGGGGCGTCACTGGCTCCGGCGTTGCGGAGGGCGTTGACGATCCCCGCGACGTCGGTGTTATATCCGATGCGCCGGGCGGCCTCCCCCGCACCTTCGAACACCACGGTGTTGATGACGCCAAGGACCCGGGCCACGCCGCGGACCTCGTCCACCTCGGAGACCATGGCCTTCTTCAGCGGCATGGTGACGGACAGTCCCCGCCAGCCGGCTTCGGCACGGACGGAGTCCATGAACGCCGGCAGTGACTCTTCAGTCACATCGATGGCGCTGTAGCCGATGTCTGCTCCGAGCCGCGCGTAGGCGGCAAGGTGGAGCGCCGGTGACTTCGAATGGCCGATGGGGTGCCCCAGGACGGCTGCCCGCAGGCTCATACGCAGCGGCCCGGGTTGGCCTCGCACCAGGCATTGTACTGCTCGACGTAGCCGTTGTGCTCGGCCAGCGTCTTGGAGAACTTCGTCTCCTTGGTGTCGAGGTTGATGGTCACCCAGTACAGGTAATCGTTGTCGTTTGGCTTGGCCGCCGCGTCGATGGCATTCTTGCCCGGCGATCCGATGGGCCCGGCGGGCAGGCCCTGGATGGCGTACGTGTTGTACGGGTTGGACTTGTCTGCCTTCTCGGCCTCGTCGATGTGGAAGGTCTTCTTACCCAGGCCGTACGTGACTGTGGCGTCCGACTGGATGAGGCCATTCGTTTCAGTGTTGGTGGGCTTCAGCCGGTTGTAGATGGCGCCGGCCACGTCCTTGTACTCGGCCTGGCCGCCCTCTGCCTGCACGATGCTGGCAACGGTCACGGCGTCATACTGCTTGGCGGCGTCAGTGACGCCCTGTGCCTTCAGTTCATCCTGGGTGGTCTTCACCAGTTTGGTGAGGATCTCCCTGGCGGTGGTTCCCAGCGGGAAACGGTACTCCCCCGGTGCCAGGAACCCCTCCAGGTTCTTTGCCTTCGCCGTCAGTCCGAACTGCTTGGGCGCGTCGCTGAGCGCCTTCAGCTGCGCCAGCGAAAGACCGGAGCCCTCAGAGATCGCCTGCAGGGATTCATCGATCCGCAGGCCTGCATTGAGGGCGAAGTACATGACCTTTGCCTGTCCCTCGTTGAGAAGTACGGAGACGGCATCGGAGTTCTTCATTTCCTGTTTGAAGTCGTACTCCCCCGGCGACAGGGTGCCGCCGGAGGCGGTCAGGGCTGCCATGAAGGTGTCGGCGTTGGCCACCACCTTCGCGTCTTCGAGCTTGGCAGCAACGGACACCGGACCTTCGCCCGGATCGACCGACACCTTGACCTGGCCGGTGCCGGGGCCGGGGAAGTCGCCAGGCTTGTCGTTCCCCAGCAGCGGTTTCAGGAACTGCGCGCCGACGACAGTGGCGGTGACGAACAGCGCGAGCGACAGCAGCAGCGCCACGAGGCGGCGCCGGCGCCGGACTTTCTTGGATGGCCGGGCCACCGTGGCTACGTCTTCGGCGCCGGCCAGGAGCTGGTGCCCCACGGCCTGTTGCTCGTAGTGCTCATGGTCCTCGTAGGTGTCATGGCCTACTGCGTCATGATGGATGTCATAGTGGTGGCCATCCTCATGATGGACGCCTTCCTCAGGCCCATGGTGGCCATCCGCGAATTCCGCAAAGTGCGGCGCGTCTTCGGACTGGACGCCGTGAACCCCGGATGCCGCTTCTTCATGTGTGGCAGTGCCCGTGGGCACGGCTGCTTCCCCATGTTCGGCGGGGTCGTGGATGGTCGGCGGAACCGGCGGAGCGTCGGGAACCTCGGCGGCCGGTACAGCGTGGGCGGGGGGAACCTGTGCGTCAGGAATGTGGGCTTCCGGGACAGGGGATGCGGCGGGAACAGCCACGGGTGTCGCTGTTGCCGCAGTCCGGGCACCGTCCGAACCGGAAGCAGAGTCAGAAGCCGAAGCCCCGGTCCGCTGCGCGGAACCCGCTCCAACGTGCACCTCTTCACCGGACTCGTAGGCCTGCTCGGGCACGGCATCGCCGGACTCGGCGGTGACGGCCTTCTCGCGGGCGCGGATCTCCTTGCGTGTCAGGGGCAGTCCGGCGTCCGCGAAGGGGTCGCCGGAGGAGTCGTCGCTGTTGACCGGGCTCACTGTAGCTTTCCATCCTCTGAAGATCGTGTTTCCTTTTCCGGAGACGGCCGTGCAGCAGTTTCTGTTGCGGCGGCGTGTCCGGGCAGCCCCGTACGGGGAAGCGCGCGCACACGGCTCCCCACATCCGTTCCCCTGGCTTTTTGCATGTCGATGGCGTGCTGCAAGATTCCTGCAGCCGCAACCTGATCCACCACTTTACGGTGATTTTTGCTGCTCATGCCAGCTTCGTGAAGGCTGCGATGGGCCGTGACAGTGCTGAGCCGCTCGTCAACCAGGTGTACCGGGACGTCCGAACCGGCCCGCTCCAGCGCGTCAGCCAGCAACTGTGCGTACTCCGTGGCCATGCGGGCTGAGGCGTGTTCCTCGCCTTTCATGGTCCGCGGCAGGCCCACAAATATCTGCACGGCTCCCCGGTCCGCGGCCAGGGCGGCAATGATCCGGACGTCCAAATTCTTCTTGGGATTGCGGTCCAGCGTCTTCAGCGGTGTGGCCAGGATCTCGTCCCGGTCGCAGATGGCGACGCCAACGCGGACGGTCCCCACGTCCACCCCCAGTTTGATGCCCCGGGGGTGGTCGTGCGGCTGAGCAGAAGAAGTCACGGTTCGTTAGCGCCTGGTGATGGCATCGACGACGGCGGACAGTGCGGCACCGACCTTGGAGGCGTCGGTGCCGCCGCCTTGGGCCACGTCGTCCTTGCCGCCACCGCCGCCGCCGAGGATCCCGGCAGCGAGCCGGACCAGCGCGCCGGCCTTGACTCCGGCTTCACGGGCGGCTTCGTTGGTGGCCACCAGGATGACCGGGCGGTCGTTGCTGACGCCGGCAACGGCAACTGTGGAGGCAACGGATCCGAGCCGGTTGCGCAGGTCCAGGGCGAGGCCGCGGATATCGTCGGCACCGCTGACCTGGCCGGCGTCGTGCGCGATGACCCGGACGCCGGCGGCGTCCACGGCGGTTCCGGCGAGCTGGGCCGCAGCGGCCGCGAGCTGTTCCTTGCGGAGCCGCTCGAGTTCCTTTTCGGTGGCCTTCAGCTTGGTAAGGGTCGCGGAGATGCGGTCCGCCAGCTGCCCGGAGGGCACCTTGAGCATCTCGGTGAGTTCGGTCACGAGCGCGCGTTCGGCGGCCAGGTGCCGGAAGGCGTCCATGCCGACGAACGCCTCGACCCGGCGGTTTCCGGATCCGACGGACTGCTCGCCTAGCAGGGACAGGCTGCCGATCAGGGAGGTGTTGGACACGTGGGTGCCGCCGCACAGCTCGCGGGACCACGCGCCGTCGATCTCCACAACCCGGACCTCGCTGCCGTAGTTCTCGCCGAACAGCGCCATGGCGCCGAGGGCCTTGGCCTCGGCGAGGCCCATGACCTTGGTGTCCACCTGGAAGTTGTTGCGGATGGCGAGGTTGGAGACTTCCTCGACCTCGGACTTGGTGGCGGCGCTCAGCCCTTCGCCCCAGGCGAAGTCGAACCGGAGGTATCCGGCCTTGTTGAACGAACCGCGCTGGGTGGCCTGCGGGCCGAGGATCTGGTGCAGCGCCGCGTGCACGATGTGCGTTCCGGTGTGTGCCTGCTCTGCAGCGTGGCGCCGTTCGCGGTCCACCGCGGCACGGACCAGTGCGTCGGAGGCGATCTCGCCCTCGCGGACGATGGCCTTGTGCACGCTCAGGCCCTTGATCGGACGCTGGACGTCCAGGACCTCGACGACGAAGCCGTCGCCGGTGATCAGCCCGGTGTCGGCTGCCTGGCCGCCGGCCTCGGCGTAGAACGGGGTCTCGGCGAGCACGAGTTCGATTTCATCGCCGGTGGCTGCCTGGGACACCTTGCTGCCGCGGCTGAGTATGCCGCGAACCCGGGACTCGCCCTCGAGGTCGGTGTAGCCGGTGAAGACGGTTTCGCCTTCTGCCAGCAGCTCCTGGAAGGCGGAAAGGTCGGCGTGGCCGCCCTTCTTGCCCTTGGCGTCGGCCTGGGCGCGCTGGCGCTGCTCGAGCATGAGCTTGCGGAACTCGGGCTCGTCCACCTTCAGGCCGGCTTCCTCGGCCATTTCCAGCGTCAGGTCGATCGGGAAGCCGTAGGTGTCGTGCAGCGCGAACGCGTCGGCGCCGGAGAGGGGACGCCCGGCAGCCTTGGATACGTTGACGGCATCCTCAAGGCGGGCGGTGCCGGAGGCGATGGTGCGCAGGAACGCCTTCTCTTCGGCGTAGGCGATCCGGCTGATGCGGTCGAAGTCCGTGTCCACGATGGGGTACACGCCCTTCATGGCGTCGCGCGAGGCGGGCAGCAGGTCCGGCAGGCAGGCCTGTTCCACGCCCAGCAGGCGCATGGAGCGGACCGCGCGGCGGATGAGGCGTCGCAGCACATAGCCGCGGCCTTCGTTGGAGGGCGTGACGCCGTCGGCGATGAGCATCAGGGAGGACCGGATGTGGTCAGCAACAACGCGCATGCGGACGTCATCGGTGTGGTGCGGGTCATCCTCGGTCTCGGCGGAGGTGTATTCCCTGCCCGAGAGCTTGGCGGCCATGTCAATGACCGGGCGCACCTGGTCGGTCTCGTACATGTTCTCGACGTCCTGCAGGATCATGGCGAGGCGTTCCATGCCCAGGCCGGTGTCGATGTTCTTCTTGGGCAGTTCGCCCATGATGTCGAACTCGACCTTCGAGCGGACGTTGTCGATCTGGTACTGCATGAACACGAGGTTCCAGATCTCCACGTAGCGGTTCTCGTCGGCGATGGGTCCGCCCTCGGCGCCGTAGGCCGGGCCGCGGTCGTAGTAGATCTCCGAGCAGGGCCCGGCCGGGCCCGGCTGGCCGGTGGACCAGTAGTTGTCCGACTTGCCCATGCGCTGGATGCGCTCGGCGGGGACTCCCGTGTTCTTGAGCCAGAGTTCCTCGGCTTCGTCGTCCTCTTCATAGACGGTCACCCAGAGCAGCTCAGGCGGAAGTCCGTACCCGCCGTCGGCAACGCTCGTGGTGAGCAGCTCCCAGGCGAACTTGATGGCGTCTTCCTTGAAGTAGTCCCCGAAGGAGAAGTTGCCGCACATCTGGAAGAAGGTGCCGTGGCGGGCGGTCTTGCCCACTTCCTCAATGTCACCGGTGCGGATGCACTTCTGGACGCTGGTGGCCCGGGAGTAGGGCGGTTCCTCGCGCGCGGTCAGGTACGGGATGAACGGAACCATGCCGGCAACCGTGAACAGCAGGGAGGGGTCGCTGGAGACCAGCGATGCGGAGGAAACCGCCGTGTGGCCTTTGCTGACGAAAAAATCCACCCAGCGCTTTGTGATCTCCTGCGACTTCATGAGCTGATTACTTACCCTTCTTGGTTCACGCATGCTGGCGCGTGACAGTTTGATTCAAAGGCAGTCCCGGTGTTGGACGGCACTGCAGGTTTTAATTCTCGCGCGTTTAGCGGCGGACGAGGTCCTGGGATTCAACACCCAACGCGGCGCGCAGGTCCGTTTCCCGTTCGCGCATGCCGGCGCGGACGGCGTCGGCGAAGTCGTAGACGCCGTCCGCAAGCCGGCCCACGGCCCGGTTCAGGCCTTCGGGACCGAGCGCGGACTGCGCCTCAGTGACCTTGCGAAACGCGATGACCCCGATGGCCACGCCGATTCCCATCCAGACAAGTCGTTTCATTTCAGTTCTCCGGGTGGGCTTAGCGGCTGCGGCGGCCGGTGGCGGGCTTCTTGCGGGCGGCGAACGCGGAGCGGACGCCGTAGCTGAACGCGGCCACCTTGATCAGCGGCGAACCGACGGTCGCGGCCACGAGGGAGGACAGCGCAGAGATGTTGGCCGAGGCGTCCGAAACGTTGGAGGCAATGCCGTCCACTTTCTGCAGCTGCTGGTTGGTGGTGGAGACCGTTGCGGTGACCTCGTCCATGAGCGGGGTGGCGCCATCGCTGATGGAGCGGATGGATGTCCGGACCTCGTCGAACACCCGCCCCAGCTTGAGGATGGGCACAGCTAGCAACAGGACCAGGAGCGCAAATACCCCGGCCGCGATCAGGCCGGCAATATCGCCACCAGACATAGACGTTCATCTCCTTGAAACTCCGTGGAACCGTACCGGGGCGCGGCGCCCGAACTGCTGCAGCCGCAAATGTCCCCCAAGTACCTTACATACAAAGAAGCCCGCGGCGCTTGCCACGGGCTTCTTTGTATACGCTGCCGGAATTTAGCGTGCGTAGAATTCGACGACGAGCTGCTCTTCGCAGGTCACGGGGACCTCGGAGCGCTTCGGGCGGCGAACCAGGCGGGCCTGCAGGGCGTCCAGCTTGACGTCCAGGTAAGCCGGAACGGCGGGCAGGACGTCGCGGTGTGCGCCGGCTGCTGCAACCTGAAGCGGGACCATGGTCTCGCTGCGGCTGTGCACGTGGATGAGCTGGCCTTCGCCGACGCGGAACGACGGGCGGTCAACGCGGATGCCGTCAACCAGGATGTGGCGGTGCACAACCAGCTGGCGGGCCTGGGCGATGGTGCGGGCGAAGCCAGCACGCAGCACGAGGGCGTCGAGACGCATTTCGAGCAGTTCGATCAGGTTTTCACCGGTCAGGCCCTTGGTGCGGCGTGCTTCTTCGAAGGCACGGGTCATCTGGGCTTCGCGGATGCCGTACTGGGCGCGCAGACGCTGCTTTTCGCGCAGACGTACGGCGTAGTCGGAGTCCTGCTTCTTGCGGGCACGACCATGCTCGCCGGGGCCGTACGGACGGCGCTCCATGTACTTGGCGGCCTTGGGGGTCAGAGCGATGCCGAGTGCACGCGAGAGGCGTGCGGTACGGCGAGCACGAGTGTTGTTAGCCACTTGTGTCCTTCCAATATCTGCGGTGTGTCAGTGTTACTGGCCTCCAAGATGGAGAGCATCGGCCAACCGCTGCCTTTTGCTACTGGGCGCAGGGCATAACCCCATCAACGTGAATTGGTGGGATTGTGCGTCCGCGCCTTGCCAGACAAAGATCAAGCTTACCAGAACCTCACTGGCCCCGGACGATCTTCCGGAGGCGCTCCAGCCGGACGGCGATGTCCCGCTCCGCGCCGTTGGCCGTGGGCTCGTAGTAGTCGCGGCCCACGAGGTCGTCCGGCGGATACTGCTGGGCGGCCACCGAATGCGGCGCATCGTGGGCGTACTTGTAGCCCACCCCGTGGCCGAGCTGCTTAGACCCGGGATAGTGCGCGTCGCGCAGGTGCGCCGGGATCCCGTTGCCCAGTCCCGCCCGCACGTCCGCGATGGCCTTGTTGATGCCCATGTAAGCCGCGTTCGACTTTGGCGCCGTCGCCAGGTGGACGACCGCCTCGGCGAGGACGATGCGCCCCTCGGGCATTCCGATGAGCTGTACGGCCTGCGCCGCGGCCACCGCAGTCTGCAGGGCGGTCGGATCCGCCATGCCCACGTCCTCCGCGGCCGAGATCACGATCCGCCGGGCCACGAAGCGCGGGTCCTCCCCCGCCTCCAGCATCCGCGCGAGGTAGTGCAGTGCCGCGTCCACGTCGGACCCGCGGATGGACTTGATGAACGCGCTGGCCACGTCATAGTGCTGGTCCCCGGCGCGGTCGTAGCGGACGGCTGCGGCGTCCAGGGCACGCTCGGTGTGCCGCAGTTCAACGGTTACCGGTTGCTCAGTGTCACCTTCCCCCGCACCGGAACTTCCGACGTCGTCCGCGTCACCGAACGCGACCCCGGCGGCGGCCTCCAGCGCCGTCAGCGCCCGGCGGGCGTCCCCGCCGGAAAGCCGGACGAGGTGTTCCAAAGCCTGGTCGCTGAGCCGGACGTCATTGTTCAACCCGCGGGGATCCTCAACGGCCCGCACCAGCAGGCCCTCGATGTCCGCGTCGGTGAGCGGCTTGAGGGTCAGGAGCAGGGAGCGGGACAGCAGCGGCGACACCACCGAAAACGACGGGTTCTCCGTGGTTGCCGCTACCAGCACCACCCAGCCCTTTTCGACGCCGGGCAGCAGCGCATCCTGCTGTGCCTTGTTGAAGCGGTGGATCTCATCGAGGAACAGGACGGTGGTGGTCTTGTAGAGGTCACGGGCGGTCAGGGCGTCGTCCATGACGCGGCGGACATCCTTGACGCCGGCGGTGATGGCGGACAGTTCCACGAACTTTCGCCCGGGACCCCGCGCGATCACGTGGGCAAGCGTGGTCTTCCCGGTGCCCGGCGGCCCCCACAGGATCAGCGAACTGGGGCCGGCCGGACCGGCGGCATCAGCACCGGCCGCCAACTGACGCAACGGGGAACCCTGGCCCAGCAGATGCTGCTGGCCCACCACCTCGTCTACCGTGCGGGGACGCATCCGGACAGCCAGCGGGCCGCGCGGCTGGGCTGAACGGGACTGCGCGGACCGGGACTGCGCGGACCGGGACTGGGCGGAACGGGACTGGGCCGATTCGGCGGCGTCGTCGTTGTCGCCGTCGTCGCTGTCCTGTGCCGCCGAATCAAAGAGATCATCCACATAGATAGGCTACTTCTAGAATCAGCAGGAAAAATCCGGCCACGAAAGCAGGGAATTCGGAATGCCAGGCAGCCGTCCGACCCAGGGACGTGCGGCGTCCACCAGGACCGCGTTCGTCCCCGGTCCGCGGTTGGCCGGCTGGGTTGAACGGTTCGCCGCCAGCCACGGTGACCTTGGATATGAGGACCACGACGACGGCGTACGGCTGGCTGCCGCGGACGGCGCCACCGCACTGCTGGTGGCGCCGTGGCCCGACGACGGGCGGCCGGGGCGGGGATCCGGCCTCGTGGAACGACTGGCTACACTGGCTTCCCAGCCGCGCACGGTCGGTCTGGTCCTGGTACGCCGCGGAGGATACGGCGTGGCCGTGGCCAGCGAGGGGACCATCCTTGCCGCCAAAACCGGCACCAAGTATGTGCAGTCCCGCACCGCCGCCGGCGGCCAGTCCCAGCAGCGGTTCGCCCGCCGCCGCGCGAACCAGGCGGAGGCAATGCTGGAGGCGGTGGCGGAACAGGCGCGGCTGATCTTTGGCGGCCAGGCCTTCGAGTACATCCTCCCCGGCGGTGACCGAGGACTGGCTGATGAAGTCCTGGCACTGCCTGCCCTGAAGCCTTGGGCCGGCCTGCCGCGCCTGGCCTACCTTGATGTTCCCGATCCCCGCGCCGCCGTCCTGAAGAAGGCCGCGGCGGACGCCTGCGCGGTGCGGGTAACAGTGACGGACCCGCCCGGGAGCTAGCCCCCGACCCTGGCCGCGGACTGCCTTTACTCCTCGGGTGCCAGCGTCACGGTGACCCCGTTTAGGTCGCGGCTAAAGCCCACCTGGCAGGAGAGTCGCGAGCCGCACTCCCGGTACCCCTCGGCCTCCACGAGGAGCTCGAGTTCGTCCTCGCTGCGTTCCTCCAGGGTGTCGAAGACCTCCTGCTCCAAAAACACGTGGCAGGTGGCGCAGGAGGCGGTGCCGCCGCACGATGCCAGCACGGGCAGGTCGTTGTCCCGGAGGGCCTCCATCATGCTCTGGTCCGGCTCCCATTCAAGGTCATGGGTGGCGCCTTCGCGGTCGACGACGGTTAGTGCATTGCTGCTCATGCTGGTGTTACTCATGTCGTTTCCTTAGGATCGTGCTGCTGCAAGGTCAGCGTCGGAGTGGTTGGGTGTGCCGGAAATGGCTTCGGCGAGGGGACTGCCGGGGTCCGCGGCCAGCACCGGGTCGATCCGGGCTCCCTGGGCGATCAGCCGTTTGGCCGTGCGGAAGTCGGCCAGGTTGGCGATGGTGTCGACGGCGGCGAGACGCCCGTCGCGGAGGTAGACCACGGAGAATTTGCCGCAGGAGGGTTCGCCGCGGACTATCACCTGGTCCTCCGGTTGGCGGACGCCCGCTGTCTGCAGCCGGACACCGTGCTGGACGGTCCAAAACCAGGGGATTTCCGGTTCACCGGCCGCCTGGCCGGTGATGTGCGCGGCGACCCGGTCCGCCTGTGCCAGCGCGTTCTGGATGCACTCGAGCCGCCGGCTGACGCCGTCGGTGGGACTAATGAAGCGCGTGACGTCCCCGCTGGCGTAGACCGCGGGATCGGAAGTCCGGCCGTCCCCGTCCACGAGGATGCCGTCCCGGCAGTCGATGCCGGCATCCTGAGCCAGCTCCTGGTTGGGCAGGACGCCGATGCCGGCGAGTACGACGTCGGCAGGAAAGACGGTGCCGTCGGCGACGGTCACGCGTTCGGCCCGTTGTCTGCCGTCGATCGACGTTACCGCGGCGCCGAAGACAAACCGCACCCCGTGCCGCTCGTGAAGCTGCTCGAAGTGGCGCGAGACGGGGGCCGACGTTACCCGGCTCATCACGCGGTCCTGGAATTCGAGCACTGTGACCTCGCAGCCCTTCGCGGCCGCAGCTGCGGCCACTTCCAGTCCGATGTACCCGGCACCGATGATGGCCACGCGGGCTCCCGGAACCAGCAGCCGCTTGAGTTCGAGGGCGTCGCCCCGGGTCCGCAGGGATCTGACTCCCACAAGACCGGCACCTGGCACGGTGAGGGGCCGCGCCCGTGAGCCTGTGGCGATAACCAGCCGGTGGTAGGCCTGCCGCGTCCCGTCGGACAGCAGCACTGTCCGCCCGTTCCTGTCGATGGATTCCACGGTGACCCCGGCGAGCCGGCCGATGCCCTTGTCCGCATAGAACTTCTCCTTGCGGAGCACGGCTGACTCATCCGGGGCGCCGTCCTTCAGGAGTTCCTTGGACAGCGGCGGCCGCTCATAGGGCAGTTCGTTCTCCGCGTCGACGAGCAGAATGCCGCCTTCCCAGCCGCGGGTGCGGAGCCCTGCGGCGACAGCGACGCCGGAGTGTCCCGAGCCGACGATGACCACCGGGTCCTGAATCATCACCGGGTCCTGGGCCGATACCGGTGCAGCGGTGCCTGTCCCGCTATGCATTGGTCTGCCCTGCGCTGACCTGCTGCAGCAGCACGTGGAGATGCTCCGGGCCCGAGTTCGTCAGGTTGTTGCCGCGCACATATTCGATGGGTTTGTCCGGGTCCAGCGTGAGCGACGCGAGCTTCTCCGCCAGGAGCTTCACCGTGACCTGGACCTCAAGCCTGGCAAGGGGCGCGCCGAGGCAGCTGTGGACGCCGTGCCCGAAGCCCAGGTGGCCGTCGGTGTTGCGGTCAATGTCGAAGCGCTCGCCGTCGGAATACTTGCTGCTGTCCCGGTTGGCTGCGGCGGGCAGCAGGCGGACGATGGCGCCGGCGGGAATCGTCACGCCGGCAACCTCCACCTGCTCCGTGGTGATCCGGCTGGCCCGCTGGACGGTGCCGCGGTAGCGGGCCAGTTCCTCAACGAAGAGGTCCGCATCGTCCGGATTCAGGCGGATCCGTTCCAGCAGGTCCGGCTGTTCGCTGAAGATCCGGAACGCGTTGGCCAGCAGGATGGTGGTGGTGTCATGGCCTGCGACGAAGACAAAGGCGCAGAGTTCCTTGGCTTCCTTCTCGCTGAGCAGGCCTTCCTTCCACATCCGTGCAATGTGTCCGCCGACGCTGTCGCTCTCCTCGCGGTACAGGCGCTCCATGGTGTCTTTCAGGTAGGCGAAAAACTCGAGGGTGCTCTGCTCGTCGGTTCCTGTGCCCTGGGCATTGCGGGCGAGCCGGCCGAAGTAGCTGAAGGTCTCGTCGGACCAGAATTTCATCTTCTCGAAGTCCTCGGCCGGAACGTCGAGCAGCGCGCTGATGGTGGACATGCTGAGCGGGATGGCGTAGTCGTCCACGGCGTCCCCGCCGCCCGCGGCGAGCATCGGTGCCAGATACTTTTCGGCATTCTCCCGCACCCGGTCCTCGAAGCGGGCGATGGCCTTGGGGATGAAGGCCTGCGCCACCACCTGACGGAGACGGGTGTGGTTGGGGGCGTCGAACAGCGTCAGAAAGGTCAGCGGGACCGGGTCCACTACCTGCGAGGAGAAGACTTTCGGTGCCCGCATGGCCCGGCGGACGTCGTCGTACCGGGAGATGAACCAGACATCAGATACGGGTGAATGCGCGCGGAGCACCGGCGCGTTCTCGCGCATCCACTGGTAGTGGCGGTAGGGATCACCCTGGGTCCCGTCGTCCACCACCTTGAAGGGCGCCATGCCCTCGGGCCAGTCCAGTTCATGCGAGTAGGGAGGCAGTGCGGTGCCTTCGCCTGCGCTTCCGCCGGTGCTGACGTGCGTGGAGACCGGGGGTGTTGCTGTCATCGGGCAAGACATCATCGTCCTTCTTTCCGGTTGGCTTCGGCGTAATCCGGTGTGATCCGCCTCTCACTCCACCTTGCGGGATGCGCCGTGGCCGCCCCCACAGGTCTTCCGTTCATCGGTTGCGAAAGTCCGCCTGCCCTTCCGACTGGGCGGATTTCAGCGCGCGGGAGATCCCGTGCGCAGCGGTCAGCAGGGCGGGGAGGATCAGCGGAACAGCCGCTTCCCGCCTCGGCACGATGACGTTGAGCGCCGCAGCTATCGTGTTGCCGGGCCCGAAGACGGGCACTGCGATGCCCGTCCACTCGGTGACGCCAATGCCTGGCAGGGCCACGTAGCCGCGCTGCCTGATCTCGGCCAGGTGCTTGCGGATGAGGGCAGGATCGGTGATGGTTTCGGAGGTCACGGCCTTCAGGCGCTTTGCGAGCACCCCGGCCTGGACTGCGGGCGGCGAGAATGCCAGCAGTACCAGGCCGGACGAGGCTGCGTGGATGGGCATCCGCTGCGCAATGTGGGCGGCATCCAGGCTGGAGTGCGGCGAGGAGAGGCGCTCCACGTATAGCACGGTGCCGTGGTCCAGCACGGCGAGGGTGGTGTGCTGGTGGACGGCTGCCTGGACGTCCTCCATGAAGGGCAGCGCCAGCTCACGGAGGTTCAGTGCACGGGAGCCCCGGGCAGCGAGCTCCCACATGCGCATCCCGGAGCACAGGTTCCCGTCCGGCAGCCGCTCAATGAGGCCGTGGAGGACCAGGTCATCGACGAGCCGGTGCGCGGTGGTCAGCGGCAGGCCTGCGCGGCGGGCGAGGCCGGAGAGCGTCATGGCCGGCAGGTCCCGGTCGAAGGCGCTCATGAGCCGCACCACGCGGCTGATCACCGATTCCCCCGAAGAAGAGTTGGCCATGGCGGTCTCCGGCCCGGCGCCTAGCGGCCCGCCACGTTGGCCGGCCGCGACGCGTTCCGCTCCCCGGCAAGCCTGGTGACGTCCCGGCCGGCACGGTAACCGAACACCAAAGCCGGGCCGATATGGGAGCCGTAGCCCGGGTAACCGCCGCCGAAGACGCTCACCGCAGCGGCGCCCACGGCCAGGAGCCCTGGAACCACCGATCCCTCAGCCGTGACCACTTCGGAGTGTTCGTTGACGCCGAGGCCGGCGAAGGTGCCCAGATCGCCCATTTGGATCTTCGCCGCGTAGTACGGGCCCTTGCCCACAGGCGCGAGGTTCGGGTTCGGCCTGTGCTCGAGGTCGCCCCGGAAGTGGTTGTACTGGGTGGAGCCGCGGCCGAAGGCGGGGTCCTCGCCGCGCTCAGCCGCCGGGTTGAATTCACCGACGGTGGCTTCAAGGCCCGCGGCATCGATGCCGAGCTTGCCGGCCAGCTCAGCAAGGGTGTTCCCCTTGACCAGGTAGCCGGTCCGGTAGAAGTAGCCACGCGGCATCGGCCAGGGCTTGGCATAGCCGATGCCGTATTTATGCATCGTCTTCGCGTCGCCGATCACGTAGCCGAAGGTCCTGTCCTCGTCCTTGTTGTGCTCGATCATGGCCCCGCCGAAGTCGTGGTAGCTCAGGGCCTCATTGCCGAAGCGCCTGCCGTGGCGGTCGACGGCGATCAGCCCGGGCAGGCCGATGGCCCGCAGATGCGGAAAGAGCCGCTGTTCGCCGCTGAGGTACCTGAACACGGTCACCGGAGCCCAGGAGCCGACACTGAACACGGAATCGTCGATGTAGCCGCCGGCGCCCATCGCCAGGGTGGCGGCGTCCCCGCCGTGGCCCACCGTGGGGGTGAAGTGGTCGTCGCCGCCGGCGTCATGCGGGAAATAGCGCCGCCGCAGTTCCCTGTTCCCGGAGAATCCGCCGGCGGCGAGGATGACGCCGGCGCGTGCTGTGACGGTGACGGCGTGCTCTCCCCCGATAACCGCGCCGGTGACGGATCCGGCGTCGTCCCTGGTGAGGGACAGTGCCGGTGAGCCCTTCCACAGCCGGACGCCCAGGTCGTCCGCACTCTTGACCATGCGGGTCATCAGGGCGTTGCCGTTGGAGCGCAGGACCGGACGTTTGTAGCGGGCCGCATCGGCCCAGGTGCGCAGCAGTTTCTTGGCGACGTAGATGAAGGACCTGACCGACTGGTTCACGTGGAAGAACTCGTTGATGTCCGGCCCCACCTGCGGCATGTAGCCGAAGACTGTATAGGAGCTCATGTACGGCTGCATCAGGAGCCGCTTGTCCCCGAGCACCCGCGCGTCCACGTCCTGCGGCAGGATGGCCCGGCCGGACAGCCTCGCCCCGGGCAGGTCCATCTGGTAGTCCGGGGCTTTCTCCGGGTAGGTGAACTTCACATCGGTTTCGTTTTCGAAAAAGGAGATGGCCTCGGGAACGGTGTCCAGGAAGTTCCGGACTCCCGCTTCGTTGAACGTCTCCGGTGCCAGGTTCTTCAGATATGTCTCGGCGTCCTCGCGGGTATCGCCCTGCGCAACGCCGTGCTCGTTGCCGGGGACCCAGGCCCAGCCCGCGGAAATGGCGGTGGTCCCGCCGAAGTACTGTTCCTTTTCCGCGACGATCACGCTCAATCCCTGCGAAGCGGCCTTCAGTGCCGCGGCCATCCCGGCCACACCCGATCCAATGACGAGGACGTCACAGACCGCCGTAGTTGCAGTTTCTGTCATGGTTCCTGCTCCGTTCTGCCTGCAGGCCACTCCTTTGCGGCGGCAGGCGTTGACTGACAAACCCCCAGTAGACCCGGGCGCACGCACGCCCGGGAGGAGGATTACCATTGAGCGGGAATCGACAGGAGGTACCGTGGCCAACTCCGCATCCGGCGAGTCGATCATCGGCCGCTTCGTCAAGATCGTGAGCGCCTTCGATGACCGGCACCCCGCCATGAGCGTTGCCGAGCTCGGGCGCCGCACCGGCCTGCCGGTGACGACCACCTACCGGCTGGTCAACGACCTGTTGCTCGAGCGGCTGCTGGAACGCGAGCCCGGCGGGGACATCCACATCGGCACGCGGATGTGGGAACTGGCTTCCCGGGGCTCCAAGATGCTGGGCCTGCGCGAGGCTGCCCTGCCCTTCATGGAGGACGTCCAGGCCGTAGTGCAGCACTCCACCACGCTGGGCATCCTCGACTCCGACGAGGTGCTGTACATCGAGCGGCTCGGCTCGGACAGGACCATCGTGGACATCACCAAGATCGCCGGCAGGCTGCCGGTCCACGCCACGTCCTCGGGACTGGTGCTGCTGGCACACTCCCCCGCTGCGTACCAGGACTCATTTCTGGCCCGGCCACTGACGAAGTTCACCGAGACGACACTGACCGAGCCGGCCGCGCTCCGGCGCCACCTGGCCGAGATCCGGCAGCGCGGCTTCGCCGCCATGCCCGGGGTGATCGTGCCGGAATCCAGCGGCATCGCCGTACCGGTGTTCGGCCCGGACAACACCGTCCGTGCCGCGCTCAGCGTGGTGGTGCCGCGCAACGAGGAGAACGCGTCTGCCCGGGTGCCCGTCCTGATGGCCGCCGCGCGCGGGATCTCCCGCGCCCTGGGCTGGCGGGGCGAACTGAAGGGGACGCTCCGGCAAAGCCACTGAAAGCCGTCTTTGCCGTTCATCGGTAATCGTGTGGTTCCGCTCACAGGTCCCCTGCCACGCTGGCTGGAAAGCAGCGACGAGGCTGCAGGACCACGAGGAGCACCACATGAATCCCATCCAGAAGCGCGTGGCCGGAAAGACCGCCATTGTCACCGGCGGCCGCGGAGACCTGGGCAGCGCCACTGCCGCCCTCCTTGCCGAACACGGCGCGAAGGTTGCCAGCCTGGACGTTGCCGGCATACCCGCCGCCGCGGCCCACGCAAACATCACAGACTACGACGTCGACGTCACCAGCGAGGCCAGCGTTACCGAAGCTATCGGCCGGGTCCGCGACGAACTGGGCACCCCTGACATCCTGGTCAACGCCGCCGGCATCATCGGCCCGGCAGGAGCCTCCCACACTGCTTCGACGGCCGACTTCGACACGATCTTCAACGTCAACGTCAAGGGCGTCTGGCTGATGACCAAGCACGTGGTCCCCGGCATGATCGAACAAGGCACCGGCAGCATCGTCAACTTCTCCTCCATCCACGGCCTCACCGGTGGCCGGAACGTTCCGCTGTACCACGCCACCAAGGGGGCCGTGCGGCTCCTGAGCAAGTCGGACGCCGCGGCCTATGGCGGCTACGGCATCCGCGTGAACTCCATTCATCCCGGGTCCATGAACACCAGGATGAGCCGCCGCTCCGCCGAGCAGTCGGACATCGGTCCCGAGGCCTACTACAAGCAGCTCGTGGGCTCCAACCCGTTGCCCCGCCAGGGCGAACCGGATGAGATCGCGTACGGCGTGCTCTACCTGGCCTCGGACGAGTCGCGCTTCACCACAGGTTCAGAGCTCGTCATCGACGGCGGCTACACGGCCGTCTGACGCGGCCCCCCCACTAAGCATCACCATAACTGCAGCAGCACCCATCATCTTCCTTTTGAAAGGCAACACCCCATGAAATTCGTCAACGGCACCTCCGCGGACACTTACGACGTCGTCGTCGTCGGTTCCGGTGCGGGAGCACTCACCGCGGCGGCCACCGCCGCCCGGGCCGGCAAGTCCGTCGTCGTCCTCGAAAAGAGTGACCTCCTGGGCGGTACCTCCGCCGTGTCCGGCGGCATGCTCTGGGTGGCGGATAACCACCACGCACGGAAGGCCGGAATCACCGATTCCAAGGCTGCGGCCGCGCAGTATGTCCGCGCCGTGGCCCGCGGCCGGGGCCGGGAGGAACTGCTGGACGCGGCGCTGAACTATGGCGACCAGATGCTCCGCTTCGTCGAGGAGCAGTGCGGCGTCCGCTTCATCTTCCTCGACAACTTTCCCGATTACCGGCAGGATCTCCCCGGCGCCGTGACAGGCGGCCGCACCGTGGAACCCGAGCTGTTCAACAGCACCGAAGCGCTGGGCGGCCTCCGGAAGCATGTTCGCAGTGACGGACGTGCGCCGTTCACCATGCAGGAATACGAGGAGTGGGGCGCCTTCACCAAGTTCCCGTGGGACGACCTGGCTCGCCGACAGGACGACGGCCTCGTGGCCAAGGGACAGGCCCTCGTTTCCATGTTGCTCGCCAGCCTGGTCCGCGACAACGCCACGCTGGCCACCTGGGCGCGCGGGCACCGCCTGCTCAGCGACGCAGGCCGGGTGACTGGCGTCGAACTCGAAACAGGCGAAAGGTTCCATGCCCGCGACGGCGTGGTGCTCGCGACCGGCGGCTTCGAATGGGACAAGGCCCTGGCCGACTCCATGCTCGCGTCCCGGCTCTACACGATGTGCTCCCCGCCCTCGAACACCGGCGACGGGCTGCGCATGTCGCAGCGCATCGGCGGCCAGACCCGCGGCACGCGGGAGGCCTGGTGGGCGCCGATGTCCGTCACCGGCGACACCCGTGACGGCCAGCCGGTGGGCACCCTGCTCCGGTTCGAACGGCAGGGCCCGGGATCCATCATGGTGAACCGGCACGGCTGCCGCTTCGCCAACGAGTCGCAGAACTACAACGACCTCGCCCGCAGCCTGCAGTCCTGGGACTCCGCCGCCAACCGCGCACTGAACACCCCGGCGCACGTGATCGTGGACCACGGCTACCTGGAGCGCTACGGAATCCTGGCCCACCGCGCCGGCCAGCCGACGCCGGACTACCTGGTCGAGGCGCCCACCTTGGCGGACCTCGCCGCCAAGATCAACGTTCCGGCCGAAAACCTGGAAGCCACCGTGGCCCGGTTCAACGGGTTCGCGGCCAGGGGCGAGGACCCCGACTTCGGCCGCGGCGAAAGCGCCTACGACAAGTACTGGGGCGACGCCGACTGCCCGTGGCCGAACCCCTCGCTGGGTCCGCTCGAGGCCGGGCCCTTCTACGCACTGGAGGTGGTGAACGGCGCCTTCGGCACCAATGGCGGTGTGGCCACCGACGGGTCAGCCCGCGTGCTCGACGTCGACAACCGCCCCATCCCGGGCCTGTTCGCCGCCGGCAACACCACCGAGAATGCCTACGCGGCAGGTTACCCCGGAGCCGGTGCCACCCTTGGACCCATCATGACCATGGGCTACCTCGCCGGGCGGAACCTTGCCGGCCAGTCCCCCGAGTACCGGTCCCCCGAGGACAGCACGGATCAGGACGGCTCGGCTGACCAGCCTGCTACGCAACTGGTGGGTGCCTGAGATGATCCGGCACACGGTGCTCTTCCAGTTCAAGTCCGACTTCCCGCCAGCCGACCGGCAGGCCTGGATTGACGGGCTCAACAACATGGCCGGAAAGATCCCCGGCATGCTCAGCCTCAGCCACGGGCCGGACGTCCTCAACACCGAACGCTCCTTCGACTACGCCATCGTGGCCGACTTTGAACGTGTCGAGGACATCGCCGTGTACAACACGCACCCCCTCCACGAGCCGCTGAAGGCGTACTCGTTCCCCAACAGCCGGCAGATCCTCGCGGTGGATTTCCACCTCCCGGACACCCCGCCGGCACCCACTGAGACAACGCAGTCTTAAGGAGATTCCCGTGACCACCACCCCATCACCGCAGGCACCGCAGGCACCGCTCCAGGTTCCCCTGCAGGCCCCGCGGAAAACGCCCCGCAAAGCCGCCCTGGCGTCCTTCCTCGGCAGCACCCTCGAGTACTACGACTTCTTCATCTACGGCACCGCGGCAGCCCTGGTGTTCCCCCACCTGTTCTTCCCGTCCGCGGACCCGGCCATCGGGCTGATCGGCGCCTTCGCCACCTTCGGCGTCGCATATGTGGCGCGGCCAGTCGGCGGACTGGTGATGGGTCACTTCGGCGACAAACTGGGCCGCAAGAAAATCCTGCTGCTGACCCTCGGCATCATGGGCCTGGCGTCCCTCGGCATCGGTTTCCTGCCCACCTACGAACAGCTCGGTGTCTGGGCCCCCATCCTGCTGGTGGCGGGCCGGCTGGCACAGGGCTTCTCCGCCGGTGCGGAATCAGCCGGTGCCTCCACGCTGACGCTGGAACACTCACCCGAAGGCAGGCGCGGGTTCTTCACCAGCTTCGTGATGACCGGGTACGCGTCCGGCATGGTGCTGGCCACCCTGGTCTTCATCCCGGTCACGTCACTGCCCCGGGAGGCCATGATGAGCTGGGGCTGGCGCATCCCGTTCTGGCTCTCCATCGTGGTCCTAGCCATCGCCTACTGGGTCCGCACGCACCTGGATGAAACACCGGTCTTCGAGGAGGCCCAGGAACGCCGCCAGGTGGCCCCGATGCCCATCAAGGAAGTGCTCCGCTTCCAGGCCCCCGATGTGCTGCGCGTGGCGGGAATGTCCATCATGTCCGTGATGCAGACCATCTTCACGGTCTTCGGACTGGCCTACGCCACGTCCGGCGCCGGGTTCGACCGGGCGTCCATCCTGACCGTCAACGCCGTGGCCATCGGCCTGTCCATGTTCGCCATGCCGCTGGCGGCCAGGCTGTCCGACCGGATCGGCCGCCGCCCCCTCCTGCTCACCGCCGCCATCGGCTGCTCCGTCACGATCTTCCTGTACTTCCTTGCGCTCTCCTCCGGCAACATCGTGCTGGTGTTCCTGGCCGCATTCCTGAACATGACGGTGCTGTACTCGGGCTTCAACGGCGTCTGGCCGGCGTTCTTCGCCGAACAGTTCGCAGCGCCTGTCCGGTACTCCGGGATGGCACTGGGGAACCAGTTCGGCCTGGTCCTCGCCGGCTTTGGCCCGATGATCGCCGGGATGCTGCTGGCTCCCGGGGCATGGGGCTGGGTGCCCGTGGCCGTGTTCGGCACCGTCTGCATGCTCATTGCCGCCGGATCCGCGTTCTGGTCCCGGGAGACTGCCGCCACGCCCATCGGGGAACTCGGCGGCCCGTACCTTGCGGGCATCACTCGCCGGCGGCAGGCCGAAGCAGCAGGGCAAATACCGCCGCGGCAGCCGTCCGTCGATGTGCGCTAACCTGCGCGGCATGAACGCCCACGACAACGAAGGCGCCGATGAGTCCGCCTCCGAGCTGGCGCATGCGGCACCCTCACAAGCGGTCGAGGCCGGCGAACTGGTCACCGCCCCGTGGATGGGCCTGCACTACCTGCCCGAAGCCCCCTAACAGCCCACAGCGTCCGCTCCGTTTCGACGGTTCCCTGCCCGCAAGACGTTGTGCAACGTCGTGTGGGCAGGGCACCGTCGTATCGGCGGGTAGAGGCAGCTCAGCAGCCGGTCAGGGCCCGCCGCGGCCGCTCCTGCCGGTAGTAATAGCGGGACACTTCACGGAAACCTGCCCGGGTGTAGAGCTCCCGGGCAGCGGTGTTCGAGGCCATCACCAGCAGCCAGTAGCCGGCCAGTCCCCGCTCCGCACCCGCACGGACCAGGGCCTGCTGGATCCGGGTGGCGTAGCCGCGGCGCCGGGAGTCGGGCTTCGTGGCCATGCAGTACAGCCCGCCCCAGCTGCCCGCCGCGCCAGGACCAGCAGCCCCGCCGGGATCAGCAGTCCAGCCGTGAACAACGGCAAGGCGTCCGACGGCGGCCGGCCCGCCGTCGTCGTCCCTCACCAGGGCGTACAGCGCCGGGCAGCCGGTGAGAATCTCACGGGCAATCTCCATCTCCGCGGCGCCGCCGCGGCCGTCCACGGACCACCACAGGTCCAGCCATTCCGCCGAGGGATGCTCCGAGATTTCGACGCCGGCACTAACCGAAAGACTGTCCTGCGGCTCCGCAGGCCGGGACATGACCAGTGTTTCCGACTGCCTGGTGTAGCCCAGGCTGTCCAGCACGGCATTCAGCGGGGCGGCGCCGTCGTGGTCGAAGATCTGGTAGATCACCGGTAGCCGCCGCTGCCGGTACCAGTAAGCGGCGTCCCGGACAGCGGCGGCGTCGTCTGCGGCAGCCAGCCGCGGCCAGACTGAGTTCGCCCGCTGCGTTACACCACCGGCGGCGCGGAGAACCCACTCGCCGGTGTCGTGACGTTCGGGCGCGGGCCAGGCGGCATCCATCAACGCTTCCAGACCGGATAACACTTCCACGCGGGTATCCTCCATCCGCCGCAACCGTGCAGTAAAGAGCAGCTGTGCGGTAAAGAGCAAGAGCTCCCCGTTTCCGGGGAGCTCTTGCTGCGTTCAGCCAACCAGCTTGTTGAGGCTAGTCGGCCTTCTTCTCTTCGGGCTTCTTGGCCTCGGGCTTGAAGTCGACGCCGGCCTCCTTGCGCTGCTGCCCGGTGATGGGCGCCGGGGCGTCGGTCAAAGGATCGTGGCCGCCGCCGGACTTCGGGAAGGCGATGACGTCGCGGATCGAGTCCACGCCTGCCAGGAGCGCCACCACGCGGTCCCAGCCAAAGGCGATGCCGCCGTGGGGCGGGGCACCGTACTTGAAGCCCTCCAGCAGGAAGCCGAACTTCGTCTGGGCATCGGCCTTGTCCAGGCCCATCAGCTCAAAGACGCGCTCCTGCACTTCGCGTTCGTGGATACGGATGGATCCGCCGCCGATCTCGTTGCCGTTGCACACGATGTCGTAGGCGTAGGACAGCGCGGACTCCGGGTCCTGGTCAAAGCTGTCCAGGAACTCCGGCTTCGGCGAGGTGAAGGCGTGGTGCACTGCGGTCCACTTGCCTGTACCGACGGCCACATCGCCCGACGCCACCGCGGCAGCGGCGGGTTCGAACATGGGAGCGTCGACCACCCAGCAGAAAGCCCACGCGCTGGGGTCGATCAGGCCGGTGCGGTGCCCGATTTCAACGCGGGCAGCGCCCAGCAGCGCACGGGACGGCGTCTTCTCGCCGGCGGCGAAGAAGATGCAGTCGCCGGGCTTGGCGCCAACGGCGTCGGCCAGGCCGGCGCGTTCGGTCTCCGTGAGGTTCTTGGCGACGGGACCTGCGAGCTCGCCGTCCTCCTTGTAGAGGACGTAGGCCAGGCCCTTGGCGCCGCGCTGCTTGGCCCACTCCTGCCAGGCATCGAGTGCACGGCGAGCCTGCGAGGCACCGCCGGGCATAACGACGGCGCCGACGTAGGGAGCCTTGAAGACGCCGAAGTTGGTGTCCTTGAAGAACTCGGTCAGCTCGGTCAGCTCCTGGCCGAACCGCAGGTCGGGCTTGTCCGACCCGAACCGGGCCATGGCATCCGCGTAGGTGATGCGCTGGATCGGCGTGGGGATCTCGACGTCGATCAGGTTCCAGACGGCCTTCACGATGTTCTCGCCGAGCCGGATGATGTCGTCCTGCTCGACGAAGCTGGCCTCGATGTCGAGCTGGGTGAACTCGGGCTGGCGGTCGGCGCGGAAGTCCTCATCGCGGTAGCAGCGGGCGATCTGGTAGTACTTCTCGAAGCCGCCCACCTGCAGGAGCTGCTTGAACAGCTGCGGCGACTGCGGCAGCGCGTACCAGGAACCCGGCGCCAGGCGGGCCGGGACCAGGAAGTCACGGGCGCCTTCCGGCGTCGAACGCGTCAGGGTGGGCGTCTCGATTTCGACGAAGCCTTCGTCGTGCAGCAGGTCGCGGGCCACGCGGTTGGCCTCGGACCGGAGTCGGATGTTGCGGCTGGGACCGGGGCGGCGCAGGTCCAGGTAGCGGTGCTTGAGCCGGGCCTCCTCCCCCACTTCCACGTGCTCGTCGATCTGGAAGGGCAGCGCGTCGGCGGTGTTGAGGATGACCACCTTGTCCGCCATGACCTCCACCTCGCCCGTAGCCAGGGCGGCGTTCTCGTTGCCTTCCGGGCGCTTGGAGACCGTGCCGGTCACCTGGAGCACGTATTCGTTGCGCAGCCCGTGGAAGACCTCTTCCTCACGGACCACCACCTGCGCCACGCCGGAGGCGTCACGCAGATCGACGAATGCGACACCACCGTGATCACGACGGCGGCCAACCCAGCCAGCCAGGGTTACGGTTTGTCCAATGTGCTCGGAACGAAGGGATCCGAGGTCATGTGTGCGCAGCACAGCATTCCTTTCAGAAGGAAGACAGAATGAAGTTTAAAGACGATCGTTGCGGAAACGATCCCGTCCGAGTTTACCCGTTTGAAAGGTTCCTGCCCCGCCATGACCAAGCACCAGCAGCTGCAACGAAGACTGGGTGTGGCCGACGCAACAGCCATCGGGCTCGGATCCATGCTCGGCGCCGGCGTTTTTGTCGTCTTCGCACCGGCGGCCCGCCTGGCCGGAGGGCTGCTGCTCGTGGCCATAGCGCTGGCCGGTGCCGTGGCGTACTGCAACGCGGTCGCCTCGGCCCAGCTCGCCGCAAGGTATCCGCAAAGCGGCGGGACCTACATCTACGGCCGCAAGCAGCTTGGCGAGTGGCCCGGTTTCCTCGCCGGCTGGGGTTTCGTGACGGGCAAGTCGGCTTCCTGCGCGGCCATGGCCCTGACCTTCGGCCAGTACGTTGCACCCGGTTACGCCACCGCCGTGGCCATCGCAGCGGTCGCCGCACTGACCGGGGTAAACCTGCTGGGCATCACCCGGACGGCCCTCCTGACCCGCATTTTGCTCGCCATCGTCCTGGCCACGCTGGCGTTCGTGGCCGCGGCGAGCATCGTGGGGCCGCATGTTGCCGACGGCGGGACAGCTTCCGGCGCGGTCTCCGGACAGGCCGGCAACGGCTGGGGCATTCTGCCCGCCGCTGGCCTGGTGTTCTTCGCCTTTGCCGGGTACGCCCGCATCGCCACGCTCGGCGAGGAGGTCAAGGACCCGGAGCGCGTCATTCCGCGCGCCGTCCTCGGCGCCCTGGCGGCCGCCCTGGCCATCTACCTGCTGTTGGGTGTCCTGCTCCTGGCGCATCTTCCGGTGCAGATACTTGCCGCCTCGACGGCGCCGCTGCTCGACGCCGTGGAACAGTCCCGGCTGGCCGCCGGGGCACCCGTGGTCCAGGCAGGTGCCGCCGCAGCCTCGCTCGGCGCTCTGCTGGCCCTCATCACCGGCGTGGGACGCACGGCCATGGCGATGGCCCGCGAACGCGACCTCCCCGGTCCCCTGGCCAGGGTCGGCGGACGCCATCCGGTGCCGGCAACCGCCGAACTGGCGGTGGCCGCCGTCGTCGTCCTCTTGTTGTTGACCATGGACGTGCTGACGGTGGTCGGCTTTTCCAGCTTCGGCGTCCTGCTGTATTACGCCGTGGCGAATGCCGCCGCATTCACGCTTCGGGACCGGCCCCGGCACGCGCCCAAGTGGCTCAACGCCGCAGGGCTGGCCGGCTGCCTCGTCCTCGCCTTCACCCTGCCGGCGGCATCGGTGCTTGGCATGGCGGCAGTCATGGCCGCCGGACTCGCCGGGCGCGCCGTCGTGCTTGCGTTCCGGAAGCGAGGGTTCCGGAAGCGGCGGTTGCGCTGATTCGGGAAACGCTAGCTCAAGAAGACGGCGCGGCGGTGATCAGCTTGCCGGTGCGGCCGCGACCTGGACGCGGATGTCCTCGTCCGACGGCGTCCACGTCGCGGGATCAGCGTCAACCTGCTCGCCGGACCGGATGTCCTTCACCTGGTGCTTGCCGTCCTCGTCCGTGAACCAGACGAAGGGGATGCCGCGGCGGTCCGCGAACTTGATCTGCTTGCCGAACTTCTCGGCCTTGGCGGCAACCTCGGCAGCGATGCCGCGGCTGCGCAGCTCCGTGGCCACGTCCTGCGCTTCGCCCCAGCTCTCGTCCGAGGTAAGCGCCACGAACACTGCCGTGGGCACGGAACGGGAGGCCTTGGCCAGGTCCTGGCTGAGGATGCGTGAGACGAGCCGGGTCACGCCGATGGACAGCCCGACGCCGGGGAACTTCCGGTTTCCCTTGCTCGCCAGGGCGTCGTAGCGGCCGCCGGAGCAGATCGATCCGAGCTGCTCGTGGCCGACCAGGACGGTCTCCACAACGGTTCCGGTGTAGTAGTCCAGTCCGCGGGCGATGCTCAGGTCCGCTACCACCTTGCCCGGAACCCGCTTCACGGCGGCCTCGATCACCTGTTCGAGTTCGTTCAGGCCCTCCTCAAGGAGGTCGTTGCTGACCCCGAGCGAACGGACCTGCGCCACGAAGGACGTGTCCTCGGTCTTGATGCCGGCAAGATTCAGCGCCGCCTGTGCCTGTTCGTCGGTGGCACCGAGCTCGGACTTGAGCAGCCCGGCCACCTTGTCCGGGCCGATCTTCTCCAGCTTGTCAATGCTGCGCAGCACTCCGGCGGTGTCGGTCAGGCCGATGCCGCGGTAGAAGCCCTCCGCGAGCTTCCTGTTGTTGATGCGCAGCCGGAACTCCGGAATCGGTAGCGCACCAAGCGCCTCCGCAATGACCAGGGCGATCTCGACGTCGTAGCGGAAAGGCAGCTCGCCGTCGCCCACCACGTCAATGTCCGCCTGGGTGAATTCGCGGGCGCGCCCTTCCTGCGGGCGTTCCCCGCGCCAGACCTTCTGGATCTGGTAGCGGCGGAACGGGAAGGCCAAATAGCCGGCGTTTTCCACGACGTACCGGGCGAAGGGCACTGTGAGGTCAAAGTGCAGTGCCAGGGCGTGCGGATCGTGCTTGCCCTTCCCCGATTCCTCCCCCTCGTCGTCCTGGAGCCGGCTCAGCCCGTATACCTCTTTGTCGATCTCGCCCTTGCGGAGCAGCTGGCCCACGGTTTCGACGGCGCGGGTCTCAATGGAAGAAAAGCCGTGCAGTTCAAAGGTGCGGCGCAGCGAGTCCAGGACATGCTGCTCCACCAGCCGCTCCTCAGGAAGCCACTCGGGGAATCCGGACAGGGAGGCGGTGCGTGCCATGGTGGAGTTTCTCCTCAGGTAACGAAGGCGGAGCCGCTGCGCCTTGTTCCGCTCGACATGTGAACCAAACGGCGGCGGCAGCGGCGGGAGTCCAGCCTGTTCTGCATAAACTTATGTGCGGCAGTCAGTTTATGCTTTCGGCGCCTGCATCTCTAATGCGGGGGCCGGGCATTGGCGGGCTGCTGCAGCGCAATCTGCAGCCGGGGATGCCTTCAGGGGCAGCCCGGTCCGGCGGTGACGATCAATGAGGAGGACCCGTGGCGGCCAGTCCACGCGAAACACGCGAAGCCAAGAGGCGCATCCAGCAGATGGAGGCCAAACGCGAGCTTCGCCGTGATCAGGAGAAGCGCCGCAAGCGGGACAACCTGATAGCGGGAGGTGCGGGAGCGGCAGCGGTGATACTCGCCGTCGTGCTTCAACTGACGGTGTTTGCCGGGAACCCGACCGAAGCGGAATTCGCCGCCGCCGAGGCGGACCTGGCGACGTCGTCCGCATCCGCTTCCCCCGCTCCGTCGGCGTCCCAGACCAATGCGGCGAACATCCCCAAGCCCGCGACGGCGGCCGGCAAGACGTTCACCGGCGAACTGAAGCTGAACAGGGGCACACTGGGCGTGCAACTGGACGGCACCAAAGCCCCACAAGCAGCCGCGGTATTCAAGTCCCTGGCCGACCAGGGCTACTACAAGGGCGTCAGCTGCCACCGCCTCACCACTGGCGACAACTTCGGCGTCCTGCAGTGCGGCTCCAAGACCGGCGATGGCAAGGGCGACCCCAACTACGTCTGGGGCCCACTGGAGAACACGCCGGCAGACAACCAGTATCCCGCCGGCACCATCGCGGTGGCCCGTACGGGCAACAACGCCTACGGCAACGGCACTCAGTTCTTCATCGTCTACAAGGACACGGCCATTCCCGCCGACTCCGCCGGCGGCTACACCATCGTGGGCAAGGTGACCTCTGGCCTGGACACCGTCACCAAGATTGCGGCGGCAGGTCTTAAGACGGGCGAAAGTGACACGGACGGCGCACCGGCGGAACCAGTCACGATAGACTCATTTTCTCTGAAGTAGGAACCTTGTGGCGCCAGTGGCCACCGGCGACTTGTGAATGAGTATTTTCCTCCAAGCGAAAGACTTTTAGCGGTGACAGACAGTCAGAAATCCGACGAAACAGCAGCCGAAGTGACCGAGGTCCAGGCTTCCCCCGAGACCGTGGATGGAGCACAGTCCGTGGAAGCGGCCGAGCCCGTGCAGGCGACGCAGGCCGACGAGGCAGTACAGCCCGGGGATGCGGCACAGCCCGACGCCACGCAGGAAAGCCCGCAGCCCGAGGCTGTGCAGGAGGACACCGCTCCGGCGGAGTACGCCGCCCCGGCCGAGGCCTCTGCTCCGGCGGAGGACGCCGCCCCGGCCGAGGCCACTGCCACAACGGAGGACGCCGCCAGCCCACAGCCGGAGGCTGTGCAGGAAAATCCGGCAGCCAGCCCGGCACCATCACCGCGTCCGACGCCGGCACCCCGGCCCGCGCCGACGCCCGCCGCGTTTGCTGCTCGCCCCAAAACAGGTCCGGCCGCCACAGCGGCTCCGGTGCAGGCACCGCCTTCCACGTCGCTGGCCGAAGCTGCCCGCTGGGGCCGGGTGGAGGGCGACGGCCACGTCTTCCTGACCATCGACGGCGAAGAGCACCCGGTCGGTCAGTACCCGGACGTCAGCAACGACGAGGCACTTGCCTACTTTGCGCGGAAGTATGACGACATCGTCGCCCAGGTTGTCCTGCTGGAACAGCGCGTGGCCTCGAAGGCCCCCACCACTGACATGCAGAAGACCGTGACGCACCTGCGGGAGCAGCTCGCTGAACGCAACATGGTGGGCGACATCCGGTCCGCTGAGAGCCGGCTGGACACCCTGTCCACCCAGATCACCGAGCTGGAGAAGGCGGAAAAGGCGCAGCACGACGCCGTCCGCGCCGCCGAGCTGGCCGCCCGTGAGGCCATTGTGGCCGAGGCCGAGGCCATCTCCGGAACCGACCCGGCCCAGGTTCAGTGGAAGACGTCCAGCGCACGCATGAACGAGCTGTTCGAAAGCTGGAAGACCGCGCAGAAGAACGGGGTACGGCTGGGCCGCAGCAATGAGGACGCCCTGTGGAAGCGTTTCCGCGCCGCCAGGACCGTTTTCGACCGGCACCGCCGCGCCTACTTCTCCCAGCTGGACAGCAACAACTCGGCTGCGAAGTCGGCCAAGGAGAAGCTGATTGCCGAGGCCGAGGCACTCTCGACGTCCACTGACTGGGGCTTCGCCGCCGGAGAATACCGCCGGCTGATGGACGAGTGGAAAGCATCGCCGCGTGCCAGCCGCAAGGATGACGACGCACTGTGGGCCCGGTTCCGAGCCGCGCAGGACGTCTTCTTCAGCTCCCGCCAGGCTGCCAACGACGAGATCGACCAGGAATACGCTGCGAACCTGTCGGTCAAGGAGGCGCTCCTCGAGGAGGCATCCGGCATCGTTCCGGTCAAGGACATCGCCGCCGCCAAGAAGGCCCTGCAGTCCATTCACGACCGCTGGGAAGAGGCAGGCAAAGTCCCGCGTGCGGACATGGGCCGGATCGAAGCCGGGCTGCGCCGGATCGAGGATGCAGTGCGCCAGGCCGAGGACGAGAAGTGGCAGCGCTCCAACCCGGAGACCAAGGCCCGCACCAACAGCGCCTTGAGCCAGCTCGAATCCGCGATCGCCGGCCTGAAGGATGACCTGGCCGAGGCAGAGAAGAAGGGCGACCAGCGCAAGATCAAAGCCGCCCGGGAAGCCTTGGAAGCCCGCCAGGCATGGCTTGACCAGATTCAGCGTTCGGCTAGCGAGCTCTCCTAGGCAACAGCCATTGCAGGCCCCGCCCCGGTTATCCACATAACCGGGGCGGGGCCTTACCCGTTAAGGCCCCGTCCGGCAGGATAACGGAATGGCACAGTTCTCCCAGCCCCCTGATTCGCAGACACGGGGTGATTCCCCGCCCAGGGACTCCCCCGCACAGCTGCTGGAGCTCTATTCGCCGGGGCTGCCGTTCACCTGGCCGGAGCTCCAGTCCATGGCGTCCGACGGCGTGCTCACGCAGCTCTATCAGCACGGCTACACAGTTCCCGGGACTGCGGCCTCACCGCAGCTGCGGGCACGTGCCGCTGCCCACGGGGTGCCGGCGCCGGTGCGGCGGCGCGTGGTGGCGGGGCGGATGACGGCGGCCTGGATCTACGGGTGCGCCCGCGAACCGGACCGGTTGGCCTTACTCGTGGACGCCAAACGCCGCATCTCCAGCCTCCGCTCGACCCGCGGCTGCACGCTTCACGAAGTCCGTCTCGGACCGTTCGACGTCGTCAGCCTGGGCGGCCTGATGGTCTCAAGCCCGCTCCGGACGGCACTGGACATCGCCTTGCATGTGGAACCCGAGAGGGCAGTTCCTGCCCTGCGGCTGCTCCTGGAGAAGCCGGAACTTGATGTCCGGCTCCGGCTCCTGGTCCTGGCGGTCGAGGCGATGCCACGGCTGCCGCACAAGAACGCAGCTCTGGAGAAGCTGTCGCTGTTAGCTTCTCCGGCGGTTGCCCGTGGTCCGGTAGACGTCGAACACCCCGTCGATCCTCCGCACAGCACTGAGCACGTGGCTAAGGTACTTCGGGTCGCCCATCTCGAAGGCAAACTTTGAGATGGCCACGCGGTCCGTGGACGTGTGGACACTGGCAGCCAAGATGTTCACGTGATTCTCCGAAAGTATGCGCGTCACGTCGGAGAGGAGCGACTTCCGGTCCAGCGCCTCCACCTGGATCTCCACCAGGAAGACGCTTGACTGCGTCGGCGCCCAGTCCACGTCCACGATCCGGTCAGGCTGGTCCTTGAGGCCGGCGACGTTGGTGCAGTCCGTGCGGTGCACCGACACGCCCGAGCCGCGCGTGACGAAGCCGAGAATCGGATCCGGAGGCACGGGGGTGCAACAGCGGGCCAGTTTCACCCAGACGTCGCCCACGCCGCGGACCACCACGCCGGAATCCGAGAACCGGGCCTTGCTGACCTGGGTGGGAATGCTGACTTCGGTGAGGTCGTCATCGGGTGTTTCATTGCCGCCAAGGCTCTCGACGAGCTTTTCCATGACGGACTGCGCGGAGGTGTGGCCGTCGCCAACTCCGGCGTACAGCCCTGAAATGTCGACGTACTTGAAGTCCTCGGCCACGGCGGCCAGCGCGTCGTGCGTCATGAGGCGCTGCAGGGGAAGGTTCTGCTTCCGCATGGCGCGGGTCAGCAGCTCCTTGCCGCGGTCGATCGCCTCTTCGCGGCGTTCCTTGCTGAACCACTGCCGGATCTTGTTGCGTGCCCGGGCGCTCTTGACGAAGTGCTGCCAGTCCTGGCTGGGGCCTGCGCCTTCGGCCTTCGAGGTGAAGATCTCCACCCAGTCGCCATGGTTCAGCTCACTGTTGAGCGGCACGAGTTTGCCGTTGACCCGGGCTCCGATGGTGCGGTGGCCCACCTCGGTGTGCACGGCATAGGCAAAGTCCACCGGCGTGGACCCGGCGGGCAGCGCCATGACCTCGCCCTTGGGGGTGAACACGAACACTTCGCGGGCGTTGATCTCGAACCGCAGCGAGTCGAGGAATTCGCCGGGGTCGGAGGTCTCCTGCTGCCAGTCCACGAGGGAGCGGAGCCAGCCCATGTCGCCGTCTCGCGGGCTGCCGGGTCCGGTGGCGGTCCGGTTCGGCTGGTCCTTGTACTTCCAGTGCGCGGCCACACCGTACTCGGCGCGGCGGTGCATCTCGTGCGTCCGGATCTGAATTTCAACCGGCTTGCCGCCCGGTCCGATCACCGTGGTGTGGAGGGACTGGTACATGTTGAACTTCGGCATCGCGATGTAGTCCTTGAACCGGCCAGGCAGCGGGTTCCAGCGCGAATGCAGGGTCCCCAGGGCGGCGTAACAGTCGCGGACCGAGTCCACCAGGACCCGGACGCCCATGAGGTCGTTGATGTCGTCGAAGTCCTTGTCCCGGACGATCATCTTTTGGTAGATCGAGTAATAGTGCTTGGGCCGGCCGGTGATCGTGGCCTTGATCCTGGCGGTGCGCAGATCGTCCGCGATCTGGTTCCGGATCACGCTGAGGCTCTTTTCGCGCTCCGGCGTGCGGTCGCCCACCATGCGGACGATTTCCTCGTACACCTTGGGATAAAGCGCCGCGAAGGACAGGTCCTCGAGCTCCCACTTGATCGTGTTCATACCGAGCCGGTGCGCCAGCGGCGCAAAGATTTCCAGGGTTTCCCGGGCTTTGCGGGCCGACGACTCGGCGGAGACGAACCGCCAGGTACGCGCGTTGTGCAGCCTGTCCGCAAGTTTGATCATCAGGACGCGGATGTCCTTGGCCATGGCCACGACCATCTTGCGGACTGTCTCGGACTGGGCTGCCTCGCCGAAACTGACCTTGTCCAGCTTGGTGACGCCGTCAACCAGCATGGCGACTTCGGGGCCGAAGTCCGCCCGGAGGTCCTCAAGGGTGTAGGGCGTGTCCTCCACCGTGTCGTGGAGCAGCGCAGCCGCAAGGGTGGTGCCGCTGAGCCCCAGCTCGGCGAGGATCGTCGCGACGGCGACGGGATGGGTGATGTAGGGGTCGCCGCTCTTGCGCTTCTGCCCGCGGTGGCTTTGCTCCGCCACCACGAACGCCCGCTGAATGAGGTCGAAGTCTTCCTTGGGGTTGTTCGCCCTGACGGTCCGCAGCAGCGGTTCCAGGATGGGTGAGTACGTCGCGGTGCTTCGGCCCGTCAGCCGTGCCAGGCGGGACCTTGTGCGCTCACGCCGGCCCGGGAACGTTGGCCGGACGCCAGAGTTGTCCACGGGCACACCCGGCGCCGGGCGCCCGGCAGCCACCAGCCCAGTCTGCTGTCCCTGGCCCGGACCGTTGCCTCCGGCTGCCGTTGGCGCCGACGTCGAACCTTCTTCCAATGAAGTACCCCTCACGACCCGTTTAATTATCCCAGTGTATTCCCGCTCCGGGCCCGACCGATAACCGCGTCCGTCACCAGCGGCGCAGCCGGGCACGCAGTCGAGTACGCAGCCGGCCCGATGCGGCTTAGAGAGAGTCGCATAACGCAAAGACCGGACGCCGTCGGGGTGACGACATCCGGCCTAAGGGCAGGTACTCCAGGCCTGTGGCAGGCGCCCCAGGTTTCTTGCGGGCGCCCTAGGCTTTTGCGGGCTCGGCGGCTGCAGCCTTGGCAGCGGCGTCCGCGCGGCGCTGCTTGACACGCTGGGCCTGCTTGACCAGCGGCGCCTCGCCCTGGCGCAGCCAGGCGTACATCGGCGCGGAGATGAAGATCGTCGCGGCGGTGCCGATCAGGATCCCGACGAACAGTGCGAGCGAAAGGTCGCGCAGGGTTCCGGCACCGAGCAGGCCGGCCCCGATGAACAGGATCGCCCCGACCGGGAGGATGGCGACCATCATCGTGTTGATGGAGCGGACCAGGGTCTGGTTGACGGCCAAATTGACTTCCTCGCCGAAGGTCCGGCGCGTGGAGGAATCGATGTCGGCCGTGTTTTCACGGATCTTGTCGAACACCACGACCGTGTCGTAGAGCGAATAGCTGAGCACCGTCAGGAACCCGATGATCGCCGACGGCGTGACCTCGAAGTCGCTGAGGGCGTACACGCCGGCCGTGATGAACATCGTGACGAGCATGCCCGCGATCGCCGAGAGGGACATCTTCCAGGTACGGAAGTAAAGGGCCATCAGGACCGTCGCGAGGGCAACGAAGACCACCAGGCCAATCAGGGCCTGCTTGGTGACGTCAGCACCCCAGGTGGGGCCGACGAAGGTGGAGGTCACCTCGTTGTCAGTCACGCCGTAGGCCTTGGTGAGGCCCTCCTTGATCTTGAGGGTCTCGTTGTCGGAGAGTTTGTCCGTCTGGATCCGCATGGTGGTTCCGGCGACGTTCGCGACGCGCGGCACACTGCCGGGAACGACGTCGTGGACAGCCTTCTCGCCTACGGATGCCTCGGTGGTCTTGACGTTGGACACCGTGAATTCAGAACCGCCACGGAACTCGATGCCCAGGTTGAAGCCGCCCTTGGCCAACGGGATAAGGATGGACAGCGCGACAGCCGCGGCGGCCACGAGGAACCAGATCTTCTTGGACCCGACGAAGTCGTAGGAACGCTTGCCCGTGTAGAGCTCGTTGCCGAATTTCGCGAAACTGGACATTACTTGCCCTCCTTGGCCGGGCCCTTGGAGGAACCGGCGAGCTGCTCCTGCTGCTCCGCGCGGCGGCGTTCAGCGATGGTCATCCGGCGCTCAGCCTCGGCCGCGGCACCGGTGTTCTTGGCGCGCACCACTGACGGCTTGTCCTCGGGGCTGCGGAGCCTGCCGGCGCCGCGGTAGAGCGGCACCGCGCCGAGGCGCTCGGGGTCAAGACCGGAGAACTTGTGGCCCTCGCCAAAGAACCGGGTCCTGGCCAGCTGCTGCAGCGTCGGATGCGTGAACATGAACACGACGATGAGGTCGGCGATGGCCGTCAGGCCGAGGGTGAAGGCAAAGCCCCGCACGTTGCCGACGGCCACGAAGTACAGCACCAGCGCGGCCAGGAGGTTGACGGCCTTGGATGCCAGGACGGTCCGCTTGGCTCGCTTCCAGCCGTTCTCCACAGCCGACACCAAGCCGCGGCCTTCGCGGAGCTCATCACGGATACGTTCGAAGTAGACGATGAATGAGTCCGCGGTCTGGCCGATAGACACGATGATGCCGGCCACACCGGCGAGGGAGAGCCGGTAATTCTCGGTCCAGCCAAGGATGGCAATGGCGAGGTACGTGAGCGCACCCGCCACCACCAGCGACGCGATGGTGACGAAGCCCAGCGCACGGTACTGGAACAGCGAGTAGACAACCACCAGCAGCAAACCGATCAGGCCAGCGAGGAGGCCCATCCGGAGCTGCTCACCGCCGAGGGTGGCAGAGATCTGCTGCTCGCTTTGGATGTCGAAGCTGATGGGCAGGGCACCGAACCGGAGCTGGTCGGACAGTGCCTTGGCGGACTGCTCGGTAAACCCACCGGTGATCTGCGGGCGACCATCGGTGATCACGGCCTGGGACCGCGGGGCCGATATGACCTGGTCATCCAGGACGATGGCGAACTGCGACTTGGGATCGCTGCCGGTCTCACCGCCAGCGGCAACGTAGAACTGGTTAAGACGCTCGGTGACCGTCTTGAACTTGGACGTACCCTCGGCGTTGAACTGGATATTCACAGCCCATTCGTTGGTGACGGCGCCCTGGGCGCCCTGCTGGAGTTGGAACGTCGAGCCCTGGATCTCCACACCCTTGACCTCGACCGGACCCAGGATGTACTTGATCGCCGGTGTCTGGTCCGTGGCAGGCTCGCAGGTGACCAGCGGCTTGGCCGGGTCAGAACGTTGCTGCTTGTCCTGGGCCGGGTTGTCACAGTCAAGGGCCTCGAACTGCTTCTGGACGTCCGCGGTAATCCAGTTCGTATCGCTGGCGTTCGTCGGCTTGGCCGTCGGCTTCGGCAGCTGGGCGGCAGGTGTCCGCTGCGCAGCGGGAACCGCTGCGCCCGCACCCGTGACGAGGACCGGGCGGAAGTTCATGTCAGCTGAGGCCTGGATGAGGGCGCGGGTCTGCGAGGACGGAGTGCCGGGCAGGCTCACCACCACGTTGCGGCCGGACTGCGTGCTGATCTCAGCCTCGGCAACACCCGAGCCGTCCACACGCTGACGGATGATGGCCACCGCCTGGTTGAGCTGCTCCTCGTTAATGTCCGAGCCACCCTCAACCTTGGGTGCCAGGATCATCTGGGTGCCGCCCTCCAGGTCCAGGGCCAGCTTCGGGCTCCAGCTGGCAACCCCGGACATAGTGCCGCCCGCAAGGACGGCCGTCATGGCAGCCAGGATTACGCCAAGCCAGACCAGCACCCGAAGGGATGGTTTATTGCGGCCAGTTCGTGCCATTGCCTATCTTTCTATTAATTGCGGAGGGCCGCCGGAGCGCGCCTTTCGCACCCGGCGGCTCCGCAGCCGTAGACAGCTGTACTGCGCGTAAGCGGCGGACTAGATGTCCTTCTTGCCCTCGTCGTTGAGGCGCTTGAGGGTTTCGTCCGGGGTTTCGTCGGCCGTGCCGGCCTTGGCTTCAGGGGTCAGCGAGTCCTCGGCGGTCAGTGCCGATGCATCGTCCGGGACAACCTGGGTTTCGGCGGCAGGTTCCACGATCTTGTTCACGGCCTGGCGGTGGACCGTGGCCAGGTGGCCAGGCGACAGTTCCAGGACAACCTTGTTCTCTGCGTCATCAATCGACACGATCCGGCCGAACAGTCCGAAACTGGTCATGACCTCAACGCCCGGAGAGAACTGCGACTGCAGCTCAGCCTGCTGCTTCTGGGTCTTTTTGTTGCGGCGGAACATCATGAAGATGAAAACGCCGAGCATGACGAACAGCAGAATGGTCATGATGTCGATGCCGCCGCCGGACTGCGGCTGGGCCTGGGCACTAATATGTCCGAACAAGTGAAGTTCCGTTCTGTACTTGCGTAGCTGGTTGACAGCGACGTCCGCTTTGCACCGGGCTGCCCGCCCGGACGCGGGAGACCGGCGCGGGCGGCCCGCCGAAGCGGGACACGGAAACAAAGCCCGGACGTGCCGAGCGTCTTTCCAGTCTAGAGGGAAAAGCTGGGAGGGTGCTGCTATTGGGTGCTGGAAACCCATTCAGATGACGATTCTTCATCGCCCGGGCCGGACCCGAAAAGGTCCAGGGTTTCCTGCCCGAAGACCCCTGCCGGTACTGCCAGCCCAAGGTGGGTCCAGGCCGGTGCCATGGCGATCCGGCCCCTCGGCGTCCTGCCCAGCAGCCCTTCCCGGACCAGGTACGGCTCGGCGACCGTCTCCACGGTCTCCGGCTCCTCCCCCACGGCGATGGCCAAGGTTGAAAGGCCCACCGGGCCGCCGCCGAATTTGGTGATCAGCGCCTCCAGCACTGACCGGTCCAGCCGGTCCAGCCCGCGCTTATCCACTTCATACATGTCCAGTGCGGCAGAGGCCGAACGGGCATCAATCTGTTCGATCCCGTGGACCAGCGCCCAGTCCCGGACCCGCCGCAGCAGCCGGTTGGCGATGCGTGGGGTCCCGCGTGACCGTCCGGCGATCTCAGTAAATCCGGCCGAGTTCACCTTCAGGTCGAGGAGGCCGGCGGACCTGCGCAGCACTAGCTCAAGCTCCTCCACCGAATAAAACTCCAGGTGGCCCGTGAACCCGAACCGGTCCCGGAGCGGACCCGGAAGAAGGCCGGCGCGCGTGGTGGCACCCACAAGCGTGAAGGGCGGCAACTCCAGCGGAATGGCCGTGGCACCGGCCCCCTTGCCCACCACGATGTCCACCCGGAAGTCTTCCATGGCCATGTAGAGCATTTCCTCGGCCGGACGGGACATCCGGTGGATTTCGTCCAGGAAGAGGACCTCGCCCTCTGACAGTGAGGAAAGTATGGCGGCGAGGTCGCCGGCGTGCTGGATGGCCGGGCCGCTGCTGATCCGCAGCGGCGCATTCATCTCGGACGCGACAATCATGGCGAGCGTAGTCTTGCCGAGGCCGGGAGGACCGGAAAAAAGGACGTGGTCGGCACTGCGCCCGCGCATCCGTGATGCCTGCAACACGAGGGAGAGCTGCTTGCGGACCCTGTGCTGGCCCACGAAGTCGTCGAGGTTCTTGGGCCGGAGCGCCGCCTCGATGGCCCGCTCCTCCGGCTCCTCTCCCCCGGCGACCAGGGACGGCTCAGCCACGGCTGCCTACCCTGTTGCCCGCCCGGGCTCCGTCCTGGCCGAGCCACCGCAGCGTGGTGCGCAGGATTTCGGCTACGTTGCCTTCGCCGGCAAGTTCCGGCGCGTCTGCGAGGGCCTTGTCGATGCTGCCCGTGGCGTCCTTCTCGGACCAGCCCAGGCTGGTCATGGCGGCCACAACCTGCGGCTTCCAGACGCCTTCAGATGACGCGGCCGGCGCTCCCGCGGGCGTCGCCGTGCCGTGCGGAACCAGTTTCCCGGCGAGTTCCAGGACGATGCGCCCGGCAACCTTGGGTCCGATGCCCGGGACCTTGGTGAACGTTTTGCTGTCCCCGGTGTGGGCCGCCACGCGGATGGCCTCGGGGTCGTGGACGGCGAGGACCGCGAGGGCGAGCCGCGGGCCCACACCGCTGACACTGAGCAGAACGTCGAAAACTTCCCGTTCGTCGTCGCTCGCGAAGCCGAACAGGGTCAGGGAATCCTCCCGGACGATCAGGGAGGTGAAAAGCTTCCCCTCCTCGCCGGCCCGCAGGTTGCTGAGCGTCTGCGGCGTCGCGTAGACGCTCATGCCGGCACCGTTGAGGTCGATGACGGCGGTGGACAGTCCGACGTGCGCCACGGTTCCGCGGAGAAAACTAATCAAGGCCGGGGCTCCTGAACTTGCGCCGGCAAAGAACCGACTATCCGAACATATCTACGAATACCCTAGCAAGCGCCGGGGACATTCAGCGTGCACGGCGCGCCTTGGCCTCCGCCTCGGCCCAGGCGCGCTGGGCGGGCGTCAGCGACTGGCTGCCGGGGCCGGTGGTGGCTACGCTGGCGCCGCTGCCCGCTCGCCATGCGTGCGTGATAGCGAGGGCCAGGGCGTCGGCCGCGTCTGCGGGACGCGGCGGAGCGTCGAGCCGGAGAATCTTGGTGACCAGCTTGGTCACGGCCTCCTTGTTCGAGGATCCGCTTCCCGTCACCGCCGCCTTGACCTCCGACGGCGTATGTAAAGCCACGGGAATGCCGCGCCGGGCCGCGGCGGCGATGACGACGCCGGAGGCCTGGGCCACGCCCATGACCGTGCTGACGTTGAGCTGCGAGAAAACTCGTTCCACCGCCAGCACATGTGGCTCGTAACGGTCGAGCCAGTCGTCGATGGCCAAGGCGATCACCAGCAGCCGTTGGTCGAGCGTTTCCTCGGGGGACGTCCCCACCACGCCGACGGCCACCATGGTGGCCCGGCGGTTCCTTTCGACGTCCACCACGCCGATGCCGCAGCGGGTCAGCCCAGGGTCGATGCCCAGTACGCGCAGCGTCACGTGCAACAGCCCCGGTCCGCCACGCGGAAAATCACTCGGCTTCCAGGGCAGCCTGAACTTCGTCGCTGAGGTCAGCGTTGCTGTAGACGTTCTGGACGTCGTCGAGGTCCTCGAGGGCGTCAACGAGCTTCATGAACTTCTTGGCGGCGTCAAGGTCCAGCGGCACCTCCATGGAGGGCACGAACTCGGCCTCGTCGGTGTCGTAGTCGATGCCGGCTTCCTTGAGCGCGTCGCGGACAGCCTGCAGGTCCTTCGGGTCCGAATGGATCTCGAAGGTGTCCCCGTTGTCCTTGACTTCCTCGGCGCCGGCGTCCAGCACGGCCATCAGGACGTCGTCCTCGGTCAGGTCGTTCTTGGGCAGGGTGACCACGCCCTTGCGGGTGAACAGGTAGCTGACCGAGCCGGGGTCGGCGATGGTCCCGCCGTTGCGGGAGATGGCCAGACGGACCTCGGATGCCGCGCGGTTCTTGTTGTCGGTAAGGCACTCGATCAGCAGCGCGGAGCCCTGCGGGCCGCGGCATTCGTACATGATCTCGGTGTAGTCCACGACCTCGCCGGTAAGCCCGGCGCCGCGCTTGATGGCGCGGTCGATGTTGTCGTTCGGAACGGAAGTCTTCTTGGCCTTGGTGACGGCCAGTTCGAGTCCGGGGTTGCCCGCGAGGTCCGGGCCGCCCATGCGCGCCGCGACTTCGATGTTCTTGATCAGCTTGGCGAACGACTTTGCCCGGCGGCTATCAATGATGGCCTTCTTGTGCTTGGTCGTTGCCCATTTGGAGTGGCCTGACATGCTTTACGCTTCTCCTCTGATCATGCGAATAAAAAGTTCATGCACGCGCTTCTCCCCTGTCACTTCCGGATGGAAGGAGGTGGCCAGCAGCTGGCCTGAACGCACTGCAACAATTCTAGCCGTCCCCCGCAGATCGGCCGCGTGGGAGGCGTGCTCCTGGTCGGCCGGTTCCACCTGCGCCAGGACTTCAACGCCGGGGCCCACGCGCTCCACCCAGGGCCCGCGGATGAACACCGCGTGAACCGGAGCTACGCCCTGCTCGGTGGCGCTGAACTCCAGGCCCTTGAAGTCGAGGTCGGTCTCAAAGGACTCGCGCTGCCGGCCGAATGCGTTGCGGCGCACCGTGATGTCCAGGCCGCCGAACGTCTGCTGGGGGTTGCCGGCGAGGTCTGCGGCGGGGTCGGCGATGTCGTGCGCCAGCAGGATCATGCCGGCGCAGGAGCCGTAGACCGGGAGTCCGTCGGCGATCCGCTGGCGCAGGGGATCGGCGAGGTCGAAGGCGCGGGCCAGCTTGTCGATGGCCGTCGACTCGCCGCCGGGGATGATGAGTCCGTCAAGTCCGTCGAGTTCCGCGGGGCGGCGGACACTGACGCCGGTGGCGCCCGCGGTCTCGACCGCCCGGAGGTGCTCACGGAAGTCGCCCTGCAGCGCCAGTACGCCGATGCGCAAGCCAGATCCCGGCTTTTCGGGCATGCCGGCCGGGCGCGGAAGGGCGCTGGAAAGGGAGTTGGTCATCTAAACAGCATAGTGTCCCGGGCACAAACAACGGTTCCGGCCGCCGGGCGCCCGCCACATTGCATGCCGCTGCTGGGATATATTACAGAGCATGTTTTCCCTCAGCGTTCCGCTCGGTAAATTCGTTCGCCGGGTCTCCCGGCTCAGGGGCGGAGGCTCTGCATTCCCCGGCCTGGTGGTCGAAAAAATCGATCCCGGTTTCATGCAGCGGACCCTGTCCACCCTTCCCCACGGCGTGGCCGTAGTAAGCGGTACCAACGGCAAGACCACCACCACCAAGATGGTAGTGGAGCTGCTGGAAAGCCAGGGCCTGAAGGTGTTCACCAACCGCACGGGCAGCAATTTCACCCGGGGCGTGGCGGCCGCCCTGATCGGCGACGTCGACTGGCGCGGACGGCTCGACGCCGATGTTGCCGTGCTGGAGCTGGACGAGGCCCACGCCGTGCACTTCGTCAACCGCGTCCCGCCGCGCTACAGCCTCCTGCTGAACGTGCTCCGCGACCAGCTGGACCGCTTCGGTGAGATCGACAAGACAGCCCAGCTCCTCCAGCACATCGCCTCCAAGACAACGGGGACAGTGGTGCTGAACCGCGAGGATCCGCGGGTGGCCCGGATCGCCGGTACGCTGCAGGGCCCCGAGGTCCTCTACTTTGGCCTGGACGACTCGCTGCTGGGCACCTTCCCCAGCGACGATGAACTTCGCGCCGGGCCGGGCAGCCCCGTACCTGCGGTACCGCAAAGGCCCCAGGCCGACGTCGTTCTCCGCCGCGTGGGTGCCGATGACGCAGACTTTGAGTACGACGGCGTCACGGTCACCACCGGGATGAAGCTCCGCGGTGTGTACAACATCTTTAACGCCGCGGCTGCGCTGGTCCTGGCCCGCAGCATCTGCGGCAGCGGTGCCGCCACGGCGGACCACGGCACCCTGCTGAAGGCTCTGTCCGAGGTGGCCCCGGCCTTTGGGCGCGGCGAAAGCCTCACGGTGGACGGGCTCCCCCTGGATCTGGTCCTGGTCAAGAACCCGAGCGGCTTCAGGCTGGGCCTCAAGTCGTTCCCCTCGGGTGGCTACGCCACCATGATCGCGATCAACGACAACTACGCTGACGGCCGCGACATGTCCTGGCTGTGGGACGTCGATTTCGACTCGCTGCGCGCGGAAGGCGTGGACCAGGTCAGCGGCTCCCGGGCGTACGACATGGCCCTGCGCCTGCAGTACGACGAAGTGCAGATCGGGTCGGTGGACACTGACATCCCGGCCGCACTGGCCGACTTCATCCGCAAGGGCAAAGGCAAGCCGAAGCGCGTCTTCTGCACCTACACCGCAATGCTCGCCATCCGCCGTGAGCTGTCCAAAATCACCACAGTGGAGGTGGTCTCTTGACCCCCGAATCGACCGCCGGCACTACCGCGTCAAAGGGAACCATCCGGGTCCTGCAGCTGTACCCGCGGGAGATGAACATCTACGGCGACTGGGGCAATGCCCTGGTGCTGCAGCAGCGCCTGAAGTGGCACGGCTACACCCCGGAGCTGCTCGAGTACAACGTGGGCGACGAGTTCCCGGAGGGCGTGGACATCATCCTTGGCGGCGGCGGGCAGGACAGCGGCCAGCTCGTCATCCAGGACGACCTCCAGTCACGGGCCAGCCTCCTGAAGGGGATGGCCGAGGACGGCACGCCCATGCTGCTCATCTGCGGGCTGTACCAGCTGTTCGGCCGCTTCTTCAAGACCCGCTCAGGCCCGGTCATTCCCGGCATCGGTGTTCTGGACGTGGAGACCCACGGCACCGACGAGCGGCTGATCGGCAACGTCAAGGTCACCACCGCGGAGTTCGGCGAGGTCCTGGGCTACGAGAACCACAGCGGCCAGACCACCCTTGGCCCCGGCGTCGCACCTCTGGGGACGGTGGCGAAGGGCACGGGGAACAACAGCAGCGACGGCCAGGAGGGCGCCCGGTACCGCAACATCGTGGCCAGCTACCTGCACGGTTCCCTGCTGCCCAAGAACCCGGCCATCGCCGACTTCCTGATCCGGACCGCCGTCGAACGCAGGTACGGAACCTTCGCACCCGGCGAGGCGGATGACCGCTACGCCATCCTGGCCCGCGAGCACGCGGCCCGCCGGCCGCGTTAGGAGCAACCGCCCCAAGGACAGCACACGGGTCTCAGCGTTCCTTGGTGACCAGCAGCTCGCGGGCTCCGGCCTGGGCCGCGCCCATGGACTCCACCACCTGTTTGGTCCGCAGCCGGGTGTCTGCGTCCGCCGCGGGACTGGCGCAGACGCCCTGCGGGGCGTCAGCGGCCACAGAGCACCAGCGGTAGGGGGCGCTGACGATGACCGACGGTGCCCAGGCGACGTCAGATGCGGTCCACTTGCCGGCACTGTCCTGGCTGAACTGTGCCCGGAGCAGCAGGCCCTCGTTGTTGACGACGTACGTCGGGGACAGTTCTGTCACGCCGTTGCCCAGGCCGTAGGCGATCCAGGTTCCCTTGTACTTTTCGACGGGCAGCACCGAGTGCGTGTGGTGCCCGTAGATCATGGTGAACTGGCCGCTGTCCGCCAGCGCGTGCGCCACGTCCAGCTGCTGGGCGTTCGGGGCACTCGCGTACTCGTCCCCCGCGTGCATGGCGCCCAGGACGATGTCCGCGCCCAGCTTTCTCGCCTCCTTGGCCTTGGCGATCATGGCGGGCGCGTCGAGCATGTCCACCTGCCACGGCTGTTCCGGGACCTGCCCGTTGAGTCCATAGGTGCCCTCAATGACGGCAATCCGGGCGGCGTCGGTCTGCAGGATGAGGATGCCCTTGGACTCCGCCTGCGTCCGGTACGAGCCGGTATGCTCCAGCCCTGCTGTATCCAGCACATCCAGGGTCCTGACGAGGCCCTCGGTGCCCTGGTCGATGGTGTGGTTGCTGGCGGTGGTGCAGGCGCGGTAGCCGACCGACTTGGCGGCAGCGGCAATCTGCGGCGGAACGTTGAAGGAAGGATACGCGGAGAAGGGTCCCCCGGGGAGGGCCACCGGCGTTTCCTGGTGGCAGATGGCGAGGTCGCTCTGTTCAATGTAGCGCCGCTGCCCTTCCAGCAGCGGGCCGAAGTCCAGCCCCTTGACCCCGCCGGCGACGGCATCTTCGTGGGCCTGTTGCCACAGTTGGGTGTGCACCAGCATGTCACCCGTGAGCAGGACGGACGTGCAGCGGACCGATGCGCACGCGGGACCGGCACCCGGGGTTGGTGTGGGTGCGGCGCTTGGTGTGGGGTCCGCCGTCGGCGTTGAGGGTGCAGCGCTCCCGGCGCTGGACTGCGTTGCCGGGCTCGAAGGCTGCCCGGCCGCACTGGCAGGCTGGCTGCCGGCCGCACCGCCGGACTGGCTGCCCGGCTGCGGCCGGGCCTGCTCGGCGGCCACGCCGCAGGACGCCAGCCCCGCCATCAGCAGTGCAGCAGCGGCCGCCTGAAACGCACGGCCAAAGACGTTGTTGTTCCCCATGACCCCAGCGTAAGTCCGCGGCACGCCGACGGCGGGCAACCCGCCCGTAGAAGCACGCCAAAACATTGTGCGCCGCAGAGCTGCATGAAAGGGTTGCTTCATGGCCAATCCCCTCCTGTCCCCCAGCGCCCTGCCCTTCGGCCTGCCGCCGTTTGCCGACATCGGCGACGACCACTACGCCGAGGCGGTTGACGCCGGGCTCACCGACCACCTGGCCGAGATCCAGGCCATCGTGGACAACCCCGAGCCCGCCACGTTCGACAACACCGTGCTGGCGATGGAGAAGTCCGGCCGCCTCCTGGACCGCGCCGCCGCTTCGTTCTTCACCCTGGTTTCGGCCGACGCCTCCGAGGCCATCAGGAAGCTGGAGACCGAACTGTCGCCCCGCTTCGCCGCACATCAGGATGCCGTGTACCTGAACCGGGCACTCTATGAGCGGTTCGCCGTCGTGGAGACCGCTGGCCTTGACGCCGAAGCCGCAAGGCTCGTCGAGGAGTACCTCAAGGAGTTCCGCCAGTCCGGGATCCAGCTGGACGACGCAGGCCAGGACCGGCTCCGTTCGCTGAACGCCGAGCTGTCCCGGCTGGGCACGGAGTTCGGGCAGCGCGTCAAGGAGGCGATGAAGTCTGCCGCCCTGCTGCTGGACAGTGCCGATGACTTGACCGGCCTTCCCACGGATGAGATCGCCAGCGCCGCGGAAGCAGCCCGGGTTGCCGGGCATGACGGCAAGTTCCTCCTGACGCTCATCCAGCCAAGCAATCAGCCGGCCCTGGCCTCACTGGACAACAGGGACGTGCGCCGGCGGCTCTTCGAAGCATCCGTGGCCCGCGGCAGCACCGGCGGTGACCTCGACGTCCTCGACCTCGTGAAATCACTGGTCCGGCTCCGCGCCGAAAAAGCCGCCCTGCTGGGCTTCGCCAACTATGCCGAGCTGGTGGTGGACCGGCAGACGGCTCCGGATTTCGGAGCTGTCCGGTCCATGCTGAACCGGCTGGCACCCGCGGCCGTCCGGAACGCCGACGCCGAGGCCGCGGCCCTGGCCGAGAGCGCAGGCCACCCGCTGGAGGCCTGGGACTGGGCCTACTACTCCACGAAGGTGCGGCAGGAACGGTACACCGTGGACGAGCAGGCCCTCAGGCCATACTTCGAGCTGGACCGGGTACTGACCGATGGCGTGTTCTTCGCCGCGACCTCGCTCTTCGGCATCACCTTCCATGAGCGCAAGGACCTCGCTGGCTACCACGAGGATGTCCGGATCTGGGAGGTCCGCGACGCTGACGGAACAGAGCTGGGGCTGTTCCTCGGCGACTATTACACCCGAGAAACCAAGCGGGGCGGCGCGTGGATGAATTCGCTGGTGGACCAGTCGGCACTTCTGGGCACCAAGCCGGTGGTCATCAACAACCTGAACATCTCCAAGCCGCCCGCGGGTGAGCCCACCCTGCTCACTCTCGACGAGGTGCGCACCGCGTTCCACGAATTCGGCCACGCCCTGCACGGCCTGTTCTCCAACGTCACCTATCCCCGCTTCTCCGGGACGTCGGTACCTCGGGACTTCGTGGAGTACCCGTCCCAGGTCAACGAAATGTGGATCATGTGGCCGGAGGTGCTATCCAACTACGCCCGCCACCATGCCACCGGGGAGCCGCTGGCCCAGGACGTCGTCGACCGGCTCAACGAGTCCCGCCTGTGGGGCGAGGGGTTCGCCACCACGGAGTACCTCGGTGCGGCGCTGCTGGATCTGGCCTGGCACGTCCTGGACACCGACGGCGTTCCGCAGGACGCCCTGGAATTCGAGGCGAAGGCGCTGGCCGCTGCAGGCGTGGCACATCCGCTGATTCCGCCACGCTACCGGACGGGCTATTTCCAGCACATCTTCGCGGGTGACGGCTACTCTGCGGGCTACTACTCCTACATCTGGAGCGAGGTGCTGGACGCCGAGACCGTGGACTGGTTCACCGAGAACGGCGGTCTCAGCAGGGCCAACGGCGACCGGTTCCGCGCCGAGCTGCTCTCCCGCGGCAACAGCCGGGACCCGCTCGAGTCGTTCCGCACCCTGCGCGGCCGCGACGCCGCCCTCGAGCCCCTCCTCAAGCGCCGCGGCCTCGAGTAATATTGGAGTTTTTGTCCACTTGTCGCGACTTCGAGGGCCTTAAACCCCCATTATGTGGACAAAAACTCCAAGGAAATTAAAGCGAACGACGCCGGCCGGTCACCTTGGTAGGTGACCGGCCGGCGTCGTACATGATTACGTGCTGTTACCAGCCGCGCTCGGCGAGGCGGTGCGGCTGCGGGATCTCGTCCACGTTGATGCCGACCATGGCCTCACCCAGGCCGCGGGAGGCCTTGGCGATAACGTCCGGGTCATCGAAGAACGTGGTGGCCTTCACGACGGCGGCGGCGCGCTGGGCCGGGTTGCCGGACTTGAAGATGCCCGAGCCGACAAACACGCCGTCGGCTCCGAGCTGCATCATCATGGCGGCGTCGGCCGGGGTGGCGATGCCGCCGGCGGTGAAAAGCACCACCGGGAGCTTGCCGGTGGCGGCAACTTCCTTGACCAGTTCGTACGGGGCCTGCAGTTCCTTGGCCGCGACGTAGAGCTCGTCCTCGGGCAGCGCCGCGAGCTTGGCGATCTCGGCACGGATCTGGCGCATGTGCCCGGTGGCGTTGGAGACGTCGCCGGTGCCGGCCTCGCCCTTGGAGCGGATCATGGCCGCACCCTCGTTGATGCGGCGCAGCGCCTCACCGAGGTTGGTGGAACCGCAGACGAAGGGAACCTTGAAGTTCCACTTGTCGATGTGGTTGACGTAGTCGGCCGGGGTCAGGACCTCGGACTCGTCGATGTAGTCAACACCGAGGGACTGCAGGACCTGGGCCTCGACGAAGTGACCGATCCTGGCCTTGGCCATGACCGGGATGGACACGGCATCGATGATCTGGTCGATCATGTCCGGATCGGACATACGGGACACGCCGCCCTGGGCGCGGATGTCAGCCGGGACGCGCTCGAGCGCCATGACGGCAACGGCACCGGCGTCTTCGGCGATGCGGGCCTGTTCGACGTTGACGACGTCCATGATGACGCCGCCCTTGAGCATCTCTGCCATGCCGCGCTTGACGCGGTTGCTGCCCGTCACGCTGTTGGCGGACGAGCCGGCTTCGTTGCTTACATCAGGTGTAGACACAAAAACCCCTATGGGTAGCTAGATGACCTTCGCCGGCAGTGCAGGCGGAACGGACATGCCGTTTTTGCACACACCGGATTACCGGATCCATTGACCGGGCAGTTCTAATACTAGTCCCCCAGCGGTAGCCGGGCTTAATCAGGTTTGTTCGGAGTCTTCCAGCGACTGGATGCGCACGGCCAGGACGCGCTGGACCACCGTGACGAGGCTCGCCGCCGCCAGCAGCACCAGGGTCGCCAGCAGCACAACGGGCGGCAGTCCGACGCCGGTGAGGCCGGTGATCACCAGGACGGAGACCAGCCGTTCAGCACGTTCGGCAATGCCCACATTCGCCTGGAAGCCGAGGGATTCGGCCTTCGCCCGGACATAGGAGACCACCATGCCAAGGACAAGGCAGACGACGGCGGCAATGGCTATGGGGGCATCCGCACCGCCGGTGAAAAACCAGATGGCCAGGCCGGCAAAGAGGGCACCGTCAGCCAGCCGGTCCAGGCTGGAGTCCAGGAAGTTGCCCCAGCGCCCGCCGAGGTTCTGCATCCGCGCCATGATGCCGTCGATGACGTCGGAGAAGATGAACAGGGTGATAAAGATCGTTCCCCACCAGAGCTGGCCCAGCGGATAGAACACCAGGGCGCCGACGACCACGCCGGCCGTTCCCACAATGGTGATGGCGTCCGGCGAGACGCCAATTTTCAGAAGCCAGCGTGCAAGCGGGGTAAACAGCGCGGTGAAGAACCCGCGGGCATGCCTATTCAGCATGCGTCTCCCCAGGCCAGGCGTCGGCAACCTGCTGGCGGACCTCGTCGAGGGTCTGCGTGATCGCCTTGGTTTGGGCGATGATGGGGAAGAAGTTTCCGTCCCCGCCCCAGCGCGGAACGATGTGCTGGTGCAGGTGCCCCGCGATGCCGGCCCCGCCCACAACACCCTGGTTCATGCCCAGGTTGAAGCCGCCGGGATTCGCCACCTTCCGCAGCACCCGCATGGCGGTCTGCGTCAGGTCGGCGAATTCGGCGGTCTCCTCCACCGTCAGGTCCGTGTAGTCGGGGAGGTGGCGGTAGGGGCACACCAGCAGATGGCCGGGGTTGTAAGGGAACAGGTTGAGCACCACGTAGCACGTGCGTCCGCGGTACACGATGAGCGACTCCTCATCGGTGCGCGCGGGCGCGATGCAGAACGGGCAGTCGTCCTGGTTCTTGAACTGGTGCTGCCCGCCCTTGATATAGGCCATGCGGTGCGGAGTCCACAGCCGCTGGAAGGCATCCGGAACGCCGGCGAGGCCAAAATCGTCCGTCACCTCCGCGTCCCCCGGATAGCCCGACCCTGTGTTCTCCTGCACGTGTACCCCCTCCGCCGCGGCTAGCTTGTCCGGTCGCGGACGGCGTCCACGATCCGCTGGACAGCCTCGGCCACGGGCACGCCGTTGTCCTGGCTGCCGTCCCGGAACCGGAAGGAGACGGCGCCCGCCTCGGCGTCCTCACCGCCGGCGATGAGCACGAACGGGATCTTGTCCTTGCTGGCTGTGCGGATCTTCTTCGGGAAGCGGTCCGAGGAGATGTCCACCTCGGCGCGGATGCCGGCAGCCTTGAGCTTGTCGACGACGTCGAACATGTAGTCGTTGAAGGCCTCCGCCACCGGGATGCCCACCACCTGCACCGGAGCGAGCCATGCCGGGAAGGCACCTGCATAGTGCTCGGTGAGGACGCCCATGAACCGCTCCACCGATCCGAACAGGGCCCGGTGGATCATGACGGGGCGCTGGCGGGTGCCGTCGGCGGCCTGGAATTCCAGTTCGAAGCGCTCAGGCAGGTTGAAGTCGAGCTGGATCGTGGACATCTGCCAGGTGCGGCCCAGGGCATCCTTCGCCTGAACCGAAATCTTGGGCCCGTAGAACGCAGCTCCACCCGGGTCCGGAACGAGCTCCAGCCCGGACGCCTCGGCCACTTCGGCCAAGGTGCGGGTTGCCTCCTCCCAGGTGGCGTCGTCGCCGACGAACTTGTCCTCGTTCTTGGTGGACAGCTCGAGGTAGAAGTCGTCCAGGCCGTAGTCCTTGAGCAGGCCAAGGACGAAGTTCAGTGTGGTGGTGAGCTCGTCCTTCATCTGCTCGCGGGTGCAGTAGATGTGGGCGTCGTCCTGTGTCATGCCCCGCACGCGGGTCAGGCCGTGGACCACACCGGACTTCTCGTAGCGGTAGACGGAGCCGAATTCGAAGAGCCGCAGCGGCAGTTCGCGGTAGGACCGGCCGCGCGAGCGGAAGATGAGGTTGTGCATGGGGCAGTTCATCGGCTTCAGGTAGTAGTCCTGGCCGGGCTTGCGGACGGTGCCGTCCTCGTTGTGCTCCGCGTCGATGTGCATCGCCGGGAACATGCCGTCCCGGTACCAGTCCAGGTGGCCGGAGACCTCGTACAGGTGCCCCTTGGTGATGTGCGGGGTGTAGACGAACTCGTAGCCGGCGTCCACATGGCGCTGCCGGGAGTAGTCCTCCATGGCCTTGCGGATGATGCCGCCCTTGGGGTGGAAGACCGGCAGGCCCGATCCCAGCTCGTCGGGAAAGGAGAACAGATCCAGCTCGGCGCCAAGCTTCCGGTGGTCGCGGCGCTCGGCCTCGGCGATGCGTTCCTGGTACGCCTTCAGGGCGTCCTTGGTGGGCCACGCGGTGCCGTAGATTCGCTGCAGCTGCTGGTTGTTCTGGTTGCCCAGCCAGTACGCCGCCGAGGACCGGGTCAGCGCGAAGGCGTTCGAGATGAGCTTGGTGTTGGGCAGGTGGGGGCCGCGGCACAGGTCGCACCAGACGCTGTCCCCGCTCTTGCGGTCGACGTTGTCGTAGATTGTGATGTCACCGGCGCCCACTTCGACGTTGACGCCTTCGCCGGCGTCGGCGGCGTCGTTCTTCTTGCCCAGCAGTTCGAGCTTGTAGGGCTCATTCTTCATGGCCTCACGGGCCTCGTCCTCGGAGACGACGCGGCGGACGAACTTCTGGTTCTGGTTGACGATCTTGAGCATCATCTTTTCCAGCTGGCGCAGGTCCTCCGGGGTGAAGGGCTCCTCGACGTCGAAGTCGAAGTAGAACCCGTCCGTGATGTAGGGACCGATGCCCAGCTTGGCGTCCGGACGCAGCTGCTGCACGGCCTGGGCCATGACGTGGGCGGTGGAGTGGCGCAGCACGTTGAGCCCGTCGGGGGAATCGATGGTGACGCCTTCAACCTGGGCACCCTCGGGAAGGGGCTGGTCCAGGTCCTTGAGCTCGCCGTCGACCCGGGCCACAACGACGTCGCGGCGCTCAAAGAAGAGTTCCGCGCCGGTGGTCCCGGTAGTCACCTTCATTTCTTCGCCATCGACGATGAGGGTGATCTGCTGGGCATCTGACACGGGTGTCTCCTATTCAAAGTTCAGGCTTCGTAGCTTGTGGCGTACGGGGACCACAGCCAGCCTCGTCAATGCTATCTGTTGCGGAAGTGGCGAGCCAAAGCGCCACGGTGGCGCCAAGTGGAACAAGGCGGCGGAAAAGTGGAAAGGACGGGGGCAGGTCAGCTTCCCAGGCCGGTGATGGCCAGGTTTCTGCCGATGCCTTCCAGGGGCCCCGGCTGCCAGAAGTCCTGTTCGGGTATATCTGGTCCAACGTCCCCTGGTACTCGATTTCCCGGGTCAGCGCTCCCCCGTTCACCGTTTTCCCGTTCGGGGAACGGCAGGGCGTCCACCTGGCTGAGGTCCCAGGCCATGCTGGCGCTGAGGCTGATGCCGCGCGGACCGGTCCGTCGGGTGGTTCCCCGGATCAGCAGCAGCCGGGTCCCGAACAGCAGCGGGCCCGCGTGCTCCTGGGCCTCGTGGAAAAACACGGAATCCACGCATCCGGTGCCGTCGTCGATGCTGATGAAGACCACACGCCTGCCACCGCGCATGGGCGGGGTCTGGGTGGCGATCCTCACCCCGGCCACCAATACCTCCGTGCCATTGCGCAGCCCCAGCAGCTTGTCCGCGGTAATGACACCAAGCTTGTCCAGGAGCGGCCGGTGGCTGGACATCAGGTGTTCGCTGACATCGACCGCCATCAGGTCGAGTTCCGCCCGGACGTTCTCCACCGTGGTGGGCTCAGGCAGCCCGGGCTTGACGTTCCGCAGCTCGACATCCCCCAGGGGCAGCGCCAGTTGTCCCTCAATGACCTCGGCGCCCTTCTTTGCCGGCTTGCTCTGCAGGCTTTGCAGGTGGTGGACAAGGTCTGCCCGGTTGGCTGTCCCGCCGGATTCCCGGTGCAGAGTGTCAAAGGCACCGAGTTGGGCGAGCCGCTTGATGCTGGGCTTGCTCAGCCTGGAGCGTGCCCGCAGATCCGCCAGTGAGTCATAGGGCTGGCCTGCAACGATCCGCTTAAGTTCAGAACCGGACAGCCCGAAGATGCCATTGAGGCTCAGCCGGATGCCCAGCTTTCCCCGGTCAGGGCCCTCAGCGACACGCTCCACCCGGTATTCCGCCCTGCTTCGGTTGATGTCCAGCGGAAGGATGGGGATGCCCATGCGCCGTGCCTCGGCCACAAGGAGACGCTTGGGGTACATGCCGGGATCGTGCTCCCAAAGGCCCGCGAGGAACGCCTCCGGATGGTGGGCCTTCAGCCAGGCGGACTGGTAGGTGGGTACGGCAAAGGCGGCGCCGTGGGCTTTGCAGAACCCGAAACTGGCGAACGATTTCACGGTGCCCCAGACCTTGTCCACTGTCTCCGGCGAATACTTCCTGGCCTTTGCCTCGCGGCGGAAAAACTCCTCCACCTGGCCTTCCTTGACCTCGTTGCTCAGCGCCCTGCGGAACTCGTCGGCTTTCGCCAGCCCGCAGCCGGTCATCACATCAAAGGTCCTCAGGATCTGCTCATGGAAGACCGTCACTCCATGGGTTTCCTGCAGTACCGGCTTCAGGTCAGGGTGCGGGTAGGTCTCCGGGGCGAAGCCGTGCCGGTGTTCAAGGAAGGGCCGGACCATGTCCGATTTCATGGGCCCCGGGCGGAACAGGGAGATGTCGATGATGAGGTCATTGAACTCGCGCGGGGCCATTTTGCCCACCAGCTCCCGCTGGCCGGGTGATTCGATCTGGAAGCACCCCAGCGTGTGGGTGCTTCTGATCAGCTCATACGTCGGCTCATCATCCAGGGGCACGGCATTGAGGTCGATCAGGCCGTCCTCGGCGATGTAGTCCGGCCCGTTGCCCCGAGGTCCAGCGGGATGGGATCCGGCAGCCACCACTTCAGCCTTGGAGGGGTGGATCCGGATGATCTCCCGCACGGCAAAGGCCATGGCGCTTTGCATCCTGACGCCCAGGACATCCAGCTTCAGCATGCCCATCGGGTCCATGTCGTGTTTGTCGAACTGGCTCATGGGCAGGCCAAGGCCGCTGGGCTGGACCGGGGTCCGGTCCAGCAGGGTGGCATCACCGAGGATCACCCCGCAGGGGTGCATGGAGATGTGGCGCGGAAGGCGGTCCAGCCGTTCGGTGAGGTCCACCAGCAGGTCCAACTGCTGGTTCTCAGAAAAGTTCCGCTGTTCCACCCGTCCGGCGAACTCGCGAAGTTCCGGTTTTTCCTCCAGGGCCTCCCGGAACTTCCGTGCCGAAAAGCGCCACAGCTGTTTGGCAATCTCACCGACATCGCCGTCGTCCATCCCCAAGGCCATCCCGGCGTCCCGCACCGCACCGCGAGCGCGGTAGCCGTTCTGCATGCTCATGAGTGTGACGCGCTGCGAGCCGAACCGGTCAAAGATCTTCCGGTAGACGTTGTGCCGCTCCGCGCTTTCCACATCGATGTCGATATCGGGCAGCGTGGACCGGTCGCCGGAGAGGAACCGTTCGAAGATCAGGTCATGCTGGAGGGGGTTCACCTGGCTGATGTCGATCAGGTAGTTGACCAGGCTGGAAGCGCCCGATCCCCGGGCTGCCGCCCGCACATTCATGTCCAGGATCATGCGGGAGACCTCGGCCACGGTGAGGAAGTAGGAGGCAAAGCCGAGGCGGGCGATGATCTTCAGCTCATGCTGCAGCCGGGTGCGCATGTCTGCCTCTGCCTTCCCGGAGATGCCAGGGAATCGCCGCGCAATTCCTGCCTCGCAGCGCTGGGCCAGCTCTGCCAGCGGATCCCCCGCAATGCCGATGACGGCGGCCTCGGGCACCACCGGCTGCTTCCAGCCCATGTCGGACACGGGATCCATGCGGCACCGGTCCGCGAGCGCCTCTGTCTGCGCGAGCAGCACCTGGAGATCGGCTGCCCCGTAACCGGCGGCATGGATGATTTCCTTGCCCAGCTCCACCATTTGGTCCGGGGTTTTCAGCCAGCCCTGCCCATTGGGCTGGAGCAGCGGCTCGGCGGAGAGCTCGGGAAGCGACTTGAGCGTGCGGGCCGAATCCAGGACGTCGGCGGTGGCCGCCCCGTCCTCCTCGCAGTAACGGACTGCGTTGGTGAGCACGGCCGGCACGCCGTACTCCTGCGCCAGCTTGAGCATGCGGACGGCGTGGGCAGTGCTCAAGGGTTCACCCGGTGCGCTGAGGTGGGTGACAATCTCTGCCGCGACGCTTCCGGCGGGCATGGCGTCCAGCCAGCCTTTGAAAAGGGTGCGGGGCCGGAGGTACCGCCTCCCGCCCAGTGCGAGGCCGACGTCGGAATCCGGTCCCAGCAGCACGGTAAGCACAGGCTTCAGGGTTTCCGGGTCCAGGACGCGTGAGGCGAGTTCAGCCCTGGTGACAGCAACGGGCACCGCTCCCCCGGCCTTGCCCGTGGTGCGGGCGTGCGCGTCGGAGATCAGCCGGCACAGTGCCTTGTACCCCGCACCGTTGTTATGGCCATGCGCCAGGACCACGACGCGCCCGGTGACGCGGTCCGCCGAAAACCGGGTTTTGGTAACCCGGGTGCCAGCCATCCGCTCGCCAGGCACCATGGCATCGTGGTCCCCCTCGTCGCCGAACACTGACAGATCTACGCCGACCACCGGGTCAATCCCTGCAGCCATGCATGCCTTGAGGTGTTTTACGGTGCCGTAGAGGCCGTCCCGGTCAGTGCACCCAAGGGCGGTTGCCCCCTGGGCCGCTGCTGCCTGGGCAAGGTCATCTGGCCAGGAGACACCGTAGTGGGCGCTGAAGGCGGTGGAAACGTGCAGGTGAGTGAAGCTCATGCTGATTTGGGCCGGAGTGCGTCTTTGGGCTGGAGGGCGTCGTGGATGCGGAGCAGCCGCCAGCGTCCGCTGCCGGTATGCCGCACCAGGTCAAGGGTGAGCGGTTCAGTGGGTTCTGCAGCAGGAGTTTCCGGAAGGCTGCTTCGGCCGGCAGGCAGGACCTGCACCCGCCAGATCTCATGGTCCACAAGCCCGGGGCCGCTTCCCAGCGGGGCGCGCCGTTCTTCGGCCCACCACTGGCGGCGTTCGTACCAGCGCATGGGTTCAGCGCAGACCCGGTATTCCCTGCCGCCCCAGCGAAGCTCCGCCGGCTCACCGGTAGGTGCGCAGACGACGTCAACAGACTCGCTGAACGTTCCCATGGGTGCCTCCGGATACCAATCTCATCCTGCAGAAAATACGCAGGCATTCGAATATGTATTCGAACAAATCCAGTCTACGCCGGGCCGGGGACAAAACCTAGATGGGTGTGGACGGACGGCGGCTCACAGGGCAGGATGGTCCCATGAGTTCCAACGACGCGCTCCTGAAGCAGGTAAGCATCGCCGCCAAAGAAAGCACATTGGTGGCCAGGTTCGATATCGACGGCAACATTCCAGCATCGGGCGCCTTTGTTGTGGGGCTCGTGGCTGCCACTCCGGATTATTCACATCAACGGAGGCTGGGAATCGAGTTCATGAACGGCGAGGCGGTCTCGATCTACTCCTTCAGCCATGACGGCACGGAGGAGAACTTCGACCTCAGCAGCGTCGAGCACTCGGGCAACACCATCACGGGCAACTTCCCCATGAGCACGGTACTGGGGCTGGACAAGAGCCACCTTATGTCCGCGTTCAGCGAGGCCGACGGGCGGGAATTCCAGTCCGGCGTGCCTGTCGAGGAGAAACTCTAGAGGGTCAGCGCCCCCGCGAGCGGCACCGGGCAGCAGCCCGGATCAGCCGGCCCCGCACCTCGGCGCGCCTGTTGGCGGACTGAACCTGTCCGCAGCCAGAAGCAACAGCTCAGCTGTTGTCATTGTGGATTTTCATCTCCAGCTCAATAAACTTCGAGATCATGGCCCGGTACGTGCTTTCCACGATGTCCGGGTCTATTTCTTTTTTCTCGGCGGCCGAGCGCACATGCTCGATGACCCGCTCCACGCGTCCCGGCGCCCGCACTTCGGCATCGTCACCCTTCAGGGTTCCCGCGATGCGGATCAGGCGCTCGCGGCGGGCGATCAGCGTGACGATCTGCTCGTCCACCTCGTCCACCGCAACTCGCACGGCGGCGAGCTGTTCCCGGTCAGCCTGGGCGTTTTTCTCGTCTCCGTGATTTGTGGGCATGATCATGACAGTATCGAACCATGCAGCCCAGAGTCGATTTTATTTCATTGGGAGTGCGCAGCGTGGCCGCCTCCCGGCGCTTCTATGTGGAGGGCCTGGGTTGGCCGGTCCACCGTGAGGTTCCCGATGAGGTGGTCTTTATCCAGGCCAATCACGGCCTGATTCTTTCCCTGTGGGATGCCGGTCAGATGCGGGCCGAGGCCGCCGTTGATGCTCCCGCCGCGGTCCCCTGCATTACGCTCAGCCACAACGTCGGCAGCGCCGAGCAGGTAACCCAGGTGATGGCCCAGGCAGAGTCGGCCGGCGCGTCTGTAGTGGCCCCTCCCAAGACCCAGCCGTGGGGCGGCTACACCGGATACTTCGCGGATCCGGACGGCTTCCGCTGGGAGATTGCCTTCAACCCCACGTGGACAGTGGACGACGGCGGCCAGGTCACCGTCTGATTGCACGCTCGGCTCTGATTCCGGTCAGCTCCGCCAGTCGGGGACCTGCAGCCGCAGAAGGGCAGCTCAGAAAAGTGCCTCCACGGGCTCGATGAGCTCCGGGGAGTTGTTGCGGACGTTGCCCACTGCCTTGCCCACGGAATCCACCCGCCAGCCCGCGGCGACGTCCTTCACACCGGACCGGACGAGGTCCACCAGGCCGGCAGCGTCATCAACCTGCGGGTCAAGCCAGGCCGCCATGGTCTCGCCGCTCATGGGCAGCGGGACGCGGTCGTGGAGCGCTGTCAGTTCGGCGAACACTGTGCCTTCAGATCCCGCCGGCGGCGAGTCCGCCGTCATGATGGACATCGAGAGCATCCATTGGGCTGGTTCACCTGGCGGCACGGACGGGTCCTTCCACCACTCGTACAGTCCAGCGAAGGCCATGGCGGATTCGTCACGGGGGTGGACGTAATAGGGCTGTTTGCTTCGGCCCTCGCCCTGTTTCCATTCGTAGTAGCCGTCTGCCGGGACGGCGCAGCGCCTCGACTGCACAGCCTTGCGGAAGGCCGGCTTCTCGAGGACCGATTCGCTCCGGGCGTTGATCATCTTCGCGCCGATGCCCGGGCTTTTCGCCCACGACGGCACCAGGCCCCAGCGGGCGACGTGCAGCTGGCGGACCTTGCCGCCGTCGATAAGCCGTTCCAGGACGATGGGCGCGCCGTCCGTGGGTGCAACGTTCCACGACGGCGCGATTTCAGTTTCGTTCTCAAGCTCGGCGTCGAATTCGGCCAGCAGATCGCCCACTGCCCGGGCCATGACGTAACGTCCACACATGGCACCAGCATGCCATTGCAACAGAGGCTGGGGAATACCGGTGCCCGGGTTACGGTTGTGGGGAAGGAAACCGACAGGACCATATCAATCCGAGGAGAGCCCGTGGACTTTACCCCCGAAGACGGCACCATCACCATGTTCTCGACCACATGGTGCGGCTACTGCAACCGGCTGAAGAAGCAGCTGGACGCCCAGGGCATCGGCTACACCGAGATCAACATCGAAGAGGTCGACGGCACGGCCGAGCTCGTGGAGCAGATCAACGGCGGCAACCGCACCGTTCCCACCGTCCTCTTCCCGGACGGCACCGCTGCAACGAACCCGTCCGCAGCCGAGGTCAAGAGCAGGCTCGCCGCGTAGGGCTGACGCCACGATCAAGATTCAACAGTAAAGGCACCGGATTCCGGTGCCTTTACTGTCTTATTCAGACCTTTTCGTCGATCCGGTCCTGCATCGGCCTGGGAGCATGGGCTTCCTTCCGGCGCGGCTCCTTGCGGCGGGCCAGGAAGGCCCACAGCCTGGTGTCGTCCGCGTGGGCCCGAAGTTCCGGGCGGTCCAACGGTTTCCCGGGCGCAGCTTCCGGCGGCGCCGGTTCCCGGTGCGCCTCGGGCTTTCGGACGGCATCCTTCCGGGTGTCCCAGCCGAAATCCGCCCGCGATGAATAGCACATCACCGACCTCCTTTTTCAGCGGCTGTTCCTTAATCGTCCTCTCCTGCGCGTTTGAAATCGACAGGTCTGGGTACGAAAAATCCGGGCGAACCCCGCCCCTGGCGGTCACTCCAGCGCCTTACCTTTCGAGTTCCTTCCCGCATTCCAAAGGATTGCTGTGAATCCAGTTTCCCCGCAGATCGGCACCGTCTTTGTCCCCGTCAGCGATATCGAGGAAGCCCGCGACTGGTATTGCGGCATGCTGGGCGTGCCCGCCGATGACAAGGTCCTGCTGGACCATCTGTACATCCTCCCCATGGAGGGGGCCGGCCTCGTCCTGGACAGCAAGATCTACTCCCCCGGCGCCGTCTTCCAGGTTCCTGCGTTCCACTTCAACACCGCCGACATCCATGCGGCCCACGCCTTCATGAAAACCCGGGGAGTGGAACTCACCGAAGTCAACGATGACCAGTGGTTCAACTTCCGGGACCCGGACGGCAACGTCCTCATGATCTGCCAGATCCCCCCGGCCACCGAATGAGCCAGCGGCCGGGTGCACGCTAGGCGCGAAGACTGCTGAAGTCCGCATGCCCCAGCGTGGCGTACTCTGCGTAGGTGCGGACCACCGCGTCCTCGATGGCCTGCACGTCGAGGGCAGGCACAAGGTCGTTAGCCGCGCCGGCGGTCGCGGGATCCCACTCCAGTCCCAGTGCCTCGTAGCTGGCCGTTAGCACCTCGCGGATGGGCGCCGAGTTCTCAATCACGACGACGGAGCTGAACAGCCAGGCGCCGGACACCACGCGCTGGGCTGTGCCTACCAGCTTGATCCGGTGGTCGGGGGCAGCGGGTGCGAAGCCGTGGACGCTGTATTCGCCCGGACAGTACTCCCCGGGAATCTCGCCGACGGCGGCGTGCACGCCAACGCTCTGGAGCGCCCCCGCCAGCATTTCGCCGAAAAATGCGAAACGGCCTTTGGCTCCGGCGATCGCATCGCTGTGCGGCTCCACGTGGTCAATGATCAGCGTGCCTTCGTGATACGCGGCCGCGCGACCTCCCGCCTTGCGGATCAGCGGCTCGAACCCAAGGTCGCGGCAGGCCTGGGCGGCGGCGCCGAAGCCGGGCAGGCGGGTGTCGCGCTGGCCGAAGGCAACAGTCGGTGCGGGCCGGTACAGCCGAAGGGTGGATCCAATGTCCCCGGACCTGGCCTTGCCGAGGAGCTCGATCCCGAAATCAAGGTCGCGGACGGCGCCCAGGGACTGCTCCTGCCGGACGAGGGTCAGAGTCCGTGAATCAGCCCCGGCCTGCTGCATGTTGCTAAGCTCCCTTATGGTCGTACTGCAATTTCTGGTCGTCGCCGCTGCCTTCGCCGTCATCGACGCCGTGTGGCTCAAGCTCATGAACCCGTTCTACCGCAGCCATATCGGTGAATTGCTGGCCGACAGGCCCCATCTAGGGTACGCCGTGGCGTTCTATGTGATTTACATTGCGGGCATCGTCTTCTTTGCCCTGCGGCCGGCGCTCGACGGCGGCACCTGGCTGACCGCCGTCGGCCACGGGGCGGCGCTGGGCGCCTTCGCCTACGCAACGTACGACCTCACCAACGCCGCGACGCTCAAGACCTGGCCGCTGCAGCTCATTGTTGTGGACATGGCGTGGGGCGCCCTGCTGACCGGCCTCGCCACGCTGGCAGGCTGGCTGGTCTTCCACTAGGCAGCCCGGCGGTCAGCTCTTCCGCAGGGTGAGGATCTGTTCCGCCCGGCCGAACGGGCCGGACCGGTCGTGGAGCACCGTCGAGGTGAGGCCGATGCCGTCAGCACCGAAGGACACGGCGTTGTCCAGTCCCAGCCACTCGCCCTCCGGTCGCCGGTACATGTGGATCTGGAGGTCCAGGTTCGGGAAGGCGTAGCTGTCCTTGCCCGGAGGCACCCGTGCGGCGATGCCGTTGGCGGTGTCCACGAGCCCCATGAGCCTTGCCATGTCCGTGCTGTCGTTTCGGTCCGTCAGCGGATGGTCCGTGCGCAGCCACACTTTCCCGGCTCCGGGCCGGTGACCCTCCGCCACCCGCATTTCGAGGGAGCGGATGTATCCTCCCGGCCACACGCTCGCGCCGTCGTACGGCTTGCATTCCTCCGGCGAGGGGATGGTGCCATCCTCGACGGCGGCCACAGCGGAAGTGTCGCTGGTGACCATGCGCCAGGCCGTCGCCCTGATAGCCACACGCCCGGCCGCCACCAGCTCAGCCTGAAGCAGCTCGATGGTGCGCCCCGGGCGCAGCGTCGTGGTGACGATTTCAAATTCGCCGCCGGGGATCAGTCCCAGGATTTCATAGCTGAGCCTGGCCATCCGCATGTCACCCCGGGGTTGGTGCCGGTCCAGCCGGTCGGCCAGGAGTCCCGACGCCGGCGCCATGTGCTGTTCGTGGGCGTTCCAGGCCCCCTGGGCGTGGATGGTGGAGCAGAAACGGCCGCCGCCCAGGTCCTGGTAGTAGAAGTCGCCGCCGGCGAGTTCGGGGAGTTCAGCAGTCAACGGTGACTCCTTCAAAGCGTGATCGGTTAATCCCCGTTCACTCTATCGCTTCCGGTATGCCGAGCCGTCTCAGGCCTCGATCCGCACGCCGTGCCAGAACGCCACATGATCCCTGATCCAGGCTGCCTCGGAGGAGGGATCGGGGTAGTACCAGGCGGCATTCTCATTACGCAGGCCGTCAACCCGCAGGCTGTAGTAGCTTGCCTCCCCCTTCCAGGGGCAGTACGTGGAGTGGGAGCTGTCCTCCAGGTACTCGGTGCGCACTGACGACTTGGGGAAGTAGTGGTTCCCCTCCACCTTCACGGTGACCTCGCTCTCCGCGATCACGGCGCCGTTCCAGACCGCTTTGACCATGGTGCTTCCTCCTCCAGGACAGGTTCGCTTCTTCCACAACAACCCGGCTGTCCGCATTGATTCCCTGTGGCGGGAGCGCGTTGGCTTTCACAGCTTCCTCAAATGCCCGGCTCACGGCCGGCATAAGCCCGGTCCATACAAATTTTTTCCGAGTCGGGCATCGAAGCAGGAAAGCAATACACGGTGTACACCGGCGGTACCGCAAAAGTGGTGTCAGGACTGGGCGAGGGCTCGCTCGAGGGCGCCACGGAGCGCGGCACGCTCACGGCCGGAGAAAACACCCAGGGACACGGCCCCGGCGGAAGATAATCCAGGCCAGAGGCCACAGCGCCAGGTGGAATCCGGCATACGTCCAGCGCGGCATATTTGCCCCGCCGGACGCGCGCTTAATGTACGGATCTTCATATGATGATCTGGGTAGACTCGGAGACTGGTCCTTCTAGCAGCCCTCGGAAGAGGTGTTCGATGCGAGTTATTAGCTACAACCTCCGCAAGCACAAGGCGAGCGGCGAACTGATGAATCTGGCCCGCAACTTCGGGATAGACGTCCTCTGCCTTCAGGAGTGTGACTCATCCGATCTGCCTGACACCCTCGGCCCGCTCCACCTGGCCGACTACACAAAAGGCAACAGGCTGGGCCTGGCCATCTACTACCGGACTGACCGGTTCACGGCCCTGGATACCCAGACCTTTGCCCTGAAGAAGTCCATGCACGACCGCGTGATGGCACCGGCCCATGAGCGGCTGATCGGCACCCGGATGGTGGACAACGAAACCGACCATGAGCTGGTGGTGGGTTCGTTCCACGCCGCCCCGCTCACGGCGTCGAACTCGCTGCGGCGCAAGCAGATCCACGCAGCGCATGCCGAGCTGCTGAGCATGGGCACCGGGCTCATGACCCTGATGGTGGGCGACTTCAACTACCCGTTCTTCACCAAGAGCCTTGACACGCACATGAAGAACTCCGGCTACGCCCTGTCCCTGAGCAACCGCAGGACCTACACCCGCTACAAGGTCTTCAAGGGCCACTTCGACTTTGCCACGTCACTGGGCCTGGACATCGAAAGCGTGGAAACCCTTCCCCGGGGGAAGTCGGATCACCTGCCCATCCTGGTGACGGCCGAATACGGCGCCGACCGGTCACCGATCAAGGGGCAGCCCGTTTCCTGAGGTTGCAGGAGTCTTCCGTCATGGGGCGGTGTGGTCCTGTACGGGGATGACATCGATCCGGTCGCCGGGCCCGACGACGACCAGCACCCGCTCAGCGCTCACACCTTCCAGCGCCGCCCTAAGCATTCCGGCATCCGGCTGTCCCGGATCCGACTGTCCCCGATCCGGCCCTGCCGCTTGGCCGGACCGCAGCCAGACCGTCACGTTAGCACCGGTGGCTCCTCGGATGGCGCGAGACAAGTGAACGTGATCGGATCCCATCTGCCGGCAGCGGTGCCCTCGCTAGGCGGTGCGGTCATCCGCGCAGCTAGGTGGTGTGGTGCTCGACGGTGAAGTCGCCGCCCGGGTACAGGATGGTCTCGTGGCCATCGTCAAAACGGACATGGTACGGCGGCGCTCCGTCGGCGCCCCGGACCTCCAGAATCTCACCGTGCCGGTCCGAGGACTCCACTGTCCTGCCCCGGATGATGATTCGGTCTCCCTGTGTTGCCTGCATGGCAATCACCTCCCAGCCCTAGAGTACGATGCTCTCCCCTCCGGCGGAACAGCCCCGGGGCATCCTCCGCTGCCGGGCTGGGATGCCGGGCTGGGATTAGGCCCGGCCGCCCGTGTGGCGGATGCAGAAGGGGGTCCAGGGCCGGGCCTCCAGCCGCCCTTCGGCGATCTCTTCTCCGCACACCGTGCATATTCCGTAAGTGCCGGCGCCGATCCGCTCAAGGGCATTGTCCACGTCCGCCAGTCCGGACCTGCTTTGGTCCAGGAGTGCCGACGCCTGCGAGAGTTCGAAGGCGATGGTGGCACCCTCGGGGTCATGTTCGTCGTCGACGTTGGAGTTCTGCCGGGCGGCATTGGCAGAGGCGATGTCTGCGCTGAGCGCTGGCAGGAGAGCGAGCTTCCTCGCCCGTTCCTCTTCCAGCAGCAGCCGGAACTTCTCAGTGTTCAACACCGGAGCCGTCCAGCAGCCTGCCGCGCAGGTCCGGCCAGGAGGCGGCAAAGGCAGGATGCAGGTTGATGCCGGCGACCTCTTCGACGGGAATCCACAGCAGTTCGATGCTTTCGGGATCGTTGATGGCCGGCTCGAAGGGCTCCAGCACCCGCACTGCCACGGTGGTGTAGGACCAGTAGCCGACGTCGAACACGGACGTGAACAGCACTTTGACGCTCTGTTCGGGTACCGCCGCCTCCTCGTGGGCCTCACGCAGTGCGCCGGTCACGGCGTCCTCGCCCTGGTGCAGCGCGCCGCCGGGAAGCCCCCAGGTTCCGCCGTGGTCGCTCCAGGTGGCACGGTGCTGCAGCAGGACGCCCTTCTCCGCATCATGGACCAGGAGGCCGGCCGATCCGAAGCGCCCCCAGAACCGTCCGCGGTCGCCCTCCACCCAGGCATCGCCCGGGTCACGGGGGCCAAGGGGACGTCGGGGATCACCGGGTGAAGGCGGAACGATTTTCTCCATCGTCCCAGTCTGCCTCATGGGAAGATGCTTCGATGAGCCTGCGCCTGGTCCTTGTTGCCGACACCCACGTCCCGAAGCGCGCCCGGGCTCTGCCTGAACAGGTGTGGGCCGCCGTCGAGGCTGCTGATGTGGTGTTACACGCGGGTGACTGGATCAGCGCAGGCTTGCTCGACGAGTTCGAACAGCGCAGCAGGCGCCTGATCGGTGTCTACGGCAACAACGACGGCGACGAGCTTAGGCGGCGTTTGCCCGAGACGGCCAGTGTGACGCTCGACGGCGTCCGGTTCAGCATGATCCACGAGACCGGTCAGGCCAGGGGCCGGGAGCAGCGCTGCGAGGCCCTCTTTCCGGATACCGACGTGCTGGTTTTCGGCCACTCGCACATTCCCTGGGACACGGTGGCGCCCGGCGGCCTGCGCCTGCTCAACCCCGGCTCTCCCACCGACCGCCGCCGGCAACCTGTGTGCACGTACATGACCGCCGTCGTCGTGAACGGCAGGCTGGGCGACGTCCAACTGGTGGAGGTCAGCGCCGCCCGCTAAGTGGCTGTACAGGAAAGGGAGTCCTGCCGCGGTTTCCCGGGCGGGACTCCCTTCGAATCTCCGCTGGAGACGGAGAGCCAGACGTGGTGATCCTGTTTGGTCAGTCCTTCTTGAAGGCGTCCTTGACCTTTTCACCGGCCTGTTTCAGATCGGCCTTGGACTGGTCAGTTTTACCCTCAGCCTCCAGGCCCGGGTCGTCGTTGGCCTTGCCGGCCCCTTCCTTGGCCTTGCCGCCAAGCTTTTCCGCTGCATTGTCGATCTTGTCGTCCAGACCCATGTCACTGTCCTTCCGTCTGCCCAGCCCGCTGGCTGCAGGCTGGCTCGTCCCCCCAGTCTAGGTCGGCTAACTAGCCCGGTGAAGGGCAGCTACCACTTACATGCGCGGGCTTGCCAGCAGCCCGTCGGTGGCGGCGTCGGCTTTCCCGCCGAAGTAGTGCTCCAGAACGCTCCGGAACACCGGTTCGTCCGGTGCCGCACGCAGGAACAGCGTCATGGAGGACTGGAGCTTCCGGGCGTCGATGCCGCCGAAAATCTCTGCTGCGCCGCGGTTGTCCACGTTGTCCACCGCGGTGGCGCACTCGATCAACCGCGGTCCCAGCACCGGATGCTGCAGGTAGGCCCGGGCTTCATCAAGGGATGCGATGGCGTACCTTCTGGAGGTTGCGCTTTGCCCCAGGCCGGCAATTTGGGGAAAAACGAACCACATCCAGTGGCTGCGCTTGCTGCCTGCGCGGAGCTCCTCCAGAGCATAAGCGTAGGTGGCACCGCCATTCTGGGCGGCGACGAACCGTTCCAGGTTATGCGGGTCGTTCATGGGGGTGGTTCCTAGCTGGAGACGTCCCGCTCGATATCTTCGGCGAGGTCGTCCACTTCTTCAGGCCGCATGCTGATGCCGGCTTCGTCCAGCCGTTCCTCAAGCACGTGGCTCACCTCGTCCTCCACATGGCCGAGCCGGATCTCGTCCCGCACGTCCTCGGCGATGTCTTCGACCGTAGCGGAGCTGTCCGCTCCCGCCGCGGCATCACCCGCTTCCGCCACAACATCCGCGTGCGGATTCTCCGTGAAGTAGTCATCGCCGGTAGCTGCAGATTCAGTCATATCCCATGGTGGCTGCACCGCCCAGACCCGGTCAACAGGTCCGGCAGGGAAACCATCCGGCGCCCGGCAACGGGCCCCGGGATGGATATGTTTCATTCATGTGCTGGTAACGCGGCATTACAGCGGCAGCCCTCACCGCGGCGCCCGCGCTTCTACGCGCAGTTCCGGCCAAATGACGGCAGAGTCAGCAAAAAAGCTCCCTGGCCATCAGGTGCCGTTAACAATTTCGAAACACGACAGTCACGCCGGCTTTACGTAGACACGATTTTTGAAACGCCCGTGTAACTTGCCACGCCCAGACCCGAAACATAAATCCACGAATATCGATGAGGGGCGTGGCGCCGGCATCAGCGGTCCGCGGAGAGGATGAGTTTCCTGGGAAGGGAAAGCGCGTGGAAATCACTGCGGCGAACGTTTGGATGATGGTGTCGGCGGCACTGGTGCTGCTCATGACCCCGGCACTGGGGCTCTTCTATGGCGGCATGACCCGCGCCAAGGCCTCCCTCAACATGATCATGATGAGCTTTGTGTCAGCCGGCATCGTGGGCGTCGTCTGGGTGTTGTGGGGCTACTCCATGAGCACCGGCGAAGGCGTCCTGGGCCTGTTCGGCAACCCGTTCGCCAGCTTCGGCCTGAGTGGCCTCATGGGCACTCCCGACCTCATCAAGGCCGGCTTCGCCGGAACCTTCGCAATCATCACTGTGGCCCTCATCAGCGGCGCGATCGCCGACCGCGCCAAGTTCACCGCCTGGGTTCTTTTCGTGCCGATCTGGATCACGGCCGTCTACTGCCCGCTTGCCTTCATGATCTGGGGCGGCGGCCTCATGAGCCAGGGCGGCGCAGTGACCGCCATCTTCGGTCAGGTCATCGACTTCGCCGGCGGCGCCGTCGTCGAAATCAGTTCCGGCGTTGCCGCCCTCGTGCTGGCCCTGATCGTCGGCAAGCGCCACGGTTTCGGAAAGGACCCCGGGCACCGCCCGCACAACGTCCCGTTCATCATGCTCGGCGCGGGCCTCCTCTGGTTCGGCTGGTTCGGCTTCAATGCCGGCGCCGCCACCACGGCAGAACAGGCCGGACTGATCTGGGTCAACACCCTGGTTACGCCGTGCGCCGCCATGCTGAGCTGGCTCCTCACGGAGAAGGTCCGCCACGGGCACCCCACCTCCCTGGGCGCAGCGTCCGGTGCCGTCGCCGGCCTCGTGGCCATCACGCCGTCGTGCGCCAACATCAGCCCAGTGGCCGCCATCGGCCTGGGACTCGTTTCGGGCGTGGCGTCTGCACTCTTCGTCGAACTGAAGTTCAAGTATGGCTTTGACGACTCGCTGGACGTTGTCGGCGTGCACCTGGGCTCCGGCCTGGTCGGCACCCTCGCGCTCGGCTTTATCGCCCTCCCCGTCAATGGCGAAGGTGGCGGGCTCTTCTACGGCGGTGGCGTCCAGCAGCTCGTCGCCCAGACCGTTGCCGTACTCATCACGCTCGCGCTCTCCGGCCTGATGACCGCAATTATTGGTATCGCGATCCACAAGACCATCGGCTTCCGCGTCAGCCATGAGGCCGAAGTTGCCGGCGTTGACCGCTCCGAGCATGCCGAGAGCGCCTACGAATTCGGCAGCATGGGTCACAGCCAGTTCCACCCGCTCCGCCAGCACATTGCCGCGGCTCCGGCCGTTCGCCCGGGGGCCACACCGGGCAACCCCTCCGAGGCTGCAGAGGAGCTGCAGCCAGCACCGGCTTCGGCTTAGTACTTCCACTGTCCGCGGGATCCGGGTCCTACCTGCGGAAGGCCAGCCGGAGCTCCGGCCGCCGCTCCGCCACGGCGTCCAGCACGGCGTCGACGGCCTCTTGCTCAGGGCTCCTGTCCGCCGTCGTCAGCGCCGGTAGCGCCTCGGCAGCGATCCTGGCGCGGCGGACGAATCCGTCCCAGTCACCGCCACCCGACCGAAGTGCCCGCAGGGGCGCCATCAGCGCTGCGCGGCGGAGCCAGACGTCCGGGTCACCCGCCCATCTGTCCAGCACCGCATTCGCACGCACGCGCGCCTGGCGCTCGAGCCTCTCCACCAGCGGACCAACGACGTCGACGGTGAGAGGGTCGACGAGCGTCGGCAATTGCGCCTCCCGCACAAAGCCCTCCATGCGCGTCAGGTCGGAGTTGGTCAGCAGCTCCAGCTTGGACTGCAGGAGCACGACGGCGGCCAGGCGCCGCTCGTAAACAGGCACCTCCCACAGTTCGGAACTGAGGGCGGTGATCTCATCGTGGGTCAGTCCGGCATGGCGGCGAAGGGCATCACGGACCGTTCCGCGCACCGCGCCCACCGTCGCGCCGTAGTACTGCATCCCGCTGCCGAACCGGTGGCGCAATTCCTCGGCCCGGTACCACGAAGCCTCGCGCTGTAAGGTGTCATCCACGAACTCGCCGGCAGCACTCATCCGCTCATTCTTTCCGCCGGGCGCCGGGCAGTCCACCTCCCGTCTCCTGGCCCCGGTCGTCATTAATTACTGCGGGGGTGACGCGTCGTTTCCGGCGCCCGTCATAAAAGTGTTCCCGCAGGTCAGTTCGGGGAAACGGACGCGCGGCCCGTCCGCGGCCTTCCCGGCGTTTTGCGGGCCTTGGTAACGATCAAGTAACGTTGACCCCTGTTCCCTAAGGAACGGCCCCTTTTTGGGGCGTCGGAGGCCCCCGCTGGGCTCCGAATGCGCAGGGCGGCAGTTCGGCCGCGCCGGCCCCGTCGATCGGGGCCCAGAATCGCTTCGTGCTTTTCTTTACCACCTAGATTGTGGCTGCCTCCTGCGCGGCAGCCGTTTGCCCGGAGGGGTCTTTTGCTTAAGAAGAACATAGCCATTGCCATTAGCATCGGCGCACTTTCGCTGACCGGATGCGGCCTCGCTCCCTCCGCGGAACAGGCTGCCGGCCAGGCCGGCGCCGCCGTGGGAACGGCTTCCACGGGCCAGGCCTCCGAGTCGGCTTCCGCCAAGACCGTATCGGCCCACGCCGCCAAGGCTGCCGCTGCGAAGACTGCGGCCACTAAGGCAGCAGCGGCGAAGGCCGCAGCGGCGACGGCCGCCGTCGCAAAGGCAGCGGCAGCCAAGACGGCAGCGGCCAAGACGGCAACCGCCGCTGTGCCGGCAGCTGTTGCTGTGCCGGCAGCCGCTACTGCTGCCGTTCCTGCAAAGGCGGCGCCCGCCGTCGTCGCTCCTGCCGCCGCTTCTGCCGCCACAGCCGCTGCGCAGAAGGCGCCGGCGGCTCCCGCCCAGCCTGCTCCGGCCCCTGTCGCTGCGGCAGCCACCACGCCCGCAAGCGGCACTCAGGCCGCCAGCACCCTTGGCTGGGGCTCGGTCGTCGCAGGCGACGAATTCAATTACACGGGCACCCCGGACCGGACCAAGTGGAGCGTATACAACAGCCCCGGACATGCCGGCAAGGGCGTGCGCAGCCCCCAAGCCTGGTCGGTCGCAAGCGGTGTCGCAACGGTCAGCGGCGATTCCGCAGGTACCACCGGCGGCATGTCGGCAAAGTTTGCCAACCAGAAGTACGGCCGCTGGGAAACCCGCATGAAGACCAACCGGCGGGATTCCGAATACCACCCGGTCCTCATTCTCAACCCGGTCATCAAGTCCTCGACCTGCGACGAGGTTGATTACGCCGAGAGCACCGCCGATACAACCCTGGTCAAGTTCTTCCTGCACTATGCATGCAGCGGCACCAAGCAGACCTACGCCAGTAAGGCCGTTGACACCACCCAGTGGCACAACTACGCGGTGGAGTGGACTCCCACGGGCATCACCGGTTACATCGACGGCGTCAAGACCTTCACCGACACCATCCCGGCCCATCAGCCCTCCGGCAGCGTGCACCAGACGCTGCAGCTCGACTGGTTCCCTGACGGTTCCAGCACCACGCCTTCCTGGATGCAGGTCGACTGGGTTCGCGTCTACAAGTAGACAGCCCGCAGTGATCGGTATCGAGCACCGAGGGTTTCCGCGTGAGCGGGCACCCTCGGTGCTCACTTGGCCTTGCTGCCGTTCAGGTTTTGGGGCGCAAGGGACCCGGAACTGTGTTCAGACCGACGCCGGATAGCTGGCGAGGATGTAATCCGCAGCTGCCGGCCCTTTCATGCGGAGGCCGTTGGGTTCGGGGTTAAGGCGCCCTTGCATGCCCTCCCAGAAGGCCTCCTCCGGGTCTGGCACGGTGCCGGTGACATGACACCAACTCGTGTACAAGCCGTACAGGGGGTCCGGCCCGAGGGTGAATCCGGAGCCGTCGTCGGAGGTAGTGGCCTCCATGAGGAACTGGTCAAACTGTTTATCAGCCACAGGTAGGCTCTTTTCGCACGTGTGCATGGCACCGCCGTTCGGCTACAGCGGCTGCATTCCGAGGCCAGCACGGGGCACCGGAACACTTGGTTCAGTCTGTATTCGTTGCCGCCGTCCCGGTGGATGGGTGGAACGTTGCCGGATATTGCCGCCTGCAAGCGCAGCCGTTCCCGGCGACCCGCCTGCTGACCGCCGTGCCTGTGAGACACTCGGTGTCATGCGCGAACTCGTCGTCCTTGGAACCGCATCGCAGGTCCCGACGCGGACGCGCAACCACAACGGATACCTGCTGCGGTGGGACGGGGAGGGCCTCCTCTTCGACCCCGGCGAGGGCACGCAGCGGCAGATGATCCATGCGGGTGTTTCCGCCAACCAGATCACCCGCATCTGCCTGACCCATGTTCACGGTGACCATTGCTACGGACTTCCCGGCGTGCTGTCCCGCATGGCCCTGGACGGTGTAAAGCACCCGGTGCACCTGCACTATCCCGCGTCCGGAGAGGACGTGGTCCGGGCGCTCGTCTCCGTGGCCTCGCCCGGCATCGACCTCCGCCTGCAACCGCACTCGGCTGCCGGCGAAATCGCCGCGGGGCTGGAAGTCCGGCCCTTGCGCCACCGCATTGAAACTTACGGCTACCGGCTGACCGAGCCGGCTGGCCGGACCATGCTGCCGGAACGGCTGGCAGCCGCGGGCATCACGGGCCCGGACGCAGGCCGTCTCCAGCGGGAAGGAGTCCTAAGGGGTGTGCGGCTTGCGGACGTCAGCATTCCACGCGCCGGCCAGGGCTTCGCCTTCATTATGGACACCGCCCCTTGCGAGGGAGCCGAGGGCTTGGCCGACGGCGTCGATCTCCTCGTCACGGAGTCCACGTTCAGCGACGACGACGCCGCGTTGGCGGCACAGTACGCGCACCTCACGGCCGGGCAGGCCGGGGATCTGGCCGCCAACGGCGGCGCCGGAACGCTGGTCCTCACGCACTTTTCCTCCCGGTACGGCGACGTGAACATTCTGGCCGGGCAGGCCCGGGCACGGTCGGGAAGGACCGTCGTCGTACCTGCCAATGATCTGGACCGGATCAGCCTTCCCAAGCGGCTGCGGCCGCCGTCCTGACCCTCGGCCAGAAGTGGCCTGCAGAAAAAGTAGAATTAACCAGACATGCAATGTTCCTACTTCGATGCCGCCCGCTGCCTCTCCTGCACCCACATGGGCCGGCCCTATGACGAGCAGCTGGCCGGCAAGCAGCTCCACTGCCAGACACTTCTCTCCGACCACACGTCCGCAGAGTGGCTGCCCCCTGTCGGGAGCCGTGAGTCCGGGTTCCGCAACAAGGCCAAGATGGTGGTGGGCGGAACGGCCAAAAACCCCACCATCGGGATCCTGGATGCCGAGGGCCGCGGCGTGGACCTGCGCGAGTGCGGCGTCTGCTCGCCCGGCCTTCTCGCCTGCTTCCCTGTCCTGGCGGCGTTCATCAGCCGGGCCCACCTGACGCCCTACGATGTCCCCCGGCGCAGCGGCGAGCTCAAGCACCTGATCATCACCGAGTCCCCTGAGGGCGAGATCATGCTGCGCCTGGTCCTGCGTTCCGAAAAGCTGGTGGCGCGCATCCGGGAGCACCTCCCCACCCTCCTGGCCTCCCTGCCGCAGGTGAAGGTTGTCTCCGTCAACCTGCACCCGGAACACAAGGCAGTCCTGGAAGGCGACCGCGAGATCCTGCTCACCGAGCAGTCCACGCTGCGCATGCGTGTCAATGACCTCGACCTCCACCTCCGGCCGCAGAGCTTCTTCCAGACGAACAGCGACATGGCGGCGGCCCTGTACCGGCAGGGGCGCGACTGGGTCAACGAAGTGGCGCCCGCATCGGTCTGGGACCTGTACTGCGGCGTGGGCGGTTTTGCCCTGCACTGCGCTGGTCCCTCCCGCGAGGTCACCGGGATTGAAACCAGCCGTGAAGCCATTGTGTCAGCCAAGCTCAGCCGCGACGAGGCAGGACTGGAGCGCATGAACTTCCAAGCGGGCGATGCCACGGCCTTTGCCGTCGCCGCGGCCCAGGCGCCCGAACTGGTTATCGTCAATCCGCCACGGCGCGGCATCGGCAAGGAACTGTGCGGCTGGCTGGAATCGTCCTCTGTGAAGCACGTGGTCTACTCCAGCTGCAATGCGCAGTCACTGGCCCGCGACCTGGCGGCACTCCCCTCGTTCACCGCACGACGGGCAAGGGTGCTGGACATGTTCCCGCAAACCAGGCACTACGAAGTGATTGTGCTGCTCGAGCGGGCCTCGCTAGCCGGCCCGCATTCTTGATCCGAACATCGGCAAAAGTTTCTCCTGTCTTGAGGTCCCCGCGGGAAAGTGTCCGGTAAGCCGCGCAGCAAGGTCGCGGCATGAACGGATGGGCTTGACATGCGACGGACAGCAGGCGGTGCGATGTGACCGGCATAGAAGACATCCCCGTCCTGGACGCCGGCCCGCTGCAGGTCCTTGCCGCCGAGGTGGGCCCGGCCTTCGCCGAGGCCTTCATCGATGACTACCTGCAGATGTTGCCGGACCGGGCATCAAAGATCCTCCGCGCCCTGGCCAGCGGCGACGCGCGGATGGCCGCTGACGCCGTCGTCAGCCTCAGGGCGACGTCCGCCATGGCCGGAGCCCTGCGGCTGGAGCGGTGCTGCAAGGAACTGGAATCCCGCGTCCGGCGCGGGCAGCGGCTGGAGCCCGACGCGGTGCGGGCAGTGCTGTACGCAAACATCCGGCTGTTAGTGCGTGAAGCCGGGCGCCAGGGGCATCTCCCCCGGACGTAGAATCGTCGGACAAGATCGCCTGAAGAGCAGCCGAACGGCTGAACCGTTTACAGGAGGATTCACATGAGCCGCACGATCAGCCCAGTCGCCGCCACTGCAGCACAGACCATTTTCCGCGTGGGCCTGGGCAGCGTCCTTGTTGCCCACGGCACCCAGAAGCTATTCGGCTGGTTCGGCGGTGGCGGGATCGAGGGCACCAGCAAGGGCATGCACGCCATGGGGTTCCGGCCGGCGAAGCCAAGCGCGGTCATGGCCGGACTCGGCGAAGCGGGTGCCGGCCTTGCCCTCGCGCTGGGCCTCGGCACTCCGGCTGCCGGGGCGGCTGCTGCCACGACGATGGGCGTTGCGGCCAGCGTGCACGCCCCGAACGGCTTCTTCGCCACGGAAGGCGGCCTGGAATACCCGGCCGTCCTGGGACTTGCGGCGGCATCCTTCACGATTGGCGGGCCGGGCAGCGTCTCCCTCGACTCCGTCACCGGCCACGTCCTGGACCGCCCCTGGATGCGGGCCGTCGCCCTGGCCGTCATTCCGACAGCCATCGCGATCCAGGTGTACCGGCGCCAAAAGACCCTGGCCGGCGACGCCTCCGGCCCGGACGCCGGAAACGCCGCGGGCCAGGACAGCGCGGGCCAGGACGCCGGGGGCCAGGACGTGGGCTAGGCGACCGCTAGACGTACTTCTTGAACCATGCCAGCGTGTCGTTCCAGGCGGCCGTAGCCTGCTGCTCGTTGTAGCGGTCGCCTGTGTCGTTGTGAAAGGCATGGTCGACGCCGGGATAAACCTTGAGCTGGTTGCGCACGCTGGTGGCCGCCAGGGCATCCCGGAGTTGCGGCATGGGTCCGGTGATCCGGTCGTCGAGTTCAGCGTAGACACCGAAGACCGCGGGCTTGAGGGACGGCACCTTATCCAGGTCGGGCGCCGGACCGTAGAAGGCAGACGTCGCCTTGAGTCCCGTAATCTCCACCGCCGACTGCCAGGTGATGCCCCCGCCGAAGCAGTAGCCGGTCATGGCGATCCGGCCCTGTTCCACGAAGGCCTGCTTCTGCAGGTAGTCGAATCCCGCCGAAAAGTCCGCCACGTGCCGCTGCGCGCCGGCCTGCGTCAAGGCTCCCGGAACGGCATCCCGGTCCAGGCTCGGCGTGCCGCCTTCCCTGCTCAGCAGGTCAATCGCCAGGGCCGCATACCCTTCCTTAGCGAAGCGCCGGGCCACGTCCTGGATGTGGGGAGTCAGCCCGCGGTTCTCATGGCAGACCAGGACGGCGGGGCCGGGCTTCCCGGCTTCGGGCCGGGCGAGGTAACCACTGATCTCGGTGCCGCCGGACGGGAACTTCACTGTCGACGTCGTAATTCCGGCTGTCCCCTCGGGAACAGACAGCGGGCTCTTCGCCCCCGGAACGGCGCCTCCGGAGGCAGTGCCTGTCGCGGAGCCGGACGTCGGGTTGGGAGTGGGCATGGGATCGGTGCTGCGCGGAACTTCCTGCGGGGAGCAGCCGACCAGGAGCATCGCGGCGGAGGCGGCAGCCATGCTGCCGGTGATGAACGCCACCCGGCGGGTGAAGGTGTGCTGGCTCATGGCCCCGGCACGGTAGTCGTCGAAAAATTCCTCGATCAGGTACTTCTCAAACTTGCCAAGCTGGGTCATCACGGCCTCCTGGAGTTTTTGCCGCTTATCCTCCTCTGAACCGCACCGCCAAGCAAGGGGACCGCGTGGACCCCGGACTGCTAGGCCCGTCCGCCGTCTTTCAGGCCCCTGGCGTATGCGGCCTGCCCCACGTGCTGAAGGCAGTCGGCAACCGTGCTGACCAGCCGGACGCCGAAAGTGACCGGCGGGTCCCAGCGGGTATCAACGACCCGGTCAAGGTCATCGTCGCCAAGGCTGTTAAGAACCTCCACTGTCTGCCGGTGGACCGCCTCGTAGTAGTCGGCGAGCAGCTCCGCCGGGGCCCGAACGGCGTCGACGTTGTCTGACGAATGGCCGTAGCCGGTGTCATGTTCGGGAAGCGGCAACCCAAAACGGCCGGCAAAGCCCTGCGAGGTCCAGACCTGGGGCAGACCGGCAGCGGACGCAACCTGCGTATCCTCTACCCGGCTGAGGTGCCAGATCAGCCAAGCGATGGAGTTCCCGTTGCCCGCGGACCGGCGGACCAGAGTTCCGTCGTCGAGCCCGTCGAGTGTGACGTCCACGATTTCCCGCACACGGCCAAAGGCGTCCAGCAACAGTTCATTGGATTTCATCGGGTCCCCTTACATCTGGCTGTGGGCGGCTTACATCTGGCTGTGGGCGGCGACGGCAGGATCAGAACCGATGCGGGCACCGGCTTCGAGCCCCGTGATGTCGGCTATCTCTTCAGGCGTCAGTACGACGCCGACGGCGGCCAGGTTGTCCCGCATGCGGCCGCTGTTGGCCGACTTGGGAATGACGATGGTGCCTTGGACGAGGTGCCATGCCAGCACCACCTGGGCAGGGGTGACGCCGTACTTGCCGGCAACGGATGTCACAGCCCCGGCCTCCAGATCAGCGCCCTGGCCCAGCGGGCTGTACGCCTCCACGGCAATGCCCAGGGAACGGCTCTTCGCCGCCAGTTCAGACTGCTGGAACGTCGGGTGCAGCTCAAACTGGTTGACCGCCGGAATGACGTCCGCGCTCTGGAGGAGTGCTTCCAGATGGTCCGCCAGGAAGTTGGACACACCGATCGCGCGGATCTCGCCGCTGGCGTGCAGCTTCTCCATCGCCTTCCATGCGTCGGTAAAAAGGTTTCGGGATGGCACCGGCCAGTGGATCAGGTACAGGTCAATGTAGTCGACGCCCAAGGCCTGGCGGCTGTTCTGGAAGGCTTCCTGGGCCACGCCCTGCTCGCCGTTGCGCAGCTTGGTGGTGAGGAAGATGTCCTCACGCGGAATGCCCGAGGCAGTGATGGCGGCGCCGACGGCGGCCTCGTTCCGGTACGCCGCGGCCGTGTCGATGTGGCGGTAGCCGGCTTCCAGGGCGTCCTCGACAATGCGCTGGGTCTCCTCCGGCGGAACTTGGAAGACGCCGAAGCCGAGCTGCGGGACCTTGACGCCGTTGTTCAGGGTGACATTCGGTATGGCTGGGTGTGTCGTCATCAGAATCTTCCGTTGCTCGGGCAGGCAATCCCAAGTATGCCTCCCACCCGGGCGGCTGAGCACCCCTCAGGGTGAGCGGGCCACCTGGACCATTGGTATGACTTTCTGCAAAGCCATGCGCCCAACACGGCCAGCGCAATAGCCCAGGTTGTTCTCCGCCGTTTCAGGCCCGCTCATTGAGATTTATCCTCACGGTGTTTATCCCAGCACCATTCCACATCACGACGACGGCCAGGCGCCAGAGGCTTTAGGCGCCACTTCAGCTCCGGGGTCGACGGCGCCTTTCGGCCAGAACCGCCCCGGACTACGATTTTGCCTGTTGCACCCGCCAACGCTAACCCGGCACCGGCCCGGCAGCGCCAGAGCACAATCTGCAAGCACCAGAGCACAAGGGAGAAGTTCCGTGAGCAGAGAGACCAGGCAGAGCGGGCCTCACTGGCGGCGGGTCATAGCAGCCCTCGCCAACCGCGACGCGCGTACCGCCTACGCACACATTGTCCTCGGAACCATGCCCGACGACCTTTCTTCCGGGCTGCCCGGCCAACGGCGGGACCGGGCCATCGCCGCCCTGCTCGACGCCGGCCTGGTCGAACGGAGTGCCGGCAATGGGTTGGAGGCGTCCGAGTCCATCTTTCACGACCTCCTCACACAGCAGCCCAAACGCCAACCGAAAACCGGAGTGGCGCGCTTCATGCGCCTCGGCCGGATCGACAGGTATCCGGCCAACCAGACGGAACGGCGGGAGCTTCTGGCCTGGATTGCCGGCGAGACCTTCGAACCGGGCGAGGAACTCTCCGAACGAAAGGTCAATGAACGGCTGCTGAGCTACACCGACGATGTGGTGCTGCTGCGCCGCTACATGATCGACTTCGGCGTGCTGGAGCGCACGCCGTCGGGATCCTCATACTTTCGCCCCAGGGAAGGGTAAGTTCAGTCCCCCCGCGCCTTCCGGGTTGCGGCATCGTTGGCCTTCCGGATCGCCTCGACAAGTTCGTCCTTGCCCATCTTCGAACGTCCTTCGATGTTCAGTTCCTGGGCCCGCTTGTAGAGGTGTCCCTTCGAGGCATTCGCGTCCACGCCGCCTGCGGTGGGTGCAGATGACCCCAGTCCCTCTTCCGCGTGCTGGTCAGAGGGGCCGCGCTTCTCCTTCGGCTCCCAGTGGTCGCCCACCTTCTCATAGCTGTGCTTCAAGGACGCGAAGGCTGTCCGGGCAGCCCGGCCCTCGTCGTCGTCATAGGACTCAAGGGCTGAATCGTAGGTCTTGGCGAAAGTGTCCTGGGCTTTCTGCTCAGAACGCTGCAGGGTCGACGGAAGCTCGTCCTTGCGGGCGTGATCGTTTTTGCCGGTCTTGGGCATGCCACCAACGCTCCTTCATAAACTACCGGTTCATGCGGATGCAACCAGCTTGGCACTGATGCTTAGCTTTTGCATGGGCATGTGGTGAGGAGAGACCTGTTCAAAATTTTCCCGTATGGCCGATAGTGCGCGCGAAGGCCGTTGGATAGGCTGTCGCCTACTGGGTTGGGGGAACATGGGGGCGCGCATGACTGAACAGGAACGTACTTCCCAAATTGGTGTTGCCATCGACGCCCACGTTGCGAGGCTGACGGAGCAGCATGCTCACTTGTCCGCCTCACTCACGGCAATTCAAGCGGCTATCGAGGCCCGCTTACGGGACGACGGCCTCAATTACCACCTCGTCAAAGGTCGTGTCAAGAGTTCTGAATCGGTCAAGGGAAAGCTCAGCAAGATCGGGTCCGAAGGCACCCTGAAATACCCCAACGGGTTGGACGACCTGGATGACATTTTGGCCGTTCGCGTGATCACTTACATTGAGCCCGACGTAGCCAATGTTGTTTCTGCCCTGACTGGCCAGTTCCGGGTCTTGGAGAATACGGACAAGAAGGCACAGCAGGTCAACAAGGGCGTTCTCGGGTACGCGGCCCATCATCTGGTCCTCGAGGTAGACGCGGACAGCACACCCACTGGATGTGCCGGATGTATAGGCCAGCGCTTCGAGGTCCAGGTGAAAACTGTTCTGCAGCACGCTTGGGCAGAATTTGAGCACGATATCCGGTACAAAGCTGTTGGTGCAATACCGCCCGCAATCGACCGCGCGTTTACGCTGGCTTCCGGCCTCCTTGAATTGGCAGACAACGAATTCGTGAAAATCCATCAGGCTGTTGCCCAGGAAGACGTGAGTATTCCTGACGACGCAAGCAGCCGCGCCGAGCCCATAACCCCGGACGCGTTGGCAGAGGTTCTAGTGGCCGAACTCCCGGACCATCCGCGAAGTAAAAAAGAACAATATGACTGGTTGGTAAATTTGCTCAACGCGGTGGACATCACAACGGTGGAGGAAGCCGTGGACCTGATAGGCAGCGCGGACTGGAATTTCGTGCGTGAAAGGATGGACTACAAGTTTCCTGCCGGACACGTGCGGATAGTCGATGACCTTCTCCTCAAGGAATTTGGGCACCAGTACATAGAGGAAACGAAAGCCCTCGGCGATGACCCCGCTCGCGCATCAAAGCTCCGCTTTCGCCTCAAAAAGCTTGGGTCTCCCTAGGCATCCTCGGAATCCAGATCGAGGTCCGGAATGTCCAGCAGACCCAGGTCCTCCAGCACCGTTGCGTCCTCATACGTGCTCGCTATGCACCGGACCAGGGCAGGCGGTACCCGGAAATGCGTGTCGATCGCCAGGATCCCCTGCCCGGCGAGTGCTTCCAGTTGGCTCATGGCCGCGGCCTTCAGCGCCTCGACCGTCGCCCTTTCCTCTGGTGACGCACCGGTCCGCGGGTCCAGCACAGTGTCCCTCCGCGGAGGATCCTCCGAGGCCGCCGCCAGCAGGATCGAGGCCACCGTTGCGGCAACGAGGACTTCCCACGGCTGTTCCGGGTCGTAGCGGAGCACGGAGGCCGAGAGGAACTCTTCGACGAAGAACACCAGCTCCTCCAGCCGGTCCGCGGTGCCGCCGGCCAGGAAGACGGCCGTGGCCGGTGACGGCGCCGCCTTCGTGGAGCCGATCTCGATCAGTTCAGTGCGGGCCAGCGCCTCCCACACCTGCGCCAGCAGCGGCACCTCATACATGCTGCGGACTGTTGGCACGGGCTGCTCCGAACCGCCGTTACCGGCCTGCGGGACCCCAGCCTGTTTGGGGCCGCCCCTGGCTTTCAATCCGACGCACGCAGCCGCCGCTTCGATGTCCTTCGTCCGGAGTGCACCGGTTCCGGTCACTGGCTTCGCATCGCCGATCCACTGAAGCAATGCCGTGGTCCGCTGGATCAGCGGGAGCCCCGAGAAGACCTTCAGGGCGTCGTCGTCGGAAATAACGGGCACGTCGACGAGCTTCCAATCTTCCGTCTCCCCCAGAAGGGCGCTGAGCAGGTCAACGACGTCGGCGAGCTGTTCCGCTGGGCCTGACCACCGGTCAGTTTCCGCGAGAAAGTCGACGAACCCGTGCACGGCGGCGACGACAAACTCACCACGGTCGTCGTCGTCGTCGACTGCCGCTGTGGCGGCGAGATCGGCAGCGAGAGCGTCGGCCAGAATCACAGGATCAAGGCGTGTCAGGTCGGCAGCGGCCACACGGTCCATGTACCGGCCCATGACGCTTTCTATGGCTGCCAGGCAATCGAGGGCGGTGGCAGCAGCACCCGGAGCACCGTCGTCGAACCACCGGACAAACGCCGGTGCGAGCGAGTCCACGGCCCGCCCGGCCCGGAACGAGCTCAGGGAAGCGGGCGAAGAGCCGCGTGCGGCGGGACTTCCGGTGCCAGCGGGACCCTTGCGCTTGTTCCGGTTCCTGCTGCTCTTGCTCATGCTGCCCCTGACTGATTGCGCGTTGGTTCTTACGACGACGGTACTTACCATCTGCGCGCTGTGCCACCCGGCGCGCTGCACTCAGGGGCGTGCTCCTGGCCACTAGGCCTCCCGCGTCAGGCTGCGGTTCCGCCCCTGGTAGAGGCGGCGGTAGCTGGAGGGTGTGGTGTTGAGTTCGCGCATGAAGTGGAGCCGGAAGTTGGCTGCCGTTCCCAGGCCTGTCCTGGCCGCAACCGCCTGCACGGTCAGGTCGGTCGTTTCGAGCAGACGGCAGGCCTCGGCAATGCGCTGGCTGGTCAGCCAGCGCAAAGGCGTTGTCCCCGCGTCTGCCAGGAATTTCCGCGCGAAGCTGCTCGGTGCCCAGCCGGCGTGAGCAGCCATGTCGACGACGGTCAGCGGCTCTGCCAGATGTTGCCTGGCCCAGGCGCAAGTTTCAGCGAAGTGGGTCAGCGGCGCGGCCACCGGGCGCTCGATGAACTGGGCCTGCCCGCCTTCGCGGTGGGGGGCAACAACCATCCGGCGGGCGATGCGGTTCGCTGCCTCGGTGCCATAGTCTCTGCGGACCAGATGCAGGCATAGGTCGATTCCTGCCGCGACACCGGCGCTGGTGCTGACGCGTCCCTCGTCGATGTACAGCACCCCGGCGTCGACGGCGACCGCCGGGTGCAGGGTTTGCAGGCGCTGGGCGTTCCTCCAGTGCGTCGTGGCGCGTTTCCCGTCAAGAAGTCCGGCAGCCGCCAGCGCAAAAGCCCCTGTGCAGACGGACACCACCCGGGCCCCGTTCCCGGCAGCCGCGCGAAGCGCGTCGCATACGCTGGCCGGAGGGTCCGTAAGCGGGCTGAACCCGGGCACAACGACGGTGTCGGCTGACAGCAGGGCTTCGAGCCCCTCCGCGGCGTGAATGGCATACCCGGTGGTGGTCGGGACCAGGCCGGGTTCGGCTGCGCAGACCGCAAACGAGTACAGTTGCCGCTCGTCCTCATGGCCGAAGACCTGCGCTGGAATGGCGAGGTCAAAGGCGACGACGTCCGGCAAGGCGAGCGCTACAACACGATGCATGAGGCCACTGTACCCACGCGACCACCGCCCCGATCGCGGCCTGCAGGATCCTTTTCATAGTGGTGATTTTTACCACTCCCCCGCGCTGCTGACGCTTGGCAGTCTTAGCCCATGACCAATGTTCGCCATTCACAACCGGCTTCTTCCCCGCCCGCCAAGCGGAGGGCCAGTACGGTGGCTCGGCGACTGGTGCGGGCTGTGCTGGCTGCGGCGCTCGCGGCCGCCGTCATTGCCTCAGTCCTGGTTGCCGGGATCGCCGCGGTCGGGCGCGACAACGGTCTGGAAAGCAGGCCCGCCCTTCCCGAGGGGACGGGGCCCGGCGGCTCAGCGGCGGCCGACGGCACAGGAAAGATCCGGGTCGCGTTCGTGCTGGGCAGCAGTGGGACCGAGGCAGCTGACGTGCTGGCACCCTATGAAGTCTTCGCCACGTCCCCGAGGTTCACGGTCACAACCGTCGCCGGCGACCGGTCGCCCGTCCAGCTCGCTGGAGCTCCCGCCCTGGTCCCGGCGGTGACGTTCGGTGACATCGATGCCGGCAGGGCGCCGGCACCGGACCTGTTGGTGGTTCCGGCCGTGGTGGATCCAGGCGGCGACGGCGAAGCGGCAACCCGGTCCTGGATTGCCCGCCAATCGGCGCGCGGCATCCGTATCCTCGGGGTCTGCGCCGGCTCAATGCTGCTCGCCGAGGCCGGCGTCCTCGATGGGCACCGCGCGACGTCCCACTGGTCGCGCATCAGCTCGCTGCGCGAAAACCGGCCCGCCGTACACTGGGTCACCGGCCAGCGGTTCGTGCGGGACGGCCGCATCACGACGACGGCGGGCGTCACCTCCGGGATCCCCGGGGCCCTCCAGCTGGTGCACGATCTCGCCGGTGAATCTGAGGCCGCAAGAGTGGGCGCCGAGATCGGCTATCCCGGCTGGTCAACGGCCAGGGGTACGGCGATCGCCGATCAGACTTTCACCACCGGTGACGCTCCCGTGGTCCTCAACGCCGTCCTGCCCTGGTTCCGGCCGACAGTGGGAATAGGGCTGACGGACGGCATCGGCGAACTCGACGCCGTAGCCGCGTTCGAGGTTTACACCATCTCAGGCGCCGCCCGCACACTTGCCCTCGCCGCAGCCCCAACTGTCCGAACGAAGCACGGGCTCGTGCTGCTCACCACCCCCCTCGCATCACAAGAGCCCCATCTGGACAGGCTGATCCTTCCCGGGAACGCCGCCCACGACTCCGGACTCCTGTCCTGGGCCAGGAGCCGACAGCTTACGTCCACGGCTCTGATCCAATCACCGGAGCGCGCCGCCTTCGACGTGGCTCTCGAAGAGCTGGCCGGACACGCCGGGAACGCAACAGCAATAGCCACTGCGAAGTTCATCGACTACCCCACGGGGCAGCTGCATCTGGACGCCAACGCCACCGACACCCGCTCCATTTGGCTGCTTTTCCTTACAGCTGTCCTGGCTGCCAGCGCCGGTGCCCTGCCCAGCCTTGTTCGCCGTGCCCCGTACTTCAGGGGCCGGAAGACCCGCACACCAGAGCCCGAACACATGGCCCGAAGGGATCCGTCATGACCGCCACTGCATCACGCCGGAACAAGAAACCGCGCCGCCGGCTTCGCACACTGGGCTACACGGCTGCCATCGTGGCTGGCCTCCTTCTCGTCTCCACATTCGCCAACCTCGCCATGAACCAGGCCGAGCGGTCCGCGACCGCTCCGTACGGACAAAGGGTGCAGACAAGCCACGGTGCGCTCAACGTCGTCCGCACACCAGGGAATGGCAGGACAGGACAGTCCATCGTGCTGCTCAGTGGCCTCGGCACACCGGCACCGGCGCTGGACTTTGCTCCGCTCATCCGGGAACTCGGGGACTACGACGTCGTCGTCGTCGAAGGCTTCGGCTACGGGTACAGCGATCAGGCCCCGGTGGAGCGCACTGTCGAGAACATCACCACCGAACTGCATGAGGCCCTGGCAAACGCGGATGTTCCCGGACCCTACGTTCTGGCTGGCCACTCCATCGCCGGTTTCTACACGCTCGCCTATGCCAACCGGTACCGGAACGACGTCTCGGCCGTCATCGGCATAGACCCCACGGTGCCCGCGGCCCGAACGATGCACGCCGACGAGACCAGCGTTCCCGGCGGCGGTATCAACTGGGAAGGCATGATCGCCACCAGCGGCCTGCTCCGCTGGGCCACCATGCTAGCGCCAGGCTTGATAGAACCGGACGGCACAGCTTACACGTCCCGTGAGCGGGACCAGATGCTCAAGATTGCCAATTGGAACTTCGGCAACCCCGCCGTCCTCGACGAGACCAACCGGATCGCCGACAACGCACGCAAAGTGCAAGGAATGCGCTACCCGGACGACGTCCCCGTGCTGACTTTCCTCGCCTCGGCGAAGGAGACCCCTGCGGACCTTGCGCTACACGAAGGCCGGCTGCAAAACGTTCGAAAGCACGAGACAGTGACACTCCCCGCCGGGCACTACCTGCACTGGACCCATGCGCCGGCAATGGCCAGCAAGATCAACGCCTTCCTGACCACCAATACGTCCGGAGCGCCCTGAAGATGCCGCTTCAGTCCTGGCAGCGTCCCGCACGTGCCCTACGACTTGTCACCCCCTGCAGCGGCAGCGTCTTCACGCTCCAGCAGGTAGCGCAGGAACGCAGCCTGGTTGTCGATTTCCCGCTGCTTGCGGGGAGACAGCCAGTCCAGCACCTCTTTGTCGTCAGCCATTGATGTTCACCCCCTTAGGCTCGAATTAATGCTCACTCCGCTGGGGCAAGATCGGCGAAAGTTTCAGGCAAGATAGGCGAAGGTCTTGTCGCGAGGAGGCTTCGGCAGGCCGCACCACCGGAAACCGACGGGTAGCCGGGCCGGGCACCTGCTGGGGGAGTGGCGCCAAGCCCGGCTAACCTGACCCGGACGGACGCCGGCAGACCGTCCGGAGGGCTTCAACACTGTTATCCGCCCGTCTCATAGTTAACACCCCTTGAGAAAATAGAGCAGCAGTGGCCGTTACCTGTTTTTCGGCCCATACGGCTACCCGTCTGCGCAGGAATGCGACGGCGCTCCAACGCAATCTGACCGCTGCCCCGGAGGCCATATGCTGCCGCCCCGTCCCATGGTTAGATAAGCGCATGAGGAAATCTTGCGGGATTTTGGCCATCGCAGTGCTCGCGCTCACGGGTTGCGGATCCGCCTCCAGCACGCAGTCCAGTCCGGAACCGTCGGCGGCAACGACGCCAGCCACGGAACCTAACATCGTGAGCAAGGCCACGGGCGGCGAGTCGATCTGCAAGGACAAGGCGGGCGACTCAGCGTCGAAGGTTGTTGACCTCGCCCAGGCTCGGCTACAGAGCGACGGCACGGAGATGTCTACCACCTTCAACACGGTGGCGAACCTCCCGACCACCGGGACCGTTTTGTATTCCGTGAGGGCGTGGAGCGCGGACGGCAGCAAGGAATACCAGTTGGGAGTGAAGTTTAAAGACGGCAAAGAGATCGCTAACTTCGTGACCGACGTCGGGAGCGGCCAGCAGGAAGACATCACCAACGGAGCTGTGGCCGCAAACAAGCAGGTCAGCGCCCGGTACCCGCTAGCCAAGCTGAAGGGACTCGGGGACAAGTTCGAGTGGTCAGCGAAGGTGACCGTTGACGGTACGGAGGCGGACCGGTGCCCCGGTGGTGACGTCAGGTCACGGTTCCCCGGCGCCTAAGGCCTGCGATAATTCTTGCGGCGTAATCAGAGCTCGGGACCGGTGGAATCCGGCGCAGGTCGGCGGGTTCGGCGCTGGTCGGCTCACACCGCTCCCCCGCGTCCCCAGCGTCATGGACTTTAGCCTAGCCTCAATCTCGGGCGACGTTCGCGCCGGATCTGTCCGCCGCCGGCGGACCCCTTCGTTACGATCCGAACCGGTCACCGCAGCTTGGGAAAACCTCGGAGGCTGCCCCCAGCCCCCTCAAATAGGGGGGTGGAATTGGGCGACGGCTCTCAGGTAGACCACGCATTTCACAATGTGCCGGGTACACACTGGGTCTTGTCACTGAAGCACAGGTAGCCGCGAATCTGGGCTTCAGATCGCCGGGTCCGGAACGCATTCCCCCCTTGCATCCGGACCCGGCGGACTATTTCAGCCCCGCCTGCGGTGCGCATCCGTCTGACCGCCGTACAGCTGATGAATGGCCTGCTTCATGACGGGTGCGATCTCGGACGGGCGGATCGGCTGAGGCGCCAGGGCGTAAACAGATTGGGTGGCGGCGGCCGAAAACTCGTCCCAACTGAGGAACTGTGTGGGGAGCCTGACGAACCAGCGGAAACCCGGAGGGCGCTGCTCCACACCGGCCTCGGCCAGATATGCATTGGCTTCCTCCTCGACGATGCGCCGGTCCTCAGCGGTAAAGGCTTCGACGGACTTCACAACGTTTCCGTCCCTGTCGGTCCTCGTCACGGCCACCGTCCTGGCGCTGTCGTCCTGCCGGGGTCCCCGGCGGAGGTTCTCCGAACCGGCAGCCCAGCCAATCAGGGCGCCCCAGCCGGTCTCATCAAGTTCAGCCCACCCCCTGGCCGGGAGGCCCTCAGGCACCGAGTCCCACATGCTGTTTCCTCCGTAAATTCGAGATACCTGCGCCAGCTGCTCCTACTTGCTGACCGGCTTCGCCAAGGGTGGATGGATATGCCGGTCGGTGGCGGTGAACAGCGCCGCGGGTGCCCCGGTCGAAGCCTTGGATTTCCGGCCCGTGTCTTCGAGCTGGGGCAGCATCTTTCGGGTGAAGTTCCCGGCGGCGAGGGTGGTGTTCCAGACGGCCTCGTACACGGTGCGAAGCTGCGTCATGGTGAACTCTTCGGGCAACATCCGGGCAGCGACGGTCGTGTACTCCATTTTTCCGGCCAGCCGGTCAAGTCCGTTGGTCAGGATCGTGGTGTGGTCGAAGGCCAGGTCAGTGCCGTGGAGAACATCGTGAACAGGATGCCATGCGGCGGCCGCGGCGTCGGTGCCGGCCGAGATATCCGGTAGGGTCTGGCCGTCCGTGGCCAGCAGGGCCAGATGGGCTACAGAGACTACCCTCATCCGCGGATCCCGGTCCGGGTCGCTGTACGTGGCCAGCTGTTCGACGTGAACCGGCAAGCGTCCCAGGTCCAGGCCGGTTTCCTCAGCGAGCTCCCGCTGCGCGGCCTGCTCTGCCGACTCGTCTGGGCCGACGAAGCCGCCGGGCAGGGCTAGCGCATCCTTAAAGGGGTGGCCGCCGCGGCGAACCAGGGCGGCGTGCAGCACTCCCCCGGCCACCGCGAAGACGACCAGGTCCGCGGTCAACGCGATCGAGGGGTAATCCTTGGGTTTATAGGCGTCGAGGAATTCCTTCTCGTCCCTCGGTTCGCGGTTCATGCCTGGGCTCCGTCCAGGACGGTGCGCGTGGCCCAGGGCGGGGAGGTGAAACCGCTCCGCTGGGCCAGGATAAGGTCGATGATCTCGATCGCGGTCTGCATGCGCCTGTCATGGTCGCCGTTGAGCAAGATCCAGGAGTGCCCTTCCTCGGTCAGGGTCTCCTTGAACCATTCCGTCATTTCGGCCCGGCGGTGTTCCCCTTCACGCCAGCCGTCGTCTTCGAAGTCCACACCTTCATGATCGGTGATCAGGTACAGGTCCCGGTGGGGCAGCTGGCCTGCGGCATGGTAGGAGCCGTAGCTGTGTTCGCCGATGTAAAACCTCTCCCAGAGGGTGGTGGCCAGGGAGTCGGTGTCGGCGATGACCAGCGGGCAGAGGTCGGCGGCCGCGTTTTCCATCTCGTTCTGCCGGGCACCGATGCGGCCAAAGTCCTGTTCGGTCCACACCATCTCCTCCAGTACAGCGTCCGGTTTCTCGGCGCGCAGCGCGTCGAACTTTTCGTACGTGTACTCGCGGCCGTACTCGGGCACATCCGCGAGCCGGGGGAACCGGGGCCGGTAGTGCGCGATGAGCGCCTGGGCCAACGTGGTGGTGCCGGTGGATTCAGCGCCGATGACGATGATCCGTGTGGCCAATTCCTGCCGAGCCGGCGCAATGATGTAGGGCCAGGCGGCTCCGAGGTCTTCCCGGCACAGCGTCCCGCTGATGGGGTAGGTGGCTCGGGACAAGTCCACAAGAACATGCTCCGCACCGAAGGCCTCCGCCAGCTGGACTCCGTACTCCTCGGAGCTGAAGACCGCGTCGATGGCTGTGACCCCGTTGGACTTCAGTGCCAGGCGCATCAGTTCGTTCTGCGCCTTCCAGATCTCATCCGAGTGGTAGTCCTCGGGGCAGTCGTTGCGCATTCCGATGACCTGCACTCCTGCAGTGTCCGCGAACTCTCCTGACAGCCACCTGGTCCGTTCGGCTACCGTGACGGATTCGAAGCGGTTGCCCTGGACGAGGACCGAGACGTTCTCGGATTGCGCGGCTGCGGTGGCGATGAGGTGGGCGTGGCCGGCGTGGGGCGGGTAGAACTTGCCGATGACCATGGAGTTCTTGTACATGTCAGGCTCCTGCGGTGACGGTTTCGGGAGTGCTGGCCGGCGTTTGGAAGCCGCGGGTGCGCTTCCAGTCGATGAGGCCGTAGACACACAGGGCGAGGAATCCGACGTAGAGGATGGCAGTGAGTGTCAGTCCGCGACTGAAGTACAGCGGGATGGAAACGAGATCGATGAGGATCCAGACGTGCCAGTGCTGGAAGATCTTCTTGGCCTGCGCATAGGTGGCGACGAGGGAGGCTGTCAAGACGAAGGCGTCGGGCCACGGCACCTGGGAGTCGGTTCCGTGCGTGAGGATCATGGCTACGGCGGCGGTGCCGACGATGGTCGCGCCGAGGCCGAGGAGAATCTCGATGCGGGAGGCGTCACGGATGGGAAGGTCGTTCCTGCCTTCGGTGGCGACGCTGCCGCGGATCCAGTTGTACCAGCCGTAAACAGCAACGGCGGCGAAGATGACCTGCAGCACGGTTTCACCGTAGAGCCCGGCCCCTAGGAACAGGATGGTAAACGCCAGGTTGTTCAGGATCCCGACCGGCCAGTTCCAGAGCTTTTGGCGGGCCACTCCGTAGACACAGACCGCGCCGGTGACGAAGCCGATGATCTCGATCCAGCTCACCGGATTGCCGAGAAGGTTGGGGATGGCTGCGGAGTTCATCCAGTCGAGCAAGGCGTTCATCAGGATTCCATTCGTCATTATCAAGCTGACAATAAGTACAATAGCATCCTTATTATCACCCTGACAACAACGTATGTTCGCCCGCCGAGTTACAACCAGCGAGGGGCTGCGGAAGCGAAAACCAAGTACGGCCCCGCACCCAAATGGTGCGGGGCCGAATGACCTGGTTGGCTAGAAGTCCCAGTCCTCATCCTCGGTATTCACTGCCTTGCCAATGACGTAAGACGAGCCGGAACCCGAGAAGAAGTCATGGTTCTCGTCAGCGTTCGGCGACAGGGCCGAGAGGATGGCCGGGTTCACGTCCGTGACGGAAGCCGGGAACATGGCCTCGTAGCCCAGGTTCATCAGCGCCTTGTTGGCGTTGTAGTGCAGGAACTTCTTGACGTCCTCGGCCAGGCCCACGCCGTCGTAGAGGTCGTGGGTGTACTGGACTTCGTTCTCGTACAGCTCGAAGAGCAGCTCGAAGGTGTAGTCCTTGATTTCCTGCCGGCGTGCCTCGGAGACCTTCTCCAGGCCCTTCTGGAACTTGTAGCCGATGTAGTAGCCGTGGACAGCCTCGTCGCGGATGATCAGGCGGATCAGGTCTGCGGTGTTCGTGAGCTTGGCGCGCGAGGACCAGTACATCGGCAGGTAGAAGCCCGAGTAGAACAGGAAGCTCTCCAGCAGCGTGGAGGCCACCTTGCGCTTCAGGGGATCGTCGCCCTGGTAGTAGTCCATGACGATCTGGGCCTTCTTCTGAAGGTTGACGTTCTCGGTGGACCAGCGGAACGCCTCGTCGATCTCCTTGGTGGAGCACAAGGTGGAGAAGATCGACGAGTAGCTCTTGGCGTGCACGGCCTCCATGAAGGCGATGTTCGTGTAGACAGCCTCTTCGTGCGGGGTCAGCGCGTCAGGAATCAGGGAGACAGCCCCGACGGTGCCCTGAATGGTGTCCAGCAGGGTCAGGCCCGTGAACACGCGCATGGTGAGCTGCTGTTCGGCCGGGGTCAGAGTAGCCCATGACTGGACGTCGTTGGACAGCGGCACCTTCTCCGGCAGCCAGAAGTTGTTGACGAGGCGGTTCCAGACCTCAACGTCCTTGTCGTCCTGGATGCGGTTCCAGTTGATGGCCTCGACGTGGCTCAGCAGCTTGACCTTCTCGGTCATGTCTTCCCCTAAAAAGTTGGGTGGGTTCTTACTTAAAGCGTACGACGGCGGGCGGGCACCCGCCGTCGTACGGTCACGATTTAGTTGCAACCACAACTAAAGTGCGCAGGAAACGCAGCCCTCAACCTCGGTCCCCTCCAGCGCGAGCTGGCGGAGACGGATGTAGTAGATGGTCTTGATGCCCTTGCGCCAGGCGTAGATCTGCGCCTTGTTGATGTCGCGCGTGGTGGCGGTGTCCTTGAAGAACAGCGTCAGGGACAAGCCCTGGTCCACGTGCTGGGTGGCAGCCGCGTAGGTGTCGATGACCTTCTCGTAGCCGATCTCATACGCGTCCTGGTAGTACTCCAGGTTGTCGTTGGTCAGGTACGGCGCCGGGTAGTAGACGCGGCCAATCTTGCCTTCCTTGCGGATCTCAATCTTGGACGCCACCGGGTGGATCGAGGAGGTGGAGTTGTTGATGTAGGAGATCGAGCCCGTCGGCGGCACAGCCTGCAGGTTCTGGTTGTAGATGCCGTGCTCCATGACGGAGGCCTTCAGCGCCCGCCAGTCATCCTGCGTGGGGATGTGCACGTTCTTGAAGAGCTCCCTGACCTTCTCGGTCTGCGGCACCCACTCCTGCTCGGTGTACTTGTCGAAGAACTCGCCGGATGCGTACTTGGACTTCTCGAAGCCGCCGAACGTCTGTCCGGTCTCGATGGAGAGCAGGTTGGAGGCCCGCACCGCGTGGTACACCACCGAGTAGAAGTAGATGTTGGTGAAGTCCAGGCCCTCTTCTGAACCGTAGTGGACCCGCTCCCGCGCCAGGTAGCCGTGCAGGTTCATCTGGCCCAGGCCAATCGCGTGGCTCTGGTCGTTGCCGCGGGCGATGGACGGCACCGAGGTGATGTTGGACATGTCCGACACAGCCGAGAGCGAACGGATGGCCGTCTCGACGGTCAGGCCGAAGTCCGGCGAGTCCATGGCCTTGGCGATGTTCAGCGAGCCCAGGTTGCAGGAGATGTCCTTGCCGGTCTCGTCGTAGGACAGGTCATCGTGATAGGTCGTGGGCTGGGAAACCTGGAGGATCTCCGAGCACAGGTTGGACATGATGATCTTGCCGTCGATCGGGTTCTCCCGGTTAACGGTGTCCTCGAACATGATGTACGGGTAGCCGGACTCGAACTGGATCTCGGCGAGGGTCTGGAAGAACTCGCGCGCCTTGATCTTGGTCTTCTTGATCCGGGAATCGTCCACCATCTCGTAGTACTTCTCGGTGACCGAGACGTCGGAGAACGGCATCCCGTAGACGCGTTCGACGTCGTACGGCGAGAACAGGTACATGTCCTCGTCCTTCTTGGCGAGCTCGAAGGTGATGTCCGGGATCACGACGCCGAGCGACAGGGTCTTGATGCGGACCTTCTCGTCCGCGTTCTCCCGCTTGGTGTCCAGGAACCGGTAGATGTCCGGGTGGTGGGCGTGCAGGTACACGGCACCGGCGCCCTGGCGGGCACCCAGCTGATTGGCGTAGGAGAAGCTGTCTTCGAGGAGCTTCATCACGGGGATGACGCCGGAGGACTGGTTCTCGATCTGCTTGATCGGCGCACCGACCTCGCGGATGTTGGTCAGGGCGAACGCCACGCCGCCGCCGCGCTTGGACAGCTGCAGCGCGGAGTTGATGGAGCGGCCGATCGACTCCATGTTGTCCTCGATGCGGAGCAGGAAGCAGGAGACCAGCTCGCCGCGCTGCTTCTTCCCGGCGTTCAGGAACGTCGGGGTAGCAGGCTGGAAGCGGCCCTCGATGATCTCGTCGACCATCTGGGTGGCCAGCTGCTCGTTGCCGCGGGCCAGGTGCAGGGCAACCATGCACACGCGGTCCTCGTAGCGCTCCAGGAAGCGCTTGCCGTCGAACGTCTTCAGCGTGTAGGACGTGTAGAACTTGAAGGCGCCCAGGAAGGTCTCGAACCGGAACTTCTTCTTGTAGGCGCGGTTGAACAGGTCACGGATGAAGTTCATCGTGTACTGGTCGAGGGTTTCGCGCTCGTAGTAGTCGTTCTTGACCAGGTATTCGAGCTTTTCTTCGAGGTCATGGAAGAAGACCGTGTTGTTGTTCACGTGCTGCAGGAAGTACTGGTGGGCCGCCTCGCGGTCCGCCTCGAACTGGATCTCGCCGTTCGGACCGTACAGGTTCAGCATCGCGTTCAGCTCGTGATAGCCGAGGCCCTTATAGGCAGCGGGGAGCGCCGGCTTCTCCTGCTTGTCAACAGCCGTCTCCATGGACGCGTCCTTTCCTCCGGGCCTGGTTACTTCTGTGTCTGCGACAGTCGTGTCCAAAACTCTTCCAATCCTTCTTGTACACGGGAGACGTCTTCCGGCGTACCCATGAGTTCAAACCTGTATAGGTGGGGGACCTTGCATTTAGCGGCGATAATGTCGCCCGCCATGCAGTAGTTGTCCCCGAAATTTGTGTTTCCGGCCCCGATAACTCCCCTAAGCAGGCTTCGGTTCTGCGGGTAGTTCAGGAACCTGATGACCTGCTTCGGCACTGAACCCTCGCCGCCTGTCCCGCCGTAGGTGGGGACCACGAGCACAAACGGCTCACAGGCAACGAGGGGTTCATCCTTGGCATGCAGGGGGATCCTGGCTGCGTCCGCACCAAGCTTCCCAATGAAGCGGCTGGTGTTCTCGGAGGCCGAGGAAAAGTAGATGAGGCGGCTGTGCGTCTGGTTCACGGGCGGTGTCTGGTTGACGGGCGTCGTGTCCGCAGCACGGGCTGCGGCCGGCGCATCGGCAAGTGCCGGCGCGGCCATGCTAGTCACCTCATCTACTTGGGAATTCTCTGCCGGAAACGGCGTGGCGCAGCCTTAGGCCACAGAAGCGGAGGCGCTCAGCGCCAGCTCTTCGATCTTGTCCGGGCGGAAACCGGACCAGTGGTCCTGGTCCGTGACGACTACCGGCGCCTGCATGTAGCCGAGCGACTTCAGGCGCTCAAGGGCGTCCGCGTCCTGGGAGATGTCCACGCTCTGGTAGGCGATACCCTTCTTGTCCAGTGCACGGTAGGTGGCGTTGCACTGTACGCAGGCCGGCTTGGTGTAAACCGTAACGGTCATGGTTCCTGTCCCCTTTGTTGAAGTCACTGCTGCTGCACTCTTCTGAGACCTTGCTGGTGTCTCGGTATTGAAATCTCTGGCATCGTAGCGGTGGACTCTGCCCGGACATTACCGCCCAGTACTGGCTGCGCCGGTCTCCCGCTCAATCTGTATGTCGATACTACATGTAGTGCGCGGCCCCGAATGGGACCCCAAGATGATGTATTACAAGTATGTCATTTAATGCACTCTTAATCCACAGGCCGGTGCCCTAAAAATGTCCGGATTTCCGGGTTTTTGATGGACGGAATCCACACCCTGTGGAGTAGTTGCCCACATTTAAACCCCTGCGTGTCGTCCCGAAGACGGCGTGTCGCGGCACCTCCGGCAGCGCCTTTTGAGTGGGCCGGAACACAGCAGTGGGGGTCCCGAAGCAAGCCTCGGGACCCCCACTGTGATTAAGCGAACGCCAGACTAGAGCTGTGCCTCCCGGCGGTCGAGGACGATCTGCTGCACATCCAGGTATCCGGACTGGAAGCCGGCGCGGGAGTAGCAAAGGTAGAACAGCCACATCCGCTGGAAGACCTCGTCGAAACCGAGCCCGCGCACTTCCTGCGCACGCTGCAGGAACCGCTCCTCCCACAGTCTCAGCGTGGCGGCGTAGTGGTCGCCCATCCCCCGGCGCTCACGGACCCGGAGGGTGGTGTGCTGCTCCGTGACGCTCTCGATCGCCCGCACCGAGGGCAGGAACCCGCCGGGGAAGATGTACTTGTGCACCCAGGTGTAGGCGTTGCGGGTGGCGAGCATCCGGCCGTGCGGCATGGTGATGGCCTGGATGGCCACCTTGCCGCCGGGTGCCAGCACCCGGTCGATGGTCCGGAAGTAGACGGGCCAGTATTCGTAGCCCACGGCTTCGATCATCTCCACGGATACGACGGCGTCGTACGCGCCTTCCACGGCGCGGTAGTCCTGCAGGCCCACAGTGACCTGCCCGGAGAAGCCGGCTTCCTCGATCCGCTGCTGTGCGAGCGCCTGCTGTTCACTGGAGAGAGTCACCGTGTACACGGTGGCGCCCCGGGCTGCGGCCCGCAGGGCCAGTTCGCCCCAGCCGGTGCCGATCTCCAGCAGCCGGGTGCCCTCCCCCACCCCGGCCTTGTCCAGCAGCCTGTCGATCTTGGCGTGCTGCGCTGCCGCCAGGGCGTCCCAGCCCACCTCTGCCAACTGGCCCGCCGAGGCCGGAAAGAGCGCCGAGGAGTAGCTCATGGTCCGGTCCAGGAAGCTGCCGAACAGCTCGTTGGAGAGGTCGTAGTGCCGGGAGATGTTGCCACGGGTATTCTGCTCGGTGTTGCGCTCCTGCCGGGGCGCCCGCGGCAGGTACAAGCTCCGGAGCCTCTGCAGCGGCGCGGGGATGAGCGTGTCCACCGAGGAGGCAAAGACCTCCAGGACGCCGGCGAGGTCTGATGCCTCCCAGTCCCCTGCCATGAAGGACTCCCCCAGCCCGATCAGGCCGTTGTCGCCGATGCGCACGGCGAAGTCCCCCGGACGAACCATGGTCATCACCGGCTCGTCTGCACCGCCGGTGCCCAGCACCGTGCCGCCGGGATATTCCACCCGGAGCGGCAGGCGGCGGACCGCCGCCCGGAACAGCGCATCGGCCGCCCTGCCCGCCACCTGCGCCTTTATCCCCGCCGGCGGACGGGCGACGCCGGGCCACACCTCCGCGTCGATGGCCGCCGGCGCCGGCGGAACCCTGACGGCCCCGTCTGGCGCGTGTCCCAGGTGTGAAGGATCCGTGTAAGCGGGACTGGTGTAGACCGGGTCTGTGAGTGTCATGAGACGGCTTCCTGTGCTGGGTGGCGGGGGCGGTTGATGATGGGCAGCCCCCGGGCCCAGAGTTTGATTCCCTGCCAGCGGATCTGCAGGACAACGCGGAGCGGCGCGAGCGGAACGGCGAGCGCGGCGGCGAGGATACTGCGCGGAGTCGCAGTCCGGCGGACGCCGGTCATGGTGGCGGTTAAAGGCTTCCGTCCGGAACGCTCCAGCACTACGGCCACGGCGAGTTTTCCCGCCGGTTCGGGCAGGCTCATCCGGTAGCTGCCGTCCACAGCGTTGAACGGGGACACGAAGAATTCCTTGCTGGTCCGGGCGCGGCCGGCGCCGTCCGGGTGCAGAAGGTAGCAGTGCCGTTCGCCGTAGGTGTTGTGAACCTCGGCGATGACAGCACGCAGGGCACCGTCGGCGCCGCGGCACCAGAAGATGCTGATCGGGTTGAAGAGGTGGCCCAGGACCCTGGCGTTGGCCAGCATGGTGACCGTGCCGCCGTCGGGCTTTTCACCGTTCACGGCGAGGAAGTGGTCCACGTTTTCGCGGATGCTCGCCGCGGGATCACCCAGGTGATCCTTCGTATGAAATCCGGCGAGCGGCCGCAGCCACCAGGGCAGCTTTGGCATGTCATCGAGGTCGACGTACCAGCTGTAGCTGCGGTAGGTGAAGGCGTTCTTCAGCGGGTCCTGCCGCACATGGCGGATGCTGGTCCGGTAGATGGCCGCGGTCATGGCACGAGCTCCGCGGCCTGCCCGGCGTCCGTGGCCTGCCGGGCACCGGCAGCGGGCTCCGGCACCTCGGCGAAGGGATCCTCCCACTCGCGGCCCAGCTGCGCTGCCGCCCGGACACCGGAGGCGGCGCCGTCCTCGTGGAAACCCCAGCCGTGGTAGGCCCCCGCGAAGGCCAGCCGGTGGTCGCCCAGCTCCCCCAGGCGTTTCTGGGCGGCCATCGATTCGGGCGTGTACTGGGGGTGCTCGTACACGAGGTCCTGCAGCACTGAGTCCGCCTCGATCAGTTCCGATTCACCGAGGCTCACGATGTAGCTGCCGCCGTCGTCGGGGGTGAGCCGCTGCAGCCGGGTGAGATCGTAGCTGACCAGGACATGCCCGGGGCGAGCTGCGCAGGACGGCAGCCGGTAGTTCCACGACGCGCGGGCGGCGCCGCTGCGTGGAAGGACCGCAGGATCGCGGTGGAACTTGATGTGGTTCACGGAATACGGAATATGCCCCAGGACCTCGACCTCCGCCGGGGTCGGTTCAGCCATCATGGCGAGTGCTTCGCGGGGGTGGGCGGCGATGACCGCAGCGTCGAAGTGCTCGGTTCCGGCCGCCGTCGTAATCTCCACTCCCGTGGGGATCCGGCGCACGGCGAGCACAGGGCTGGAGAGACGGACATCCTGGAGCCCCTCGACCACGCGGTCAACATAGCGCCGCGATCCTCCCCTCACCGTCTTCCACTGCGGGGAGCCTTTGACGCCGAGCATGCCGTGGTGTTCGAGGAAGGTAAAGAGGTACCGGGCGGGATAGGCCAGCGCGGTGGTGGGGTCGCAGGACCAGACTGCGCTGACCACGGGCGCCATGAAGTGCGAGGTGAAGTAGTCGCTGAAGCGTTCGCGTTCAAGGAACTCGCCCAGCGTTTCCTCCGGTCCCCCGGCGTCCGCAGTGTTGGCCAGCAGCGCGCGTGCCTTCCGCCAGAACCGCAGGACATCGGCAAGCATCAGCAGGAACCGCGGCCGTGCGAGGTTGGCAGGCCTGGCAAAGACGCCGGAAGCGCCCTTGGCCCCGGCGTACTCCAGGCCGCAGCCGTCGCAGCGGACGCTCATGGTCATGTCCGAATCCTGCGTCTCGACGCCGAGCTCAGCGAACAGCCGGATGAGGTTCGGGTAGGTGCGGTTGTTGTGCACAATGAAGCCGGTGTCCACGGCGAGCCTCCCTGACTCCTGCCGGACATCGTGCGTGTGGGCATGCCCGCCCGCCCTGTCATCCGACTCGAAAAGGGTCACGTTGTCCCGGCGGCTGAGGATATGCGCGGCCGTCAGGCCCGCCACTCCGCTTCCGACGACGGCGATGTGCCGTTTGTCGTCTCCATTCCATGCTGGGCTCGGTGGCAATCTTTGCTCCTCTGCTGAACTGTTGCCGCTGATTTGGGTAGTCAACGGCTATTCGGAGCAGTACTGCGTGCCGGATGGGTGCGGAGTTGTTTTCCCGTCCCAAAGCAGCCGCAGTAAGGTTGGCTGGTGGTCAACCCGGTGCATTTGAGAACGCTCCTTGAAGTGACGCGGCTGGGTTCCTTCGCGGCGGCGGCGACCCGGCTTGGCTACACGGCCTCAGCCGTGTCCCAGCAGATGTCCGCCCTGGAGCGGGACACGGGCGTCCGCCTGTTCCAGCGCTCCGCCCGGAGCGTGGTTCCTACAGACGCGGCGATGGTGATGGCGCGCCACGCGGCGAAGGTCCTGACGGACATCGAGGCGCTGATGGCCGCGGCCTCCAGAACGCAGGACGCCACGAGCCAGGAGCTCCGGCTGGGTATCTTCCCGAGCCTCGCCACCTATGTTCTGCCGCGCATCCTGCGCAGTCCCGCATGGAAGGACCTGGGCATCGACCTGCGGGTGTCCGTCGCCGAACCCGCCCAGACCATCCAGGGGCTGCGAACCGGCGGCGACACGGATGTGGCGCTGGTGTACCAGGTGGGACAGTCCGGGCTGGCCTGGCCCCACACCATCAACCGGCAGTGGATCGGTGACGACAACTTCCGCGTGGTCCTCCCCGCGGGCTGGGGATTCCGCACCGAGGCGAAGGTGGCCGCGGACCACCTGTCGGACATGCCGTGGATCATGCACCACCCCGGCACAAGCGATGCCACCGTCATTGAGCGGCTCTTCGCCGGCTGCAATCTCCACCCCCGCGTGGTGGCGTACAGCGACGACTTCCATGCCAGCCTTGAAATGGCGGGCGCCGGGCTGGGGGCGGCGCTGGTGCCGGAACTTGCGCTGCTGCACCGGCCGGCCAGCGTCGTGGTGCTGGACGTCCCCGAAATCCGTTTGGCGCGCAACGTCTTCGCGCTGCTCATCAACGACAAGAAGACGGCCCGGGTGCAGCTGTTCGTTGACCTGCTGGCCGAAACGATGGGCGGCCTGGGGCAGTCAGTTAAATGATCCCCGATGCTGGAATGCTCTGCTTTTCGGGTCTATGTTGAAGATATGACCACCAAGGTAGCGAGCCAGCACTTCGGAGTAATCGAGCTGAACCACGGCAGGGACCATAACGTTGCCGCGGAGCACGAGCTGGCCGGCCAACGCCTTGAGCTGGACCTGAACATCAATGCCCATGACCACTTCGACGAAGCGGCCATGCACAAGGTGGATTACCGGCTGCGGTACCTCCCCGAGCTCGTGGACGAGGTCAGGGAGATGATTGCCGAGGAACTCGAGCAGGAGGGCACCAGCCCGCAGGAATACCTCCGCTTCCACTGCAACGCCATCAAGGACGAGCACCTGCAGAAGGTCTTCGGCGTGCAGGAGAAGAGCCAGCTCACCAATGCGGTGTTCCTCAAGGCCCTGAAGCTCGGCCACGTGGGAATCTACCCCGGCCAGCCCGAACGCTACTTCGTCCTGGACTTCACTTTGGGCGAGCACTTCACCGACGAGGTCCTGGTGGCGTCCGCGGACGAGGACGGCGTCGTCGACGACGAAATCGTCTGGGAGTCCTGAACACTGATTAACGAACGACTGCGCCCGTCACCTTCCCGGTGACGGGCGCAGTCGTGCTTGGTGGTGTTACTTGGCTGCTTCGAGGAGTTCGGCGCGGACCGTCTTGGTGGCCGTGACCAGGTTGCGCAGGGACGCTTCGGTCTCGGCGTAGCCGCGGGTCTTCAGGCCGCAGTCCGGGTTGACCCAGAGCTGGCGGGACGGAACGTGCTTCACGGCGGTGCTCAGCAGTTCGGTGACTTCCTGCTCGCCCGGGACGCGCGGCGAGTGGATGTCGTAAACGCCGGGTCCGACGCCGCGGCCGAAGCCGTGGGACTCGAGGTCGTGGACAACCTCCATGCGGGAGCGGGCGGCCTCGATCGAGGTCACGTCGGCGTCCAGGCCGTCGATCGCGTCGATGATCACGCCGAACTCGGAGTAGCACAGGTGGGTGTGGATCTGCGTGCCGTCAGCCGCACCGGCGGTGGCCAGGCGGAAGGAGTTGACGGACCAGTCCAGGTAGGCGGGCTGGTCGGCCTTGCGCAGCGGGAGCAGTTCGCGCAGGGCCGGCTCGTCAACCTGGATGATCTTGATGCCGGCAGCTTCGAGGTCGGCGATCTCGTCGCGCAGCGCCAGGCCCACCTGGTTGGCGGTTTCGCCCAGCGGCTGGTCATCGCGGACGAAGGACCACGCAAGGATGGTGACCGGGCCGGTCAGCATGCCCTTCATCGGCTTGTTGGTCAGCGACTGGGCGTACTCGGCCCACTTCACGGTGATGGGGGCGCTGCGGGTGACATCGCCCCAGAGGATGGACGGACGGGTGCAGCGGGAGCCATAGGACTGGACCCAGCCGTGGACCGTGACGTCGAAGCCTTCCAGGTTCTCGGCGAAGTACTGGACCATGTCATTGCGCTCGGGCTCGCCGTGCACCAGAACGTCGTAGCCGAGCTCTTCCTGCAGGTCGACGACGCGCTTGATCTCGTCCTTCATGAGCTGCTCGTACTGCTCGTTGGTCAGGTCGCCCTTGTTGTTGCGGGCGCGGGCCGAACGGATTTCGGATGTCTGCGGGAAGGAGCCGATGGTGGTGGTGGGCAACGGCGGCAGGTGCAGTGCTGCTTCCTGGGCGGCTTCGCGGACCGCGTACTCGGAGCGGTTGAAGTCGGCCGGGGTCAGGGCCTCGGTGCGGGCGCGGACGTCGGCGCGGCGGACGCCCTCGGCTTCCGCACGGGAGGCGATGACGCGGGTGGCCTCGTCGATGGCCGGCTGGACTGCGGCGGCGTCGGTCAGCAGGCCGGCGAGGGTCACAACCTCAACGGCCTTCTGGTCGGCGAAAGCCAGCCAGCTGCGCAGCTGCTCGGACAGCTGGGCCTCTTCTTCGACGTCGTGCGGGACGTGCTGGGTGGAGGTGGAGGTGCTGATGGCCAGCTTGGCGACACTCTTCTGCAGCTCGGCGATCTTGTGGGCCGAGGCGGCAAGGTCGTTGCGCCAGATGTTGTGGCCGTCCACGACGCCGGCAACGAGGGTCTTGGTGCCCAGCGCAGCCAGTGCTGCGGCGGAGGGAACCTCGCCCTTGAAGATGTCGATGTGCAGGGCATCGATGTTTGTGGCGGCAAGGGTGCCGAGCTGGCCGTTCAGTGCGCCGTACGGAGTGGAGACGAACACCTGCGGGCGGCTGCCGGCAGCGGTGAGGACCTCGTAGGCACGGGCCACGGCGGCCTGGACCTCCTGCTCAGGGGTGTCCTGGTCCACAACCAGGGCGGGCTCGTCCAGCTGGACCCAGCTGGCGCCGGCAGCTGCCAGCTTCTCGAGCAGCGCGGTGTAGACCGGCAGGACGTCCTCGAGGCGGGACAGCGGGCTGAATCCGGCGGGGGCGTCGTCGGAAGCCTTGCTCAGCAGCAGGAAGGTGACGGGGCCGACGATGTACGGGCGGGTCTCCACGCCATTGGCGAGGGCGTATTCGAACTCTTCAACGATGCGGTTGGAGGTCAGGGAGAAGTTGGTCTCCGGGCCGATTTCCGGCACGAGGTAGTGGTAGTTGGTGTCGAACCACTTGGTCATTTCCAGCGGCTGCTGTTCCTTGTTGCCGCGGGCCAGGGTGAAGTAGCCGTCGATGTCCAGCTGTCCCTCGGCGTCGAGGAGGTTGCCGAAACGGGCGGGAACGGCGCCGACGTGGGTTGCGGCGTCGAGCACCTGGTCGTAGAAGGAGAATGTGCCCGGAACTGCTGCGGCGTCGGTAAGCCCGAGGCCCTGGAGGCGCTTGGCGGTGCCCAGCTGGATCTCCTTGACGGCAGCGTCCAGTGCAGCGGCGTCGATCTTGCCTGACCAGTAGGCTTCAACGGCCTTCTTCAGCTCTCTGCGGCGGCCGATGCGGGGGTAGCCGAGGACGGAGGCGGACGGGAACGCGGTGTTCTGTTCAGTCATGTCAGTTCCTTGAATGGTTGCGAAAAGTTGTCAATGTCGGGGAGGAATGCGGTCAGCTGGCAGGCTGAAGGCAGGCGAATCCGGTCAGCTCACGAGCTGACGGCGGACGAATCCGGTCAGCTGGCGAGCTGGCGGCGGGCGAGCGCGTTCAGGCGGGTCGACGGGCGTGCTGGCCGGGCAAGCGACAGCTTGTCCAGCACCTCCAGCGCGCTCTGGTGCTCATTGAATGTATAGATGTGGAGTCCGGGTGCGCCTGCGTCCAGGGCCGCGTTGGCCAGGTCCACCGTTGCGCTGACGCCGATCCGGAGCCGCTCGGCGTCGGTATCCGCGGCAGCCATCCGCTCGATGAGCTCCGGGGCGGGTTCGACGCCGGTCAGCTCGCCGAGGCGCTTGAGCCTCCGCAGGCTCGTGAGCGGCATGACGCCGGGGATGATGGGGATGGTGACGCCGGCCCTGCGTGCCCTGGTCACGAGGTCCGCGTATTGCTCCGTGTGGAAGAACACCTGGGTGATCGCGAAGTCGGCACCGGACCGCTGCTTGGCCAGCAGCACTTCCACGTCATGGGCCTCGCTGGGCGATTCCGGATGCCGCGTGGGGTAGGCCGCCACGCCAACCGCAACCTTCCCGGCGCACAGCAGTGCCGAGCGCCGCTGCTCCACCCGGCGGATGAGCTCAATCAGGTCCTGGGCGTAGCGCAGCGAGCCGCTGACCGGTTCGCCGCTGTCCTTGGGCAGGTCGCCACGGAGGGCGAGGATTCCGCGGACACCGGCGTCGAGCAGTTCACCGATGATTTCCGCGAGCTCGGTTGGGGTGTTGCCCACACATGTCAGGTGGGCAAGCGGGCGGAGGGTGGTCTCCAGCACCAGGCGGTTGATGAGTTCGACGGCGGTGTCCCGGTTGGAGCCGCTCGCACCGTAGGTGACCGATACGTAGTCGGGATCGGTGGCTTCCAGTTCCCGGATGGTGTTCCACAGGGTCTCCGCGGCGGCGGGCGAACGGGGCGGAAACAGCTCATAGGAAAGCGCCACCGGCGCGGTGTCGGAGAGATTTGGATGCGTTTCAATAAGGCTTGGTGGTGACATTTGCGTCCTTGGCTTTGGGCCATTGAAGGCTGCGCTGCCGTGACGGAAAACCCCGGCAGCATGCGGTCAATGAATTGAGTTTGGGGAACACGGGACGGACTTCGGCAGGGCGCAGCCGCGACTGTTACGCCTGTAAAGAAGTCCACCGTGAGCAAATGTCAGGCCCACATGGGGGCACCCACACCCTCCTTGGCGGCCGGCAGGCGGCACATCCGCAGCGGAGGATCGCTGACACGTTACCTGGGTAACTTGTATAGAACTCTAGAAGCCGTCGGGGGACGTCTTCAAGTTGACGCCGAATTAAGACGCTGCTTTACGCCTGATTGGATTGCCCGTTCAGAATTATTTTCGCCAAAAGGGAGCTCAGCGTTCTTGGTAGCCCGGAGACGTGCGGTGAGCCAGCCCAGGCATGCCCCTTTTCAAACCGGGGAAATTAGTCCATTCTTTTGTCACGTCGTATCGGACTCGGCAAGGTCTCAGGTTGAGGAGGCTGGATGCTTCTTCTGGTTCTTCCTCGGTGAATCGTCCCGAGAAAAAATCCGCGCCCGCCGGAGCCCGCACCCTCCCATGATTCGCCCGCCGGCAGGGCGCGGTTAGCCAGCGTTCTGCTGCGGCCGGGCACGGCACTGATGCCGCGGTGGAGTTGCTGAAAGCCAGAAATCCCCACGGCGAAAGGCCACCGAGATGTTCCAGCTTCACAAACCATCCCATTCCAAATCACCGTCCGCCCCGGGCTCCGCCCTTGTACTCCTCGTCGCGCTGGCCACAGTTACGTCCTGCGCCCCACAGCAAAATACCGCCCCGCAGGCTACCTCCGGTTCCGCCGCACCGACAGAGACGTCGGCCGCAGCCTCGCCAACTGGATCTGCGGCTTCGGGATCCACCACCCCCGGTTCAACCGGGACAGCCGGCGCGGACGAACTCTGCGGTCCCGGCTCTGCGATCAACTTTGACGCGTCCCAATTCCAGTCATCGCCCAACGTCGACAACAAATGGTTCCCGCTCAAGCCGGGCATGCAGTACACCACAACAGGCGACGTCAAGAGTGCCGAGGGAGACATCAAACGGACGGTGGTGCACTCAATAACGGGCCTGACCAAAGTCATCGACGGCGTGAAGACCCAGGTCATGTGGGACCGGGACTACGCCGACGGTGAGCTCGTGGAATCCGAACTGGCTTTCTTCGCCCAGACCCAGAGCGGCGACGTCTGGCTGTTCGGGGAATACCCGGAGGAATATGAAGGCGGGAAGTTCACCGGCGCGCCTGCCACCTTCATCCATAGCCTGGACGAGGCCCAGGCCGGCATCGCCATGCAGGCGGACCCCCAGACCAACACGTCCAGTTATGTCCAGGCCCACGCGGCGAACATCGACTTCCTGGACTGCGGGCAGGTCTTCAAGCAGAACGAGCATGTGTGCGTCGCCACGGGCTGCTATGACGATGTGCTGGTGATTGACGAACGCAACCCGCTGGAGCCTGCGGTGGGCCACCAGCGGAAGTTCTACTCGGCCGGAACGGGTTTGGTGAAGGTGACTGCTGTGGGCGGCGACAGCCAGGAGACGCTGGAGCTCGCCAAGATCGAACAGCTCACCGACGCCAAGCTGAAGGAAATCAACCAGGAGGCGCTCAAGCTGGACCAACATGCCTACCAGGTCAGCAAGAACGTCTATGCCAAGACGGACAAGGCTGAGGTTGCCACTGAAACGTCTGTGCCTGCCAGCAGCCCGGCTACGGGCGACAGCCCAACTGTTCAGCCCGGCTACTAGCCAGTACGAGCGTCCAATACCGGAAAGGGTGCCCGGCGGGAGGTTACCGGGCACCCTCCCCTTAGCCCACGATCAGGTCTATTCTGATGCCATGATCCAGCTACCAGCCAGCTACGAGGAATATCTCGTTGGCAAGGACCCAAGCTTCGTCGACATGGTCCGTCCGATCCTCCTCCAGTCGGCAGCGGACCAGCTGCATGGCGTCCGGGTGCTGTACATCCCCCGGGGGCACCAGGCACACCTCGACGATACGATTCCCTACGGGACAATCGTCGAGGACATCGACTAGGGCTCAGCCCTCCAGCAGCAGCCGCTGGGCCCGGGGCGCAAGGGTGTGCTCGAGGACCAGGCATGCAGCGCCCACGGCTCCCACGTCCTCTCCCACGCCCGTGCCCACGACTTCGACGGCGTGGATGTTGCCGGCGTCGCTGTTCTGCTGGATCAGGCCGGGGATCTTCGCCAGGTAGCGCGCGGACAGCAGCGGCCAGAAGGGGCCGCCAAACACCACCCGGTCCACGTCCAGCGTGTTGGCCACCGCTGACGCCGCCCGGGCCACGAGTTCGGCTGATTTGTCGATGATGGCAGCCGCTTCGCTGTTGCCGGCGTCGGCTGCTTCGCAGAGCATGGCAAACCTTTCCTGGACGGCAGAGTTGCTGGTGGCTGCGCCGGGCTCATCCAGAATGCCCGCAGCCTGGGCCTGCGCGACGAGGACCTGGGGTATGCAGGTGGACTTGACGCAGCCGCGCAGGCCGCAGTCGCAGGGGGCTCCGTCAGGGTCAACGATGATGTGGCCGATTTCGCCGGCGTTGCCTGACGTGCCGCGGACCACCTCGTCATTGAGGACAATGCCGCAGCCGATGCCGGTGCCCATGTACATAAAAACAAAGCTGCCGGCGCCGCTGGCTCCGCCGGCCCAGGTTTCCGCGACCGCAGCGCTCGTGACGTCCTTGTCCATCAGCACAGACAGTCCTGTCGCCTCAGCCAGCGCATCCCGGAGCGGAACACTGTCCCATCCGTCCATGAGCGGCGGCTCCACCACCGTGCCGTTGTCATGGTCGATGGGTCCGGGTGCCGCGACGCCCAGGCCGGCAATCTTGGCGCGATCCACACCCGAGGCCTCGATCAGCTTGTCGATTTCGGCGGCAATGGCCGTAATGACCGCCTCGGGCCGGGAGCTGTCCGGCGTTTTCACGCTCGAATGCAGGACCACTGCACCCACCAGATCAAGGACGACGAACGTTGCCACAGCAGGGTCCAGATGCACGCCGACCGCATACATGCCGGCAGGATTCAGGCGAAGGATGGTTCGCGGCTTGCCGGGTCCGCTGCCCTCTTTGCCCGCCTCGACAATGAGGTTCTGGTCCAGCAGCCGGCGGGAAATGTTCGAAATGGTTTGCGGGGACAGACCAACGATCTGGGCAAGTTCAACGCGGCTGAGCCCTCCGGTGGCACGGCGGATGGCATCGAGAATGACAGTCAGGTTGAAGTCGCCCATCCGCGGCAGGTTGGTTCCGCGCCTCGGCGAGGGCGGGCGGATCTCGGTCAAGGATTCCCCTTACATCTTCTGTTGGCCACTATCAATGTCTGAATCGTACGTTACGCCCCGGTGAACGGGTACGCCCCCACGCTCAGGGCTGCGCAGGCGCGTTCGACGACGGCCGGCGGGGCTCAGGTGACAGCCCGCCCGACGCTGACGGCCACCGTGAATTTGGGGTTCCGGCCCCTCACGGTGGTGGGACCAACCAGCCGCTCCAGGGCCGCCACATAGCGCAGGTGGCTGTTGAAAACCGTCCAGAGCTGCCCTCCGGGCGCCAGCACCCGGCCAGCTGCCTCGAAGAGCTTCAGCCCGGCCCCGGCGTGGACGCTGGAACCGAGGTGGAACGGGGGGTTCAGCAGGATGAGGTCCGCGCTCCCGGCCGGAAGGGTGCTCATCGCGTCATCCTGGACAGCCGTGATGCTGGCAGCCAGGCCGTTGGCCCGGGCAGTTGCCCTGGCCGACGCGACTGCGGCCGCAGACCGGTCCGTGGCGATGACCTCGGCTCCCGGGTACCGGCGGGCATACATTGCTGCCAGGATCCCGGTGCCGCAGCCCAGGTCCACGGCCTTGGCTGCGGCGGGGATCTGCGGCAGGAATGACAGCAGGAAGCGAGTTCCAATGTCCAACCGGGTGCCTGCGAAAACGGCGCCGTGCGCGCAGATGTCCAGGTCGAGTTCGGCGTTGTGTTCCGTCACGGGGTAGGGCGGTTCGCCGTCCGCACGCTTCGGGCCGCTGGCGAGGAGCAGCCGTGATTTTTGCCGGGCCAGCTGCGGCTGCACCGTGCCGAAGTATTTGCCCAGCACGGCGTTCATGCCCAGCGACATGTGTTTGACCCGGCCGCCGGCAAGCAAGACAGCGCCGGCAGGCGCGTGCCGGGCAACGGCATCGGAAATTTCCTCGAGTTCGGCGAGGGTCCTGGGAAGCTGCACCAGCACCAGGTCCGCGCCGGCCAGCAGTTCGGCGCCGAGCGGCAGCTGTGCAAAGCCTCCCGAAACTCCCAGTGCCGCCGCGTTGTTGCGCAGTGCCCGCTCCCCTGTGACCAGGTCCTGGTGCACCCTCACCTCGGCCGGAACCGGGCCGGAACCGCTGGCCAGCAGCCCGAGCGTGAGCGCCCCGTAATTGTCCCCGATGACGGCAACCGTGCTGTCCGGGGTGAGCAGATCCGAAGCGGCATCCAAAAGGAGAGAGTCCGTGGCGTCCCACGCCTGGAGGTTGGCGGCCTCGACATCGGGGTGCCTTCGAAGCAATCGGAGGACCTGCCCAAGACCGTTTTCCGTCACGTGTTGCCGCCGCCTTTTCCTTACTGGTTGCCCGGGCAGAAATCCGCCCGTGCAAATCTACCGCGGATCAGCCACGGCTGCGGAGGCTGACAGGAGTTTGAGGATTTCGGTCACGGCGGCCCGCCCAGCGCGGTTTGCGCCTATGGTCGACGACGACGGGCCGTAGCCCACCAGGTGCACCCGGGGTTCCGCGGCCACCTGCGTTCCTTCCATGGCAATCCCGCCGCCTGGTCCCCGCAGGTGCAGCGGCGCCAGGTGCTCCAGCTCGGCGCGGAACCCGGTGGCCCACAGGATCACGTCCGCCTCGAGGAACCCGCCGTCCGCGAGCCGGACGCCGCCGGGTTCTATCGCCGTGAACATCGGCCGGCGGTCCAGTACGCCGCGCGCCGCTGCCGCCCGTAGTGCCGGAGTCCAGATGAGACCGGTGGCAGCGACGACGCTTTGCGGCGGCAGCCCCCGCCGTACCCGGTCTTCCACCAGGGCGACGGCGTCGTGCCCGGACTGCCGGTTGAACCCGTCCCGCCATACAGGCTCGCGGCGCGTGAACCAGCTCGTCGTTGTGACCTTGGAGATTTCGTCCAGCAGCCCAACGGCGGAGATGCCACCGCCCACCACGACGACGTGCAGCCCGCGGAACTCCTCTGCGGACACGTAGTCGGCGACATGCAACTGGCGGCCCCCGAACGTGAACTGGCCCGGATAGATCGGCCAAAAAGGCCTGGTCCAGGTTCCGGTGGCATTGATGACTGCCCGGGCCGTCCAGCCGCCGTCGGACGTGGTGATCCTTAGCCGCCCCGCCGGGTCAGCGTCCGCACGTTCGACGGCGAGCACCTTGACGGGCCGCTCGACAGCCAGCCCGACCTGCCGCTCGTAGGCGGCGAAGTAGCGGCTGAGGAATGCCGAGCTTGGTTCCGCCGGGTCGACATCCGGCTGCGGTATCCCGGGAAGGTCACTGATGCCGTTTACGGTGGCCATGAGCAGGCTCTTCCAGCGGTGCCGCCAGGCTCCACCCGGCCCCTCCTCGGCGTCCAGCACCGCGTACGTCCGCCCTCGACCGGCTGCCGTCATTGCACCATCTGGCTGTTCTGCGGCCGGGGCTGGCGTGAAGCCGCGGCGGGCCAGGTGGAAGGCCGCGGAGAGGCCTGCCTGCCCTGCGCCGATGACCACGACGTCGGCATTGCGGCTCAATCCACCGTTTACAGTGCCACCGCTCAATAGTGCCGCTCCCCTGGCTCGCTGATCCGCTTCATGTCTTCATCCTAGGCTCGTCCCGGCCCGGCTTCCGAGCGTCCTTGGCAGACGGAAGGCCCTCCATGACACCGAGGTGCAGGAGGGCCTTCTGGCTATTAGTCGATTGCTTGCTTGCTCTGTCGTCTCGTTCAGTCGTCGCTGCCGTGGCCGCCGCTGCCTCCGCTGTCGTCGCCGGGCTCAGTGGCCTTACGGTCGCCGCCCTTGTCGTCGCCGGGTTCAACGGCCTTACGATCGCCGCCCTTGTCGTCGCCGGGTTCGGAAGCCGTCCGCAGTCCACCGTGGTCATCGCCGGGTTCAGCAACCCGCGGCGCCTGGTTTGAGCGGAGACCGCCGTTGTCGTCACCGGGCTCGGGGGCAGTCCGGAGGCCGCCCTTGTCGTCACCGGGTTCAACGGAGAGGGAGCCGCTGCCGACGAAGTTTTCTGCAGGCGCTGCCGCGGTTCCGCCCTTGTCGTCGCCGGGCTCAGGGGTGGTCCGGAGCCCTCCCTTGTCGTCGCCCGCTTCCGCAGGCTTGGACGCTTTCTTGGCGGCTGGTGCCTTCTTGTCGTCGGCTTGGGTATCGTCGCTGGACTTAGCGGCTGACTTGGGGGTGGTTCCGGCGGAGCTGACGGCGGGGGCGGAGGTTCTGGTGGCAGAGTCGTCCGTTACGAGGACGTTCCTGGCGTCGTCACTGGTACCCGTGCCGGTCTTGCTCAGCGACTGGGTGGTGGCGAAGGCGGCACTTCCGGTGAGGAGAACGCCGGCGACGGATAATGCGAGGGCTGCTCTTGTTTTCATAGCTCCACACTAGGAACTCGCCGTCGAGGATAGGTGCAAAGGAAATCCAAGACTTGTCCAAGATTGCCTACGGGGTTCTCCCCCACCCGGGCCGCCGTCCCGCGGCCGCGCGGCGGCCAGCCGCATCGGCACAGGACGGAATGCCCAGTCAGCTGACACAGGTCAGGCAGGGAGGAACGCAGGTCAGAAGGCGGGCAGGAAACGGTGCCCAGGCGGGAACAGATGCGACCTGCTGGTCAGTCGTCGGCGCCGTGGCCGCCGCTGTCATCGCCGGGCTCCGGCGCCTTCCGCAGGCCGCCCTTGTCATCCCCTGGCTCAACGGGGATCACGCTGCCCGGGACGGGCACGGGCTGAACGGTCACCGCTCCACCGGCCAACCCGCCACCGGGGCCGGAAGAAGACGGTCCTGCCGCGGAACCGCCGGCAATCCCGTGCGCGGCGGCCGGGGCAGATTTTGCCGGATTCGATTTCGCTGCGTTTGAAGCCGCTGCACTGGACTTCGCGGACCCCGGCTTTGCGGAGCTGGATTTCGCCGGAGTGGCCGCCTTCTGCGCACCGGCCGGCGTGCCAGTTGCCTGTGGTGTGGCCTTCGGTCCGTCACTGGTGCCAGAAATGGGCGGCACTGCACCATTGGGCAGGAGGACGATGTTGGCATTTCCGGTGCCCGGGGGCGAGACGTTCAGCACCTGCGTATTGACGGCAAGTGCGGCCGAGCCCGCTGCGAGTATGCCTGCAACGGACAGCACCAGAGCAGCTCCCGTCTTCATGGCTCCACTGTAGGGGCATGACGGAAAAGACGCGTCCAAGGAATATCCAAGATTCGTCAAAGATCGCGGTACCGGCAGTGGATTTAAAGAGAAAAGCCGCCGGATCACGGTCAGTCTATGATCAGGCGGCTACTTGGTGGAGCTGAGGGGACTCGAACCCCTGACCCCCTGCATGCCATGCAGGTGCGCTACCAGCTGCGCCACAGCCCCAAGCTGTTCCCTCAGGAATCTTTGCGTTTTCCCGAAGCAACCCGACCAGCGTAGTCCAGAAACCGCCAAGATGCGAATCGGCGGCATGTGGCTTCCGTCACGCTCCCCCGGGCACCCAAAGCCCGTCCGGCGCCACTTTAGGGCAAAGAAAAATCCGCCGGAATCTTTCGATTCCGGCGGATCGCCCGGTGGAGCTGAGGGGACTCGAACCCCTGACCCCCTGCATGCCATGCAGGTGCGCTACCAGCTGCGCCACAGCCCCGTATTCTTGCTGCTTCAGGCCCACGTCATGCCTGTGGCATCCGCACTTCTGTCCGGATCTCTCCGAAGCAACTCAAATATCTTAGAACAGCGTTTCCGAAAATTCCAAATCGGGCATATTTGGTCGCGCGCTACTCCTGCTCGGCGGCAGCGGCGGCCTTGGCCGAAGCGTCGTCTCCCAGCTGCAGGTCCACCACCGGGCAGTCCTTCCAGAGACGTTCCAGGGCATAGAAGACACGGTCTTCCTCATGCTGAACGTGGATGACAACATCTGCATAATCCAGCAGGACCCACCGGCCGGCCGAGCGGCCCTCCCGGCGGACCGGGCGGAGGTCCTGCTTGATGAGCTCCTCTTCAATGCCGTCGACAATGGCGTTGACCTGGCGTTCGCTGGGTGCTGAGGCAACGAGGAACACGTCCGCCAAAGCCAGGCGTTCGCTGACGTCGAGGGCGACGATGTTGTGGGCGATCTTGTCCGCCGCGGCCCTGGCTGCGTGCCGGGCTATGGTGACGGACGATTCGGATGCGGTCACGGGACTCCTTGTGGTGATGAAAAGCGTAGGTGGTGGTATTGGCTGAAGTCAGCGTGAAAGGCCGCTGATGATCATGATGATGCCGGCAACGAGGGCGATTGCACCGAGCGCCAGGACGCCAAGCTGAATCAGCCTCAACCGGTTGGCCCGGGCGAGTCCGGCGGTAGCTGCGTCCAGGGGTTCCAGCCCGTAGGCCGATTTGGCAGACACTGGCGGCAGCGCCGTCACGTCTTCGCCGGACTCGTCTGTCCAGGCCGCGTTTTGGCGCGCCCCGGCCGGAGGCGCCGCTGCCGACCGCGCCGCCGCTTCCGCCCGGGCAATGACCCGCGACCGGCCGGTGGACGGCGTGCTTGGGCGGGACGCCTTGGCTGTCCGGTTGCCACGCGCCGGAACCCGCGGACCAGGGTTGGTCACCACGGGAACATGCGAGGTGGCCGGCCGCTTCATGACGGGACGGTCCACACCAGGCACCTGTTCGAATTCCAGCGGCGTCACCATGGCGAGGTTGCTGGCGGTGGACGGACCGTTTTGTCCGCTCTGTTGCGGTGTGTTCTGTTCGGCAAGCTTCTGCTTGGCCATGGCCCGCTTGTTGAGCACAGCGGCCCGTTCGGCCAGGGCAATCTGCTGGGCCAGGATGTCCGGATCCACGGCTTCAGGGTCCGTCGCCGCGATGTGTTCCATCTTGGCGATCTGGTTCTTGGCCTGTTCGGCGAGGAGGGTACGCGCTTCAAGGGCCTGCTCCACGGTCATGCCCCCGGGCAGCTCGTCCCCGGCCGGCGTCGCGGGTCGCGGACCCGGGCCGCTGGAGGGCTGGCCTGCAGGCTTCGACCCGGTGGCTGGAGCGGGTTTGCCGGCCGTACCGGACGAAGAGTCAGACGAAGAAGCGGGCGATTTCCCGCTGGGGGCGCCGCCCTCGGCCGGGGGCACAACGGGCATTGCCGAGGTAACCGCCTGCTCCTTGAGCTGCATCAGCCGCAGCTGGCGGCGCGTCGGCGGGCCGCCACCGGAAAGCTGCTCTTCCTTTTCAGAAAGCTCCTTGATGGTTCGCAGGGCGGCCCTGTCGCGGGCACGGATCTGCGACGAGCGTTCGGCGGCTGAGCCGACTAGCGGGGAATCAGGGCCGGCAGGAGCTGGCGTGCCCGTGCCTGCGGGGGCCGGGCGCTTCGAGGTCGCCGGGTTTGGAGCGGGAGCCTTTGAAGCAGGCGGTTTGGAGGCAGGGGCTGACTCGCCGGCACCCGGGGGCGCGGCGTTCCGGTTCTGGGCCAGGGCTTCATCCCGGGCCTTGCGCAGTTCTCGGCGACTGCGGATCGGTTGCTGTTCCTGACTCATCTCAAACTCATTCAGTGCTGGCTGGATCGTTTGTCTCGGTAGTTTCGGAGCTGCTGTTCCCGGCCGGTGCGGCGTAGAGTCCGTATTTCGCGATGTACTGCACCACTCCATCCGGCACCAGGTACCAGACGGGGTTATGGGCAGCAACGCGGGCGCGGCAGTCTGTTGACGAGATCGCCATGGCGGGGACCTCGAGCAGGCTAACGTCCTTTCGGCCCATGCCGTCGAGCTCATGGCCTGGCCGGGTAACTCCCACGAAGTGGGCCAGCGACCAGAGCTCGTCGATGTTCTTCCACGACAGGATTTGTGCCAGGGCGTCGGCGCCGGTGATGAAGAACAGGTCGGCGTCGGGCCGCTGCGTTCGCAGATCGCGGAGCGTGTCAATGGTGTACGTGGGACCGGGCCGGTCCACGTCGACCCGGCTCACCGTGAAACTCGGGTTGGACGCCGTCGCGATCACCGTCATCAGATAACGGTGCTCGGGTTCGCTGACCTTCTTGCTGGACTTCTGCCACGGTTGGCCGGTGGGGACGAACACGACTTCATCGAGCCCGAACTTGGCGGCCACCTCGCTGGCGGCCACAAGGTGGCCGTGATGGATGGGATCAAACGTCCCGCCCATCACGCCCAGCCGCAACCGGCGCTGCGTATCCTTGTGGTGCAGTGCGGCGGAAATGCTAGTGGCCCTGGCCGTGGTCGTGCTTGTTGGGGTGCTGGCGGTGCGGGTCGGCGTGCTCGTCGACCGCAGAGTGACGCTTGCCCAGGTTGCCGTAGGAGAGGGTAACGAGCATCAGCACCACAAGGATGCCAAACATCGAGATGCCGAAGACCCATGGCTCGGCCAGCAAGGGCGCCCTCTCTTCGTGTTCGGCAACTGACGCGGCAATCTGCTGGAGCAGCATTTTCTCCCCTAGGAATAATAAGGATGACAACGGCGGAGATTCCCGCCGGTCCGGACTTCTTTACTATGTTACCGCTATGTCAGGAGCGGTTTCCGCGATGTTAGCCGCGGACCTGGCCCTCGCCCTGGACAATCCACTTGGTGGTTGTCAGCTCCGTCAGCCCCATCGGGCCTCGGGCGTGAAGCTTTTGCGTGGAGATGCCAACCTCGGCACCCAGCCCCAACTCGCCGCCGTCGGTAAACCTCGTGGAAGCGTTCACGATGACCGCGGCGGAATCGATTTCCGCGATGAAACGCTCAGCGTTTCGCAGGTCGTTCGTGAGAATGGCCTCCGTGTGCCCGGTCGACCACGTGCGGATGTGCTTCACGGCGTCATCCAGGCTGTCTACCATGGCCACGGCCAGGTCCAGGTCCATGTACTCAGTGGCCCAGTCGTCGTCCGTAGCCGGCAGGGACTCCACCGAGGCGGGAAGCGCGGCCCGCACGCGGTCATCGGCGTGCAGCCGGACACCCGCCTTGCTCAGGGCTGCGGCGACCGCCGGCAGAACCGTGGAGCCGGAGTGCACGAGGAGCGTCTCCACCGTGTTGCAGACGCTGGGGCGCTGCGTTTTGGCGTTGAGGAGGATCTCCACCGCCATGTCTTCACTGGCTGACTCATCGATGAAGATGTGAACGTTTCCCTCGCCGGTCTCGATGACCGGCACGGAAGAGTTGTTGACGACGGTCTGGATCAGCTCACGGCCGCCGCGCGGAATCAGCACGTCCACGCGTCCGCGGGCACGCATGAGCACGTTGGCGCCCTCGCGGCCGAACTGGTCCACGGTCTGCACTGCGTCCGCCGGCAGGCCCACCGACTCCAGAGCGTCGCGCAGCACGCGGATGAGGGCTTCGTTGGTGAAGCCTGCTGCCGAACCGCCGCGGAGGATCACGGCGTTGCCGCTCTTGAGCGCCAAACCCGCGATGTCCACGGTCACGTTCGGTCGAGCCTCGTAGATCGCGGCAACCACGCCCATGGGGACGTTGATCTGGCGCAGGCGCAGGCCGTTGGGCAGGGTCTGGCCGCGCACCACATTGCCCACAGGATCGGGAAGACCGGCCAGGTTTTCCAGCGCGGCCGCGAGGGCGGCAATGCGGGTTTCGTTGAGGGTCAGCCGGTCCAGGAGTGCGGCGGACGTACCGTTGGCGCGGCCCGCTTCCACGTCCTTGGTGTTCGCGGCCAGGATCCGCTGCTTGTTCGCAAGCAGGGCGTCCCCGATGGCGCGCAGGGCCTTGTCTTTCCAGGCCCGGTTGGCGCGGCCCATGCTGCGGGCGGCCTGGCGGGAACGGTCGGCGATCGCGTACACGGCGGACTCGATCTCAGCCGGTGTGGGCTGCCTGTCTTCCGGCAGGGTGGGGACCGTCGTAGCGTCGTTGGATGTCTCGGCTGCTTGGTTCATCAGTGCCTCAGTCATCATTCAAGTCTAGGCGAGTCCGGCGCCTAGACCAGAACCAGGTCGTCAACGTGAACAACTTCACGGTCGAAGCCGCGGCCCAGAGCCACGCCCAGCTCCACGGTGGACCGTCCGAGCATCTGCGGCAGTTCGGCCGCGGAGTAGTTCACCAGGCCGCGGGCGATCACCGTGCCATCCAGCGAAACCATTTCAACGGCGTCGCCGCTTTCGAAGTCGCCTTCAACGGCCTTGATTCCGGCGGGCAGCAGCGAGGTGCGGTTGTCCCGCACGGCCCGGACGGCGCCGTCGTCGAGGATCAGCCGCCCCTGCACATGGGCGAGGTGCGCGAGCCACATCATCCGGACGGACTTGCGTCCGCCATTGACGGTAAACCAGGTTCCGACGTCCTCGCCGGCCAGCGCGGAGGCGGCGTTGGCGGTGGACGTGACGAGGGCAGGGATGCCCGAGTCGGCGGCCATCAGGGCCGCCTCCACCTTGGTCTGCATGCCACCGGTGCCCACGCCAGCCTTGCCGGGCTTGCCGATGGAGACGCCGTCGAGGTCCTCCGGACCGTCCACCTGCGGAATCCGCTTGGCGCCCTGGGCGGGTGGACCGTCATACAGGGAGTCGACGTCGGACAGCAGCACCAGTGCATCGGCGCGCACCAGGTGCGCCACGAGCGCTGACAGGCGGTCGTTGTCGCCGAAACGGATCTTGTGGGTGGCGACGGTGTCGTTCTCGTTCACCACAGGCACGATGCCGAGGTTCAGCAGCCGGTTGAGGGCCCGGAACGCATTCTGGTGGTGGCTGCGACGCATGAGGTCATCAGCGGTGAGGAGCACCTGGCTCACGGTGACTCCGTGCGCGGCGAACGCATGGGTATACCGGGCCATCAGGAGCCCCTGCCCCACGCTGGCGGCGGCCTGCTGGGTAGCGAGGTCACGCGGACGCTTCGCCAGGCCGAGCGGCGCGAGACCGGCCGAGATGGCGCCGGAAGACACGAGGATGATCTCGGTGCCCGCATTGCACTTGGCGGCCAGCGCGTCCGAAAGCTCGGTCAGCGCCTCCTCCGATATTCCGCCCTTGATGCTGGTAAGGGACGACGATCCTACTTTGACCACAATGCGGCGCGCCCTGGCGAGCATGCTGCGGTCGTCGGTCTTGGGTTCCTCGATGACAATTGCGGAAGTATCAGTCACGTGTGCGGGTTCACTCCTCATGTTCGGTGTTAAGTCCGCTCTCCTTGAGGGGCCGGGCTACCCGGCGCGCGCTGACCGACTCGGTCCAGATGCCGGCTTTGCGCTCGGCTTCCAGCTCGGCCCGTGCCGCTGCCTTCGCGTCGCGCCGTTCGATCTGTTCTTCGCGCTTCTGGCCCCGGGTGGGACGGTCGCCGATATCGGCGAACCGGACGTCCGTGCCGCGCGGCGAAGCCAGCAGCTCGGCGCCAGCCATCATGGTCGGCTCCCAGTCGAACACCACACCGTCGTCCTCACCGATCACTACGGTGTCGCCGGGCTTGGCGCCCTGCTTGAACAGCTCGGTTTCGACGCCGAGCTTGGCCAGGCGGTCGGCAAGGTAGCCAATGGCTTCCTCGTTGGTGAAGTCCGTCTGCTTGACCCAGCGCACGGGCTTCTCGCCCAATACGCGGAACAGCGGCTCCAGGTTTTTCTCCTCGCGGCGGATCTTGAAGCCGGTCTCGTTGACGGCGCGGGGCCGCAACACCGGTGCGTGCACCTTCGGCGGCGTGGCCTCCACACTGTCCCGGGCGGCCTTGACGATCTCCGCCATGGCGAAGCCCAACTGGCGCAGTCCCTCGTGGCTCGTGGCTGACACTTCGAACACACGGTAGCCGCGCGACTCAAGCTCAGGGCGGACAAATTCTGCCATGTCCTTGCCGTCCGGCAGGTCCACCTTGTTAAGTGCAACCAGCCGGGGGCGGTGGTTGAGCGGGACAACTTCGCCGTTCGAGCCGGCGTAGCTCATGTCCACCGCATATTTTTCGAGCTCGGTTTCGATAATTGCGAGGTCGGAGAGTGGATCTCGGTCAGATTCCAGCGTACCGCAGTCCAAAACGTGCACCAAAGCGGCACAGCGCTCGACGTGGCGGAGGAAGTTGTGGCCCAGGCCCTTGCCTTCACTGGCACCCTCGATGAGACCCGGAACGTCCGCGATGGTGAAACGGACATCACCGGCCTGGACCACGCCAAGGTTGGGGATGAGCGTGGTGAACGGGTAGTCGGCGATCTTCGGGCGTGCCGCGGACATGGCCGCGATCAGGCTGGACTTGCCGGCGGAGGGGAAACCTACCAGGGCAATGTCGGCGATGGACTTCAGCTCCAGGACGATGTCGCTGGATTCACCTTCGATGCCGAGCAGGGCGAAGCCCGGGGCGCGGCGCTTCTGCGAGGACAGCGCGGCGTTACCCAGACCGCCAATCCCGCCGGATGCTGCGACAAATTCGGTGCCCTCCCCCACAAGGTCAGCGAGGACCTTGCCGTCCTTCGTCTTGACGACAGTTCCTTCGGGAACGGGCAGGACCAGAGTTTCGCCGTGCTTTCCGGCGCGCCAGTCACCCATCCCGGGGCCGCCGTTCGTGGCGTGCCGGTGCGGAGCGTGGTGGTAATCCAGCAGCGTGGTGGTCTGCGAGTCGACCCGAAGGATGACGTCGCCGCCGTTGCCGCCATTGCCGCCGTCAGGCCCGCCCAGCGGCTTGAACTTCTCACGGTGGACGGAGACACAGCCGTGGCCGCCGGTACCGCCGGATACGTGCAGTACTACCCGGTCTACAAAGCTCGCCACGTTGAATCTCCTCTGTTGCTGATCAGGCCGTCCTGGACGTCCAAATCGATTGTAATGCGGTTAAAAGAACAGTGGAGCGAGCCATCATGGCCCGCTCCACCGGTTCAGAACTTGTTGTTACTCTGCAGCTGCAGCAGCAACGATGTTGACGACCCGACGGCCGCGGCGAGTGCCGAATTCAACAGCACCTGCCTGCAGTGCGAACAGGGTGTCGTCGCCGCCACGGCCAACGCCCGCACCGGGGTGGAAGTGGGTGCCGCGCTGGCGGACGATGATCTCGCCAGCGGAAACTACCTGGCCGCCGAAGCGCTTGACGCCGAGGTACTGGGCGTTGGAGTCACGACCGTTGCGAGTGGAGCTCGCGCCTTTTTTGTGTGCCATTTGGAATGCCTGCCTTTAATTCTGAGACTGCGGGAAACCTGAACAGTAACCGGTGGGTTAGTTGATGCCGGTGATCTTGACCTTGGTCAGTTCCTGGCGGTGACCCTGGCGCTTCTTGTAACCGGTCTTGTTCTTGAACTTCTGGATGACGATCTTCGGACCACGGAGGTCGTTGAGGATCTCAGCCGTAACAGTTACCTTGGCCAGGTCCGCAGCTGCGGAGGTGACCTTGTCACCGTCTACCAGGAGCAGCGCGGGCAGCTCAATCGTGCTGCCAGCTCCACCGGCGACGCGGTTCAGGGTAACGAAGTCTCCAACGGAAACCTTCTCTTGGCGGCCGCCTGCGCGGACAATCGCGTACACCACTTGGGAACTCACTTCTCTCGACGTTTATTACTAAATTTGCGTGCGGAAGCCGGGTCCGGAATTGGACTGGTTCTCGCTGTGCCTCAACGCCGTGGATTCCCCGGGGGAACCCGTGAGCTATCCCAGGAACATGTCCGAGTGGACGATCCCGGGTCATAACCCAAGTGTTGGCGTAAGCACCGAAGATCTAGAATACGCTAATTCCGTCGTCGGCTGCAAATGAGGCTGGCAGCGGCGGGTTGTCCGTGATAAGCGCCACAGAGGCCGCCGTTCCGGACATCCGATGCCGTGCGCGACTATCTTACCGGGTAGCGGGTCCGCTTCCGCTCAGCTGTGGCGGCTCGGCGCGTCGAAGAATTCCACCTCGTACCGGCAGGACTGCTGGAAAGCGGTGATCATCGCCTCGCACTCCCCCGCTGACGCGGCACGGCCGGCGTCGTCGGCGATTTCGATGGCCCGCAACGTGGCAGCGGCGAAGTCCTCGTCGGCGTACGTCCGCAGCCACTCCGCGTACGGGTGCCCGGCCTGCGCCCCGGCGGCCACGTATTCGGCGTGCAGGGTCTCCCCCACCTCGGCGTACAGCCAGAAGCAAGGCAGGACCGCAGCGACCAGCACCGCGTAGCTGCCGCCCGCCGAAGCCGCCACCAGATGATCGACGTATGCCTTCGTGACCGGGCCAAGCTCCGTCTGCACGGTGCGCGTGCTGAGCCAGTTGCGGTGCAGTTCCGATTCAACTTCCAGGCATTGCTGGGCGGAGCGCGCCCAGAACAGTTGCTCGGACTCGGTTGGCGCTAGCGCGCTGGCCCTGGCCAAGACCCGGGAGTAGCCGTTGAGGTAAATGGCATCCTGGGCCAGGTAGTACGCGAATTCCTTCTCCGTCAGGGTGCCGTCGGCAAGCCCACGGATGAACCCCAGGCCGTAGATATCTTGCAGGTGGGCAACGGTCTCGGCGCGCAGCAGTTCCGCGAACCCGTCCCTGGGCTCGGGCTGGGGTGTCGTTTCCGTCTGGGCCACGTGGTGGAAATGGTTGATCGGTCCGTTGCCTGCGCCGACCTCCAGCTGCCCGGATGTGCGGAGGGCTCCAGCCAGCCAGGGCTTGACCGCCCGCAGTGACGCTTCCCAGTCACCCAGGCGCGCCTGCGCCGTGGCCATGGCCGAGGAGAGCGAGCACCCGGTGCCGTGGCTGTTCCGCGTAGTGATCCGTTCGCCCGCAATCTCCACCACCTCGGCCGAGAGCAGCCCGGCCGTGTTCACGAGCGCGTCCGGGCAGGTTGAGCCGTTCAGGTGCCCGCCTTTGACGAGGACCGTTGTACCGGTCTGGTCAGCGAGCCGCCTGCCCTGCTCAAGGGCGGCCGCCCAGTCCGCGGCCTCCGGCTCTCCGAGCAGCATGGCCAGTTCGGGAAGGTTGGGGGTGACCAGGTGCGCCAGAGGCAGCAGTTTCCGGAGGGCTGCCTCTGCAGACTCCTGGAGGAGTCGGTCACCGCTGGTAGCCACCATCACCGGATCGAGAACCACGACGCCGGGCCTTACCTTTTCGAGCCAGTCACGGACGGCGGAGATAACACGTTCATCGCCCAGCATGCCGATCTTCACGGCATCCACGTGGATGTCGTCGCTGACAGCGTCCAGTTGGGCTGACAGGAAGGAAGCCGGCGGAACGTGCACGCCGCGCACGCCCGTGGTGTTCTGCGCAGTGAGGGCTGTTATTGCGGCCATCCCATAGCCGCCGTGGGCCGCAATGCTTTTCAGATCGGCCTGGATGCCTGCACCGCCGGAGGGATCCGAGCCTGCGATGGCCAGGACCCGGGGCACGTCGCGGGGGGTCTGAATGGCCGGCTCATCGATTTCCAGAAGGGAACTGGCGGCAGCCACAGGTGCGGGCAGGAGTGATGCTGATGACAAGGAAGACATCCCTTCGCCGGTGCTAACCGGACAGGTTCAACGGGTTTGGATCTCAGCCGGCCCATGCGCGGCACCCCGTGTCAGTCCTCCAGCCTAGCCGTTCGTTCGGCGCCCGGCGCCAAATTTGGCGTTTGCGACAGGCTTCCGCGGGCCCTGTTGTCCCCCGCCCTTTCCCTTTGCCTTCTGCGCCCTTTGCCTTCTGCCCTTGCAGGCCGACGAATGCCCGGAACCAGAAAGGTCCGGCACCGCAGCCGCGGTGCCGGACCTTTTATTGGCGGGCCCGGAGGTCAGCCACCCCAGAATCCGGGCAGCTCAGGGTCCGCTAGTCCTACAGTTCTGAGGCGGGCACCCCGACCCCCAGAATGATCGGTTCGCTGGCCGGCTGCCGGGTAACCTTAGGCGCTTCCTGCGCATTGCCCGTTTCCGGCGCCTTGGCCGCGTGCGAGTGCCCGGCGGCTGCAGCCGGAGAAACCTCGTGGTGTTCCACGGATGTCTCGTTGGCTGCACCCTGGGCGCGGCTGGCACTGCGGTTGCGGCGCGGACGGCGGCTGCGGGACGGTGCTGCGGGGCTTTCCACCGGCTGCCGTGCCGCGGGCTGACCCGCGGGCTGGCTTTCCGGGCGGGCCGGCACGGCAGCCTCGTCCTTGGCCTCCTCCTCTTCGGCAGGGGCAAGCGGAGCACCGAGGTGCGCGAAGGCTTCCTCCAGGCGGTCCAGCGTCAGGGCCGGCGTTTCCTTGACCGGTTCCTCGCTGTGATCGACGAACGGAAGAACCACTTTCTCCCCGCCGAAGGTGAGCACTGCGCCGGGCCGTCCGGAGACGCTTTCCGTCTCCGGAGCGCGGTGCACCACGGGGCTTTCCGGCGCGGCGGCAGCGGGTGCGGCGGGCCGGGCGGACTCGCCCGACGCTGCGGCACTGTGCGCTGCTTCTTCCTCATGCACGTGCGCGGCGTGGGCCGCTGCGGCGATGTTGGCGAGGGCAGCGCGGGTCGCTTCAGCCTTGGCGTGGCGCTCCGCGTCCGACGGTTCGGGGTGGTGCAGCGCGGCGGGGGCGGCCGGGATCGCCTCGGAGGACGGCTGTCCGCCCTTGCCGCGGCGGCGCTTCCGCTCTGACCGGGCAGGGGGCTGGACCTCGGCACGGTGCACGTGGTGCTCCGCGGCCACGGTGTTGGCGCGGCGGTGCTCCACCGGCTCGTCATGGGTTACGATGCCCCGGCCCGCACATGCCTCGCACTGCTCGCCGAAGACTTCCAGAAGGCCGGTGCCCATGCGCTTGCGCGTCATCTGCACGAGTCCCAGGGAGGTCACTTCGGCCACCTGGTGCTTGGTCCGGTCGCGGCCCAGGCATTCCACCAGACGGCGGAGGACCAGGTCGCGGTTGGACTCCAGCACCATGTCAATGAAGTCGATGACGATGATGCCGCCGATGTCGCGCAGCCGCAGCTGGCGGACAACTTCCTCGGCAGCCTCAAGGTTGTTCTTGGTGACGGTCTCTTCAAGGTTGCCGCCGCTGCCGGTGAATTTGCCGGTGTTGACGTCAACCACCGTCATGGCCTCGGTCCGGTCAATGACCAGTGAGCCACCGGACGGCAGGAATACCTTACGGTCGAGAGCCTTGTGAATCTGCTCGTCGATGCGCCAGGCGGAGAAGATGTCCTCGTCCTTGGTCCATTTTTCGAGCCGGCCCACCAGGTCCGGGGCAACGTAGGTGACGTATGCCTCGATGGTGTCCCACGCTTCGTCGCCGGAGACGATCAGCTTGGAGAAGTCCTCATTGAAGACGTCGCGCACAACCTTGATGGTCAGGTCCGGTTCGCCGTAGAGGAGTTCGGGGGCGAGGACCTTGGTGGACTTCGCCTGGCTCTCGATCCCCTCCCACTGGGCACGCAGGCGGTTGATGTCGTGGGTCAGTTCCTCCTCGGAGGCCCCCTCGGCGGCCGTGCGCACAATGACGCCGGCGTCCTCGGGGAGGCGGTCCTTGAGGATTCGCTTCAGGCGGTTGCGTTCGACGTCGGGCAGCTTGCGGGAGATGCCGGTCATGGACCCGCCGGGGACGTACACGAGGTAACGGCCGGGCAGGGAGATCTGGCTGGTCAGCCGCGCACCCTTGTGGCCCACCGGATCCTTGGTGACCTGGACCAGGACGGAGTCGCCGGACTTCAGCGCGTTCTCGATGCGGCGCTGCTTGCCTTCAAGGTTGACGGCTTCCCAGTTCACTTCGCCGGCGTACAGCACGGCGTTGCGGCCGCGCCCGATGTCCACGAAGGCAGCTTCCATGGACGGCAGAACGTTCTGGACCTTGCCCAGGTAGACGTTGCCGATCAGGGAGTCCTGCTGCGTCTTGGAGACGAAATGTTCTGCCAGGACGCCGTCTTCCAGGACACCGATCTGGATTCTGTCGTCGCGCTGGCGCACGATCATCTGGCGGTCCACGGATTCCCGGCGGGCCAGGAACTCAGCCTCGGTGATCACCGTGCGGCGGCGGCCGGTGTCCCGCGATTCGCGGCGGCGCTGCTTCTTGGCTTCCAGGCGGGTGGAGCCCTTGACGCTGGTGACGCGGTTGCTCGCCGGGGCTTCGCTGATGGTCCGGGGGGCGCGGACGCGGGTGACCGTGTTGGGGGGATCGTCTTCTCCGCCGCCGGTCAGTTCCAGATCCTGGTCGCCGCGGCGGCGGCGACGGCGACGGCGGGACGTCACGCCATCTTCGAGCGGCGCACCGTCGTCTTCGCCGGCCTCGTCAGAAAGTTCAGTGCCTTCATCGCCGTCGGTGACTTCACGGTCGGTCCGGCTGCGGCCGCGGCGTCCGCGGCTGCGCCGCCGGCGCCGACTGCCGTCGTCGTCCTCCAGCTCGTCCTCGCCGTCCTCGGCGGCCGCTTCCTCTTTCGCCGCGGAAGCCACAGGTCGGGCCACCGTGTTCAGGTCAGGGGCCTGGAAGATAATCGACGTCACGGACGACGGTTCCAGGAAAAGCGAGCCCAGAGGCGACTGCGCTGCGGCCTCTTCCTCGGCCTCTTCCTCGACAGCGGCTTCCTGTGCAGCCGCCGGCGCGGCAGGGGCTGCGTCGGCTGGCGCTGCCTGCATATCAGGGGTGCCGATGGCAGCGGCGGGCTCTTCAGCCTGTCCGCCTGAAGGCGCCTCAGCCGCTGTTCCGGTAGCGGCCGCAGCGGGTGACTCGGCAGATTGCGCTGACTCAGCGGGACTTTCGGCCAAGTCCGTGGCCTTGGGCTTTGTTGCCCGGCGGCGGCGCGCAGGCTTGGACTCGGCGGCCGGCTCTGCATCCGCCGGCTCATTGGTGGCCGGAACGGCCGCAGCCTCGACTGCCGGCTCCGTGGCGGCTACCTGCGCGCCAGCTTCCTGCACATCAACTTCGGCCCCGGCAGCTTCGGCGAACGCGGGCAGCGGTTCTTCGTCGACCTTCTTCCGGGCGCGGGTCCGGCGGACCGGGGTCTTGGCCGGGGCTTCTGCGGCCTCTCCGACAGCCGACTCCGGCATTGCAGTTTCCGGCATTGCAGTTTCCGGTGCTGTGCCTTCAGCCGTCAGGCTCTCCGGAGCGGCCTTGGGCGTCGCCTTACGGCGGGTCCGGGTGGCTTTCTTGGGGGCCTCAGCGGCGGCTTCGCCGGTGGCAGCCGGTTCTTCGTTGACGGCTATAACTTGGTCATTATCCATATGTGGCAACACTCCTGCCCCTGACATGCCGCCACATTCGGCACCCATTGGGGCACATATTGTCAAAACCCGCAGGCATTGACAGAAGTCAATTGGATACCAGCAGGCTCGCACCGGCAGTGGGGTGCGGCAGGCCTGACAGGCCGGCGGGATTGTTACTGGAACCCGTTGTTTCTAACAACCACAACCAGGTGCCGTCCAATGGAAGGTGGGGGGCTGGATCTTCTTTCCAAAGCCTGCACCACTGCTCATTGGCGGTCTTGGGAACAAGCCACCGGACTGGAGTTCGAATGTGGTTCGCGCTCCAGCCACGTTTATTCTCTCATATTGCTGTTCAAATACGCCGTAATTGTGTGACAGAGCCGGTCAATGCCGCGATTGGCTACAGGTACAGCCTGCGTCAAGCCGGCGGCGATACAATCTGGGCAGGAGCACCCCAGACAAAGGACGCCATCCCATGCCACGCACTTCGCCTTCCCCCGGCACCGACTACGAACAGGACCAGCAGGACGGTGCCCGGGCCGCCGCGGCTTCGGCCGGTGCCGCAGTACCGGCCATGACGCGCGACCGCCCCTTCGGCTGGCTGCTGGTCATCACCGGCGTTGTGGGCTGGCTGGCATCCGGCATTCTGGTGCTGGAAAAGCTTGAGGTCCTCAAAGATCCCAACCATGCCACCGTGTGCGACGTAAACCCCTGGATTTCCTGCGGGCAGGTCATGCAGACGTGGCAGAGTTCGGTCTTCGGCTTCCCGAACATGTTCATCGGAATTGTCGCCTTCGCCATCACGGCCACAGTGGGAACGGCGCTGCTTGCCGGCGCCCGGTTCGCGCACTGGTACTGGCTCGGGCTGCAGGCCGGCATCACCCTCGGCTTCATCTTCGTGGTGTGGCTGTGGTCGCAGGCGCTGTACTCCATCCACATCCTGTGCCCGTTCTGCATGGTGGTCTGGGCTGCGATGATCCCGCTCTTCGTCTGGGTCACCGTGCGGAACGTGGTCCATGGCGTGATCCCGGCACCGGCAGGCCTGGCCCGCATCCTGGGCGATTCCGGCTGGATCATCACGGCGCTGCTCTACGTAGCCGTGGTTGCCACGATCTTCTTCGCGTTCATCCAGGTGTTCGCCGGCACGTCAGGCTTCTAGCAGCTCGAACTTCTAACAGCGCGAACGTACACTTAAGCCCCGCTCGTTTGCGCGAACGAACAGTTGTGGCCCCCCACTCCGAGGAGTGAGGGGCCACAACTGTACGTTCGCGCCTAGCCTGCCGGCGCGGTTAGCCTGCCGGGAGGGTCAGGCCTGGAACCAGATCTTGATTTCGCGCTCCGCCGAGTCCACCGAGTCCGAGCCGTGGACGAGGTTCTGCTGGACCTTCAGGCCCCAGTCGCGGCCGAAGTCGCCGCGGATGGTGCCGGGGGCCGCCGTCGTCGGGTCCGTGGTGCCGGCCAGCGACCGGAAGCCCTCGATCACGCGGTGGCCCTCGAAGATCGCCGCCACCACGGGGCCGCTGAGCATGAACTCCACGAGCGGCTCGTAGAACGGCTTGCCCACGTGCTCCTCGTAGTGCTGCTCGAGCAGTTCCCGGCTGGCGTTGGTCTTCTTGAGTTCGGCCAGGGTGTAGCCCTTGGCTTCGATCCTTTTGAGGATTTCACCGGTCAGGTTGCGGGTGACGCCGTCCGGCTTGATCAGGACAAGGGTGCGCTCAATGCTCACAGTTGCTCCAATGAGGTTGGTTGTGGGTTTCGACGGTAAGTCTACGGGGTCTGGGCAGTGCCTTCATTGCCGGCGGCCTCCGGGTGCGCGGCATCCCATTCCGCCTGCTCGCGGTCCCGCTTGGCAGATTCACGGTCAATCCGGATGCCGGCACGGATGCCGTACCACCAGGCAACGGCGAAGAGCGCGCCCACGAGGAACATCAGGGGTTCCGCGAAGCCGCTCAGGATGAGCACCAGCTGCAGGATCCAGCCCAGCGCCACGCCCCACGGTTTGGACAGGACGGCGCAGGCCAGGATCAGGACCACGCTCAGTCCGATGCCCACTGAGAGGATCAGCGCCGGGGAGATCTCGGCGCGGCGCAGGCCGAACACCGCCAGCGTGGCAAAGAAGACCACGAAGGCTTCCAGCAGCAGGACCGTAGAGGCGAACATGACCTTGGTGGACCGCCGCTTCTTGGGCATGCCCGGGCGCCATTCACGCTGGGCCTTGGTCAGCCGGGCCATCAGGCGGTTGCCTTGCCAAGCAGGATGCGGGCGTCCGCCACCAGCGTGATGGAGCCGGTCACCAGTACGCCGCCAGCGAGGTCGTCGTTCGCTTCGGCGCGTTCAACAGCCCACTCCAGCGCATCGTCCAGCTTTTCGGCGATGTGCACGTTTTCCTCGCCAAAGCCGAGGTCGACGGCGAGCTCCGCCAGTTCCGCTGCAGGCACTGCCCGCGGGGAGTTGGACTGGGTGAAGCAGAACTCCTCCGCGAGGCCGCCCAGGGATTCCTTGAGCTGGCGCAGGATCTCCTCGGCGTCCTTTTCCTTGAGCACGCCAACGACGGTCACCAGCTTGCTGAAGCTGAAGGCCTCCTGGATCGCCTCGGCGGACGCCCGGATGCCATCCGGGTTGTGGGCAGCGTCCACGATGATGGTGGGGGCTGTGCGCATAACTTCCAGACGCCCCGGGGACGAGACGGTGGCGAAGGCCTCCTGCAGGACCTCCAGGGACAGCTCCTTTTCCCCGCCCCCAAGGAACGCCTCCAGGGCGGCCACGGCCACGGCGGCGTTCTCGGCCTGGTGGGCACCGTGCAGCGGGATCATGAGGTCCGGGTAGCGTCCGGCGAGGCCCTGGACGGTCACCACCTGACCGCCGACGGCGACCTGCCGGGATTCGACGCCGAATTCCACGCCTTCGAAGCGGAACGGCACCTGCACCTCCTTGGCCTTCTCCAGCAGGACCTGCGCGGCATCCAGCGGCTGGACTGCGCTGACAAGGAAGCCGCCGGGCTTGATGATGCCGGCTTTCTCGTAGGCAATGTCCTCGGTGGTGTCGCCCAGCAGGTCGGTGTGGTCGAGGGAGATGGGAGTCACCACGGACACCTGGCCGTCGCCCACGTTGGTGGCGTCGGTGATGCCGCCGAGGCCCACCTCCATGATGGCCACGTTGACCGGCTGGTCGGCGAACACGGCGAAGGCCAGGATGGTCAGGCACTCGAAGTACGTCAGCCGGGGCTGGCCCTCGGCGGTGAGTTCGTCGTCGACGATCTGCAGGTACGGCCGGATCTCGTCCCAGATGCGCACGAACGTCTCGTCGGAGACGGGCTCGCCGTCCAGGCTGATCCGCTCCGTGACCTTGGACAGGTGCGGGCTGGTGTAGCGACCGGTGCTGAGGCCGTGGGCGCGCAGGCCGGCCTCGATCATCCGGGCCGTGGACGTTTTGCCGTTGGTCCCGGTGATGTGGATGATCGGGTAGGCCTTGTTCGGCTCGCCCAGCACATCCATGGCGCGGAACAGCGGCGCAAGCCGGGGCTCCATCTTGTTTTCCGGCGCCCGGCCCAGCAGCTCGGCGTAGACGCTCTCCACGGAGAATTCGTCGGTCATTGCTCAGGCCCCCACTTTTTCGACAGTGATCTGCAGCCCGGTGTCGTCGCCGCTGGAGTACAAGCCAAGTTCCACGGTGAGCGTCTCGGTGACCACAAGGTTTTCGTGCGCTTTCACGGCCTCGACAACATCCATCGACGCCGTGACGCTGGTCCGGATCCGGTCGCTGACGTTCAGCCCGGCGTCCTTGCGCGCCTGCTGGATGGCACGGACCATGTCACGGGCCAGGCCTTCGGCCTCAAGCTCCGGGGTGACCTCGGTGTTGAGCACGACGAAACCTCCGCCCGGCAGAACTGCGACGGAAGCCGAACCGCCTTCGGACTCGGCCACCACCGTCTCCAGCGTGTATTCCTGCGGTTCCAGCTCAAGGCCGCCCGCGGTGACCACGCCGGCGTCGGAGACTGACCAGTCGCCGGACTTGGAGCCCTTGATGGCCAGCTGCACGTTCTTGCCGAGGCGCGGACCCGCGGCCCGGGCGTTGACCACGAGTTTCTGCTCGATGCCGAACTCCTCCGGGGAGGCAGAGGCGGCGTCCAGCAGGCGGACCGAGCGCAGGTTCAGTTCGTCGGCGACGACGGCGGCAAAGCCTTCCAGCGTATCTGCACCGGGTGCCACGACAGTGAGTTCCTGCAGCGGCAGGCGCACGCGCAGGTTGGCGGCCTTCCGCAGCGAGGAGCCGGTGGAGCAGATCTGCTGCACGCGGTCCATCGCCTCGACCAGGGCTGCGTTGGACGGGAACAGCTCCGGGTCCGGCCAGTCGGCGAGGTGCACGGAGCGGCCGCCGGTCAGGCCGCGCCAGATCTCCTCGGAGACGAGCGGCAACAGCGGGGCGGCCACGCGGCACACGGCCTCGAGGGCGGTGTACAGGGCGTCGAAGGCGTCGGCGTTCTCGTCGAAGAAGCGCTGGCGGCTGCGGCGGACGTACCAGTTGGTGAGCATGTCCAGGTAGCTGCGGAGTTCATCGCAGGCGCCGGAGATGTCATAGGTGTCCAGCTGGGCGGTCATGTTCCGGACGAGGTCGCCGGTGTTGGCCAGCAGGTACTGGTCCAGCGTGTCCATGTAGCCGTCGTACCGCAGTTGCGCGTCGTACCCGTTGCCGCCCTTCGCGGCATTCGTGTACAGCGTGAAGAAGCTGTACACGTTCCAGAGAGGCAGGATGACCTGGCGCACGCCGTCGCGGATGCCTTGTTCGGTGACCACGAGGTTGCCGCCGCGCAGGATGGGGCTGGACATGAGGAACCAGCGCATGGCGTCGGAGCCGTCGCGGTCCAGCACCTCGGAGACATCCGGGTAGTTGCGCAGGCTCTTGGACATCTTCTGGCCGTCGGAGCCCAGCACGATGCCGTGGCTGATGACGTTACGGAAGGCCGGGCGGTCAAACAGCGCGGTGGACAGGATGTGCAGCATGTAGAACCAGCCGCGGGTCTGTCCGATGTACTCCACGATGAAGTCAGCCGGGTTGTGGGTGTCGAACCAGGCCTCGTTCTCGAACGGGTAGTGCACCTGGCCGTAGGGCATGGAGCCGGAGTCGAACCAGACGTCCAGCACGTCCTCCACGCGGCGCATGACGGACTGGCCTTCTTCGGGGGTGCGGGGGTCGTCCGGGTTGGGCCGGGTCAGCTCGTCGATGAACGGCCGGTGCAGGTCCACCTGGCCGTCCTTGTTCAGCGGCAGCCGGCCGAAGTCGGCCTCGATTTCCGCGAGGGAGCCGTACACGTCCGTGCGCGGGTACTCGGGGTCGCTGGACTGCCATACCGGGATGGGGCTGCCCCAGTAGCGGTTGCGGCTGATGGACCAGTCCCGGGCGTTGGCCAGCCACTTGCCGAACTGGCCGTCCTTGACGTTGCCGGGGATCCAGTTGATCTCCTGGTTCAGCTCGGACATCCGGTCGCGGAACTTGGTGACCTCCACGTACCAGGAGGAGACGGCGCGGTAGATCAGGGGGTTGCGGCAGCGCCAGCAGTGCGGGTAGCTGTGCTCGTAGCTGGCCTGGCGGACCAGGCGGCCCTGGGCCCGGAGCACCTGGGTGATGGGCTTGTTGGCTTCGAAGACCTGCAGCCCGACGATGTCGTGCAGGTCGCCGTGGGCGAAGAGGTGCAGGAACTTGGCGCCCTCGTCCACGGACAGGACCACGGGGATGCCGGCTTCCTCACACACCTTCTGGTCGTCCTCGCCGTAGGCCGGGGCCTGGTGGACGATGCCGGTGCCGTCGGTGGTGGTGACGTAGTCCGCCACGAGGAACTGCCAGGCGTTCTGGGTGCCGTACTTTTCCGTGTCGGCGAAGTCGTGCCAGAGCGGCTCGTAGGTGAGTCCTTCGAGCTCGGCGCCCGTGTGGGTGGAGACCACGGCGGCGGTTGCCGCGGCGGCGTCCTCGTACCCCAGGTCCTTCGCGTAGCTGCCCAGCAGGTCCTCGGCCAGCAGGAAGCTGCCGGTGACGGGCGACTCCGCCGAGGCAGCCTTGACGCCGGTCGGTCCGGCGGGCAGCACGGCGTAGCTGATGGAAGGCCCGACGGCGAGCGCCAGGTTGGTGGGCAGCGTCCAGGGCGTGGTGGTCCAGGCGAGCGCCTGCACACCGGCCAACTGCTTCGACAGTTCCGACTCCCCCGCCTTGACGGGGAACGTCACCGTGACGGTCTGGTCCTGGCGGTTCTTGTAGACGTCGTCGTCCATGCGCAGCTCATGGTTGGACAGCGGCGTCTCGTCCTTCCAGCAGTACGGCAGCACGCGGTAGCCGTTGTAGGTCAGGCCCTTCTCGTGCAGCTGCTTGAACGCCCAGAGCACGGACTCCATGTACTCGACGTTGAGCGTCTTGTAGTCGTTGTCGAAGTCCACCCAGCGGGCCTGGCGGGTGACGTACGCCTGCCACTCGTTGGCGTACTTCATCACGGAGGCGCGGCAGGCGTCGTTGAACTTGTCGATGCCCATGGCCTCGATCTGGGTCTTGTCCGTCATGCCCAGCTGCTTCATGGCTTCCAGCTCGGCGGGAAGGCCGTGGGTGTCCCAGCCGAAGCGGCGCTCCACTCGCTTGCCGCGCTGGGTCTGGTAGCGGCCCACGAGGTCCTTGGCGTAGCCGGTCAGCAGGTGGCCGTAGTGCGGCAGGCCGTTGGCGAAGGGCGGGCCGTCGTAGAAGACGAATTCGTTGCTGCCGGGGGCGCCGCCGGGAAGGTCGGCGCTGCGCTGGTCGATGCTTGCCTGGAAAGTGCCGTCCTGGTCCCAGTATTTGAGGATCCGCTCTTCGATCTCCGGGAACTTCACGGAGGCGGACACTCCTGCAGAGGAGCCCGGACCGGACGGGGCTGCTGAGGCCTTGGGGTAATACGTCATTTCGACATCCTGGGTTGAGCTGGTGAACAAATTCAGGATGCGAGGACGGCGCGCGTACAGTCCTGCGACTGCACCGGCACCGCGGTACCACCTCACTTACCGCTGCCCAACTCCAAGGGAGTTCGACGAACGGCCGCTCATTGCTGCTGTGACGGGCTTACCCGTCCGGTTCTACTGGCCTGGTCCCCTCGATCGGTTGTCCGCACCGCGGGAAGGTGTTCTTCCGGAAGCTCACCGGTGATGGCCGGGTCAAAGCTGTTGGCTCCAGTCTAACTGCTGAGGCCGGGGCGGCCACAACCATCCGGCGGCCAGAGCCTAGACTCGATCCATGACTGCTTCGGCCCGCCGCGCGCAAACCGTCTGGCTGGTGTTGGCACTCTCCATCCTCCTGCCGGTCGCTTCGCTTTCGGTGTTCCGTGCCATCCCGGCCGAGTGGCCCACGCTGGTGGTCCAGCTGCTGTCCTTCACCCCGTGGCTGGTGATGCCTGCCGCCCTTGCGCTGGCCCTTGCGCTGCTGGGCCGGCGGAACCTGGTCACGGCCGCTGCCGTGCTGCTCCTGGGAGCCCAGCTTTTCTGGCTCTGGGCGCCGGACGCTGGTCGGGCGGATAAGGGGACAGCAGACGCAGGACAAGCTGGTGCAGGCCGGGCGGACTCCGGAGCCTCCGGTACCAGCAGCACCGTTCCGCTGACGGTGATGAGCATCAATTCCCGCTTCGGCAGGGCCGACGCCGCCGAAATCGTCCGGCTGGTCCGGAACAACGGGGTGGACGTTCTCGCGATTCAGGAGCACACCCAGGCGCTGGAGGACCGGCTGGCGGCGGAAAGGCTGGGGAGTCTCCTGCCCAACAGGATCAGCAGCCCAACCGAGAACGGCTCCGGCAGCGCAACGTACTCAAAACACCCCATGCAAGCCATCGGGCTGATTCCCGACACACCATTTCAGATGCCTAGCTTCCGGCTGACGGTGCCCGTTGCGGCTGCCGGCAGTGCGCGTGCGGGCAACACAAGCCCGGGCAGAGCAGCCGCCACGCTCGAGGTCACCAACGTGCATACCCTCCCGCCGGTGGACGTCCGCGTGGGGCAGTGGCGCAGCGACCTGGAATCGTTGGGCCGGCTGGTTGCCCGCAACTGGGCGGACGGCCAAGGCAACCAAATGACGGGCAACCAACTCCTGCTCGGGGATTTCAACGCCACCTATGACCACGCGGAGTTCCGAAGGCTTCTCGACGGCGGCCCGGGCGGCCGGAAGCTGGTGGACGTCGGCACGGCGTCGGGGGCGCGGTTCATGCCCACGTGGCCGATGGACGGCCAGGCGCTACCCGGCATCACCATCGACCATCTGGTCACCAGCCCGCGCATTCCGGCCTCGGGCTACGCCGTGCACCGCGTCCCCGGGACGGACCACGCGGCCGTACTGGCCACGCTGGAGGTTCCGACGGCAGGGTAAAGGCTACGGTTAGCCTGCTCAGGCCTGCTTGCGGATGAGCTTGAAGGTCGAGGCCTGCGCCACCGGGCGGATGACGATCTGGTCGAGGTTAACGTGGTGCGGTGCGCTTACGGCGTAGCGCACCACATCGGCCACGTCCCCGGCGGTCAGCGGCTTCTCCACGCCCTGGTAGACCTTGCCGGCCGCCTGCGCGTCACCAAGCCGGTTCAGGGCAAACTCCTCGGTCTGGACCAGACCGGGGGCGATCTCGATGACCCGGACGTTGTGATCGGCCTCTTCCAGCCGCAGCGCCCCGGTCAGGGCATGTTGGGCGAACTTGGCGGCGTTGTAGCCGCCCCCGCCCTCGTAGGCATCCAGCCCGGCCGTGGACGTCAGGTTCAGGACGGTGCCCTCGCCGTTCTCGCGCAGCATCGGCAGGAAGGCGCGGGTGAGCTTCATGGTGCCGAGGACGTTCACGCGGTACATCCACTCCCAGTCCTCTGTCACGGCCTGCCCCACCCGGTCCGCCCCGCGGGCGCCGCCGGCGATGTTGACCAGCGTGTCGATCCCGCCGGCGGAGGTCACCTCTGCCAGCAGGCGGGCCACGTCCCCGTCCTCGGAAATGTCGCCAGCGAGGGCGACGGCGCCGGTCTCGGCTTCCAGCGCGGCCAGCCGTTCCTGGCGGCGGGCGACGGCGTACACGGTCCAGCCGTCTGCACGGAGCGCACGGACGGTGGCCTCGCCAATGCCTGAGCTGGCACCGGTAACGAGGGCTGCCTTCTTGGTGGACTTGCTGGTGGACACGTCAGAGCTTGCGGAAACCTCAGTCATGGCACCACCCTAGCGCCAACCGCAGGGTGGGCCAGCCTAATGTTTACTCCCGCGAACCCCGTGCTGCCAGGAACTCCAGCAGTACCTTTGCATGGTTCACCTCCGGATCCCTGGCCGCGTACAGCAGCGTTACTTTCCGGTGCCTGGCCGCCAGTTCCAGGAGCTGATCCACCGCGGGATTGTCCGCCAGCTCGTCCTCATACTGGGTACGGAAGTCCTCGAACCGCTCCTGCATGTGGGCGAATTCCTGCCGCAGCGGCGGCGACGGCGCCACTTCCTTGAGCCACAGCTCCAGCTTGGCCCGGTCCTTGCTGACCCCGCGCGGCCAGAGCCTGTCCACCAGAACCCGGCAGCCGTCGTCGTCCGCGGGTTCCTCATAGATGCGCTTGATCGCAAAGGAAGCGCCTGCTTTGCCCATAGGCCGCATGCTACTCCCGGCCTCCGGCAGCGGGCAGGCACCTCCCGGCAGGAAACAAATGCCCGGCATGAAACAATTGGCCCATGGCTGAATCAACGCAGGGTACAGACACGCCCGCCACCGCCCCCATCAACGTTCCCGACAAGCCGGCTCTGGAGGGCCTGGAGGCTGCCCTTACGCAGCGCTGGCTCGAGGAAGGAACCTACCGGTTCGACCCGGACACCACCCGGGACCAGGTCTACTCGATCGACACTCCCCCGCCCACCGCTTCCGGTTCCCTCCATGTGGGCCACATGTTCTCCTTCACACAGACCGACGTGCAGGCCCGCTACATGCGCATGACCGGCAAGAACGTCTTCTACCCCATGGGCTGGGACGACAACGGCCTGCCCACCGAGCGCCGCGTCCAGAACTACTACGGCGTCCGCTGCGATCCCGCCATCCCGTACAACCCGGACTACCAGCCGCCGGCCCAGCCGGCGAAAAACCAGCGGGACTTCGACGTCGTCTCCCGCCAGAACTTCATCGAACTCTGCGAGGAACTCGCGGTCGAGGACGAAAAGGTTTTCGAGAACCTGTTCCAGACCCTCGGCCTGTCCGTCGACTGGAACCTCACCTACCGCACCATCGACGACACCTCACGCGCCGTGTCCCAGCGCGCGTTCCTCGCCAACCTGGCCGCCGGCGACGCCTACATGGCCGAGGCCCCCACCCTCTGGGACGTCACGTTCCGCACCGCCGTGGCCCAGGCCGAGCTCGAGGACCGCGACGTGCCGGGCGCGTACTACCGCTACCCGTTCTTCACCGCCGACGGCGAGAAGATCTTCATCGAAACCACCCGCCCCGAACTGCTCGCGGCCTGCGCCGCCCTGGTGGCAAACCCCGACGACGAGCGGTACCAGCCGCTGTTCGGCAAGACCGTGAAGTCCCCGCTGTTCGACGTCGAACTCGAGGTCAAGGCCCACCCGCTGGCCAAGGCGGACAAGGGCTCGGGCATCGCAATGGTCTGCACCTTCGGCGACCTGACCGACGTGACCTGGTGGCGCGAACTCCAGCTCCCCACCCGCGCGATCGTGGGCCGTGACGGCCGCATCCTCGCCGAGACCCCGGAGTGGATCACCACGGATGCCGGCCGCGAGGCCTACGCCGCGATCGCCGGCAAGACCGTCTTCTCCGCCAAGGAGGCCGTGGTGGAGCTGCTCACGGCAGCGGACCTGCTCGACGGCGAGCCCAAGAAGATCACCCACCCGGTGAACTTCTTCGAAAAGGGTGACAAGCCCCTCGAGGTGGTCACGTCCCGGCAGTGGTACATCCGCAACGGCGGCCGCGACGAGGACCGCCGCGAACGCCTGATCGGCCGCGGGCAGGACATCGACTTCCACCCGTCCTTCATGCGCTCCCGGTACGAGAACTGGATCGCCGGCCTCAACGGGGACTGGCTGGTGTCCCGGCAGCGCTTCTTCGGCGTGCCGATCCCGGTCTGGTACCCGCTGGATGCCCAGGGCAACCCGGACTACGACAACCCTGTCCTGCCGTCTGACAACCTGCTGCCGGTGGATCCGGCGGCCGATGCCGCACCGGGCTACGACGAGTCCCAGCGCGACCAGCCCAACGGCTTCACCGGTGACGCTGACGTGCTGGATACCTGGGCCACCTCCTCCCTGACGCCGCAGATCGTTGGCGGCTGGAGCCGGGACGAGGACCTGTTCGCCAAGGTGTTCCCGTTCGACCTGCGCCCGCAGGGGCACGACATCATCCGCACCTGGCTGTTCTCCTCCGCCGTCCGTGCCGACGCCCTGCAGGACGTCGCGCCGTGGAAACACGCGGCCATCTCCGGCTGGATCCTGGACCCGGACCGCAAGAAGATGTCCAAGTCCAAGGGCAACGTGGTGGTGCCGACGGATGTCCTGAACGAGTACGGCTCCGACGCCGTCCGCTACTGGGCCGCCTCTGCCAAGCTTGGTGCGGACACCGCGTACGAGATCGCGCAGATGAAGATCGGCCGCCGCCTGGCCATCAAGCTGCTGAATGCCTCGAAGTTCGTCCTGAACCTTGGCGCCACGGAGAACTCCGTTGTGTCCACGGACCTGTCCGTCCTGACCAACCCGCTGGACCGCGCCCTGCTGGCCCAGCTCTCGGACGTCGTGGCCCAGGCCACCAAGGCGTTCGACAACTACGACTACGCCCGCGCACTGCAGATCAGCGAATCGTTCTTCTGGCAGTTCACCGACGACTACGTCGAGCTGATCAAGGACCGCGCCTACGGTGCCGCCGGCGAGACCGAGCAGGCCTCCGTGCTCGCTGCCCTGGCCACCACACTGGATTCGCTGCTGCGCCTCTTCGCGCCGTTCCTGCCCTTCGCCACCGAAGAGGTCTGGAGCTGGTGGCGGACCGGCTCCGTGCACCGGGCCGCCTGGCCCTCGCCGCTGGAGATCACCGACGGCGACACCGGCATGCTGGGCACCGTGGGCATCGCGCTCAGCGGCATCCGGAAGGCCAAGTCCGAGGCCAAGGTCAAGCAGCGCACCGAGGTCCTGTCGGCGACGATTACTGCGACAGAGTCCCTCACCACGCAGCTGAAGGCTGGCCTGGCGGACCTGAAGTCAGCATCCAACGCCCGCGAGTTGACCCTCGTGGCAGGCGAAGGTGAACTGACTGTCAGCGATGTGGTCCTGGCCCAGCCGGAGGAAGCACCTCCGGCCTAATACGAAGCGGGCCCGGAGCATTCCGGGCCGACCGGCCTATTTTGGGCAAAGGGGAAGCCCCATCAGCGTTTTGCCGTTGGTGGGGCTTCGACTTTTCGGCTGTCTGGTGACATCTTTGACAGTCTGGCAAGATCCTTGGAATTTCAGGTCTTCCTACCTTGTCACCGGTAGTCTGCTTCTAACTTTGCCGAAGGCTGCGTTAGAAGCCTGTCACTGAATCTTTGGCTCTTGCGTCTCACTTCTTTCGAAGTGGGTAAGAACTATCTTTGTCCTCCTGTTGCGGATGCGCAAGAGCACCGGCAGAACTACTCTCATGTAGTTCTGCCGGGGCTCTGAGACGGGGCTTGGAAACGCCCGACGGCGGCCCGGCAGATCAGTCGAAGGCGGGGCTTTCGGTCCGGCTGCGCTTGATCTCAAAGAAGTGCGGGTAAGCCGCGAGGGTGACCGACGCGTCCCAGATCTTCCCGGCTTCCTCCCCGCGCGGAATGCGGGTGAGGACCGGCCCGAAGAACGCGACGCCGTTAAAGGCGACCACCGGGGTCCCGACGTCCTGGCCCACCAGGGAGATGCCCTTTTCATGGCTGGCACGCAGCTGGGCATCGTACTCGTCGGAGTCAGCCACGGCTGCCAGTTCGGCGGGAAGGCCGCACTCTGCCAGGGCCTTGCTGATGACGATCGAGAAGTCCTTCTGGCCGCCGTCGTGGATCTGCGATCCCATGGCGTCATACAGCGGCTTGACCACGTGGTCGCCATGCTGCTCCTGCGCGGCGATGATGACCCTGACCGGGCCCCACGCCTTGTCCATGGCTTCACGGTACTTCGGGTCGAGGTCGCGGCCCTCGTTCAGCACGGACAGGCTCATGACGTGCCACTCCGTCTTGATGTTACGGACGCCTTCCACCTCGCCGATCCAGCGGGAGGTGATCCAGGCGAACGGGCAGAGGGGGTCGAACCAGAAGTCGGCCTTGTTGGCGGCGGTCTCAGACACAGCAAATCTCCTCAGGGAAGTCTTCGGGGTGTGGCGCGCCGCAGAGCACTTACTCGCAGGGCACGCTAAAGCGACAGCGACGGACTGCCTGGATTTATTCCGAGCCGGCGGATTCAATCGGCTAAGCGGACTTGTTCCGCCGCTTGGCCACGACGTCGTGCGTGATCATGGTGGGCTGGGCCTTCTTGCCCACGACATCCGCCGTGATGACCACGCTTGCGATGTCGTCCCTGCTGGGCAGGTCGAACATGACCGGCAGGAGGACTTCCTCCATAATGGCGCGCAGTCCGCGGGCTCCGGTTCCCCGTTCCAGGGCCTGGTCGGCAATCAGGTCCAGGGCGGCGTCGTCGAACACCAGCTCCACGCCGTCCAGCTGGAACATCTTCTGGTACTGCTTGACCAGGGCGTTCTTGGGCGTGGACAGGATCTGGATCAGGGCCGGACGGTCAAGGCTGGACACGGTGGTGATTACCGGCAGGCGGCCGATGAACTCCGGAATCAGCCCGAACTTCAGCAGGTCTTCCGGCATTACTTCGCCATAGGAGTCGGTGTTCTTGACCTCGTTCAGCGGCGCGCCGAAGCCGATGCCCTTGCGGCCGGAACGGGAACCGATAATGTCCTCCAGGCCGGCGAAGGCGCCGGCCACGATGAAGAGGACATTCGTGGTGTCGATCTGGATGAATTCCTGGTGCGGGTGCTTGCGGCCGCCCTGCGGCGGAACCGAGGCAACCGTTCCTTCGAGGATCTTCAGCAGGGCCTGCTGCACGCCCTCGCCCGAGACATCGCGGGTGATCGAGGGGTTCTCGCTCTTGCGCGAGATCTTGTCGATCTCGTCGATGTAGATGATGCCCTGTTCGGCCTTCTTGACGTCATAGTCGGCGGCCTGGATGAGCTTGAGGAGGATGTTCTCCACGTCTTCGCCCACATAACCGGCTTCGGTCAGGGCGGTGGCGTCGGCAACGGCGAAGGGGACGTTCAGCCGGCGCGCCAGGGTCTGCGCAAGGTAGGTCTTGCCGCAGCCGGTGGGGCCAATCAGGAGAATGTTGGACTTCGAAATTTCGACGTCGTCGTGGTGGACACCCTCCGCAAGGCTGCCGCTCTTGGGAGCATGGCCGGCCTGGATCCGCTTGTAGTGGTTGTACACCGCGACGGCGAGGGAACGTTTGGCCGGTTCCTGGCCGATCACGTATTCCTGCAGGAAGTCGAAGATTTCGCGGGGCTTGGGCAGTTCGAAACTGCCCAGGTCGGCGACCTCTGCGAGTTCTTCCTCGATGATCTCGTTGCAGAGCTCGATGCACTCGTCGCAGATGTAGACGCCGGGCCCGGCAATGAGCTTGCGCACCTGCTTCTGGCTCTTGCCGCAGAAAGAGCACTTGAGCAGATCCGCGCTCTCGCCAATCCGAGCCATATGTGAACCCCTTAGTATCTTGCCGCAAGGGCAGCTTTGCACCGGTTGCTGGAATCACGGCCCTACCTGGCGGAGCCGGCAATGATTACATCCACTCTAGGTCACATTCGTCCCGAGGTGTGGAAACCGGACGCCGGTGCGGTTCAAAAATCTAAACCGCGCCAGCGCCCGTTACTGCTGTTTACCCGGCATGTGCCGGCATTTAGCGGGCAAGTGCCTGCGGCTTGATCTTGCGGGAATCGAGGACCTGGTCAATCAGGCCGTAGTTCTGCGCCTCAGCGGCGGTGAGGATCTTGTCGCGCTCGATGTCGTTGTTGACCTGTTCTGGCGTCCGGCCGGAGTGCTTGGCCAGGGTATCCTCCAGCCAGGTCCGCATGCGCATGACTTCGGCCGCCTGGATCTCCAGGTCGGATGCCTGTCCGCCCTGGCCGCCGGACAGTGCCGGCTGGTGGATCAGGACGCGGGCGTTGGGCAGCGCGAGGCGCTTGCCCGGCGTTCCCGCGGCCAGCAGGACGGCCGCAGCACTTGCGGCCTGGCCCAGGCACACGGTCTGGATTTCCGGACGGATGTACTGCATGGTGTCGTAAATCGCCGTCATGGCGGTGAAGGAGCCGCCTGGCGAGTTGATGTAAATGGTGATGTCGCGGTCCGGGTCCGTGGACTCCAGCACCAGCAGCTGCGCCATGACGTCGTCAGCAGAGGCGTCGTCCACCTGGACACCGAGGAAGATAATGCGGTCTTCAAAGAGCTTGGTGTAGGGGTCCTGGCGCTTGAAGCCATACGGCGTGCGCTCCTCGAACTGCGGCAGCACGTAGCGGCTTGTCGGCAGGTTACCGGCAGACGACCCGAAATTGTAGTTCATGTTCTTTGCTCCTGGATTCAGTTCTGTCTTGATGCCGGTTAGCTCTGGCCGTTAGATGAAGCGTTCTGGGTTCCGCCGCCGCCGGCGACAGAACCTGCGTGCGCCGAGATCTTGTCGAAGAAGCCGTATTCCAGCGCTTCGGGGGCCGTGAACCACTTGTCGCGGTCGTTGTCCTTGAGGATGGTTTCCACGCTCTGGCCGGTCTGGTCCGCCGTGAGCTCAGCCATGACCTTCTTCATGTGGAGGATCAGCTCGGCCTGGATCTTGATGTCCGAAGCCGTTCCGCCGATTCCGCCTGAGGGCTGGTGCATCAGGATACGGGCGTTCGGAGTGGCGTAGCGCTTGCCCTTGGTGCCGGAGGACAGCAGGAACTGTCCCATGGAGGCCGCGAGGCCGGTGGCGACGGTGACGACGTCGTTGGGGATGAACTGCATGGTGTCGTAGATGGCCATGCCGGCCGTCACCGAGCCGCCGGGAGAGTTGATGTAGAGGTAGATGTCCTTGTTGGGATCCTCGGCGGAAAGCAGCAGCAGCTGTGAGCAGATGGCGTTCGCGTTCTCGTCGCGGACCTCGGAACCAAGCCAGATGATGCGCTCTTTCAGCAGGCGGTTGTAGATGTAGTTATCCTGGGCTGCAGGATCGACGGTTGCCATGCGGGGGGCCGCTGCTTGCTGTGACATATGTACTTACCTCTCGCTGGTGACGGTGACATCACTGAACGACATCACTGAACTTCACTACTTGGACACTAACCGCTTTCGGAGCGGATTTGTTCGTCGGAATCGCGCTGTTCGCTGACGGCGCACGATTGCCCGCAGGAGCTGTACACCGGCCGTTAACGCGCCAGCCCCCGGATCCGAGGACCCGGGGGCTGGCGTCGCTGATGCGTGCTGCTGCTAGAACTTCACGGCCGCGGGATCGTCGTTCGCGACGGTCTCGCCGGCTGCCTCTTCAGCTTCGGTTTCTGCTTCGGCTTCGACGGCGGGAGCCTCTTCGCCGCCGGGGCGGACGAAGTCGCTCAGGTCAACCTTGTTGCCCTCGGAGTCGGTAACCTCGGCCTGGCCCAGGACGACGGCCAGTGCCTTGCGGCGTCGGACCTCGGAGACCATCATGGGAACCTGGCCGCTCTGGTCGATGATCTGGGCGAACTGGTTCGGGTCCATGCCGTACTGGCTGGCGGTGGTGACGATGTAGTCGATCAGCTCGTTCTGGCTGACGCCTACTTCTTCCTTCTCGGCGATGGCGTCGAGGATGATCTCGTTCTGGAAGGCACGCTCGGTGTTGGCCTTGACCTCGGCGCGGTGCTCTTCGGTGTCGTGCTCGCCTTCACCGTGGGAGTTCTCGGCCTTGAAGTGCTGCTCGAGCTGCTCTTCGACGACGGACTCCGGAACGGGAACCTCAACCAGCTCAACGAGCTTGTCCAGGACCTTGTCGCGTGCCTCGACCCCCTGCTCCACGACCTTGGAGTCCGCGGCCTGCTTGGCGAGGTCTTCGCGCAGTTCGGCCAGCGTGTCGAACTCGGAGGCCAGCTGGGCGAAGTCGTCGTTCGCCTCGGGCAGCTCGCGCTCCTTGACGGACTTGACGACAACCTTGACCTGCGCGGCTTCGCCGGCGTGGTCGCCGCCCACGAGGGTGGTGTCGAAGATGGCGTCCTCGTCGGCGCTCAGGCCGGTGACGGCCTCGTCCATACCCTCAAGCATGGTGCCGGCGCCAACCTGGTAGGACAGCCCGGTTGCGGAGTCAACCTCGGCGCCGTCGATGCTCGCCGTGATGTCGATGCTCAGGAAGTCGCCGTCAGCTGCCGGGCGCTCCACGGACTTGAGCGTGCCGAAGCGGCCGCGCAGTTCGTCCAGGGCCTTGTCGACGTCGGCGTCAGAGGACTCTGCCGCGGCAACCTCAACCTTGATCCCGGCGTAGTCGGGCAGTTCAATCTCGGGGCGGACGTCAACCTCGGCCTGGAACTTCAGCTCACCATCGGTGGCGGAAGGATCCGGAACCTCGGTGATCTCAACCTCGGGACGGCTCAGGGGGTGGATGCCGGACTCCTGGACTGCAGCCTGGTACCAGCCGTTAAGGCCCTCGTTGATGGCGGTCTCCAGGACGTATCCGCGGCCGACGCGCTGGTCGATCAGCTTGGCGGGAACCTTGCCCTTACGGAAGCCAGGGACCTGGATCTGCGAAGCAACAGTCTTGTATGCCTCGTCGATGCTGGGCTTCAATTCCTCAAAGGGGACCTCAACATTGAGCTTGACCCGCGTGGGGGTGAGGTTCTCGACAGCGCTCTTCACGGTCTAAGTACTCCTGGTTTTGTTGGATGGGTTCTGCAAACGCGTTGTTGTGACCAGGCCTGGGGCCCGGGCCGCAGAGTCGGGGTGACAGGATTTGAACCTGCGACTTCCTGCTCCCAAAGCAGGCGCTCTAGCCAAGCTGAGCTACACCCCGTAATGCACAGGACAGTCTACGTTCATCCCCGCCGCGTTTGCACATTTGACAGTTGGGACATGAATTAGGTTTAGTTATATCCGGCTTGAACAGCCGCCGAAGAAAAGCCCAAGGCCAATACGCCGGAGCGCTTTCCTCGGGGACGTAGCTTAATGGTAAAGCCTCAGTCTTCCAAACTGATTACGCGGGTTCGATTCCCGTCGTCCCCTCCACACCAAAGAGGCCCCCTATGAGGGGCCTCTTTTGCGTTAAGCCCCGACGGGGCCCGGGGCTTAGGCGTGGCCCCCGACATCCACCGGGCCGACGGTGAGACGGGCTTCAGACTGGAGGAAGTTCCCGACCCGCTCCGCCTGCTGGGCCAGCTCCTGCAGCTGCGCTGCCCCCGCCGGACGGAACAGTTCGGCCGTGATCTCCAGTATCTTTCCGGAACGGCGGTGGTGCCAGAGTCCGCTGACGACGCCGTCGATAAGTATGACGGGATAGTTACCTGCCTGCCCCCTGGCCAGGGCACGGGTACTTGCCACGCCCGGGAACAGCAGATTCCGGGGCTGGCCGGCCACCACATAGGAATCGAAGTAGGGGAGCAGCCTGACGCCCGCAGGTTCCGTGGTGATGGCCCCGGTGTCGCTCTGCAGCACCCAGGCCGGCGTCCCTGCCACGGTGACCTGGGCCAGCCCTTCGCGGTGGTCATCAAAGAGGCCGGACGCCCACTCGTGCGGAACCGCCAGCCACCGGGCGAAATGGGCTGGCGTAGCGGGTCCGTATGCCCGCAGGTAGGCCCGGACGAGCCAGCCAAGCGCCGGCGCAGCATCAGCGGGCCGGAACCCGGGAAGCAGCTGCCCAGGGCTGCGGTATGTCGATGCCCGGCCCCTGCCGGCGCCAAAGCACAGCGCCCCGCTGAAGCCCGCGGTCCCCATCGCCGCGCGCCAGCGCGGCCACATGGTCTGGAATGCGGGCATCACCGGCTCAGCCGCCCAGGTACCGGTTCTGGCGACTATGGCGTCCGTGAGTTCGTCGACGGTCAGCTCGCCGTCCCGCAGCGCGTCTGCAATTGCGGCCACGATCTCATCCGTCTGGCCGGGCGTCAGGAATTGCCCCAGCGCCGGGTTGGGCGGAAGGGTACCCAGGGCGCCGGTCCACTGGGACAGGTCGGCGGCGGTCAGCAGGTGCACGGTGCCCCGGGGCCCGAAGGTCCTGACCAGGGTTCCGTCCTCCCAGAGCGTCTTGCGGAGGTCGGCCCGGGAAATTCCGGTGCCGCGCATCCCCACTGACAGTTCCGCGGCCTGCATCACCTGGGCGTGCGCGCCGCACATGGCACGCACGATGTCGGCCGGGGTACCGGTTTGCGAAGGCGCCGCAAGCCACTGGCGCTCCAGGCGCCTGGCACAGACCTGCGCCCACGAATACTCTCGTACCGGCCTGTCAGTCATCGCCTGCCGCCTCTCGCCCGCAGCCGGTCAGCTCAGGCGGGCTGCTGGCAGGACGGACACCAGTACAGTTTGCGGGCGGCGTGTTCAGCCAGGGCAACCGGAGCGCCGCAGACCCTGCACGGCTGGCCGTGGCGGCGGTAGACAAAGTGCGCCTCCTCCCCCGGCGGAAGCTGGCCGCTCCGGGTCCAGAAGCCGGCGGTGGTGGTGATGATCCGCCCGTCGCGGACGCCGTCGGCCATCACCGCGGTGGTGTCATCCCAGAGGAGACCGGCGGCGTCCGCGGTGAGCGCGCGGCCGGGGAGCAGGGGGTCGATCCTGCCGCGGAACAGCACTTCGGCCCGGTAGACATTCCCAACGCCGGCAATCACCTTCTGGTCCATCAGCAGCGTGGCGAGCGGCGTCCGCTTTGCCAGGACGCGCCGGATGAAGTCGTCCCTGCTGCCGCCGGTGTTGTGGAGCGGATCGGGGCCCAGCCTGTCCAGCACGGCCGCCGCCTCGGCATCGGTAATGGCCGCGCACGTGGTGGCACCGCGCAGGTCGGCCCAGCCATGGTCACCCACCAGTCGGACCCGCACCGCCCCCACCGGCGCCGGCGGCCCGGTGTACTCGGCGGGAGCTGTATCGCAAGTGCCGGCCACTTCCCGCTCGCCCACCCTTCGGGGCGCGCCGATGCTGGAGGCTCCGCGGAACTGGCTGTCCCCGCCGAAATCCCAGGCCCCGTAGAGGCCGAGATGGACGTGCAGCACCAGTGCGTGATCGAAGTGCAGGAACAGGTGCTTTCCGTGGGCGGACGCGTGCACCATGGTATGCCCGTCCAGCAGCGCGGCGCCTGCGGCAAAGCGGCCCTGGGGGCTGCTGACAGCCAGCCGCTCACCGGCGAACACGTCACCGAACTGGCGGGCCAGCCGGTGTATGGAGTGGCCTTCCGGCACTACTCGACGATCTCGCCGGTGGTTTCGTAGGTGGCGATCTTGCCGATGCGGCGGACGTGCCGCTCGTCGTTGCTGAAGGGCTCCTGCAGGAAGGCCTCGATCAGGGACGTTGCCTCCTCGACGCTGTGCTGGCGCCCGCCGACGGCCACGACGTTGGCATCGTTGTGCTCGCGGGCCAGTGTGGCCGTGGACTGGTTCCAGGCCAGGGCGGCGCGGACTCCCTTGACCTTGTTGGCCGCGATCTGCTCGCCGTTTCCGGATCCGCCCAGCACGATGCCCAGCGCGTGGACCCCTGCTTCCTGGTCCGCCACCACTGCGAGCGCCGCGTTGATGCAGAACGAGGGGTAGTCGTCCAGGGCGTCGTATTCCTTGGGTCCGTGATCCACCACGTCATAGCCGTTCGCCGTCAGGTGCTTGACCAGGTGGGCACTCAGCTCCATGCCGGCGTGGTCGGTGGCGATGTGGACCCGCGGAAATGCAGGGTTTGTTGTCACGGTAGCTTCCGTTCAGTCATGAGCACCGGGGCGCGGCCGGGCTGGTACAGGTCAAATCAACAGATCCAAGAGTACTCGGTGCGCTTCGCCCCAGCGGGGAGCCGCCCGGCAGTGACGCGGCAGTTACGGCTCCGTGTCGCCCTGGGCCGGCGGCCGGGCGTCGCGGCGGGCCCTTGCCGCCACGCGGGTCAGGACCTCGGCGAGAAGGGCGGCGGAGTCGGGGTTGCCGCCGCTAACGGCCAGCTTGTGGCCGTCGGTCTTGCGGACGACGACGGCGGGGCCGCTGCTGACCAGCACCGCTGCGGTTCCGTCGTGGTTGCGGTAGCCCCACCCGCCGTAGTCGGCGGCGCGGACGTCCGCCGGTTGGGCGGCAGAGATGGCGGCGGCGGGGACGTCGACCACACGCAGGATGCCTGCAAGGAAGACGCGCAGACCACTGCGGTCCGCGGTGACCCGGGCGAACAGGAACGCGGCGCCCACCAGGGCGGCCGCCACGAGCAGCGCTCCGAGCCACGGCACGACTATCGCGATCAGCGAAGCGGGAAACAGGCTGGCTATGGCGATCATGACAAAGACGGAGCTGCGCGCATGCACCCAGAACCGCACGGAATCCCGGACAAGCTCAGGGTCGAGCTCAAGTTCCAGGGCCTGCTGCAGTGCGCGGTCGTCCTCCGGTGTCCACTGCTGGTCCGCCTTGAACACGAACCCGATGATGACACCCAGGGCAAGTGCGGCGCCGCTGCCCGAGGCAAGGACAATCATGTCCACGCTTGACTCGCGCGCGTCAGCCACGCCGGTCTGGCCTACGAGCGCGGCCGCCAGCACGGTGGTGACGAAAAGGCTCACCGCCAGCCCCGCGCCCATCATGATCCGGCGCATCACTGTGGGCCGCGACACCGGCACGGCCTGCAGCAGCACCAGCCAGCCGGTGATGACGATCAGGGCGGCCCCGCCGCCCACGAAGGCGGGGAACGGGGCGAAGGCGGTGCCGCCGTCGTTATTCCACATGACCGCCAGCGGTTCCGGCAGATCCGGCCGCAACAGCACGGCACAGACCGCGAACCCGGCGGCGAGCAACACTGGGAAGCCGATCGCGAACCGCAGCGCCTTGGTGTCCACAGCATCGAGGATCTTTCCCATGCCTTAACGCTACCCCTGCGCCGGCCGGAGAGGACCCCGGGGGAAGGAGCCCCGGACTTGAGCCACGGAAGTGAGCTACGCAACTTGCCAAGCGGCCCCGAAATGAAACAATGGCTTCACAGTGATGCAAACCGTGCGCGTGACTATCATGCGCACCTGCCGGCGGGCCGGGCCTGTCCGCCACTTACCTCTGGAGGCACCACCTTGCCAGGTATGAACCTGACGCGCGCCGAAGCACGCGAGCGCGCCGAGCTTATCGCCGTCGACTCCTACGATGTCAGCCTGGACCTGACCAGGGGCGGGACTGTCTTCGGTTCCACCACCACGGTCAGGTTCACCGCGGAGCCCGGCTCCTCAACGTTCATCGACGCCGTGACGGCCGAAGTCCACAGCGTGACCCTGAACGGGCGCGAACTGGATCCGGCCCGGGTGTCCGACGGCATCAGGATCCAGTTGCCGGAGCTGGCCGCGGACAACGAGCTCACTGTGGTGGCGGACGCCCCCTACATGAACACCGGCGAAGGCCTGCACCGCTTCGTGGACCCGGTGGACGGCGAGGTATACCTGTACACGCAGTTCGAGGTGCCCGATTCCCGCCGGATGTTCGCCGTATTTGAACAGCCCGACCTCAAGGCCACTTTCAGGTTCCGGGTCACGGCACCGTCGCACTGGGATGTCGTCTCCAACTCCCCCACCCCGGAGCCGGCGGAGACTTCACCGGGTGCCGACGGCGGCGCCCGCTCGGTCTGGGACTTCACGCCGACGCCCCGCCTGTCCTCGTACGTGACCGCGCTGATCGCCGGGCCGTACCAGTCGGCGCGCAGCGATGTCACCAGTTCGGACGGCCGCGTCGTGCCGCTGGGCGTCTTCGCCCGCAAGTCCCTCATGCAGTACCTGGACGCGGACAACATCTTCGAGCTCACGCGCCAGGGCTTCGAGTTCTTCGAGGCTCAGTTCGGCTGCCCCTACCCCTTTGAGAAGTACGACCAGCTGTTTGTGCCCGAGTTCAACGCCGGCGCCATGGAAAACGCCGGCGCGGTCACCATCCTCGAAGGCTATGTCTTTCGCGGCAAGGTCCCGGAGGCGCAGGTGGAACGCCGGGCCATCACCGTGCTGCACGAACTGGCCCACATGTGGTTCGGCGACCTCGTGACCATGCGCTGGTGGAACGACCTCTGGCTCAACGAATCCTTCGCCGAATACATGTCGCACCTGGCCGCGGTGGAGAACACCAAGTTCCAGAGCGCGTGGACCACGTTCGCTTCGGTGGAGAAGTCGTGGGCCTACCGCCAGGACCAGCTTCCCACCACCCACCCGATCTTCGCCGAGATCAACGACCTGCAGGACGTCGAGGTGAACTTCGACGGAATCACCTATGCCAAGGGCGCCTCCGTGCTGCGGCAGCTGGTGGCCTGGGTGGGGCCGGACCAGTTCATGGCCGGCGTGCGTGAATACTTTGCCAAGCATTCCTGGCGCAACACCGAGCTCGGCGACCTGATGGTCGAGCTGGAGAAGGCCAGCGGACGCGACCTGGACCAGTGGGGCCGCCTGTGGCTGGAAACGGCCGGCGTGAACTCGCTCAAGCCGGAACTGGCGGTGGACGCCGACGGCACCATCAGCTCATTCGCCATCCTGCAGTCGGCGGTTGCCGAGCAGCCCACCATCCGCCCACACCGCCTGGCGGTGGGGTTCTATGACCTTACCGGCGAGGGCACGCTCGAGCGCGTGCACCGTGAGGAACTGGACGTCGACGGCGAACGCACCGAGGTCCCCGAACTGGCCGGACTCAAGCGGCCGGACCTCATCCTGCTCAACGACGATGACCTCGCCTATGCCAAGGTGCGGCTTGATGAGCAGTCGCTGGCCACCGCCAAGGCGCACCTGAAGGACTTCAGGGAGAGCCTGCCGCGGACGCTGGTGTGGGGCTCGGCCTGGGACGCTGCAAGGGACGGGGAAAGCCCCGCCCGCGGATACGTCGACCTGATCCTGGCCAACATCGCCTCCGAGTCTGATTCATCGGTAATCCTGGTGCAGCTGCGGCAGCTTGCCACCACGCTCACGTTCTATGTGGCCGAGGAGCACCGCGAAGCCACCACCGTTGCCGCCGTCGACCGGCTCTGGGAACTGGCCACGGACGTGCCGGGCGGGTCCGACGCCCAGCTGCAGTTCATCAAGTCGTTCGCGCTCCTGGCGCGCAGCGGGCAGCAGCTGGACCGGATCGCCGGGCTGCTGGACGGCTCGGCCACCCTGGCCGGGCTGACCGTGGACCAGGACCTCCGCTGGGAGCTCGTGGCCTCCCTCGTGGCAGGCGGCAGGCTGGGACAGGCGGACATCGACGCGGAACTGCAGCGGGACAACACCTCCAGCGGCCAGAACGCGGCCGCCCTGGCCAAGGCTGCCATCCCCACCCCGGAGGCCAAGTTGGCAGCCTGGGAGTCGATCGTGGTCAAGGGCGAGCTCTCCAACGCCATCCAGGCCTCGGCCGTCGCCGGCTTCACGCGGGTGCTGGACACCGGGCTGCTGGAGCCGTTCGCGGAGAAATACTTCGAGGCAGTCCCGGGAATCGTTGCCGAGCGTACCAATGCCCTGGCCCAGCAGATCGTCGTCGGGCTGTACCCGGCGCAGCTGACCAGCCAGGCCACCGTGGACCGGACAGACGCGTTCCTTGCGTCGCTGCCGGAGGAGAGCGCTGCGCTGCGCCGGATGATGCTGGAAAACCGCGACGGCGTGGCCCGGGCTCTGCGGGCCCGCGCGGCGGATGTCTAGGCAATGGCACTCAACGAACACCGCTATGCGCTGACAGTCCGCTGGACCGGCAACCTTGGAAGCGGCACGTCGTCCTACCGGGACTACTCCAGGGACCACGACATCGAAATTCCCGGGCTGCCGGTCCTGCAGGGCTCGGCCGATCCCACCTTCCACGGCGACCGCTCCCGGTACAACCCCGAGCAGCTGCTGCTGACAGCGCTGGCACAGTGCCACATGCTGTCTTTCCTGCACGTTGCGGTGAAGCATGGCGTGGTGGTCCTGTCCTATGAGGACAATGCCACCGGAATGATGCGGCTCAACCGGGACGGCAGCGGCCAGTTCGAAACCGTAACGCTGCGCCCGCAGGTGACGGTTGCGGATCCCGGGCACATCGCGTTGGCGGGCCGGATGCACCATGAGGCCAACGAGGTGTGCTTCATTGCCCGTAGCGTAAATTTCCCCGTCCTCCACGCTCCCATTACCACAGCCGGAAGTCCTTAGCCAGCGGCAGACCCCGCTAGGCTTAAAAGCGACCAAAGAGCGGTCGGCCTCCCCGGACAGCGCGGAGACCGGCCGCCGCCGGACAGCAGCAAGGAGCCTTCCAGCAGATGCACAGCATGTTCACAGCGCCCTCGGCCTCACTGGAGCCCACCGGACTCGACCTGGCCGGCGTGGCCATCAGCCTCGGCGCAGGCATACTCCTGTGGCTGATCGCGAGTTTCCTCATCGCCAGGATCACCAAGCGTGTGGCTAGCGGCACGTCACTGTTCAAGAAGCCGCATTTCCGCTGGGTGGCGCCGGCGCTGCGCGCCCTGGACCATGAGCGGCGCGTGCAGCGGGCCAACACGATCGGCTCGCTGCTGAAGAGCGGCATCGGCGTAATGATCGCCGTCATCACCACCATTTACATGCTGAAGAACCTCGACGTCGACGTGGCGCCGCTCCTGACCAGCGTGGGAATCCTCGGTATCGCCATCGGCTTTGGCGCCCAGCAGCTGATCAGGGACTTCCTCGCCGGCATCTTCATCACCATCGAGGACCAGTACGGCATCGGCGACATCATTGAAACCAGCGAAGTGGTGGGCGTCGTCGAGTCGATCGGGCTGCGGATCACGCGCGTCCGCGACGAGAACGGCGCCATCTGGTACCTCCGCAACGGTGAGATCCTCCGCGTGGGCAACCGCTCGCAGGGCAACTACGTCCCGCCTGCGGAGCCTGAAGAGACGGCTGCTGAAGCCGAGCACGCACCCCAGCAGAAGGCCGGAGAATAGCCATGACCATTCCATCCCTTCCCACCCCGCCCGAGCCGGGGGTCCGGAAGCCGCTGATGCGCAACGACCCCTTCAGCCAGCCGGGCTACACGGACAACTTCTACGACGCCGTCGGCGGCCATGAGACCTTCGTGAAGCTCATTGACGTCTTTTACGACGGCGTGGCCACCGATCCGCTGCTGCGGCCCATGTATCCGGAGGAGGATCTGGGTCCGGCCAAGCGGCGGTTCCTGATGTTTTTAGAGCAGTATTGGGGCGGCCCCACCACCTACGGCGAGGAGCGCGGCCATCCCCGGCTGCGGATGCGCCACATGCCGTTCCGGGTGACGCCCGAGGCGAAGGACCGCTGGCTGCACCACATGCGGACGGCCGTCGATTCCCTGGGCCTGCCGCCACTGCATGAGGGAACGCTGTGGGATTACATGGAGCGCGCCGCGCTCTCGATGGTGAACAGCCCGTCCGAGGCGCAGGGCTGATACCGGCGGCTGCTTCGCGCCGCCAGGTAGCGGCCGCCTAAAGCAGTCCGGCGCCGGTGCGTGCCAGCACGTGCCCGCGGCTGCCGCTGAGCCGGAACCAGCGCCCGGAACGGTAGAGCTTCTGTTCGTCCTCGCCCAGGAATCCCAGGGCAAGGGCGGCAAACGCCGCTCCGGCCGGCACCCCGTGCCGGCCCTCGAGCCCGCGTCCCCAGACGGCGGCCCGGGCGTTGTTCACGATCATGGCTCCGGGTTTGTCCGGAACGATCCCGGCCACCTCGGCGATGCCGGCTTCGGCGGCCTGCCGCAGTTCGGTGTCGGGCACGGAGTCCACGAGTTCCCAGCCGCCGCGCGGCGCACCCACGCCCGCCCATGATTCGGTGACGGTCGACGGCGGGACCGGAAGATCGGTGTCGTTCTCCCCCGCCCGGGCCAGCCGGTCCAGGACGGCAGCCAGCGGAACCGTGACGTCAACGGCGGACGGCTCAGCGAGGCCCATGGTACGCAGGCCGAGGATCGTGGGCGTGGACTCCCCCAGGATCCGGGGCCGGAGCACGCACACGTAGGCGGCCAGGACCGTGCCGGCCGCCTGCAGGCGGATGGCGCCGTCGTCGATGGCCTTCGCGCGGGTGACGAAGGTCTTCAGGTCGGCGAGGTCGCGGGGGTCGGCGAAGCGGAAAGACTGGGTAAGGAGATCAGACACGTTAAGAACACTACCGGCTTGGGCTCGGTTGAGCGGTGCCGGGGTGCCGTCTAGAGTCAAACCATGACTGAAGCGGACGCCGGATTGCAGGCCTTGCCCACGAACGACCCCACGAACTCCCTCCTCGAACTGCTTGACCTCGGCGAGCTGGAAGGCGCCCGCACCGACGAGGATATTTTCATGGGTCCGTCGCAGCGCCAGCCGCACCAGCGCGTCTTCGGCGGCCAGGTCCTGGCCCAGTCCCTGGTCGCGGGGATGCGCACTGTGGACGAGGACCGCACCGTCCATTCCATGCACGGCTACTTCCTCCGGCCTGGCGACGCGAACAAGCCCATCACCTTCGGGGTCCAGCGCCTGCGGGACGGCCGCTCGTTCTCGGCCCGGCGCGTGCATGCCTACCAGGACGGCACGCCGATTCTGTCGATGATTGCTTCGTTCCAGGCCGGCGATGAGGGTATTGAGCACCAGTCCGAGATGCCTGCCGGTATTCCGGATCCGGAGACGCTGCCCAGCACGGCTGACCTGCTGGGCAAGTTTGACCACCCCGTCGCCCGGCACTGGGCGTACGAACGGCCCTTCGACATCCGCCATGTGGATCCCGCACTGTATGTGGCGGCCACGGGGAAGAAGGAAGCGCGCAACGCCGTGTGGATGAAGACCTTCAGCCCCATGCCGGACAACGCCAACACACACCGCGCCGCGCTGGCCTACGCCAGCGACTACACGCTGCTGGAGTCGATTCTTCGCAAGCACGGGCTGAGCTGGATCACGCCGGGCATGAGCGTGGCGAGCCTCGACCATGCCATGTGGTGGCACCGTCCCGTGCGCGTTGACGAGTGGCTCCTGTACGTGCAGGAATCGCCCAGCGCCCAGGGAGCGCGGGGCCTGGCAACCGGCAAGATCTTCAACCGGGAGGGCCTACACGTGGCATCCGTGGCGCAGGAGGGCATGGTCCGGGTGCCGACGGACATCAAGAGCAAGGTGGCCGGCGCCGTGCAGACCAAGATCCTGCAGCACCAGATGCGCAAGGCCTGACGGACTCGCGGCAACACGAAAAGGCCGGCCCCGGGTTGATCTCGTCAACCCGGGGCCGGCCTTTTTCGTGCCCAGCGCCTAATTTCAGTGCTTGATGAGCCGCGGCTTGGTTAGTCGCGGGTCAGGCGGCGGTGCGTGACGCGGTGCGGCTTGGCGGCGTCGGGACCAAGTCGCTGTACCTTGTTTTCCTCGTAGGATTCGAAGTTGCCCTCAAACCAGTACCACTTCGACGGGTTCTCCTCGTCACCTTCATAGGCGAGGATGTGGGTGGCCACCCGGTCCAGGAACCAGCGGTCGTGGGAGACCACGACGGCGCAGCCCGGGAACTCCAGCAGCGCGTTTTCCAGGCTGCTGAGGGTTTCGACGTCGAGGTCGTTGGTCGGTTCGTCGAGCAGGAGCAGGTTTCCGCCCTGCTTGAGGGTCAGCGCCAGGTTCAGGCGGTTACGCTCACCGCCGGAGAGCACGCCTGCCTTCTTCTGCTGGTCCGGTCCCTTGAACCCGAACGCCGCAACGTACGCGCGGGACGGCATTTCGACGTTGCCCACCTGGATGAAGTCCAGGCCGTCGGAAACAACTTCCCACAGGGTCTTGTTGGGGTCGATGCCGCCGCGGCTCTGGTCGGCGTAGGAGATCTTGACCGAGTCGCCGATCTTCAGCTCCCCGCCGTCGAGGGGTTCAAGGCCCACGATGGTCTTGAACAGCGTGGACTTGCCCACACCGTTCGGGCCGATGACACCGACGATGCCGTTGCGGGGCAGGGAGAAGGACAGGCCGTCGATCAGGGTGCGGTCATCGAACCCCTTCTGCAGGTTCTTGGCTTCCAGCACCACTCCGCCGAGGCGCGGCCCCGGCGGGATCTGGATCTCTTCGAAGTCCAGCTTCCGGGTGCGGTCCGCCTCGGCCGCCATTTCCTCATAGCGTGCCAGACGTGCCTTGGACTTGGTCTGCCGGCCCTTGGCGTTGGAGCGGACCCATTCGAGTTCCTCGGAGAGCCGCTTGGCCTGCTTGGCGTCCTTTTTGCCCTGGACTTCCAGGCGGGCGCGCTTCTTCTCCAGGTAGGTGGAGTAGTTGCCCTCATACGGGTACAGGTGGCCGCGGTCCACCTCGGCAATCCATTCCGCGACGTGGTCCAGGAAGTACCGGTCGTGGGTGACGGCGAGAACGGCGCCCTCGTAGGAGGAGAGGTGCTGTTCCAGCCACAGCACGCTCTCGGCGTCCAGGTGGTTGGTGGGCTCGTCAAGCAGCAGGAGGTCCGGCTTCTGCAGGAGCAGCTTGCAGAGCGCCACGCGGCGGCGCTCACCGCCGGAGAGCAGGGTGACATCCGCGTCGGCCGGCGGGCAGCGGAGGGCGTCCATGGCCTGCTCGAGCTGGGAGTCCAGGTCCCAGGCGTCCGCGGAGTCGATGGCCTCCTGCAGGTGGCCCATCTCCTCAAGGAGCTTGTCGTAGTCAGCGTCCGGACTGGCCATTTCCTCGGAGATCTCGTTGAAGCGCTGGATCTTGCCGTAGATCTCGCCAACGCCTTCCTGGACGTTGCCCAGGACGGTCTTCTCCTCGTTCAGCGGCGGTTCCTGCAGCAGGATGCCCACGGTGTAGCCGGGGCTCAGCCGGGCTTCACCGTTTGACGGGGTGTCCAGGCCGGCCATGATTTTCAGGATGGTGGACTTACCGGCACCGTTGGGGCCAACGACGCCGATCTTGGCGCCCGGGAAGAACGACATGCTGACGTCGTCGAGAATAAGTTTTTCGCCAACAGCCTTTCGGGCCTTGGTCATTGTGTAGATAAATTCCGCCATGGTTCCAAATCTAGTGGGTTGGCGGTGATATCTCACATTCCGTGCTCAGCCGGCGGCTCCTACGAAACACTTGCCGTTCGACAGTGCCGGCAGCACTGTCACCGTCACCTTCCGGTCGCGGATCTGGCCGATCACGCATTCCTTGGCCTGGACAACCGCCGCTTCCATGGAATCCACCTCAAGTCCGGTGGGCGTGCGCCCTGCCGAGACCTCGAGGCTCCGCGCCGGAACGCCTGCCGCCGTGAGGGCTGAGGTGATGTCCGCCGTAGCCGGCTTGGAGTTGGCTGCGACTACGCTCCCCAGGACGTCAGCCACGGTCCGCTGCAGCGTGGCCGTGGCCCCGGCAGCGGCCTTGGTGGCTGCCGCAGGCGCCGACGGTTTCGCCGAGGCTGTTGCTGCCGCTGCCGCTTGAGTGGCTGCCTGTTCCCCGGCGGCCTGTGCTTCCGCCGTCTGGTTCACAGTCGCCTGATCTCCCGGTGCCGTGCAGGCGGCTAGCGACACGACAACAACCGCCCATGCGAGCCGGCCGGTAACCTTCTTGGCATTTCCCCGGGCACCAGTGGCATTGCCGCGGAGTGCTTTGTTCCGCTGGAACGTAGTCGCTCGTATCACGCTGCCATTCTGCCATGCGGCACCGCCAGGGGGTGCAGTGCCGCAGGCCACCTGCGTTCAGGCAGCGGCTCCCGTCAGTTCGCCCGTTTCGGGGTCGAGCTGCAACTCGTCGCCGGCGTCGTCGAGGAAGATGCCCGCCGCAGCCGGGTCTTCTTCGGCTTCGTCATCTTCCTCCCGGTCCTCGTCGGAGCCGTCCCCGGCCACGCCTGAGGATCCGGAGGCGCTGCGGTCGCCGTTCGCGGGGCCGAATCCGTCAGCGGCCTGCGGGTTTCCCGAATTGCGGATGAAGTTGGCGGTGCCCCATTTGAGATCGTGGCCCACCGCGTCCGCGTCGATCTCGGCGTCGTGGTAGGTGCGGCCGTCTTTCTCCCAGCTGCGCATCTTCAGCTTGCCCACGACGACGACTCGCTGGCCCTTCTTGATGCTGCACCCCATGTTCCCGGCCAGCTGCCGGTATCCCTGGACGGTGAACCAGTTGATGTTGCCGTCCACCCAGGCGTTGGCCGTGCGGTCGTACCGCCGTTCAGCGGAACCGAGGCGGAATGAGGCGGTGGGCACGCCCCCGGGAGTTGTGGAACTGCGGATCTCCGTGGCGACGAAGCCCCGGACCGTAATGTTGTCACTCATCTTGGTGTCCTGTCTCGAAGTGTCTTGCCCTAGCAGGCACTTCCAGCATCAACTGCCGACGCGACCGCCGGGAGGTACGCAATGCTGTATGTGGATAACCGAAACGTTCTGCCCGGTGCCGCCGACGGGCCCGCAGGCAATGTAGACTTTTTCAGGCACCCGGGAAGCCGGGAAACCAGTTGCCCCAGTAGCTCAGGGGATAGAGCAGCGGCCTTCTAATCCGCCGGTCGGGGGTTCGATTCCCTCCTGGGGCACGGCTAAAAGCGGTCCTGACTTGCGCAAACGCCAGTCAGGACCGCTTCTGGTTTTGGCGGCGGCTTCTTACGGTCCGGAACGCGTTCCCGCGTCCTTGCCCGGGCCCGACGTGGGAACGAAGTTCCAACTGAAGGACCCGTTGTCCCGGAGTGTCATTCGAAGGAACCCGTGGGTGTTGCTGAACCTCTTCACGATGTACGACGGACTGTTAGTGAAGGAGCGGAGGCCGATGCCTCCCGTGGATACCTGGAACGCTGTCATCCCGTCACTGACGCACTCGTCCTTGTTGTTCACTGGACATGAGCGTTCGTAGTTGTGTTGTGACCCCGACAGGGTCAGACGGACCCGGTGCTTATACATCACGTCGATCCACGGCTTGTGGTCGGCGGCCCGCTTATGTTCGCCGGTGTTCGACGTGAAGTACGGTTCGTGGTAGACAACTGCCAGGTATTTGCCCGCCGCCTTGGCAGCAGCCAGGTCGCCGTCCAGCCATGTCGTCGACGCCGCAGCCTTCGCGGGGTCGTACCGCCAGTGCGCGGACGACAGGAACGCGAAGTGCCAGTTCCCGAAGTCCTTCGAGTACGGGTCCCCGTTCCCGATGAACCCGCGCTGCCGGTTGATCGCAGCCTTCGCCGGGGCACCTTGGCACTGGCCATTCATGAAGTTGTCGAGGTCCTCGTTACGGCCCGGTTGCCAGTCGTGGTTGGGGGCGGATACCCAATACAACTTGGGCTTCGTGCCACCCCACAGCGGCGTCCAGTACTTCACGTAGTCAGCGCAGTCCGGGGTGTCGTACTGGAAGTCCCCGAGCCCCAGGAACGCGTCAATCTGGTTCTTCTGCACGAGCCGGGTGACCGCCGCACCGTTCCGGCCGGACGGGCTATTAGGCTCAACGTTTCTGACGCCGTTCATGTCACCGACAGCAGCGATCCGAACATCGGGGGCAGGGGTCCTGGGCTTGTTAGGGGACGGTATTGAACCCGGACTAAGAGTCGTCGTTGGTTGCGGCACCTCCCCAGGGGTGTTCCCACCGCCGATGGCGAGGGACGCAGCCCAAAGCCCAGTGACGGCCAAGAGGAAAGCGGTCGTTCCAGCGATAACACGATTGCGGCGCATCGGGGGTATTCCTCCCTTCGGGGCGGCCGTGTACTACTTCGGACAAGTACGCCCCGTATGTCTACTTCCGAGTGTAGAACACCCCGGGACACTCGTCGGCAGTTCATTGAACTGCGTGGTTCCATCGCCTGGGGCCGCAGATTGCAAGCATGCTTACTAATGCGGGACCATTGTGCCTATGATCGGACTGGGCGCCGGCGATGTGCACAGGCCGGTCACCTGGACCAACCGTCAAGGAAGGAACATCCGCATGCAGCAAAGCCAGCCGGGCGGAAACCCGGCCGATCCGGAAACGCCCCGGCCAGCGAGCCCGGCGGCAGGCCAGCCAGGCGCCGCCGAGCCCCTTGACCCGGCACCGACCGCAGCGGCGGCGGGTACCGGCGCCGCGGCCCGCCACCCTGGCACGGCCGCGATCCCGGGCTACGACGGAGCCGCGTCACCACGGCCCGGCCTGGCGGAGCCGGAACGGCAGGTGACGCGCGCCGGTATGATCTGGGCGGCGGTGGCCTCGGCGCTGGTGGTACTGGTGCTGCTGATCATCTTCATCCTGCAGAACCAGGAACTCGTCCAGGTGAAGTTCTTCGGCCTTGAAGGCGCGGTGTCCCTCGGGATGTCCCTCTTCATCGCGGCAGTAGGCGGAGGTGTCCTCGTGGCCATGGCGGGCGCAGCCCGGATCATCCAGCTGCGCGCTGCTGCCCACCGCCGCAGGGTGCAGGCCGGCCGGGGCCGGTAAGCCGCAAGCCGCGACCGGCGCGGTCAGTCCTCCAGGTACTCCTTGAGGTTGCCCAGCACCATGCCCCAAAGTTTCTCCGACTCCGCGGCTTCGTCATCACTCTTGTTGTTGCCCTGGGTGATGCTGACCCGGGTGCCCTCCGCCACGGGCTCCAGGCCGTATTCCACGGTGTGGTAGCTGTCCGGCTCATCGGGCAAGCCCGACAAGGGGCTGTAGTGGGTGATGCGCAGGAGTTCGTTGAGGCGGGCTTCCAGCACGGTCCCCTTGTCCTGGTAGGACTTGCCCTGCCACTCCCCCTCGAACGTCACAGGCGCACCTTCCCGCCAGGTCGATGTGACGTTCGTGCCGAGAAAGTATTCCTTGACGTCGGCCGGATCCGTCAGCGCCTTCCACACCCGCTCCGGCAGCGCTGCGACAACAACGCTCGCCTCGGCAACCCTGATTTGCTTGTCCACTGCTACCCCTCCTGGCGCCACCCTACCCGCGGACAGCCACCGAAGTAAGGGCAGGTTCAGGCAAAGGGTTGCACCAGTTCCGCGTAGCGGTCCTTCATCCTCGCCAGGACGTCGTCGCCGTCGGCGTCCCAGATCTCCTGGTTGAATATTTCCACTTCGATGTCGCCTGTGTACCCGGCGTCCCGGACCCAGGTGCCGATCGTGGCGAAGTCAATCACGCCGTCGCCCATCATGCCGCGGGAGAGCAGCGCGTCCGCTGCGATCGGCAGGTTGAAGTCACACACCTGGTATGAGGCGATCCGGTTCTCCCGGCCGGCACGCTCGATTTGGGCTTTCAGCTCCGGGTCCCACCAGACATGGAAGGTGTCGACGGCGACCCCCACCGACCGGGCGTCGTACGGCGCCGCAAGGTCCAACGCCTGCCCGAGTGTGGAGATGAGCGCGCGGTCGGCGGCGTACATCGGGTGCAGGGGTTCCAGCACCAGCCGGACGCCGTGTTCGACGGCGAACGGGACGAGGTCCTCGAGCCGGTCAGCCACGCGCCCGCGTGCAGCCACGACGTCCTTCTCCCCAGGCGCCAGGCCACCGACCACGAGGAACAGTTCCTGCGTATCGAGAGCAACGGCTTCCAGAACAGCTGCCCTGTTGTCTGCCAGCGCAGCCGCCTGCCCGTCGGCGTCCGGAGCGGTTAGGAACCCGCCGCGGCACAGCGAGGAAACCCGGAGCCCGGCATCCTTGATCAGTTTGGCGGCCTTGTCCAGCCCGGCCTCGGCGACAATGTCCCGCCAGGGCCCGATGGCAGGGATGCCTGCGCGGGCACAGCCGTCAACAGCCTCGGCGAGCGTCCACTTTTTGGTGGTGGCGCTGTTGAGGGAAAGCCGTGAAAAGGGGGACGGTGCTGAATTGAAGGTCATACTCCCACTCCGTTGATGCGAAGGAAATCGGACATCCGGAACGCTGCGAGGGCGGGGTCCTTGAGCAGCCCGGCTTCGTCGGCCAGTTCGAAGGTCCTCGCGAGGTGCACCACGGAACGGCCCGAGTGCAGGCCGCCGACCATCTGGAATCCGGGCTGCTTGCCGTTGAGCCAGGACAGGAAGGCGATTCCGGTCTTGTAGTAGAACGTGGGGGCACTGAAGATGTGCTTGCCCAGTTCGCGGGTGGAGTCCAGGATGGTACGCGCTTTGGCGGCATCTCCGGCGTCGTAGCTTTGCAGCGCCGCGGACGCAGCGGGATAGATTGCCGCAAAGATCCCCAGCAGGGCATCCGAGTGCAGGGTTCCGTCGCCGTCGATCAGCTCCGGGTAGTTGAAGTCGTCACCGGTGTAGAGGCGGACGCCCTCGGGAAGCGCCGCGCGCAGCGCGACTTCATGTGAGGCGTCCAGGAGTGAGACCTTGACGCCGTCCACCTTGCCCGCATTCTCGCGGATGAGGGAAAGGAACGTCTCGGTGGCCTGGTCAACGCTGTCTGAGCCCCAGTAGCCGGCCAGCGCGGGATCGAACATGGTGCCGAGCCAGTGCAGAATGACGGGCTGGTCGGCTTCCTGGAGCAGCGTGGAGTAGATCTTCAGGTAGTCCTCGGGACCGGACGCCACCTGGGCCAGGGCCCGGGAGGCCATGAGGATCACCTTGGGCCCGGCCTCGCTGACGACGGCGACCTGCCCGCGGTAGGCGCCCAGGACAGCCTGCAGCCCGGCCGCACCGGACGGCAGCGTGGCAAGGTCCAGCTGGTCGGTGCCGGCGCCGCAGGACACGAGGTCGCGGACCGTCATGCCCGCCGTGGCCGTGCTTCCGGCGGTGACTACGGACGCCGCCTCGGCGCCGGTTCGCTTGATCAGCTGCTGCGTGGCAGGCCAGTCCAGGCCCATGCCGCGCTGGGCGGTGTCCATCGCGTCGGCAACCCCGAGCCCGTAAGACCACAGCTCATGCCGGTAGGCGAGCGTGGCGTCCCAGTCGAGACGGGCCGGGGCGCCTGGAGTGTTGTCGGCGGTGACCTCGGGGATGACGTGGGCCGCGGCGTAGGCACGGCGGGATGTCAGCGGCGCCATCGGTCTGGCCCAGGTGGTGGCGGAGCGGAGGCGGTACTCCCGGGTCCCGCCGTCGGATGTGGGAAGGATCAGTGAAGTCATCAGAGCGTGATCTCCGGGATGTCGATGGTGCGGCGTTCATCGCTGGACTGCAGGCCGAGTTCGGCGAGCTGCACGCCGCGTGCGGCCGAGAGCAGCCCGAAGCGGTGCTCGCGGCCGGCGACGGCGTCCCGCAGGAACTCCTCCCACTGGAGCTTGAAGCCGTTGTCCAGTTCGGCGTTGGCGGGGACGTCCTGCCACTGGCTGCGGAAGGATTCTGTAACCGGGAGGTCGGGGTTCCAGACGGGCTTGGGGGTGTGGGCGCGCTGCTGCGCGACGCACTTGTTCAGGCCGGCGACGGCGGAACCGTGCGTGCCGTCCACCTGGAACTCGACCAGCTCGTCACGGTAGACCCGGACGGCCCACGAGGAGTTGATCTGGCCGATGACATTGTCCCCGCCCGGGGTTTGCAGCTCGAAGATGCCGTAGGAGGCGTCGTCAGCCGTCGCCTTGTATTCGTTGCCTGCCTCGTCCCAGCGGGTGGGGATGTGGGTGGCGGTCTTGGCGTTGACGCTCCTGACTTTGCCGATGATGCCTTCCAGGACGTAGTTCCAGTGGCAGAACATGTCGGTGGTCATTCCGCCGCCGTCTTCCTTGCGGTAGTTCCAGGACGGGCGCTGGGCGGCCTGGACGTCGCCTTCGAAGACCCAGTAGCCGAATTCGCCGCGGATGGACAGGATCCTGCCGAAGAACCCTTCGTCCACGAGGCGGCGGAGCTTGACCAGGCCGGGCAGGTAGAGCTTGTCGTGCACGACGCCGGCGGTGACCCCGGCTTCCTTGCCGATGCGGGCCAGCTCGATGGCCTCCTGAAGGGTTTCCGCCGTCGGCTTCTCAGTGAAGATGTGTTTGCCGGCCTGCATGGCCTTCTTCAGGGTTGCGGCCCGCAGGCTGGTCATGGAGGCGTCGAAGACGACGTCGACAGTGGGGTCGTTGATCACGCCGTCAAGGTCGGTGGTCCACTCCGAAATTTTATGCAGCTCGGCCAGTTCGCGGATTTTCGCTTCGTTGCGGCCAACGAGGATCGGCTCGACCTGGACCTTGGTGCCGTCCTCCAGGGTGAAGCCGCCGGCGTCACGGATCGGGAGGATGGAGCGCAGCAGGTGCTGGCGGTAGCCCATCCGGCCGGTGATGCCGTTCATGGCGATACGGATCGTCTTTGTTTCGAAGCCCATGAGTCCTCATTCAATCGTGATGGTTTGCAGAACGGGAAAGCGCATTCCCGCTGCTTCCATAGTGCACAACTGGCGGGCATCTGGCAAGCGCTTTCCGAACTTTCCTGTAACTGCGATAATGTGGCATCAGCCGAGTGTCCCGATGCTGGGCCCCGTCGAAGAGGAGTTTCGCCTGTGGCAGCAAGTACGCTGACCGAAGTAGCCCGCCTGGCCGGGGTCTCCCCTGCCACCGCCAGCCGTGTCCTGAATGGTTCCGCCAGGACCCCCGGACCAGATATTGCTGAGCGCGTCCGGAAAGCTGCGGACTCCCTCGGCTACATCCCCAACGCCCAGGCACAGGGCCTCGCCAAGTCGAGTTCCGGCCTCATCGGACTCATCGTGCACGACATCGCGGACCCCTACTTCTCAGCCATCGCCCGCGGTGTCCAAACCGCGGCCCGGCACCAGAACAAGATGGTGCTGCTGGCCACCACCGCGGGCAGCCCCGCCGACGAGCGCGCGGCCGTGGCTGCCTTTGCGGCGCGCCGGGCGGACTCGATAGTGATCGCCGGATCGCGGTCTGCTCGGACCACCGACCAGCAGGGCAACGCCGAACTGGCCGCCGAGCTTGACCGCTACTGCCGCAACGGTGGCCAAGTGGGCGTCGTGGGACACGCCGTAGTGGGCGCCGAAGCCGACGAGGGCTATCACGTGGTCGAGGTTCCCAACGAGGAGCTCGCCGCCGAACTCGCCCGGGAACTGGCCGCCTCACATGCCGGGCAGTTCGTGATCATCGCCGGCCCGGAGGGCCTCCTGACCTCCGACGACCGGGTGCGCGGCTTCCAGCGCGGCCTGGCGGATGCCGGGCTTTCGCCGGCAGACGTCCTGCACACCGGATTCGACCGCACCGGCGGTTACGAGGCGGGCGTGGAGCTCGCCGCACGCATCGGGACGCCCAACGGAAGCGGCGGGGCCGGTACTGAAGCCGCCGCACCGCCACGGCTCTGTATCTTCGCCGTCAACGACGTCATGGCGATCGGGGCCACCGCCGCGCTGCGCTCCAAGGGGCTGCGCGTCCCCCGTGACGCCGCCATCGCCGGCTTTGACGATATCGAAACCCTGCGCGACTTCCGGCCGGCCCTCTCCACCGTCCACCTGCCCCTGGAGGAGATCGGGAGGCTGGCAGTTCCCGCCGGTTCCGGCCACGCGGCGGCCGGCGCCGTGGGGGTTACGGGCGAGGTGACGTTGCGCCGGAGCACCGAACCGGGCGGCGAAGCCGCTTCCTAGTCCCGGCAGCAAGTCAGGTTCGGCAACAGCCACAGTCCTGCAGCAGGACAGTGCCGGCGGCAACGGAAGGCGGCCATGACAGACCACTCACGGGAGACAGCAGGCGGCATCACCACCGCGGCCGCCGAGTGGCCCGCCGTCGAGGAACTTTTCGGCATCCGCGGCGAACCGTCACGCTGCTGGTGCCGGTTCTTTGCCCTGCCGGGAGCCAGCTATGCTGCCACGCCGCCTGCTGACCGGAAGGCACAGCTGAAAGACAAGTTCGACGGCGGCGGGCCGGCGCCGGGGGTCCTGGCCTACCGCGGCGGCTCCGCAGTCGGCTGGTGCGCCGTGGAGCCGCGGGGGTGCTACCCGCGGATTCTCCGTTCCCAGGTGTTCAAGGCGGCCGGTCCCCCGGCCGCCGACGAAGACGACGACGGAAGCGTGTGGTCGGTGAGCTGTTTCGTCGTCGCTCCCGGACACCGCCGCAGCGGCGTGGCAGCGGCCCTGCTGGCTGCGGCCGTCGGCCACGCAGCCGCCCACGGGGCCGCCGTCGTCGAAGGGTATCCGGTGGATCCACGGGAACGGCCAAAGGCCGGTCCCCCCGATCTCTACCAGGGCACGCTGGGGCTGTTCCTGGCCGCCGGATTTGTGGTGGTCAGTGACGCAGTTCCCGGGCGTGCAGTGGTGCGGCTGCGGGTCGGATGATAGGACCGCCCGGACAGCAGCGACAGCGGCAACCGCTGCCTCGGGCTCCTCGGACCGGCTATCTTTGGCAGCATGGCAAATGAAGCGGTGCTGGCGCTGATTCGCGCCGAACTGCGGGCGGCGGCAGACCCCCTCCGCGGCGCCGCAGCGCAGGCCTACATGAAGTCCCCAACGCCGTCCCTCGGCGTCCGTGTGCCGGAGGTGCGCAAGGCAACCAAGGCTGCAGCCGCTGCCCATCCGTTTGAAACGGCCGAGGATCTGCGGTCAACGGTGCTTGTCCTGTGGCGTGAAGCCAGCTACCGCGAGGAGCGCTACGCGGCGATTGACCTGACCGGACTGCGGAGCGTAGCCGCGGACCCGCGGATGCTTCCGGTGTATGAGGAGATCATCCGGACCGGCTCGTCCTGGGACTATGTGGACGGGGTGGCCCACCGGATCGGCACACTGCTCCGGGCCCACCGGGACGAACTCACCCAGGTACTGCTCCAGTGGAGCGCCGACCGGGACTTCTGGATTCGGCGGGCGTCCATCACGGCACAGCTGGGGGCAAAATTCCAGACGGACACCGCGCTGCTCTCGGCGGTCATCGAGGCGAACATGGCTGACAGGGAGTTCTTCATCCGCAAGGCCATCGGGTGGGCATTGCGTGAGTACGCCAAAACCGATCCGGAATGGGTCCTGGATTTCGTGACGCGGAACGGCACGTCACTCAGTCCGCTCTCGCGCAGGGAAGCCCTGAAAAACCTTGAGGTCAGATAACGGGGCGCGTCGTGACGGGCTGGTCCGCCTTGCTGAAAAGCAGCTTGGTGCTGCGGTCCAGGAAGATCAGGTACAGGGCAAACAGCAGGGCAATGATGGCGGCTGCGTTGCGGGCCAGCGCCAGGGCAAGGCCCAGGTCGCCGGTCTGCAGGTAGGGGAAGACTTCCAGCTGGTCGGAGATGGCATAGACCATGAAGAAGGACACGATGAAGTACAGGGCCTTGACCTGCCAGTCGTCGCGGATGCCCGTAACGGCGAACAGCGGGATCAGCCACACCACGTACCAGGACTGGATCATCGGCGCGAGCACCACGACGGCCGCGAAGGCAAGGGTCAGGCGGCGCATGAGGCGGTCGTGTCCGCCCCGGAAAATCTGCCAGGCGACGATGCCCACGGCAAGGAGCTTGCCGGCGTCGTAAACCCATTTGGCCAGCCCCCAGCCATCCAGGCTGAACGCGTTGAAAATGGAGGCGACCACCAGGCCAAGCAGTCCCACCGGGGCGTACCAGATCCAGACACTGCCGGGCGCCGAGAGTCCGTTGATCCAGCCGAACCCGAAGCCGTTGACCAGGCTCATGGCGTAGAGCAGGGCAAGGCTGATTCCGGCCGTCAGGCCCCAGAACACAAACTTCCTGGGCCAGCTGGCCCCCTTGCCCGCCCAGAGCAGCCCGATAAACGGAAGGAACACCACGGTGATCGGCTTCACCGCGATGGAGGCCGTGACAAGAACGATGCCGAGGATGACCCGCCGGGTGGCGCAGTAATAGAGTCCTGCGAGGGCCAGCCCGATCATCAGCGCATCATTGTGGACGCTGGCGATGAAGTTGGTCAGGAAGAGCGGGTTCGCCACCGTCAGCCAGAGGGCACGGTGCGGGTTGACGCCGTGCAGGTCGGCAAGCTTGGGCACGTAGACGATGCAAAGCACCACACCCGCCAGCGCGGCGAGGCGGAACAGCATGATGCTGGCTTCAGGGTGAACGTTGGTGGACCAGACCACGAACTGCTCGATCCACAAAAACACCTGGCCGTAGGGAACCGGGGCCTCGGTCCACATCTTGTCCGCGCCCAGCTGGAAGTAGTTGGACAGCGCCGAGATTCCGTTCTCGTACGGGTTGAAGCCCTCGACCATCAGCCGGCCCTGGCCGATGTAGGCGTAAACATCACGGCTGAACAGCGGGACCGTGAACATCATGGGAAGGCCCCACGCGACGACGGCCTGCAGGGTGGCCTTCCGGGCCTCCCGGCCCCACACGTGGATGTGCTGGCCAAGCCTGAGCCAGGCCCGGACCAGCAGCATGCCGCCCACCGCAAGCAGCACGATGGACAGCCCGACGCCGAACGCCTCGGTGCGCATCCAGATGAACAGGGGCATCCGCCGCAGCTCCGAGACCGGCGCCAGCCAGCCGACGCCGAGCGAGCCGATGAGCAGGAACATGGACCCGATGAAACCGGAGAGGATCGGCGAACGTGGGTTGTCCACTTCCGGCCGGGCCAGGTCCGTGGAAGTGCCGGTGGCCGTTTCCCCTATCGCAGGCACAGGCGCCGTCATCTCAGGATCGTCCAATCTCTTCTGCGCCTAACTCTTCTGCGCGTATCTCTTTGGGGCATATCTCGTTGGGCGTGCTGCCCCATCTGCAGCCAAGCGGAGCGGCCAGCCAAATTGGGCGGCCAACCAAAACGGGCGACGCCGGGGACGCGGCCGCCGCAATGAGGCGTTGCCACGTACCCGAAATATTAGCATCGGAGCGCCTCTCCAAGGCTGGCACGCGGCTAAACGGTAGGCTGAACGGGTGCCTATTACTAACGAACGCATCGTCTGGATCGACTGCGAAATGACCGGCCTCGACAGCGTCAACGACGCCCTGATCGAGGTCGCGGCCCTGGTGACCGATTCCAAGCTCAACATCCTCGGCGACGGGGTGGACGTGGTGATCAAACCGGACGACGCCGCCCTCGCCCAGATGAACGACTTCGTCCGGGACATGCACACCCGGTCAGGCCTGCTGAACGAGCTTCCGGCCGGCAAAACCATGGCCGAGGCCGAAGCCCTGGTGCTGGACTACATCCGCAAGTGGGTGCCGGACCCCCGCAAGGCGCCCCTCGCGGGCAACTCGGTGGGAACGGACCGGGTCTTCCTGGCCAGGGACATGCCCTCCGTGGTGGAGCACCTGCACTACCGGATCATCGACGTCAGCACCATCAAGGAACTGGCCCGGCGCTGGTATGCGCGCGCCTACTTCCAGGCGCCGGCGAAGCTCGGTGGCCACCGCGCCCTCGGGGACATCAAGGATTCCATTGACGAACTCCGGTACTACCGGGAAGCCGTCTTCGTGCCCGCCCCGGGACCGGACAGTGCCACCGCCCAGAAGATCTCCAAGCGCATCTCGGCGTCGCCCTCCGCCGTCGACCAGCAGGCCCCGGAAAGCGTCCTGCCGCCCGCAGCACAGCAGTCCGGAAAGTAATCTGCGCCACGTTTGGGGGGAAATTTTGCCGAAACAGCCAAAAGTGGCAAAAGCATCCCCAAACAGCAGGTAAGCTATTTGTCGTTGCCAGTTCGGACGGCCGGGAAACCGGACAGTCCGCAGGGCACATGGTGGGCGTAGCTCAGTTGGCAGAGCGCCTGGTTGTGGTCCAGGAGGTCGCGGGTTCAACCCCCGTCGCTCACCCTCACCGAGGACGGCAGTTTCTTGCCGGCCAGCAGCAAAGGCCGTACCGGTTTACCGGTGCGGCCTTTGCTTGTTTTCACCACTGCCGGTTCCACTCCGGCAAAGCGTCGAAGGATTCCCTCACATGACCGTTCTGCCCATCACCATCTGGGGCGAGCCGGTGCTGCACCGCCGGGCTGCTGAAGTGGAGGAGTTCGACGACGGGCTTCGCCAGCTGATTGCCGACATGTTCGAAACCAACGACAAGGCGAACGGCGTCGGCCTGGCCGCGCCGCAGATCGGCGTGGGCAAGCGCATCTTCGTGTACAAGTACGAGAACGAGGACGGCGCTCCCCCGGCCGGCGTCGTGGTCAATCCTGTACTGACCCTCTCCAAGGTGTCCGGGGCGCTGCCGGATCCGGACGAGGAAGTGGAGGGCTGCCTTTCCTTCCCAGGCGAGCAGTATCCGCTCAAGCGCGCCGAGTGGGTGCGCGTCCAGGGCTTTGACGGGCTCGGAAATCCGGTGGACTTCGAAGCCACCGGCTGGTTCGCCCGCATCATCCAGCACGAATACGACCACCTGGACGGCAAGCTGTACGTCAACCGCCTCCTCGACAGGTATGCCCGCAAGGCTATGAAGCAGGCCAAGAAGAGCGGCTGGGGCGTCCCGGGCCTGACCTGGATGCCGGGCGTGGACCCTGACCCGTTCGGCCACTGACACCACCCCTGTTTTCTGCCGCTGCGGCCCTACCGGGGCACCACCGTCTGCTGCTGCGGGCATGAATCCAGCACGCGGGCCATGGCGTCCTTTTCCGGCTGAGTCACCCAGAGGCCGTACGCTGCCTTCACCGAGATCTGCCGCGCCACGTAGTGGCACCGAAGGGCCTTGTTCTCCGGCAGCCAGGTTGCGGCGTCCGACGCACTTTTCTCCTGGTTGGCGTCACCGTCCGCGGCAATGAGGTTGACCGGGTCGTTGGCAAGGTTCTGGCGCTGTTGCGTCGTCAGTTGCTGGGCCCCCTTTTGCCAGGCGTCGCCCAGCGCGACGACGTGGTCGATCTGCACGTCCTTGCTGGAGTCCGCGCCACGGACGAACCTGATTACCAGCCCCACGTACGGCTCCTGCATCGCGCCGGCGGCAACCTTGCACTTTGACCCCTTGGTGAACTCAACGTCGTGAAGGTCCCGGCGCAGGATGTCGTTGCGCGTGTCGCAGCCGTTGTGGTCGGCATCCTGCCAGGCCTGGCCGAAGGCGGCCCGGTCATAGTCGCTCCCGGATGCCCGGCCCTTCACGGCCAGGGTTTCCAGTGCAGCGGCGGCGTTGCCCGGCGGCACCGGGTACGGGGGCGTCACGGGCTTCATCCAGGCGGCATCGAACACCGGCGCCTCGCTGGGTCCGGACACGGCAGGCTCCGCGGCAATGAACTGGCCCGCCGCAAAAAACCACACGGTGACGGCGACCGCCGATACCGCTGCGGCACCGAGCACCGCCCAGGCTTGCCGGGAGCGGCGGCGGGCACGCCGATAGCTGGCCCAGCTGACGCTCACAGTGGCGCCCCGGGGTGCCGGGCATCTCGGGCAGGATATGGGTACACATCCAGGAGCCTAGGCGAAACCACCCGCCGCTGTGAGGGTATCCACAGTGTGGAGGACAGGTGCCCTGTGGAGGGCGGGTCGCCTACTGCTCGCGCATGACCCGATGAAGATCGGTGTTGGCTAGATCGAGGAGCCGCTGCAGCTGAGCCACCCTGTCGTCGCCTATTTCCCCTGCCGCATGTGATGTGCGTGCCTCGTCCAGAAGCCTTTGGGCCTCTTTCTGGTTGGCCTTGGCAACATCGAGGGCGTGTTCCAGGGTTGTCTCATGCTGGAGTGTCGGGTTCTGTTCCATGACACAAGTTTGTGCCCGATTTCCGCCCGATTCCAGAGAATTACCCGGGAAGTTCCCGGGAATGGGTCAGCCCCGCCGGCAAGTGCTGCACGGCGGGGCTGACGGAACGCTTCGGTTAGACCGAGGCGGCCACGGCCAGGACCGGGGCGGCGTCCTTTTCAGAGTCCTTGGCCGGGAAGGTCGGCGGGTTGACCCCGGCCATTTCCTCCATGACGCGGACCACCTGGCAGCTGTAGCCGAACTCGTTGTCGTACCAGACGTAGACAACCAGATTCTTGTCGTTGGCGATGGTGGCGAGGCCATCGACGATGCCGGCACGGCGGGAGCCGACGAAGTCGGTGGAGACAACCTCGGGCGAGTCGATGTAGTCGATCTGCTTGCGCAGGTCCGAGTGCAGCGACATCTCGCGCAGGTAGTCGTTGACCTCGTCCTTGGTGGTGCCGTTTGACAGGCTGAGGTTCAGGATGGCCAGGGAAACATCCGGGGTGGGGACCCGGATGGAGCTGCCGGTGAGTTTGCCGAGCAGTTCGGGGAGCGCCTTGGCCACGGCCTTGGCGGCGCCCGTCTCGGTGATCACCATGTTCAGCGCGGCGGAACGTCCGCGGCGGTCACCCTTGTGGAAGTTGTCGATCAGGTTCTGGTCGTTCGTGAACGAGTGGACGGTTTCCACGTGGCCGTGGACCACGCCGTACTTGTCGTTGAGGGCCTTCAGCACCGGGGTGATGGCGTTGGTGGTGCAGGAGGCTGCCGACACGATCGGGTCGGAAGCGCTGATGTCGCGGTGGTTGATGCCGTGCACGATGTTCTTCAGCTCGCCCTTGCCCGGTGCGGTAAGCAGGACACGGGCAACGCCCTTGCTCAGCAGGTGCTGGCCGAGGCCTTCGGCATCGCGCCAGCGGCCGGTGTTGTCCACCACCAGGGCGTTGTTGATGCCGTAGGCCGTGTAGTCGATGGTGGCCGGGTTGTCCGAGTAGATAACCTGGATCTGGACGCCGTTTGCCGTGATGGTGTTGGCGTCGGTGTCCACCCGGATGGTTCCTTCGAAGGAGCCGTGCACGGAGTCGCGTCGCAGCAGGCTGGCCCGCTTGGTCAGGTCGTTGTCGGACCCGCGCCGGACCACGATGGCGCGCAGGCGCAGGCCGTGGCCGCCGCCCGCCTTTTCGATCAGGAGGCGCGCCAGCAGGCGGCCGATGCGGCCGAAGCCGTAAAGCACGACGTCGGTGCTGGTGCGGTCGTCGCCGCCCCGCTTACCCACGATCTCAGCAAGTTCGGCGCGGAGGAATTCCTCCAAAGTCAGGTCCCCGCCGTCGGACTTGAACTTCTGGTTCAGGCGGGCAATGTCGATGGCAGCGGCACCCAGGTCCAGCTGTGCCAGCGTGTTCAGCAGCGGGGCCGTCTCCTCGAGGAGCAGCTCATCCTTGCTCATCCGGCGCGCAAAACGGTGCGCCTTCAGGATGTTCATGGTGGACTTGTTGATCAGGCTGCGGCCGTGGATGGAGGTAACCACGTTGTTTTCACGGTACAGCCGGCCGATAACCGGGATCATGGCCTCGGCGAGCGCCTCACGGCTCATCCACGTATCAAGACAAGAATCTGACGTCTGGCTCACAGAACTACCTTCCTTGGTTCAACCGGCTACGTCCTCGTAAACCGGATGGCGGCCACTGGAAGTTATCCAGGGCATGCTGGCACCGGCAGGGTTTCGGTCCGCCCCGGATGCCGTTGGACGTGCAAAGAAATACCGCCGGCTGCGAACGCAGATCCGGCGGAAGAACTTCTACGTTCACCATCCATTCTAGGGCGGGCGGAGGGCTTCTTTTGCCCCGGAGCCCGTGAAATCACTCACACCACCGGACGGGCAGCATTACAACTCTCCGTACTGGAGGCGGCCAATGCTCCAGGCTGCTACGTTGCGGAGGTCCACCCTCGTCGCGTTCAGGCGGATGGGGTTGCCGCCGGAGACCACTACGGGTCCAAGGAAATGGATGAATTGGACTTGTTCCGTCAGGAGCGGGTTGGTCCTCGCTTCCCGCGTGTCTTCGGGAACGTCTGCCCCATACTCGCCAGATGCGGTGACCTGCGATTTCTGGCGCCTGGACCACGCTTCCTCACTCACCACCGAGCCGGAGATTATCGTCCCGCCGACAATGACGGTGAGCTCGATCGTTCCATCCGGATCCTGACGGCCGGGGCCAACGATGGGCGCGAGCACGGCGTTCAGTCTTGGGTCGATGTCATAGGAGGACTGCACGGGCATCTACCTTCCAGACGCGGGGAAAAATGGATGGGTTGACCGATACGCCGGGTTCTGTGCTCCCGTGCCGTTGCCAGCACGGGAGTAGCGGCCATCCATCTACGAACGCCGTTGCCGGCGCCCTCCAGCGGCCTACCCGGACACTCAGGCGGGCAGCCCTCAAACGTGTCCTGTCTGGCCTTGCTCCGGGTGGGGTTTACCTAGCCTTCCCGGTCACCCGGGAAGCTGGTGGTCTCTTACACCGCCGTTTCACCCTTACCTGCTTCGTGCCGCTTTCAAATCGGCGCGACGCAGGCGGTCTGTTTTCTGTGGCACTGGCCTGCGGGTTACCCCGAGTGGGCGTTACCCACCACCCTGCCCTGTGGAGCCCGGACGTTCCTCGAGCCACTTGCGTGACGCGCGGCCGCCTGGTCAACCCATCCGGAGTCCAGTTTACGGGCTTTCCTGCGGTGCCGGACACGCGCCGGTTCCGGGGTCTAAGATCGGGACATGGACCAGCCGTCCTTCCCACGGTGACGCATGCTGCAGCTCGCAGGAATCGCCGCCGGCCTGACTGCGGCCGGCTCGTCAGCCTGCATGGCCCCGCCTCCACCGGTTCCCGGCCCCACAACGACGGCGACCATCCCGCCGAGTCCCCCGTCCGGAGGGTCGCCTTCGGCATTGCCCCCTTCCAGATTGCCCCCTTCCACAGTGTTGACCCGGGCTGGCGAATTTGTCTCCCGCTTCCGTCCGGCGGTCACCACGCGCTGGTCGCTGGCCGTACCGCTTCCGGAGCAGGCCAACCAGGTGCTGCCGGTGGCGGTCTTCCTGCATGGGCTGGGCGGCAGCAGCGAGGTATTACTGCGCGACCTCGTTGCGGACCAGGCCCTCCAGCGCCATCTGGACGACGGCGGCCAGCCCTACGGGATTGCTGCCGTCGACGGCGGCGACTCTTGGTGGCATGCCCGCGCCGACGGTAGCGATACGCAGTCAATGCTGGTGCTGGAGTTTCTGCCGTTCCTGGCCGAGCAGGGGTTCGACCTCGGAAGAGTCGGCCTCTTCGGCACGTCGATGGGAGGGTTCGGCGCCCTCCTCCTGGCGTCGCGTGGCAGGGTGTCCGGACTTCGCGCCGTGGCGGCCATGAGCCCGGCCGTCTGGTCCAGCTACGAAGCCGGGATGCAGGGCGCCTTCGACGGCCCGGCTGATTTCGCAGCCAACGACGTTTTCGCGCTCCGTCCGCGGCTTGCAGCGATCTCCAAGCGGATCGACTGCGGCAGTGAGGATGAACTGGCGCCGACGGTGCGCCAGTACCGTTCGGGACTTCCCGGCCGGGTGGAGGGAGGCTTTCAGCCCGGCGGCCACGACGGCCTGTACTGGCGGTCGATCCTCCCGGACGTGCTGGACTTCCTGGGCCGCCACCTCAACTAATCCCGAGCGCGGCCGGCCGGTAAGATCGTACGGTGCTGATTCTGCTCCCCCCATCCGAAGGCAAGACTCCGGCCGTCCACGGTGACGCCATGGACTGGGCTTCGTTGAGTTTTCCCGTGCTGAACACCTACCGCGCCAAGGTGCTCGACGCACTGGGGACAGTCAGTTCGCACGAGGACGCCCTCGCCTTGCTGGGCGTCGGCGCCTCCCTTAGGGACGACGTCGAACGCAACACCCGGCTCCACGCCGAACCGGCGGCGCCGGCGCACCAAGTGTATTCGGGCGTGCTGTACGACGCCCTGGGCTACAGGTCGATGACGCCGGCGCAGCGGCGCCGGGCGGATGAGTCGGTGCTGGTCATCTCTGCGTTGTGGGGCGCCATCCGGTTCGCCGACTCCGTGCCCGCCTACCGGCTGTCCATGTCAACGGCACTGCCCGACGTCGGACGCCTCGCCTCATTCTGGAAACCGCAGCTAACCGACGCCCTGGGCGAAATTGCCGGCGGCCAGCTCCTGGTCGATTGCCGGTCCAGCACTTACGCCGCCGCGTGGACTCCCCCGCCGGCAGACACTGTGGCGGTCAACGTGTTCACTGAAGTGAACGGCGCGCGCAAGGTGGTCAGCCACTTCGCCAAGCACACCCGGGGCGAACTGGCCCGGCACCTCCTGACGCGGCGGGGCAAGGCCCCGGCAACCCCGGAGCAGCTGCGGAAGGCCGCGGCCGAAAAGTGGCAAGCCGAACTTATTCCGGGCACGGCGCGCAAGGCCCACGCCCTGAACATCATCCTGCCCAACTAGCTGACAATTGGTATCGTTTTGGGCGGTCAGACCCACTCGGCGGAGCGCACCAAAATGCAGCCGGAGTCCGGGCAGAACACGATGTCGTCCTCGGCGGCGGCCTTGATCTCGGCCAGGTCGCCGGGGCTCAGCTGCATGCCCGACCCTTCCGACGTGCCGTGGAAGAGCCGCGCCGCGCCCACTCCGCGCCGGGCCAGCGTCTTCTCATAAACAGCCAGCATTCCGGTGTCCAGCCCTCCCGCGAAGTCCGTCCGCTTGCCTGCCACCTCGTTCTCCTCGGCGGCGACCTCGGCCAGCGCCGCGTCGAGCTCTGCACGGATCCCCGCGAATGAACCCTGGATGTCGTCCACGATGCTCTGCTGGGCCGCCTGGCGTTCGCGCAGGACATCCAGCCGCTCGAGGACCTCGAGTTCTACGTCCTCCAGGTCTGAACGGCGCTTGTTGAGCGAAGCAATGTCCTTCTGCAGCGCGACGAGGTCCTTGGAGAGGCCGGTTCCGCTGTTGAGCTTTGCCTCGTCCCGTTCGATCCGGGTAGCCACTTGCTCCACGTCGGCCTCGGCCCGCTTCAGTTCCGCTTCGGCGTCGTGGACGGCGAGTTTCGCGGCGCCCAGCTCACCGTTGGCAACGCTGAGGGCGGCTTCAAGATCGGTGATCCGCGGATCGGATTCAAGGGCACGGCGGCGGTTGGACAGTGACTTCAGCCTGGCATCCAGGCCCTGGAGCTCGAGCAACTTCAATTGTTCCGCCGGTGCTGCCTTGGCCACGTTTTACCTCCGCTTGATCCCATCCGGCTCCTGGCCGGCACCCCGTTGGGGTTTTCTAGACTCTAGCGCCTAACGCGCTCCCCAGCCTCGCTGCGCATCCCCACCGGCTCCCAAACCTCGCTGCGCTCGGTGCGGGCCCCTCGCCGGCGTGGGCCCTGCGATGGACTTCGCGCGCCAGGCTTAGCCGGGAGTCAGTATGAAGTCCCAGGGATCGCTGTTGGTGGTGCTGACCTTGATTTCGACGTCGAGGCCCTGGTCCGCGAGGACGTTGCCCAGCGCTTCGGCCGCGGCGGGGAGCCACAGCCATTCGCTGGCGAAGTGCGAGACGTCGATGAGGTACGGGCGGTCATTGACAGCAGCCTCCCTGGCTTCCGAGGCCGGGTGATGGCGCAGGTCGGCGGTGACGTACAGGTCTGCATTGCTGGCCCGGACCTCGGCAAAGAGGGAATCCCCGGCCCCGCCGCACACCGCGACCCGCTGCACCAGCCCGTCCTTGTCCCCGGACACGCGCACCCCGCCGGCCACCGCCGGGAGGATGCCGAAAACCCGCGCGGCGAAATCGCCCAGGGTCATGGACTCGCTCAAGTCCCCGACCCGCCCTATGCCTTCCTCCGGAAGGCCGTCCGCTGCGGGGGTCAGCGGCGACACGTTTTCAAGGCCCAGGGCGTCGGCCAGGACGTCGGAAACGCCGCCCACTGCTGAGTCCCCGTTGGTGTGGACCGTCAGCAGTGCCGTTCCGGATTCGATCAGGCGGTGGACGGCCCGGCCTTTGGGGGTGTTGGCAGCAACCGAGGTGACGCCCCTGAGGAGCAGCGGGTGATGGGTGATGAGCAACTCCGCGCCCCATTCGATGGCCTCGTCGATGACCTCGATGGTGGGATCCACGGCGAACATGACGCGCGTGACTTCAGCGGACGGATGGCCGGCCACGAGGCCCACCTCGTCCCATGACTCTGCCAGCGACTCCGGCCAGAGTTCCTCCACGGCCAGCATGAGCTGCCCCAGGGTGGCAGCGGCGGGTGATTCCGCGGCGTCGGGAGCGTCTTCCGGTTCCGCTGCAACGTCACTGTTCACAGGTTCCATACTCATATTTTTACCCTACAGTCGGCTCTGGCCTCTGCCCGGTATATGACCCTAGGGTTGGCTGGGGAATCATTGGCGCCCGCGAACCATTAAAGAGGACATGAAAACTTTTGTGCTTGGCGGGGGCTGCTTCTGGTGCCTGGACGCCGTCTACCAGAAAACGAAGGGCGTCACGTCGGTGGTTTCGGGGTACACCGGCGGCCATGAACGCCATCCGGATTACTACTCCGTCTGCTCCGGCACCACGGGGCACGCGGAGGTGGTTGCCGTGACATTCGATGAGGACGTCATCCCGGCCGGGGTCATCCTGGACATGTTCTTCGCCCTGCACGACCCCACCACCCTCAACCGGCAGGGGTACGACGTCGGCACGCAGTACCGCTCGTCGATGTTCTACGAGACCACCGAAGAGAAGATCCTCTTCGAGGAGGCGATCGAACGGAACCAGGCGCTATGGTCCCGGCCGATTGTGACCGAGGTCAGCCGGCTCCCTGAGTTCTATCCGGCGGAGAACATTCACCAGGACTACTACGCCAAGTTCCCTGAGCAGGGGTATTGCCAGGTCATTATTAACCCGAAGCTGGCCAAGGCCCGGAAATATTACTCTGCATGGCTTAATGCGTAGCAGTGGCGCTGACCCCCTCGTTAGGCTGACCAAAGTATTCCCTCCTGAGAGATAGGCGCAAGTACACATGGCACGGATCTACGACGATGTAACACAGCTGGTGGGCGGCACCCCGCTGGTCAGGCTCAACCGCCTGACGGAAGGCCTGGACGCCACCGTTGCGGTCAAGCTTGAGTTCTACAACCCGGCCAACAGCGTCAAGGACCGTATCGGCGTCGCCATCATCGACGCCGCTGAGAAGTCCGGCGCGCTGAAGCCCGGCGGAACCATCGTCGAAGGCACCTCCGGCAACACCGGAATCGCCCTGGCCATGGTGGGTGCAGCCCGCGGCTACAAGGTCATCCTGACCATGCCGGAGACCATGTCCACCGAGCGCCGTGTGATGCTCCGTGCCTTCGGCGCCGAGATCGTGCTGACCCCGGGTTCCGAAGGCATGCGCGGCGCCGTGGAGAAGGCCCAGGAGATCGTTGCCAACACGGAGAATTCCATCTGGGCCCAGCAGTTCGCCAATGAGGCCAACCCGCAGATCCATCGTGAAACCACGGCCGAGGAAATCTGGGCTGACACGGACGGCAAGGTGGACATCTTTGTCTCCGGCATCGGCACCGGCGGGACCATCACCGGCGTCGGGCAGGTCCTGAAGGAGCGCAAGCCGGGCGTGCAGATCGTGGCCGTTGAACCCAAGGACTCCGCCATTTTGAACGGCGGCGCCCCCGGCCCGCACAAAATCCAGGGCCTTGGCGCCAACTTCATCCCGGAACTCCTGGACACCAGCGTCTACGACGAGGTCCTCGACGCCACCCTGGAGGACTCCGTGGCCGTAGCCCGCGAGCTCGGCATCAAGGAAGGCATCCTGGGCGGCATCTCCTCCGGCGCCATCGTGTGGGGCGCCCTCGAACTGGCCAAGCGCCCGGAAAACGCCGGCAAGCTGATCGTGGCGGTCGTCTGTGACTTTGGTGAGCGTTACATCTCTACCGTGCTCTATGACGACATCCGCGGCTAGGCCTTAGCCAGCTGCTTTCCGTTTCCTGTAGAAAGATCTTTGTGGGTTTCTTCGCAAGACTTAAGGAAGACCTCGACGCCGCCCGGTCACACGACCCGGCGGCTCGAGGTTCTTTCGAGAACTTTTTCGCGTACTCCGGGCTTCATGCCATCTGGGCGCACCGGCTGACGCACAAGCTGTGGCAGGACCCGTCTACGCGGTTCCCCGCCCGGCTCATTTCGCAGCTGACACGCTTCCTGACGGGCATCGAGATCCATCCGGGTGCCACGATCGGACGCCGCTTTTTCATTGACCACGGCATGGGCGTGGTCATTGGCGAAACGGCCGAGATCGGAGAGGACGTCATGATCTACCATGGCGTCACTCTCGGCGGCCGTTCCCTCGCCAAAGTCAAGCGGCACCCCACCATCGGGGATCGAGTGACCATCGGCGCCGGGGCCAAAGTCCTGGGGCCGATCACCATCGGCAACGACAGCGCCGTGGGGGCGAACGCCGTCGTGGTCAAGGACGCCCCGCCCGAGTCCATAGTCACCGGCATCCCCGCGAGCTGGCGGCACCGCGACGCCCTGCGGGAAACCAAGCCCGCCGTGGACCCCGCCGAGTATTACATCGAATACCGGATCTGACCCGTGCGTTGGGGCGGCTGTGCCATGGAGCTTAGCGGCCGGCCACCTCAGCGGGCGATGCGTTTCAGCACCGCTGTCACCGCAAGGTCGTACGCCCGGTCTGGCAGCAGCCGCCGCAGTGCCGTGATGGCCGCGGCACCCCTGCCCACCGGGTAGCGGGTCCGGGGACGGGCGGCGGTGGCTGCCTGCAGCACGGCTCCGGCGACGACGTCGGGCTGAGTGGACGTCGTCGGCCTCCCCGTGGACGCGAGCACGGCGGCCATCTCCCTGGCCTGGGCCGGGTACGGCCCGCCGGCTGAGCTAGCCAGCAACCCCTCGGCCGCAATACGGCCCCACTCGGTAACGGTGCTGGCGGGCTCGATGATGGACACGCTGATCCCGTGCGGCTTCAGCTCCAGCCGCAGCGCATCGCTGAGGCCTTCCACGGCGAACTTGGTGGCGTGGTACCAGGTGCCGAGCGGTTCATAGAACTTGCCTCGCACCGGCGTAGACGGTGAATCCGCTGGCGCTGAGGAGCTTCGCCGACTCGAAGCCGATACCGGTGGAGGCTCCGGTGACAATCGCTACGGGCTGGGACACCCGGCACTCCTCGGGGTACATCGCCTAGGGGCGGATCGGCGTCGTCGTCAAGAACGGTTGGAGCCGGACGCACGAACGGCCGGCCCTCCCAGAGTATCCGGGAGGGCCGGCCGTTCCTGCGTTTCACCGCGGGTGTGGCTAGTGGGTGTCCACTGCCTCGACCTCGGACTTGTCCTCGCCCCACAGCGTGTGGAACGTGCCCTCGGCGTCAACGCGGCCGTAGGTGTGCGCACCGAAGAGGTCGCGCTGGCCCTGGATGACCGCGGCGGCGAGGCGCTTGCGGCGCAGGCCGTCGTAGTAGGCCAGCGAGGAGGAGAAAACCGGAACCGGGATGCCGAGCTGCACGGCGGTGGCAACTACGCGGCGCCAGGCCGGGAGTGCTTCGGCGATGGCCTTGGTGAAGGCCGGGGCGAACAGCAGGTTGGCCGGCTTCTGCTCCGCGGCGTAGGCCTTGGTGATTTCCTTGAGCAGCTCTGCACGGATGATGCAGCCGCCGCGCCACAGCGAGGCGATCTCGTCCAGCTTGAGGTCCCAGCCGTATTCCTTGGCGGAGGAGGTCAGCATGTCCAGGCCCTGGGCGTAGGAGACCAGCTTGGAGGCGTACAGCGCCTGGCGGACGTCCTCGACGAAGTTTTCGGGGATTTCGACGGCGATTTCCTCGCCGGCCAGCAGCTCCTGGCCGAGTTTGCGCTGCTCCGCCTGGGAGGACAGGGCGCGGGCGAAAACAGACTCGGCGATGCCTGAAACCGGGGAGCCCAGTTCGAGCGCGGAGATGACCGTCCAGCGGCCGGTGCCCTTCTGGCCGGCGGCGTCCACGACGACGTCAACGAACGGCTTGCCGGTCTTGGCGTCCACGTGGCCGAGGACCTCGGCCGAGATTTCGATCAGGAAGGAGGCAAGCTCGCCCTTGTTCCAGTCGGCGAAGATCTTGGACTGTTCGGCGGGCTCGATGCCGGCGCCGGAGCGCAGGAGGTCGAAGGCTTCGCCGATGACCTGCATGTCGGCGTATTCGATGCCGTTGTGGACCATCTTGACGAAGTGGCCGGCGCCGTCGGTGCCGATCCAGGCGCAGCACGGCTGGCCGTCAACCTTGGCGGAGATCTTCTCCAGCAGCGGGCCGAGGGCGTCGTAGGACTCCTTAGAGCCGCCGGGCATGATGGACGGGCCGTTGAGGGCGCCTTCCTCACCGCCGGAGACGCCTACGCCCACGAAGTGCAGGTCTTTCTCGGCCAGCGCGGATTCCCGGCGGCGGGTGTCTTCGTAGTGCGAGTTGCCGGCGTCGATCACGATGTCGCCCGGTTCCAGCAGCGGAACGAGCTGGTCGATGACGGCGTCAACCGGCTTGCCGGCCTTGACCATGATGAGCACGCGGCGCGGCTTCTCCAGGGAGTCCACCAGCTCCTGCAGCGTTTCGGTGCGCACGAAGTCGCCGTCCGTGCCGTGCTTTTCGAGGAGGGCGTCGGTCTTTTCCACCGAGCGGTTGTGCAAGGCAACAGTGAAGCCGTTGCGGGCCAGGTTGCGGGCGAGGTTGGCGCCCATCACCGCGAGGCCGGTGACACCGATGTGTGCTGACATCAAAAACTCCAATTCAGTGTGTGCAACATGTGTGCATTGCGTCCCGCGGTGCTGCGGAACACGTTTTAGAAAAGTGGCTGTGAATAAAGCATATATATTCGGGGACGAGGACGAAAGCGCGTGACCACTCCTTGGACGCCAGCCGCGCCATAAAGAGTCTATGACGTGCCTCTCCGGCGGCGTCCAGAGTCCCCCGGCTGCGGCAACAAAGCCCCCCGGCCCGGATTATGCTTACCACTATGTCAACCAGCCTCCACCACCGTGCCGTCGAGCACCTGGGTACCAGAATCGTCGACGGCAGCCTCCCGCCAGGGCATGTGATGCTGGCGGAGCAGTTGGAGGACGAACTGCAGGTGTCCCGGTCTGTGATCCGGGAAGCTGTCCGCGTGCTGCAGTCGCTTGGCCTGGTGGAGACCACCAAACGCGTGGGCATCAAGGTCCTGCCCGCGCACCGCTGGAACCCGTTCGATCCGCTCGTGATCCGCTGGCGCCTGGCCGGGGAAGGGCGCGGCGCCCAGCTGCGGTCCCTCGCGGAGCTGCGCTCCGCCGTCGAGCCCGTGGCCGCCGAACTCGCAGCGGCCAACGCACCGCAGGACCTGCGGCAGGAACTGCTCGATGTGGCCCTGGCCATGCGCGACGCCGGCCAGGCCGGCGACGTGCCGCGCTTCCTGGAACTGGACATCCAGTTCCACTCCCTGCTGCTCAGCGGTTCCGGCAACGAGATGTTTGCCAACCTCGTGGGCCAAGTGGCCGAAACCCTGACCGGCCGCACCGTGCACGGCCTCATGCCCGACCGGCCCCGGGACCTCACGCTGCAGTGGCACCTCGATGTGGCCGAAGCCATCTTTGCGGGCCACGCGGCGGAGGCCCGCGAGGCGTCGAGCAGGATCATGCGCCGCACCATCTCGGAAATGGAGCCCGTCTGGGTGGAGCAGCCGAGGGTTTTCGTTCCACTGCAGCGGCGGACGCAGTCCGCCTAGCTCTGTTCAGCCGGCGAAGTTGAGGAGGACTTTGCCGGATTGGGCGGAGTTGCGGGCGATGTCGAAGGCTGCGAGGGCGTCGGTGACGGGGTAGTCGTGGGTGATGACGGGTTCGATGGTCAGGGTGCCGTCGGCGAGGGCGGTGATGACCTCGTCGATTTCGTCGTTGAACCGGAACGAGCCGCGCAGGTCCAGTTCCCGGGTGATGGCCAGGGAGATCAGGACCGGCTGGGGCCCGGTGGGCAGCAGCCCGACCATGACCACGGTCCCGCCGCGGGCCGCGCCCTGGATCGCGGAGGCCAGGCCGTGGTGGTTCCCGGAGGATTCAATCACGACGTCGGCCTGCACCTTGGCGATCGCCTCCCCGTCGGCGGCGTTCAGGACCTCGTCCGCGCCCACCGCCGCAGCGATCTCCAACGGTTTGGCGTGCATGTCCACCGCGACGATCCGGGCCGCGCCGGCGCGTTTAAGGACCGCGACCGTCAAAGCCCCGATCGGGCCGGACCCGATGACGAGCACGGTTTTGCCGGCCACGTCCCCGGCCCTGGACACCGCATGCCAGGCCACCGACGCCGGTTCAATCAACGCCGCGGTGCGCAGGTCCAGGCTTTCCGGCAGGGGCCGGAGCATCCGGACCGGCAGGTTCACGTACCGGCTGAACGCCCCGTCCGTGTGCGGATACCTCGCCGCGGAGCCCAGGTACGTGCAGCCCGGGGACAGGTTCGGCCGTTCCGCCGGGTACCGCGGCGCGTCCGGGCCCGTGCCCGGCCCCGGGGTGGCCGGGTGCACCGCCACCGGGGTCCCGGCGGCCGGGCCGGTCCCGTCCGTCGCGGCCCTGACCACCCGGCCGGAAATCTCATGGCCCAGCACCAGGGGCGCCTTCAGGATCGACTCGCCCGCCGCGCCGTGCAGCCAGTAATGCAGGTCCGACCCGCAAATCCCCCCGTACAGCACCTCGATCACGGCCTCATCCGGGGCCGGGGCCGGCAGCGGGACCTCATCGACCCGCAGGTCCCCCTTGCCGTGCGCGACCACCGCCGGACCGGACACCGGCAATTCCGTTGCTGCTGCTGTCGTTGTTGAAGTTTCTGTCTGTGTCATCAGACCACCACCGTCATTCCGCCGTCGATAAAGATCGTTTGCCCGTTCACAAAATCAGACCCGGACGAGGCCAGCCACACAGCCGGGCCGGCCAGATCCTGCACCGTGCCCCACCGCGCCGCCGGGGTCCGGCCCAGGATCCAGGCGTTGAACTGCTCATCATCCACCAGGTTCTGCGTCATCTCGGTATGGATGTACCCCGGCGCGATCCCGTTGATCTGCAGCCCGGCCCCCGCCCATTCCGCGGTCATCGCCCGGGTCAGGTTCCGCAAACCGCCCTTCGCCGCCACATACGGGGCGATCGTGGGCCGGGCCAGGTCCGTCTGCACCGAACAGATGTTAATGATCTTCCCGCGACCCCGCGGAATCATGTGCCGGGCCGCCGCCCGGCCCACCAGGAACGCACTGGTCAGATCCGTGGAGATCACCCGCTCCCAGTCCGCCACGTCCAGCTCCAGCATCGGCACCCGGTGCTGGATCCCGGCGTTATTCACCAGGATCTCCAACGGCCCCACCTGCTCCTCAACCCACGCCACACCCGCCGCGGCCGCCGCGTCATCCGTAACATCAAAGGCCACACTGTGCACCCGGCCCGGCGCGTACTCAGCCGCCATCACCACCTCAGCAGCCTTCAACCGCTCAGCATTCACCCCGTTCAACACCACCGTCGCACCCGCATCGGCCAACGCCCGAGCCAACGCATGACCAATCCCCCGGCTCGAACCCGTCACCAACGCAACCCGCCCGGTCAAATCAAAAAGCGAAGTCATGAAAAAGTCCCTTCTGCGGCGCTCACGGCGCCCGTCCTGCTGAGGTTTGAAATGGTGTGCCGCACCACCGCCAGGTCCTGGTCCCCCAGGCCCTGCCGTTTCAGTTCGGCATAAAGTTCGACGCCGGCCCGTGCCATCGGCACCGCGGCCCCGGCGGCGTCGGCCGACTCCACGACGAAGGACAGGTCCTTGTGCATGAACTTTGCCGGGCCCGTGGGGGTGTAGTCCTTCCGGGCCATCCGCGGGCCCACCTGGTCCAGGACGCGGCTGCCGGCGAGGCCGCCGGACAGGACCTCATAAAGGGCCGTGACATCGACGCCCGACCGTTCGGCGAGCTCGGCCGCTTCGGCGAGTGCCGCCGTCGTCGTTCCGACCACCAGCTGATTGCACGCCTTGGCCAGCGATCCGGCACCGAGCGGCCCCAGGAGCCGGACGGTGGTCCCCATGGCTTCGAAAAGCGGAAGCAGGCGCCGGAAGTCAGCGTCGTGGTCCGCGCCGGCCATAATGGCCAGCGTGCCATCGATCGCACCCTTCGTCCCGCCGCTGACCGGCGCGTCCAGCACCACGGCATGGCCTGAACTGGCTTCCTGGACCCGGTGCCCGAAAGCCTTGACCGCGGTGGGGGAAACGCTGCTCATGACCACCACGGCGGTGCCGGCCGCCGGCGGTGATGACTGCCAGCTCGCGAGCAGTCCGTCGGCCGCGTCCTCAATGTAGGCGAGGTCCGGCAGCATGAAGACGATCACCGGCTCGTCCCTGAGCTGGTCCACGGTGTCTGCAGCGGAGCCGCCGAGCTGACGGAAATCCTGCACCGCGCCAGGCGACCGGTTCCACGCCGTAACCGCCCAGCCCTTCCGTACCAAGTTCGCCGCCATCGGCGCCCCCATCAGGCCCAGGCCCACGAAGCCTGCTTTCGGTATATTCATCTGCAGCGGAACCTCACTTCGTTGTGGTCAATGTGGCCATTCCATGACTCATAATTCCTGAAAGCCTGTTCAGTATCCTAGCCTCCATTCAGTATGATGAACAGCATGACGACTGAAACCACCGTCGCGATCGCCGTCCCGCTCGAAGCCGAGTTCGTGGAACGCATCCGCGCCGTAGATCCCTCCGTGACCGTCCTTTATGAGCCGGACCTGCTGCCGCCCGAACGGTTCCCGGCAGACCACGCCGGCGACCCCGGCTTCAAGCGAACACCTCAGCAGGAGGAGCGCTACTGGGAGATGCTGGGCAAGGCCGACATACTGTACGGCTTCCCGAACGAAAGCCCCGCCGGTTTGGCGCGGATCGCCAGGGAAAACCCGCGCCTGCAGTGGATCCACGCCATGGCGGCAGGTGCCGGCGGAGCCGTCAAAGCCTCCGGCCTCGACGCCGAAACCCTGAACAAGTTCAAGGTGACCACATCCGCAGGCGTGCACGCCCTGCCCCTCGCCGAATTCGCGGCGCTGGGCATCCTCAATGGCTTCAAGCGGACCGCGGAGCTCGCCCAGGACCAGGCCGCCAAGGTGTGGCCGGAGTTGCGGATACCGACCAAGCTGGTCAACGGCTCGTCGCTCGTGGTCACGGGGCTCGGGGAGATCGGGCTGGAAACCGCCCGCATCGCCCGCGCACTCGGCATGAAGGTCAGCGGCACCAAGCGTTCCGTGGAGCCGATCCAAGGCATCGAGGAAGTGGCGGACAACGACGGTCTGGCCGGGCTGCTCACCTCTGCTGACGCCGTGGTGAACACCCTCCCGGGCACGCCGTACACGGAGAGGCTTTTCAACCGCGAGGTCTTCGCGGCCATGAAGCCCGGCACGGTGTTCGTGAATGTTGGCCGCGGGACAGTGGTGGACGAGGACGCGCTGCTTGAGGCGCTGGAGAACGGTCAGGTGGCCTACGCCTGCCTGGACGTGTTCGCCGTCGAGCCACTGCCGCAGGACAGCCCGCTGTGGAACCACCCGCGCGTTATGGTCTCGCCGCACACCTCCGCCCTGAGCGCAGCCGAGAACCGCCTGATCGCCGAGCGCTTCTGCAGGAACCTCCGGACATTCCTCGACGGGGGCGAACTCCCCCACCTCGTGGATACGGTCCATTTCTACTAAGGCGTCCGTTCCACTAAAGCACCCGTTCCACTAAAGCGCCCCTGCAGCGAGAGACTCCGGAGAGCCGGGCAGCCAAAGGTTGCCCGGCTCTCCTGTTGCACCCTCCCCCAAGCGCGAACGTACACTTGCGGCCCCAACACCCAAGTGCGAACGTACACTTGCGGCCCCAACCCGTAGTCGGGAGGGGCCGCAAGTGTGCGTTCGCGCTGTATGGTCCGAGCGCTGCGTCCTTCTAGCGGGCGTCCTCGATTGCCACGAGGTCACGGCCCTTGGTTTCCGGCGTGAAGAAGGTGCTCACGAAGGAGATCAGGGCAAGCACCAGCGAGTAGATGGCCAGCACCAGCCAGGAGTAGCCGGTGGCCGCAAGCAGCGCCGCTCCCACCAGCGGAACCAGGCCACCTGCCATCACGGCGGAGAGTTCGCGGGCCATGGCGACACCCGTGAACCGGTACTGCGATCCAAACAGTTCTGGCAGCAGGGGGCACTGCGGTCCCAGCATGGACTGCACCCCGAGCGCGATGCCAACCACCATGACAACCCACACCAGGGTCACGTTGCCAAGGGTCACGAGGTAGAACGCCGGGAAGGCGATGACGGCCTGGAACAGGGCGCCGTAGCGGTAGACCGGGACGCGGCCGAAGCGGTCGGACAGGGCGCCGAACGTCACCACCATGACGGCGGCAAAACCTGCGGCGATCAGAAGACCCACCGGGCCGATGAACTTGTCGCCCGGAAAAACGCCCGCCGGGGCCGCCAGGAACGCCACCAGCAGCGCCGAGTAGATGGAGGAATTGCCGTTCTCACCCATGCGCAGGCCAATGCCCACCAGGACGTTCTTCTTGGAGTGCTTCCAGAGCTGGCCCACGGGGTTCTTGACCACGTTCTTGTGCTTCTCCAGCTCCTGGAACACCGGAGTTTCCTTGAGCCGCAGGCGGATGAACACCGCGACGGCGATGAGGATCACGCTGGCCAGGAAGGGCACGCGCCAGAGCCATCCTTCGAGGACTGCCTTGTCAGCGGTCGCGATGAGGGCGAAGGTGCCGGCACCCAGGAGGGTGCCCAGCTGGATCCCCACGAACGGCAGTGAGGCAAAGAAACCACGACGGCGGCGCGGAGCCACTTCGGAGATCAGCGTCGTTGCGCCGGCCTGCTCCGCACCGGCACCGAGGCCCTGCACGATCCGGAGGATGACCAGGAGTACCGCACCCAGCATTCCTGCCTGCTCGAACGTCGGCAGCAGGCCGATCGCAAAGCTGGCGGTGCCCATCAGGCCGATGGTCAGGATCAGCACCATTTTCCGGCCGAACCGGTCTCCGATGTAGCCGAAGACGATGCCGCCGAAGGGCCGGGCAGCGAAGCCCACGCCATACGTGGCGAATGATGCGATCAGCGCACCCTCATCGCCGAGTGGCTTGAAAAACAGCGGCCCGAAGATGAGGGCCGAAGCCAGACCGTAGATGTAGAAGTCGTAGTACTCCAGAGCGGAGCCTACGGAGCTGGCAAGTGTTGCCCTTCGCAGCTGCTCCGGTTCGACGACGGCGCCGTCCGCATCAGCCAGCGGTGAATCAGTACGAGTTGTCACTAGCACTCCCTCAAAGACACACGAGGCCCCCGTTGGCCTGGTGAGTAGTGACACCACTATTGCGTCGGTCACTATGCTGAACAGAGTACAACATGATGAACAACTCGCCAATAGCGCCGGGATTTCCGTCTAGCCCATGGGGTTGCCAAGGGATCTGGCCAGCTCCTTCAGCTCCTTGACCATCTGCGCGCCCTGCTCCTGCGAGTAGGTTGCCTTCAGCGCGGTGACAGACAGGCCGAGACTGGGGCCGTGCGCTCCTCGGGTGGGCACGGTTACGGCGAGGCACACCACACCCGTGGTGGATTCCTCATCTTCAAACGCATAGCCCTGCTCCCGGATCTGCTCCAGCTGGGCCTTCAGTTCCGCACCCGTGCGCAGTGACTTGGGCGTCAGCACGGGAAGCTCCGTATCGTCAGCGAACATCGCATCGATGTCGTGGTCATGAAGCCTGGCGATCAGGGCTTTACCCACGGCACAGAGGGACACCGGCATCTTGTCGCCGATATTGGATGTCAGGCGGACGGCCGGATGGCCCTCGTAGCGCGCCAGGTAGATGACGTTGGATCCGTCCAGCATGGCGATGCGCACTGTTTCACCTGACAGCGTGGGCGCCTGCTCGCAGAAACGGTAAAACTCCTGGACTTCATCGAGCCGGCTCAAGTAGGCAGCACCCAATTCAACGAGCTTGCGCCCTAGCGTGTACTCGGCGCCCTGCCTGCTGATGAGCCTGGCTTCTTCGAGGGCCAGCAGAAGGTTGGAAGTGGAAGATTTGGGGATTCCGAGGTCCCGGGCGAGGTCGCTGAGGGTAAGCCGGCCAGTGGCGGACGCCGCAAGCGACTCCAGGACGGCGGCGGCTCGCGTGACAGCGGGCGCCGGGGACGCGCTGCCCAGTCCGTCGTTGGCTTTCGGGGTACGGGAATCGGCCATGATTCTCCTTTTCGGTACGCGCTCAGACAGCGGGGTCGGCAGACTGCATCGCGCCCGAACACCGGCGACGATGCCAAAGCGTCCAGTCAACTGAACACATACCATCATACTGGCTGGGCGATGGCGACTGAAGGGCTGCCTGGTCAACCACCCGCGAAAGGAGCACTTGGAAGCAACCTTCCTAATGGTTTCGTGTTTCCGAATGTTCACGGTATATTCAATTTCAAGCCTTCCACCGCGGCATCCCCCAATAGTCGCGGTGGAAGGCTTATCCAATTTCCAGGCCCCTTGAGATTCAGGCCTTTTTGGGTCTGAAGCCTTTCTGGTTTCCGGCCCTCCAGCCTGCTGCTCAGGCCGCAGCCGCGACGGTGTTTTCCGCGAACGTGTTGTCCGCTACCGCGCTCCGCAGCCTCCACCCGCCGCCGAGCCCGTCGCGGATGATCTCCATGGTGGTCAACGCCGATCCCGCGTTTCGCCCCAGCCGGGTCTGCAGCCGCCACACTTCGACGTCAACGCGGCTACGTCCCAGCGGCATCCGGCGCTCTGCCTCCCACCAGCTGACGCGTTCAAACCATCGCAGCGGTTCCGCGCCCACCGTCCATTCCTGACCGCCGCGGATGACAGCGCCCGGCTGCCCGTCGGCAGCGGTCCTCACAAGTACGTGTTCCATGCCCGCAGGTTATGGCGGGGCTCAGACATTAAACACAAAACCCCGCCTGACCAAGCTCGAAGGCTTGATCAAACGGGGTTTTCAAGGTGGGTCCTACCGGGATCGAACCGATGACATCCACGGTGTAAACGTGGCGCTCTACCAGCTGAGCTAAAGACCCAAAGAGAGGTTTTTCGCACCGAAGCGCTCCAACCAACGAACATAGACTCTACCCGAACAATGCCCGCAAGCGCCAATCGGGTCAGGCGGCCGGGAGCGGGGGCAATTCATCCGCCAACCAGGCGAGGGACTCGCCCACCCCGGCCTCCAGCTTGATCGTGGCGAGGTCGTCGCCTCGCGTCTGGCCGCGGTTGATGATGACAACAGGTTTGCCTTGCTTGGCGGCGTGACGGACAAACCGCAGCCCGCTCATGACGCTGAGTGAGGACCCGGCAACAATCAGGGCTTTGGCTTCATCCACCATTGCGTAGGCGCGCTCCACGCGCTCCTTGGGGACGTTTTCGCCGAAGTAGACAAAGTCGGGCTTCAGGACGCCGCCGCACGCGGGGCAGCGGGCAACCACAAAGCTCCGGATGAGTCGCAGGTCCTCCACTGTGGCGTCGGCATCGGGAGCCATCTCGACCAGTCCGGATTTCATGGCATGGTCAAGAAAGTCCGGATTCAGCTCTTCGAGAGCCCTCGCGACCAGCTGCCGCGAGTACGTGCGCCGGCACTCCAGGCAAATCACCTGGTCGAAACGTCCATGAAGGTCCACGACGTTGACGCTGCCGGCGTCCTCGTGGAGGCGGTCCACGTTCTGTGTGATCAGTCCGGTCAGGAGTCCGCGCTGCTCCAGGACGGCGACGGCGGCGTGGCCTGCATTGGGGCTGGCCCGCCTCAGGTGGGACCAGCCGATGTGGTTGCGCGCCCAATAGCGCTGCCGGTTGGCCGCCTCAGCCACAAACTCCTGGTAGGTCATGGGTGAGCGCGGGCGCGAATCCGGTCCGCGGTAGTCCGGTATGCCGGAGTCGGTACTAAGCCCGGCCCCGGTCAAAAGCGCCAGGGGCAGCCCGGCCAACAGGTCACGGATCCCGCCCAGCACTTCGAGGTCGCCGGCCGACGACTCGGCCGGCGGGGCCGCAGGCAGACTGGCGAACCCTGTCAGGCCGATGCCGGTCCGCCGCTGGTCCATGGGCTGGCCCTGGCGCCTAACCCTGGGCCAGTTCTGCCAGAACGCGGCGGTATTCGGTCAGGTCCCGCGCCTGGCCCCGCGGATTCACAACGACGTAGCGGACCGTTCCGCTGGCGTCGATGATGAACGTTCCGCGCCGTGCCATGCCGCTTTCCTCGTCGAACACGCCGTACTTCGCCGCTACGGCGCCGTGCGGCCAGAAGTCGGCCAGCAGACTGAATCCGTAGCCTTCCTGCTCGGCGTACGCCCGGAGGGCAAACTTGCTGTCCACCGAGACCGCCAGCACCTCGGCGTCGGCATGTTCGAAGACTCCGAGGTTGTCCCTGATCTCGCACAGCTCTCCTGTGCAGATGCCGGAGAAGGCGAAGGGGTAGAAAACAACCACCACGTGGCGTCCGCGGAAGTCGGCAAGCCGGACGGGCTCGCCAAACTGATTGAGCAGGGTGAAATCCGGCGCCTGCTGCCCTACTGCGGGCACTCCGGCAAGGTCCGCTGATGCGACGGCGGCCTGTCCTGTCACTTGTTCTTCCTGGTCACCAGTCGCGTGGCGCTCCAGTCCTTGGAGACGCCCGCGGACGTGGTGCAGTGCAGCCCGGCGGTGGGCGCCGCGTCCTGGATGTCGGACGGCGAGACATATCCGGAGCGGCCAGACTTGGGCGTGAGGACCCACACGACCCCGCCCTCGGTGAGCGTCGTGAGCGAGTCGACCAGCGTGTCCACGAGGTCGCCGTCGCCGTCCCGCCACCAGAAGATCACGGCGTCCACGACGTCGTGATCGTCCTCATCAAGAAGCTCCGACCCCGTCAGATCCTCTATGTCATCACGTAAGTCAAGGTCGACGTCGTCGTCGTAACCGAACTCCTGAATCAGATCCCCGTCCTTGAAACCCAATTTTTCCGCCACATTTACCGAAGTGGCGGCGTCGGCCTCGCTCACGTGTTCCTCCTGTGCATGGTGATTTCGATTACTCCAAGCCAACACCCTTTGGGCGTGTGCTTCAAGCTAGGTGCGCCGCGGCGCGGCTTATTGTGCGTCACACAACAAGTATGACGGTCAAATAGGGCGGAGGGTTCAAGCGCGGCTACGCATCCGCAAGCCGTCGGAGCTACAGTGACTGTTGACAACTATGCCTAGCGGGGCAACCGCCCCGGACTAATAGGCAGTCATACACACGAGATAAAACCCTGCCCGGCGCACATGACCGGGCTGTTGTAACCGATACGACGCACACGACGCGTTCATGCCGGGCAGCTACCCTGCCGGACCTGAGTGCGCCGATGAATGCGCGCAAAGAGAGGTTGGACGTGGCTGCAGGAGAAGATACCTCCCATATCCTCAGCGGGTTGACTAACCAGCTGCCTGATCGTGATCCGGAAGAGACCGCCGAGTGGGTTGAGTCCCTGGATGCGCTGATCAGGGAACAGGGCACGGAGCGTGCCCAATACATCATGCGCAGTCTCCTGCAGCGTGCCGGCGCGCAGAGCGTCGGGGTTCCGATGGTGACCACCACGGATTATGTGAACACGATCCCGGTGGACCAGGAAGCGGAATTCCCGGGCAACGAAGAGTACGAGCGCCGGTACCGGGCGTACATGCGCTGGAACGCGGCCGTGATGGTGCACCGGGCGCAGCGGCCCGAGATCGGGGTGGGCGGGCACATCTCCACCTACGCCGGCGCCGCGACGCTGTACGAGGTCGGGTTCAACCACTTCTTCCGCGGCAAGGACCACCCCGGCGGCGGGGACCAGGTGTTCTTCCAGGGCCACGCGTCCCCGGGCATGTACGCCCGCGCGTTCATGGAAGGCCGCCTCAGTGAGGAAGACCTGGACGGGTTCCGGCAGGAAAAGTCCAAGGAAGGCCACGCGCTCTCCTCATACCCGCACCCGCGGCTGATGCCGCACTTCTGGGAATTCCCGACCGTGTCAATGGGCATCGGCCCGATGAACGCGATCTACCAGGCCCAGTCCAACCGGTACCTGCACAACCGGGGCCTGAAAGACACCGCCGACCAGCAGGTCTGGGCGTTCCTGGGCGACGGCGAAATGGACGAGCCCGAGTCCCGCGGCCTGCTCCAGCTCGCCGCGAACGAGAACCTGGACAACCTGAACTTCGTGATCAACTGCAACCTCCAGCGCCTGGACGGGCCGGTGCGCGGCAACGGCAAGATCATGCAGGAACTCGAGGCGTTCTTCCGCGGCGCGGGCTGGAACGTGATCAAGGTCGTCTGGGGCCGGGAATGGGATGACCTGCTCACCCGCGACGCTGACGGGTCGCTGGTGCAGATCATGAACGAAACCCCGGACGGGGACTACCAGACCTACAAGGCCGAATCCGGCGGGTTCGTCCGCGAACACTTCTTCGGGAAAACCCCGCAGACCAAGGACCTGGTCGCGGACCTCTCCGATGACCAGATCTGGAACCTCAAGCGCGGCGGGCACGACTACCGCAAGGTCTACGCCGCGTACAAGGCCGCGACCGAATTCAAGGGCAAGCCCACCGTGATCCTGGCCAAAACGGTCAAGGGCTACGGCCTGGGCCCGCACTTCGAAGGCCGCAACGCCACCCACCAGATGAAAAAACTCACCCTGGATGACCTGAAGGAGTTCAGGGATTACCTGAGAATTCCTATTTCCGACGCCCGGCTCGAAGAGGATCCGTACCGTCCGCCGTACTTCCACCCCGGTCCGGACGCTCCCGAGATTGCCTATCTCCTTGAACGCCGCGCCGCCCTCGGCGGCTACACGCCAGAGCGCCGTCCCAACCATGCAGCCGTTGAGCTGCCGGACCCCAAAACGTTCGACGTGGCCAAGCGCGGATCGGGCAAGCAGCAGGCCGCCACCACCATGGCGTTCGTCCGTCTGCTCAAGGACCTGCTCCGCGACAAGAAGTTCGGGCACCGGATTGTCCCCATCGTGCCTGACGAGTCGCGGACGTTTGGCATGGACGCGTTCTTCCCGACCGCGAAGATCTACAACCCGGGCGGCCAGAACTACCTGTCCGTGGACCGGGACCTGGTCCTGGCCTACAAGGAATCCGCCCAGGGCCAGCTGATCCACCCCGGCATCAACGAAGCCGGCGCCG
>NZ_PJMC01000007.1 GCF_002892795.1 Arthrobacter sp. AFG20 | reverse complement strand
CTCAACCACACCAACACCGGCGCTGAACAGCGCAAATCGTGGGCCCGGACCCCGGCGCTAACCCGCCCCACACATGGACCCTTCAAGAGCCAATATTCAGATGAGGCGCAACAAGCGTCAGGATAGGGTCCGGAGTCCTATTTTTTGGCACTCAGCGGTCGAGGCCTAAGAGCCAACTCTGACACTCGGGATAACATCCATAGTGTAGTTGCTTGTACTACAAGTAACTAACTTGTATCCTAGGTGAGCGGGCGATGTTGCCCCTACTTCCCAAGGAGAACCCATGAGCACCGTCGATTTGATCCGGCACGTCAAGCTTTCCACCGCACGCCTTCCGTTGGCTGTCCCGATCAGCGACGCCAAGGTATTCACAGGCCGCCAGAAGCCCATGACCGAGGTCGTTTTCCTCTTCGCTGAAATCACCACGGAACAGGGCCACACCGGCCTCGGCTTCAGCTACTCCAAGCGTGCGGGCGGCCCCGCCCAGTACGCCCACGCCAAAGAAGTTGCCGAAGGGATCATCGGCGAGGACCCCAACGACATCGGCAAGCTCTACACCAAGCTCCTCTGGGCCGGCGCCTCCGTGGGCCGCTCCGGCGTCGCCACCCAGGCCCTCGCCGCGATCGACATCGCCCTCTACGACCTCAAGGCCAAGCGCGCCGGGCTCCCCCTGGCCAAACTCCTGGGCTCCTACCGCGACTCCGTCCAGACCTACAACACCTCCGGCGGCTTCCTGAATGCCACCCTCGACGAGGTGAAGGCCCGCGCCACGCAGTCCGTCGAAGAGGGAATCGGCGGCATCAAGATCAAGGTCGGCCTCCCGGACTCCAAGGAGGACCTGCGCCGCGTGGCCGGCATCCGCGAACACATCGGCTGGGACGTGCCCCTCATGGTCGATGCCAACCAGCAGTGGGACCGCGCCACGGCACTGCGCATGGGCCGCCAGCTCGAAGAATTCAACCTCATCTGGATCGAAGAGCCGCTGGACGCCTACGACTTCGAGGGTCACGCCCACCTCGCCCAGGTATTGGACACCCCCATCGCCACCGGCGAAATGCTCGCCTCCGTGGCCGAACACAAGGGCCTCATCGCCGCCAACGGCTGCGACATCATCCAGCCCGACGCGCCGCGCGTCGGCGGCATCACCCAGTTCCTCCGCCTGGCGGCCCTCGCCGACGAACGCGGCCTCGGCCTGGCACCACACTTCGCGATGGAAATCCACCTGCACCTGGCGGCCGCGTACCCGCGCGAACCGTGGGTGGAGCACTTCGACTGGCTGGACCCGCTGTTCAACGAACGCCTCGAAACCAAGGACGGCCGGATGATCGTTCCTGACCGCCCGGGGCTCGGCGTCAGCCTCAGCGACCAGGCCCGCGCGTGGACCACCGAGACGATGGAATTCGGCGCGTAACCTTGAATCCATGAGCCGGAACCTGACCGCGGACCTCGCCGCCGACCTTCGCACCCGCATCGTGGACGGCGTCATCCAGCCCGGCGAAAAGCTTCCGAGCGAAAACACCCTCATCGGCGAGTTCGGCGTCAGCCGCACCGTGGTGCGGGCCGCACTGACCCGGCTCCAGGCCGAGGGTCTCGTGGAAACCGAACGAGGGCGGGGCAGCTTTGCGCTGACCCCGCCCACGGGAAGTCCGACGTCGGGCCAGCCCACCAGGGCTGTGGTCACCGCCGAGGACCGGCTGCACCTGCTGGAATTCCGGATGGGCGTCGAAACCGAAGCGGCAGCGCTTGCCGCCGGAAAGCGGACCGAACGGCAGCTGAACGCCATCCGCCAGGCGCTGGCGGAGTTCACGGACAGCGGCGAGCATCCCGCCCACGCCATGAAGGCGGACTTTGAGTTCCACAAAGCCGTCGCGGCAGCCTCCGGAAACCCCTTCTATTCGGACTGCCTCACCTCCCTGGGCCAGACCATGATCGCGATGCCGCGCACCCGGCTGCTGACCGGCGTCGAGCATTACGCGCGGGACCACTTCGAACAGGTGGTCCACGAACACGGCTCCATTTTTGCCGCGATTACAGACGGTGACGGAGCCGCAGCGTCCGCGGCGATGCGCAACCACCTAGCCAACTCGCGGCGCAGGCTCAAGGCCAGGAGGGAATAGGCTCCCGGCAGTAGTTCCCTGCGGGTATCACATCATGCAATATGCGTGTTGGACGGGCATGAATCCTACTGCTTACAGTTAATACGTGCTGTGGCGAGGACCACAACGGCCTGCCCCATAGTCCCCACAGCTGATCTTGCTGCTCTATCAAAGAGGATTCCCCCATGCAGTCTGTAGACACCGCTGTCACGGATCTGGCTTCGGCCATGAAGAAGTTTTTCCGGCGCGTGCTGCCCATCATGCTGGTCATGCTCGTGTGCAACCAGCTGAACAGGTCCAACATCGGCTACGCCCAGGATCATCTGCAGGCTGACGTCGGCATCGGCGCAGCGGCCTACGGCTTCGGTGCCGGGCTGTTCTTCATCGCGTATGCCATTTTCGAGCTTCCGAGCAACGTCATGATGGAAAAGTACGGCGCCAAGATCTGGCTGACCCGGATCATGATCAGCTGGGGCATCGTGTCCTTCCTGATGGCGTTCGTCCAGAACGAGACGATGTTCTACGTTCTGCGGTTCCTGCTCGGTGCTGCGGAAGCAGGCTTCTTCCCGGCCGTCATCTTCTACTTCGCCCGCTGGGTCCCCGCCGGCCAGCGCGGCAAGGCGACCGCCGTCTTCATCGCCGGGTCCTCGGTGGCAGCTGCGCTGTCCGGCCCAATCGCCGGCCTGCTCCTGAGCCTGCACGATGTCCTGGGCCTGCGCGGCTGGCAGTGGCTGTTCGGCTTCGAAGGAGTGCTCTCCGTTGTCGTTGGCATCACCGTATTCTTCTTCCTGGATGCAAAGGTTCAGGATGCCAAGTGGCTCACGGCCGGCGAAAAGTCGGCTCTCACAGCAACCATCGCCCGGGAGGACGCCCAGCACACGACGGCCAACGGCAAGCAGGACGGCAAGGTCAACCGCTGGAAGATGCTCCTCAACCCGCAGATCCTCCTGCTGTGCGGGATCTACTTCTCCGTGCAGCTTTCCATTTATGCGAACACGTTCTGGCTGCCGACCATCGTCAAGCAGATCCCCGGCACCACGGATCTGAGCGTTGGCTTCCTCTCCTCCATCCCCTGGGTATGCGCCGTCTTCGCCATGTACTTCGCGGCCAAGTGGCAGGACAAGGCAAAGTCCAAGCGCCCGCTGCTGGTCGCCGCACTCCTCGTGGCCGCAGTCGGCACCCTCGCCGCAGCCGTCGCCTCCCCGGTCCTTGCCCTGGTATTCCTGGCCGTCGCCGCCATGGGCTTCAAGAGCGCATCACCGCTGTTCTGGACCATCCCGCAGTCGACCCTGCACCCGCTGGTCCTGGCCCCCGCCATCGCCATCATCAACTCCCTGGGCAACCTCGGCGGCTTCGTGGCACCGTTCGGGTTCGGCATCATCAAGGAGCAGACCGGAAGCGTTGTGCCTGGCCTGTTCGCCCTGGCGGCAGCATCGACGGTGGCAGCCATCCTGGTGTACTTCCTCAAGGAGCGGAAGCCAGCCTCCGACGTCGCGGAGAAGGCATCGGCGCCTGGCGAAGCACGGCTGGAGCCGTCAACAGCGAAGTAGGCCGCCCTTCGTTACAGTCACTGTCCTGAGCCCTCGGGGCGGTTGTCGGAATTCCGGCAACCGCCCCGAGGCGTTTTAACAACGCCGTCGAGGGCTGACGGGCCGGCTAACCCCACACAGGCCCGAAAACAAGAAAGGACCCCGGGAAATCATTGATTTCCCGGGGTCCTGATGCGTGCGCGAGGGGGGATTTGAACCCCCACGCCCTTTCGGACACTGGCACCTGAAGCCAGCGCGTCTGCCGTTCCGCCACTCGCGCGCAACTTCTCCCACTAAGCCCAACCGGTAACCGGTTTTGCACCTCGTGAAAGCAGCGAGATCAAGCATAACGGACATTCCCTGCAAATTCCTAATCGGGGCGTTGCAGCCGCCTTGCGGCATGTTTTTCCCCGGCAGGGCCGCGGATGCGACAGCCCTCGACACCACCACGGAGGCAAGGTTTCGGCCTGTGATCGCCCCCACATCCACCGGGGAAACGTGAACGAATCGGGTTCCCGGCGCGTTGTGGATTAAGGTCTTTCGCAGGCGTGGCAAGTAGTATCGGATACATAGGCGCCCGCTTCCGGCGGGCACGGTGTTTTGTTGTGACCGCATCGCCAGAACGAGTTCCACGGGACGCACTGTCCCTCAGCAGCAAGGAAAGGAGAGGACCATGGGTTTGCTGGACAAGGTCGAACGCGGCATTGAAAAGGCCGTCCGCGGCGTCTTCTCCACCGGCTCCAAAGCCCAGGTTGAGCCCGTGGAAATCGCGAGCCGCCTCCGCCGCGAAGTGGACCACAAGGCCATCACCATCGCCGCCGGACGCACCCTGGTGCCTAACATCTTCGACGTGCTCCTGAGTGACGAGGATTTTCAGCGCGCCCAGGAATGGGGAACTCCCCTGGCCGAGGAACTCTGCGACGTCGTGATCAACCATGTCCGCAGCCAGGGCTACATCCTCCAGGGACCGGTCCGCATTTCTTTCCGCCGGGACGAATCCCACCGGGCCGGCGACTTCGAGATCACCTCCAAAACCGAGAAGTCCTCCGGTTCAGCGCCGGCCGCGCCGGCTGCTCCGCGGGCTAACGTGCCGGCAGCGCCAAGCCGCCAGCCAGTCCGCCTCCAGCCTGTCCTGGACATCGACGGACAGCGGTATTCACTCAATGCGCACTCAGTCGTCCTGGGCCGTTCATCAGAGGCTGACATCCTGGTGGACGACACCGGAGTCTCCCGTCGGCATCTGGAAATCCAGACCCACGGCGGCACCACCACCGCCGTCGACCTGGGCTCCACCAACGGCAGCTACGTCAACGGACACAAAGTGGCCGGCAGCATGGAGCTCACGGACGGCTCCACCATCACGATGGGACGGACCAAAATCATCTTCCGCCTCCTGCCCGCCAACAATGGCGGCCGCCCATGAGCGAACTGACCATCACAGCCCTGCGCTTCGGGTTCCTGCTTCTTCTTTGGGTTCTCATCTTCAGCATCGTCTCAGCCATGCGTCGCGATCTCATGATTGGCCGCAAGGCGGCCACCGGAGCCCCCACGGCACGGCAGGTGCGGAAGAACCCGGAACTCGCCGAACCTGCCCCCGCGCCGGCAAAGCAGCAGGCCCGCCAGCTGCTCGTCACCGAAGGCCCGCTCAAGGGCCGTACAGTCCCGCTGGCTGCCAGCCCCATCCTGCTGGGGCGCGCGCAGGAGGCCACCCTGGTACTCGAGGATGACTACGCTTCGGGCAGGCACGCCCGGCTCTTTCCACAGGGAAGCCGCTGGTTCATCGAGGACCTCGGCTCCACCAACGGCACCTATCTGGCCGAACAGCAGCTCACCAGGGCCCTGCCCGTGGACCTTGGTGTACCCGTGAGAATCGGCAAGACGGTCATTGAATTGAGGCCGTAGCCATGGCCGCTCCGGACATGCCCGCGGGCGAGGTGCCAGCCTCGCCTCGGCCCCTCATCCTGCGGTATGCGGCGCGTTCTGACGTCGGCCGCATCCGCGCTAAGAACGACGACTCCGCCTACGTGGGCCGGCATCTGGCCGTCGTGGCGGACGGCATGGGCGGCCACGCCGGCGGCGATGTTGCTTCCGCCGCCACTGTCCTGGACATGATCCATCTGGACACCGACGACTACGATGACGACGCCGGCACCGTGCTGGCCGACGAGATCCAGACCGCCAACTCGCTGCTTTCGGAACTGGTTCACATCAATCCCAAGCTGGCGGGCATGGGCACCACCGTGACTGCCCTGCTGCTGGCCGAGGGCAAGCTCCATTTCGCCCACATCGGTGACTCCCGCGCCTACCGCCTGCGCGACGGCGAGTTCGAGCAGATCAGCATCGACCACACCTTCGTCCAGCGCCTCATCGACGAGGGCAGGTTGCGCCCCGAAGAAGCGGAAACCCATCCGCACAAGAACGTCCTGATGCGCGTCCTCGGCGACGTCGATGCGAGCCCCGAACTGGACCTCGCCACCATCGAGGTGCAGCCCGGAGAACGCTGGCTGCTCTGCTCCGACGGTTTGAATTACGTCGCGGGCCACGTCGTGGAGCGCACCGTGCGGGAAACGCCGAATCTGAGCGAATGCGTCGAGACGCTCGTTGACCTCACCCTCGAGGCGGGCGCGCCGGACAACGTCACCGTTGTCATGGTGGAAATCGTGGAGGAAACGCCCGACGACGTCAGCACGGCCGCCGTCGACATCGTCCCTGACGCCGAACAACCGGAAGCGATCACCGGGACGAAGCCTGCGGCCCCGGCTGAGCCAACCGCCGCCCCGGGTTTCGAACCAGCCGCTTCGGGGCCAGCGGAAGCGAAGCTTGGATCCACGGATGCTTCCGCCCCGCCGGCCGCAGTTCCGGCGTCCGGCGACTCCGCGTCTGAACGGACATCCGGGTCCGACGCGACAGGCGAGGGTTCCGACAAGCCGCCGTCGAACGAACCGGCTACCAGCACTGATCCGCATCTGGGCGAGCATCTGTCCGCGGAGGTACTGCGCGAGGAGCTGTCCTCCCGGCCCCACATCCTCGTCGGCGCAGCCGTCGCTGCCGCCGAGACCGGTTCCATCCCCACCATTGCCGGCCGCACCGTCGCGCGCCGCGCCGCAACCGTCCTGACGCACAAGTCAGACAATGCCCGCGAAGAGGCCGAGGAGTTCACGCCGGTGAGGCGTCCGCGCCGCTGGCTCACCCTGGGTGTTGCGGGCGCCGCACTCCTGGTCCTCGCCGTCGGGCTCTGGCTCGGTTACGCCTGGACCCAGACACGCTACTACATCGGTGAATTCGACCAGCGGGTGGCCATCTTCAACGGCGTCTCCCAGCGTCTCGGCCCCGTTCAGCTCTCCACCCTGGAAGCGGTCACGGACATCCGGATGGATTCGCTGCCCCAGTTCTCACAGCAGCGGGTCCGGCAGACGGTCCCCGCGCGGGATTTGTACGACGCCCAGCGGATCGTCAAGAACCTTGAGCGCACGGGAAGCACCGCACCCTCGGATGAATGCCTGACTGCGTCTCCAACGGCCTCGGACTCGGCCTCGCCGAAGGCTACGGCATCAGCCACGGCCAAGGCCTCCGCCACTCCAAAGCCGACAACCACGTCCCCGAAGGCGACCACAACCGCCAAGCCAACGGCATCGGCAACAGCCGGAGCCTCGGCCGGACCCACCCCAACCGCAACCTGTGAGGGGGGCCAATGAGCCACGCCGACACCATGCCCAAACCCCGGCGCAACGTGGAACTGCTGTTGCTCGTGCTCGCCCTGTCAGTCAGCATCGGCGCCAACGCACTGATCAGCATCGACGAACAGACCTCGCTGGACACGGACTTCTGGTTCCAGTCCAGCCTGCTCGCCGTGGCGTCCCTGGTGTTCCATGTGGTCCTCCGGCTCCGCGCCAAGTATGCCGATCCGGTAATACTTCCGCTGGTCGTTGCACTGAACGGCCTCGGCCTGGCGATGATCCACCGGCTCGACGCTCCGGGCGAAGACACCGGCAACAACCAGCTGCGCTGGACCGTCATCGCCATGGCCGTTGCCATCGCCGTGATCTGGTTCCTCAAGGACCACCGTGTCCTGCGCCGCTTCACTTATATTTCCCTGGCCGTCAGCGCGCTGCTCCTGATACTTCCGCTGGTCCCCGGCATCTCCGCCGGCGAGATCCTCGGCGCCCGGGTGTGGATCCGCCTCGGTCCGATGACCTTCCAGCCCGGTGAGGTCGCCAAGATCACCCTCGCCATATTCTTTGCCGGATATCTTTCCTCGAACCGCGACCTCATCATGCTGGCCGGTCGCAAGATCGGCCCCATGCAGTTCCCCCGGTTCAAGGACATGGGACCCATGATCACGGCCTGGCTCGTAAGCATCGGCGTGCTGATCTTCCAGCGTGACCTCGGATCGTCCGTGCTGTTCTTCGGCCTGTTCATCGTGATGATCTACGTGGCCACCAGCCGCATCAGCTGGGTGGTCATCGGCCTCACCCTGATCCTCGGCGGCGGCTTCGTGGCGTCCAAGGTCTTCTCGCACGTTGGCCTGCGCATCGACAGCTGGCTCAATGCCTTCACCGAGGAAGTCTTCGGCCGTTCCCCCGGCGGCAGCGGCCAGATCGTGGAAGGCCTTTTCGGCATGGCCAGCGGCGGGCTCGTGGGCACCGGCCTCGGACAGGGCCGGCCCAACCTGGTGCCGTTCGCCAACAGCGACATGATCATCGCCTCCTTCGGCGAGGAACTGGGCCTGATCGGCCTCTTCGCCATCGTGATGATGTACCTGCTGCTCTTCACCCGCGGTTTCCGTGCGGCCCTCGGCACCCGCGACGCCTTCGGCAAGCTCCTCGCCTGCGGCCTGTCCTTCGCGGTAGCGCTGCAGTGCTTTGTGGTGATCGGCGGCGTCACGCGGCTGATTCCGCTGACCGGCCTCACCACGCCGTTCCTGGCCGCTGGTGGCTCCTCGCTGCTGGCCAACTGGATCATCGTTGGCCTGCTGCTGATGATCTCTCATACGGCCCGCGGCCCGGTGGACACCTCACCGATGCAGCCCGGCCGCACACCTGAGGCGCAAAAGCCGGCGCCGGTGACAGCCGCAGGAAGCCGGCAGGACCGGAACACCACCCAGACTCTCCCAGACGCTCCCACCGAGGCGGTGAAACACCTGTGAACCAGGCCATTCGACATTCATGGATCGCCGCGATCGCCATGTTCGCCCTGATTTTCGGTGCGATCAGCTACGTCCAGGTGGTGGGCGCGGACGAGCTCAAGGCCAATCCGTGGAACAGGCGAGCCATACTGCAGAACTACTGCAATGACCGGGGAGCGATCCTCGTAGGTGGCTCCGCCATCGCCGAATCCGTCCCGGGCAATGAATCCTGCAAGTTCCAGCGCCGGTACAACCAGCCCGAGCTGTATGCCGGGCTGACCGGATACTTTTCCCGGAGCTACGGGGTCACCGGCCTCGAAGGCGCCATGGATGCCCAGCTGGCCGGAAGCGCGGACCAGCTCTTCTTCGACCGGATCGGACAGCTCTTCCTGGGCAACCAGCCCAAGGGCGCATCTGTCGAGCTGACCATCGACCCCAAGATCCAGAAGCTGGCGTACGACCTCATCCCGGACGGCCAGCGGGGGTCGATCGTCGTGACCGACCCCAAGACGGGCAACATCCTGGCCATGGTCAGCAAGCCTTCCTATGATCCCAACCTCATCGCCACCCAGGACGTCGCCAAGGAGCAGGCTGCTTACAACGCGGCCATCAAGGTCCCGGGCGTCAACCTGAACCCCTCGGTCAGCGGCCCCACGGGTGCGCTGCTGGCACCGGGCTCGGTTTTCAAGCTGGTGGACACGGCAGCTGCCCTGAACTCCGGCAAGTACAACGCCGACAGCGTGTTGCCCAACCCGGCCCAGATGAGCTTCCCGGGCATCCAGTACCAGCTGCCCAACTACGCCGGCGGCAACTGCTACACCCGGAACACCGCGAGTTTCGCGTTCGCGCTGCAGCAGTCCTGCAACACGCCCTTCGCCAGTATTGCCCGCGATCTCGGGGAAAACGCGATAGCCCAGCAGGCCAGCAAGTTCGGCTTCAATTCAGGCCTCGGCGACCAGCTCAAGCTGGACTACGCCCCCAGCGTCTTCCCCTCGGACCTCGACGACGCCGGACTGGCGCAGTCCGCCATCGGCCAGCGTGACGTCCGTGCGACGCCGCTCCAGATCGCGCTGATGACCTCGGCCATTGCCAACAGCGGAGTGCAGATGGCTCCGAACCTGATCAAGGCCGTACGTTCACCGGACCTCCGCGTGATCGACGAACCGAAGCCGGTGGCTTTGCGGACCTCGACGACGCCGGAGATCGCCGGGCAGATCACCGACTGGATGACCAGCGTGGTCAGCGAGGGCATCGGCTCCGGCGCAGCCGTCCCGGGCGTCGAGGTCGCCGGCAAGACCGGCACCGCCGAACTCGGGGACGGCCTGAACAATTCTTGGTTTACGGGGTTCGCCCCGGCTAACGATCCGCAAGTGTCCGTCACCGTCGTCATGCAGGGCGTGGACATCACCACCGGAGCACAGCTAACCAGTCCGAACGCAAAGAGAATTTTTGAGGCGGTGTTGAATAAGTGAGGCCTACATCGGGAATCACCCTCGGCGGCAGATTCCAGTTGACCACGCGTATTGCGATCGGCGGCATGGGTGAAGTCTGGAAGGCCAAGGACCAGATCCTGGGCCGGATCGTGGCCATTAAGGTGCTCAAAGAGGAGTACACGGGTGACCCCGGCTTCCTCCAGCGGTTCCGCGCCGAAGCCCGCCACACCGCGCTCCTCAACCACGTGGGCATCGCCAACGTCTTCGACTACGGCGAGGAGGAAGGCTCCGCCTACCTCGTGATGGAGCTGGTCCCCGGCCAGCCGCTGAGCAGCATCATCGAACACGAGCAGGTGCTCTCTCCGGACCGTACGCTGTCCATCATGGCGCAGACGGCGCGGGCCCTGTCGGTGGCCCACGCCCAGGGCCTGGTGCACCGTGACATCAAGCCCGGAAACCTGCTCATCATGCCGGACGGGCGGGTCAAGGTCACCGACTTCGGCATCGCGCGCCTGGCGGACCAGGTGCCGCTGACCCAGACCGGACAGGTCATGGGCACCGCCCAGTACCTCGCTCCCGAACAGGCCACCGGCCAGACCGCCACCGGCGCCTCGGACATCTACTCGCTCGGCGTCATCGGCTACGAGTGCCTCACCGGGCACCGGCCGTTCTCCGGCGAATCGCAGATCGCCATCGCCCTGGCCCAGGTTAACGACGCGCCGCCGCCCCTGCCGGAGTCGCTGCCCAAGCCGGTCCGGGCGCTCCTGATGTCCATGCTGGCCAAGGACCCGAAGAACCGTCCGGCCAACGCCATCAAACTGGCCGAGGCAGCAGAGGCCATCCGCAACGGTGACATCTCGGCAGCCCACGCCGCTGTTCCCGGCATGCTCCTGTACGAAGGGGGCACCGGCGCCATGACGGCCCCGGTTAATATCGCCACGGCGCCAACCGGCGTGATCGGCTCGGAGAAAAGCCCGACGGCGGCCACCTCGGCGCTGCCCGTGCTCGGCGCGGCAGCCGCCGGTGCTGCCGCCGGCGGAGCCGCTGCTGCTGCCGCCGGGAACCCCTCGGATGCCGCCCCCACGCGGGCGGGGAGCACACTGTCGCGTGCCGATGCCCTGGCCGCCGAGCGCACTTGGGACCAGGAAGAGGACCAGTACGCGGCACCGTACGACGGCGAACCCGCCGATGAGCCCGAGCGGCGTAAGCGCAGCCCGTGGACGTGGCCGCTGATCGCCCTGATCCTGCTGGTGCTGTTCGCCGTCGCCGGCATCCTCCTGAGCCAGGCCGGCTTCCTGTTCCCGGGCCAGAGCCCTGCAGCCACCACGTCGAGCACACCCAGCCGCAGTGTGAGCACCAGTTCCACGCCCACGCCTACCCAGACGTCGGCGACTCCGACGCCGACGCCCACACCGACGCCGACGCAGTCCACTCCCGCAGCCATCAACGTGATTCCGGAGGCGTACCTCGGCAAGCAGTTCAGCGATGTCCGGGCAGAACTGATCGCGCTCGGCCTCAAGGTTGACGGCAAGGCAGTGTCCAACCCGGCTCCTCCCGGCACGGTCACAGACCTCAACCCGTCAGGCCCGCTGCAGGCCGGCGACACAGTCACGGTCACGTACTCCAAGGGCCCGGAACAGATCAAGGTCCCGGACATCAGCACGGGCAGTAGTGAGGCCGAGGTCCAGTCAGCCATCGAGAAGGCCGGTCTGCGCTGGCAAAAGGGTGCTGACGAGGCGGGCGATCCCGGCCAGGACGCTGGAACGTTTGTCCGCTCCGAGCCCGAAAGCGGCCGGGAGGTCGCTGCCGGATCGGTTGTGACCTATCACCTGTCCCAGGCACTGATCCCGACGCCGTCAGCCACCCCCTCATCCACGCCGACTCCAAGCGGCTCGCCCAGCGGACCATAAGCCGTGACCACGCCGCGAACTCCGTCACACCGGGAAGACAACATCCCGGTGACAAGTCAGCGCGTCCTGAGCGGACGCTATGAACTTGGCGATGTCATCGGCCGCGGGGGCATGGCCGATGTGCACCGTGGCCTGGATACCCGCCTGGGCCGGACGGTCGCGATCAAACTGCTCCGCCCCGATTTGGCCCGCGACCCCCAGTTGCAGGCCAGGTTCAAGCGCGAGGCCCAGGCCGTCGCAGCCCTGAACCATCCGTCGATCGTGGCCATTTACGACACGGGCGAACACACCGTGCCGGGAGACGGGCACGACCAGGTCCGCGTTCCCTACATCGTCATGGAGTTTGTGGCGGGCAAGACGCTCCGGGACCTGATCAGGGCAAGTGACATCACCATTGACCAGGCGGTGGAGTACACGCTGGGTGTCCTCTCGGCACTGGAATACAGCCACAAGGCCGGGATCGTGCACCGGGACATCAAACCGGCGAATGTGATGTACTGCGCGAACTCGGACATGGTCAAGGTGATGGACTTCGGCATTGCCCGCGCTGTGGCCGATTCCTCCGCAACCATGACGCAGACCCAGGCGGTGGTGGGCACCGCCCAGTACCTGTCGCCGGAGCAGGCGCGCGGCGAGGCAGTGGACGCCCGCAGCGACCTGTACTCGGCAGGCTGCCTGCTGTACGAAACGCTGACCGGCCGCCCACCGTTCGTGGGTGAAAGCCCCGTATCAGTGGCGTACCAGCATGTCCGCGAGAGGCCGGAACCAGCCAGCAACTTCAATCCGGAGATCTCCGGAGCGCTGGACAGCGTGCTGGAAAAGGCGCTGCAGAAGAACCGTGCTGACCGTTTCCAGGACGCCGCGGCCTTCCGCCGTGCGCTACGGGCCGCCAAGAACGGGATCCCGGTTCCGGCATTGTCGCCAAGCGAAGCGCCGACGGACCCTAATGACATTCCTGAGCCGCACCGCACGCCGCCCACCGAAGCGTTTTCCATGACCGGAGCCAGCTTCCTCGACGACGCTCCAGCGGGCCGGCTGCGTCGCACCCGGGACTCGGACGTTGATGCGTCCGTGCTGCCGACGGAGGCCGCGGCGGTCTACGAGACGGCCGAGCACGATGAACTTCCGCTGGGCCTGCCCCGCGAACGGGAGCGATCGGGCTTACAGAAGTCCCGCCGTCGGGCATGGATTACGACCTTCGTAATCTTCACGCTCCTGGTGCTGGCCGGCGGCGGCCTGTGGTTCTACAACTTCCTCAACCAGCCGCCTGCCGAACCGGCGCGCGTCGCGATTCCCGCGGTGGAGAAACTCTCGGAATCAGAGGCGCTGCAGGCGCTCTACGACGCGAAGCTGCGGCCGCAGATCAAGCGGGTGCAACACGACTCGATCACCAAGGGCACCGCCATCGGCACTGCGCCTCCGGCGGGATCGTCGCTGGAACCGGACTCGGAAATTGTCCTGAACATCTCGTCGGGCCCCAGTGCCGTCAAGATCCCGGAGACGCTGCCGGGACGGACGGAGGCGGCAGCCCGCGACATCCTGCGGCAGGCGGGACTGGTGGGCGCGCCGTCCACCACCATGGCCAACAGCGCCACTGTTCCGGCAGGCCTGGTGATCACCACCAAGCCTGCGCCGGGCCAGCAGGTGGCGGTGGGGAGCACCGTTGAGATTCTGGTGTCCACAGGCAAGGTCGCTATGCCGGAGCTTCGCGGCATGAACCGTGCCGAGGCCGAGGCTGCGCTCAAGGAGCTCGGCCTGGTTGCCGTCATCAGTGAGGTGGAGAACTCCCAGGTCCAGCCGGGCAAGGTGACCGGCCAGAGCGATCCGATCAACTCGCTTGTGGAGCAGGGCAAGGCCATCACCGTGACGGTGGCCAAGGCCCCGGCGCCCCCCGCACCCACCCCGACGCCGACGTCGACGCCGAGCCCCACGAAGGGAAAGTAGGGCTCGCCGAGCCGAATCCTAGTGCTGGATGAGGGGGCTGAGCTTGGCCGCCCGTTCGGCCGCACCCTTCATGCCAAGCGACTCGAGCCAGTTGCCCAGCATCTGGTAGCCGCCCTCGGTCAGCACGGACTCCGGGTGGAACTGGACGCCACACAGCGGCGCAGTGCGGTGCTGCAGCCCCATGATGACGCCGCTGGCGGTTTCCGCCGTGATCTCCAGAATCTCCGGAATCGTGTCCCGGACGGCGGCCAGGGAATGGTAGCGCGTGGCCGTCACGGGGGAGGGCAGGCCGGCAAAAACGCTGGCCCCGTCGTGCTGGACCAGGGAAGTCTTGCCGTGCATCAGCTCCGGGGCATGGGTCACCGTTCCGCCGTACGCCTCCGCAAGGGCCTGGTGCCCGAGGCAGACGCCAAACATCGGCTTCGTCTTCTCCCCGCACCAGCGGATCAGCTCGATGCAGACCCCCGCTTCGGACGGCGAGCCCGGACCGGGCGAGATGAGTATGCCGTCGCGCGCTTCTGCCATTTCGATGGCCTCGTCGAGGGTGACATCATCATTGCGGACCACTGTTGTTTCAGCGCCCAGCTCCTGGAGATAGCCCACCAGGGTGTAGACGAAGCTGTCGTAGTTGTCCACGACGAGAATCTTTGTTGTGCTCATGGGTTTCTTGGCGCACCAATCGTTGAGTCGGTGAATTGGGTGAACTGGGACATCCAGGGGAAAAGAAACTCGACCATCAGGAACACGGCCCCGGCAGCCAGCAGCAGCGATGTGAGGACGCGGAACCAGAGCGGGCCGGGAAGGTGACGGAAAATCCAGCCGTACATGCCTAGCCTTCCCCCCGTGCCCGTGCCACCTGGGCTGCGATCTCTGCGGGCGGCCCCGCCGACGCCGGCTGCCAACGGTCCAGCACCGAATAGGCGATGATCCGTTCCTCCGAGCCGAAGCGGGGATTGCAGCTGGTCATGGTGAGAAGCCTTTCGGTGGGGCGCACTCCGGGCTGGTTGGGCACCGGGAGAAGGACATCGGCTTCGCTGGGCAGAACAATGCGGTTATTGCGGAACACGTAGACGTAGTAACCGTCCCGCGTCTGGACATAGATCTCGTCCCCGGGAACCAGCGTGTGGATATTGTCCAGCACGGCGCCGTGTGTCTGCCGGTGGCCTGCCACGGCGAAATTACCCACGGCGCCGGGCATGGACGTGTTGCTGTAGTGGCCGAGGCCCAGGGTGTCCAGGACGTCGCCGCTGGTGCCCTCGACAATCGGCCGGGTGTAGTTCTCGCCAAACCGGGGAATGTACATGATCCCGATGGTTCCGCCGTGCCCGGGGGCTTCTCCCACCACTGGCGATCCGTAGTCCTTCGGGCCGGAAGCGGCCGTGCCGCCCGTCGCAGCCGGGGTGGGCGCGGGGGCCACCGGTCCACCCAGGTCCCTGGCAAAGTCCTTGACCGCGGCGGTTTGCTTGGCATCGGACTCCACGTTGGTCCACCAAAGCTGCCACGCGACAAACAGGAGCAGCACTATGCCGGCGGTGATGAGCAGCTCGCCGAAGATCTGGACGGCCTTCCGCAGGATTACGACGCCGGTTGCCGGCCCGGCGGTTGCCGTCACCTTCTCCTGCAGTACCACGCGATCTCCTCCAAGGCGGTTGCGGGGCACCGGCGCGGGCTGAACTACAGCTAGAATTGGCTGCTAGTAAGACTTCAGACCTGACCAAGAGTGTGCAGACCGCCGGTAATCCCCTTCCAGCAGGATATCAAGCCCCGGTCCCTCCTCTTGATTCAGCCGCCAAGGAGGACATGTGCCCGAGTCAAAGCCACGTAAGAAGACTGCCCGCCCGGCCGAGCCCGTTTCCACCGAGGCCTACAAGCCGAACCCGGTCTGGTTCAAGCCGGTCATGTTCGGCCTGATGATCATCGGTCTCCTCTGGATCATCACCTTCTACATCAGCGAGGGCCAGCTGCCTGTGCAGGCATGGGAGTCCTGGAACATCCTGGCCGGGTTTGGCATTGCGATCGTCGGCTTCCTGATGACCACCCGCTGGCGCTCCTGAACCGACGCCCATGACCGCAGAAGGCATCATCATCGGCGAGGATGGCCTGGCACGTCCGCTGTGGGCTTCCACGGATCCCCTTCTGCGTGAGTATTACGACACTGAGTGGGGCCTGCCGGTCCGGGACGAGCAAGGCCTGTACGAGCGCATCAGCCTCGAAGCGTTCCAGGCGGGCCTGTCCTGGGCCACGATCCTGCGCAAACGCCCCGCCTTCCGTGCTGCCTTCGACGACTTCCACCCCGAAACTGTGGCCGCCTTTACCGAGGCCGACGTCGATAGCCTCCTACAGGACCCCGGCATCGTGCGAAACCGCCTCAAGATCCGTGCGGCGATCACTAATGCCCGTGCCACCATCGCGCTGCGGGAGCAGGGCGGCCTCGTTGACTTTGTCTGGGCGTTCCAGCCGACCTCGACCCCTGCCCCCGTCACATACGCCGACGTGCCCACCACGTCCCCCGAGTCCGTCGCCCTCTCCAAGGCGCTGCGGAAGAAGGGCTTCGCCTTCGTGGGGCCCACCACCATGTTCGCCCTGATGGAAGCCATCGGCATGGTGGACACGCACCTGGTGGACAGCCACCGCAGGGGAACCTCAGGCGTCTGGGCCTGACGGGTCCGGCGCCGCACCGGTGCCCTGCACCCATCGTCCACGCATGTTGGTAAAGATATCCACAGTGTTGATAACTTCACCGACTGCAGCCCGCTAAAAACACGCTGCGGGCCCGGCTGGCCGCGCCTGGATGACCAAACTTGCATTTTCGAAGTTATTAACAGTTGTGGAAATGACTGTGGAAAACCTGGCGTTTCAGCCCTTTTGAGGCCGGACTGGATGCTGGCTGGTGATGGACACGCGGTTGAAGGCGTTCATCGCGATGGCCAGCCAGCTCACCGCTGAGTACTGCTCGTCGGTGAGGTGTTCCCGCGCGTAGGCGTCCTCCAGCTCGCGGGTGCGGGCATCGGGGAGAACCGTGATGCTCTCGGCCAAGGCCAGCGCCGCACGCTCGTGGTCCTCAAACACGGCGGTGTCGCGCCAGGCTGGCAAGACGGCCAGTCGCTGCGTGGACTCGCCGCCCTTGACGGCATCGGCGACGTGCATGTCGAGGCAATACGCGCAGCCGTTGATCTGCGATATCCGGACATTGAGCAGCTCGATGAGCTTTTCGTCCAGGCCGGCTTCAAGCACCGCCTCCTTGGCCTTCAACCCGAGCCCATTCAGCGCCCGCCAGGCCGCGGGGTGGTGCTTGTCCAGGAAGAGGTGGCTGTGGGTAGTCAAGTCATTGCTCCTTGAGGTCGCACGGGTTGACCCCGGTGGCTGTCAGTCAGACTACACGGGTGCGCTTCGCGCAGCGGCGGGTTATCCACTTAGCAACAGGCGGCTACCCACAAGTTATCCACACATGGGGAAAACTTGTGGGTAGCGGCGACGGGAACGCCAGAATGTAGGCGATATGGAGCTTCCGAACCATCGGCTGACACATCTGTGGGTTATTAACAGTGTGAATAACCCTGTTGAAAGGACGCCTGTTAATCCCCTTCACCGGCGCTGAGGTGCCCGCTTATGCCCAGGACGCCCCGCTCCGGCCTGATTTGGGCAAAGTTGTCCACTTAACCACAGGGGAGGGCGTCTAAGTTATCCACAGGTGTGGACGGATGCGTGCAAAATGACTGAAAGCGGCCCCCCAGCCCGCGATCTCGCGGGCCAGCCGTTGACTTACAACAGTGTAAGTTATTAACAGTGTGGATAACCGCTGTGGAAAACTCGCCCGGCGGCGTGCGTTCCCAGCCGCGGCCAGTGGACACAAAAAATGCCCCCGCTTCGGAAAGCAGGGGCATTAGAGGATGGGCCGCACCATGAGACCGTTAGAAGCCGTCAGGACACCACAAGCACGCGATACCAGGAAGCCACGGCCAGCAGGGCCAGAACGAGCGCCAGCCCTCCGGCCTGCAGGATGTTGCGCCGCGGGCCGCGCGGGGCGTAGGCAATGACGGCTGCGCACATGGCGCCGGTAATAAAGCCGCCCAGGTGGGCCTGCCAAGCGATCTGCGGCACCATGAAGCCGATGACGCCGTTGATGGCGATGAGCACCCAGAGCTGTCTCGTCTCACCGCCCCGGTGCCGCTGGACCACCAGCATGGCGCCGAACAGTCCGAAAATCGCGCCGGAAGCACCGACCAGGCCCACAGGTCCGCCCTCGGGCAGGATCGGCGTCATAAGCAGGTATCCCACCGATCCGCCAATGGCGGACAGAAGGTACACAGCAAGGAAGCGGATCCGTCCCAGCAACGGTTCCAGTGCCTGGCCGAAAATCCACAGGGTGTACATGTTCAGGACGATGTGGAGCAGGAAGCCCTGGGAGTGCAGAAAAGCGGAAGTAAGCATGCGCCATGGCTGGAACACGCCGTACTCGGGCGTTGCGTAAACCGACGCATAAGCGAGGGTCCGGAACACCGCGTTTCCGGGAAGCACCCACTGCAGAACAAACAGGAGTGCACACGCCGCGATGATGGCGAACGTTACTACGGGCTTGCCGGATGCAATGGCGCCGCCATAGACGGTCCGAGCGGTCGGCGTCGTACGCTTTGCTTCGTTGACGCAGTCAATGCATTGGAATCCGACGGCGGCCGCGCGCTGGCACTCAGGGCATGCCGGCCGCCCGCAACGCTGGCAGCTGACATACGAGGGCCGGTCCGGGTGCCGGGGGCACACCGGTGCCTGCGCTGACGGCTCCGCCGCCGGAGTTCCGTAGCTCATGTGGCTAGAGCTGCTCGATGTCGATGCTGTTGATGGTCACATCTTCAACCGGGCGGTCGCCCATGCCGGTGCGGACACCTTCAATGGCGTCCACAACCTTCTTGGATTCCTCATCGGCGACTTCGCCAAAGATGCTGTGCTTGCCCTGCAGCCAGTCCGTGGGGATGGTGGTGATGAAGAACTGTGAACCGTTGGTTCCCTTGCCCATCTGGATGCCGGCGTTGGCCATGGCCAGTTTGTACGGTGCGCTGAAGCTCAGCTCGGGGTGGATCTCGTCGTCGAAACGGTAGCCCGGTCCGCCGGTGCCGCGGCCCAGCGGGTCGCCGGCCTGGATCATGAAGTCCTTGATGATCCGGTGAAAGATGGTGCCGTCATAGAGCGGCGTCCCGGTCTTGTCCTCGCCGGTCTCCGGGTGGGTCCAGGCCTGTTCGCCGGTGGCCAGTCCCACGAAGTTCTTAACGGTCTTGGGCGCGTGGTTGCCGAAGAGGTTCACGACGATGTCGCCGAGGCTGGTGTGGATGGTTGCTTTTGCAGTTGCTGAGGCAGTCATAGGGCCATTCTTTCACGGCGGGTCAACGCGAACCGGGGCGGTAAAGACAGTTCCGCGCTCGGTGAAATCCACCGTGAATCCGCCGGATCGATAGCAGGCTGGCTGTTCGTGCACGTAGGCTAACAACAGAACCGTCACATTAATCGGGAGGTAGTTGTGAAGAAATCGGATCGTATTGCCCGCGAACTGGAGTTGTCGGTCAGTTCTGCAGTTGAGAACGCTAAAGACCGCGTGGAGGCAGCAGTGGACTGGGCAGTTCCCCGCCTGCAGCAGGGCCTCGACACCGCTTCCCCCAAGATCCAGGAGGGGCTCAAGGTGGCGGCACACAACCTTGCCGACGGCGTCGCCACGGTGACGCCCCGGATCCAGGACGGCCTGGCACAGCTTGCACCTAAGATCCACGACGTCGTGGAGGGTGCGACGCCGCGCATGCACGAGGCCCTGGACCGGGCGACGCCCGTCATCACCCAGGCCCGCGACCGAGTCGTGGTGGAATACCTTCCCCGGTTCTCCGACCAGATCGGAACCGCTTCCGAGGTGGTCCACCGGACCCTTGAGGGCACACCGGCACGCATTGACGCGGTGGCCCAGCGGCTCGGCGACGTCGGCATCATCCACACCATCCAGGAACAGGCACAGGTGGCTGGCGGGCACCTGAAGTCAGCCGCAAGCGAGGCCAGCCGGGCAGTCTCGGGCAAGACGCTGGTGGTGGAGCCGCCGAAGCCGAAGAAGCGCGGGCTCCTCATTGTCGGCGTGATCACCGCGGCCGTGGCTGCCGGGGTTGCGGCGTGGAAGGCTTCCAAGCCCGTCGAGGACCCCTGGAAGACCCCCGCACCCGTAACGCCCGCACCGTCAACCCAGGAAGTCACCACCCCCGCGGCGTCCGCCACCGGTGTTGGATCGGCTGCGGAGACGCCGGCACCGGTTCCCGCCGCAACCACGTCGGCTTCCTTGGAAGAGTTGGCCTCCTTGGAAGAGGACGAAGCGGACACTTCCGCTGACAAGGCAAAGCACGTTGCCGAGGACGCGGACTCCGACGCCGGTGAAGTTGCCACCGATGCCACGCCCGCGGTGAAGAACATCGCATCCGATATCGAAAACGGTGCAGACAAGAAGTCGTAGCCACTTGCCTGTAAGGCAGTGCCAGGAGGGGTTCCGCAGTTGCGGGGCCCCTCCTGGCGTCGGTGCGGTCGTATCCGCGCATCGCTCTGCCTGACAGGCACGGTGCCGCCGGGATGGAAAGCATCGGTGCTAAGTTTGACGTGATGTCACCCGATAGATCCGCAGAGGATGCCTTGACTGACGCTGAGCCGCCGCGCGTATCGATTGTTATCCCGGCCTACAACGAGGAAGGTGTCATCCGGCAGTGCCTCATCGCGGCGGTGTACCAATCGGTTCCGGCGCACGAGATCATCGTGGTGGACAACATGTCCAAGGACCGCACGGCGTCGATCGTCACGCAGATGCAGCAGGAGTATCCGGAGAGTCCCATCATCCTGCTCCGCCAGGACAGGGAGCAGGGACTCATTCCCACCCGTAACTTTGGCCTGGACCACGCGACCGGGGACATTCTGGGACGGATCGATGCCGACTCGGTGGTGGAACCCGACTGGGTGGAGCAGGTGCAAAAGGCCTTCGAGGACCTTTCCACCTCCGCTGCCACCGGCCCCGTAGTTTATTACGACATGCCTATGCGGCGTTTCGGCCTCAAAGCGGATGACAAGATGCGCCAGCTGATGCTGAAGCTGGCCAAGCACCAGTACCACTTCCTGTTCGGGTCCAACATGGCCCTCCGCCGGTCCGCATGGGAAACCATCCGCAGCGAATGCTGCCGGGACGAAAGAGACGAGATGCACGAGGACATCGACCTGTCCCTGCATCTCGCTGACCACGACCTCAAGGTCCAGTACTGGCCACAGATGGTCTCCGGGATGTCGGCCCGCCGGCTCGAGGACTCACCCCGCGATTACCGCTACTACGTGACCCGCTTCGACCGCACCTACAAGGCCCACAACGTGAAGAAGATGGCCCTCAAGGCGCCCATGGTGGTGTTTTTCTCCGTGTATTTCCCCGCCAAGCTCCTGCGCGCCATCCACACCGTCAACACCAGCCAGCCAGTTCGCCGCGGAGGCCAGTAGCACCACGGAGGGCCCGGCGCCGTCAGTCAGCCCCCAGCTCCGCCAGCGGACGTTCCTCCGGCGGCGTGCTCCGCCCGGCCTTGCCATTTCTTTGCCCGGTCACCACGACGGCGAGGCCCACGAGAATGAGCGCCAGCCCGGCGTAGGTGCCCGCCGGGAGTGTCTCGTTCAGGAATACTGCGGCGAGAAGGGCCGCACCGGGTATTTCCAGCAGGATGATCATGGACACCAGCAGCGGGCTCATGGTGGCCAGCAGGTGGTTGAATGCCGTATGCCCCACGAGCTGGGCACACACGGTGATGGCCAGAATCCCGAGCCAGCCGCCGGCGTCGAACCCGGACAGGGGCTGGTTGGTGGAGATCGCCAGCACCGCGACCAGGACAGCACACATGCCGTAGCAGAGGGACGTGTAGGTTCCGGTGGTCATGCTCTGGCGGGCCCGGCCGCCGGCGAGGGTGTATATTCCCGCGAGGAGTCCGCCGGCCATGGCCAGGAGGTCGCCCAGCAGGGCATCGGGGGAGGTTCCCATGTCGAAACCCGTGATGGCCACGACGCCGCCGAAGGCGATGCCCAGGCCCACCAGGACCTGCCAGCGGTGCCGCACGCCGCGGAAGAGCTGAATGATGGCGATCCAGGCGGACTGCAGGCAGACGAGGGCCGTAGCGGCTGCCACGGAGGTCAGCTGCAGGGACGTGATGAAGCAGGCGAAGTGGAGTGCCAGGGCCACGGCCGCAACGAGAGACCAGCGGAACTCATAGCGCCCGATGCGGCCGAACTGGCGCGGTTCCCGGACCAAGGTGGGGGTGGCCATGACGGCTGCTGCGATGGCGTTGCGCCAGAAGGCGATGGCAAGGGCCGTGACTGTGGTGGCGCCGAGTGTGGCGGCGATCAGCGGTCCTGACGAGGCCACACCCAGGACGCCCAAGGCAGCAAGGAAGAGATTCACGCTTCCACAGTAGTGTGCCCCGCCGGTTGAGCCACTCGAGACCAAGGGAGAGGCACCTAACAAGGCAAAGCAAAAGGTCCCGGCCGTTTCCGACCGGGACCTTCCTTATGGTGGAGGCACGGGGACTCGAACCCCGAACCCCCTGCTTGCAAAGCAGGTGCGCTACCAATTGCGCCATGCCCCCATAAGAAGCAACCCGTCTATCATACCCTAGTTCCGGAGCCTGGCTTACCAGCCTCCGCACCGGGATCCGGGCTATTCAACCTTGTCGGTTGATTCGCTCCAGACTGTTTTCCGGGCTTCGGATTCCTGCACCTTTTTCTTGTAGAGGAGGGCGCCTGCGATTGCAGCTGCAATGACCAGCAACTTCTTCACATGCACCCCGTTCTGGCTTGATCCCTAGGGAATCCGGCCTAAACCTCGTCTTGAACCTGTGCAGGTTCCGTGGGCGTACCAGGACTTGAACCTGGGACCTCTTCGTTATCAGCGAAGCGCTCTAACCGCCTGAGCTATACGCCCCGATGCCTCATCGGGCCGAGACATGACTCTACAGCACATCCCGGCCCGATCTCAAATCGAGGCATTCCACCGGAGTTTTTCCGCGGAAATACGGGTTTTTAGTCGTCGGTGAGGGTCACGCCGATACCCCCGACAAGCGTTGCCGAGATGTTGTACAGAACGGCCGACAGCATGGACAGGGCGGTCAGCAGGACCACGTTCACGACGGCAATAATGGTCGCGAAGGACGCCACCTGGCCAAGCGATGCGACCTTCTTCAGTTCGAAGCCGCCGCCCTCGGAACCGGCGAGCGTTCCCAGCAGGCTGTCCACCTGGTCGAAGATGCCAGTCAGGTCCAGCACGGTCCACAGAACGATTGCGGCCACGACTGTGACGATACCGAGCGCGACGGACAGCAGGAACGCCATCTTCAGGACGGACCAGGGGTCAACCTTGCTGACCAGAAGCCGTGCGCGGCGCACCTTGGCCTTCGGAGCCGGCTTGACCAGCCCCTGTGCACCCGGCGCGCCTTGGGGGCGCTGTCCGGGGGCTGCCGGGCGCTGGGCCGGCGCCGCCGGCCGCTGGCCTTGTCCTGCCGGCGCCGGGCGCTGTCCCGCACCTGCTGGGCGCTGCCCCGGAGGGCCCGACGGCGTGGCCGGGCTTTGCTGGGGACGCACCGGGGCGTTCACCCGGGGAGCGGACGCCGGCTGACGCATCCCGCCGGGACCATTACTGCTCGGTTTGGGAAATGAGTCGGAATTACTCACTCGTTACCTCCGGTGTTGTCTTCGTTCGCCTCAGCATCGCCGGACGTTCCTTCTGCTTCATCGGCCAGTCCTGAAGCCGCCTCTGCGGATTCCACGCCTGGTCCGGCATCTTCAGCCAACGTTACGTCATCGGCAGCGATAGCCAAGATTTCTGACGCACTCGGTTCATCGGTGTGGTCGGCTTCGGATTCACGCTCTGCGCTGGCTTCAACTTCCTCCTCGAGGCCGCGTTCGGTGTTGCGGGCCACTTCGATGATGCGGTCATTCTTGTCCGGCTTCGCGAAGATGACGCCCATCGTGTCGCGGCCCTTGGCGGGGACGCCGGCCACGGATGAACGGACCACCTTGCCGCCGCCCATGACCACGAGGACTTCGTCTTCCTCCTGCACCACCAGGGCGCCCACCAAATCCCCGCGTTCCTCGGCGAGCTTGGCCACCTTGATGCCGAGGCCGCCGCGGCCCTGCAGCCGGTATTCCTCGACGGCGGTGCGCTTGGCATAGCCGCCTTCGGTCACCACGAATACGTAGGAGCCCTCGGCCACCACGTTCATGGCGAGCAGTTCGTCGTCCTCCCGGAACTTCATGCCTGTCACGCCGGACGTGGCACGTCCCATAGGCCGGAGTGCGTCATCGGTCGCCGTGAAGCGGATCGACTGGCCCTTCCGCGACACCAGCATGAGGTCGTCCGTCTCGGAAACCAGCTGCGCGGAGACCAGTTCGTCCTCATCCCGGAGGTTGATGGCGATGACGCCTGCGGACCGGTTGGTGTCGTAGTCCTCCAGCCGGGTCTTCTTGACCAGGCCGCGCTTGGTGGCCAGCACCAGGTACGGTGCGTGCTGGTAGTCCTTCAGGTCCAGCACCTGGGCAATATGCTCGTCCGGCTGGAAAGCCAACAGGTTTGCCACGTGCTGGCCCTTGGTGTCGCGGCCGCCCTCGGCAAGTTCGTAGGCCTTGGCCCGGTATACCCGACCAAAGTTGGTGAAGAAGAGCAGCCAGTGGTGGGTGGTGGTCACGAAGAAGTGTTCCACCACGTCATCGCCGCGCAACTGGGCGCCCTTGATGCCCTTGCCGCCGCGCTGCTGCGAACGGTAGTTGTCGCTCCGCGTGCGCTTGACGTAGCCGCCGCGGGTGATGGTGACCACGACTTCCTCTTCGGGAATGAGGTCTTCCATGGACATGTCGCCGTCGTAGCCCATCAGGATCTGGGTGCGGCGGTCGTCCCCGTGCTTGGCCACGATCTCGGCGAGTTCCTCGCTGATGATCGAGCGCTGGCGTTCCTCCGAAGCGAGGATCGCGTTGTATTCGGCGATCATCGATTCGAGCTCGGCGTGGCGGTCCTGGATCTTCTGGCGTTCCAGGGCAGCCAGCCGGCGGAGCTGCATGTCGAGGATGGCACGGGCCTGGATCTCGTCGATTTCCAGCAGCTGCATCAGGCCATCGCGTGCTGCCTCCGTAGTGCTCGAGGCGCGGATCAGGGCGATGACCTCGTCCAGCATGTCCAATGCCTTGAGGAGGGCCCGCAGGATGTGCGCTTCTTCCTCGGCCTTGCGCAGGCGGTAGCGCGTGCGCCGGGCGATGACATCCAACTGGTGGGTAACCCAGTGCCTGATGAAGGCATCGAGGCTGAGAGTGCGCGGCACTCCGTCCACGATCGCCAGCATGTTCGCGCCGAAGTTCTCCTGCAGCTGGGTGTGCTTGTAGAGGTTGTTCAGCACCACCTTGGCGACGGCGTCGCGCTTCAGGACGATGACGAGGCGCTGCCCGGTGCGGCCGGACGTCTCATCGCGGAGGTCCGCGATGCCCTGGACTTTTCCGTCCTTGACCAGTTCGGCAATCTTGATGGCCAGGTTGTCCGGATTGGCCTGGTAGGGCAGCTCGGTGACGACGAGGCAGGTCCGCCCCTGCAGCTCCTCGACGTTGACCACAGCGCGCATGGTGACGGAGCCGCGGCCGGTGCGGTAGGCGTCCTCGATGCCCTTGTGGCCCAGGATGGTGGCGCCAGTGGGGAAATCTGGTCCCTTGATGCGCTTCAGCAGTTCCTCGAGGAGTTGCTCGCGGCTGGCGGTCGGGTTGGCCAGGTACCACTGGACGCCGTCGGCCACCTCGCGGAGGTTGTGTGGCGGGATGTTGGTGGCCATGCCGACGGCGATGCCCGAGGACCCGTTGACCAGCAGGTTGGGGAACCGCGCCGGGAGGATGGTGGGTTCCTGGTTCTTGCCGTCGTAGTTGTCCTGGAAGTCGACGGTCTCCTCGTCGATGTCACGGACCATCTCCATGGCGAGCGGCGCCATCTTGGTTTCCGTGTAACGCGGGGCCGCGGCACCGTCGTTGCCGGGTGAGCCGAAGTTGCCCTGGCCCAGCGCCAGCGGGTAGCGCATGGTCCAATCCTGGATCAGGCGCACCAGGGCATCGTAAATCGCCGTATCGCCGTGGGGGTGGTACTGGCCCATGACCTCGCCCACCACACGGGCACACTTGTTGAAAGCACGGTCCGGGCGGTACCCGCCGTCGAACATCGCGTACAGCACGCGGCGGTGGACGGGTTTCAGCCCGTCACGTACGTCCGGCAGCGCACGGCCGACGATAACGGCCATTGCGTAGTCGAGGTAGGAGCGCTGCATCTCCGTCTGCAGGTCCACCTGCTCCACGCGGTCGACCAGCACGTCGCCCTCCAGCACCGGCTCCGTGGCGTCGGGAGACTCGGCCGGGACCTCGGGTGTTTCATCACTCATAGTCTATATTTTCCGTTTCAGGTATATGTCGGTCCTGGAATATCGCAAGCGGAAACCGCTAGATATCGAGGAACCTCACGTCCTTGGCGTTCTGCTGGATGAAGTTTCGGCGCGACTCAACGTCCTCGCCCATCAGCACCGCGAAAATCTGGTCGGCTGCTGCTGCGTCCTCCATGGTCACCTGCAGGAGGGTGCGCCGGTCCGGGTCCATGGTGGTATCCCAGAGTTCGGTGTAGTCCATCTCGCCCAGGCCCTTGTAGCGCTGGATACCGTTTTCCTTCGGAATGCGGCGGCCCGCGGCTTGGCCGGAGACCAGAACGGCGTCGCGCTCACGGTCGCTGTAAACGTAGTCGTGCGGAGCATTCGACCACTTAATGCGGTACAGCGGCGGCTGCGCGAGGTAGACGTAGCCGTTCTCGATCAGCGGCCGCATGTAGCGGAACAGCAGGGTCATCAGCAGCGTGGTGATGTGCTGGCCGTCAACGTCGGCATCAGCCATCAGCACGATCTTGTGGTAACGCAGCTTGCTCAGGTCGAAGTCCTCGCCGATGCCCGTGCCGAACGCGGTAATCATGGACTGGACCTCGTTGTTGCCCAGCGCCTTGTCCAGGCGAGCCCGCTCCACGTTCAGGATCTTGCCGCGCAGCGGAAGGATGGCCTGTGTTTCGGGGTTGCGTCCGCGTTTGGCCGAACCGCCTGCCGAGTCGCCCTCCACCAGGTAGACCTCGCACTTCGAGGGATCCTTCGAGGAACAGTCGGAGAGCTTGCCCGGCATGCCGAAGGACTCCAGCGGGCTCTTCCTGCGCGCATTGTCACGGGCCTTGCGCGCGGCCATGCGGGCCTGCGCGGCGGAAATGGCCTTGCGGATCACGTCACGCGCGGGGCCGGGGTTCCGTTCCAGCCAGTCGCCGAGCTGATCGGTGACCACGCGCTGGACGAAGCCCTTGACTTCGGAGTTGCCCAGCTTGGTCTTGGTCTGGCCCTCGAACTGTGGCTCGGAGAGCTTCACGGAGATAACGGCCGTCAGGCCTTCGCGGATGTCGTCGCCCGTGAGATTCTCTTCTTTTTCCTTGATGATGCTCTTATCCCGCGCGTAGCGGTTGATAAGTGACGTCATCGCAGCGCGGAACCCTTCTTCGTGGGTACCGCCCTCATGCGTGTTGATGGTGTTGGCGTACGTGTGCACGCTTTCGGAGTACGCGGTGGTCCACTGCATCGCCATTTCGACGGCGATGTGCCGCTCGACGTCCTCGGTCTCGAAGGCGATGACGTCCTCGTGGACCACATCCACCTTCTTGCTCGAGTTGAGGTGCTTGACGTAGTCAAGGAGGCCGTCGTTGTACTGGTAAACCACCGTGCGGTGCTCGGCAAGGACCTCACCCTCGGTGAGGACGCCGTCCAGGTCCAGGTCGCCGGCTTCGTCCGTCCCGGCTGCTGCCTGGCGCTCGTCGGTGAGCGTGATGCGCAATCCCTTGTTGAGGAAAGCCATCTGCTGGAATCTGGCGCGGAGTGTTTCGAAGTCGAATTCCACGGATTCGAAAATGCTCGCATCCGGATAGAAGGTCTGGGTGGTTCCGGTCTCGTTGGTCTCTTCACCCTGGACCAGGGCGCCCTGGGGCTTTCCGCCGTCGGCAAAGGCCATCCGCCAGACGTGGCCCTGCCGGCGGACCTCGGTGTTCACGCGGGAGGAGAGGGCGTTGACCACGGAGATGCCCACACCATGCAGGCCGCCGGAAACGGCATAGCCGCCGCCACCGAACTTTCCGCCGGCGTGCAGGATGGTCATGACCACCTCGACGGTGGGCTTGCCCTCGGTCGGGTGGATGTCCACAGGGATGCCGCGGCCGTCGTCGGTTACCTTGACGCCGCCGTCCGCCTGCAGAACAATCTCGATGTGCGTGCAGTAACCAGCGAGGGCCTCATCCACCGAGTTGTCCACCACTTCGTACACCAGGTGGTGCAGGCCGCGCAGACCGGTGGAGCCGATGTACATGCCGGGCCGTTTGCGTACGGCCTCGAGACCCTCAAGAACGGTGATGTCGCTGGCACCGTACTCCCGCGGCGTGGCAGCCGCAGCCGGATTACCGGTGGTTGGGGCATCCTCCGTCACGGGCTCCACTGCCTCGATATCTGTATTGTCGTTAGCCACAGGCGCTTTCGACTCCTCTATGTTCGATGATGGCCGGCCTCCGCCGTCCGCCGAAGCAAAGGGCGGCCGCCAAAAGGCACGTCACTGTAGCGCCAGCTACTTGTCGACCTGCGGAACCGCTCCCGCTCATGAAAAAAGCGCGGGAAAACGGACTCAGTCAACGTTTCACCCGCGCCCAGTTATCTAGGGGAATTCTATCGTGAAACGCGGCCGTTTCCTGCATTGGCGGGGCGCGGAACCGGCCCGATGTGCCTCTCGCTGGCCATTGACTCCGCCTGCAAGGCTCCAGCAGCCCACGTTTTGGGCTCCTATACGGCCGACGGCGGTTCGAGCGCCCTGTACGCCGTTTCCGGTTTCTCTCTTATCCGTAGGTGTCCCGGGGTCCGCGGCCGTTGACGGTACGCCCGCCCTTGCGCCAGCTCGGTGCCGCCGGGCCCAGCACCTGGATGCTCGTGACCACGCCATCACCGAGTTCGGAACGGAACTTTTCGAGCAGGCTCATGCTGAGCAGCCGGAGCTGCGTCGCCCACGCCGTGGAATCACACCTGACATGGAGGGTGGTATCGGTGAAGCTCTCCGGGGTGCAATGGGCAGAGATTTCCGGGCCCACAAGGGCCGGCCACTCGGCCATGACCGAGCCCACGGCCACCGGGGAGGTCCAGCCACGTTCGGCGACAAGTCTCCCCACGACTTTTCCCAGTCCCAAGGGATCGCGTCCGGTGGAGTGGAACTGGCTGAAGCCCCGCGTTCCCCCGGAAGCGGTTCGCGGTTTTTGACTGGCGCCGGCCCGCGGCGCCTTCCGGCGGATTTCGCCGCGGGCTGCCGCTGCCTCACGCATTCTGTTCAGCGCCGCCTGGGCGGCATCGATTTCATCGGGATCGCGGCCCGGCTGCAGGCCGCCGTCCTTATCCCTGTTCATCGATTCCTCCCGGGATTACCTTCACCCGCCGGCCCGACAGCTCGTCCGGAATATCGGCGTCGACTGCGGCGGTGACCAGCACCTGCTCGGCGCCGGCAACTATTGCGGCCAGTTTACGCCGCCGCTGGACATCGAGTTCGGCGAAAACGTCATCGAGGATGAGGATCGGTGCGGAGCCTCCGGTGCGGGCGTCGTCGAGCATGACGTAGTAGGACGCCAGCCGCAGGGAAAGGCACATGGACCATGTTTCACCGTGCGAAGCGTATCCCTTGGCGGGGGCCTGGCCCAACACGAGTTCCAGCTCGTCCCGGTGCGGACCCACCAGTGAGATGCCCCGTTCGCGTTCTTTGCGGCGGGACGCCGCGAAGGCCTGCACGTAGCGTTCGGCAAGCTCATCCACGGACAGCAGGCGCAGATCCTCGGCCGGGTTTCCCGGCCCGGATGGTGCCGTCGAAGCGCTGGCCGGCTCGCCGTCGTCGTCCATCATGTTCTGCAGCGTTGAGCGATAGACCGCATCGGCGGCCTTCGAGCCATCGGTGAGCTGGGCGTAGGCATTGTTGAGGTGCGGCCGCAGTCGCTCGACGAGTTCCAGCCTGGCGTGGAGCAGCTCTGCCCCGGCGCGTGCCATGTGCTGGTCCCAGACATCGAGGGTGGCTTCGTGGCCCGCCGTGAACTTACCGGCCCGTGCAGATTTCAGCAGTGCGTTCCGCTGTTTGAGCACCCGGTCATAGTCGCTGCGGGTGGCAGCGTGCCGCGGAATAAGGCTCACCAAGAGCTCGTCAAGGAAACGGCGCCGGTTCGACGGATCCCCCTTGACGAGCGCCAGGTCCTCCGGGGCAAACAGGACCGTGTGGCAGATGCCCAGCAGGTCGCGCGCACGGACCGGGTTGCTGCGGTTGATGCGTCCGCGGTTGGCCCGGCCGCCGTTGATTTCGAGCTCCAGGATGGTGGACTGTTCGCCGCGGACCAGCTTCGCCCGGATCAGGGCACGGTCGGTTCCGAAGCGCAGCAGTGGCCCGTCGGCGCTGACACGGTGCGAACTCAGTGTGGCCAGGTAGCCGATGGCTTCCATCAGGTTGGTCTTGCCGATACCGTTGGAGCCGACCAGGACCGTCACGCCCGGGTCAAACCGGAGATCCACCTGGGCGTAACTGCGGAAGTCGGTCAGGGACAGGTGTTCTAGGTACACTACTTGGCTGGACGGGTGGCATGCCCGCCGAACTGGTGGCGCAGTGCGGACACCATTTTCATGGCCGGCGAATTGTCCTCGCGGGAGGCGAAGCGAGCAAACAGCGCGGCGGTAATGGCCGGAGCCGGAACCGCATTGGCAATCGCCTCTTCCACGGTCCAGCGGCCTTCACCGGAGTCTTCGACGTAGTCGTCGATCGAGGCCAGTCCCGGATCCTCGTCCAGGGCTTTCACCATGAGGTCGAGCAGCCAGGACCGCACAACCGTTCCCTTCTGCCAGGCGCGGAACGTTCCGGGAAGGTCCGTGACGATTTCCTTGGCGGCGAGGAGTTCATAGCCTTCCGCGTAGGCCTGCATCAGGCCGTACTCGATGCCGTTGTGCACCATTTTCGCGTAATGGCCTGCGCCGACGCCGCCCACATGGACGAAGCTGTCCGCGCGGTCACCTTCCGGGCGGAGTGCATCGAAGACGGGAAGGGCACGCTCGATGTCCTCGGCGTCGCCGCCAGCCATGAGCCCGTAACCGTTTTGCAGGCCCCAGACTCCGCCGGAGACGCCGCAGTCGGCAAAGCGGATGCCCTTTTCGGCCAGGGCCGCGGCATGCTTCTGGTCCTCGGTGAAGCGGGAGTTGCCACCGTCGATCACCATGTCGCCGGGCTGCAGCTTCGCACCGAGCTCGGTGATGACGGCGTCGGTGATTTCACCGGCCGGAACCATGACCCAAATCAGGCGGGGCGCAGGAAGTGCGGCGATGAGCTCGTCCGTGGAGGCGACATCGGTGACCTCGGGGTTGCGGTCGAAGCCAGTGACCTCAATCCCGCCCTTGCGCAGCCGTTCGCGCATGTTGAAACCCATTTTTCCGAGGCCGATCAGTCCGATATGCACCGTGTGAACTCTTTTCTGCGCGGATGGTTAGGGAATCAGTTGGGCAAGTGGCTTAGTTGGGCAGGCGCACCGGCATCACGAGGTAGCGGTAGTCGTCCTGGTCCTCACCGTCGATGTCGTTCTGCGCGGTGATCATGGCAGGCTTCGGTGCCGTGGTGAACGAGAAACGCACAAACTTTGTTTCGATCACGCTGAGGCCTTCAACGAGGTAGTGGGGGTTGAAGGCCACGGTGATGTCTTCGCCGGACAGCTGTGCTTCGAGCTCTTCGGAGGCCTGCGCGTCCTCGCCGGTGCCGGCGTCGAGGTGCAGTTGGCCCTGTGTAAACGCGAGCCGGACCGGGGTGTTGCGTTCTGCAACGAGCGAGACTCGGCGGACGGCTTCCACAAGTTCCTGGGTCTGCACGGTGGCGTGAATTGGTGTGGAATCCGGGAACAGCGAGCGGATCTTGGGGTAGTCGCCGTCGACCAGCAGTGACGTGGTGGTGCGGCCGCCGCTTTCGAAGCCGATGAGCCGGCTGTCGTCGTCGGCGATGGCCAGGTTGATGTCGCCGCTGCCGCCCAAAGTTTTGGCAACTTCGTTCAACGTTTTGGCTTTGACCAAGGCACTGGTGGAGATGCCCGGAGTGACGGGCTTCCAAGGTACTTCCCGCATTGCCAGCCGGTAGCGGTCCGTGGCCAGAAGGGTGATGAGGTCATCCTCGATCTCCATCCGCACGCCGGTGAGGATGGGAAGGGTGTCGTCCTTGCTGGCCGCAATGATCACCTGGGACACAGCCTGAGCGAAGGCGTCGCCGGCAACAGTACCGGTGATGGTGGGCAGCGCAGGCAGGGGCGGGTATTCCGCCTCGGGCATGGTGGCCAGGTGGAAGCTGCTTCGGCGGCAGGTCAGCGTCACTTTGTTGCCGTCGGTTTCGATGTCCACCGGTGCCGACGGAAGGCTGCGGCAGATGTCCGCGAGCAGGCGGCCGGACACCAGGATGGTGCCTTCGTCCCTGATGTCGGCAGGAATCTCAAGCCGTGCTGAGGTCTCGTAATCGAAGCTGGACAGGCTGACGGTCCCGGATTCGGCCTTGAGTAGGAGGCCGGAGAGCACGGGTACTGGCGGCCGCGGAGACAACGACCGGGCTGTCCATGTGACGGCTTCTGCCAGGACGTCCCGTTCGACTCTGAACTTCACGGAAGGGTGCCGCCTTTCATTGCTGCTGCCATTTTCTGAACGGTAACTCACAAGGAGCCCACAAGACCGGTGCCCCCAAAGTCCGGAACCTGCATGGTCCGCGCATGGCCGACCGCAAACAGACCCAGGGATGGGAGCGCTGCAGACAGCTTAGCCGGAACAACGGGGATTTCCCCATCCCCGCCAGTGGTGCCGGCTCTGCCGGCTACCGGTGGCCGATGCTTTGGCCGGTGCGGTGGAGGTGCGGGAACGAGATTGTTATTTGAGGGATTTCAATTTTTTGGGATTAGTAGTGTTAATAACTGCTGTGGAAACTGTGGATAACCCGGTTTCACGGCTCGGTTCCGCGGTTAAGCCCTGTTCATGGACTGTGGGTTCGGCACGTTTTAAACAGGGTGTGGATGGGGACAACATTTTGGGCTGTTGCGGTGATCCACAGACGCCTTAAGGGTTTTAAGCCCATTAACCGCGGTTGTCCCCTTAACTGTCCACAGGGTTATCCACACGCCCCTGTTAATAAGGTTAAGAACCTGGGATCAGGAGTCGCGCTGCTGCTGCTTGATCCGGTTGGTGAGCTCGGTGACCTGGTTGTAAATCACACGCCGCTCGGCCATCAGCTCACGGATCTTGCGGTCTGCGTGGATCACGGTGGTGTGGTCCCGGCCGCCGAGCTCCTGGCCGATCTTGGGCAGCGACATGTCAGTCAGCTCGCGGCACAGGTACATGGCGATCTGCCGTGCTGTCACCAGTGTCCGGGTCCTTGACTTGCTGCAGAGCTCCTCCATGCTGAGCTTGAAGTATTCGGACGTCTGCTGCAGGATCTGGGCCGACGTGATTTCCTGGGCGCCGTCGTCGGTGATGAGGTCCTTGAGCACCATCTCCGCGAGGGCCACGTCCACCGGCTGGCGGTTGAGGCTGGCGAACGCCGTCACACGGATGAGAGCGCCTTCGAGTTCGCGGATGTTGCTGGCGATCTTCGAAGCGATGTACTCCAGCGCGTCGTCCGGGGCGGAGAGGCCTTCGCTGAGGGCCTTCTTCCGGAGGATGGCGATGCGGGTTTCCAGTTCGGGCGGCTGGATGTCCGTCAGCAGGCCCCACTCAAAGCGGGACTTCATCCGGTCCTCGAAGCCTGCCAGCAGCTTGGGCGGCTGGTCCGAGGTGATGACCACCTGCTTGTTGTTGTTGTGCAGCGAGTTGAACGTGTGGAAGAACTCCTCCAATGTCCGGTCCTTGCCGGCCAGGAACTGGATGTCATCGATCAGCAGGACGTCGACGTTGCGGTATGTCGTCTTGAAGCTGGCGCCTTCATCGTCACGGATCGAGTTGATGAAGTCGTTGGTGAATTCCTCGGAGTTGACGTACCGAACGCGGATCCCGCTGTACAGGCGCCGGGCGTAGTGGCCGATCGCGTGCAGCAGGTGGGTTTTGCCCAGGCCCGAGTCGCCGTAGATGAACAGCGGGTTGTAGGCCTTGGCAGGGGCCTCGGCCACGGCGACGGCTGCGGCATGGGCAAACCGGTTGGAGGATCCGATCACGAAGGTGTCGAATACGTACTTGGGATTGAGCCGGCCGAACTCGTGCGAGGTGCTCGGCAGCATGGGCTGCGGCTTCTGCTCAATGGACGGATCGTTTGCGAGGGAAAGCTCGACGACGGGTTCCGGCTCTTCGTGGATGGGCACCAGATCGGTGTCGACGTCGATGGCGCAGCGGATGTCGTCCGAGAAGACGTTCCGAAGCGCGTCGTCGAGAGCGTCCTTGACCTGCGTCTGGAGCACTTCCCGGGTGAGTTCGTTCGGCACTGCGACGAGAAGGGTGGAACCGATGAGGCCCTGGGCCTGCGCGAGGATGACAAAGCCGCGTTGCCGGGGCGAAACGCGGTCGTCCTGTTCGAGAAGATTCACCACGCGCCGCCAGGAACTTCCGACAGTGTTGGCGTGGTTGGCTTCGTCTACTGTCATCAAATTTGGTTCCTCAAAGCTTGCTGTCTGCATTACATGCAGCCGCAAGCCCGGAACCAGGGTGCTGGCCCGGCTTAATCCACAGGGTTATGCACAGTCCGTGGATAATCGGCTACTGGGACACTCTAGGGGATGAAAAGCCTAGAAGATAGCTGGGAAGTGCCTTGTGGATAATTACACCGTTGTGGTTCGAAAACGGCGACCGTGAGCCGCTTCATCCACAGGTTCGGCACCCCGTTAGCCACAGCTGGGGAAACACGCGGGACGGCCTGCCGGTTTGACTCCCGGCGGCCTTTTGCCCTAACGTTGTGGAGTCCTTTGTGCCTGCTTTCTGACCCCATTTTGGACTTTCGGACGCTTCGTGTGTTCCGGAAAAATCCAGGGGAAGCAGACACATACAAAACTTAGCGTCGGCCAGTTCTTCCCCTTTACTGATCGGGTGGGCGCACCTTTGATCCACTGGAGTAACTAACGTGAGCAAGCGGACTTTTCAGCCGAATAACCGCCGTCGGGCCAAGAAGCACGGCTTCCGCCTTCGTATGCGCACCCGTGCCGGCCGTGCCATTCTGGCCGCCCGCCGTGGCAAGGGTCGCACCGAACTGTCGGCCTAAATACTGACTTGTCGGTCTTCTTCCTTCTGCGAGATTAGCGGTGCTTGCCACCCGGAACCGCCTGAGGACTTCAACCGATTTTTCAACAACTGTACGTTCCGGCGTCCGCAATGGACGCCGGAACGTAGTGTTATATACGGCAACTATTGGAGCCGACGAACCAAGCCGCATCGGCTTTATCGTCTCCAAGGCTGTCGGGAACGCTGTTGCCAGGAACCTCGTTAAGAGGAGACTAAGAGAAGCCGGCGCTTTCTCGCTGCGCGAGTACGGCACCGGGTTCGCTATTGTGGTGCGTGCTTTACCTGCCTCGGCAACAGCCAGCTGGGATGAACTCCTGGCGGATTACAACGCCGCCTTGGAACACACCATGAGGCGGCTGGCTGGGCGCGTTCCGGTAGTGACCGGAAAACGGCCAGCCGGAACGCGACCGGACGGAACAACACAGGAGGGGACACAGCGTGCTTGACCCGAGTGCCGCCGTCGTCCGTTCCTTCAAGTCCGCAGCAGCGGCCGCGGGCAGCTTCATCTGGAACCTGCCCCGCAATATCCTCATTCTTCTGCTCCTGGCCTACCGCAAGGTGATTTCCCCCTTATACGGCCAGGTTTGCCGCTTCTTTCCCTCCTGCTCGGCCTATGCGCTTGAAGCAGTCACCGTCCACGGCGCGGTCAAGGGAAGCTGGCTCGCGGCCAGGCGCCTGGCACGTTGCCACCCGTGGAACGCCGGCGGCGTGGACCATGTCCCCGCCGGCCACCGGGAATGGCCTGAAAACCGGACCCCCACAATTGTTGTGCTGAACAATCCGGACAAGTATCTGGCTGCTCAGACTGATGAAGAAGGCCGCGCTGCGGCCTGACGAATAGGGATATCGTATGGACTTCTTTGAAACAATCATGTTTCCGTTCAAGTGGCTTGTGTCCATCATCATGGTGGGCTTCCACGAGGGCTTGAGCAGCATTGGGATGCCGGAGGCTTCCGGCTGGACCTGGACGCTGTCCATCATCGGGCTGGTGCTGGTCATCCGGGCCGCGCTGATCCCCGTGTTCGTCAAGCAGATCAAGGCCCAGCGCGGCATGCAGCTGCTGCAGCCGGACCTGAAGAAGCTGCAGGACAAGTACAAGGGCAAGACCGACCAGCTGTCCCGCCAGGCCATGGCCCAGGAGCAGATGGCCATGTACAAGAAGCACGGAACCAACCCGTTCTCGGCCTGCCTCCCCATGCTGATCCAGATGCCGTTCTTCTTCGCGCTGTTCCAGGTGCTGTCCGGCGTCGCGAACGCCAGCTCCAGCGGTCAAGGCATCGGCGCCATGAGCGCGAACCAGGTCCAGCAGTTCGACAAGTCCAGCATTTTCGGCGCTCCGCTGTCCGCGACCCTGCTTCATGGCACGCCCCCGGGCGGCAATGAGGTGGCCGTGTGGATCCTCTCGATCCTGATGATCCTGGCCATGACGGCCTCGCAGTTCATCACGCAGAAGCAGATCATGGCCAAGAACATGTCCGAAGAGGCCATGGCCAGCCCGTTCATGAAGCAGCAGAAAATGATGCTCTACATCCTGCCGATCGTCTTCGGCGTGGGCGGCATCAACTTCCCCATCGGTGTCCTGATCTACTGGACCACCACCAACCTCTGGACTATGGCGCAGCAGTTCTTCGTAATCCGCCGGATGCCGACGCCGGGATCCCCCGCCGCCAAGGCCCTTGCCGAGCGCCGTGCCGCCAAGGGCCTTCCGGCCCTTCCCATCCTGGGCGGCAAGAAGGCTGACGCCGAAGCGGAAGCTGCTGCCGCCGCGTCGGTTGCCGAGGCCCGGACGCAGCGCATTCAGCCACAACGCAAGAACAGGAAGAAGAAGTAATGTCTGTTGAGAGCTCTGAGCACGCACTTTCCGCTGAAGCCGGCGAAGAACAGGACTCCGTTGCCGCTGCCGCAGATGCGGGCAAGGGCACGACGGCAAGCCGCCTGGAAGAAGAGGGCGATGTAGCCGCCGACTACCTTGAGGAACTGCTCGACATCGCCGACATCGACGGTGACATTGACATCGAGGTCCGCAACGGACGCACCTACATCTCGATCGTGGCCGAGGAAGAATCCGCCGGGCTGGAAAGCCTCGTCGGGCAGGACGGCGAGGTCCTGGAGGCCCTTCAGGAACTGACCAGGCTGTCCGTTCTTTCTGCGACGGAAAACCGCTCACGCCTGGTACTCGACATCAACGGCTACCGGAAGGAACGCGCGGGCCACCTGCAGAAGATCGCTGAAGACGCCGTCGCCTCCGTCAAGGAAACCGGCGACGCCGTCGCGCTGGAGCCCATGAGCGCCTACGAGCGGAAGATCGTCCACGACGCCGTCGCCGACCTTGGATTCGTCAGCGAGTCCGAGGGCGAGGGTGCAGGCCGGCACATCGTCGTTTCCGCCGACTGAACCGTTGGCTGACTTACTGATGGTTGAAATGACGGCAGCCGAGCGACAGGCGGCGGAGAAGATCTTCGGCGACCGCCTGGGCCTGGCTGAACGGTATGTCGAACACCTCGCGACGTCAGGCACCGAGCGAGGACTCATCGGTCCGCGGGAAATCCCCAGGCTCTGGGGACGCCATGTCCTGAACTGTGCGGTGATCGAAAGTGAAATTGCCCAGGGCAGCCACGTCGCCGACGTCGGAAGCGGCGCCGGCCTGCCGGGCCTTTGCCTCGCTATCGCACGCCCTGACCTCGAACTGACCCTCATCGAACCGCTGGAGCGCCGGGTGATCTGGCTGCAGGAAGTGGTTGACGATCTCGGTTTGAGTAACGTCACCGTCATGCGTACGCGTGCTGAACTTGCCGTTGGGATGGTGACGGCCGACGTCGTGACCGCCCGGGCAGTGTCCGCCCTGAGCAATCTTGCTGGCCTCACCATTCCGCTGCTCGGCGGGGAGGGTGAAGTCGTGGCCATCAAGGGTCGCAGCGCCGCCGATGAGATCGACAAGGCGGCTAAGGCCATTCGCAAGCTTGGTGGCGTGGAGACGTCGGTGGTCACTGTAGGCCAAGACCTGCTCGAGGAGCCCACCACGGTGGTGCGCATCGTAGTTAAGAAGACCCAAAAGAGGGCCTAGCCCCGCAAGGTGCCGCGGGTCCTTAGGGTGTAGCGGTTAGGCTAGAGAACGGCAGTGAAAGCCGAACGAGAGTGAGTGTGTCCCAGTGACCAGTAGCGAAACCTCCACGCAGCGGATTCCCCCGTTCGTGTCTCTGGGGTCGGCGCGTGCCTTTGGCGTATCACCGGTCGCTACGACAATAAATCAGTCCAATCCGGTTGCGGGCACGAGCGCCCCCAAGGTTTCACGTGAAACCGCGGCGCGGGGAAACGTCTTGGACACCCTGGATGACTCGAGTCCCATCGCCCGGGAACTCGCGCACGAGAACAGGAGGCGGGAACGGCTCCTCGGCCGCAACCTGCCGAAGCCGGAGAAGACACGCGTCTTCACGGTCTCAAACCAAAAGGGTGGAGTGGGAAAGACCACAACCACTGTCAACATCGCTGCGGCGTTGGCGGCTGCGGGCTTGAACGTCCTGGTCATCGACATCGACCCGCAGGGTAACGCGTCCACGGCACTGGGCATTGAGCACCATGCCGACGTCGACAGCATCTACGACGTCCTGATCAACGATCTGCCCCTCGAAGACGTAGTCGCACAGTGCCCGGACATCAGCAACCTCATCTGCGCCCCGGCCACCATCCACCTGGCCGGCGCCGAGATCGAGCTCGTCTCCCTGGTGGCACGGGAGCAACGCCTCCGCCGCGCCATCGACGTCTATGCCAAGTCGCGGCAGAAGAAGGGCGAACAGCGGCTCGACTACATCTTCATCGACTGCCCGCCCAGCCTGGGCCTGCTGACGGTCAATGCCTTCTGTGCGGCCGGCGAGGTGCTCATCCCCATCCAGTGCGAATACTATGCACTCGAGGGACTGAGCCAGCTGCTGAAGAACATCGAGATGATCCAGAAGCACCTGAATGCAGAACTGGAAGTTTCCACGATTTTGCTCACCATGTACGACGGACGCACCAACCTGGCTGCCCAGGTCGCAGCTGAAGTCAGGCAGCACTTTCCGGAGCAGGTCCTCGGCGCCGTCGTTCCACGCTCTGTGCGGATCTCCGAAGCGCCCAGTTACCAGCAGACCGTCATGACGTACGATCCATCCTCCAGCGGCGCGTTGTCCTACCTGGAAGCCGCAGCGGAAATCGCTGAGCGTTAGAATTTTCCAAACACAGCAACAGCCGGAGCCCGGTATAGCCGGGCTCTTCCGATGGAGGGAATCATCCATGAGCGATAAGCGACGCGGGCTCGGTCGCGGTCTTGGCGCACTCATTCCAAGTTCCGCGTCCGCAAGCGCTTCGGGTAACGGAGCTGCTCCGTCGCGCCCTGTGGATCTGTTCTTCCCCGAGGCGCGCAAGACGGCTGAACCCGTCCCGGCCGTTGAGCCGGATAAGTCTGACCTCGACGAAACGCCTGCTCGCCGGTCCGGTCGGAAGGGTCCGGCCGAGGCTCCGGCTGAGGCGGGTACTGACGAAGGCACTGAGGGTGCCCCGGATGCGGTGAAGCCCTCCCCTGCCACGTCCGCGGCGAAGATCGCCCCTTCCAAGGGAGGTGATTCGGAGGCCGGCGCGGTTTCTGCAAAGTCCGGCACAGCCAGGGCCGGCAAGGATGCTGGGAAGTCCGAAGCTGCTCGCCCGGACACGTCCTCGGCGGATGAGCCCAAGAATGATGCGGCTTCGGCCCAGGCTGCCGCTGAAGGGGAGAACGTAGACTCTGCTGCTGTCTCTGACAACGGTGTTGATCTCATCGAGGTACCGGGCGTCCGTTTTGCCGAGATTCCTGTCACGGACATCCATCCAAACCGCAAACAGCCCCGTTCTGTCTTCGATGAGGATGACATGGCGGAGCTCGTTCACTCCGTTCGTGAAATAGGTGTCCTCCAGCCAATTGTGGTGCGTACTTCAACCGAAAAGGGTGGAGAACCGTATGAACTGGTGATGGGTGAGCGCCGGTGGCGGGCAGTACAAGCCGCTGGACTTTCCACGATCCCCGCGATTGTTCGGGACACGACGGATGATGACCTGCTGCGGGACGCACTTCTGGAGAACCTGCACCGCAGCCAGCTGAATCCGCTGGAAGAGGCGGCCGCTTACCAGCAGCTGCTGGAGGACTTCGGCACGACTCACGAGCAGCTGGCTGACCGCATCGGCCGCTCACGGCCGCAGGTGTCCAACACTCTGCGGCTGTTGAAGCTCCCGCCGCTGGTGCAGCGTCGTGTTGCCGCCAATGTACTGTCTGCCGGCCATGCCAGGGCCCTGCTCGCGCTTCCCGATGCAGCGTCCATGGAACGCCTGGCGCAGAAGATCGTGGCTGAAGGCATGTCGGTCCGCGCCACGGAGGAAGCGGTCACCTTGCACCGTGAACCTGCGACGCCGGCGAAGAACAACATTCCCCGTCCGGGCGCACGCCACGAACGGCTGGATTACCTGGCCTCCTCGCTCTCGGACAGGCTCGACACCAATGTGAAGATCTCGCTCGGAGCCCGTAAAGGCCGCGTGAGTATCGAATTCGCTAGCGTTGAGGACCTCAACCGCATCATGGACGTCCTCGCGCCAGGGGCCGAAAACTAAAGAGTCAGTCGAAAAGGGCCCGTTCAGCCGAACGGGCCCTTTCTGTGTCCGGGTGGTTTATTTCAGTGGGCGACGCCTGTCGACGGTAGTACTGGGCGGTTCATGGCTGCCCTTGCTACCCCTGTGTTGCTCACACGGCCAAGATGGAGGGTGCAGCAAGGACTGCAAGTACGGGTAATGGAGCGGCTGGGCCTCACTAGGCACTTATGCGGGATAAAGTGAACCCTTGCAGTCCCTACGTCTGTGCTTGACTCGGCATGCCTCACATTTTCCGCGCTGACCCCACTTTGCTTCTCATTCCCTCGACGGATGGACTTCGTAGATATGATCGCGGGTAAAGCGTTCCGGTGGTTTCGCGCGGTCCAGCCGTACAGACGAGTTTTCGGGAAAGGGTGCTTGTTTAGCGTGGAGGTTTGCCGGCCTTTAGGGGCACGGTAGACGCTTGTGGTCGCACTAGGCGCCACCTAGGCACTCCTGCAAGGGGTTCTAGGGTTTGCGGGCTTTTGGCACGCCCACTGGCCCTCATGAAGCGAAAAGTCGAGGGGGCCGGCGTCTCCTGGCCGCGGGTCTCAGCGGTGGAAGGGCCACCAGTGCTGTGGTGCTTCTGGAGTACGGCATGGACCCAACATCAGCCGGGTGCCAGTCTTCGTGTGGGCGCTACGCGTTCGGTGTGATGGCCATTTCCCGATCGCTGCTCTGTTTCACGTGAAACATGGGCCGGGGTGGTCCGCGGGCGCGCTGTACATCCACGCAGACCACTATTTCAGCTGTGGCAGTGCTGCCTCCGCCTAGTTGGCAGTTGGCGTGACCAGTGGGTCCGGGATGCCGCCCGGATGCCTCTCTCTGTCGTGCCGCGGACTAGCGAAATTTGATTGGTCCCTGCCCCGCAGCCCATTCTGCGATGCTTGCGTTGCAACCCATTCTTCGTGCTGCGGTAGTAGGCCAATTGCCATGTCTGCTAGGGCCTGACCAAGTATCAGGTGCCGACTGCTGCTCAACGGTGAGCAGATGGCGGGTACCCTAGTTCCTAGGCTCATTTTGCAATGACGAACGCACCGATTAAGTCGTTGCCTCCGCTGCGCTATTTTGCCGATGCGGCTTTCCTGGAGGCGCCGGTGCCGCTTTTAGCACGTATCCAGCGGGCGTTCGGGCGCGACGTTTCGCATACGCACTTCGTTAGGGCATGTTTCACGTGAAACGGCCGGCTCCCGATGGGCACGCATGTGTCGTTCAAGAGAAGTGGACGACCCGGTAGCGGTTAGCTGCCTATTGTTCAGTTCAGGCCAACACGCTCGAATGCCAGGAGTGGGCCGGCGAGTATGGCACATCCACCTCGTATGGTCCTCGGGCTGGGTGCAGAGGGGTTGGACGCGCGTCTTAGCCTGCCCGCGGCTTACTGCTCATCACGGGTGTGTGGAAGCCTACATCGGGATTGCGGCATAGAGAACGAGAACCGGGAACCGAGGGACGCCGCGAGATCGCAGGATCAGGCTACCGGACGGTGTGCAGCGGTGAGCAATTGGTCCTGACCCTAAACCGCAGCTAGTGAGAAGTGCCTCCCGCGGACGGCGCCTCGTGCGGCGCTGGCCCGAGTGGTTGTCCGAGGGCGTGCCTCCGCTCGATCCGGCAGCGGCGACGCCGAGCGGTGTGGCCTCTCGTTGGGCTCGGTATCAGTCGGTCCAAGCCTCAACCTGCGACTACCGTGCGTGTCCGTACCGGTCACATTTCTTCACTCCTTCGTCAGATTCCGCGCCGGGCGGTGGTTTCACGTGAAACGTTCGTAGGGGTGTCGCCGGAATGACGGGCGGTCGCTTGGAGATCTCGGCCCGGGTCGGCCGGTACTGCCCGCCCTGCGACGTGGACAGTCACTTGCTCCGACGGACCGTGTGAAACGACGAGGCTTAGCTGCAGAAACGAGTCTCCCGTGCCGGGCGGAAGCGGAGAACGAGTGGGTCATACGAGCGAGTTCAGTCTGGCTTTAACCGCACCGGGAAGGAAAGGATGGACATGCTCCCCGCCTGAACCGAATGTTCCGGTCAGCCACTTGTGCGGCCCACGCGGTCTCCGCCGTGGCAGGCGCCAGGGTGATGTACTACCCACCCTTGGACAGTTCTCCCCCGCTAGTCGAGGTCCAATCCGTGCGGAGCGACTGCGTGGTCGGCCTGACCGCAGCTCGTGGCGGTGTGAACCTAGTCGGACCTGTAAGGTGTCCGGCGGTCGGTGTTAACAGTCAAGACGACGAGTGCTGTCCGAGAGGAACTGACGCGTGGTTTTGAACATGTTCCCTGAGCTCCAAGGCTTGGTGATAAGTCGGTGGATAAAGCTGTGGATAACCCTGTGGGCAAAAGCGTTCTGGCGGCGTTGGTCGTAGGAGCCGGGGGCTATCTGGTACGAGTTGGTTCTGACTGGATTGGCGCAACGACGCTGCCAGCGCTGTGGGTGTTTCACGTGAAACTGCACGGCAATCGCATGCCCGCCCATGGCCCTTAGCCTGGCTGTGGGTAGCCGACCCGTTTTTCGAATCAAATCGGTTAACTTGTCGATGATTTTTTGCATGATTTGGCTCGCCTGGGGGCTGGCGCATTTCACCAAACGCGGGCGCTGAGCCCGTGCGCGCGGCATCCACCAAGCTGGACTAGTTCAGAGGTTCTTCACTGACAGAGCGGGCGAGCCCGCGGGGCGGCCGAGGGCTGTCGATCAGCTTGTGGATAACGCTGTGGAAACACATGTGGATAAGACTGTGAATAATGTCACCGTGAGTCTCAATACATCGGCCCGTGTGACCCTACAGATCCCCCTGGAGGTGGTCATTAAGGACGCCGAAGGAACTTGCGATCACCGTTCCGACGATGACAACAGAGATTTCTGATCTTGCGCTTTCGCCCACTAATGTCTGGTCCAGCGAGTGGGCCAAGTTTGGGTGCCCATCTAGTCCCCCGGCGTTCCCCTGGCAGGTGCAGGGCACTTATGCAAGCGCTGCATCCGTCTCCTAGGCCGGTCACCTACTGAGCGGCCGGCTGCTGATCAGGGTGGGACAAAGGATCGTGGCAGTACCCATCGCTGAGCTGGCCATCACCGCCGCAAAAACATAACGGCAGACGTGGGTGGGTAGACCAGAGTTGGACGGCGTGCGTCCTACCTTCGTCCTCCTCCAACAACGTGGACCGGGCATGAATTTGGGCCTAACCCCTCCCAGGAAAGCAGTGGGCATCGAGAATTTGCACGCACGACGGCCTCCGGAAGGCGATGGTCCTGGATGGCGCGGAGAATCTCACCGAAGATGTAGGTTCGGTGGGACCCACGCGGGACCTCTGGGCCGCAGTCGAAACATCGTAAGTCTGTGCCGGCAATGGCAGGACACCATTCCGTGGTCATCCGCTGGGGTCGATGGCGGGCGGTCAGTACTACCCGTGCGTTGAAATCAGCACGGCCGACACCAGTAGGGGTATATGTCGTGAGCAGGCCACGGGCCAATGTTCCGCCCTTTCACACTCGATTCTCTTCCGGCACGCATGCGTCGTGCTGCCCGGGGTGCGGGCTGCACAAACCCAGGCCCCGAAGCGGACTGGAATCCATCGTCCCAATCCGGCACGGTAGGCGCCATTGGCGGTCTGGCTGGCAGCAGACGCCTACCGTACGTACGGGATCCGGCGACTACGAACACGCCCCCACGCCGTAAGTAGGAGTTATGGACGGCTTGGTCCTGCGCAGGTCTTAAGTCAGAGCGCGGAGGATGGCCTGCAGAATCCAAGGGGCAGTCGGACGGGGAAAGACCGGAAGTCGCACTGTTCCTTGTTGTTGACCATCATGCCCGGCGTCGTATTACCGTTGTGGAATCGTCCAACGTGGGCACAAGGTCATGGTTTCACGTGAAACCGTTCGCGCCTGCTAGGCAGTTGCAGCCCGTTCGAAACACGGCCGACGTGTCTTGGCAGAAGCACAGGTTCATGGCTGTTGATGTCCGTGTTCACAGAACGGTTCTTCGATACGAGGACGCGGAGGGCTTTTCTGGGGCGATGTGTCGCGCAGCCGGAAACGCGCGACCAACGCCCTATAGGCGCATAACGCGCTATATAGGTTGCACAAACTAGCTCCTAGGCTTCCCGGCCTGAAACGGTGGACACTAGCTTCTCCCAGAAATGGAATGAGTCGTCCGCTCTCCTGTCCCTGTCACGTCATCGTAGAGAGTCGACCTGGAAGCGACAGCAGTGTCACCTGCGGACGATGTTTCATGTGAAACGCGTGTTGCCGGATCGGAGCATGCCGACATGGTCAAGGTCTTCGTTTTACGTGAAACATCCAGGACGCTTCGTCCGCCGGTTCTGCCTGACGCTGACGATGTTACTTTGGGGCTGCGCATGCACCGCGATCTAAAGCGCACAGGCGGGTGGTCCAGGAGCCCGCCTTTGTAATGTGGCGGCGGTGTTCATGATGCTCGTTCTCCCATGGCTGCCACTGTTCACCCGGCACGCACCGCGTCAAGCTCCAGCGCAAGGATAAGGGCGAGCCAGAGATCCCAAATCTTCCTTCAGTACGAGCGTGCTGACCGGCCTTCATTCCGATTCGCATGCCCGAAACGGGGCAGTTGACCGCACTACGCCGGCTGGCCTGGACAGTGGAGTCAGCACCCCGTGCGGCAACTTTCGGTGCTCGGCAGCGATGGGCGTAAAATGATGGGCGGAAAATGTGGAGGAGCCAACGCGTCCGACCAAGATCCCGTACCCCGTCGCCAGTAGAAAATGCCGTGCCCCGTTGTATGGAGAAACGTGCTTCATGCCAGACTCGCAGGCTGTTCGTGACCAGTTGTGCGGAATTTTTCGTCCGACGCCCGTCTCTTGGCCTGATCGCGCCCGACCGAAACTCTTGGATACACTGCCATGCCGCCCTCATTAAGGTCCTGTTCCGTGGCGTCCGCGTAGCGTTGGCGTGTTCGGGAACGAGGAGCAATTGTGCGCTACGTACGGGTGCGCAGCCCAGCGTGTGCAGTCTTTCCACGTTTCATGACGATTAGAGGAGGCCCTGTGCATGACTAGTGGTCGGTCTTCGTGGATGCACCGACGGGCCAGTTGGTAGCCCGCTCGGTATCGGCTGATTGGCAGGAGGGTGCGTAGGAAGACTTGGCCCGCACGTTCCAGGGATTGAACAATGCTTTCGGAGCCCGCTAAATCGCTGGTCCCCGCACCGCCATTCGACCACCACGATCGGACAGACTGTTTCACGTGAAACCGGAGCGGCCTCGGGGGTAGCTGGGGAGCTCGTGGTCTGTCTGGTCCTACGCAAAGGCTGGGTCTCTAAGGAGTAGATGAACATTGGTCGCTTGCCGTGGATGCTGCCTAGGGGGCTGCAGCTGAGGCTGCATTCGGCATCGAAACCGGACTGCCAGGTGATCCCTTGTGGGGATCGTTGGTGTCCTGCATCGAGTTTGGCGGGGTGGCCGGCGATAGAGTTTGCCGTCGGGAGGCATCCAGCGGGACAACCGTCGTCAACGTTCATTGCTATCCTTACGGGCGGGCAGCCTACTGCTACGCATATAGCGCTCCCCATCCGAGACGCACCATTAGTACTGCGTTGACCACGGGGAGTTCACGAGTCGGACAATGAGAGCGCCAGTCACTGCACTGAGAAGGTTTAGTCACGAAGCTGGATTGGGAGGGATCTGCGGGCCTTGGTGTGGCCTTCCTTCCAGAGAGTCCGGGGACCGGCCCTGTTTCACGTGAAACACTCCGCAGGTCAAGCCGGCCGCCAGCAGGGGCCTCGGCCATTCGGCGCTAGCCGGGTAGTGCGGCAATGTCGAGCCACCCGGATCTTGAACGACTCAGATTCTGTAGGCCGCGGTTCGCGGTGGTCGTAGCCACAGACCGCCGGTATCGCTAGTTCGGGATGGCGGAGGGATCTTGGGCGAGGAACCACGTAGAACGAGACCGTGAAAGGTTTCCTTCTGCCGGCTCCCCAAGATGTCGCCCTCAACGAGGAGCCCATGACCACCGAGGTCCATCTGGGGAACAAAAAGGTGGCCACCGCTCCCCTAGGAGTGATGACCACCTTCTGGCGACACCTGTCGCCGGAGTTGCCTGTCTGGTATCGCGCCAGGCCTGTTGGGGCTAGGACAAGACTTCCGCGAATTCCTTCTCGAAGAACTGCTTCGGCTTGGCACCGATGACAGTGCTCTTCACTTCGCCGCCCTGGAACAGGTACACGGCAGGAATGGATGTGATGCCGTACTCGGCGGCGATGGCAGGGTTGTCATCAACATTTACCTTGACGACGTTGACCTTTTCGCCGTACTCCACAGAGATCTCATCCAGGATGGGACCCAGCTTGCGGCACGGACCGCACCATTCGGCCCAGAAGTCAACGATTACCGGCTTGTCGGCGGCGAGTACGTCTGTGCTGAAGCTTGCGTCTGTTACGTCTTTTGCGTTGCTCATAACCCTTGTCTCTCTCTTCGAATGATTCTCAGCGCCGGTCAGGCGTGAAGGTCTGCGAGGTAGTGCTCGACGTCGATCGCTGCGACACAGCCGGAACCAGATGCAGTGATCGCCTGGCGGTAGGTCGGGTCCACAACGTCGCCGGCGGCGAAGACGCCCTTGATGCTGGTGCGCGAACTGCGGCCTTCGACGGCGACGGTCCCGGCATCCGTGATCTCCAGGCTCCCCTTGACTAGCTCGGTGCGCGGATCGTTGCCGATAGCCACGAAGACGCCGGTCACGGCAAGTTCGGACTCGGTGCCGTCGACCAGGTTCTTCAGCTTCAGGCCGGTGACCTTGTCTTCGCCGAGGACGTTCTCGACGGCGGTGTTCCACACGAAGTTGATCTTCTCGTGGGCCTGTGCCCGGTCACCCATGATCTTGGAGGCCTTCAGCGTGTCGCGGCGGTGGACGACCGTTACGGACTTGGCGAACTTGGTGAGGAAGAGCGCCTCCTCCATGGCCGAGTCGCCGCCACCGATCACTGCGATGTCCTGGTCCTTGAAGAAGAAACCGTCGCAGGTTGCGCACCAGCTGACGCCGTGGCCGGAGAGCCGCTTTTCGTTTGCCAGGCCGAGCTCGCGGTACGCCGAGCCGGTGGACAGGATGATGGCGCGGGCGCGGAAGGTCTCCCCCGTTGCGATGGTGACGGTCTTGATGTCGCCGTCCAGATCCAGGGCGGTCACGTCCTCAAACTGGATCTCGGTGCCGAAGCGGGCAGCCTGCTTCTCGAAGTTCTCCATGAGGTCAGGTCCCATGATGCCCTCGGGGAAGCCAGGGTAATTCTCGACGTCGGTGGTGTTCATGAGCTCACCGCCCGCGGTGACGGAGCCAGCCAGAAGCAGCGGCTTCAGGTTGGCGCGGGCCGTGTATACGGCGGCCGTGTAGCCTGCAGGGCCGGAGCCGACGATGATGACATCACGTACTTCTGACGCGCTGTTTTCTGCGGTGCTCACTGAACGGTGAACCTCTTCCTTTGTCGATGCGCCAGCCTTCCGGCCGGCCACATGGCACAACTGATTGGCAGTGTGGAATATTCCAAACGTATTTGCAGGCAGGCGGAAACGCCCGTGCCTGCAAGAGAACACCGCCCACGGGACTTCCCACAAGGGTACCGTCTCCGGCAACCTCAGGGCATGCCGGTTACGTCCGCAAGGAACGTGACCGGTGAACGCAGCGTCCCTTGCAAGCCCGCGTCCCCTGCCGGGCGGGGTCCACTATTGGCCAGGGTCCTCTACTGGACCTTGATCTCCGCGAGCCGCAGGCCGTAGCCAAAGCGGGTCTTCGGAGCTGCGAGCTTGGGCAGGTTCTTGATCGAGACGATAACGTACTGGGCAGTCACCGGTTCGGCCAGAGGCATGGTGAGGTCAGGCGAGGTGAAGCTGTTGGTTCCCACCTGCTTTGCACCGTCCAGCGACGGGCGGTCGTTAGTGAAGACCGTGATGCTTCCGCCCGAGGCACCCAACTGGTTCAGGGTGATCGAGGAAACCTTGGAAGGGCTCTTGAGCTTGACCACCAGCGGGACACCCTCGGGAGCAAGGCCGCCCCAGTCCTCGGTGGCGAACTCCATGTCGGACCAGTAGCTCGCCGCGTTGCCGTCGGACGCCTTGCCGAGGTCGCCGTCGTACGTCGAAGCGAAATCAAAGTTGCCTTGGCGGGTGATTCCCTCGATGGCCGGCGGCCCTGCTGCCGGAGCGGTGCTTTGGGTCGGCGTACCGGTACTCGGCTGGGTGGCAGCCGACGGCGGTGCGGTGGCTCCGGGGGTTGCTTCCGTTTGCGGTGCGCTCTTGAAGAGGCTGCCGAGGTTGGTCACGGCAAAGATGAGTCCGACGATCAGGACGGCCGCGAGAAGGCCGCCAACGAGCCAACGCATGGAACGCGGCTCCTTCTGTGGCTCGTCGTCGTCATCGTCGTAGTAATCGGCTGCGGGAGCAGCGCCGGTGCGGGCGACGGGAGGGAAATTGCCTGCACGGCGGTCCGGCTCGTGCGCGTCGCTGCCCTCGTCGTCATACCCGTCTTCGGGGACGTAGTCATAGTCGTTCTCGGACCACAGCGACACCTTGGACGAGCTGCGGCCGTCGCCGGACGCTGCGGCTGCCGCACCTGCACCGGCGGCTCCGCGTGCGGCGTTTCCGGAGCGGTTGTGGTCGCGCTGCAGGAGCGCCTGCTCAACGTTGTCGTGCTGGCCCGTTTCCTGGCCGGCGTCCTGCTCGTAGCCCCGGTCCGGCTGAACCGGCTGCGGCGCAGTGGTCTCCGGGACGCCCTGCCGGTTTCCCCGCGAACCAGACGCGCCTGCGGCGGCCGCGCCGGCGGCACCTGCTGCCGGACCCGCGAGGGGGCGGGCAGCGGGAAGCGGCGGCACAACGGGAGCCTTCCGGACCGGCGCCGTGGGTGCCTGCGCAGCAGCCTGCTGCCCGCGTCCCTGCGGAGCCGTGGCCCCGTGGGCGGACCGGCCGCCGGCAGGGGCCGGGGCGGTGGCAGGGTACTGCCCGCCCGGCCCGGACTGGCCTTCGCTGTAGTTGATGTACCCGGCTTCGACCTCGTCGTCTTCGTCGTAGGTTTCGGGTTCGTGGGAGCGCGCCTGGCCGAAGATCTCGCTGCCCAGGGTGTCCGTGAAGAAGGGCTCCACGTAGGGCGGGTTGGAAGCAACCACGAGGTCCAGCAGGTCAGCGGCGGAGGTGTGGTTGGTGATCAGGTAGGTCGTGGCGTCGCTGACACCAAGGTCCAAAATCTGCACGTTCCCGGGGCGCTCCCCAGTGGCCACTTCCCGGGCACTTTGCGCCACCTGGTCGGCGTTATACGGGCCGGCCACCAGGATGCTGACCGAACGGTTCAGCACCTGGTCCACACCGTCCAGCACCAGATCCTGGTCATGTGAGCTCAGCACTGTGGCCGTGACCTTGTAGCGGCCGCCAAGTACTGATCCAACATCGATCGGGTGGGACACGTGTTCCTCCTAGCCTGTCCGGGAAATGCTTCTGGTCCTGGCGATGCATTGCCCTGGAAGGCCTCCGGCGCGCCGGCGGACCCGTGGTCTGCAACTACCTTTGTTCCCCTCGATCCTAGCCGATGCTGTGCAACGGCCGCGGAAGACGGGGCTGACCGGCTCCCTCCCGGGTTACTTTTTCTTCCTCCGCCGTGACGGGAAGTGGGGGTTCTGGCCGGGGGGTCCCTGGTAGGTGCGGCGGCCCGGGAGCGGGATCTCCCCGCGCAGGCCTTTCCCGCGGGCCGTCCCGGGGACGTCCTCCTCAGGAAGGTAAGTGGCGGCGTCGTAATCTTCCGGTTCCGGCTGGGGCGCGGGCCCGGCACGGAAGGAGGCAGAATCGAACTCGCCGGAAATCCGTGGAATCAGGCCGGTGTCCGAAGAGACCGTGGCGCGTTCCGGCGTCGGACGGCGCAGTGCAGCAGTGCCAGCGGACGCTCCGGCGGCCGAAGCACCGGCGGTAGCCGCGGCGGCGGGAGCAGCCGCCGGTGCGCCGGAAGCCCCGCCGGAACCCCCGCCGGAACGGCGGCCCAGCCGCCCCAGCAGCGGCCGCAGCAGGTCGCGCAGCTCGGTGACCCGGAACAGCTTCAGCAGCAGCAGGTACACGGCCAGCATGACAGGCCCGACGACGATGATGGTCGCCAGGGCGGCGGGCCGGCTGCTCCAGGCGAAGCCCACCGGGCTGTAGCTGCCCATAAGCCACAGCGCACCCACACCGGCGATGGCCGAACCGAGGGCGGCGTAGCCCATACGGATGTATGAGTTGATGATCCGCGGACCGTCCAGGTGCCCCAGCAGGCGGCGCAGGAAGATGGCGGAGACGACCACCGAGAGGATGTTCCCTGCGGTATAAAGGACGGCTATGGCGAAAATGATCTGGTCGAACGGGAGGAACTGAATGAAGAACGCGGCCACCACATTCACCAGGGCCAGGACCAGCTGGATGTAGAACGGCGTGCGCGCGTCCTCATTGGCATAGAAAACCCGGGACATCATGAAGTTGGCGCTCATGAACGGGGTGCTGAGCGCCAGGATGGTGAGCGTCTGCGCCAGCAGGATGCCGTCCGTGGGGTGTCCGCCGGAGAAAAACATGCCCAGCGGACCCGCCAAAGCGAAAAGCGCTAAGGCTCCGAAAACAGTCGCCACGGCCATGGTCCGCAAGCCGTGCGACAGGGCCTCGCGGAGCTCTGCACGGTTCCCGTCCTGGGAAGCACGGGTCATCCGGTTGAACAGCACGGTGGCCAGGGAGAGCGCGATGATCGAGTGCGGTAGCAGGTATAGCTGGCTGGCCACCTCGAGCACGGCGTTGCCGGGCAGCATGGCAGCGGCGCCGTGGTCACCCGCCTTCTCGAGGCGAAGCCGCTGGGCACCGGGGATGGTGGCGATGCGCATGACATAAAGGAACGCCAACTGCCCGACGGCGGCCGTCAGTAGCGTCCACACGCTCAGCCTTGCGGCGTGGCCGAGTCCCACACCGCGCCAGCCAAAGCGCGGGCGCAGTCCCAGCTTCAGCCGGAGCACGGGAATCAGCAGAATGGCGGTCTGGGCAACCACTCCGATGGTCGAGAAACCGGCGACAAAAAACGTCTGGGACGCGCCCCAGTTGTCCAGCGAATGCGGGTTGGCAGCGCCGTTGGCACCGAAGATCCAGATGAACATGCCAAGACCGGCAATGGCCACGATGTTGTTGAAGATTGGTGCCCACATGGCCGGACCGAAGGCCCCGTTGGCATTGAGGATCTGCGTCAGCAGCGCGTAGAGGCCATAGAAGAAAATCTGCGGCAGGCACCAGAAGGCGAAGGACACGGCCAGCAACTTTTGCTGCGGCGAGTAGCCCTGCGTGGTGAGTTCGATGACGGCCGGCGCAAACAGCGTGACCAACAGGGTCAGGGACAGAAGCACGAGAACTGCCAGCGTGAGCAGCCTGCTGATGTAGTCCGCTCCCCTGTCCGGAGCCTTGCTGGCTTTGATGATCTGCGGGACCAGCACGGCATTGAACACGCCGCCGGCCACCAGCAGGAAGATCAGGTTGGGCAGGTTGTTGGCGTTGATGAAAGTGTCAGTGACGGTGGAGCCCAGGCCCAGCGCCGCGGCGAGCATCCAGGTCTTGCCGAAGCCCAGCACACGGGACACCAGCGTCCCGGCAGCCATGATGGCGCTGGAACGGGCCTCGCCGGGCTGCACGGCACTGGAGGCTGCCTCGCTGGCGGGCGTCACACCGGGCGGTGTTTCGCCCGGCTGTGCGGGCTGGTCGGAGGACGGATTGGCTGCTGACATCGTCTTCATCGTCTCACCCGGGCGCTGATATTGCGGCACGCAAAGGGGTATCCGGCAGGCATTGCCGGACGGTCAGAGGTGCTCGGGAAGGACTTCGCGGGCCAGGTCGGCGATGCGGCGTTCATTGGGGAACGAAAGCTTGCGCGCAAGCTCGTGGATGGGAACCCAGGCAACATCAACCGCTTCCTTGTCAGGATCGTTTTCGATGGTGAGTTCGCCGCCGGTGGCGCGCAGCAGGTAGTGGTGCACTGTCTTGTGCACCCGGTGCCCGCTGACGGTAAACCAATAATCGATGCTGCCCAGCGGGGCCAGAATGTCACCGTCGATGCCGGTTTCCTCGGCAATCTCACGGACCGCGGCTTCCTCGTTATTCTCCCGGCCCTCGGGGTGGCCCTTGGGCAGGCACCACTCCAGCCGTCCGCCCCGGTTAAGGCGGGCAATAATCGCTACCCTCAGTTCGTCGTCGGACGTGTCCACCACGACGCCTCCGGCAGAGACCTCCTCAACGGTGGGGAGGGAGGCCGGGGCCGAGTGCGGTGCAGGCGCGACGTGGGCACCGATTGCCGACGGCAACGGTGCGTTCGTCCTCCTGCCGGGAGCGCTCGGTACTGGATGGGCCATGCAGTCCACTCTAACGACTCTTGCCCCGCCGTGATGACCGGGACATGGCTTCCAAGTGGACTGCATGTGACGGGCTTTGCCGGCGGCGTCGCACAATGACGGGATTTGGTGCGGTGGGGGTTGGTTTTCTGACAAGCTTAAGTAACTATGGCGCACGCACATCAAAAGACTGATCTTCACACCGTTGACTTCCAGGTGGACCCGGTGGTCCTGGAGCTCGGGCAGCGGTTCGTGGACGCCGGTCATGAGCTGTCGCTCGTCGGCGGCCCGGTCCGGGACCTCTTCCTGGGCCGCACCTCCCCCGACCTCGATTTCACGACGGATGCGACGCCGGACCAGACCGTGGCGCTGATCAAGAAGTGGGCGGACAACTTCTGGGAGATCGGCCGCGCCTTCGGAACGATCGGCATGCGCAAGGCCGGCTTCCAGATCGAGATCACCACCTACCGCGCCGAAGCCTACGACCCCGAGTCCCGGAAACCCGTGGTGGCCTTTGGTTCCTCCCTCACGGACGACCTGCTGCGCCGCGACTTCACCATCAACGCCATGGCCCTGCGGCTGCCCTCCCTGGAATTGGTGGACCCCTTTGGGGGCGTCCGCGACCTGCACGCCTCCGTGCTGGCCACCCCGGGCGCCCCCGAGGCATCCTTCTCGGACGATCCCCTGCGGATGATGCGGGCCGCGCGGTTTGCGTCCCAGCTGGGAGTGTCCGTGCGGGACGACGTCCGCGTCGCCATGACCAGGATGGCCGAGCGCATCAGCATTATCTCGGCCGAGCGCGTCCGCGATGAGCTGGTCAAACTCGTGTGCGGGCAGCATCCCCGCGTGGGCATCGACCTGCTGGTGGATACCGGCCTCGCCGAGTTCGTACTGCCCGAGGTGTCCGCGCTCCGGCTCGAAGCAGACGAACACCACCGCCACAAGGACGTCTACCAGCACTCCCTCCAGGTCCTGGAGCAGGCGGCCGCCCTGGAGACTGATTCCGACGGCGCCGTCCCCGGCCCCGACTTCGCCCTGCGGTTTGCGGCACTGATGCACGACGTCGGGAAGCCGGCTACGCGCCGGTTTGAACCGGGCGGCGCGGTCAGCTTCCGCCACCATGACATGGTGGGGTCCAAACTGACGACGAAGCGGATGAAGAACCTGCGCTTCGACAACGACACCATCAAGGCGGTGGCCCGCCTCGTGGAACTGCACATGCGCTTCTACGGCTACGGCGATGCCGGCTGGACCGACTCGGCTGTGCGCCGCTACGTGACCGACGCCGGGCCCCTGCTGGAGCGCCTGCACCGACTCACCCGCTCCGACGTCACCACACGCAACCAGCGCAAAGCTGACCGGCTATCCTTTGCCTACGATGACCTCGAATCCCGGATTGCGGCCCTCCGCGAGCAGGAATCCCTGGACGCGGTCCGTCCGGACCTGAACGGCGCCGAGATCATGGCCCTGCTGGACCTCAAGCCCGGGCCGGTCGTGGGCAGGGCGTACAAGTTCCTGCTGGAGGAACGGATGGAAAACGGCCCGCTCGACCCGGCCGACGCCGAGTCCCGGCTCCGGGCCTGGTGGGCTGAGCAGCCCGAAGCCGTTGCTCCCGCTACTTCTGTGTCCCCCGGCTCTCCCGCCGCCGTCGAATCTTCCCTAACCGAGGAGTCCAAGTGAACGCCGCCAACATCGCCCGACCCCAGCTCTGGATCCTGCGGCACGGCGAAACCGAATGGTCCAAGAGCGGCCAATACACCGGGCTGACGGACCTGCCCCTGACGGTGGAGGGCGAGCAGCAGGCGGTCGAGGCGCGCAGGATCCTGGACAGCGTTGATTTCGACCTGGTCCTGACCTCGCCTCTACGCCGCGCCCGGCGCACCGCGGAGCTCGCCGGGTTTCCGGATGCCGTCCACGAACCGCTGGCCGTGGAATGGGACTACGGCGACTATGAGGGCATCAGCTCGGACCTGATCCGCAAGGACAACCCCGACTACCTAATCTGGACGCACGGGGTTCCCAACGGCGAAAAGCTGCATGATGTGGCTGCCCGGGCAGACAAGATCGTGGCCCGGGTCCTGGAGTCAGGGCTGGACAACGTCCTGATTGTGGCCCACGGCCACTTTTCGCGCATCCTCACCGCCCGCTGGCTGGAACTCGAGCCTGAAGAGGGCCGGCACTTCATCCTGGGAACAGCAAAAGTCTGCACCCTGGGCTGGGACAAAAGGACGCCCGCCATTGTCCGCTGGGGCCTGTAAAAGGCGCCTTTTGCATTTGTTTTTCGGATTTTCGGAAAATTAGTAGTCAACCAGATCATTCCTGGTGTACTTTTATTCCAGACCCCAGAGCGATTAGCCAGGGTCATGGCGCACGTTGTCCGGCCAGTCAGCCGGCACCGGCAGAGCAGAAAAGGAGGTTGGGAAAATGATTACTTTGACTAGCGGATGGAAGATGACCATTACCGCGTTCCCCGCCTCCGTTGCTGAGCCGCGCCCTCTTCATGGACTCGCCCGAGCTTAATTCTGACGGCCCTGCCGGTCTCCCACATGTGATGGGCGAGCAGGCGGGCCAGCGGCAGGCAATTCTGCCGCTTTCGCAGAAACTCTGACCCCGGCGGTCTGTCCTAGCGGAACCACGCGGTTGCGCAGCCCCCCCATAGTTCGGAACCCTGCTTCCTGTTGGGCTTGCCGCGCTGCCGTTTCGTGGGACATTTCCGCTTTTTCGGATCTTATTTCCTTGCCGGGCATTTCTCTGCCTTTTGCGGCCATTTCTTTGCATCCCCGAATGGCTCTAATCACCATGCCCGGATTCTTTTCATCACTTTCTGAAGGGAGGTGCAAAAACTATGCTCCGCAAACTACAGGAGGTTTTCTCCGGCCTTGGTTCCAGCGGTGATGCCGGCCTTTCCAGCCCCGATGCAGCAACGGCCCAGCAATCACGGTTCGACGGCCAGCTGCTGGACCAGAAACGGGAAGACGTCTACATGCTCATGCATCAGCAGGTGAGCGGCATGCGCTGAACCCAGACCCTTCGCAGTTCTCAATCCGTGCCTTCGATGCAATGAGGAGGATCCGGTGGGCCACATCGGTCAGAAGTCTCCGCAGGCAGCCCGCGCGGCTACGCGCGGGCTGCCGCCTTTTAACGTGGGTAAGCTCGAGACCATGCAGGAGACACAGCCGCCGCCCGACCGAAAGCTCGCGCGCCTGGTGGTGCCGAGCCGCAGCGACCGGCTCCTGCGCAACTTCACCGAAGTCATCGGAGGTCCCCTGGGCCAGCGGTCTGCCCCGGGGGTGGTCGCGCCCGGCTTCTTCACCGTGGAACGCGTGCTGATCATCCTGACCGTGCTCGCCGCCCTCGCTGCCATCGCCGTCAAGGACTACTGCCGCGTGAACGGATGGGAGACACCGTCGCAGTTCTACGCGACCTGTTATTCGGACTTCCCGGAGCTGTTCCGCAACCGGGGCCTGGGCGACGGGGCCTTTCCGTTTTTCACCCCGGATGCCTTTTTCGAGTATCCGGTCCTGATGGGCCTGATTGCCGGCATCACGGCCCGCCTGGTGCCCGGCGAGGGAGTCACCGACACCCGCGTCCTCGGTTACTTCGATGTCAACGCCACCCTGATCGCCGCCGTCTGGATTATCACCGTGCTGGCCACGGCCCGCATGGCCCGCCGGCGGCCCTGGGACGCAGCCATGGTGGCCCTGGCGCCGGGCATCGTCCTCGCCGGAGTGATCAACTGGGACATGTGGGCTGTGGCAATGCTGGCCCTCGGCATGTACTTCCTCTCCCGGGAGCGGCTGGTCCTGGCCGGCGTCCTGATCGGCCTGGGCACTGCCACCAAGCTCTATCCCGTCCTTGTTTTCGGCGCCATCTTCCTGCTGGCCCTGCGCACGGGGAAGATCCGTGCCTTCCTGGTCCCGGCAGCATCCGCCGCTGCAGCCTGGCTCGCCGTTAACCTGCCCATTGCCGCGCGGGACCCCGCCGGCTGGAAGTACTTTTTCGAGTTCACGCAGGACCGTCCCGCCGGCTACAGCTCGCCATGGTTCGCGTACAACCTGGTGGCCGGGCGCGTGCGCTGGACGCTCCTTACGCCGGAGGCCATCAACATGCTGGCCCTGAATGTGTTCATGCTTGCGTGCGTCCTCATTGCGGTCCTGGCCCTGACCGCCCCGCAACGGCCGCGGATTGCACAGCTGACCTTCCTGATCGTGGCGGCCTTCATCCTCACCAACAAGGTCTACTCACCCCAGTTTGTCCTCTGGCTGGTGCCGCTGCTTGCCCTCGCCCGGCCGAAGTGGCGTGACTTCCTGGTCTGGCAGGGCATCGAGGGGCTGCATTGGGCCGCCATCTGGATGTATCTTGGCCAAGTGACCAGCGGCGGCTTATCACAGCACAACATCGACATGCCCTACTACGTCCTGGCCGTCGCCGCCCATATGCTTGCAACTGCATATCTCATGCTGCGGGTCGCCTGGGACATCTGGGACCCCCGCTACGATCCGATTCGGCGGCACGGCATGGACGACCCCCATGGCGGTCCCTTCGACAACGCCGCGGACAGGCTACGGATCGATCTGCTCCGTCCCTCTGCGTCCCTGGTCCCGTGGCGGACGGTGGCCCGCGATGCCTGACGTCGCCGTCGTTGGTTCCGGACCCAACGGACTCGCCGCCGCCGTCGTCATGGCGCGGGCGGGGCTCAAGGTGCACGTGTATGAGGCCGCGGACCAGCTCGGCGGGGGCTCCCGGACGTCCCAGGTCATAGAGGAAGGGCACTGGCACGACGTCTGCTCGGCCGTTCACCCGATGGCACTGGCCTCGCCCTTTTTCCGGGCGTTCGAACTGGCGCGGCGGGTGGACCTGCAGCTTCCGCCGGTGCAGTTCGGGTCCCCGTTGGACCGTGGCCGCTCGGCCCTCGCGTACCGGTCGCTCGACCGTACTGCCGACGAGCTGGGCAGGGACGGCCGCGCCTACCGCAGGCTTCTCGCTCCGCTGGTGCGGCACATTGACGGCATTGTGCAGACCACGTCCGACCAGTTGCTGAAGGTTCCCGGCCACCCGCTGGCCGCCGCCGTTCTGGGTCTGCGGACGCTTGAGCAGGGATCGCCGACGTGGAATTTGCGGTTTCGGGAGGACCGGGCACCTGCGCTGGTCAGCGGTGTGGCCGCCCACGTCGTGGGGCGCTTGCCGTCACTGTCCGGTGCGGGCGCCGGCCTATTGCTCAATGCTTTGGCGCACAGCGGGGGCTGGCCCATTCCGGTGGGCGGATCGTCCGCGATCGCGGAAGCGATGGCCACGGACATCGAAGCCCACGGAGGCGTTCTACAGACGGGATTCCGCGTCACGTCGCTGGCGGAGCTCGAGCCGGCGAAGGCGGTGCTGCTGGACGTTGCGCCTCCCGCCCTCTCACGCATCGCCGGCAGCCGGCTGCCCACCTCCTACCGCCGCGCGCTGGAGTCCTTCCGGTTCGGCAACGGCGCGTGCAAAGTGGACTTCATCCTGTCCGGACCTGTGCCGTGGGCCGCTGCGGGACTGGCAGGGGCCGGGACGGTGCACATGGGGGGCACACGGGCGGAGATGAGGGAAGCAGAGAACGCCGTGTCTGAGGGCCGGCACCCGGAGCGGCCCTACGTCCTGGTCTCGCAGCCATCCGTGGTCGACCCCGGCCGCGCGCCGGAGGGCAGGCAGATCCTCTGGACCTACTGCCACGTGCCGGCGGGGTCCACGGTGGACATGGGCCAGGCTGTCATGGACCAGCTGGAGCGCTTCGCACCCGGGTTCCGTGACCTGGTGGTCCGGCACAAGGTCACGACGGCGGCCGAACTGGCGGCCTACAACGAAAACTACGTCGGCGGCGACTTCAGCGCCGGCCTCCTGGATCCCCGGGGCCTGGTCCAGCGGCCGGTCGTCTCGCCCGTTCCATGGCGAACTCCCGCACGCGGCGTATACCTGTGCTCCTCCTCGACGCCGCCCGGACCCGGCGTCACCGGCATGCCCGGGTTCCACGCGGCGAAACACGCGCTCAAGGAAATATTTGGGTTGGACGTCCCTGCCCTCGGCCTTTAGCCCTCGCTTCTCCCACAAGCCCGAACGGGTGTTGCTGTGGCGTGGCTGTGTTGTGGCTCGCGCCCCGCGGCCGGCGGGGGATAATAACGCGGTGGGGAACACTAAAAAACTTTCACTTGTCCTTGCCGGTCTCATACTCAGCGGCTCACTGGTGGCCTGCGACGACGGCCGCGGCGGCGCGGAAGCCGCGGCGAAGCAACTGGCCTCCGCCGTCGCCGGCCTGGACCTCCGCCCGGTGGCCTTCGACGGCCGCGACTCGTCGGTGGCCAACGACCAGCTCAACCAGGTCTTCAAGGCGCTGGCGCCGGCCAAGCCAACCGTCGAAGCGGGCGACCTGACCCTCGACGGGGACACGGCCCGGATCCCGCTTAACTACAGCTGGAAGATTTCCACCGGCGAGTGGAAGTACACCGTCTCGGCCGACCTGCGGAAGTCCGGCGACAAGTGGCTTACCGTCTGGTCGCCCGGGCTACTTGTCCCGAACCTGGCCGAAGGGGAGATCCTCAGCAAGGCCACCCAATCATCCCCGCGCGCCGATATTCTCGGTGCCGGCAAGCAAAAGCTCGTGACGTTGCGCCCGGTGATCAACGTAGGCATCGACAAGCCCCAGCTGGGCGGGGCCGATGCCGCAGATTCCGCCACCAAGCTCGCCAAGCTGGTGGGCGTGGACCCCGCGGCCTACGTGCAGCAGGTGGCGGCGTCCGGTGCGGAAGCGTTCGTTCCGGCCATCACCCTGCGCAACACCAGCGACCGCGCCGTGACCGACGCCGAGATCGAGGCCATCCCCGGCGGGCGGGCCATCCCGGACGAATTGCCGCTGGCACCGACGCGGAACTTCGCCCGGGCTGTCCTCGGCACCGTGGGCGAAGCCAGCGCAGAGCAGATTGAAAAGTCCAACGGCGCCTTGACCGCCGGTGACGTCATCGGCACCGGCGGACTCCAGCAGCAGTACGACGCCCAGCTCCGCGGCACCGACGGCACCGTCGTCCGTGTGCAGCGCGCCGATCTGACCCGGGAAGAGATCCAGGCCGCCCCCACCGACCCGCGGCGCACCGTCTTTGAGGTGCAGGGAGTTCCCGGCACGCCGTTGCAGACCACCCTCGACACGAAGCTGCAGCAGCTCGCCGAGGACACCCTTGCCGACATCAAGCCGGCGTCCGCCATCGTGGCGATCCGGCCGTCCTCGGGAGCGGTTCTGGCCGCCGCGTCCGGGCCCGGAAGCAACGGCTACAACACCGCCATGCTCGGCCAGTACGCGCCGGGATCCACCTTCAAGGTGGTGGACTCCCTCGCCATGATGCGCAACGGATTCACCCCCGATTCCACCGTTGAATGCACGCCCACGCTCACCGTCGACGGCAGGAAATTCAAGAACGCCGAGGGCTATCCCAAGGACTCCCTCGGATCCGTGACCCTGCGTGACGCCTTCGCCCATTCCTGCAACACCGCCTTCATTGCCGCCCGGGACAAGGTCACCCAGGCCCAGCTGGAGTCGGCCGCCACCTCACTCGGGGTGGCCGTGGAGGCGCCGAAGCTGGGCGCCGAGGCGTTCCTTGGCTCCGTTCCCGGCGAGGCCGAAGGAACTGAACATGCGGCAGCCATGATCGGCCAGGGACGGGTGCTGATGTCACCGCTGTCAGCAGCCGTGATGGCAGGCTCGGTGGCGAAGGGATCACCCGTGTCCCCGGTCCTGGTGGAGGAGACGGCTCCGGCAACGTCGTCGGCCAGCCCGGCGCCGACCCCGGAAGGTTCCGCCCCGTCGTCGACCGTCACAGCTGAAGCCCCGGCCAAGAGCGCCCAGACACCCGTCACCAAAGCGGAGGCCGCGGCCCTCACGGACCTAATGCGGGCGGTGGTGACTTCCGGCCACGCCGGATTCCTGGCCGAGGTCCCCGGCGAACCCGTCGGTGCCAAAACGGGAACCGCCGAGTTCGGCAACGCCAACCCGCCCAAGACCCACGCCTGGATCATCGCCGTACACGGGGACCTGGCGGTGGCCGTCTTCGTCGAGGACGGCGGGCTCGGTGCCACCACCTCCGGCCCGCTCCTGAAGAAGTTCCTGACCGCCGCCGGCTGACGCTTCGCGCTGACGCCCAGCGCATCCATCCGCGCCCCGGCCGGAGTTTTTGTCCACTTGTCGCGACTTTAGGGCACATTTGGGCGTGATATCTGGACAAAAACTCCGGCGTGCGGGGCGTGGGAGAATTGCCCGGTGGCCCATATTGACGTTTCCGGCATTGACTACTTCCTCTCCGACGGCACCCAGCTGCTGAACGGGGTGACCTTCAAGGTCCCGGACGGCACCAAGACGGCGCTGATCGGACCCAACGGAACGGGTAAAACCACCCTGTTCCGTATCATCTCCGGCGACCTGACTCCGGACGAAGGCGTGATCGGCCGCTCCGGAAACATGGGCATCATGCGGCAGTTCGTGGGGCAGGTCCGGGACGACTCCACGGTCCGCGACCTCCTCGTATCCGCCGCACCTCCAACGCTTGCGGACGCCGCCCGCGCCGTGGATGAGGCGGAGCTCGCCATGATGGAGCACGACGACGAGCCCACCCAGATGCGGTACGCCCAGGCGATCGTCGACTGGGGAGACGCCGGCGGGTACGACGTCGAGACGGTGTGGGACGAGGTGTGCATGGCCGCTCTGGGCCTGCCCTTTGACCGCGCGCAGCACCGCCGTGCGTCCACGCTGTCCGGCGGCGAGCAGAAGCGGCTGGTGCTGGAGGCCCTCTTTGCCGGTCCCGACGAACTCCTGCTCCTCGACGAGCCGGACAACTACCTCGACGTCCCGGGCAAACGCTGGCTCGAGGACAAGCTCAACGAATCGAAGAAGACCGTCTTCTTCATCAGCCACGACCGGGAGCTGCTGAACAACGCCGCTGGCCGCATCGTCACGCTTGAACCCGGAATCAATGGGGCCGGGGCCTGGATCCACGGCGGCGGCTTCGGCTCCTACGTTGATGCCCGCGCGGACCGTAACGCGCGCTTCGAGGAGCTGCGCAAGCGCTGGGACGAGGAGCACGCAAAGCTCAAGGAACTCGTCAACATGTACAAGAACAAGGCCGCCTTCCGCTCGGACATGGCCAACCGCTACCACGCAGCCCAGACCCGCCTGGCCAAGTTCCTTGAGGTCGGGCCGCCCGAAGCCCTGCCGATCGAGCAGAACGTCCAGATGAGGCTCAAGGGCGGCCGCACCGCCAAGCGCGCCATCGTGGCCGAAAAGCTGGAGCTGACCGGCCTCATGAAGGCCTTCTCCACGGAGATCTGGTTCGGGGACCGGGTGGGCGTGCTGGGCTCGAACGGCTCCGGCAAGTCGCACTTCCTGCGGCTGCTTGCCACCGGCGGCACGGATCCGGAGCGGGAACACCTTCCGGTGTCCGACGTCGAAATTGCCGAAGTACCCCACGAGGGCACTGTGAAGCTTGGTGCCCGTATCCGTCCCGGGTTCTTCGCGCAGACCCACGTCCGGCCCGACCTGATGAACCGCACTCTGCTCGAAATCCTGCACCGCGGGGACGAGCACCGTTCCGGCCTGGGCCGCGAGGCCGCTGCCGGGGCACTCGACGGTTACGGGCTGGCGGGACAGTCGGAGCAGAAGTACGAGTCGCTATCCGGCGGCCAGCAGGCGCGGTTCCAGATCCTGCTGCTGCAGCTCTCCGGTGCAACGCTGCTCCTGCTGGACGAGCCCACTGACAACCTCGACCTGCACTCGGCCGAGGCGCTGGAGCGGGCCATCGACCACTTCGAGGGCACGGTCCTGGCCGTCACCCACGACCGCTGGTTCGCCCGCACCTTCGACCGCTTCCTGGTCTTCGGCTCCGACGGCAGGGTGTACGAGTCCGCCGAACCCGTCTGGGACGAGAAGCGGGTGGAGCGCGCCCGCTAGGGGTTCGACGGGCTCAACCAGCGGCGCAGGCCCAACCGCCGGCGGCATTAGAGTTGTCGAATGACCTCAACCCAGCAGCTCGCCGGCCGGCAGGTCTCCGCCGCCGCCCTGGCAACGTTCATCATTTTCGGCGCGAACGGCCTGGTTTTTGCCAGCTGGGCTGCCCGCATTCCTGCCGTCACGGAGATCCTGCGCATCTCGTCGGGCCAGATGGGGACCCTGCTGCTGTGCACTGCCGTCGGCTCGCTGATCGCGCTTCCCACCGCCGGGCACGTCATCAACCGGATAGGCACCGCCAACACCGTCCGGGCCAGCGGCTTCCTGGCCGCGCTTGCGGGCGTGGGAATCGCCGCGTCTCTACTCGCTGAGTCGGTGCCCGGAACCGCGGCCGCGCTCTTTTTCTTCGGCATCGGCATCGGGCTGTGGGACGTGTCCCAAAACGTTGAGGGGGCCGACGTCGAGCACCGGCTCCGCAAGACGGTCATGCCCAAGTTCCATGCGGCCTTCAGCGGCGGCGCCTTCCTGGGTGCCCTGATCGGGGCAGGTCTGTCAGGACTGGGGGTTGGCCTGCCTCAGCACCTGCTGGTCATCGCCGTATCGGTAGCCGTGCTGACGTTCGTGGTCCCCCGCTACTTCCTCCCCCACACCGCCCCTGAACCGCCCGCCGACGGCGAAGCCAAGGCGCCCCGCGGACCCTCGGCATGGAGGGACGGCCGCACCCTGCTGATAGGCGTGGTGGTCCTTGGTGCCACGCTGACCGAGGGTGCGGGCAACGACTGGATCGCGAAGGCGTCCGTGGACGGTCTGGGAACCTCCGAGTCGACCGGCGCCCTGCTTTTCGCACTCTTCGTGCTGGCCATGACCGCCATGCGCTTCTTCGGCGGCACCGTCATCGACAAGTACGGCCGGGTGGCAGTGCTGCGGGGAAGCATGGCTGCCGCCGCAGCCGGCCTAACCCTGTTCGTATTCGCCGGAAACCTCTGGCTCGCCGCTGTTGGAGCAGCGCTGTGGGGAATGGGGGCTGCCTTGGCGTTTCCGATGGGAATGTCGGCCGCGGCGGACGATCCGCGGCACGCAGCGGCCAGGGTGTCGGTGGTTTCCACCATCGGCTACGTCGCCTTCCTGGCCGGTCCCCCGCTGCTGGGCTACCTGGGGGACCTGACCGGAATCCACCTGGCACTGCTGGCCATCGGCGTGCCCATCCTGGTCGCCCTGCTGCTCGCCGGCGCCGCCAAACCCCTTCCCGTCAGGGAATGACCTTCCAGGAAGAAATCTGCCGATGCGCGAACACACCCTTGTACCGGGCGGTAGGGTGGGGAAATGCGACGAATGCTGCGCCGCGGACCCGGCTGGGTCGCCGCCCTCGACCGGACGCTGATGCGGGCCGTCTCCGGCTTCCCGGGCGGACACCATGACACATTTTTCCGGCGGCTCTCGGCTTCGGCCAACAAAGGAAAGCTCTGGTTTGGCGTAGCGGCCGTGGCTGCCGCCATTCCGGGACGCACCAGGCGCGCCGCGGTCCACGGGTTGCTGGCACAGGGTGTGGCCTCCGCGGTGACGAACCTCGTCTTCAAAACCCTGCTTCCCCGCGCCAGGCCGCTGCCTGAGCATTTGCCGGTCTTCCGCTTCGTCCATCCCCAGCCCACCAGCTCGTCCATGCCGTCCGGCCACTCCGCCTCGGCGGTGGCGTTCGCCCTCGGCACCGCAATGGTACAGCCGGTGCTGGGAGCGGTCGTGGCACCCGTGGCCGCAGGCGTTGCATACTCCAGAGTGCATACAGGGGCCCACTGGCCTTCGGATGTGCTGTTTGGTTCCGCGATCGGCGCCGGCGCAGCGCTCGTGACGAGGAGATGGTGGCCTGTCCGGCCGCCCATGCCTGCCACCTCCAGACGGCGGGTGGACGTGGCCAAAGTCCCCCACGGGGAGGGGCTGAGCATCGCCGTGAACACCTTGGGCGGCTCCTTTACCGAGGAAACTGCAGCAGCCCTGAAGAAAGTATTCCCGCTTGCACATATAACTCTCATGGCGCCTGAGGACGATGTGGCCGAGCGGATGGCGGAGGCAGCCACCATTCCGGGCATCCGCGCACTCGGGGTGTGGGGCGGGGACGGAACTGTGGGCACTGCCGCGGCGGCCGCCGTCGAACATGATCTTCCATTGCTGGTTCTGGCGGGTGGAACCCTGAATCACTTCGCCCGGGACGTCGGCACGCCCTCCCTGGTGGAGGCGGTAGCCGCAGCGGAAAGTGGCGAGGCGGCGCTGGCGGATGTGGGCGCCGTCGCTGTTGAACGCGGACTCGCGGACGATCCCGAAAAGGTGGAGCTCATTATGCTCAACACCGCGAGCATCGGGTTGTACCCGAATTTGGTGCGGCGCCGCGAACAGCTGCAGCCCGCCCTGGGGAAGCCGCTCGCCGGCGTCGTGGCGATGTTCCGGACCTTCGCCGTGGAAAAACCGATCACGCTGACCGTCAACGGCGTACGGCACAGGCTCTGGATCATGTACCTGGGCCGCGGCCGCTACTACCCGAGGGACCACGCCCCGCTCGTCCGGCCGGTGCTGGACGACGGCGTGCTCGACGTCAGGATGATGACTGCCGACGAGTCCTTCGCCCGGCTGCGCATGCTGTGGTCCGTGCTGACCGGAACGGTGGCGACGTCCCGGATCACCCACCTTGCCGAGGCCACCAGTGTCCGGGTGGAGTGCGGCACCGTCCCCATGGTGCTTGCGGTGGACGGCGAAGCCATGCCCGGGGTCCGGGCCGCCGAATTCACCCTGAAGCGGGCCGCCCTGCGCTACTACTCACCCAGGGAAGACAGCTGAGGGCCTCATCCCACCGGATGACGCCCGGAAACCCTGATTAGCCCCTGAATCATCCCTGAGACCGGCGAATTCGGCAGGCCGCGTGGGTAGCGTGGAACGTGCACACCAGACAGCACGCCAGCAGCTATGCAAAGGAAAGCTCCATGATTGAGGCAGAAGGCCTGACAAAGGTCTACGGCGACAAAACCGCCGTCGGCGGCGTCAGTTTCACCGTCCAAGCCGGCCAGGTCACCGGCTTCCTGGGACCCAACGGGGCCGGCAAGTCAACCACCATGCGCATGATCATGGGCCTGGACACCCCGACGGCGGGAACGGTCACCGTCAACGGTGTACCGTTCGCCCGGCACGCGGCTCCGCTGCGGGAAATCGGGGCGCTGCTCGACGCCAAGGCAGTCCACACCAGCCGCTCAGCGTACAACCACCTGCTGGCCATGGCCGCCACGCACAGCATCCCGCGGAAGCGGGTGCACGAGGTCATTGATATGACAGGCCTCGCGGAAGTGGCCCGGAAAAAGGTCAAGGGCTTCTCCCTTGGCATGGGCCAGCGGCTGGGCATCGCCGCCGCCCTCCTGGGCGACCCGCAAACCATCATTCTGGACGAACCCGTCAACGGCCTCGATCCGGAAGGCGTGGTCTGGGTGCGCAACCTCGTGAAGTACCTGGCCTCCGAGGGGCGCACCGTGTTCCTGTCCAGCCACCTCATGAGCGAGATGGCCCTGACCGCTGACCATCTGATCGTGATCGGCCGCGGAAAGATCATTGCGGACGCACCCATCAAGGACATCATCACCGGCAAGGGCCACAGCCGGACACGGGTGCGCTCGGACCAGCCGGACAGGCTCATGCACGTCCTCGCCGGAACCGGGGTCTCCGTGGAACTGCAGGACCACGAGCTTCTTGAGGTCACGGGCCTGGACCCGCGCCAGATCGCCCGGAGCGCACTGGACAACCAGGTTCTGATCTACGAACTCACCCCGCTCCAGGCAAGCCTCGAAGAGGCCTACATGGAGCTGACCAAGGACGAGGTCGAATACCACTCGCTGATCACCACGGGAGCCCCGGTTTCCGCCCAGTCCGGAGGCAACTGACGCCATGAGCACATCGACTTCCACCCAGCCTGCCGCCGGTCCCGGCCGCGCCGCCGCCCGCAATGCAGCAAACCCGGGGCCCGGCCCAAGCTTCTTCCGGGTCCTGAATTCGGAATTCATCAAGTTCCGCACCCTCCTGTCCACCATGATCCTGCTCGCCTCGACCGCCGTCGTCATGGTTGGCTTCGGCGCCCTGTCCGCCTGGGGAACAGGGCAGTTCGCGGATCAGGCGGCCTCCGACCCCGGGGCGGCAGAAGCCATCGCTTCACAGGGCGGCGACCTCGCCGTCTCGGTCCCCACCTCCGGCGCGGCCTTTGCGCAGCTGATCCTGGGCTCGCTGGGCGTCCTGCTCATGAGCTCGGAGTTCACCACCGGCATGGCCCGCTCGACCTTCGCGGCAGTGCCCAAGCGGCTCCCGGCGTTCATCGCGAAGCTTGTGGTGGTGGTGGTCAGCGCCTTTGTCGTGACGGCGGTGTCCACCTACGTCGCCGGCCTGGTGTCGGTGCCGATCCTGGACAACTTCGGCCTCAAGCTGGACCTCGCAAGCTCGCAGTCGGTCAAGCTGCTGCTCGTCACCGGCGGCTACGTGGCCGCGGTGGCCGCCATCGGCATGGCACTCGGCACGCTGCTCCGGAACTCAGCTGGCGGCATCATGGCCCTCGTGGGCCTGTTCTTTGTGGCGCCGATCGCGTTCCAGCTCATTCCGGGCGAGTTCTTCGAGGAGGCCCGCAAGTACCTCCCCGGAAACACGATCACCCCGTTGACCGCCGTGGAGCACGTCCCGGACACGCTCGAAGTCTGGCAGGCGGCCCTCGTACTGGGCGCCTGGGTGGTGGTGCCGGTGGTCCTGGCCATGATCCTGCTGAAGAAACGGGACGTCTAGCCGCACTGCGGTTCTGCCCATGATGAATGCTGTTTCCGTGAAGGACGCGCCAGCCACCCCGGCTGACGCGTCCTTTGCCGAGCTTGCTGCCCGACGGCGGGGCCGGGTCCGGCGCTACCTGTACCGGCGTCCGCGGGTCATGGATGCCGTGGTGGTCGCCTGCTATGCGGTGCTGGTGGTGCCCACCGTGATCAACGCAGTGCATGCGGGCAGGTGGGCCGCGATCGGGCTGCTTGCCACCGTTGCGCTGTCCCTGTTCCTGCGGCGCCAGCGTCCGGTGGCCGTGGTGGTGTTCATCGCGTTGGCTGAAGTTGGCGTGACCCTGCTTCATCCGTGGGGATCCAACGTGTCGGCAGGGCTGTGGTTCTCGCTCTACGCCGTGGCCGTGGTGCACACGCGCCGCTTTGCCCTGGTCACGATGGCAGTGGCCTCAGCGCCGCTGGCAATGCTGTACTTTCTGGCCGCGGTGGGGCCGCTCGAGCGGGAACTGCCCAGAACTCCCTCCTCGCCCGAGGAGTTCCGCCTCGTAACCAGCATTGCGGCGGGCACCAGCATCGTATTCTCCAACATCATCGCCACGGGAATCGGCATCTCCGTCCGGCAGCGGCGCGAGCACGAGCAGGAAACTGCAGCGTGGGCGGCCCAGGCCGCCCGTCTGGGGTCGGTCAACGAACGCAACAGGATTGCCCGGGAGATGCACGACGTCGTGGCCCACTCGCTGACTGTCATGGTGGCCCTGTCCGACGGTGCCGCCGTCGTGGTCCGCAGGGATCCGGAACGCGCAGCGGAGGTCCTGGCGGAACTGTCCCGGACGGGCCGCAGCGCACTGGCGGACATGCGGCGGGTGCTCGGGGTCCTGCGGGATGACGCGTCCGCCGGCCAGGCGACCCGTGAGCCGCTCGCGGACGGCGCCAGCTTCGGGAAGCTGCTGGACGGCTTCCGGACCGCGGGACTTCCGGTCCATTACTCGCACGCCGGCCCGGCGCTGCCGGAGGACGTGGCCTTGCAGCTGACCGTGTACCGGATCGTGCAGGAATCGCTGACCAACGTGCTGCGCCATGGCCGGGCGCTAAGCCGGGTGGACGTGCTGGTGGTGCGCGAGGATTCCACGGTCACCATTGAAGTGCACGACGACGGCCGGGGCACCGTTGACGCCGTCACCCCCGGCGGGGGCAGCCCGGGCGGCGTCCTTGCTGCCGCACCGCTCGGGACAGGACAGGGCCTGACGGGGATGAAGGAACGGGCCGGAATCTACGGCGGTACGGTGGAGGCAGGCCCTGCCGCCGGCGGCGGCTGGCGCGTGCGGGCTGTCCTGGCACTGAACGGCGGCACGCTGAACGGCAATATGCAGACCGGCACAACGCCGGCGGCACGCTGACCGGCAGGATGCGGGACGGCTACTTGGAGAACGGCAAATGGGGGAACAAATGAACGAGTCCGGACGTCTCCGGGTCCTGCTGGCGGACGACCAGCCGCTGCTGCGGATGGGTTTCCGGCTCATCCTGGAGGGTGAGGACGGCCTCGAGGTGGTGGGTGAGGCCTCCGACGGGGCCGACGCCGTCCGCCAGGTGCGCCGGCTCGATCCTGACGTCGTGCTCATGGATGTCCGCATGCCCACGCTTGACGGGATCGAGGCTACCCGGGCCATCACCGGTTCAGGCTCGCGCGCCAGGATCATCATCCTGACCACCTTCGACCTGGACGAGTACGCCTTCGCCGGTCTCCAGGCCGGCGCCTCGGCCTTTCTGCTCAAGGATGTGGCACCCGCCGAGCTGGTGCAGGCCGTGCGGGTGGTGGCCAGTGGGGACGCCGTCGTGGCGCCCCGGGTCACGCAGCGGCTGCTTGACATGTATGTGCGCGGGACCGGGCCCGCCGCCGCGCCGGATGGTCCGGGCAGGGTGGCCCCGCCGGTGGCACCTGCTCCGCGTGACCCGCTGCTGGAGGACCTGACGCCCCGGGAAACCGAGATGCTGGAAGCGATGTCCGAGGGGCTGTCCAATGCAGAGATCGCGCACCGCTATTTCCTGTCCGAGGCCACCGTGAAGACCCACGTGCGGCGGATTCTGACCAAGCTGCACCTCCGCGACCGCGTCCAGGCCGTGGTGTACGCGTACGAAACAGGCCTGGTGACCCCGAGCAACCCCGACTACTGAAACCGGCTGCTCCCCACAGCTTCCACACAGGGAGGCCCTATGCAGGCCATAGCCGGCTGGAGTTGGATGGTGCCATGACAACCGCACCCCGCATCCCCGACGGACAGCAGCCACCGCACGAGCCGCATCCCAACCATGACCGCGGGCTCGAATTCGATCTTTCGACGCTTATGTCGCGACGCTCGCTGGGCATGTTCCTCGGCGCCGGCACGGCGGCCGCGCTGGCGGCGTGCACGCCCGGCGGGCCGTCATCGGCACCATCAGCAACTGCCTCGGCTTCAGCGTCCCCCACCGTGACCCGGGCGATTGCCGAGTGTGGCGTGGAAATACCGCAGGAGACGGCTGGGCCGTACCCCGGCGACGGCTCCAACGGGCCGAACGTCCTGGAAGCCTCCGGTGTGGTCCGGCAGGACATCACCTCAAGCTTCGGCACGTCCACCACGAAAGCAGACGGTGTGCCGCTGACTGTCACGCTGACCCTGCTCGACAACGCCAACGGCTGCGTTCCGCTGGCCGGCGCGGCGGTCTACGCCTGGCATTGCGACAAGGAGGGGCGGTACTCGCTCTACGATTCGGGGCTGGAGAACGAGAACTTCCTCCGCGGCGTGCAGGAGGCAGACGCTAATGGCCAGGTCACCTTCAAGACCATTTATCCTGGCGCGTACAACGGCCGCTGGCCGCACATCCACTTCGAAGTGTTCGAGTCCATGAACAACGCCACGGCAGCCGGGCAGGTGCTTACTGTCTCGCAGATCGCCCTGACAGACGCCGCCTGCCGGGAGGTCTACGCCTCCGCTGGCTACGAAACCAGCGCACGGAATTTCCCCAACACCACGCTGCGGTCGGACAACGTGTTCGGCGAGGACGGCGGCATCTACCAGCTGGCCGCCATGTCCGGTGCCGTCTCCGGCGGTTACACGGCAGGGCTGAACGTCACCGTCTAGCGCGGCGCTAGACTCGGAGCCATGCCTCTCCATTCCTCCGCTGCAGAGCACATCCGGGACCTGGGCGACTACGTCAGCGCCTCGCCGTCGAGCTTTCATGCCGCCCACGAAGGCGCCCGGCGCCTGGCGGAGGCGGGGTTCACCGGCCTGGATGAGCTGCAGCCCTGGGAGGCCACGGCAGGAAAGTTCTACGTCATCCGGGACGGTGCGCTCATCGCCTGGGTCACGCCCGGGGATGCCGGGCCCACCACCGGCTTCAACATCCTGGGTGCCCATACGGATTCGCCGTCATTTAAGCTCAAGCCCAAGCCGACCACTGGCCGCTTCGGCTGGCTACAGGCCGGCGTGGAGGTTTACGGCGGCCCGCTGCTGAACTCGTGGCTGGACCGGGAACTGCAGCTGGCCGGGCGGCTCGTGATGCTCGATGACACGCAGCACCTGACCGCCACCGGCCCGCTGCTGCGCTTTCCGCAGCTGGCCATCCACCTGGACCGGGCCATGAATGAAGGCCTCACCCTTGACAAGCAGCAGCACATGAACCCGGTGTTCGGGCTCGGTGATCCCGGCGGGGAGGACCTGCTGGCGGTGCTGGCCCGCCGCGTCGCCGGGGATGGAGTGCCTGTTGATCCGGCCCGGATCGGCGGGTACGACGTCGTCATTGCGGACACTCAGCAGCCTGCGGTTTTCGGGGTCAGGAGTGAGTTCTTCGCCTCCGGACGCCTGGACAACCTCTCCGCGACGCACGCGGGGATCACGGCGCTGATCGCGCACGCTGACGCTTCCGACGGCGGCCCCGAGGCTTCAGGGGGAACCGCGCCGATTGCAGTGCTCGCCGCCTTCGACCACGAGGAAATCGGTTCGGCGTCCCGGTCGGGGGCGTGCGGGCCGGTGCTTGAAGACATCCTGGTCCGGATCTCGGACGGGCTGGGCGCTTCGGTGAGCCAGCGGCGTCAGGCGTTCGCGGGGTCGTTCTGCGTTTCCGCCGACGCCGGTCACGCCGTCCACCCCAACTATGCCGAACGGCACGACCCCGTCAACCGCCCTGTCCTCAACGGCGGGCCGCTGCTTAAGATCAATGCCAACCAGCGGTACGCCACCGACGCTACCGGGGCTGCCCTCTGGGCGCGGCTGTGCGGTGAGGCCGGGATTCCCTACCAGGAGTTTGTGTCCAACAACGTGATGCCGTGTGGTTCCACCATCGGCCCGCTGACGGCCACCCGGCTGGGCATCAGAACAGTGGACGTGGGCGTACCCCTGCTCTCAATGCACTCGGCCCGGGAGCTTTGCGGCGTGGAGGATCCGCACCGCCTTGCCCGGGTGACTGAGTTGTTCTTTGGAGCCGCAGCGCACGCCTAGCGCACCCGTGACAGATTTCAGGCCGGTTACGAAAGTGCCTTGCAGGCACCGTTTGTTGTCTGTTGGGGTGCATGGCTGGAAGTGTGCCTGTTTTGGATTGCCGTAAACTGTAGCTTTGCACAGCCCGGACCAGCCCCCGGCTCCCTTAGTGTGAAACGCACAGTGTGGTCCCCGGCACAGTCTTCACCCTTTGCCGCCGGCCACCGCCCAAAACCTGCAATCAAAACGAGGATGGCGCAGCCATGCACGCTGACCAACAACTGTCGAAATCCCTAAAGCCCCGGCACCTGTCGATGATCGCCATTGCCGGTGTCATCGGCGCCGGTCTGTTCGTCGGCTCCGGCGCGGCCATCCAGCAGGCCGGTCCCGGCATCCTGCTTGCCTACATGGCCGCGGGCATCGTGGTCATCCTCGTCATGCGGATGCTTGGCGAGATGGCGGCCGCGAACCCCGAGACCGGATCCTTTTCCACCTACGCCGACAAGGCACTGGGCCGCTGGGCCGGCTTCAGCATCGGCTGGCTCTACGCGTGGTTCTGGATCATCGTGCTGGGCATCGAAGCCACAGCCGGTGCCGCGATCATGCACCGCTGGGTACCCGGCATCGACCAGTGGGTCTGGGCCCTGGCGCTCATGGTCCTGCTCACGCTGACCAACCTGGGCTCGGTGAAGTCCTACGGGGAGTTCGAGTTCTGGTTTGCCTCCATCAAGGTCACGGCCATCATCCTGTTCCTCCTTTTCGGCGTGGCAGCGATCCTCGGCCTGGTTCCGGGCGTTCCGGCGCCCGGCCTGAGCAACCTGACTGGCAACGGGGGTTTCCTGCCCAACGGCCCGGGAGCCGTCCTGGCCGGAATCCTCGTGGTGGTCTTCGCGTTCTTCGGTGCTGAGATCGCCACCATCGCAGCCGGTGAATCAGAAAACCCGGTTGAAGCGGTCAAGAAGGCCGTGAAGTCCACGGTCTGGCGCATCCTAGTCTTCTACATCGGCTCCATCGCGATTGTTGTCACGCTGCTCCCCTGGAACTCCGCCAACGTGGCCAAGAGCCCGTACGTCGCGGTCATCGAGCTGTTCGGCATCCCCGGCGCGGGCACCATCATGGACGTTGTGGTGCTGACCTCGGTGCTGTCCTGCCTGAACTCGGGCCTCTACACGGCCAGCCGCATGCTCTTCTCGCTCTCGCAGCGCGGGGACGCCCCGAAGTCCTGGACCCGCATCTCCAAGCGCGGCGTGCCCGCCGCAGCTGTGCTGGCCTCCACCGTGGTCGGCTTCATCACCGTCGGACTGAACTACATCGCCCCGGACACGGTCTTCCTGTTCCTGGTGAACACCTCCGGCGCCATCGCGCTGTTTGTCTGGCTGGTCATTGCCGCGTCCCAGCTGGTGCTGCGCCGCCGGATGGGGGCTGCGGCCAAGGACCTGTCGCTGAAGATGTGGTTCTTCCCCTACCTCACGTGGCTGGCGATCGGCAGCATCGTGGCGTTGATCATCGGCATGGTGATCCTGGATTCCACCCGCGAGTCGCTCCTGCTCTCCGTTGCCCTGGCCGCCGTGGTGGTCGGCATCGGTGTGTGGCGCTACCGCAAGGGCGGCGGTCCGGGCCGGCCTGGGGTGCCGGCAGCCTCCGAGACGTCCGCAGAAACCGCTGATGCAGGCGTGGGGTCCGGCGCGGCGTCGTAATCACGCCCCCACTCTGCGCACCTTGATGAACCATCCGCCCGGTCGGCCGTTTACGGCCTGACCGGGCGGATGTCTTCGTTCCGGGTCAGCCCTGCCTGGGCGCGAACATGATGACGGCGACGCCAACGAGGCAAACGACGGCTCCGATGAGGTCCCAGCGGTCGGGCCGGAAACCGTCCAGAAGCATGCCCCACACCAGGGAACCGACGATGAAGACCCCGCCGTACGCCGCCAGGACCCGGCCGAAATGGGCGTCCGGCTGGAATGCGGCCACAAAGCCGTAGAACCCCAGCGCCACGATTCCGAGTCCCGCCCACCACCACGCCTTGTCCTCCCGCACGGCCTGCCAGATCAGCCAGGCTCCGCCGATCTCCGCCATGGCAGCCAGGGTGAAAAGGAGCACGGATTTCAGAATCGTCATGGCTCCAGTATTCCGCGCCGGGAGTTGTCCACAGCCCCGGGTCATATGACTGGCGCCGCCGCCGGATTCCCCCTAGATTCACAGCATCAGTGAGAGTCCGACAGAAATCTGGGGAGAATGTCGCAACAACCGCCTGTTTCCGCGCCCGCCGTGCCCGACCTTCCGGCGCATCAACCTGGAACGCCACCCGGTCCGCGACCGGGCAATTCATTTTTCGATTTCCGCCTGCTCTGGACCGGCGCTGCCGCTGCGGCTGCCGCCTACGCCGCGGTGTACCTGTTCAGCCTCGCAGCCGTACTGCTGTCCCTCGCAGGCATTGCCGCCAGCCAGGGCAACCCGATTCCGGCTCTGGGCGGAGCAATTGCCGCGGAGCAGGCACCGGACGCCTGGTCGCAACTGGGCCAGCTAACCGCCCAGTTGGTGGCGATGGCGCATTTGGGCAGCGCGGGTACTGCCGTGGCAGGTGTCGTGCCCTTCCTTGGGGCCGTCCGGGGTGAGGGCCACCTCCATGCAGTCCCGGTGGCGGTGCTCCTGATCAGCGCTGTGGGCATCTATCTGGCAGGCCGTTTGGCCGAACTGCGGTTTCCATCCGCCGGCCGGCCGCAGCTTCTGCTTCAGTCCGCGGTCAGCGGCGCCGTTTTCGCGCTGCTGGTCAACGGTGTAGCCGCGGCCGCTGCCGTCCGTTTCCCCCCTGGGGGCGGATTCAGTGTCGATCCCATTTCAGCCGGCGGATGGTCGGTTTTGGTCGCCTTCCTTCTTGCTGCAGGACTGTCTGTACTGTCCCGGAACGCCATATATGCGCGGCGCGCGCCGTTCGCCGGCGCATCGCTCCTTCGCGGAAAACTGAACCTGCCGCTCGCCGCCGTCGCAGTACACACGGCAGTTTTTTCGGTCATCGCCATCCCCGCGGCATGGATCACCGCCGCCGTCTCCGGCGGCTGGGCGGCCCTGCTCTCAGGTCCGCTGCTGATGGGCAATGCGGGCGGGTACGGCCTTGTGGCCGGCCACCTCGGAGGCCTTCACGTGCTCTCGGAAACGACGGCGATTTTCGGCGCACAGGAGAGCCGGAACGAGGACCAGACAATCTACGGATTCGGTGCTGACGCAGCAGGAACGGACGCCGCGGTCGCTGCGTGGGCGGCGCTGGCATTGGCATTGGTCTGTACGGTCATTTCCGGCCTTTGTGTTCTGCTGCGCAGGGGACCGGTTTCCAACAGTGACCTCCGGTCGTGGGCGCCCGTGCCCGCCGGCTTCCTCCTTCTGGGACTGCTGCTGCTGCCTCTCCTGACGGTCCGCGCAGACTTTGATGCACCGGGACTCGCTTCCGGTCAGTACGTCCTGGCACCGGCGTGGTGGTCGCCGGCCGTCTTCCTCGCCTGGGGGCTGCTGGTTGAGATTTCGGCGCGCTTTCTGGCGCCCTATCTGGTGCCGGTGCTGCCGGCCAGGCTGCAGCGCGTGCTCCGCGTCCTGCCCGCCAGGCCTCAGGGAAGCCAGCCGGGTGCAGCCGGAGCACCGGTCCCTGTCACGTCCGGGGAAGGTCCGGCGGCCGCCGGGCCGGCTGCAATTGGCCCTGCCGCAACCCCTCCTGCTGAACGGCAGCTTACGGCCAAGGGCAGGAGGCGCCTGCTGGTTTCAGCCGCCATCGTTGGTGCGGTCGCGGTGCTCGCGGTGGGGTCGGTGGTCACGGTCAACGCGGTCAAACCGGGTCCGGACCAGCCGGTGAAGGACTACGCCCAAGCACTCGTTGACGGCGATGCGCGGAAAGCCCTGGAAATTTTGGATCCCGACGTGCCCAATGAGGAGCGGGTTCTCCTGACCAATGAGGTTCTCGGCGCTGCGGCGAACCGCATTGACGGCTTCTCGATTATTTCCACCAGGATTTCCGGTGACTCGGCGCAGGTCCGTGCCGAACTGAGGCAGGGAGGGCGCAAGTACGAGCAGACGTTCGCCCTCGTCAAGAACCAGCCCGAGCTCGTGGACGACCATTGGAAGCTTGAGGCGTTCCCTCTGCAGCAGGTCAATGCCTCCGTCGATGTTCCCCTGGCGGCCGTCTCGGTCAACGGAGTAACTGTCCCCGCGGGTCAAAATGAAGTCACTGCTTTCGGCACAAACATCAGTCTCCCTGCGTTTCCCGGTTCCTACTCGGTGGGTCTTCCGGACAGCGAGAAGTACCTCTCAGTCGAGGACCAGCAGGTAGTGGTCTCGGGCGGCTCGCTGCCACAGGCGCCGGAGACGGCCAGGCTCACGGTGAAGGCCTCGGATGCGCTGGTGGCGGAAACGTCCCGCCAGGTGGCTGCCGCCCTCGCCGCCTGCGAGAAATCCACGGACATTGAACCGGAGGGCTGCCCGTTCTCACGGTTTGCTTTCGGCGATGTCCGGAACGTTAAGTGGTCGATCACTGCCGACCCGGACTACGGGCTTAGCCGGTCGTTTGACGGCACCTGGCGGCTCAGCGGGGGTAAAGCCGGCGAAGCCACGGTGAGCTACGAGAGGAATACCTCCTTCAGCAAGACAGACCCCGAGTGGGAGAAGGAGACCGACCAGATGCAGTTCTATGTCAGAGGCAACGTCTCGGTCGATTCGGACAAGGTGCTGGTGAGCCTTTCGCGCTTCTGACGCCCCGGTTTTCCACATAGCCGGACCCGCACTTCCGCCCCAGCCTTCAGTGCTCATAGCCTTGGAGCTGTCCGAATCGCAGAAACCCTTCCCGATGCACTAGGATAGTGAAGTCTGTGCTGCGCCCTGGTCCTTCTTTGGCCACGGGCGTGCACGGCATCGCAAATGAACCTCCTGTTACGGAAATACCGTAACCGCTTAGCCCAAAGGAGGTGGGTTCACATATGCGTCCTTACGAATTGATGGTAATCATCGACCCCGAGGTCGAAGAGCGTTCCGTAGAGCCGTCGCTTCAGAAGTTCCTGAACGTCATCACCAACGATGGTGGAACCATCGAAAAGGTTGACATCTGGGGCCGTCGCCGTCTGGCTTACGACATCAAGAAGAAGTCCGAGGGTATCTACGCCGTGGTGAACTTCACCGCGACACCGGCTACCGCCAAGGAACTTGACCGCCAGCTGGGTCTCAACGAGACCATCATGCGCACCAAGATCACCCGCCCCGAAGAGCAGAAGGTTGTTGCTGAGTAATTTCAGCTATCAACTTTCATTCTTTACACCGCAGGAACGAACAAGGAGGCAGTAGATGGCAGGCGAAACCACTATTACGGTCATCGGTAATCTCACCAATGACCCCGAACTGAGGTTCACACCGTCAGGTTCGGCAGTAGCGAACTTCACCATCGCGTCCACGCCTCGCACCTTCGACCGCCAGTCCAATGAGTGGAAGGACGGGGAAACCCTGTTCCTCCGCGCTTCGGTCTGGCGCGAGGCAGCAGAGAACGTCGCCGAGTCCCTCACCAAGGGCACCCGCGTGATTGTTTCCGGCCGCCTGAAGAGCCGTTCCTACGAAACAAAGGAAGGCGAGAAGCGCACCGTTATCGAGCTCGAAGTCGACGAAATCGGCCCGAGCCTGCGTTACGCCAATGCCAAGGTCAACCGCACCCAGCGCTCCGGCGGCCAGGGCGGATTCGGCGGCGGCAACAGCGGCGGATTCGGTGGCGGTGGATTCGGTGGCGGCCAGGGTGGAAACCAGGGCGGCAACACCGGAGGAAACTGGGGCGGCAACCAGCAGCCCGCAGCGCAGGAAGACCCCTGGGCCACGCCCGGAGTCAGCAATGCGGGCGGCGGCTGGGGCAACGGCCCGGATTCCGAACCTCCCTTCTAAACAACAAACATAAGGTCCGGCGCAGCATCCGGCAGAGCGTTCCATATGGCACTCTCCGAGCAGGCCGCGGTCGGACCACCACCATCCCGTGGATCACGATTCACGGGCTCCCTAGAATAGGAGCTCCACGATGGCTAAGGCTGAACTCCGTAAGCCCAAACCAAAGTCCAACCCCTTGAAGGCCGCTGACATCACTGTCATCGACTACAAGGACGTAGCATTGCTGCGCAAGTTCATCTCCGACCGCGGAAAGATCCGCGCCCGTCGCGTCACTGGCGTTACGGTGCAGGAGCAGCGCAAGATCGCCCAGGCAATCAAGAACGCCCGCGAAGTTGCCCTGCTGCCCTACTCCGGCGCTGGCCGGGGCTAAGGAAAGGGATTAACTAACATGGCAAAGCTCATTCTGACCCACGAAGTAACCGGTCTCGGTGCTGCTGGCGACGTTGTCGAGGTCAAGGACGGTTACGCACGTAACTACCTGCTGCCCCGCGGTTTCGCCCTGACCTGGTCCAAGGGTGGCGAGAAGCAGGTTGAGTCCATCAAGGCTGCCCGCGTCGCCCGCGAGCACGCTTCCCTGGAAGATGCTCAGAAGCAGGCCGCCGCTCTGTCCGCCAAGCCGGTCAAGCTGGTTGTCAAGGCCGGCGAAAGCGGTCGCCTGTTCGGCACGGTCAAGCAGGCCGACGTCGCCGACGCTGTTGAGGCCGCAGGCCTTGGCAGCATCGACAAGCGCAAGGTTGAACTGCCGGCTCACATCAAGTCGGTTGGTTCCTACCAGGCCAACGTCCGTCTGCACGACGACGTTGCCGCTGTGATCGAACTCGACGTAGTCGCAGGCAAGTAGTAGGTCCGGCGTTTGCCGGATCTACTTCGCAGTCCTGAACTGCTGACGGCCCCCGTCGTCGGATTCCTCCGGGAAGCCGACGGCGGGGGCTTCGTCATTTCCGGCAGGTTTAGGCCGGCGGCCTACGGTTGGTGCAGGACCGTGGTGCAGTAGCGGTAGCCGATGCTGATCAGCTCGGCCAGCACGGCTTCTTCGACGTCAGCCAGCTTGTTGATATAGAGGCAGCCGGCGCCGGTCTTGTGTTTTCCCAGACGGTCGAGGAGCGCGGCCGACTCCGGCGCATTCGTCAGGCCGTACAGCGAGAGGCTGGCCTTGCGGGGAGAGAACCCCACCGCCGCAGTGTCCCCTTCGCGCCCGGTGGCGTACTTGTAGTGCACCTTGCCGAATCCGACGATGGTGGGACCCCACATCTCAGGTTCCTGACCCGTCAGTTCCGCCATGAGGGTACGCAGCCGCAGGGCGTCGTGCAGGCGCACAGGGTGCTCCACAGCCGCGATGAAGTCGTCCGCTGAAACCCCTGTCACTTGTGTCTTGTTTTCCGCCATGGACGCAGTGTACCGGGCGGTTTACCGTGTGGCGGAATAAAGGGCGGACCTGCCCGGTTGAGTGATTAGATGCAAATGCATATACAGCGCCAATCAGAGGAGACCGCCATGGAGACCCGCCGCATTACCGTTCTGTCCGCCGGACTGGGAGTGCCGTCGTCGACCCGCCTGCTGGCCGACCAGCTGGCCGCCGCCGCCACGCGGGAGCTGGCTACCGCCGGCTACGAGGTGACCACCGACGTCGTGGAGCTCCGCGACCTGGCCGTGGACATCGCCAACAACTTCGTCACGGGTTTTGCCCCACCCCGGCTGGCAGAGGTGATCGCCGGCGTCGAGGCCTCCGACGGCATCATTGCGGTCTCACCGGTGTTCAGTGCATCCTACAGCGGCCTGTTTAAGTCCTTCATTGACGTCCTCGACCCCAAGTCATTGGACGGCAAAGCGGCCCTCCTGGCGGCCACCGGCGGAACGGACCGCCACCAGATGGTGCTCGACCACGCCATGCGCCCGCTCTTCAGCTACCTCCGCACGCGGACCGCCGCCACGGCCGTCTTCGCCGGGCCCCAGGACTGGGGAAACACGGACGACGGCGGTACCCCCCTTTCGGTGCGGATAGAACGGGCGGCTGCCGAGTTCAGTCAGCTTTTGGAAGGGGGCCAGCCAGGCCCCAAACCCGCGCTGCTGGAGTCACTGCCCTTTGAACAGCTGCTGGCCGGGATCTCAGGCGGGCGGTAACGCGAACTAATCGCAGCACCCGCTCGTTGTGCCGGGCATGAAATGTCCCATTGATTCTTCAGACTTGGTCATGAGCGAACGCAGCGGCGTGGAAATTGACTACTGCCCGCAGTGCCGGGGTGTGTGGCTGGACCGCGGTGAACTGGACAAGATCATCGACCGCGTCAACACCGGGGCGCCGGCGGCACCTGCCGCGCCCGTTCCCCCTGCAGCGGCGTCACCTGCGCCTGGCACGGCACCTCCGCCGCTGTACCGCAACTTTGAACCGCGGCGTGACGAGCTGCGGCGGGACCAGCCGCGCCACGACGACCGGAACTACGGCAAGGGATACGACCGCGACTATGACCGCCGCCGCCATAAGAAGAAGGAAGGCTGGCTGGGGGATCTGTTCGACTTTTGAGTGGCTCCGGGCAGCGGCGGTAATTAGTCGTCCAGCAGGGCGATAAATTCGCGCGCCTGCTTCATGGTGATGTCCGAGTGCCGGGTCAGCGCAGTGGCAGCAGCTTCAACGTTGCCGCTCTTGGCGAGTGTGCGGATGCGGCCGTAGATCTCGTCATTTAGCATGTTGCTGCTGACCTCCCGGGTGACATCGCCCTTGCTGGCTATGGCCCGGTACCGGTACGGGAACCGCTGCGGTGGCTCGTCGTCGTCCTCGGGTTCGCTGGGTTCCTGGGCCGGCGAGCGGAAAGACTGCGGGTGGGCCGCCAGCGCGGCTACCGCGTCCCGTGATGCGCGCAAGCCCTGCCCTGACACCTCGTAGAACAGCTTGATCGCAGCCATGGCCTGGCCCTGGGCGATGAGCGCGTACAGCCGCCGGTGTTCATCCTCGGACAGCTTGGCTGCGGCTTCCCTTGCCAGCTCGGCGGACTCCACAGGCGGTTTGGCCGGTTCCCTGACCGTGCGCCGGCGATGGCCCAACGCACGTGCCGTGAGTGCCACGGCCACAGCAACGGCCACGAGGATCAGGAAGGGGATCAGGAGCGATTCCATTGTTACAGCCGATCTACATATTGCTTGGCGGTCAAAAGGTTGGAGTGGGTGGCCTGGCGCAAAAGCCTGATGGCCTGGAGCTTCTGCCCGTTGCGCACCAATGTCTGCAGCTGCAGCGCCAGCTGCGGGTCCAGCGTGCCCCCGGTCGCAAGTGCCGCAGGATGCTGGTTCTGCTGCTGGATCTGCTGTTGCCGGTTCTGGCTCGGCAGGGCCGCAGCCTCCAGGCGTGCCCGCGCCGCCATGGCTGCCTGAACCTGAGCTGCGTAGTGGGCTTGGGAACGCCTTGCCAGATCCAGCTGGTAGCGGTCCGCGTCGGACATGCCCCCGTCACGCGGCTTCAGTGCCGTAGCGAGAGCCCAGAGGGCTGCGGCAAGGATAAGGGCAGGAACCAAGACTGTCAGAACGTCGCCCATACCTAGAGCTTAACGCCAGATCCGCGTTATCCACAGCATATGCCCGGCTACGCATGGTGCGTTCCGCCCGTGATGCCGGTCATGACCCCGGACAGCAAGATTCATCCGTGCGGCATGCATATGGGAACGGACTCGGACATATGCCGGTGACCCGTATCACAGAATGGGTATGTAGGGGGCGAAAACGCCCTCTGGCGCTGGAATTACCGGCCGGTATCCCCAGCGGTCGCTTACGGCTGTGGATGAAGGTATGCGCAAAAGTTTAATTAGTCCACAGGAAAATGAGAGCGTTTCCCCAGGTCAGACCGCATATAAGCCGAAAAGAAAATTTCTATCCACAGCTTCCCCCACAGGCTGTGCACAAGCAGCAGTATCTTGTGCACAGGTTATCCACAGAGGTGCGAAACTGCGGGCTTTGTGAGTGGGCAGGCGGGCGCTAACGTAGCGGAGACACCCCATTCGGGTGAGTTTTCCCTTCCGGCCTGACGACCGGGGCCAGCCGAGAGCCGGACTCCGGGTGATCAGTCCTGCCCTGTGGAAAACCTGTGGATGAGGCGTCGCCAACGGTTCAATGGCCCGGACCGAAGAATGTCAGGGCCTGCTGGTGTAGTTGCATTAGCCCGGGCAGCAGTTCCGCTGCGCGGCACACCCGCGGCACACGGCACACGCGCCGCAGTCCTCCTGCACGGACTGCGGACACAATGGAGGACGGCAGCTTTGTCAGTTACGCACCTGGACTCAATCGAAGGTACCCGCGAATCCGAAGGCAGCCGTAAGCCTCCCCAGGACATACCGGCGGAGCAGTCCGTCCTGGGCGGCATGATGCTCTCCAAGGACGCCATTGCGGACGTGGTTGAGATCCTGCGCGGGCAGGACTTCTACCGCCCGGCCCACGAAACCATCTATGAGGCCGTCATCGACCTCTACGGCCGCGGAGAACCCGCAGATGCCGTCACGGTGTCGGATGAGCTGACCAAGCGCGGGGAGATCAACCGGATCGGCGGACCGGCCTACCTCCATGAGCTCATTCAGACGGTACCCACAGCCGCGAATGCAGGCTACTACGCCGAGATCGTCGCCGAGCGGGCCGTGCTCCGGCGGCTGGTCAATGCCGGCACCAAGATCGTGCAGCTCGGCTACGGCCAGGACGGCGAAGTCGAAGACCTGGTCAACCAGGCCCAGGCGGAGGTCTACGCGGTCGCCGAGCGCCGCACCGCGGAAGACTACGTCGTCCTGAAGGACGTCATGGAGTCCACGGTGGATGAGATCGAGGCCTCCGGCCACCGCGGCGAGGGCATGGTGGGCGTTCCCACCGGCTTCTACGAGCTGGACGAGTTGACGCACGGGCTGCATCCGGGCCAGATGATCGTCATTGCCGCCCGCCCTGCCGTGGGTAAGTCCACCTTCGCGCTGGACTTTGCCCGCTCGGCTGCCATCAAGAACAACCTCGCCACGGTGATGTTCTCCCTCGAAATGGGCCGTAATGAGATCGCCATGCGCCTCCTTTCGGCCGAGGCCACCATCGGCCTGCAGGACCTCCGCAAGGGCACCATCAAGGACGAGCAGTGGTCCAAGATCGCCACCACCATGGGGCGCATGAATGATGCCCCGCTGTTCATTGACGACAGCCCCAACATGTCCCTCATGGAGATCCGCGCCAAGTGCCGCCGCCTCAAGCAGCAGCACGACCTCAAGCTTGTGATCCTCGACTACCTGCAGCTCATGAGCTCGGGCAAGAAGGTGGAGTCCCGCCAGCAGGAAGTCTCCGAGTTCTCGCGTGCGCTGAAGCTGCTGGCCAAGGAACTTCAGGTCCCCGTCATTGCCCTGTCGCAGCTGAACCGTGGTTCTGAGCAGCGGCAGGACAAGCGACCCATGGTCTCCGACCTGCGTGAATCGGGGTCCATTGAGCAGGACGCCGACATGGTGATCCTGCTGCACCGTGAAGACGTCTATGACAAAGAGTCTCCGCGCGCCGGCGAGGCGGACATCCTCATCGCCAAGCACCGTAACGGCCCCACCAAGGACATTGTTGTGGCCTTCCAGGGCCACTACTCGCGGTTCGCCAACATGGCGGGGGATGCCGGAGGCGGCGGCTTCTAGGCTGCCGGTGTTAGCCCGGCTGTGACTGCAGGAGATGGTTGGGCAGCCTGTTCCCCGGGGCTGCTGCCCTGATCTCCAGGAGCTCCCGCGCATGGGCGTGGAGCCGCTTGTCCTCCTCGGACGCGGGGGTCCATGCAGGGATGGGGACGGAGGTGCCCTCGGCGTCGCGGGCGACCATCACGGTGAGGCAGTAGGTGGTCAGGTTCAGTTCACGGCCCTTGGGGTCCCCGGAGCGGACGTGTACGGCAATGTGCATGCCCTTGGTGCCCGTGTAGACGAGCCGGGCCTCCACCTCCACCACGTGCCCAATCAGCAGCGGCCGGTAGAACCGGACTCCGCCGGAGAAGACAGCCACCGTGTCCCGGCCGCAGTAGCGTGAGGCGCACACATATGCGGCCTCATCGATCCATTTCATGACGATCCCGCCGTGGACTTTCCCGCCCCAGTTCACGTCCGTTGGGGCCGCCATAAACCGTAGGACGACGCGCTCCGCGGTGCCGGCATCGGTATATTCCTGGGCGCTCATGGCTTCGACGATCTGTTCTCGGATACCGATCCGTGCCAGGGCGTGGTCCCGCTGTTCCAGTTCTTCCGCCGTTATCGGCTCGAACTGCTTTACCGGGATGGGTTTCCCGTCCTCGCCAACCGCCACGAAGATCACCATGCACTGGCTCCGCATGGTGGCCGGCCCGCCCTTGGGATCCCCGGAGGAGACCACCGTCCGGATATGCATGGAGGAGCGGCCCGTATAGACGATGGTGGCGGTGACCTCCACCATGTCGCCGATGTTCACCGGATCGGCGAAGTGGATGTTCCCCACATAAGCGGTGACGCAGTAGGACTTGGCCCAGCCCACCGCGGCCGCATAGGCCGCCTTGTCCACCCACTCGAGCACCGTTCCCGCGTCAACGGAGCCGCTGTGGCCCACGTCCATGGGGGCGGCAAGAAAGCGGAGGGTTACGGAGTTGGCGGCAGTCTCGCTCATGGTCGCAGTTTACTGACCGCAGTCCTCGGGGCAGATCCCGGCCTTCACAAACGCCATCCCGCACGCCATAAGGCCGGCGGCCTGTGCATCCGGCGTCATGAACGGGGGAGGAGTGGTCAGAACCCTATTAATAATGATTATCATTAGTGCCATGCTCTCAAGACGACATGTTCTTCCTGCCCGACCTACGACCAGCCGGCGCGGCCGCATGAACGCATCCATCGCCAGGCCCTTCACTCATCCGTTCACAAGGCCGCACACAGTCCGGGTGGTGGCAGCCTGCGGAGCTGCCCTCCTCCTCTCTGGCTGCGCAGGAAGCCCCGGTCACGAGGCGGCCGACGGTCCTGCCGGCACTTCCCAGAACGTCGAGACCGCAGAACCCGCGGAACTTCGCGCCCCCAAACCACGCCTCACGTACAGCTACGCGGGCGGCATCGGAGTGCTGGACGCCGGGACCCTCGAGCATGTGGCGGACGTCGAGCTGGATGGCTACAACCGCATCAGCCCGGCCGGGGACGGCCGCCACGTCCTGGTGGCGGCGGATGACTCGTTCCGTGTTCTGGACGCCGGCGTCTGGACCGATCGGCATGGCGATCACGGCCACTCCTACGCCGTCAGGCCTACGCTGACGGATTACGCGTTCGAGGCGAGCAAGCCCGGCCATGTGGTGCGGCATGCCGGAAGAACTGTCCTGTTCAGCGACGGGTCCGGCAAGGTGGAGTCCTTCGAGTCGGCCACCCTGAACGAACTGTCGGCGGACGGCCTTCCGGAGACGGTCACCTACACGGCACCTGAGGCCCACCACGGCGTAGCGGTGGAGCTGGAGGACGGGAAGCTGCTGGTAACCGTGGGCGACGAGGACGCGCGCAACGCCGTGGCATTGCTCAGGGAGACCACGGATTCAGGCCGCAGGGAGGCTGGTCCGGACCGCAAGGAGATCCTCCGCAGCCAGAACTGCCCCGGCGTCCATGGCGAGGCAGTGGCCGGCGAGGGCACGGTGATCTTCGGATGTGAGGACGGGATGCTGGTTTTCAAGGACGGCAGGTTCTCCAAAATCTTCAGTCCTGACGCCTATGGCCGGATCGGCAACCAGGCAGGCTCGCCGGCGTCGCCCGTGGTGCTGGGGGACTACAAGGTGGACAAAGACGCGGTCCTGGAGCGGCCCACCAGGATTTCGCTGGTGAACACGGAAACCAAGGCAATGAAGCTGGTGGACCTCGGTACGAGCTATTCATTCCGGTCGCTGGGGCGCGGGCCGGCCGGGGAAGCGCTGGTCCTCGGCACGGACGGCGCGCTGCACGTCCTCAACCCGGTGACAGGCGCCGCCGTGTCCACCATCCCCGTCGTTGCCGCCTGGCAGGAGCCGGAGGCGTGGCAGGACCCGCGGCCTACCCTGTACGTCGTGGGCTTCACCGCCTATGTAACCGAGCCGGCAACGCGGAAACTTCACGCCGTCGACCTGAAGACGGGCAAGACCGTCCGCACGGCAATGGTCGCGCACACTCCGGATGAACTGACGGGTGTCACCGGCTGACCGCCTGACCGGCTGACTACCTGACCGGCTGACTACCTGACCGGCTGAATCAACAACAACCGGACAAGAATCAAAGTAAACAGCAAAACGACGGCGGCCGCCCACCGTGCACCGAAGTGCCGGGCGAGCAGCCGCCGTCGTTTCCTGCACAGTCACCGCTCTGGAGCGGTGCTGCGTTCAGGGAAGGCTACGCGAGAACCTTAAGCTTGGAATTGCTGCGGCCGAACAGGGCTGCATCCGCCGAGAGGCAGCCGGCTCCGGCAAGGGCGATGGCCGCTGCCCCCGCTGCGAGCAGGAGAACCAGCTCGTAGCCGCCGGTGGCGACAAAGACTCCGGCCGAGGCGTGGACCAGGAAGAGGGCGCCAAGCATGTCCAGGGTGAGCAGGGCAGCGAAGACGCGTGTCAGCACGCCGAGGATGAGGGCGATGCCGCCCACCAGCTCCAGGGTGGCGACGACCGGGGCGGCGACCTCAGCGGCCGGAACCCCCATCGTGGCGAAGGATGCCTGCGTCCCGGCGATGGTGAATTCGCTGAACTTCTGCCAGCCGTGCGCGGCGAAGAGGAATCCCGTGATGACTCGCAGGATCGTCAGGGCTGTGGTGGTCTGGGTGGACTGGTTCATGGAGATTCTCACCGTTCGGTTCGATTGGGGGTTGTCTCTTTTGGGCACGCGGTCCGGAGCGCGTCGGGTGAAGCTTCCCTTCCACTGTCCCGAAGTTTTGTTGAAGTGTCAACTAATGTGTCGCGGTTAACTTTTATGCGGCGGCTAGGCTGAAGCCGTGCCCCCATCGCCTTCCGCCGCCGTTTCCACCCCAAAGCCCGGTAGTCACGGCCGGGAAATCCTCCGGCTAGCCGTTCCCGCCTTCGGCGCGCTGATCGCCGAACCGCTCTTTCTGCTGGCCGACTCGGCCATTGTGGGGCACCTGGGTGTTGCCCAGTTGGCCGGTGTGGGGCTGGCCTCGGCGGTGCTGCACACCGCGGTGGGGCTGATGGTTTTCCTGGCGTACTCCACCACCCCTGCCGTGGCCCGGGCAGTGGGTGATGGCCAGATCGGAAGGGCCCTTGCCGCCGGGCGCGACGGCGTCTGGCTGGCCCTGTTGCTCGGGACAGCTCTGGCGCTGGCAGGGTTCCTCGCCGCGGAGCCGCTGATCGGGCTCATGGGGCCGAGTCCGGAGATCCGCACCTTCGCCGTGGACTACCTGCGCTGGTCCATGCCCGGGCTGGCAGCGATGCTGCTGATCTTCGCCGGCACGGGCGTGCTGAGGGGGCTGCAGGACACCCGGACGCCGTTGGTGGTGGCCACGGTGGGTTTCACGCTGAACATCGTGCTGAACCTGGTGCTGGTTTACGGACTCGGACTGTCCGTCGTCGGGTCTGCGGTGGGAACCAGCATCGCGCAGTGGGCCATGGCCGCGGTGTATCTGGTGATGGTGCAGCGCAATGCCCGTCACCACGGCGTCAGCCTGCTCCCCGACTGGCATGGGATCCGGGCCATGACCAGGGTGGGCTCCTGGCTCATGCTGCGGACCCTGAGCCTCCGCATTGCCATCCTCGCCACCGTTCTCGTGGTCACAGCCCAGGGTGCCGTGAACCTGGCTGCCCACCAGCTGGCCATGACAGTCTTCACCTTCCTTGCCTTCGCGCTGGACGCCCTGGCCATCGCTGCCCAGGCGCTGATCGGCAAGGAGTTGGGAGCCTCCAACCCCGGCAAGGCGCGGATCCTGACCCGGACCATGATCCGCTGGGGTACCGGCTTTGGTGTGGTCACCGGCGTGCTGCTCGCCGTGGCGGCTCCTTTCGCAGGAGCCCTCTTCACGCCCGACGCCGGCGTCCAGTCGGTCCTGACCGCGGCACTGTGGGTACTGGCCGCGGGCCAGCCCCTGGCAGGGTACGTGTTCGTCCTCGACGGGGTGCTGATTGGCGCCGGCGACGCGAAGTATCTGGCGATTGCCGGCGTCGTAAATCTTGCGGTGTACCTTCCGCTGCTGCTGGCGGTGCCGCTGGCCGGTGCCGACGGCGCGGCGGCGCTCGTTTGGGTGTGGGTGGCCTTTTCGCTGGGCTACATGTGCGCCCGCGGCCTGACTTTGGGGCTGCGGGCCAGGACGGACCGCTGGATGGTGCTCGGCTCATAGCCTGCGGCCCGGATTCGCAGGCACAGCCTGGCACACTAAACTGGAGCGGTGACTTCCCCCGCTACCCCTGCTGAATCCGACGTGCCTGCCCCCTTGGCGGAGCTGTGGAAGCCCGCCCTGCTGCGGGCTGCCGCCGCGCTGGTGTTCGGTGCCGTGACCGTGTTCTGGGCGGCTCCTTCCGTGACCGGAATGTCGCTCGCGGGCGGGGTGTACCTGCTGGCCACCGGCCTGACCCTGCTGTGGGGCATTCCGCTGACCGGTTTCCGCCGCGAGGCGCCTGCCGGCCGCATTCTTTCCGCCGCCGGAGCTGCCCTGACCGGTGCCGGTGTGGCCCTGCTGTTCCTGCAGGGCAGCCTGGTGTTCGCCGTTGTTGGTGCTGTGGGGCTGGCCGTGGCGTCGGCGTCCGAGCTGTACCTGGGCATCAGGTTCCGCGGGCGGCATGTCCTGGCCCGCGACTGGCTGGCATCGGGAATCATCGGGCTGGGCACGGCCGGCATCCTGCCGTTCTTCGTGGGGCTTGGTCCGCATGCGCTGCTGGGCGTTGCCGGCGGCGGCGCCATCATCTCGGGCGTGCTCTGGATCCTGGCAGGCCTCTCGCTCCGGCACGATGCGCGGGCGGCCGCGTCAAAGGCCGTAAACTAGTACCAAGGGTTCTACTCCTTGTAGAACAGCCTTTGGCTACCAGGACCCTTCAGGACCAGCACACAGCACAGCGGGCAGGCCGCATCGCGCCGCCCGCACGGGAGGAATCACCTTGGCACACCAGAAACCAGGAGAACCGCGCAATCTGCGGACCTCGGTCAAGGGACCGCTGATGTTCTCCGCCTTCTGGGCTGTGGTGGCGTTCGTCGCGGTGCTGATCTTCGCCTCCGGCGGCAGTGCCCGGTCGCCGCGGTTTGACCTGGCCTTCATTGCCGCCGGCATCGCCTTCATTGTCACCCTCGTCATCGCCGCGATGCTGTCCATGAGCTACAAGGACAACGCCGCCCACCTGGGTAAAGGCTCCGGGGTGAACCTGAGCTCGGCCCGGAAGTCCTCGCAGGGACACGGCGGCCATGGGACCGGGGGAACCCAGCGCGAGGGAACCCAGCGCCGTCCGGATGCCCCGGGTGCTGGTACGGCCGGAACCGGCGAGTCCGGGCCCGACGGCGGGGCCTCCTAACGCCCGACGGCAGGTAGCGGCGGATGTATATTATCCGCGCCGCGCCTTACTCCCCGCTGGCGCGGCGCGCACGGTAGGCCGCGACATGCGCGCGGTTGGCGCAGTTTCCGGTGTCGCAGTACCGCTTGGACCGGTTGCGGCTGAGGTCAAGGACCGCCGCGTCGCAGTCATCGGCGGCGCATACGAGCATGCGGTCCATCTCCTTGCTGCGGATCACGTCCACCAGCGCCATGGCGGCTTCGGTGCCCATCCTGTCCGCCAGCGGGGCATCGTGCGTGGTGGCATGCAGGTGCCAGTCCCACTGGTCGTGCTTGAGGAGCTGGGGGAGTGCGCGGGCTTCCCGCAGGAGCCGGTTCACACTGGCCACGGCCGTATCCTCGTCGGCGGTCCACAAAGCTGCCAGTTCTGCGCGCAGTGCGTGGACGCTGGCCAGTTCGGCGGCGTCGTGGGTGCGGGAGCCGGTAAAGCCTTCCTGCCGCAGGAACTCGTCGAGGTCCTCCACCGTGGCCAGGCCTTCCTCGCCGTTGGCGGCAGAGTTGATGAGGTTCACCACAAAGCGCAGTGAGAGTTCCGTGTCAGGGGCAAAAACCACCTTGACTCCTTACAGTGCGGGGCGTAATGTCAGGACCAATACCCCACTTTACTCCTGACGGGAGGCCTCCGTGCCCGCATCGAACCGCCGCGTCAACACATCGCTGGTTTCTAGGGCTCCGGCAGCCGTCACGGCCCCGGCCTCCTCGGCAAAGGCCTCCGGCTTCCTTGCGTCAGGACTGGGCATCGCCCTCTTTTCGTCTGCCGTCTTCGGGCTTTCCGGCTCCTTTGCCAAGTCACTGCTGGAGACCGGCTGGACGCCCGGGGCAGCCGTCACGGCCCGGCTGACCGCGGCCGCACTCATCCTTGCCATCCCTGCTGTTACGGCGCTTCGCGGGCGCTGGAGCCAGCTGCGGTCCAACGGGGTCACGATCGTGCTGTTTGGCCTGATCGGTGTTGCTGCATGCCAGCTGTTCTACTTCAACGCCGTGGCCCGGCTGTCCGTTGGTGTGGCGCTCCTGCTCGAATACCTCGCCCCGGTGTTGATCGTCCTGTGGCTCTGGGTGGCCAGCCGGAAGCGTCCCCGCCCCCTGACAATCGCGGGGACGCTGCTGTCCCTGGGCGGTCTCGTCCTGGTACTGGACCTCACCGGCACGGTGAAGGTCGACGCCGTCGGTGTGTTCTGGGGCCTCGCGGCTGCCGTCTGCTTGGCCATGTACTTCTTCATCACGGCCAAGCAGAATGACACCCTGCCGCCCATCGTTCTCGCATCGGGCGGGCTGCTGGTGGGCGCCGCGGTGATGTGGCTGACGGCAGCCACGGGACTCCTGCCCATGGCCATCAGCACGGCCGACACGGAACTAGGCCCGTGGACCACCCCCTGGTGGGTTCCGCTGTGCGGCCTCGTGCTGCTGGCCACCGTGCTGGCCTACGTCTCAGGAGTCATGGCTGCACGCGCACTCGGCTCCAAGGTGGCCTCGTTCGTATCCCTCACTGAGGTCCTGTTCGCCGTGATCTGGGCCTGGCTGTTGCTTGGCGAACTGCCCGGCCCCATCCAGCTCCTCGGCGGCGTGCTGATTGTAGGCGGGGTGCTGTGCGTCCGGCTGGATGAGCTCCGGGGAGCCAAAGCGGAGACCCAGGCAGCGGTGACCGGACCGCTTGACCATGCGAACGACGTCGAACCCGTACCCTGAGCCTCCAATAACGGGCCAGTCTTCAGCAACAGACCGCTTAAATGCCGGAGGGCCGGACGCGTGCTGCGTCCGGCCCTCCGGTGCGTTCCCGGTCTAGCCCTGGGAAGCGTCGGACTGCTGCTGGGCGTTGCGCGTTGCCTGCTGGCCCGCCTCTTCCAGAGCCTGCGCCACCCTGGCCAGGGCCGGAACATGCTCGCTCTCCCACTTGCCGCGGAATGCTACCGCGTCCGGGCCCATCCATTCCGTGTTCGTGAGCGCGTTTGACAGCAGGTTCCGCTGCCTCTGGATTTCAGTCGAACCAGCATTGAGCTGCCTGCTCAAGTTCCTCAGCTGCTCAACGTCTGCACCCCACACATTTGCCATTAGATATCTCCTCTAATCAACGGACCCGATCCAGTCGGCATCCCCAGCGGCCTCCGGCTCGTCCGGAAGATCCATTGCCTCAAAACTATCCTTTAGCCCGAAACGGCGTCGATGGGCAGCGCTCCCCATGCAGTCCTACCCATGGGCTGTGCCCTCCCGCGCGGGGCGAAAGGGTCGATCCTCGGCGCTCCAGAGCCTAGCATGGGGGTATGTGCCGGAATATCCGTACCCTCCACAACTACGAACCGCACGCTACGTCCGCGGAAATCCACGCCGCCGCGCTGCAGTACGTGCGCAAAGTGAGCGGCAGTACCAAGCCGTCGAAGGCGAATGAGGAGGCGTTTGAGCGCGCCGTGCACGAGATAGCCCACGTGACCCAGCACCTGCTCGACTCCCTCGTTACCCATGCTCCCGCAAAGGACCGTGACGAGGAGGCGGCCAAAGCGAAGGCCCGCTCGGCCGTCCGCTTCGGTACGGCCTAGCGGGCCGCAGACTACCGGCCGAAGCCGCGGAGCCTAAGCGAGTTGGCCACCACCAGCACCGAGCTCGCTGCCATGGCCACGCCTGCGATCATCGGATTGAGCAGGCCGAGGGCCGCCAGTGGAATGCCCATCGCATTGTAGAAGAAAGCCCAGAACAGGTTGGTCTTGATGGTGGCCAGGGTGCGGCGGGACAGCTCGATCGCGGTGGCCACCTGCCCTAGGTCGTTGCCCATCACGGTCAGGTCGGCGGCTTCGATCGCCACGTCCGTGCCGGAGCCCATCGCGATGCCCAGATCCGCCTGCGCCAGGGCCGCGGCGTCGTTTACGCCGTCTCCTGCCATGGCTACGGTCGCGCCGCCAGCCTGCAGTCGGCGGACCGCTTCCACCTTGCCCTCGGGCAGGACGCCGGCATAGACATCGTCCGCAACGATTCCGACGGCGGCCGCCACCTGGGCTGCAACTGCGGCATTGTCGCCCGTGAGCAGCATGGGCCGCAGGCCCAGGGCCTTGAACCGCGCGACGGCTGCCGCCGATCCCGCCTTGACCGTATCCCGTAGCTCAACAACGCCGGCAGCCTCGCCGTCCACTGCCACCCAGATGGCCGTGGCACCGGACTCCTCCGCGGCGCGGAACACCTGATCCTGCGCCGGCGTCAGCTCAACGCCGTTGTCCCGCAGCCATCCGCTGCGGCCGGCGACCACGAGCCGGCCCTCCACGGTTCCCACCACTCCGCCGCCGGGTGCGGACCGGAAGTGGACGACGGCGGGCAGGCGGGCGCCGTCGTCCGTTGCAGTGGCGTTGCGGCTGGTGGGCGACGGCTGTCCCATGGCGGGCACGGCGGACCGTGCGGCGGCGACGATCGCGGCGGCGATCGGATGCTCCGACGCCGACTCGACCGCACCGGCCAGCCGCAGGACTTCCGCCTCGCTGAACGGGGCGAACGCCGCGGTTGCGACAACAGACAGCTGGCCGCTGGTGACGGTTCCGGTCTTGTCCAGCAGGATGGTGTCCACCGTGCGGGTGTCTTCCAAAACGTGTGGGCCCTTGATGAGGATGCCCAGCTGCGCGCCGCGGCCGGTGCCGGTCAGGAGACCCACGGGGGTGGCCAGGCCAAGGGCGCAGGGGCAGGCGATGACCAGCACGGCGACCGCGGCCGTGAAGGCCGCGCGAAGCTCCGGACCTGTGGCGTCCGGCCCGGCCGCAAGCAGCCAGCCGGCGAACGTGAGGACGGCGATGGCCAGGACCACCGGCACGAATACTGCGCTGATCCGGTCAGCAAGCCGGGCGATCGGCGCCTTTCCAGTCTGCGCCTGGGAAACGAGCCGCCCCATCTGGGCCAGGGTAGTTTCGGCGCCGACGCGCGTGGCCCGGACCAGCACCCGGCCGGATGTGTTGATGGTGGCACCGGTGACAAGGCTGCCCGGACCGACGTCCACGGGAACCGATTCGCCGGTGACCAGCGAGGCGTCCACTGCCGAGGCACCGTCCACCACCACTCCGTCGGTGGCGATCTTTTCGCCGGGGCGGACCACGATCAGGTCCCCGACCGCCAGCCGGCCTGCCGGGATCTTCACCTCGGCGCCGTCCTGCAGGATGGTGGCGTCCTTGGCGCCGAGATCCAGGAGGGCCCTGAGCGCGTCACCGGCCTTCGCCTTGGCGTTCGCCTCCAGGTACCGGCCCAGCAGAAGGAACGTGGTGACCACGCTGGCCACCTCGAAGTACAGGCCGCCGGAACCCGCGCCGCCCATCTGCTCCATGCCGGGGTGTTCGGTCAGTCGGGGGTCGGCGAGGAGTTGCCAGGCGGAAAACAGATAGGCAGCGATGACTCCGAGCGATACCAGGGTGTCCATGGTGGAGGCGAAGTGGCGGGCGTTGATGGCGGCCGCCTTGTGGAACGGCCACGCCGCCCAGCTGATAACCGGCAGCGCCAAGGCGCCCGCCACCCAGCCCCAGTTGGGGAACTGGAAAGCCGGGAACATCGAGATGAGGAACACCGGCACGGCCAGGACCGCCGCGACGAGCAGGCGCGGCTTCAGCTCTGATGCCTTGCCGCCGTGCGCCATATGGTCTTCGTGGTGCGGGGCGGCGTCAGCCAGGGTCCCGTCGTGGTCCTCCTCGGTGACCGTTTTGATCCTTGCCTTGTAGCCGGCTGAGGCTACCTGGTCTGTGATCTGTTGGTCCGTGATGCCGGCCGGAACGGTCACATGCGCTGTTTCCAGGGGGAGGTTGACGGTGGCCTCGACGCCTTCGAGCTTGGCGAGCTTCTTTTCCACCCGGTTCACGCACGACGCGCAGGTCATGCCCTCGACGTCGAGTTCAATCACCCGGCTGGCGGAGGCTGCGGAAAGGTGTTCGGTGCCCATGACTGGTCCTTCTCTGGTCGTGCTCGATTTTGGGTGCCCGGTACGAATGGGAGCGGGTCAGGCCTCGTTGGCCACCACCAGGTAACCCGCCTCGGCCACTGCCTCGCCGATTTCGGAGGGGGAGAGCTTCTGCGTGGAGGTAATGGTGACGGTCGAAACACCGCCGGCGTTGAGGTCGATGTCGATCTCCTCGACGCCGGCCAGAGACTCGAGCTCCTCGCTGACGGCCGATACGCAGTGCCCGCAGGTCATGCCGGAGACGTGGACTTTGGTGGAGATGATGCTCATTGCTGACTCCTAGTTGGTGTGACGACGGGGTTGGTCGGCTGGTGGGTGGTGGTTTGCGGCTAGCGCAGCAGGCGCCCGATGGCACCCGCCGCCTCCTTGACCTTGAGGTCGATGGCTTCAGCCCGCAGGTCAGGATCAGGTTCAGAGGCCGCCCCGACTACACAGTGGCCTATGTGTTCTTCCACAAGGCCCAGGCTGACGGCGTGCAGGGCCTTGGTCACGGCCGCGACCTGCGTCAGGATGTCGATGCAGTACTTGTCTTCCTCAACCATCCGGGCGATGCCACGGACCTGTCCCTCGATCCGACGGAGCCGGCGCAGGTACGCATCCTTGTCCGCGGTGTAGCCGTGCTGCGGGGCCTCCGCAATCGCTTCTTCGTTGGGCGCCGTCGGCGTCCGTCCTCCGGAAGTTTCCATGAACCCAACATATACCCCTAGGGGGTATCAGTCAAGGGTGGTACGGCAGGTAAACGGGGGGTGCGGGCAGTTGTGGCACGGGCGGGAATGCTTGAGCTCCCGGAGGTATTTGGGCACAAAAAAGCTCCGGAGCGCGTTATTGGGGGATACGCACTCCGGAGCAGTCTTTGGGCGGGCCTTTATCGGCCTGCCTGATCAGCTTACTTGCCGGTAGCCAGGTTGGCCACCACCTCGAATAACTACTTTCGCTTTACTTTTCTGCGGCCGCCTTGGGTCCCTACTGGCTATTCGGCCCGGTCCTGGTGTGCGGCCATTCGGAACGGGACCACCAGCACGGGACGGCTTTGATGGTGGGTGAGCCAGGCGGCCACGGAGCCATTCAGGAGTTCCGTGATCCGGTGCCCGAAGCCGCGCTCCGGCGTGCCCACGATGATCATGGGAGCATTGACTTCCGAGGCCAGCCTGCCGAGGGCCCGGGCGGGATCCCCGGCCAGCGTGCGCAAGGTCCATGCCGGCCCGCCGTCCTGTATGGCCGAGCCGATGGCCGACTTCAGTTCCGCGGTTACGGAACGGATGTCGTCGTCGTCCCTGTCGGGATGCAGGGAAAGCCGGTGCGCAGAGCGCGCGGGATCCCACTCAACCAGGTAGCTTGCCTCGTCCACGTAGGCGCACAGCATCGGGGTGGACAGCTTTTGGGCCAGGGTGACGGCGGTCTTGAGGACCTCCGGATGCTGGCCGGGAATCATGCCCACTAGGAGGGGAGGCGGGCCGCTGAAATGCTCTGCATCCATGATCAATTGTGTGCCTGCGGCATCAGGAAAGACCAGAGCCTCCGCGGCCTTCGGCCCAGCTCAGCGGCAGTTTTCAGCCCTGCGGCACGGCTGCTGTCCGGTGTAGACGAGTGCTGATTTTCCCTTGTATCCCGGCCGCGGCGAGCCTAGCGTGGAAACGTAGAAAGGCGGCGTCCCATGCAGATTTACATGTGGTGGCTTGATCTGGATCTGAAAAGCAAGGAATGGCTTCGCGAGAACCTGCGGGCCGGCGACGTTCCGCTGTTCGTGATGCAGGGGATTGCCGAGGCGGGAGGTCCGCATCCGGATACGCCGCAGGCAGTCCTGACCGAAGCCGAGTGGGATTTCATCGAGACGCAGTCTGAATTTGTGGACTGACTGATCCGCCGATACGTGGGCCGGTCAGGCCGCGCCCGGGATCATTCGGCCAGCGGTTTTGCGTTTCGGACGGACGCGACGACGTCGAGGATTGATCGAGTCGTGATTGCGGCAGCGTCCTGGTCCGCGACCAGCGCTTCGTGGCTGGCCCAGTCAATAGTTTTGTGAGCACTGTTTGTTGACAGGTTGGCCAGGGCCTTCTGTGATGCCTGGTGTCGAGTGTCGTTGCCGATACCGGCCGTCAGGACGGCCAGCGGTTTGTCAGCGAAGTCACGCAGTGATGCCGCTTCTTCCATTGAGGTGTTTGCCTGGAGGTACTCGTCGATCGTGCTGCGCAGGTTGATTGGGCTCGCGATGTTCGCGCGGACTTCCTCCCGGGACTGCTGGGGCAGGCTGGCGGCCTCGAAGGGGGCGTACAGCCGGCCCAGACCGAGTCGTGCCGAGGTTGCGATCAGCGTCGAGGCCCGGCCGAGGATGTCGTAGCTGCCCGCGCCGGCGGGTGGTGTTGTTCCGGGCTTGTCTGCCGGTGCCGGGTCAGTGGAGTCGATCAACACCATGCCCGCGACCTCGCCGGAGTACATTGCGGCGAAGGTGAGGACATAGAGTCCGCCGAAGGAATGGCCGGCCAGCACATAGGGTCCCGGGACGTTCCCGCGCTGCAGCAAGGTATGGAGGTCAGTGGCTATCTGCGTGGCGTCCTGGGCGGTACTGGCGGGTTCGCTCCAGCCCCTGCCTGCGCGGTCGTAAACGCAGACCCGGGTGTTCCTGGCCACAGCCGGGGCTATCCAGCCATGGTTCGAGGACATTTCGCCTGCGCCAGGTTGGAGAACGACGGTGGGGCTTCCTGAACCGGTACAGCTCAGGTGCAGGCTGTGTCCTCCGACATCGATCAGCTGGCCAGGCATTGGGTAAGCCTTGGCATCCGCCGCTGCACCCAAGATCTGGTAGCCGCCGCCGATTGACGCAAACACCAACATCGCCAGCACCGGGTAGACAAGCCAGGCTTTGCTTCGGCTATGAAGGTGTGTGCGGGCTTGGAGGAACATCCAGACCACCAATGCCAGCAGCGCGGGCGGCCATACCCAGGTGAGCACCCTGTCCACGGGAGCGCCGAACAACACCAGAAGAAGACCCGCGACACCCATGAACACCGCAGGAGCCGCGGCCCATCGCTGGGGCTGGCCAGTGAACCGCACCGAAAGGATGGCCAACATCGCCCACCCCAGTGCGAATCCACAGAGCACTGCACCCGTAACCTCGCTTTCCCGCGCCCGAATGAAGGGTGCGGCGACAAGGAGCAGGGCAGCGAGGAGCCCGGCGGCCAAGGAGCTGGCCACGACCGGGCCGATGCGCCACCTCGCCCCGGCGTCCTGGCGGGCCCGGCGTCCCGGGCCATTGCCCTCTGAGGCGGGGCTTGGGAGAGGCGATACAGGAGTGATGGCCACGGAGGGCTCGATTCATGTGGATAACAGATCCGCTGTTGCCGCCGTCAGATTGTGCAACTCGGCAAGCGGTCCGGATTACTCAAGATGCCCGGGCGGGGCGGAGGGTAGGGCGGGAGGTTCGAGTCGGTCCTTGGGAACGGCGGTAGATGAAGTATTCGGCCACCGCCAGGCTGATGACCCAGGATGCCCCAATCAGCAGTGCCCGGGTCAGCTCATCCACTGGTCCTATGAGCAGGATCCAGGGGATGGTTACGACGACGATGGTTCCCTGGGCAATGCCGATGGCGTAGGCCCGGGACATCCATTCACTGTGGCGGACGTAGTTCCGGCGCCGCACGGCGATGAATCCCAGGACGATGAACGCCACCATGGCGGAGCCGAAGATCAGTCGAAGGGCGAGAAGCAAAGGCCCGTCATGGGGTGGAAGGTCATAGAAGACCGCCATCCACAAACCCGACAGGGCGGCGAGCAGGCCGGTGGGGGCAAGGATGCGTCCGGCAATTTTGTGCCAGCTGAGGCTGCCGCGTTTGCCGCGGCGAAGCGAAGGGACGAACTGAAAAGCCCCGAGCACCAGGTACACGGTGACGGCGGGGATATGGATCAGCACGGGGATGGGCGAGTCGAAGAACCGGGCGTTGTCGGGGGTTATCTGACCTCCGGTCAGCTCGGTCACGCGGACTGCACCGGCGATCACCGGGACGAGGCTAAGGAGGATCAGGGCGGCGGGCACGAGCCACCGGGCGCGGGGCCTTGGGCGGGAGCGGGGAAGAGTTTCGGGCGTCATGATGTCACCTTTTTGGTGGGTGCGCTCTCACGCACCCACCGTGGTTGAGCCAGTTCAGGGATCCCAGAGCCCTGCCCATTGGATGGAAACAGGCGCGGCGTAGCCGCTGGGCATCATGCAGGCGTGGGCGATGCTGCCGGATTCGGTGCAGGATCGAGTGGGCCTTGGTCGAGTCGGAACGGCGGGTACTTGTCACTCATTAGGGCCGCGTACGTGACGGTCCGGACAGTCCAGCGGTTGATGCCCATCAACAGGTCGAAGATTCCAAGGCGGTAGACGCCGGTGAAGAGCAGGATGACGGCGGCGAAGCACACGAGCAGGCTGAGCAGAGAAATGCTCGCCGTTGATGAGGACGTCAGGCTTCCGCTGAGGGCTGCGACGATGAGCAGCTGCGGCAACGCAAACAGCCAGGACTTGAACAGTACCTTCCAGTGGGAGAGCTTCACCGGGTAGGCAACGTCCAATTCTGCCGGATAGTCGCTGCGGGCGAGGGTAAAGGGCGGATAACGGTCTGTCCCAAGAACGCCGTAGGCATAGAACGAGACGCGCCAGTTCCAGCGGAGGACTCCGACGGTGAATTGGAAGAGCGACGCCGGATAGCGGCCGGTGAACAGGATCGCGAAGCCCGCTGCAACCGTCACGACGAGGAAGGCGATCCACAGCAGGGCCAGGATGATGTAGTGGGGGATGACGAGGATCCATTTGACCAGCCAGAGCCATCTCGACAGGCCGGGGTCAAGGTGTCCGCTGATTTGGGATGGCTCGTTTCCGACCCGGTCGGCTTCCTGGGAGGCACCGGGCGCGATCCCTCTTCCCAGGCCTGCAGCCCCCAGGATGATCAGGAGCAAGGAAGCCCCGATCATAAGCAGGGAGGTAGTGAGACCGTCCCGTCCTAAGGGGAAGGAACGGTAGGCAGACAGCAGCCCTGCAGCGGCTAGTCCGAGAAGGACCCCCACCATTAGGACGGCCATGGGCAGGGCGGGCATCCTGGCTGCTGGTGAGTCGGGACCGCGGGGAGAATTGCCGGACAGCGACGTGGACATGGCTTTCTTCTTTCATGAAGGGCTAAGGGTTGGAGGGGGAGCTGGAACTGGAGTATCGCCTTCTAGGGACCGGTATGCGGGCCGTCGTCCAAGTCGGTCATGCGGGAGCCGTGACCGCGATGGCCGCGGTTGACGCGAAGCCGCGCGCGATGAGCCAGATGGCGAAGAAGATCTCGAACAGGCCCCCGGGAACGGATGCGACGAGGCCAGCGCCGGCGACTTCGCTGAGTTCGAGGAAGCAGCCGGCCGCGAACGATGCGTAGCCGACGAATCCCCAGACCGCGAGGAACCGCGGCACGAGGCGTGAGCGGTAGAGCGCTACGCAGAAGAAAAGGCTTCCGACACCGAGACCGGCCATCGCAATGTTGTACGCGAGGAAGTTGATGTTGCCGAATCCGGCGAGCAGGGCGATCGCGCCGACCGCGAGGAACGCGCCCTCGAAGATCCGGGTGGCCAGGTAGCCGACGGCGACCGCTGCCGCGTGCGGGCGGAGGACCGGCAGCATAAGGGCACCGACGGCGACAACGGCAACCGAATTGAGCAGCATCATCACCGCGCCCGTGGTGAGGAGTGCGCTGGGGGAGGCGGTCGCCGCGATGGAAGTTCCGATGCCGTAGAGGAAGAAGCCGGCGAGCATGAGCGTGCCGACGGCCCGGGCGGTTCTGCGTGCGCTGATCATAGTGAGTCCTGTCGCGGAGCCAATGCTAACCGTACGGCGTAAGGTCGGATAGCTCGACCGTACCATACGATGTAAGGTATGGTCTATGGCGAAGTCAAAAACCAGAGAACCGGTTAGCCGGGAGCGGGCCATCCGGGTGGCGGTGACCCTCGCCGATGCCACCGGCATCGAGGCGCTGAGCATGCGCAAGCTCGCCACGGAACTCGGCATCGAGGCGATGTCGCTCTACTACCACGTCAAGAGCAAAGACGACATTCTCGACGGGATGCTCGATGTCGTGTACTCCGAGTTCTCGACGCCGCGTGCCGGTGACGAGTGGCGGACGGCCATGCACGAGCGAGCGGAGTCGATGCGCAGGGTATTGGCGCAGCATCACTGGGCGATCAGCATCAAGACCCGAACCTCGCCGGGACCGGAGACCCTCGGTCACCTCGACTCCGTGATCGGCTGCCTGCGCGCGGCAGGGTTTTCGATGCCCCTGGCCGGCCATGCCATGTCGATTCTCGACAGCTATGTGCACGGCTTCGCGCAGCAGGAGGCGTCGCTGCCTCTCGACTCGTCGGGCGACATCGGCGGCGCGACGAAAGACGTCAAGGCACAGCAGGAGCAGATCACGCAGGCTTTCCCCAACCTTGCCGACATGGCGGTCAGCCTGATCCTGCAGCCGGGCTACGCCTACGGCCACGAGTTCGACTTCGGGCTGAAGCTCATCCTCGACGGCATCGCAGCGGCGCAGGCCGTCGAGACGGCAAATCCATGACATCCCTCGCCAGGATTCCTGCGCAAAAACCCACCTATCCAGAGCACTTCGAGCGCCATCCCAATCCGGAAGTGTCGCATCTACCTACAACTTTTCAAGACACTCCTCTCAAGCTCAGGTGTGCCGGTCGAGGCCGGCCGGGACGCACCGCCGAAGACGCCGCCCGGCTCCTGGGGGTGGACAACACCGTCGCCGTCATCCCCGGCCCTACTCCGCAGACTACCGATGACCAGGCCAAGCAGTGGTTGTATTCATCACACGTTCGCCGTGCCGTCTCCGTGACAGCGGGTCTGCGTCGCATACTGGTCTCATGGGGATGCAAGGCGCAGGAGGATCAGTGGTGGAAACCTTGAAGAGGGTGGTGCGGAACGAGTACTTTCCGGCAGCAGCCGTGCTGACGCTGGTGGTGCTCTTCTGGGTCGCGGGCCTGTTCGGCGGCCTGTCTCTGCTGAGCCGGAGCCAGCCGCCGATCGCCACGCTGACATGGCTGCTGTTCGTTTACGCCGCCGCCGTCCTGACGCCCCTTGCCGGAATCCTGGCAGCGGCCGACCTGCTCCGCCGGTGGTGGCGAAACCGCCGTGCCGCGAAAGGTCGCACCGCCAAAGCCGGTGCGAGGATCGGGTCCTAGCTCCGGCCCGGGCAGCGAATCCAGGCAAACCCGCGGGGGCCCAAACCATTGCAGCCCCTTCGCCGGAGTGGTTGCATGGGGTGCATGACTGCCTCAGAGAGTTTCGTTTTAGCGATCGGGACCAAAAAAGGCCTCTGGCTGGCCACCAGCCAGGACCGGAAGCAATGGTCCTTCTCCGGCCCGCACTTCCTGATGAGCGAAATACCGAGCATCGGAATTGACACGCGGGACGGCCGCACACGCATCATGGTGGGGGTGCGGTCCGAGCACTGGGGCCCCTATGTTGCCCACTCGGATGACCTCGGTGCCAGCTGGACCGAGCCCGAGCAGGGTGCCATCAAGTTCCCGGAAGGCACCGACGCCGCGGTGGAACGCATCTGGCAGATCTATCCCGACGCCGAATCCCGCCCGGGGGTGGTCTGGGCCGGTGCGGAGCCGATTTCGGTGTGGAAATCGACCGACGGCGGCGAGCACTTCGAGCTGAACCGCGGACTGTGGGACCACCCGCACCGCAGCGAATGGGGTGCAGGATATGGCGGCGCGGCCGCCCACTCGATCGTGGTCAACCCCTCCGGGGACAACGTGCACGTCGCCATGAGCACGGGAGGCGTCTACCGATCGCTCGACGGCGGGACGTCCTGGGAGCCGCGGAACAAAGGCATCTCCGCCTACTTCATGCCCGATCCGAACCCGGAGTTCGGCCAGTGCGTGCACAAGATTGCGGCGGATGCCGCCGTCGACGGCCGCCTTTACGCGCAGAACCACCACGGCGTGTACCGGACCGACGACAATGCCGAGAACTGGGAATCGATAGCGGAGGGCCTGCCGGCCGATTTCGGGTTCGTCATGCTGACGCACCCCAGGCGTGCAGGAACGGCCTGGGTTGTTCCCCTGAAGGCCGACGGCGAACGCATCCCGCCGGACGGAAAGCTCGCCGTGCACCGTACCGACGACGCCGGGGCCACGTGGAAGCGTCTGGACTCCGGGCTGCCGCAATCAGAATTCAACGCGGTGCTCCGTGACGCGGCCTCCGTGGATTCCGCCGAACCCGCCGGGGTGTACTTCGGAACGCGCGGCGGCGCGGTGTATGCCAGCGCCGACGAAGGTGAAACCTTTGCGGAGGTGGCATCCCACCTGCCGGATGTGCTGTGCGTCCGCGCTGCCGTTGTGGCCGGCGCCCCAATTACGGCGGGGTTTTCCGCATGAGGATGTGCAGTGGCTGAGATCAGCGTGGTTCTTCCCAGTGTCCTCCAGCCCCTCGCCGGCGGGCAGTCCATACTGACTACACCCGCCGACGCGGCGGTGACTGTGGGTTCGTTGCTGGATTCCGTGACCGGGACCTACCCGGTGCTCGCCAGGCGGCTGCGGGACGAGACAGGTGCGCTCCGCCGCTACGTGAATATTTACGTGAACGGTGAGGAGGTCCGGCGTCTCCGCGGCCTGGAAACGGAAGTTTCTGCCGGCCAGGAAGTGCTGATTATCCAGTCCGTGGCCGGCGGTTAGCTGGCTCAGGCGACGCGCCACACGCTGCATTCGTCCGTATTGATGGCCTTGCGCATGCCCGAGTGATGATCCATGATCCACACGACGCCGATGCCTGGGGCCGTCTCCTGGACGCTGCCGCGGCGGACGATAACGTCGTCATAGCTGGGGCCCACGGACAGGCGGGCCTCGATCTCGTCGCCGCGGTGCAGCTGGTCCAGGGCACGGACCCGGGTGATGTGGGGTTTGGCTTCCTTCAACATGGCGTGGCCTCCTGAGCTGGAGCTGGTGCCTGCAATTGCCGGCACAACCAAGTGTGGCGTGGCATTGTTGCGCACGTGTTTCCTGCCCGTTAGCGCCCGGTTAGTTTCCGGCGCCGAGGCGGTTTGCGCACCCGGGCACTGGCTCCGCGATCCTGGCCGTTCAGCCGAGGAGTGATTCGAAGGCGTGGTCCAAGGCGGTGCGGACGGCGCCGACCAGGGCGGAATGGTCCCCCAGGGTGGAGGCGGCCAGCCTGGGCCGCGCCGAGTTCAGCTGGCCCAGCTGCTGCTCGAACACGGGAAGCAGCACATCCCCGGCGCCTGCGGGCCCGCCGGCCAGGACCAGCAGCTCGGGATCCAGCAGCGTGCTCACCACGGCTGCGGCCCGTGCCGTCCGGTCCATCACCACGGCCACCACTTCGACGGCGGCGGGGTCGCCGCGGCGGGCGGCCTCCACTACCATCTCCGCCGTCACGTCCTCCGGCCGCCGGCCGGCAAGTTCCACGAGGACGCTTTCGCCGGCGGCAACAGGTCTGTCACCGGCGAGGATCTCGGCAGCGGCGATGGCACCAAGCTCCCGGCACATGCCCCCGATGGCGTCCGTGTTGCCGACGCCCTCCACGAGCTCCAGGAAGCGCATTTCACCGGCCGCCCCGCCGCCGCGGATCAGCCGTCCGCCGAGGCAGATGCCCGCACCCAGACGCTCACCGGCCAGCAGGACCACCACGTTGTCCACGCCCTGCGCCGCCCCGCACCAGCGCTCCGCCAGGACTGCAAGGTTGGCGTCATTGTCCACCAGGAGCGGCCACTGGAAGTCCGGCTGCAGGGCAGTCCTCAGGTCCAGTGCGGCCATGCCGGGCAGGTAGGATTCGAGGGCCACGGCATGCCCGTCGTCGGTGACCGGCGCCGGTATGGCCATGCCCGCGGCCAGCACCTGACCGGCATCCAGACCTGCCTGATCGAGCAGTTCCTGCATGATCCGCCGGGCAATCTGCACACGTTCCAGAGCCCCCACGTGCTCATCCCGCCACGGCCGTGTTGTTTCCACAATGATCCGCCCGCGGAGATCGGCCAGGCAGCAGGAGACCTTGGTTGCGCCGAGGTCGATGCCGACCACGAAGGCGGCACAGGCGTTCAGGGTGTACCGGCGGGACGGCCGGCCGCCTGGCTGTGTGCCGGTCGCGGCCGGTGAGGCCGCCCCTCCCGTTTCCAGCACCCAGCCTAGACCGATGAGCTCGTCGCACACCGAGTGCACAGTCGGCCGGGACAGGCCGGTCGCCGCGATGAGGTCGCCCGCGGTCAGCTCGCCTGCGGAGACCATGGCCTGCAGCACGGCTTCCGCGCTGATCCGGCGCAGGACCGGGGCGGTGGCGGCTGTTCGCTTCGCCGTCATTTTTCCCCACCCCTTGACGCGCAGACAATTGCCCTCCCATACTAGCTGGCAGTGGTTTATTAAAGTCCTTAATAAACTACAGCAGTTCGAGCCGAAGGTTGCTTGGGGGCCCTTCCGCCGGATATTCCCGCACCCCGAATCCGAGGAGAGCAATGAAGCAACGCCTCACATCCGCCTGCACTGCTGCCGCCCTGGCGGTGGCAGTCTCAGCGCTGGGCCTAAGCCCCGCCTTCGCGGAAGCCACCGACCCGCCGGGTTCGCCCGGCGCCGCCGCCACCTGGACCAAGGGGGACAAGGAAGGCGTCGGCACTTCGCTTAGTCCAGCTTCGAAGGTCTGGTACACGCTGACCGAAGGCACCATGAGCGAGGTGTATTACCCCCGCGCCGACACGCCCAACACCCGGGAACTGCAGTTCGCCGTCAGCGACGGCACCACCGCCCAGCGCGAGAGCGAACAGAGCACCCGCACGGTGGAACTCGCCGACCCCAAGGCGCTCAGCTACCGGCAGACCACCACGGACAACGCCGGCCGGTGGCGCCTCACCAAGACCTACGTCACCGATCCCCAGCGCTCCTCCGTGATGCTCGGCGTCACGTTTGAGGTGCTCGACGGCGGTGCGTACCAATTGTTCGTCCTCTCGGACCCCTCGTTGGCGGGAACCTCCGGGGGAGACTCAGGCAGCACTGCCGACGGCGCACTCCTCGCCTCGGACCTCGCGGACAGCACCACACCCGTGGCCACCGCGCTGGTTTCCTCAGTGGGCTTCGGCGCCATGTCCAACGGCTATGTAGGAACCAGCGACGGCTGGACCGACCTGGCAGCGGACGGCCGGCTGGAGACCGCGTCAGCAACTGCTGGCCCCGGCAACATCTACCAGACCGCCCAGATTCCGTTGGCGGCAGGCGGGAAGACCGAATTCTCGCTGGCCCTGGGCTTCGGCACCGAACCAGCCGAGGCATTGGCGACGGCACAGGCGAGCATCAAGGCGGGTTACAAAAAGGTCAGCAAGAGCTATGCAGGGGAGTGGAAGAAGTACCTGAACTCCCTCAACCAGCCCGCCAAGTCCCTGGCGGGTGACCTCCGTACGCAGTACGACGTCTCACTCATGACCGTAAAATCCCACGAGGACAAGACCTTCCCCGGCGCCTTCATCGCGTCGCTGACCATCCCGTGGGGCCAGGCGGCAAGCGCCGAAACCCACCGCGAGGGCTACCACGCCGTCTGGGCGCGCGACATGTACCAGTCCGTCACCGCCCTCCTGGCTGCCGGCGACGAGGAAGCGGCCCGCCGCGGCGTCGAGTGGCTGTTTAAGTACCAGCAGCAGCCGGATGGCCACTTCCCGCAGACCTCCCGCGTGGACGGCACCATCGGCCAGAACGGCATCCAGCTCGACGAAACAGCCTTCCCCATCCTGCTGGCCAACCAGATCGGCCGCACCGACGCCGCCTTCTACCGGAACGAGCTCAAGCCCGCCGCTGATTACCTGGTTGCGGCCGGTCCCAAGACGCCGCAGGAACGGTGGGAGGAGACCGGCGGGTATTCGACCTCCACCCTGGCTTCCCAGATCGCGGCGCTGGCCGCCGCAGGGGACATCGCTGGGAAGAACGGCGACGCCGGTTCCGCCGCCATCTACCGCGCCACTGCGGATGCATGGCAGCGCAGCACGGAGAAATGGATGTTCACCACCAACGGCCCGGTGGGCGACGGCAAGTACTACCTGCGTATCAGCGCCACGGGCAGCCCGAACGACGGCTCCGTCCGTGACTGGGGCAACGGCGCCGGAGTCCACCCCGAAAACGCGGTTCTGGACGGCGGCTTCCTGGAGTTCGTCCGGCTCGGCGTGAAGGCACCGTCCGACCCCTATGTGGCGGACTCCCTGGCCGAGACCGACGCCTCCATCTCCCAAGAAACCCCGGGCGGGCGCATGTGGCACCGCTACACCTACGACGGCTATGGCGAAAAGGCCGACGGCTCGCCCTGGGACGGCACCGGAATCGGCAGGCTCTGGCCCCTCCTTAGCGGTGAACGCGGCGAGTATGCCCTCGCCAATGGCCAGGACGCAGTTCCGTACCTGCAGACCATGCACTCGGCCGCCAACGCCGGCTACATGATCCCCGAGCAGGTCTGGGACCGGGACGAGCCCACCTCATACGGCCATGAACTGGGCCGCAGCACCGGATCGGCGTCGCCACTGTCCTGGGCGATGGCGCAGTACGTCCGGCTGGCCGCAGGCGTCAAGGCGGGCAGCCCCGTGGAAACGCCGGCCAACGTCGCTGCACGCTACGCAAGCGGAGTTCGGCTCTCAAGCCCGGAACTCACTGTTACCGCACCGGAGGCGCTGACGACGGCGGACTCAGCCACCGCCGTCGTCCGCGGAACCACGAACGCCGCCAAGGTGTACGTGTCCGTGAACGGGACGGCCACGGAAGCGCCCGTAACTGACGGGACGTTCACCCTCGACGTAGCGCTCACCGGCGACAAGAACAACATCGTCGTCGCGGCGGTCGCGGCAGACGGCGGCACCGCCGTCGAGGACCGGACCGTCCTTTACTACGGCAGCCGCATCGGTGCGCTCAGCGACCCTGCGGGCGATGACAACGGCCCCGGAACGTACAAGTACCCGACCAACAGCGCCTACGTTCCTGGTGCCTTCGACCTGACGGGTGTGGAGGTCTACGACTCCGGCGACGGCTACGCTTTCGTTTCCACGATTGCCGGCGACGTGACCAACCCGTGGGGCGGGCAGGCCATCTCGCACCAACGCATCAACATGTACCTGGGCAAAGGCGAGGGCGGGGCCGCTCCGGGCTTGCCCGGCACCAACATCAACGTGGAGCACGCCTGGAACTCGGTCATCGTCACCGACGGCCGGTTCGACGGCGCCGGAGTTTACGCCCCGGACGGCACACGCACCTCGGCCGTCTCGCTGATGGCCGTGCCCGAAGCGCATCAGATCGTGACCCATGTGCCCAAGGCGGCACTCGGCGGGCTGAACCCCGCGACGGCCCGGATGTCCGTGGCCATGTTCGGCAACGCCGAGGCCAGTGAGGGCATCGGTAACGTCCGGCCCGTCTACGACGGCGCTTACTGGGAAGCGGGAGATCCGTCCTGGATCAAGGAATGGCGCTTCGGCGGCGGAGCGGGCGTCTTCGACGGTGGCCTCCCCGCGAGGGACACGGACACCAGGGACCCCAACGCGCTGGACATCCTGGTCGGTGAGGGCCAGACCCAGTCAACCGTGCTCGACTGGCGTGCAGGCTCGCCTGTGGTCGTGCCGATGCTGGGCCTCCGGCCTTAGGAGGCGGCCTGCATCCGGTGGCGCATTTGGCCGACGCCGCGCATGTACGTGACGAGTTCGTCTCCCGGGGCGAGGAACCGCTGGGGCACCCGGCCGACTCCGACTCCGGGAGGCGTGCCCGTGAAGATGACGTCCCCGGGGAACAGCGGCGTGACCTTGGACAGGCGGGCGATGATCTCGGGAACGGGGAAGACCATGTCCGAGGTGTTGCCCTTCTGGACCTCCTCGCCGTTGATGGCGCAGCCCAGTTCGATGCTGTCCGGGTCCTCGAACTCGTCCGGGGTGACCAGCAGCGGACCGACCGGCCCGAAGCCGGGGAAGGACTTGGCAAGGCTGTACTGCGGCGCCGGGCCGGCCGATTGCATGGTGCGTTCGGACAAGTCCTGCCCGATGGTTATCCCGGCGACGTGGCTCCATGCCTTGTCCGCGGGGATGTGGGAGCCGCCGCGGCCGATAACTGCCACGAGCTCGACCTCCCAGTCCACGGTCCCGGGCGGGAGGGTGACGGTACCGTACGGTCCGGTGAGGGAGCTGGCAAACTTTGTGAAGACGGTGAGGTCCTCGGGTACCGCGAGCGAGGCTTCCGCGGCGTGGGCGGCGTAGTTGAGCCCGATCGCGAACACCTGGCGCGGCTCTGGTGCCGGGTTGCCGAAGTCTTCGGGCGGGACTTCAGCCAGGGGCTTCCCGGGCGTGCTTTCGAGCGTGCGGGCGTACTCGAGGAGCCCATCCCAGCGTTCGTAGCACTCCTGGATCGAAGGACTGAAGCGGCCACCCGACTCCTGCGAGAGATCGATGACTTCATTGTTCGGCGTGACGAGTGTCAGCCGGTTCGCGATGTTGGCCAGGCGCACCGTTTGTCCTTTGGATGAATGGCTCGGTTGGGTCAGTTTGCGCCGCCGCGCCCCGGCCCGGAGATGGGCCGGGGAACGCCGGCTTGTTTCTTGGCGGGTTCGAATCTTTGGCTAAGGCGCTACATCGAATTCGATGGTGCCCCAGCCTTCGAAGGTCCCCGACCAGCGGCCGGCTTCGTTCATGGGGACAGCCTGCAGGCAGCTGCCGGGCAGGATGACCTGTCCGGGTTCGAACTCGACGTCGTAGTCCGCGAGTCGGTTGACGAGCCAGGCGACGGCGGCGAACGGGTTGCCGAGGATGTTGCCGGTGGTGCCCGAGATGACTTCCTTGTCGTTGAACCGCAGGGCGCCGCGGGTATCCCGGAGGTCCAGGTCGGTGACCCGCCGCGGGGTGCCGCCGAGAATGATGGCGCCAGTGGAGCCGTTGTCTGCCAGCGTGTCCGGAAGTCCGATCGCCCAGTCCTTGACCCGGGAGTCAATGATTTCGATTGCCGGCAGCGCGTAGTCGATGGCGTTGATGACGTCGGCGATGGTGGTGTTCCGGCCGCCGAGGCGCCCGCGCAGGACAAACGCTGGCTCAAGTTCCACGAAGGGCTCGATGAACGCGCTCCGCTGCAGGGTAGTGCCCTCATAGGCGAAGGTGCTGGCCAGCAGGTGCCCGTAGTCCGGCTGGTCCAGGCCGAAGGCGTCCTGCATGACTTTGGCGATGTTGCCGAGCTTGTAGCCGACCAGACGGTCACCGTTTTCGACGGCGTGGCTCACGTTGAGCTTCTGCACCTCGAATGCGGCATCGGCGTCCAGTGACGGCCAGGTTTGGGTGGGCGCTGCGATCGGTGCGCCCTGCAGCCGGGCGGTGCGGAGGGTGTCCGCGATGTCTTCAAGGGTGATGGTTGGCATGGAAAGTCCTAAGTTAGTTGTGGTCGGGTTGGCCGTCGACGAGCCGATTGACCTGCCAGGGGTTGGCGTCCTGCAGCGGTGCCGGGCGGAGCTGCTCGGGGAAGTTCTGGTAGGCGACCGGGCGCAGGAACCGGTTGATCGCCAGAGTGCCCACCGACGTGGTCTTCGAGTCGGAGGTTGCCGGGAACGGTCCGCCGTGGACCATGGCGTGGCCCACTTCCACGCCGGTGGGCCAGCCGTTAATGATGATTCTGCCGACCTTGCGCTCGAGTGCGGGAATGAGCGGCGCGACAGCGGAGTAGTCGTCCTCGGTCACGTGCAGCGAGGCGGTGAGCTGTCCCTCCAGTTTCCCGGTGGCCTCGACCAGGTCCTCGACGCCCTTGTAGCGGACCACCAGGGACGCGGCACCGAAGATCTCCTCGTGCAGGACAGGGTTGGTGGTGAAGACGTCCAGGTTTGCGGTGAAGACCGCCGGTGCCGGGGAGTTCTCGTCCGGGCCTTTCGTGCCGCGGCCGAGGACTTCGACGTCGGAGGCTGCCTCCAGTGCGTCGTGACCGTGCTGCCAGGCCGAGGCGATGCCCCCGCTGAGCATGGTCTGCCCGGAAAGCTGCGTGATGGCGTCGGTGACGCCCGCGGCGAACCGGTTTCCGGCGTCGCCGGCGGGAACGAAGACGAGCCCGGGCGAGGTGCAGAGCTGTCCGGAGCTGCCGGTGACGGAGGTGACGTACTGCTGGGCCAGGGCTTCAACGTCCCCGTTCAGCGCGCCGGGGAAGATGTAGACCGGGTTGATGGAGGACATTTCGGCGTAGACCGGGATCGGTTCCGGCCGGGCCGCTGCGGTGCGCATCAGAGCCGTGCCGCCGGCGCGGGATCCGGTGAAGCCGACCGCCTTGATGGCGGGGTCGGCCACGAGGGCCTGGCCGATGCTCGCCCCTGAGCCGTAGATCAGCGAGAAGACGCCGGGGTGCAGGCCGAGGTCGCGGACGGCCTTGGTGATGGCCCGGCCCACGAGCTCGGCGGTGCCGGGGTGGGCATTGTGTGCCTTGACGATCACTGGGCAGCCAGCCGCGAACGCGGAGGCGGTGTCGCCGCCGGCGACCGAGAAGGCCAGCGGGAAGTTGCTGGCACCGAAGACGGCCACGGGACCGAGCGGGATCTGGCGCTGCCGTATGTCGGCGCGGGGCAGGGGCGCCCGGTCCGGGATCGCAGGGTCGATGCGGACGCCGCGGAAGTCCCCCTGCCGAACGACGTCGGCGAAGAGCCGCAGCTGTCCGGTGGTGCGGGCGCGTTCGCCCTGCAGGCGCGCGAGGCCGAGTCCGGTTTCGGTGGAGGCCCGCTCGATGAGTTCATCACCGATGTCCTCGATGTTCTCCGCGATTGCTTCCAGGAAGCGTGCGTGCCGTTCCGGTTCGAGGGTGCTGAAGGAGTCGAAGGCGTCAGCGGCCGCGTCGGTGGCGATCTTGAGCTGCTGCTCGCTGATCAGCGTGTAGGCAGGTTCCAGCTGTTCGTTGGTGGCCGGGTTGATCCCGTAGGCGGTGCCGCTGGTACCGGGGGCGGCCTCGCCGGCGATGAGGGAATGTCCTTGAAGTGTCATTGTGCGCCCTCCTGGGCGGTGTAAGTAGGTACGGACGGTGTTGATGGGTGGTCTTCCCGGGCAGTGCCGTTAGGCGCCGCCTGCTCCCAAATGCCAGATGCCGAGGGCGGAGAGGAGTTCGCGCGGGTCCCAGATGACCCATTCCTCCGCGAGCTTGTCTCCGTCGAATTGGAGGAAGGACGCGCCGGTGACGGTGATGCGGCGCCCGGTGGCGGGAACGTCCATGAATTCGCCCTGGTGCGTGCCCGTGGTTTGCCAGTGGACCGCCACTTTTGCGCCGTCCTCGATGATGTCCAGGATGTCGGTGCCCGAATCCGGAAATGCAGTGTGCATGGCCTCAATGGTTTTGCGAAGGCTGGCGTAGTCCTCGCTGCCTGACTTTGAGCGGCGGACGTAACCGGGCGCGAGGAGCTGCTCGAACGCGGTCAGGTCTCCGTCCCCCCAAGCGCCGTTCCATGCCTTGAGAATGGTGTCGCGGCGGCTCATGATGCGCTCCTCGTTGCTGTTTCGGCAGGTGCCGGGATGTCGATGGGCTGGTACTGGCCGAACTTGCCGGCCCGGAACAGCAGGGCGTCCCCGGTTCCCTCGCTCATGTTCGTCACGGAACCAACCACCATGTAGTGGTCGCCGACGACGACCTCAGCAGTGACGATGCAGTCGATGTGGGCGGTGGCACCGTCCAGATGCGGGGTGCCGAGGGGACCGGGGGTGCTGGGCAGGCCTTCGAACTTCTGCGGTCCCTTGCGGGACAGTGACCGGCAGATGCTGATCTGGTCATCGGAGAGGATGTTGGCGGTGAATTTCTGGAGTTTGCGCAGCTTTGGCCAGCTGGAGGAGGACTTGTCCACGCAGAACATGACCAGCGGCGGCTCCAGCGAAAGGGACTGGAAGGTGCCGACGACGAGGCCGAGTTTCTCGTTGTCGTCGTTGACGCCGGTGATGGCCGTAACGCCGGTGGGCAGCTTGCCCAGGATCTGGCGGTAGTAGGCGGGGGTGATGTCGGCCACGGGGGTGGCGGCCGGAGCGGGGGTGATATCCATGTCAGTGTTCCTTGATCAAGTGAATTGGATCAGGCGACTTCGCGGAAGCTTCCGAAGCGGCCACCGTGGAAGATGAGGGGAGCGCCCTCACCGGGCGTCATGTCCAGTACGCTGGCGATGACGACGACGTGGTCCCCGGCCGTGAACTGCTGTTCAATGCGGCAGTCGAACCAGGCAAGAGAACCGGAAATGTGCGGGGTGCCCCACACTGATTCGGACCAGCCCACACTGCTGAGCTTGTCCGCGCCCTTCGCCGAGAGCGCACGGCACACCTGCTGCTGGTCCTCGGCGAGCAAGCTGACGCTGAAGGTCGCCGCTTCGGAGATCTTGGGCCAGCTGGCCGAAGAGTGCATCACGCTGAATGTCACCAGCGCCGGCTCCATGGACAGCGAGGCGAAGGTTCCCACGATCATGCCGTTCTGGGCCCCGGTGACCGGGTCCGTGGAGCAGACCGCGGCAACTCCGGTGGGCAGGTGCCGCATGACGGCACGGTAGGTATCGGAGCTGACGGGCCGCGTGGCGAGTGCGGGAGCGCTCATGACTTTCCCCCAAGACGGCGGCGGCCTTCAGTTCTGCGTGGATGTTGCGGCCGGCGCGCAGGCCACTTTCGATGGCGCCGTCGAAGAAGCCGGCCCAGATGTTCGCGGTGTCGCTGCTGGCGAAGTGCAGTGCGCCTTCGCTGGCCTGCTGCGCGGCGTGGTACTTGGTGAGCTGGCCGGGGCGCTGGATCTGCCAGGTCTCCTCGGCGTAAGGGTCCTCGCCCCATTTGTGTCCGGTGACCTCGAGGACTTCCAGGTCGTCGCGCCACACCTTGATGGCTTCCTGGACCTGCACGGGGTCGGTGACGTCGATGCGGTTCGCGTCGGCGCCGAAGCCGACCAGCACGGCGTCGTCTTCTCCGACGAACTCGGTGCGGATCACGGAGAGCGGCTTGTCCTGTGCGGAATAGGCGAAGAACGGCTTGATGGGTCCCTTGACCCGGATCCAGGCCTTGACGCCCTGGGATGCGGTCCTTTCCCGGCTGGGGGCGAGCTTGCCCTCGGACAGGGCGGGCTGGACGTCAAGCTTGTGCAGCACGTTCTGCGGCAGTGTAATGACCACCTTTTTGGCCTGGATTTCCCGGCCGTCGCCGTACGTGATGATGGCGCCGTCGCTGCTGTGGCGGACGGAAGTGACCGGGGTGTTGAGGCGGATATCGGCGGTGCTGTCCCCGGCGATGGCGTTGGCCAGCCCGTCGTTGCCGTCCTTCAGCCGGTAGATCGCGGAGGCCTCGTGCATCAGGTGCCAGTGCCCGGACGATCCGGCGGTCCAGCGCAGCGCGTTGACGTAGGCGCACTGGTCCAGGGGAGCGTTGAAGTGGCCCACCCAGGCGGCCTCGTTCGCGTTCCGCTCATCCTCGGAGAGATCCAGCTTGTCCAGCATTTCCTGCAGGTTGTACTGATCCACCTCGGCGAGGTTCTCCACGGTCAGCGGTGCATCCGGGCGGGGCAGCCACTTCACGGTGTCTTCGAGCAGCCGGGTCATGCCGGGATCGATCAGCTTCATGAAGTCGTCCAGGTTGCCGCGGCGTACTTCGTTGCCGGCCAGCCAGTAGGTTTCCTCTGAGCGCGGACCGCGGGAGACCTCGAGGCCGTAGCGGGTGACCTCGGCCCAGACGTGGGGCTGGGTCCAGTGCAGCCAGTTGCCGCCGAGCTCCAGGTTCTGTCCCAGCCGGCGCTCGGTGTACAGGCGGCCGCCCAGACGGTCGCGGGCTTCGAGGACAACCACGTTGTGGCCGCGGTTGCTGAGCTCGCGGGCGGTGACGAGGCCGGCGAGACCGGCGCCGATGACGACTACGTCAGTCTGTTCAGTCATTGAAGTATCTTTCGTTGATGTATCTGCTGTGGGGCAGCGCTTAGCGGGTTGCTTCGCTCAGGTGCTTGGCACGCTCTGCCGTGGCCGGGTGGCCATCCAGGGTGTACTTCTGGCCGAAGAGCTTTTCGCGCAGGGTTACCGGTTCCTGGTCCTCGCTGCGTTCCGGGGCCACCAGGCCCTGGTCGCGAAGTTCCGGCAACGCCAGTTCGATGAACTCCTCCCAGCCCCCGGGCTTGGTGATGTAGCTGAGGTTGATCCCGTCGATGTCTGCCTCGTCGCGCCAGCGGCGCAGTTCGGCTGCAACGGTTTCCGGGGAGCCGACGATCGTGGCGCCGGTGCCACCGACGGCCAGGTACTCGGCGATCTGGCGCGGCGTCCATTCCCGGTCCGGGTCCGCTTTGGAAAACATGTCCACCATGGACTGCCCCGCTTTCGTTCCAACGGACCGCAAGGGGGTATCGAGTTCGTATTCGGACATGTCGATTCCGGTCCAGCCACTGAAGCGGGCCAGGATTCCATCGATGGGTGCGTTGTCCACGGCCTGCTGATACTTGGCCTGGGCTTCCTCATCGGTGGGTGCAACCACCACGGTGAGCAGGATGACCACCTTGACGTCCCGGGGATCGCGGCCGGCATCCGCCACGGCCTGGCGGAGTTTGGCTACGGTGCGCTTGGCCCCGTTAACGGAAGTGCCTTGGATAAAAACGGCCTCGGCGTGCTTGCCGCCGAACTCCATGCCCCTGGAGGAAGAACCCGCCTGGAACAGCACCGGGGTGCGCTGCGGGGACGGCTCGCAGAGGTGGAATCCGGGGACCGTGAAGTGCTCCCCGGAGTGGTTGATCGGGTGCACCTTGGACGGGTCGATGTAGGTTGCGGACTCGGCGTCGCGGACCACTGCGTCCTCTTCGAAGGAGCTCTCCCAGAGTTTATAGACGACGTCCATGTACTCGTCGGCGAGGTCGTAACGCTCTGCGGGGGTGAGCTGCTGCTCCTTGCCGAGGTTGCGGGCGGCGGCCTCCGAGTAGGAGGTCACGATGTTCCAGCCGACACGGCCGGACGTGAGGTGGTCCAGTGAGCTGAACTTGCGGGCCAGCAGGTAGGGCGGCTCATAGGTGGCCGACACGGTTACGCCAAAAGTCAGGTGCTTGGTGACGGCGGCCATGCCGCTGATCAGGACCGTTGGGTCGTTGATCGGGAACTGCGCGGCATCGCGCAGGGCAGCGTCCCCGTTTCCGCGGAAAACATCGTGGTAGCCGACGTTGTCGGCGAAGAAGATCCCGTCGAAACCGGCGTTTTCCAGCGTCTGTGCGATGCCCGTCCAGTACTGGAGGTCCGTGTATCGATGGCCTTGATCGCCTTCGGCCCGCCAGGAACCGGAGGTCAAGTGGCTTGGGGCAAAGACGTCAAAAGCGAAAAGGCTCAGTGGTGCGTTTTTCATGGCAGCGGTGCTTCCTTGGACTCGTGCCTGACAAGGCGACAACTTCGGTGACGTTCATAAGATGAACACTGCGTTCAATTTAGAATGTAAGCCAGCTCACTGTCAAGGACCTGTTTATTAGCTCGCAGGATTACATGGCTCCTATTGACACCGCGTGTGGCGCATGCCATATTTTTGACCACGGCGTTCGAAAACTGAACGAACCGGACCTGGCTCTATAGCCCTCCCCAACCGCCGCCGTGCTGATACCGCCGGCGCTCCTCCCCGTTCGAATTGGCACGATCTACAAGGAAGTCCATCGTGAATACACCTGTTACACCGGCCCCCGGGCCGTCGCTGCAGTCCTCGGCAGCAGAGGATCCGCGAAAGAAACGGTTCCTGTACAAGCTCAGCGCGGTGATCGCCGGTGGCATGTTCATCGACGGCTTTATTCTGGGTGGAATCGGGCTCGTCATGCCGGCGCTGACGTCGGACCTGAGCCTGTCTGCCACCTGGCAGGGGCTGATTGGCGCCTCGGCCCTGATCGGCATCTTCTTCGGCGGCCCCATCGGCGGCTACCTGGCCGACAAGATCGGGCGGAAGCCGATGTTCATCGTCGACCTCGCCGTCTTCCTGCTTGGCTCCGCCGCGCAGTTCTTTGTCGCAGATGAGTGGCAGTTGTTCCTGATCCGCCTGCTCATGGGTATGGCGATCGGTGCCGACTACGCAATCGGCTGGCCGCTGCTGGTCGAGTTCTCCCCGGCCAGGCTGCGGGGCAAGCTCATGGCCTTCCAGGAGGTGGCCTGGTACGTCGGCTACCTGCTCTCCTACGCTGTGGGCTACTACATGTCCACGGCGATCCACGTCGACTGGCGGATCATCCTGGGCATGAGCACCGTCCCGTCCCTGATCGTTTTCCTGCTCCGGCTTGGCTCGCCCGAATCGCCCCGCTGGCTGATCAGCAAGGGGCGGGTTGAGGAGGGCATGGCCGTGGCCCAGGAGTACATGGAAGAGGCCGACGTCCGCGACCTGGCCTACGAGAAGACGGAGAAGCCCGACTTCCGCAAGCTGTTCTCACCGCAATACCGCAACTCGACGATCTTCGTCTGCATGTACTGGGTCTGCAATGTCACCCCGTACTTTGCCATCGCCACCTTCGCTCCCATCGTGCTCCAAAGCCTCGGCGTTGAAGATGGCCTGACCGGAGCCTTGCTGCTCAACGGCGTAGTGGTGGCGGGCTCCCTGGCCGCGATGTTCCTGATCGAAAAGGTGGGACGCCGCAAGCTGTCCATCCCGCCGATGTGGATTGCCGCCGTCGCCCTGGTGGTCATCGGCCTGTTCTCCCACGTCTCGCCGATGGTTATCCTGGTCAGCTTCATCGCCTTCTCCTTCTTCAACGCCATCTCCACGGCCCTGACCGGCGTCTACCCCGGCGAGGTCTTCCCCACGGAAATCCGCGGGGCCGGCGTGGGCTTCGCCACCGCGTTTTCACGGATCGGTGCCGCGGCGGGAACGTTCATCCTCCCGATGTCCGTCGATGGCCTGGGCGTGGGAGCCACGATGCTGATCGCCGCCGGCATTTGTGTGTTGGGCGCCGTCATCTCCCAGTATCTGGCCCCGGAAACCAAGGGCCTCAGCCTGAGCGACACCTCAGCGCCACTGGCCAAAGCGGGCGTGAAGTAGTACGGCGGCTCCCCGGGCCGCATGAACGGAAAGGGCGCCCTGGCCGGACTTTGCGCCGGCAGGGCGCCCTTCCGCGGGCAGCGCATGTGCGCCACGCACGCACCTCACAACAAGGAGAACCAAGAAGTGAAGATTTACGGTGAGAGTGAACGCAACACCGGCCTGCCGACGCCGCGTCTGACCCTCGACGACGGCAGGACCCACCCGGGTGCCTGGGTCAGTTTCCGCGATCCGGCCGTCGTCGACACTTTGGCTGCGGAAGGGTTCGACTGGATCTGCATCGACGGCCAGCACCGAGGCCCGGAAACCCATGAGATGCAGCCGCTGATCGAAGCTGCCCACCTGTTCTCTGTCCCGTCTATCGTCCGCGCACCTGGCCACGACATGGGAATCATCGGCCGGATCCTCGACTCGGGTGCCGGCGGGATCATCTTCCCGACCGTTGAGACTGCGGTATCGGCAGCGTCACTCATCGCCGCCTGCCGCTTCCCGTCCCGCGGAAACCGCAGCTACGGTCCGACCCGCCGCAGCCCGCGGTACCCGAAGCCTGTTCCGGGCAACCCGCAGGACGACACCCTGTGCATCCTGATGATCGAGACAGCCGGCGGCCTGGCGAACCTCGACGAGATTCTCGCGACCGGGCCGGACGGAATTTTTGTGGGACCTTACGACCTGTCCCTCAGCCTGGGCATCACCCTGGAGGAACTGACCGGCGAAGGGCAGGACGGGATCCTGGCCGACATCGCCCGCCGCTGTACGGCAGCCGGTGTCACGCCCGGCATCTACACCGGAGAGCCGGAGCTTTCCGAAAGGATGGCTGCCCTCGGATTCCGCTTCATGCCGACTGCCTCTGACACCGGGCTGCTGGCTGTTGCGGCGCGCAACGCGGTTTCCGCATCGCGGCGGCCTGCAGCAAGCGTCATGAACTGAGCAGCATCATGTCCTGTGTCATGCGAATCGCCCGGGCGGGAGGTCCGGGGTCAGCATCGGCGCCTGTTACCCCTGGAACAAGCCGCTGACGCTCACGCAGCGATCGAGTCACGGGCAACCACCGGCAAGGTCATCCTGCTCCCTTAGCTCAGGGCTGAACGCCCCGTTCGTTAATTGAAAGGGCATAGGATGGTTGTCGACAGCACGGGCCAGGGGCCCTGAGCTAACTCGAACCGGGAGCAGGCATGGCGGCGGGACGAAGCGCAGCAGAAGCAGACGAAGCACAGGGAACCGACGCGACGACTGCCGATGAGTCGGTAGACCTGACCAACAAGTCCGTCATCAAGGCCACTGTCCTGCTAAGTGAACTGGGCCGTCACCGCCAGGGCATCACCGTCACGGAACTGGCACAGGCCGTGGGCATGACCCGCCCGACGGCCTTCCGCCTGCTTCTGAGCCTGGAACAGACGGGCTTTGTGGACCGCGTGGACAACCGCTATCTGCTGGGCTGGCAGGTGGCCAGGCTGGGCAGGCTCGCCGACCCCTACACGGGGGCTGCTGCCAGGATCCAGCCAATCCTGGACGAATACGCCGCGAAGCTCAAAGAGACCATCAGCTTCGCCATGGTCCGGAGTGAAACGTCCTACGATGTGATCGCCGAAGCCTCGGGCTCCCGCTACCTGAACGCCACCCACCTGTACGTCGGCGGGAACTACCCCGCGCATGCCAGTGCTACGGGGAAACTCCTGCTTTCTGAGCTCAGCGATAAAGATATTGCCTCGACGCTGCCTGAGAAGCTGGAGTCCTACACCGCCCGCACCATCACCAACCGGAAGGCGCTCCTGCGAGAGATCCGACAGGTCCGAGAACAGGGCTATGCAGTCATTGATGAGGAGCTTGAAGAGGGTCTTTTCGCCGTCGCCTACCCTGTCCGTGACACTGCAAACGGACTGATCGGCGTGCTCGCTGCCCAGGGACCCGCCCAGCGGCTCAAATCGGACCGGCTGCCCGGGGTTGTCGATCAACTGCGTAAGGCCGCCGCCGACGTCGCGAAGGTTTTGTCCTAGCTGCTGCCCACACGCCCGATGGCGATACGTCTGCTGTAGCGATCAGGTGTTCGCCATGGCGATCAGGTGTTCACGCGAGGGGTATTTCCACTGCACGTAGTGGACTGGGAGGCCAGCGCGTTCAGCCACCAGGCCATGGGTGACACCGTCCGGGCCCTCGCTGCTGCTCACCTCGGTGATGCAGGCGATCAGGGCTGCGGTTCGCCTTTCATTGCGCGCCCGGAGGATGTCCGCCACCTGCTTAGGGGTCTTACGCCTTGCCTTTTGTCGCCAGTGTGTCATGTCCTTCCTCTGAGGGGAACTAGGAGGCGGTAGGGCCTTCAACGTACAGGCCGGCCCACGGGGTGCAGGTCAGCACATCGGAGCCCATGGACTGCTGGGCCGTGGGGCTCACCTTGCCAGCCAGCCTGCGCCCGGCGGTGGGGCGGTCGGAACGGGCGAACGCGATGAGAAGGATGCGGTGAAAGGTGCTCATGATGGGTTCCTCGCGGACTGCTGGGGGAACCAGGGGTTCCCGCGGGTGAAGTTTCGGATACCGGAAAGCCGCCGTTGGCCGACCGACACGACGTGCAGGTTATGAATTGCTTTTGAACGTGACGTTCATTTACTGAACGTAGCTCCATTGTGGCCTCTGTCACGGCATCTTGCAAGGGGGGCTGTTTGTGGCGCCAGTCGGAATGCTCCAGCGCGCGGCAGAAATGTGTCCGCGGCCGTCTTTGCAGCCATTGCGCCAGAAGGTGAGCCGTGCCACAATAGGAGTCGTTCATAGGTTGAACGTCGCGTTCAAGATTTGAACAGTAAGATTTTTACAGGACAAGGTCGGCCGGATACGCAGATGTACCGGACGGCAAGGCAGAAGGGAAGGAACCATGTCCATCTCAGTAGGTCACCGAGCAATTGCCAGCGCCTTCGGCTGGGGGCACGGCCCCTCCCGCCGCACCGCCACGCCGTCGCCCGCTACAACGACGGCGGCGGCACAGTCCGCCGTCCAGCCCGCCGCCGTCGAACTCGGCGAACTGGTGTGCTCCCCGTGGGAAGGCCTCTACCTCGCACAGGCCAACCCGGTGGCCGCGCGCGAAAACGAGGCCACAACCCGTCAGCAGCTGGACTCGTTCCTCAATAGCCTGATGTACGGCGAATAGGCACCAAGTACGCGTAGCGGAAAGCACACCAATCCAGACAAGCCATTGACCGCCGATTCTTCTGGAACAAGACTTTCAGTGGGCCAGCAGCCCGCTACCGTCGACCAGGAGGAGCCAGCGATGACCACCCAGGAAACCGAGGCAGAAGCGGCCTACCGGGCCGGCCGGGAATGGTTCAAGAGCGCGGTGGTGTACCAGATCTATCCGCGCAGCTTCGCGGACTCCGACGGCGATGGCATCGGCGACCTCCGCGGGATCATCGGCAAGCTGGACTACCTGCAAAAGCTGGGGGTCGACGTCGTCTGGCTGTCCCCGGTGTACCGGTCACCGCAGGATGACAACGGCTATGACATCAGCGACTACCGCGACATCGACCCCGTGTTCGGCGACCTGGAGACCCTCGACGAACTGCTGGACGGCCTGCACTCGCGGGACATGAAACTGGTGATGGACCTCGTGGTCAACCACACCTCGGACGAGCACCCGTGGTTCGTGGAATCCCGCTCCAGCAAGGACAACCCGAAGCGGGACTGGTACTGGTGGCGGCCGCCGCGTGAAGGCCGTGGGCTGGGAACAGCAGAACCAGGCACACCCGGCGCTGAGCCCAACAACTGGGGCTCTGCCTTCTCGGGGCCGGCCTGGGAGTACGACGCGGAGACAGGGGAGTACTACCTGCACCTGTTCTCCAGGAAGCAGCCGGACCTCAACTGGGAAAACCCGGAGGTGCGGGCAGCCGTTTACGACATGATGAACTGGTGGCTGGACCGGGGCGTGGACGGCTTCCGGATGGATGTCATCAACTTCATCTCCAAGGAGCAGTCGCTGCCGGACGGTCCGCAGGCCGAAGGGATGCTCTACGGCGACGGCGGCCCGTACTTCATCTGCGGGCCGCGCATCCACGAGTTCCTGCAGGAGATGCACCAGGAGGTTTTTGCGGGCCGGGACAAGGACCTGCTGACCGTGGGTGAGATGCCGGGCGTCACCGTCGAGGACGCCGCCCTGTTCACAGATCCCGGCCGGCGGGAGGTGGACATGGTGTTCCAGTTTGAGCACGTGGCCCTCGACCAGGAGGGCGGCAACAAGTGGCGGCCCAAGAAACTGCTGCTTACCGACCTCAAAAAGTCTTTGGGCCGCTGGCAGGAAGGGCTCGCCGAGAGCGGCTGGAACAGCCTCTACTGGGGCAACCACGACCAGGCCCGCGCCGTGTCCCGCTTCGGCGACGACGGCCAGTACCGGGAGCTGTCGGCGAAGATGCTGGCCGCCGTCCTGCACCTGCACCGCGGCACGCCGTACGTCTACCAGGGCGAAGAGCTGGGCATGACCAACATGGCGTTCGGCGCCATCAGCGACTACCGGGACATCGAAGTCCTCAACCACCACCGCGAAGCCACCACGCACCTGGGCCGCACCGACGCGGAGGTCCTCGCTGCCCTGGCGCCGCTGAACCGGGACAACGCCCGGACGCCCGTGCAGTGGGACGCCAGCCGGCATGGCGGCTTCACCACCGGTGCGCCCTGGATTGCCGTGAATCCGAACGCGAATAGGATCAACGCCGCGGCCCAGGTTGACGACCCCGGGTCGGTCTTCAGCTTCTATCGCAAGGTGATTGCCTTCCGGCACTCGGATCCCGTGGTCGCGTACGGGGATTTCAGCATGCTGCTGCCCGGCGACGAACACGTCTACGCGTTCAAGCGCTCGCTTCCGGACGCGGAGCTGCTGGTCCTTGGCAACTTTTCGGGGACCAACCGGACAGCTGGGATCGACGACGGCACCGGGTTTGACGCGGGCTCTCAGCTGGTGCTGGGCAACTATCCGCCGGACGCCGGCGAGGTGCAAACCTTCGACCTGCGCCCGTGGGAAGTGAAGGTCTACCGCCGGAACGTGTAGCGCAGCTTAGGGCGCCAGGCGGTCGCCGGGCCGGTGGACGCGGAACCAGCGGTAGCCGTACCGTCCCAGCTCAACGGTGAACCCGCCGTCGGCCTCCAACGGAACGTTCCCGCCGTCGAACAGATCCAGCAGGATGGCGTCCCTGAAAGCCCGCGGCGGACTGTCCCCGGATCCGACGTTCGCGGCGACCTTGACCGGAGCCTCGCCGAAGTTGTGCAGCAATACCACGGTGGCCTCCGCTGAGCTGCAGCGGTGCGCAAAAACGGCCGGCTCCGGCTGCTCCAGGACGGCGAACTCGCCCCAGCCGAGCTCCGGTGATTCCCGGTACCGCTGAATGAGCGCGACCATGAAGTTCCACAGCGACTCCGGGTCCCGTTTGGCGCTGGCCGCGTTGACCTTTTCCGGGCCGTACTCCCCGCGGACCAGCGGGACCACCAGCTCGGACACCTTCGCGCTGGAGAAGCCGCCGTTCTTTTCGTCGTTCCACTGCATGGGCGTGCGGACGGCGGCGCGGCCCTTCTGCCGCAGGTCCTCGCCCATGCCGATCTCCTCGCCGTAGAAGAGGACCGGTGTGCCGGGCAGGGAAAACATCAGCGAGTAGGCCATCCGGATCCGGTCGGGGTCGCCGTCCAGCATCGGCGGCAGCCGGCGCCGCAGTCCCCGGCCGTAGAGCTGCATGTTCTTGTCCGGTCCGAAGGCGGCGAAGACCTCTTCCCGCTCCCCGTCGCTGAGCTTGTCCAGCGTGAGTTCGTCATGGTTGCGCACGAACATTGCCCAGTGGTTGTCGGGATGCAGCCGCGGACGCGTTTTCAGCGTCTCGGCCAGCGGACGGGCATCCTGCCTGGCGAGCGACAGGTAGATGTGCTGCATGGACATGAAGTCGAACTGCATGTTCAGCTCGTTGCCTTCGGCGCCGCCGAAATACTCCAGCTGGTCCTTGTACGGCAGGTTCACCTCGCCCAGCAGCACCGCACCACCGTTGCGCCGGTTGACGAAGCTGCGCAGGGCGCTGAGGTAATCGTGCGGGTCGATGGTGGCCGCCTCGTCCTTGGGCGCGCCGCGGGTCTCCAGGAAAAACGGCACCGCATCCAGCCGGAATCCGTCCAGCCCGAGCTCCAGCCAGAGGCCCATGGCCTTGGCGATCTCATTACGGACTTTGGGGTTGGTGACGTTGAGGTCCGGCTGGTGCTCCATGAACATGTGCAGGTACCACTCGCCGGTGGCGTCGTCCTGGGTCCAGATGGAGGTCTGCTCGCCCGGGAACACCACTTCCGAGGACGTGTCCGGCGGCGGGTCGCTCCGCCAGACGTAGTAGTCCCGGTACGGGTTGTCCACGGATTTGCGGGCCTCGACGAACCAGGGGTGCTGGTTGGAGGTGTGGTTGACCACGAAGTCCGCGATCACCCGGATGCCACGGTCCTTCGCGGTGCGGATGAACTCCACAAAGTCGCCCAGCGTGCCCAACCGGCGGTCGACGTCGAAGAAGTCCGTCACGTCGTACCCGTCGTCGCGGTCCGGGGACGGATAGAAGGGCATAAGCCAGATACAGTTCACACCCAGCGCCGCCAGGTAGTCCACGCGCTGGGTCAGGCCGTTGAAATCGCCGGTGCCGTCGCCGTCGTGGTCAAAGAAGGTCTCCACGTCCAGGCAGTAGACGACGGCGGTTTTCCACCACAGGTCCGATGTCTCCGCAATGTTCATGCCACCGGCACCTTCCGCAGCTGCGGCAGGACACTGTCCGCGAAGGCGTCGATAAACGGTGCCTGGTCCTGCCCCACGAAGTGCAGGTACAGCTCGTCGAAGCCGAGGTCCAGGTACTCGCCCAGCCACTGCACGTGGCGGTCCAGGCTGGCGGAGACGTTCACCGATTTCCGGACCTGCCCTTCCCCGACGTCGGCGCTGACGCCGTCGAAGTGCGCCGCCGTCGGCAAGTCCCAGGGGATGGGCGGGGCGAAGACATTCGAACTCCACTGGTCCAGGGCAATGGCGACGGCGTCTTCCTCCCGGGGCGCCCAGGACAGGTGGATCTGCAGTACGGCCTTCCCCTTGCCGCCTTCGGACCGATACGCCGCCAGCATTTCGGTGAGTTTCTCGGCCGGCTGGTTCACCGTTACCAGGCCGTCAGCCCAGCCGGCGGCCCGCCGAGCTGTTTCCACGCTGATGGCTGGTGCGATCAGGGGCGGCGGCGGCGAGGGCACATCCCAGATCCGCGCCTGCTCCACGGTGACCAGGCCGTGGTGGGTGACTTCCTCGCCGGCGTGCAGCCGGCGGATGACGTCCACGCACTCCTCCAGCCGTTGCTGGCGGGTCTCCTTGAGCGGCCAGGGGTCGCCGGTGACGTGCTCGTTCATGTTCTCGCCGCTGCCCGGGGCCATCCAGAACCGGCCGGGGAACATGGATGCCAGCGTGGCCGAGGCGTGGGCGATGATGGCCGGGTGGTACCGCTGTCCCGGCGCGGTGACCACGCCGAAGCGCAGGCTGGTGCTGGCCAGGGCAGCGCCGAGCCAGGACCACGCGAAGCCCGAGTGCCCCTGCCGCGCCGACCACGGTTCGATGTGGTCCGAGCACATGGCGGCGTCGAAGCCCGCCTCCTCGGCGAGCCGGACGTCCTTCAGGAGCTGGCCGGGGCTGATCTGTTCGTGCGATGCGTGGAAACCGATAGCTGCCATCGTTAATGTCTACCGGCGGGCGGGAGCCCTGTCGAGGGTGGGGGCTAGTCGAGGTGGGCGCGGCGGGAGTGGTCCGGTCCCGGGGGTAGCGTCCGGCAAGGTCCCGGGCAAGAATGGGGCCTATGCAGCTGCCGGTCATGCCCCCTGTCGCCCCCATGCTGGCCAAATCGGTCGGCGCCATCCCTGAAGGCCGCCTGAGTTACGAGCCCAAGTGGGACGGATTCCGCTCCATCGTCTTCCGGGACGGCGACGACGTGGAGATCGGCAGCCGCAACGAGAAGCCGATGACGCGCTACTTCCCCGAACTCGTGGAGGCGCTGAAGGCCAACCTGCCGCCCAAATGCGTGCTCGACGGCGAGATCATCCTGGTGGGCTCCTCCGGCGACCGGCTGGACTTCGATGCCCTGCAGCAGCGGATCCATCCCGCTGCCAGCAGGGTCAAGATGCTCTCGGAACAGACGCCGGCGAAGTTCGTGGCCTTCGACCTGCTCGCCCTCGGCGACGAGGACTTCAGCGGCCGTCCGTTCGCCGAACGGCGCGCGGCCTTGGAAGAGGCGTTTGCCTCAGCCGGCGCCCCGGTTCACCTGACCGCCGCAACACAGGATCCGGAGCTGGCCGGAAAATGGTTCCACCAGTTCGAGGGCGCCGGCCTGGACGGAATCATTGCCAAGCCGCTGGACGGGCCATACCAGCCGGACAAGCGTGTGATGTTTAAGATCAAGCACGAACGGACCGCGGACTGCGTCCTGGCCGGCTACCGCGTGCACAAGAGCGGCCCGGACGCGATCGGCTCGCTGCTGCTGGGTCTGTACAGGCCCGACGGCGAACTCGCCAGCGTAGGTGTGGTGGGCGCCTTTCCGATGAAGCGGCGCAAGGAGCTTTTCGAGGAGCTCCAGCCCCTGGTCACCAGCTTCGACGAGCACCCGTGGGCCTGGGCCAAGCAGGAGGACGGCACCCGGACACCCCGCAACGCGGAGGGAAGCCGGTGGAGTGCGGGCAAGGACCTGTCCTTCACGCCGCTCCGGCCGGAGCGGGTGCTGGAAGTGAAATACGACCACATGGAAGGTGAGCGGTTCCGCCACACGGCGCAGTTCGTCCGCTGGCGGCCGGACCGGGACCCGGAGTCCTGCACCTATGAACAGCTCGAGGAACCGGTGAAGTTCGACCTCGCCGAGGTGCTCGCCACCTGAGGGCCAGTTAAAGCCCGACAATGGCCCGCCGTCGTGACCTTCTTTAAGCCCAAAATCGGCCCAAAACGCGGCGACCCGCCGGTCGTGACCCGGTTTGGGGAGCAAACGGGGTCACGACGGCGGGTCGCGCCTGGGGCAGGCGGACTGCGGGCTACTTGAGCCCGAGCTCCTTGGTGGGAACCTTGAAGGTCTCCTTTGCCGTAAAGGCGGAGACGGCGGCGATGACGCAGATGACCGCGGTGAAGATGCTGATCTGCACCCAGCCGCCGGGCTTGATGCCGCCCATGGCCGCGACGATGGCAGGGGCGAAGCCGGCCATGAGGAAGCCGAGCTGGGTGCCGATGGCCAGGCCGGAGAAGCGGACCTTGGTGCTGAACATCTCGGCATAGAAGGACGGCCAGACCGCGTTCGAGGCTGCGTAGCCACAGGAGAAGAAGACGATGGCGGCCACGAACATCAGCGGCACGTTGCCGGACTCAAGGCTCAGCAGGAACAGCGGGGCCAGCGCCGCGCTGGACAGGGCGCCGTAGATGAACACGGGCTTCCGGCCGATCCGGTCCGCCAGCTTGCCGAACAGCGGCTGGGTGCCCAGTGCAACGAGGTTGGCGCCCACCACGAGCCAGAGCGTGGTGGTGCCGTCCACGCCGGCAACGGTCTTGGCGTAGCTGATGGCGAGGGTGCCGAACACCGTGGAGACGGCGGCGATGAAGGCACAGCAGATGACCCGGAGGACGTCGCGCCAGTGGGCCTTGAGCAGGTCGGCCACGGGCAGCTTGGCGATCTGGGCTGACTTCTGGGCGGCTTCGAAGGCCGGCGGCTCGTGCAGGCTGCGGCGGATGAAGAAGGCAACAATGACAACCACGGCGCTGAGCCAGAAGGGGATCCGCCAGCCGATGCCGTACTTGAGCTCGTCGGGCAGCGCGAGCACCGGAATGAAGACGAGGGCCGCCAGGATCTGGCCGCCCTGCGTGCCGGTCAGGGTCCACGACGTGAAGAAGGAACGCTGGTTGTCCGGAGCGTGCTCCAGCGTCATGGAGGATGCGCCGGCCTGTTCACCGGCCGCGGAGAGGCCCTGGCAGAGGCGGGCCAGCACCAGCAGGGCCGGAGCCCACCAGCCGACGGTGTTGAAGTCCGGCAGGCAGCCGATCAGGAAGGTGGAGGCGCCCATGAGGACCAGGGTGAACATGAGGACCTTGCGCCGGCCCACCCGGTCACCAAAGTGTCCCAGGACAACGGCGCCGATGGGCCGCGCGATGTAGGCAAAACCAAACGTCGCAAAGGACATGATGGCGGCGTTGGCGTCGGCGCTCGGGAAAAACACGTGCGGGAAGATCAGTGCGGCTGCCGAGCCGAAGATAAAGAAGTCGTAGTACTCGACGGCGCTGCCGAGGAAGCTGGCAAGGGCTGCCTTCTTCGGTGTCCCGGCCGGGGCAACAGTGCCCGGCGCGGCGGACGGAATGGTCTGGCTCATGGTGTTCCTTCAGGGGGACGACGTTGTCGCGGGATAAATCAGGTCGCGGCCGCCGTCCTTGTTGGGAGGGGGCGGTGGAGGTCCTTGGAAGACCCGGACTTAGTAGCCACATGGTGAGAGCTACTTGTGCGATACAGCAATGATGGCTGTGAGGACAGTCACCTGTCAAGAAACCTGCTCACGATCTAGAAATAGCTCTCACATTGTGGCAACATCGACTTATGAGTGTGAAGGAAGCCACAGGCGAAGACGCCTCCGCAGATACCCCCGTTGAAGCAGCAGCACCCGCCAAGGGGGAGCCCCGCACCGACATGGTGGGCAAGGCCCTGGGCCTGCTGGTGCTGCTGGGGGATGAGCCCCGCGGAGCCAGCGCGGCAGAGATTTCCCGGCGCGCGGACCTTCCCTTCAGCACCACCTACCGGCTCCTCGGCTCGCTCACCCGCGATGGGTTCGTGGACTACGAGCCGGACGGCCGCCGGTACCACCTCGGCCTGCGCATCTTCCAGCTGGGCCAGCGGGTCTCCAACCACCACGGCTTCGCCGGCACGGCGCTGCCCATCCTGCGCCGCGTCACAGAGCAGACGGGGGAAGCCACCATCCTCTCCGTCCGCGACGGCATCCACCACCTCACGGTGAACAAGGTGGACGGCCCGCAGACCTTCCGCGTGACCAGTGACCCCGGGTTTCTCGGCGCGCTCCACACCACCTCCGTCGGCAAGGCGCTCGTCGCGTTCGCGGAGGATGAGGACCGCGAACGGCTGCTTGAGGAGCTTCCGCTGGAGCCGCTGACCACCCTGTCCATCACCGACCGGGACGCCTTCCGCGCCGAGATCGAGAAGGTCCGGCGGCAGGGATACGCGGTCATGGATGAGGAAAACGAGCTGGGCATGCGCGCCATAGCCGTGCCCGTCTTCAACTCCCAGGGCGTCGCTTTTGCGTCCCTGGCCACCGCTGCTCCGGTGTTCCGGCTCAGCATGGAGGCGATGGTGGCGCTGGTTCCGCTCCTGCAGGCGGCCGCCGTCGAGCTTTCCGCCCGGCTGCCCCAGCGCTAGAGTCGCGCCGGCAGTGCTGCCCAAAGCCACCTTGTTCGTATCTAGAACAAAAGTGCATCATATGAACTTTTCCTGTACTGTTATCCGTATCACCCGGCCAGCGTGGGGCGCAGCAGGCGCCCAAGCCGGTCGAGTGCCGTTGTCAAAGGAGCCGCACGCATGAGCAATCGAACCGAGTCCTACCTCATAGGACTTGTCGGGGACGGCGTGATGCCGTCGCTCTCGCCCCCCATGCACGAGCGCGAAGGCGACGTCCAGGGCGTCCGCTACCTGTACCGGCCCATCGACCTGCACGAGCTCGACCTGCCGGCCACCGCCGTCGGCGACCTGCTGCAAAGCGCCTACCGGATGGGCTTCAACGGGCTGAACATCACGCACCCGTGCAAGCAGCTGGTCCTCCAGCACCTCGACGAGATCGCCCCGGATGCCGAACGCCTGGGCGCCGTCAATACCGTGGTGATCCAGGACGGCCGGTTCATCGGCCACAACACAGACTTCTCCGGCTTTGCCGCCGCCCTCGCCTCCGGACTTCCGGACGCCCAGCTGGACCGCGTGGTGCAGCTGGGAGCGGGCGGCGCCGGATCCGCCGTCGCCTACGCCCTGCTCACGGCCGGCGTGCAGACGCTGGAACTCGTGGACATGGATCCGGCGCGCTGCGCCGAACGCGCCGCCGAACTGGCCGGCTTCTTCCCGGACCGCACCGTCACCGCACGCACGACGGCGGAGCTGCCGCAGCTGATGCCCGCCGCTGACGGGCTGGTGCACTGCACCCCCGTGGGGATGGCCGCCCACCCCGGCACCCCGCTGGACATGGCCCTCGTGGAGCCCCGGCACTGGGTGGCGGACATCGTCTACCGCCCCATCGAAACCGAGCTCGTCCGCGAATCGCGGGCCAAGGGCTGCCAGGTGCTGGACGGCGGGCGCATGGCCGTGGGCCAGGCCGCCGACGCTTTCCGGATCTTCACCGGGCTCGAACCAGACGCCGAACGGATGCGCTCGCACTTCCTGGAGCTCATCGCCGCGGAAGGGGTGGCCGTCTGATGCGCACCGGAATCGCCACCGTTTGCCTCTCCGGCACGCTGAAGGAAAAGATGCAGGCCTGCGCCATAGCGGGCTTCGACGGCATCGAAATTTTCGAACAGGACCTGGTCACCTCGTCGCTGAGCCCCGAGGACGTTCGCAAGATGGCCGCGGACCTGGGCCTCACGCTGGACCTCTACCAGCCGTTCCGGGACTTCGACAGCGTGACCGAGGACCTGCTGGCAGCAAACCTCCGCCGGGCCGAGGCCAAGTTCCGGCTCATGTCCCGGCTGGGCATGGACACCATCCTGGTCTGCACCAACGTTGCCACCGCCACGATCGACGACGACGAGCTCCGCGCCGCGCAGCTCGCCGCCCTGGCTGACCTCGCGGGCGAGCACGGCGTCAAGGTCGCCTACGAGGCCCTCGCGTGGGGCAAGTACGTCAACGACTACGAGCACGCCCACCGCCTCGTGGAGATGGTGGACCATCCCAACCTCGGCACCTGCCTGGACTCCTTCCACATCCTGTCCCGGGACTGGGACACTGCGCCCATCGAGGCCATCAGCGCGGACAAGATCTTCTTCGTGCAGGTGGCCGACGCCCCCAAGCTCTCCATGGACGTGCTCTCCTGGAGCCGGCACTACCGCGTCTTCCCGGGCGAGGGCCAGTTCGAGCTCGCCAAGTTCATGGGCCACGTGGTCCGCGCCGGCTACACCGGGCCGGTCTCGCTGGAGGTCTTCAACGACGTCTTCCGCCAGTCCGACGTCGAACGCACCGCCGTCGACGCGATGCGCTCGCTGATCTGGCTGGAGGAGCAGAGCGCCAAGTGGCTGGACACGAACGCGCCGGCCGTCAGCGGTGGTGCCACGGGCACTGTTGCTGGTGGTCCTCCGGCCCGTGCCCGCCGTCGTTATCCCATGGAACTGGCCACGCTGCCGCAGGTGGCAGAGCCCGCCGGCTTCAACTTCGCCGAGGTCAAGGCCGCGGACACCGGAGTGCTGGAAACCGTCCTCGGCCAGCTCGGCTTCGAGTTCAACGGCCGCCACCGCACCAAGGACGTCCAGCTCTGGACCATGGGCCACGCCCGGGTGATCATCAACGAACAGGCCCCCGAAGCCGCCGAACCGGCCATCGCCGCCCTGGGGTTCGACGTCGACTCCCCGGTGATTGCCTCGGCCCGCGCCCAGCAGCTCAAGGCCCCGGTGGTTCCCCGGAAGAGCCAGGCCAACGAGGAAGTGTTCCAGGGCTTCGCCGCCCCCGACTCCACGGAGATCTTCCTGTGCCAGGGCAGCCCGGACGGTACCGCCGCCTGGACGCGTGAGTTCGGTGAGGGGCTCGAGGTACCTTCCGGCGCCCGGACGGCGGTGATCGACCACGTGAACCTGGCCCAGCCGTGGCAGCACTTCGACGAGGCTGTCCTCTTCTACACGAGCGCACTTGCGCTGGAGCCGCAGCCGTACGCCGAGGTGGCCAGCCCCAGCGGCCTGGTCCGGTCCCAGGTCATGCAGACCTCGGACCGGGACGTGCGCCTCGTCCTGAACCTGGCCCCGGTCATCCAGCAGGACGGCGCGGACCCGGGGACGGCCCCACGGAGGACCTACCAGGAGCACATCGCCTTCGCGGTGGATGACCTGGTGGCCACCGCCCGCGCCGCGCGCGACCGGGGGCTGGCCTTCCTGCAGATCCCGGAGAACTACTACGAGGATCTGGACGCCCGCTTCGACCTCGACCCCGGTTTCCTGGACACGCTCCGGGACCTCAACCTGCTGTACGACCGCGACGCCGACGGCGAGTTCCTGCACTTCTACACCGCCACGGTGGGCAGCGTGTTCTTCGAAATGGTGGAACGCCGCGGCAACTACGACGGCTACGGGGCGCCCAACGCACCGGTGCGCCACGCCGTCCAGTACGACCACCTGCACGACCTGACCCAAACCAACCACTGATTGCCCAACCACAGATTGCCCAACCACAGATTGAAAGGAGGCTGCTGTGCCTGAAGACGTGAATCTCGCAACCTACAACGCCGACGCGCTGACCGAGGACCTGTCGGACGCAGTACCCGCAACCCCAGCCGCCCCGATGGCCGCCCCGGCAGAGAAGCCCCGCGTGGAAACCCAGCAGGATCTCAGCGCGGAGATCAAGGCCCTCGGAGACGCCTACGCCCGGGCTCTGAAGGACGGTGCTGCGCCGGAAATCCAGCCGCGCCTGGACTTCGCGCCGTACCGCAGCAGCCTCCTGCGCCACCCCACCAAGAGCCTGCACCATGCGGACCCGGAGACCATCGAGCTGTACTCCCCGGCGTTCGGCCACCAGGACGTCCACGCCCTGGAATCGGACCTGACCATCCAGCACAACGGCGAACCGCAGGGTGAGCGCATCATCGTGGCCGGCCGTGTGCTCGACGGCGACGGCCGGCCGGTTGCCGGCCAGCTGGTGGAGATCTGGCAGGCCAACTCCTCCGGCCGCTACATCCACAAGCGCGACCAGCACCCCGCGCCGCTGGACCCCAACTTCACCGGCGTGGGCCGCTGCATCACCGGCCCGGACGGCTCCTACCGCTTCACCACCATCAAGCCGGGCGCCTACCCGTGGAAGAACCACCTCAACGCCTGGCGTCCCGCGCACATCCACTTCTCGCTGTTCGGGCAAGAGTTCACGCAGCGGATCGTCACCCAGATGTACTTCCCCGGCGACCAGCTCTTCCCGCTGGACCCGATCTACCAGTCGATCGTGGACCAGGACGCCCGCGACCGTCTCGTGGCCACCTATGACCACGACCTGACCGAGCCCGAATGGGCGCTGGGCTACAACTGGGACATCGTCCTGACGGGTTCCAAGCGGACCTGGACCGAGAACGAGGCGCTGGGCGCGGAAGGCGATGACCATGAGTAACTCCACCAAGCTTGTTCCCACCCCGGGCCAGACAGTGGGCCCGTTCTACGGCTACGCCCTGCCCTACGACAAGGACCGCGAGCTGCTGGCGCCCGGATCCCCGGGGTCCATCCGCCTGCAGGGCACCGTCTATGACGGCGCCGGGCACCCGATTCCGGACGCCATCCTCGAGATCTGGCAGCCGGACTCCGAGGGCAACATCGTGCACCGGACCGGCTCCCTGGTCCGCGACGGCTACACCTTCACGGGCTTCGGCCGCAGCGCCGTCGGCAACAGCGGTGTCTACACCTTCACCACGGTCAACCCGGGCCCCACCGAACCCGGCGCTGCACCCTTCATCTCCGTCGCGGTCTTTGCCCGCGGCCTGATGAACCGCCTCTTCACCCGCGTTTACCTGCCGGAGAACGAGGAGGCACTGGCCAAGGATCCCCTGCTGTCGTCCCTGGACCCCGAGCGCCGCAAGACGCTGATCGCACGCCGTGACGCCGACGGCGGGCTCACCTGGGACATCCGCCTGCAGGGCGAGGGCGAAACCGTCTTCCTCGACTTCGAGGGAACCGGAACCGGGGGCGCCGCAAAGTGACCGGCTTCCAGGCAGCGGGCGCCGGCGGGCTTCACGGCGATGCGGCGCTCTACGGCGACGTTGGTCTGCTGAGCCCTGTGTCGGCGTCGCCCCTCGTGGCGGCACTGACCGGCGACCGGGCCGTCCTCGCGGCAATTCTCGCCGTCGAGGCCGGCTGGGCCGCGGTGCTGGAGCAGCATGACCTCGCTCCCGCCGGTTCCGCTGCCGTGGTGGCCCATGCTGCCGACGCCTCCCGGTACGATCTTGCCGATATTGCCAGGCGCGCCCAGGGCGGCGGAAATCCGGTGATCCCGCTGCTGGCCGACCTCCGGGCCCAGGTCAAGGCGCTGGACACCGCCGGCGCCGGTGTCGGTGCCGCGAAGGCAGTGCACACCTCGCTGACCAGCCAGGACGTGCTGGACACGGCCCTGATGGTGGTGGCCCGCAACACGGTCGAGGCGCTGCTCGCCGACGTGAAAGGCACGACGGCGGCGCTCGCCCGCCTGGCGGAACAGCATGCGGACACGCTGTGCGTCGGCAGGAGCCTGACCCAGCATTCCCTGCCGTTCACGTTCGGGCTTCGGGCGGCGCAGTGGTTCCACGGGCTGGCGGCCGGAGCGCGCCGGCTCGAGGCACTGGAGCTGCCGGTGCAGTTCGGCGGCGCGGCGGGCACCCTGGCCGCCGGCACGGTACTCACGTCAGGTTCCACCACGGACCCCTTCGCACTGTCGGACGCACTGGCCGGCCAGCTGGGGCTCACCGCCGCGCCGGCACCTTGGCACACCAGCCGGCCGGCAGTGACGTCGCTGGGCGACGCCGTGGCCGCGGTGGTGGACGCGCTCGGCAAGATCGCCGCGGATATCCTGTTCCTGAGCCGTCCTGAGGTGGCGGAAGTGGCAGAGCCCCGCGCGCCTGGCCGCGGTGTTTCCTCGGCCATGCCACAGAAGCAGAACCCCGTGCTGTCTGTGCTGGTCCGCAGCGCCGCCCTGCAGGCGCCCGGCCTGGCTGCGCAGCTGCACCTTGCCGCGGCCACCTTCAACGACGAACGCCCCGACGGTGCGTGGCACACCGAATGGCCGGCCCTGCGCCAGCTGCTCGCACTGGCCCTCGGTGCCGCCGGCCACATGCGGGAACTCGCGGAGGGGCTGCAGGTCTTCCCCGACGGCATGCGGCGGAACCTGGACCTGTCCGGCCCGCTGCTGCTCAGCGAGGGCGTCTCCGCCGCGGTGGCACCGCTTCTTCCCGCTGGCGGAAATGGCACCCCCGGAGCCGGCCTGGACGGCAAGCAGCAGCTGCAGGCCGTCGTCGACAAGACCCTGCAGGAGCCGCCGGCCGAACAGGCCGCCACCTACCGCCGGTTGCTGCGCGAGGCCGTCCCCGTGGACAGGCTCTCCGACGCCGAGCTGGAGGAGCTGCTCAACCCCGCCAGCTACCTCGGGCAGGCAGCCGAGATCTCGCGGCGGATCCTGGCGGCTTTCCCGGACTTTGCGCTTACTTCAACCGAACCAGACGGAAACGGAGATTCCCGTGGCTAAACCAGCAGTGAAGGCAGTGCTGCTTTCCCCCCAGCGCGCGCTGGGGGACAAACCGCTCCTGATCGTCGGGCCGTCGCTCGGCACCTCCTCGGTGCTGTGGGGCCAGGTCGGCTCGCTCCTGGGCAATGATCTCGACGTCGTCGCCTGGGACCTGCCCGGACACGGTGTCTCAGCCGCCGCCGCCGCAACGTTCAGCGTCGCGGACCTGGCGGACGCCGTCGTCGAACTCGTCGACTCGATCGCCCCCGGCGAGAAGTTCCACTACGCCGGAGTGTCCCTGGGCGGGGCCACCGGCCTGCAGCTGGGCATCAAGCACGGCGACCGGCTCAAGAGCCTCTCCGTGCAGTGCTCCGGCGCCAAGCTCGGCACCCCCGAGGGCTGGCTGGAACGCGCCGAGACCGTGCGCACCCAAGGGACGCCGGTGATGATCCAGGGCTCAGCCGAACGTTGGTTCGCGCCCGGGTTCATGGACCGCGAACCGGAATTCAGCAGCCGGCTCCTGCACTCCCTGCGGGACGCCGACCGCTTCAGCTACGCCTTCTGCTGCGAGGCCCTGGCCGCCTTCGACGTGCGCGACCAGCTCGGCAGCATCACCGTCCCGACGCAGGTGGTGGCGGGTGCGCTGGACGGGGTGGCCCCGCCGTCGTTCGCCGAAGAGGTTGCCGCCGGCATCACCGCCGGCGGCGGCACCGCCTCAGCAGCCACGCTCGAGGGCGTGGCACACCTGGCGCCCGCCGAGGCACCCGCCCACGTGGCCGAGCTGATGCGGAGCCTCATTTCCTGGACCGAAACCCGCGGAGGAGCGAAATGAGCCGCGACCAGCGCAACGGGGTGGTCCAGCCGGATGCCACCAGCCAGGACATTTACGACGGCGGCATGGTGGTCCGGCGCGAAGTGCTCGGCGACGCGCACGTCGACCGGGCCAACGCCAAGAAGGACGCCTTCACCGAGGACTTCCAGGACATGATCACCCGCATCGCGTGGGGCGGCATCTGGACCCGTCCGGGCCTGCCGCGCCAGATGCGTTCCGCCGTCACCATCACCGCCATGGTGGCGCACGGGCACTGGGAAGAACTGGCCATGCACATCCGCGCGGCCATCACCAACGGACTCAGCAGGGACGAGATCAAAGAGATCCTGCTGCAGACCGCCATCTACTGCGGGGTCCCCTCCGCCAACACCGCCTTCAAGACGGCCCAGCAGGTCTTCCATGACATGGACAGCACCGGGTCCGACAACACCCCCACCACACCCAACTAGGTAGCAGCAGATAGCGTTCTGAGCCCTCATAACGCCCTGAAGTGCTACCCAGTCGGGCCCAGAGAATTCGAGGAATTCATGAACCAGGCATTTGTATACGACGCCGTACGCACGCCGTTCGGAAAGTTCGGCTCCGGCCTCGCCGGGGTCCGGCCCGATGATCTTGCCGCGCATGTGATTAAGGAATCGGTGAAGCGTGCTCCGGGCTTGGATCCGGAGCGGATCGATGAGGTGGTGTTCGGCAACGCCAATGGCGCGGGCGAGGAGAACCGCAACATCGCCCGGATGGGCACGCTGCTGGCCGGGCTGCCGGTCTCGATCCCGGGCACCACGGTGAACCGTTTGTGCGGTTCGTCGCTGGATGCGGCGATTATTGCGTCGCGGCAGATCAACGCCGGCGACGCGGACGTGGTGCTGGTGGGTGGTGCCGAGTCGATGTCGCGGGCGCCGTGGGTGCTGCCGAAGACGGACAAGCCCTACCCGGCCGGGGACATGACCCTGGCGTCGACCACGCTGGGCTGGCGCCTGGTGAACAAGGCGATGCCCAAGGAGTGGACCATCTCCCTGGGCGAGGCCACCGAGCGGCTGCGCGAGAAGTACGGGGTGACCCGGCAGCAGCAGGACGAGTTCGCGGCTGCCTCGCACAACCTGTCCGCCGCTGCCTGGGACGAGGGGTTCTACGACAACCTGGTGGCTCCGGTTCCGGGCACCGACCTGGTCCGCGATGAGGGCATCCGCCCTGGTTCGTCTGCGGAGAAGCTCGCGGCGCTGAAGACCGTCTTCCGCTCCGAGCCGGAAGGCGCCGAGGTGGGCGGCACCGTGACCGCCGGGAACGCCTCCCCGCTGTCCGACGGCGCGTCCGCGGCCTGGATCGGGTCCGAGAACGCGTCGTCGATCCTGGGACTGGAGCCGCTGGCCCGCATCGCCGGGCGCGGAGCGCACGGCAACGACCCCCAGTTCTTCGGTTTCGCCCCCGTGGAGGCGGCGAACAAGGCCCTCGCGAAGGCGGGCATCGGCTGGGACCAGGTGGGCGCCGTCGAACTTAACGAAGCGTTCGCCGCGCAGTCCCTGGCGTGCATCAACGCCTGGGGGATCGACCCGGGAATCGTGAACCGGCACGGCGGTGCCATCGCGATGGGCCACCCGCTGGGCGCCTCCGGTACCCGCATCCTGGGCACCCTCGCGCGGAGCCTGCAGGCCTCCGGACAGCGGTGGGGCGTCGCCGCGATCTGCATCGGCGTCGGCCAGGGCCTCGCCGTCGTCCTCGAAAACGTAACTTCTTCTAATGGAAAGGCGTAGGCGATGCTGAATTTCGTTGACACCGTCGGGGCGGCCGTCGCGGCCGTCAAGGACGGCTCCACCGTGATGATCGGCGGCTTCGGCAACGCCGGCCAGCCGTTCGAACTGATCGACGCGCTGCTGGACAGCGGCGCCACGGACCTGACAGTCGTGAACAACAACGCCGGCCAGGGCGACCAGGGCCTGGCGCTGCTCATCAAGGAAGGCCGGGTCCGCAAGATGATCTGTTCCTTCCCGCGGCAGTCCGACTCCTGGCACTTCGACGCCAAGTACAAGGCCGGCGAGATCGAGCTGGAACTGGTCCCGCAGGGCAACCTGGCCGAACGCATCCGCGCCGCCGGGGCCGGCATCGGCGGCTTCTTCACGCCCACCGGGTACGGCACCATGCTGGCCGAGGGCAAGGAAACCCGGATCATCGACGGCCGCGGCCAGGTGTTCGAGACACCCATTCACGCCGACGTCGCGCTGATAAAGGCGCTGAAGGCCGACGGCGTCGGGAACCTGGTCTACCGCAAGACGGCCCGGAACTTCGGCCCGATCATGGCCGCCGCGGCCAGGCACACGATCGTGCAGGTGTCCGAGATCGTGCCCACCGGTTCACTGGACCCGGAGAACATCGTGACCCCCGGCATTTACGTCAACAGCATCGTGAAGGTGGCCTCGGCCGCCGGCACCGCAGAACAGGTGGCCTGAGATGAGCCTTGTAGAAACGTCCATCCAGACGTCCGAAACGCCGCTGGGACGCGACGACCTCGCCCGCATGGTGGCCCGGGACATCAAACCGGGGTCCTTCGTGAACCTGGGCATCGGCCAGCCCACCCTGGTCTCGAACTACCTGGTGCCGGAGCAGAACATCACGCTCCACACCGAAAACGGCATGCTGGGCATGGGTCCGGTGGCCACCGGGGACCAGATCGACGGGGACCTCATCAACGCCGGCAAAATCCCCGTCATCGAACTCCCGGGTGCGTCCTACTTCCACCACGCCGACTCGTTCGCGATCATGCGCGGCGGGCACCTGGACATCTGCGTCCTCGGGGCGTTCCAGGTCTCCGCGACCGGCGACCTCGCCAACTGGCACACCGGCGCGCCGGACGCGATCCCGGCCGTGGGCGGCGCGATGGACCTCGCCACCGGAGCCAAGGACGTGTTTGTGATGATGACCCTCCTGACCCGGGAAGGCGCGTCCAAGATCGTGGAAGCCTGCACCTACCCGCTCACCGGGGTGGGCTGCGTGACCCGCGTCTACACCGACAAGGCAGTCTTCCTCACCGGCCCCGACGGCGTCCGCGTCCGCGAAACCTTCGGCTGCAGCCTCGAGGAGCTCCAGGCCCTGGTCCCCGTCCCCCTCACCGCAGCCCCCGCCGTCGAGCACTGACTAGCGCGAACTGGCAGCAAATGACCGCAAACTCGGATTTTGACGGAATTAGCTGCCAGTTCGCGCGTGTGAGGCGGGGCCGGAAGTGTCCGTTCGCGCCGATTAGGATTGGTAACCATGACCGACGCAGCAGCAGGGACCACGCCCCGGGCGGGTCGCCCGTCGAAGGACGGCGCGACGCCGGCGGCCAGTGACCAGTATGTGCAGTCGCTCGCGCGCGGGCTCGCGGTCATCCGCGCCTTCGACACCGAGCATGCGGACATGACGCTCACCGAGGTCGCCGCCCGCACGGATCTCACGCGCGCCACGGCCCGGCGCTTCCTGCACACGCTGGTGGAGCTCGGCTACGTGCGGACCGACGGCAAGACCTTCGCGCTCACGGCCCAGGTGCTGCAGCTCGGCTACGCCTACCTCTCCGGTCTCTCCCTGCCGCAGCTGGCGCAGCCGCACCTGGAGGAGCTGTCGCTGAAGCTGGGGGAGTCGACGTCGGCGGCGGTGCTGGACGGGACCGATATCGCCTATATCGCCAGGGTTACCACGCGCCGGATCATGACGATCGGCATCACGGTGGGCACCAGGTTCCCCGCGTATGCGACGTCGATGGGCAGGGTGCTGCTCGCCGGCCTCCCGCCGGAGCAACTGAAGGAATACCTGGCCGTGGCGGAGATCAAGCCCCTCACTCCGCGTGCGGTCGGCACAGTGAAGGACCTTTTGGCCGTCCTCGATAAAGTCCGGGCCCAGGGCTGGTGCCTTCTGGACCAGGAGCTCGAACTGGGGCTGATGTCCGTGGCCGCGCCTGTTTACCACGGCACGAAGGTGGTGGCCGCCGTTAACGTTTCGCTGCAGGCACAGTCCGTGGCCGCCAAGCCCGACCGCGATGCCTACCTCGAATCCGTGCGGAAGGAAATTGTCGCCACGGCGGAACGAATCTCTACGGACTTCTCCAGCGGGCGCTAGCGGACTTTTCTGTACACAGTCAGCCCTTCATCAACGTTGCCCGTGCCTTGTTCATGAATGCGATTCTGTCTCCTCTGAGCCGAAATACTGCAGAGAGGAGCAGATTTATATAACCATGGCCGACCCAGTCTGAATCATCTTCCAGTACTTTTTCGATGGATTTCCGGTCCAAGGGGACGAAAGTCAGCTTGTTCGTTTCCCAGTCATCCGGGGCCACTCCAAGTTTCCGAGCTCCCTGAATAACCGCGTTTGTCCATTTGGTCTGGGTTAGATTCACATGGCCCAACAATGCCCACTCGTAACGGGTCACGTCGCATATCAGACTGTGGAATGTGATTCTACTCCGCATATCCGGCTCTTCGCTTAAGTCCATTCCGAGCTCCTCCTCGATTCCTCTAAGGGCCGTCAAGTAAGGGTCGGGCAAGTCCGTTTTCGGATCGATATCAGCCAGGGCCATGCCCTCGTTCACGGATATATGCCGGAGGTTTTTTGCACTGCTGGCTCTGGCGCTTCGTTGCGTCAGCAAGAGGTGATCATCGGCAGTCTCGACGGTGAGATTGATACCGAACGAGTTGGAGAGGCCGGGGAGGACATCTCGCAGATCTTCTGCTTCAAGGTCTTGGCCTGCGCCGAAGCCCTTGTAGTGCCCTTCCCATGCGGAAGCTATTACCTGAAATGTCGCATAATCCGTGACGCCGTATCCGAGGTCAAGTGTTGGCTCTTCATGATTGCCCGTCCGAGAGACTCTTATCCGTCGAAGGGCTACCTTTTCGGCGTTCCAAGACTCTGCTGCGGAGTCCAGTTCCAGCCGTTTTGCTTCGATCGCCTCGTGAAAGCTAGCCGACGCAGCAGGCTGAAGCGGCGTCCTGAGCTTGCTGATGAGGCTCGGAGCGGGCTGATCGGGGACTCTGCTCGCAGTGAGGTGGCCGGCTGCGAATCCGCTCGGCGCGAATTGCCGAACGTAGATTTGGTGCTTGGCAGCACCAACGGCGAACGTTTCAGCGCCACCGATAAGTTTCTCTTCCCGGAGACGCCGACGGCGCCGGTGCATTCTTCCAAATGAAGCGTGCCAGAGCGGCTGGATAACCCGTCCTGAGACGTTGAGGAACTTTTCCGCGCCTATTCCGGCCGCAGCGCTTAGAAACGTGGTCAGCCAATAGGACCAAACTTCGGAAACCCAATCGAACATTGCCCCAGCATATGGGACTTGCCGCATCAACTCGGGCCTCAAGGCCCGATTTGCGGTGAATCCCCCAATGGCTTCCATAGATCCAGTGTGAGGGGGCTGACAGTATTCGTTACCAACTCGATGGGTCACCCTCCCGCCACGCGCCCGTGGGCCATAGACTCTAGCCAACTACGTGCAGCAGTGCCGCTCCGTGAGTCCGGTCCTCGGGCCGGAAAAGAGCAGAAGCGCCGCTGCACCCGTTGGAAGGGAAGTGGCGGGTGAAGCTGGGGATAGCGCGGGAGCGCCGGGAAGGCGAACGGCGGGTCGCTGCGACGCCGGAAACCGTAAAACAGTTGGCCGGACTCGGACTGGAGGTGCTGGTCGAATCCCGGGCGGGTGTCTCGGCCGGGCATGCCGACGACGAATACCGCCAGGCCGGCGCCCAGATCGTTGCCGACCTCGATCCCGCCGCGCTGGATATCCTCGCGCACGTCCGTCCGCTGGAACTTCCGGCGGCGACAGCCCTGAAGCGCGGTGCCGTCACCGTGGGCCTGGCCTCGCCGTCGTCCGAACTGGCCACGGTCAGGGCGCTCGCCGAAGGCGGGGTCACGTCCTTCGCGCTGGAACTCGTGCCGCGCATCTCCCGTGCCCAGTCCATGGACGCCCTCTCCTCGCAGGCCCTCGTGGCCGGCTACCGTTGCGTCCTCGAAGCCGCCATCCGCCTGCCCCGCTTCTTCCCGCTCTACATGACCGCCGCCGGAACCGTCCCGCCCGCGCGGGTGCTGGTGCTCGGCGTCGGCGTGGCCGGGCTGCAGGCGATCGGAACGGCGAAGCGGCTCGGCGCCCGCGTCTCCGCCAACGACATCCGGCCGTCCTCCGCGGAAGAAGTCACGTCCATGGGCGGCACCTTCATCAAGCTGGATTTGGAGACCGCAGAGGCGGCCGGCGGGTACGCCCGCGAGCTCACCGCCGACCGCGGCGCCCTGCAGCGGCAGCTGCTGGCACCGCACGTCGCCGATGCCGACGTGCTGATCACGACAGCGGCGGTTCCCGGCAGGCACGCCCCGCTCCTGGTGACCCGCGAAATGGTGCAGGGCATGCGCCCGGGGTCCGTCGTCGTCGACCTCGCCGCGGAGTCCGGCGGCAACGTCGAGGGGTCCGTAGCCGGCCGCGACATCCACGTCCCCACCGCCGACGGAAAGGGGACCGTCACCGTCGTCGGGCTCAAGGACGCGCCGTCCGCCATGCCCACGGACGCCTCCCGCCTCTACGCGAAGAACGTGGCCAACCTGCTGGCGCTGATGACGCGGGACGGGACGGTGGCCCCGGATTTCGACGACGACGTGATAGCAGGTGCGTGCCTGACGCACGACGGCGTGGTGCGGCACCCGCCGACGGCCGAGGCCCTCGCGGTGCTCACCCGGGAGAACGCGCCGGACGGCGCGTCAGGCGAGCCGCCACGGGGTGCGCCCGAGGAGGACACTGCCGACGAGGCGGACAGCGAACTCGCCGATGAGTTGGCGAACGGGCCAGTGAAGGCGTCGGAAAACGAAGGGGTGGTCTGATGGACGGCATCAGCCTGCTGACCATCACCGTGCTTGCGGTGTTTGTCGGCTTCGAAGTGGTGTCGAAGGTTTCCAGCACGCTGCATACGCCCCTGATGTCCGGTGCGAACGCGATCCACGGGATCATCCTGGTGGGCGCCATCATCGTCGCCGGCCAGGCCACGCACCCCTGGGTGCTTGCGGTGGCGCTGCTGGCGGTGGTGCTTGCCACGGCAAACCTGGTGGGCGGCTTTGTGGTGACGGACCGCATGCTCGAGATGTTCCGCGGCCGCAAGCCGGATAAACCGGCCAAGCCAGGTGCAGGCGCCACGCAAGGTGAAACCAAGGAGAACACGGAGGCCACTCGGTGACCCTCCTCGACCCCAACGTCACCGCGCTGCTCTACCTCGCCGCGGCCGTCTTCTTCATCCTGGCGCTGAAAGGCCTCAATTCCCCGCGCACCGCCCGCCGCGGCAACCTCATCGGCGCCTTTGGTGCGCTGGTCGCCGTGGTCACTGTCTTTTTCTCCACCCGGCTGGACAACGTCCCCCTGATCCTTGGGGCCATTGTGGTCGGTTCCGGTGTGGCCGCCCCCGTGGCCAGGCGCGTCAAGATGACCCAGATGCCGCAGCTCGTTGCGCTCTTCAACGGCGTGGGCGGCGGCGCCGCTGCCCTCGTGGCGCTGCTGGAACTGCCGCATGCGGAGGACGCCTGGGTGCGTGTCGCCGTCGTCTTCACGCTGCTGGTGGGGGCGGTGTCCTTCGCCGGTTCCGCCGTGACGTTTGCGAAGCTGCAGGAGCTCATGACCACCCGCCCCGTGGTGTTCCCCGGCCTGCCGGTGCTCATGGGCGCGGTGCTGCTCGCAGCGGTGGGCGCGGCTGCCGCCGTCGTGCTTGGGGGTTCGCTGGTCCTGGCCCTCCTGCTCCTGCTGCTGGGCCTGGTGGCAGGCGTGCTGCTGGTGCTGCCGGTGGGCGGCGCCGACGTGCCGATCGTCATCTCGCTGCTCAACGCCTTCACCGGTCTGGCGGTTGCGGCGTCGGGCCTGGTGCTGGGCAACGTGCTCCTGGTGGTGGCCGGCACGCTGGTGGGGGCGTCGGGCACCATCCTCACCCGGGCGATGGCCGCAGCCATGGGCCGCAGCGTGGCCGGCATCCTGTTCGGCGCGTTCCGGGGAGGTTCGACGGCGGGATCCACCGCCGTGAGCGACCGTCCGGTCCGCTCGTCCAGCCCGGAGGATGTGGCCGTGCTGCTGGGCTACGCGCAGCGCGTGATCATCGTTCCCGGCTACGGGCTCGCCGTCGCGCAGGGACAGCACACGGCGGCAGAGCTGGCTCAGGCCCTGGAGGCCCGCGGAACCCGCGTGGACTTTGCCATCCACCCCGTGGCGGGGCGCATGCCCGGGCACATGAACGTGCTCCTCGCCGAGGCCAATGTGCCCTACGAGTCGCTCAAGGAAATGGGTGAGATCAACTCCGAGTTCCGCACCGCCGACGTCGCGCTGGTCGTGGGCGCGAACGACGTCGTGAACCCCGCCGCCAAGACCACCGCCGGCTCGCCGATCTACGGGATGCCGATCCTCGAGGTGGCGGACGCACGGCAGGTGGTGTTCCTCAAGCGCTCCATGCGCCCCGGGTTCGCGGGGATCGAGAACGATCTCATGTTCGAACCGCAGACCACGCTGCTGTTCGGCGACGCCAAGGAGTCCCTGACGAAGGTGCTGGGCGCGGTGAAGGCCCTGTAGGGTGCAGCATCCGGGGGTTGTCCACACGCTTTTCGACACACCCTCGTTACTGAAATGTGACTTCTGGGGCATGAGTGCGATAGCCTCGGCCGGTGCCCTGGTTCCGCTCAGGGCATTCCCGGGCAGAATGCCGAGCCCTGCCGCTGACCGGGATCCGTTCGCTATCACAACAGGCAGGGACGGGGGAACCACCTTTGTACCGGCCTTGCGAGTCAAGGCCTAGGGGTTAAGTCCAGACGCTCCGCCTAGCGGCGGGCAGGACCGGGTGACTCCCATCCGAACCCGACAGCTCACCCCGCAGGCATGGGAGAGGCAATCCACCATGTCACGTAAGTTCACGCCCGCGCGCCACCGCGCCACCCCGACGACGTCCATCGCTTTGCAGGGCCTGTCGTATTCCCTGAAGTCCAACGCCGCCTCGGTTGCCAAGCCGGCGGCCGCCGCCGCCGTCGCTTCCGGGCTCCTTTTCGGCGCCGGAGCACCCGCGCACGCAGGTGCCTACGCTCCGGAGACGCCGGACGCTGCCGCTGTGCAGTCCGCCGCCGGCCAGGCGCTGGCGGCACCTGCCCAGGCAGTCCCCGCCCCGGCAGCCCCCGCGCCGGCAAGCGGAGGATCTGCTGTTGCCGGTGCGTCGCACACCGTTGTGCCCGGCGACACCCTTGGTGCCATCGCAGCACGCCACGGGGTCAGCCTCGATACGCTTCTCGCGGAGAACGGCCTGTCCCTGGCGTCTGTCATTTACCCCGGTGACCAGATCCTCATCCCGGGACCGGGTGCAGTCCCCGCAGTGCCTGCGGCTCCGGCCGCACCGGCCGTGCCCGAGGTTCCTGCCGCTCCGGCAGTTCCCGCGGCGCCGGCACCGGCAGCCCCCACCGGCATGGGGATCTACAACGCCTCCGCCTCGATAACACCGGCAGCTGCAACCCAATCAGCCAGTGGCGTGGGCGGAGCAATTGTGGCTTCTGCCCGGGCGCAGCTCGGTGCCACCCAGGATTGCACCATCCTGGTGGAACAGGCCCTTCGCTCTGTCGGTAAGTCCGTCGGCGACCTGGCGCCCGCGCAGTTCTACCAGTACGGCACTCCCGTCTCCGCGCCGCAGCCCGGCGACCTGATGATCAGCGCCGGACACGTCGGCGTCTACATTGGCGGCGGCCAGGCCATCAGCAGCGGCATGAACGGTGTCAACGAAACCATCGTGCACCCCGCCTCCTGGCTCACCGGCTCCACTTACGTGCGGGTGAACGCGTAACAAGGGCGTCCGCCTAATAGGCGGAGCGGTTCACACAGCAGCGGCGGGTGCATCAGCACCCGCCGCTGCTGTCTGTTGTGGCCCAGCTGGTAGGCGGGTATGCCTGGAGACGACGGGATCGGCAGGTAATAAAATCACTGTGGAGCAACATTTGTTGACTCGCAGATACTTGACCGGGTTAACTGGCAGCCTGGCCGGATGTGAGGTGGGACACGTCACGGCGGAAACTTTGTAAGCAACGCCGAGAGCGAGTTCCCGTGGACCTAATCACCGCCCCCGAGGTTGTGTCAGCAGCGCAGAAGCTGATGACCGCCTTCGCCGCCACCGACACTGACGTCTACTTTGACTGTTTCACCCCTGACGCAACTTTCCTGTTCCATTCCCACCCGGACCTCCTCACCTCGCGCGGAGAATACCGCGCATTGTGGCAGCACTGGCTCGAGGAAGGTTGGCGGGTCGCAGAGTGCGCAAGTTCCAATCCGCACATCCAGATCGCTGGCCCATGCGCCGTGTTCAGCCATGATGTCCAAACCGTCGTCGATGTTGCTGGCACAAGAGAAACCCTTCACGAGAGGGAGACCATCATTTTCACCAGGACGGAGTCTGGCAGCGTGCTCGCCGTTCACGAGCATCTCTCTCCGGCACCTGCCAGCTCAAAGGCAAACTCATGACAAACGACAAAGCCCCTGCTGTGACTGAAGTCGAAAAGCATGGCATCGAACCGATCCCCGCCGCCGACAGGACCGCAAAGCCGCTGGACCTGTTCCGGCTGGTGTTTGGCGGCGCGAACACCTTTGCCACGGTGGTTCTGGGTTCGTTTCCGATTCTCTTTGGGCTGTCCTTCAAGGACGCCTTGCTGGCGACGGTCCTGGGTGTGGTGTTTGGCGGCCTGATACTGTGCCCAATGGCCGTTTTCGGCCCGACCAACGGAATGAACAATGCCGTTTCGTCGTCCGGACATCTGGGCGTGCACGGCCGGGTCGTGGGATCCTTCTTGTCGCTCCTGACGGCGTTCGCGTTCTTCTCCATCTCCGTGTGGAGTTCAGGTGACGCGCTGGTAGGAGGGGCCAACCGCCTCATCGGCCTACCTCAAAATGCAGTGACGCTAAGCGTCGCCTATGGCCTCTTTGCTGTCCTGATCCTGACTGTCTGCATCTACGGGTTCCGTTTCATGCTCTGGGTCAACAAGATCGCGGTGGTAGCGGCCTCCCTGCTTTTCCTGCTCGGCATCGTCGCCTTCGCGGGCACATTTGACGCATCCTACGCCGGGACATTTGGACAGGGAGCGGGCCCCGCTACGGACGCCCTGTTCTGGCCGTCCTTTATAGGATCGGCACTGATCGTCATGTCCAACCCGATCTCCTTTGGCGCGTTCCTGGGCGACTGGTCGCGGTACATCCCGGCTGAGACGCCGAAGCCAAAGGTCATGGCTGCTGCCTTTCTCGCCCAGGTGGCTACCCTGGTACCGTTTGGCTTCGGGCTGGTCACGGCCACCATCATTGCCACCGAGGCGCCGGCGTTCTTTGAGAACTCTGACTACGTGGGCGGGCTCCTGGCCGTTTCCCCTGCCTGGTACTTCCTGCCGGTTTGCCTCATAGCCCTGGTAGGCGGAATGTCCACGGGTACAACCGCCCTTTATGGGACAGGCCTCGACTTCTCCAGCGTCTTTCCCAGGTTCTCCCGCATTCAGGCGACGTTGTTCATCGGGTCCATCGCCATCATCTTCATCTTTGTGGGCCGCTTCGCTTTCAACATCGTGCAGAGCATCTCTACGTTCGCGATACTCATCATTACCTGCACCGCTCCCTGGATGATCATGATGATGATCGGATACCTGACGCGGCGGGGCTGGTACGACGCCGATTCCCTCCAGGTCTTCAACCGCCGACAGGTTGGCGGCCGCTACTGGTTCAACCACGGGTGGAACTGGCGGGCGATGGGCGTCTGGATCTTCTCGGCAGTCATGGGAATCATGTTCGTGAACGTTCCGAACCAGTTCGTAGGCGCCCTTGGCAACCTCGCGGCGGGGGTGGACCTGAGCATCCCCGTTTCCATTGGCCTGGCCGCAGTTCTTTATCCTTCGGTGCTGTGGCTGTTCCCGGAACCCGCCGACGCCTATGGCCCGGCCGGACCAAGGTTCGTCAGGGCAGCGGCGCCGAAGAACATCCCGATCGTTGACGAGAGGAAAGATCTCGAATCCGTGCTGTCCTAACGGCCCTGCCGCACCGAAAACTAGTTTCGCTGCGGCAGCGTCTGGGCGGCGCGGACGACGGCGTCCGTCACCTCCGTGAGGCCCGGCGAGTCCAGCGTCCACACCTGCCAGTAGAGCCGCAGGTCCTCGCTCCATTCCGGGTCCAGCTCAACGAGCGAGTTCTCGGGATCCTGCTGGTCCGGCACCATGCCCCAGCCCAGGCCCGCGTGAATCGACTCGACGAACTGCACTGAATCGGGCATGAAAAGCTGCGGGGGCGTGGCGTCCGGCGCGATGCGCGCGAGGACAGCGAGCTGGTGCGTGTCCTTCCGGTCGTACTGCATGACAGGGGCGACGGCGAGGGCCTCCGGCGTCGGCCCGTCGGGGAACCAGCGGGCCACGAACTCGCGGGACGCCTTGGCCCGGTACACCATGGTGCCGAGCGGGCGGAGGGTGCACCCCTGCACCGGCCGGGGATCCGCGGTGATTGCTCCGACGGCGTCGCCGGACCGCAGCAGGTCGGCCGTCGAGTGTTCGTCGTCGCGCAAGAGCTCAAGGGCCACGCGGCCGCCGAGCGCAATCTCCCGATATGCCGCCGGCAGCCACGTCGCGATCGAGTCCGCGTTGGCCACGATGGGTACCCGCAGCCGCTCGGCGCTGGGCGGCGGCGCGTCGCCGCCGCCGTCCCCCTCCTTGCCCGCCGGCCCCCGCAGGGCAAGGACCGCCTCGTCGGCGAGGAGCAGGAGCTGGCGCGCGGAACGGAGGAGCTGTTCGCCCGCCGGTGTAGGCCGGACCGGCTTGAGGCGCCGTACCAGCACGCTGCCCACGGAGCGTTCGAGTGCCTTGATCCGCTGGCTCACGGCGGAGGGGGTGAGGCGGAGTTCCGACGCAGCGGCGTCGAAGGTCTCGTGGTCAACGACGGCGGCCAGGGCCCTGAGCTGGTCGAGTTCCATAAAGATATTCTAATGGAACTGCAGAAAAACTGAATTGCTTTTCAGATTTTGCAGCCTTACCTTCGAAGAATGCTTCCCTTTCTGACCGGCCTCGGAGCCGGCCTTAGCCTCATTGTCGCCATCGGAGCGCAGAACGCGTTCGTCCTGCGGCAGGGCCTCAAGCGTGAGGGTGTCCTGCCGGTCGTCCTGGTGTGCCTCCTCAGCGACGCGCTCCTGATCCTGGCCGGCGTCGCGGGGATCGGTGCGCTCATCCAGGGCGCACCGGTGCTCCTCGCCGTAGTGCGTTGGTTCGGTGTCGCGTTCCTTCTCGCGTACGGGGTTTTCGCCGCGCGGCGTGCCTTGCGGCCCGGGGCGCTTAAGGCGGCGGATTCTCCCGGCAGGGGGACCGTCTGGTCAGCCGTACTCACCGCCGCAGCCATCACCTGGCTCAACCCCCACGTGTACCTCGACACGCTGGTGCTGCTGGGCTCGCTCGCCAACTCCCACGGTGATTCGGGGAAATGGCTCTTCGGGGCTGGAGCCGCCGCCGGCAGCGCCGTCTGGTTTCCCCTCATTGGCTACGGGGCACGCGGGCTTAGCGGCTTTTTCGCGCGGCCGGCGTCGTGGCGCATCCTCGACGGCGGCGTGGCACTGCTCATGCTCACCCTGGCCGCCATACTTGCAACCGGACACTGACGCTCACAACTAAAGACCGATGGCTCCGCCGCCAGCAGCCGCGGCAGCTCGTTACCCGCTGTCGCTGGCCATTCGATCGAGTATCCCGGCGATGATGTCCAGTGCACGGGCAAGCTGCAGATCGGTCGGGGCGCCGTACCCGATGACCAGGCCGTTTTCCGGTGTCCGTTCTGCAAAGTAGCTTGCCAGGGTCACCACCCGGACCCCCAGCGCGAGTGCTTCCTTGGCCAGACGCTCGGCAGGAATGTTCGACTGGAGCCGGAGGACGGCGTGCAGGCCGCCGTCCAGGGCCGCCAGCTGGACGTCAGCCCGCCCTCCGAGGCGGTCGAGCAGCAGTTCCCGGCGGTGCGCGTACTGGCGCCGCGCCCGGGCGATGTGCCGTGCCAGGCCGCCGCCGGCGATGTAGTTGGCCAAGGCAGACTGCAGTACCCCGGGAACCGGTGTGCCGAGGTCAAGCCGTGCGTTCTTGAGGCGCTGCCCTGAGGCGCCGCGGACCACGAGATAGCCGCACCGCAGCCACGGGCTCAGCGACTTTGAGAACGTGCCCACCAGGACAACGTCGGCAGCGGAGGGCAGCGAGGCCAGGGCGGGCAGCGGCATCCGCCGGTGCCGGAACTCGCTGTCATAGTCGTCCTCCAAGATGACCACGCGGTTGGCTTCAGCCCAGGCCAGCAGAGCCAGCCTTTCCTTCACCGGCATCCGGCCGCCCAGGGGGTACTGGTGGCTGGGAGTTACCAGGATGGCATCAGGGCGGGGAGCAACGGCCGCAAGCTGCGCCGCTTCCAGCCCGTCGTCGGCAACCGGAAGGGTTTCCACCGCAGCTCCCGCCGCAGAAAGCACCCGCCTGGCCGTGGGATAGCCGGGGTCCTCCATCAGCACGCGGGGGCGGTCCGTCTGCCCGCGGAGTGCCGTGACGATCAGCTGCAGGGCGTCGCTGGTACCGGCCGTGATGACGACGTCGTCGGCACTCACCGACAGTCCGCGGGACGCGGCGAGGTGCTCGGCCACGGCAGCGCGAAGGTTCGGAGTTCCCAGGGCGGCCGGAAGCTCCACTTCCACCGGCTCGGCCACGGCCTTCCGCCACGCGGCCCGCCAGTCGCTGTCACGGAACGGGGCGCCGGACGGCCGTCCCGGCGTGAGGTCGATTGTTGGCGATTGCTCCCTGCCGGATGCCGCCTGGATGCCTTCGGAAGCCATGCCCCGGCCGTCAGAACGTACCGCCACGCGGGTACCGGCCGAGCCCCGGCTTTCCAGGTACCCCTCGCCGGCAAGCTGCTCGTAGGCGCGGACCACCACTCCGCGGGAGACTCCCAGTTCGGCGGCAAGACGCCGCGATGCCGGGAGCGTGTGGTCCGGCCTCACGGTGCCGTCCAGGATGGCTTCCCGGAGGCGGCCGACCAACTGTGCGGCAAGCGGAATGCGGCTCTGCTGGTCCAGAGCCAGCGGCAGTTCGGCTTCGATGTTGGTCCTCCTGAATTGTGGATTCTTGGATCTATGTTAGGACCAACCTGCCTGTGAGCATGTAGGGAGAAACCAAAACTGAACTAAAGAAAGGACGCCCTTCATGTTTAAGGGTCTTTGTGCATTTCCCCTGACTCCGCTCGCGGGGGATGACGTCGACGAAGCCGCACTGGTGCGGCTGATCGCACGGTGCGTCGATGCCGGCGTGGACTCCGTCGGTGTGCTGGGTTCGACCGGCATCTACACCTACCTGCTGCGGCAGGAACGCCGCAAGGTGGTGGAGGCCGCCGTCGAAGCTGCCCAGGGAACACCCGTGGTGGCAGGTGTCGGTGCGATGCGCACCCGCGACGTGCTGGGTTGCGTCGAAGATGCCCATACTGCGGGCGCATCCGGCCTGCTGCTGGCGCCGGTGTCGTATCAGCGGCTCACCGAAGAAGAGGTCTATGGCCTCTACCGCGAGGTCTCGTCCGCGTCCGATCTGCCGATCGCCGTCTACGACAACCCGGCCACCACGGGGTTCACCTTCTCCGAAGAACTCCATGGCCGCATCGCCAAACTTCCGGGCATCGCATCGATCAAGTTCCCGCCCCCGGCACCGGGCCAGGCCGCCGAGCGAATCGCCCGGCTCCGGGCGGCAATTCCGGGGAGTGTCTCCCTGGGCATCAGCGGCGACTGGGCCGCAGCGGAGGCATTGCTCGCCGGCTGCGACGCTTGGTATTCGGTCATCGCTGGCCTGTTTCCCAAGACGGCCAGGGTGATTGTAGATCTTGCCCGGACCCGCCGGACCGGCCAGGGCGACCTGGCGCTGGAAGCATCTGCCGCGCTGGAGCCCGTGTGGGCGCTCTTCCGCACATACGGGAGCCTGCGGGTCGCTGCCACTATGGCCGAAGTGCTGGGCTCCGTGGAGTCACCGTGCCTGCCCCGCCCACTGAAAAGCCTGGACGGTGAGGGCCTCGCCCGGGTCCAGGAAGCCCTGCGTCTCAGCGGCCTGGGCGCCTGAGCAGGTACGGCATGGGTAGCCTGAACCTCGGTACCTTGGAGCAAGAAGATCCAAAGAAACAGGGACCGGACCCGGCCCGGGCCGGCGGCGGATTAGCCCGCTACGTGGCGGCGGCGACGCTGGCGCGCACCGCGGACGGCGGAGCCGTAGTAGCGATCGTCCTCATGGTCACAACAGGCGGGGGGCCGGGCTGGCTTGCCGGCCTGCTCGGTGCCTGCATCACCGCACCGCACCTGCTGGGCCCGCTGGTGGCACGGAGCCTGGACTCTTGCCGCGACGGCCGCGTCCTGATTGCGTGGGCGTGCGTCGTCCACGGCGCCACCCTGGCGGCCGCGGTGCTGCTTTACCCGCTGACGTGGCCGGCGGTGACGGGCATTCTGCTGGTGGTTTCGGGACTGGTCGGGCCGCTGCTGACCGGCGGCATCAGCAGCCGCCTTCCGGCGATCGCCGGCCCGGACCGGGTCAGCCAGCGCCGTGCCCAGGGCTGGGATGTGGCCACCTACGGAATCGGCGGGACCATCGGCCCGAGCGTCGTGGCCGCCGTCTCCGCCTGGGCCGGACCCACTGCGGCCGCGCTTATCCTGGCGGGGGCCACATTCGTGGCTGCCGCCGTCGTTCGATTGCTGCCCTACGTTCCTCCCGCAGCGGGGGCCGCCGAGGTTCCGAGGCCGGCCCAGACCCTGCGGCTCATGGCTGTCACGGGCCGCCTTCGGAGGATGCTGTACCTGACCATCACGGTGGCGTTCTCCGTTGCGGCACTCCCCATCGCGGCCGTCGCCTCCACCGCCGTGTTCCAGGTACAACCGGCAGCTGCGGGCGTTCTGACGGCAGCTTACGGACTGGGCGGCCTGGCCGGTTCGGCCGGAGTAATGTGCCGTCCGTTGCGGGGCGACGCGGACCGACTGGTGACGCGGCTCGCGGGATTGGTCGCCGCGGCGCTCGCGGTGGCTGCCCTGTCCGCGTCCTTTGCGCCTGCTGTCGCCGCATACGCAGCCGCTGGGGTCATGAATGCGTACTTCTTCGCTGCGACCCTCGCTGCCCGGAGCGAGTTTGCCCCGCCGCAGGTTCGGGGGCAGGTGTTCGTTTGGGTTGGTGCCCTCAAAATCGCCGCCGGGTCCGCCGGAACAGCCGCGGCTGGCGTCGTCATAACAGGGGAGCCGCAACTTCCCCTGTTCCTTGCCGCCGCACTCATCCTGGCCAGTGCCGGGGCATCAGTCCTGGACCGCCGCGGCGCCGGCAGGCTGAAGACGGCGCGCTGAGGGTCGCCGGCTGCGCGCCGATCGCCTTCGCAAGTATCAGCCGGATTGATAGGTTCGTGCCCATATCCCGGGAACGCGGCTACGATTTGAGTTCCGGGGCTTTCGGGCCCGCCCGCCGCAGCCGAAGGACACCATGACCGCCCAGAATGCTTCCTCGCCGCCACGGGCCGCCGTGGTGGTCAACCCCGCCAAGGATGTTGGCGCCGACCTCCGCGCCTCCCTCATCCGGCTGTGCGACACGCAGGGCTGGGCCGAACCGCTGTGGCTGGAAACCACCGTTGAGGACCCGGGCGTGGGACAGGCCCGCGAGGCGCTGAAGGCGGGCGTCGACGTCGTTATTGCCGCCGGCGGCGACGGTACCGTGCGGTGCGTGGCTCAGGCGCTGGCCGGCACCGATACGCCGATGGGGATGGTGCCGCTGGGGACGGGTAACTTGCTGGCCCGGAACATGGGTGTGGATATCTCCGACCCCGTCTCCGCCGCGTACGACGTCCTGAACGGCACCGTCCGCACAATTGACGTCGCCAGGAGCACCTTTGACGGGTCCGACGACGAGAACGTCTTCCTGGTGATGGCCGGCGTGGGCTACGACGCCGCGATCATGGCGGACACGGTGGACGCATTGAAGGACCGCATGGGCTGGCTCGCCTACGTTGAGGCCGGCATCCGCAAGCTGCCGGGCAAACCCGTCAGGGCCACCGTCACGGTGGACGGCAAGCACCCGGTCAGGCGGCGGATCCGCAGTGTCATGGCCGGCAACTGCGGCCGGATCATGGGCGGCATCGAGATTTTCCCCGAGGCGAAGATCGACGACGGCATCCTGGACCTGCTGATCCTGGCCCCGCGCGGCCGGTTCGGGTGGCTCGGCGTGGCGGCAGGCATCTTCGGCCGCAGGAAGAACGAAAAGGAATCCGCGGAATACTTCCAGGGCAAGAAAATCGAGGTGACCTTGGAGCACGAGGAAGAGTTCCAGCTCGACGGCGACCACGTGGGCACCGTCAAGAGCCTGTCCATCTGGGTGGAGCCCGGGGCGCTCAAAGTCCGGATGTAGCTACCGTCAGTCCCCGAGGAGCCTGCCCCACCTTGGTGCGAGCAAGGGGGAGCCGGCGAGCTTCAGGCAGTGCCACAGCGTCACAGCAACCGAGTCCAGGACCGGTACGCCCGTGCGCGCCTCGATTTCTGCCGCAATGTTGGCGCCGTACAGGTTGGTGCAGAGATAGATCAGCGCATCCGGAGCGTCGGCCGCGAGCTCCAGGGAGCCGGGACGCATTTCATCGTCGGTGACCCGGCCGAAGGACTCGTTGTCGCTCAGGCCCAGGCAGCGGTGGCTGACGGTTTTGATGCCGTCCCGCTCATAGGACTTGATGATGGCCTCGTTGACGTCCTCCGTATAGGGCGTGAACAGCCCGATCCGCTCCGTGCCGAAGGACCGGAACGCCTCGAGGTAGGCGAGCGTGGACGTCGTGGCGGGGATGCCGGTGGCGTCCGTGATTTCAAGGACAAGGTCGCGGTCGTGCCCGGACCCCAGCCACGAACCCGAGGTGCCGTTCCAGGCGATCACGTCCACGTCCGCCGTCGCCAGCAGCCTGGCGGCCTCGCGCATGACGGCGGGGTCGAACTGCCTGTCTGAGGAATCGTCCAGCGCAATCCGGGTGACCGGGATCCGGGTGAAGTGGATGGTGACGTCGGTGCGGTCGCCCAGGATGCGGTAGCTCTGCGGTTCCAGGCAGGTGTTGGAGGACGGCACGATCATGCCGATCCGGGTTGGACGGGTTGGAGAAGTCATCACGTGCTCCTAGAGGGTCGCGGCGGACAGGTCGGCAGCGGCGGCAAGGTGTTCCCGGAAACCGTTCCGGGAAACGAAGCGGCCCACGGCGCCGGGATCGTGGAAGCCCTCCCGGTCCAGCACCACGCGGCCTGCGGAAACCACGACGGCGGGCCAGCCGGCCAGCGTGCGGCCGTCGAAAGGCGAGAAGTCGGTGCCCATGTGCAGCGCGCCGCCGTCCACCGTCCTGTGTTCGGCAGGATCGAAGAGCACCAGGTCGGCGTCGAAGCCCTCGGCGATGGAGCCCTTGCCGGGCAAGGCGTTGATGCGCGCCGGTCCGGCGGAGAAGACCTCCACGAAGTCCTCCACGCTGCTGCCGGATTCAGCCATCGCCGTGAACGTGACGGGCATGCGGGTTTCCACGCCCGGGAGGCCGTGCGGCATGGCGCGGACGTCGTCGGTGCGTTCCCGCTTCTGGGTCAGGTCGTAGCAGGAATGGTCAGAGGAGACGGTGTGGATGGCGCCGCCGGCCAGCCGCTCCCTGAGCGCTGCGACCGTTTCCGGGCTGCGCATCGGTGGGCAGCAGGCGTACCACTCCGGGAAGGCTGAACCGTACACGGTGTCATCGAGCGTGAGGTAGTGCGGGCACGTTTCCGAGTAAGCCTCCTGGCCGCGGGCACGGGCCTCGGTGACCAGGTCGACCGCCCCTGGCGTGGACTGGTGGACGAAGTACACCGGGGCCATGGTGTACTGGGCCATGGCGAGCGTTTCCTTGACCGAGATTTCCTCGGCCAGCTCCGGACGCGTGCGGTGCAGGTGCTCGATGCCGATCCTGCCGTCGTCGGCGTGCTGCGCCGTGCAGTCCGCGATGATGGGGTCGTGCTCGGCGTGGATGTAGGTGAGCCCGTCCAGCCGGACCATTTCGCGCATCACCTTCAGGATGGTGTCCCCGTCCGCCATGGTGGTGCCGCGGTTGGTGGTGTACATCTTCACGGAGCGGACACCCTCGGCGGCGAGCTGTTCGAGCTGCCACGGCACGGTCTCGTCCCAGCTGACCACGGACCCGTGCAGTGCCACGTCACAGCGGGACTCCTGCGCCAGCTCCTTCTTGTTCAGCACGGCCGCCAGCGGGGTTTCGCGGGCGTCACGGGGAATGCCGAAATCGATGATAGTGGTGGTGCCGCCCCACAGGGCAGCGGTTGAGGTGGTCCGGTAATCGTCCAGGGTGCGGAACCGGCCGGTCACCTGGGCCACGTGGCAGTGTGCGTCCACGCCGCCGGGGATCACCAGCTGGCCGGTGGCGTCGACGGTGCGTTCGGCCTCGGGTACGGGCTCTGCAGCGTCGACGAGGTGGCTGATCGTGCCGTCCACCACGATGATGTGGGCGCGCCGGCGGCCAAAACTGTTGACCACGGTGCCGTTGGCGATGACGAGTTCGGGAATCTGGGACATCGTCGTCCTCCTGACTGGGAAGCTGATGGGAATGGGGGAGTTGCTGGGACTAATTGGGTGCGGGCGCCGCGGCGTTCGACGCCGTCTGGGCGGCGGTCAGGGCGGCGTCGAGGTTTTCGGACAGGCCCTTGCGGGCCTTGACCGGCGGCGGAGCGAACGCGCCGGCCCGGTGCGGGCCGGACTGGAGCCCCACCACGGCCTCCGCCATCCGGATCCCGGCGGAGATGCCGTCCACCACGGGAACGGGGATCTGCCCCCGGAGTTCGCGGGCCAGCCCCGCCAGGGGCGCCCCGGCGAGGACGACGACGTCGGCGCCGTCCTCCGCGACGGCCTGCCGGCTGAGTGCCAGCAGGGTTTCCTGGAAGTCCTGCTGCACCGAGCCGATGGCGTTCAGGGACTCGTTGATGGAGCGGATGGAGGCCAGCCGTCCGCCGAGACCGAACCGCTCCACACAGTCCAGGTACCACGGGCGGATCCGGTCCGAGATGGCAATGATGGAGAACCGGTGCCCCTGCAGCGCAGCGGCGCAGAGGGCTGCCTCGGTGATGCCGATGACGGGAACGTCGGCGAGTTCCTTCAGGGCCGGCATCCCCGGGTCCCCGAAGGCGGCGACCACGACGCCGTCAATGGGACCGGCGGCGCTGCCGTCGGCTGGGTTGCCGCCGGCGGTGTGTTCGGCAATGATCTCGGCGACGGCGCCGGCCGCGATGAGGGATTCAAAGCGGGTTTCGATGTATTCGACGCCGTGACCGGCCGTGCGGACAACCAGGCTGGTGCCCGGGGAGGCGGAGCGCCGGGCCTCGGACTCGATCAGGGCGGTGACGTCCTCGCTGATGTTCGGGTTGATGACGAGAAGTTTCATTTTTTCTTCCGGTGCAGGGCTGGTTCCGTTTTCTGGAAGTCGTCGGGGAACTGTTCGCGGTATTTGCCGATGTGCGACGCGGACTGGGCGGCGGCCCGGTCGGGGTTGCCGCTGGCGATGGCCTCGTACAGGTCCCGGTGTTCCTGGATCAGTTCGGGCAGGTCGCTGACGTGGCGGAACAGCCAGTGCATGCGGCCCTGCAGGGGTTCCAGCGCGGATTTGAGAAAGTTGTTGTCGGCGATCCGGGTGATGGCGTCGTGGAATTCGCTGTTGGCGCGGTGTGCCTCGATGACGGCGCCCTTGGCGAGGCAGCGGTCGGCCTCGTCCAGCAGCCCTTTCAGGCGGTCGAGGTCCTCAGCCGTGGCACGGGTGGCGGCGAGCCGGCAGGCCAGCACCTCCAGTGACTGCCGGACGTCGAAGAGGTCCTCGACGTCCTTGGGGCTAAGGGTGCTGACTTCCGCGCCCCGCGCCCCGCGGTCGCTGATGAGCCCTTCCTGGCGGAGCATCCTCAGCGCTTCCCGGACGGGAAGCCGTGAAACGTTGAACTCAGCGGCCAGGTCGCGTTCCACCAACCGGGTGCCGGGAACGTAATGCCCCTCGAAGATCCGGGTGCGGAGCGTGTCCCGGACGGCCTCGCGGAGGGGGCGTTCCTTGTCCTGGGTCTCTTCTGCGGTAAGCATGGTGCTCCATTCGGATTCTTGTGACATTGCGCTCCCGGCCGGCGGGAGTTGGGCTTGCTGCCCAGCTTAGACAGGCAGCCGCTTGTTGTAGTTCAGGGTGAGCACGGAGACCCCCATGATGATGGCGGATCCCACGAAGTAGAGCAGCGCCCAGGTATAGGAGCCCGTGGCGCCCACGATCAGGCCGACGGCGATCGGTGTGACAAATCCGGAGATGTTGCCGCTGAAGTTCATGGCTCCGCCGAGGACACCGGCGTTGGTGCGGCCGCCCAGGATGGACGGGATGCTCCAGAACAGGCCCACCCAGCGGAGGAAGAACATCACCACGGAGAGAAGGACGACGGCGGTGGTCGGGTCCGCAACGACAGTCACCCCGATGAGGCCACCCACCACCACGACACTGGAGATGCCCAGCAGCGTCCGCATGACGCGGTTGGCGGAGGCGCCGGACGCGCGCCACTTGTCGGCGATGGTGCCGCCCAGGATCTCGCCGACGAAACCGGCACCGAAGATCACGAAGGTGGACCAGCCGATGGTTTTCAGGTCGAAGCCCTTGGCCTGGGCCAGGTACAGCGGGCCCCAGGTGAGCAGGCCGTAGAACACGCCGTTGAAGCCCAGCCAGCCAAAGCACATGGCCCAGAACGAACGGAACTTCAGATAGGGGAGCAGCGCGCGCTTGCCCTTGCTGCCGTCGAGTTCCGCCTCGGCGTCTTCGGCGGCGTGGGAGGCCTCGATATATTCGGCCTCGGCCGTGTTGACGCCGCGGTGCTGGCGGGGATTGTCGCGGACATACCACCAGACGGCCAGGCCCATGAGGACGGTGGCGGCACCGGCGATGACGAACGAGCTGCGCCAGCTGCCTGTGGCGGCGATGAGGCCGGCGATGAGGATGCCGCCCAGTCCGGCGCCGAGGGGAGCGCCGGCGTCCAGGATCGTGGCGCCGCGGCCACGCTCCGACTTGTGCATCCAGATGGCGTTCAGCTTGCCGCCGGCCGGCATGACGCCGGCCTCGGTGACGCCGATGCCCAGCCGGGCGATGAACATGCTGAGGAAGCCGCCGGCCATGCCGGAGGCGGCGGTGGCGGCACCCCAGCCCACGCAGGAAGCGGTCATCACCTTGCGCGGACCGAACTTGTCGATCAGCAAACCGACCGGGATCTGCATCAGGGCGTAGGTCCAGAAGAACGCGGAGAGCAGGAGGCCCACGAGCTCCGGGGCGAGGTTGAATTCTTTCTGGATGATGGGCAGCGCCACCGAGATGGAGCCGCGGTCGATGTAGTTGACCGAAACCAGGACGAGCAGCAGCAGGAACAGCTTCCAGCGGACGTTGGTGCGTCGTTGCACGCCGTCCTTGCCGGGCTTGGTACCGCGGGATTCTGGGGATTGGGCCTGGATTGTCACTGCTTCAGTATCTGGGAGAGACACAGCTTCTCCTTAGTGGGAAGGGTGCGGACATTGGATGGGGGATGAAATGGGGCGGTGCGGCCGCGGTTCGGCGGGAGTTTTTGGGCCGGCGGTGTTGGTTTGCGCCGGCGGAACAGTCCTGCCTTTTGGGATCCCGTTTTGGGATCCCAAATTCAAGATAGGTGTGGCGCGGGACACTGTCAAGGGTTTTCGGGGAAGATGGCCGTGGCCCGCGAAAAAACGAATTGTGACTCTGGGCCGGACGGCAAGACATCGAAAGGGAGAACCGAATGAAGACGGTGCGACTTGGAAACTCCGGGCTGGAAATCAGCGCTGTTGTCCTGGGCATGATGAGCTACGGCGATCCGGAAAAGGGATCGCACGGGTGGAGCGTGGGACTCGATGAGGCCAGGCCGTTTGTGCGGCGCGCCTACGAGGCCGGGATCACCACCTTCGACACCGCAAACGTGTACTCGGCCGGCTCGAGCGAGGAGATCACCGGCACCCTGCTCAAGGAACTGGCCCCCCGTGAGGAGGTCCAGATCGCCACCAAAGTCCACGGCCGGATGCGCCAGGCCCGCAACGGGGGTGGCCTCAGCCGGGCCGCGATCATGCACGAGATCGACGCATCCCTCACCCGGCTTGGCACCGACTACGTGGACCTCTACCAGATCCACCGCTATGACCCGCTGACCCCGGTCGAGGAGACGATGGAGGCCCTGCACGACGTCGTCAAGGCGGGGAAGGCGCGGTACATCGGGGCGTCAAGCATGTGGGCCTGGCAGTTCGCCCGGATGCAGCATGCGGCGGAACTGCATGGCTGGACCAGGTTCGTGTCCATGCAGGACCAGTACAACCTCCTCGAGCGGGAGGAGGAACGCGAAATGCACCCGTTCTGCCAGGCCACGGGTGTGGGCGTGATCCCCTGGAGCCCGCTGGCGCGCGGAAACCTGACCAGGCCCTGGGGTGCTGCGGGGTCCGGGACCCGGAAGGACACGGACGAGTTCGGCAAGGGCCTGTACAGGCAGGACGAGGACGCGAACAGGGCCATCGTCGACGCAGTCGCCGCCGTGGCCGACGAACGTGGCGTGCCGATGGCGCAGATCGCCCTGGCCTGGAGTGCAGGCAAGTCCGCCGTCACCGCCCCCATCATTGGGGCGACGAAGGAACGCCATATCGACGACGCCGCTGCCGCCGTCGGGATTGCCTTGACCGACTCGGAGGTCCGGCGCCTCGAAGAAAGCTACACGCCCCGCTATCCGTCCGGTTTCTGACGGGCCCGCATTCGGTCAGGGCTGCGTCCCGGTTGGTGAACGCGGGTAAGCCGGTGGCTGAGGGGTACGGGTAACCACAACACCGGATGCAGGGCGTTGAGGGACTCGGGAGGATCGGCGATGGCACAGGCTTCGTTGCTGGAGCGAATGAAAGGTCAATGGCACGGGCTTGGGGCCGGTGTGTATGCGGCTGCCCTGGTGATCGTGGTCCTGGGAGTCTGCGGCGTCGTCGGCGTTCTCCTCCACCTCCCCTGGCTTTTTCCCAGCCTTGGTCCTACGGTGATGCTGTTCTTCGAATCTCCTGAGCAGGAGGCCTCGAGGCCGGTCAACGCGCTCGCCGGCCACGGCGCCGGACTGCTGGCGGGCGCCGTGTGCCTTTACGCCTTCGGATTACAGGACCAGCCCTCGGCTCCCGTGGGTGGACTGACGCCGCTGCACGTCGTCAGCGGAGCCCTGTCGGTGGCGCTGACCACGCTGGCGCTGTCATGGATTGGCATGCCTCATCCGCCGGCGGGAGCGACGACGCTGATCATCAGCCTCGGCATCCTCACCACGCCGGTTCAGTTGGTGTCTGTCGCTGCGGCGGTTGTCATGACCACTCTCATCGGCTGGGGGCTGAACCTGCTGCTGGGGACCCGCCCGGCCCCGAAATGAGCCCGGATTCCGGTTCTGCTCCGGATTCCGGTTCTGCTCCGGATTCCGAGGCGTCCCCGGATCCCTGAGCGTCCCGGTGCGCCAGGATTTCGGCGAGCTCCGCGAGCCGGTGGGCGCGGGCTGATTCGGCCGGCGTGAACGGTTCGCCGGGACGGAAGAAGGTGATGGGTCCGTGCCAGGCGGTGGGAATCTTCAGGATGGTGCCGGCGTCGTTCGTTTCACGGGCGTTCGTTTGGGTGTGGCGGGCTGACTCACTGCCGGGCTCGAGGATCCTGGCGGACAGCAATTCCGCCACTGCCAGCGGGAGCTCCGCGGGAGTGGCGGCGATCCGGGCGGCCAGGCTCAGGGCCTTGGTCTGCCCGTCGGCCATGGCCAGGGCGGTGGTGGGCCAGACCTGCGCGCTCCGTCCGCCGCCGTCCGTCAGGGCCTCCAGCAGCTGGCGCTCGCTGACCTCGCCGGGGGCGGACAGCACGAATTCGTCCATCACCCCGCCCCGGACGGGATGAACGTGGATGCCCAGGATGTTGGTGTCCAGCAGTGCCAGGGACCTGGTGATCCGCTTGAGGGAGCCGGGTTCGTCGCGGAGCACCGTCCTTGCACGCCACAGGGCGGGCGCCGCGCCAAGGCGGCGGCGGTGACGGAGCGCGGGTGCGTGGAGCCACCGCCGCAGGATCCGCGCGGCGGAGGGCTCGGCCACCCAGATCACCAGGACGGTGGCCGTCAGTGTCAGGACCAGCACCTTGGCCAGATAGGGCAGCTGCGTCTGCACCACCAGCGCGTGCACCAGCAGTTCGATCGGGAGCATGACGGCGACATTGGCCACCGTGAGTCGTGTCTTGGTGGGCTCGGGCATCTGCCCGCAGACTTCACAGCTCAGTTCGGCCGCGGCGGGGTTCGGCTTGTGGGGCTTCATGCTCCCAGCCTGCCCGGCAGCTGTTACAGGGGTATTGCCCCCGCGTTCCGATCCCGCGAACCATCCCGGACGGCTGGAGTTTTTGTCCAGATAATGGCCTCTGATGGGGCATTTGCGGCGAATACGTGCACAAAAACTCCCGCTCTTTCCGCGCTATGGCCAGCCTTCGGCCCGGTACCTACACTGAAAAGACCATCGTGCGGCGCGACCGTACTACGGCCAGCTCGCACGGAAAAAGTCCAAGTCCGGAGAGCAACATGAGCCTCAGTACGAGATGTTCAGGTAGTAAAGCACGCCGTGGAGCCGCCGTGGGATTTATCGCCCTTGTGGCATTACTGGCTCCGGCGCCGGTGGCCACCGCTGACAGGCAGCAGGACGAAGACCGCCGCAGTGTGATCGTCCTCCCCGGCGCCAAGGGAGCCGAAGGCATCACCGCAGGCGAAGGCAGCACGTTCTACGCCGGCGATCTCGTGACGGGCGACATCTTCCGGGGAGATATCCGCAAAGGCACCGCTAAGAAATTCATTGACGTCCCCAACGGCAGGATGGCCGTGGGCATGAAGGCCGACACACGCAATGACCTCCTCTTCGTGGCGGGCGGCCCTGCGGGAACGGCCTACGTCTACGACACCGATGACGGCAAGACCGTCAAGACCTACCAGCTGACCACGAAGGAGGCCTTCATCAACGACGTGGCGCTCACGGACCACGGCGCCTGGTTCACGAACTCGCGGCGGGGTGAGCTGTACTTCATTCCGGTGGACGACGACGGCGACCTCGGCACTGTGCGGACGCTGGCCCTGAAGGGTCCCGCGGCGGATACCAGCAAGCAATTCAACCTCAATGGCATCGCCTATTCACGCGACGCCCGCCGTTTGGTGGTGGCCCACTCGGGTAACCAGGCCCTCTACACCGTCAGCCCGCGGACTGGTGCCAGCGCCGAGATCAAGGGCGTGAAGGTGCCCAACGTCGACGGCGTCCTGGTCAAGGGCGACACCGTCTGGGCCGTGCAGAACATGTCCAACCAGATCAGCAGGCTCCGGGTGAACTTCCACGAATCAACCGCGAAGCTGCGGGAGGTCATCACCAGCCCGCACTTCAACATCCCGACGACGGCCGCCCTCTTCGATGACACCCTCGCCGCCGTCAACGCCAAGTTTGGAGTGCCGAACGCCAAGACCTTCGAAGTGGTCACTGTGGACGCCCACACCAGCGCCACCAAGTAGGCCCACTAACTAGGCCCATTCAGTAGGCCCGGTCAGGGAGACGAACGCAACAGGACAGGAGGCGGCCTCCACGGGAAAGGCGGGGGCCGCCCCCGTTAAGCTGGTAACCGGACGCCAGTGCCGCCGTCGTCAGTTCCAAACTGCAACGAAAGGCGCGAATCCCCCGTGAAGCTGCTGGCCGAGATGTTCACCCTTGCCCCGGCAAACAAGGATCATCACGTCGCCGTGCGGTGCGCCGTGGGCGTCTTCGTGCCGCTGATCACCCTGGTGCTGCTGGGCCGCCTGGATCTGGCGATCTTTGCCTCGTTCGGCGCATTCACCGGCATCTACGGCCGCGGCGAGCTGCACCGCAAGCGGTTCTTCATCCAGGTCCGTGCGGGTGCGCTCATGCTGCTGGTGATCCTGCTGGCCACGCTGACCGCCCGCGCGGTGCACGCCGGCGGCCTGTCCCAGGCGGCGAGCACCTGGCTGCAGGTGCTGGCCACCACCCTCGTGGCCGGCGGCTGCTCCCTGGTGATCGCGCGGTGGCGGCACCGGCCGGCCGGCTCGCTGTTCCACATCTTCGCCTTCGCGGCGATCGCGTCCATCCCCAGCCAGCCGCCGTTGTGGCAGTGCATGCTGGTATCCGCCCTGACCACGCTCTTTTGCCTGGCCGTCGGGCTGTCCTCCCGGGTGCTGCGGAGCCACCGGACCCCGTGGGAGATGCCCCCGCCCGTGCGCCTTACCGGGGAAGAGAAGCGGGCGGCCGGGCTCGAGGCGCTGGGCTACCTCGTGGCAGCGGGGCTCGCCGGCACCCTCGCCACCCTCGTAGGCCAGATGCTCGGCTTCGGGCACAACTACTGGGCCATGGTGGCGGCCGTGGTTCCGCTGGTGGGCCGCACCACGCGGCACCGCATCGCCCGCGGCGTGCAGAGGATCATCGGAACCGTGCTGGGCCTCATCCTCCTCGCGGGCATCCTGCTGCTGCAGCCCGTGCCGTGGCAGACGGTCCTGGTGATCGCCATCTGCCAGTTCGGCGCCGAGCTCTTCATCGCCCGGAACTACGTGCTGGCCCAGGTCTTCGTGACGCCGCTGGCCCTGACCTCCACGCTGCTCGTCTCCCCGGCCGCACCCGGCATCCTGCTCCGGGACCGGATCGTCGAGACGGTGATCGGCGCCGCCGTCGGAATCGCCGTGGTGCTGGCCCCCGCCGTGTGGTCCCGGATGGCGCGGCGGACCTCTGCGGGGGCGCCGGCGCGGTAGGGCGCTATTCAGCCACGGTTCACTCAGCGACAAGGAGCGCCTGGGGTGCGGCCTGCTTCATCCTGGTCTGCAGCCAGCGGATTTCCAGCTCCGAGTCGCCCTCACACTGCTCCACGACGCCCTGGAGTTCCTTGTCCCGGTCACCCTTGGCGGCCTGACCCACCATCATCCACGTGACATCGATGTGATTGACCAGCACGTACAGGTCCTGCAGGTCCAGCATCAACGCCAGCGGCCCGGACCGGACCTCCTTCACCCCGTTGGCTGTCAGCCGGTGCTCCTCCTCACCCTCGATGTCCTCGCCGTAGCGGTCGATGACAGGCTTCAGCGCCTCCCGGTGCGCGTCGCACTTCTTTGCGAACGTCTGCAGGATGTAGTGCACGTCGGGCTCGTCGCCGTGGCCGTCCGCCACCACCCGGAATGACGACGCGAGCGTGGCTTCCGCTTCGTTCAGGAGGCCGATGTAGACGGGAAGTCTCATCGCCGGGCTCCTGTCGCGCGGCGGGAAGCGGTGGTGTCCGGGGCCTTCGACGGGCCGTCACCGCTGCGCAGCTTTTCCACCCGGACGGCGGCGTTCTTGAACAGTGGCTGCTTGGACACCGGGTCCCATTCGGTGATGGTGAGTTCGTTCGCGGCCCGGTGCCGGCCGCCGTCGGCCTTAACAACGACGGCGGGATCCCCGGTCCCGCTGCCGGCGGCAGCGCCGCCGTCGGACGTGTCCCAGTAGCCGTAGTGGAACGGCGCGAAGACGGTGCCCGGGCGGATGTCGCCGATCCGGACCGGTACTTCGAGGCTGCCGCGGCGGGAGGTCACGCGGGCGATGTCCCCTTCCTGGCAGCCGACGCGCGCGGCGTCCTCGACGGACATCTCGATCCACGGCTCGGGCGCGGCGGCGTTGAGCCGGCGGCTGCGGCCGGTCTTGGTGCGGGTGTGGAAGTGGTACGCCGTCCGGCCGGTGGTGTAGCGCAGCGGGTAGTCGGCGTCGGGTTCCTCGTGCGGCGGGGTGTAGTCGAGGGCCTTGAGCCAGGCCTTCCCGGGTTCGACGGTTGCCTTGTACTCGGTTTCGCCTGTGGTGGCGCCGGTGAGGAGGTCATGGCCGAAGGACTCGCAGTACTCCGGCGCGGTGGGGAACTCGCCGTCGGTGTACAGCCGCTCGGTGCCGCCGGGCTGCGCCTCGGTGCACGGCCACTGGATGCCGCTGCCGCCCCTGAGCTTGTCGTAGCTGAGGCCCGTGTAGTCGCACGGGCGGCCGCGGGAACATTCCTTCCACGCCTCGAAGCCGTCCTCGGGGCCGGACCAGTCCAGCAGGGGCTGCCCGTCCTTGTCCGTGAACCCCATCCGGCGTGCGTAGTCGAGGAACACGTCGAGGTCGCTCCGTGCCTCGCCCGGCGGATCGACGGCCTTCTCGGACAGGTGGACGGTCCGGTCAACGTTCGTGAAGGTGCCGGTCTTCTCGCCCCAGGCAGCACAGGGAAGGACGACGTCGGCATACTGCGCCGTTTCGGTGAGGTAGATGTCCTGGACCACCAGGAACAGGCTGTCCTTGTCCAGGATGTGCCGGATCCGTTCCAGCTGCGGCATGGACACGGCCGGGTTGGTCGCGGAAATCCACAGCAGCGCGATGGATCCCTGTTCAACGTAGCGGAAGATCTGCAGGGCGTGGGTGGGCGGGGCCCAGTGCGGAATGACGCCGGGGTCCACGTTCCACAGCCGGGCCAGCTCCTGCACGTGCCGGGGGTTCTCCCAGTTCCGGAAGCCCGGCAGGTCGCCGTCGGCCCCGCATTCCCTGTTGTTCTGGGCGGTGGGCTGGCCGTTCATCTGCAGCAGGCCGCAGCCGGGCCTGCCCAGCATGCCGCGGAGCAGGTGGAGGTTGTTGACCTGGCACGCCGACGCCGTCGCGTGAGCCGACTGGTAGAAGCCCTGCAGCACCGTGGAAAGCACCCTGTCTTCGGTGCCGAAGATCTCCGCCGCACGCCGCACGTCGGCAGCCTGCACGCCGCAGGTTTCCGCCACCTTCTCCGGGGTCCACGGCTCCACCACGCTGCGCAGCTGGTCCACGTTGGCAGTGTGCTCCGATATGTAGTCCTCATTGATCCAGCCGTTGGCGAAAAGCTCGCGGACCAGGCCGTTCATCAGCGCCAGGTTTGTGCCCGGATGAACCGCCAGGTGCACGTCTGCACGGCGGGCCACCTCCGTATCGCGCGGGTCGACGCACACGAGCTTCGGCGGGTTGGGCCCGTCCAGTCGGTCCAGAACGCGCGCCCACAGCACCGTCTGCGTCTCCGCCATGTTGTGGCCGTAGAGGAAGACGGCGCTGCACTCATCGACGTCCGTGTAGCTGCCGGGCTGGCCGTCGGCACCGAAGGATTCCTTCAGCGCCGCCGCCGCCGTGGCGGTGCACAGCCGCGTGTTGCCGTCCATGTGCGGAGTGCCGATCCCGGCCTTGCCGAGAATGCCGAGCGCGTAATACTCCTCCAGGAACAGCTGCCCGCTGGTGTAGAAGCCGTGGCTGAGCGGGCCCTTGCTGGCCAGAAGTTCCTTGCTGCGCTCCACGATGCGGCCCATGGCGGTGTCCCAATCCGTCTCCACCAGCTCGCCGTCCACCCTGATCAGCGGGCGGGTCAGGCGGTCCCGGTGCTCTTCGCCCTGCCAGCTGCCGTAGAGGCCTTTCGGCCCGAGCCTGCCGCGGTTCACCCGGTCTACCCCGCGGCCGCGGATCCCCACCATTTTCCCGTCCTTGACGGCAATGTCGCAGCCGCAGCCGTTGCTGCACAGGACGCAGGCCGACTGCACCCAGCGGTCCACGTCGGCGTCGGCCAGCCCCTCGGCCAGGACCTGATCCACACGCTCGGGCCACACCTGGCCGCTTCCGTGCGGTGTCCGTTCGCCCCAGATGTCCGCGATCCGGTCCGTCATGGGTCAGCCTCCATGGGTGGTAAGTGAACTTACTGTCCTTAGGTTACCCGCAGCCGTCGCCAGCGGAAGTGGCTGGCTCATGAGCGTCCGACGGCGGCCTCCCGGCCGCGTGCCCCGCGGCCGGGTGTAATCTGGGACAACTCAGACCATTCAATGGAAGCGCGGATGTGGTGGCCAATTCAGTTTCCGGGGATTCGGTGGTAGACCGCGTGGTGCGCGTCATCGCGGCGTTCCCGGCCGGAGTCACCGTGCTGCAACTGTCCGACCTCGCGGAGCGCGCAGGCCTTCCCCTGACCACCGCCCACCGCCTGGTGCGGCAGCTGGCCACGCACGGGCTCCTGGAAACCGGCCCGGGAGGCTCGGTGCGGCTGGGCCTGCGGCTGTGGGAGCTGGTGAACCGCAATTCCCCCACGCTGGCCTTGCGGCAGGCAGCCATGCCTTTCATGGAGGACATCCAGCATGTGCTGAACCAGAACGTGAATCTTGCGGTGCTCGATGGCTGGGAAGCGCTCTTTGTTGAGCGGCTGTCCCGCCGCGGATCCGTGGCCAACCGGGCGCAGGTTGCCGGCCGCATGGACATCCACGTGTCGTCGGCCGGACTGGCTCTGATGTCGCATCAGCCAAAGCCCGTCCAGGCCGACTACCTGGACCAATTCGCGGATCCTGCCGGAAAGGTTGGCCGAGACGAAGTGCGCGCCTTGCTGGCCGAGGCCGCGAACCAGGGCTTCGCCGAACTGGCGGGCGTCATTGATCCGGACACCTGGGGTATCGCCGTTCCCGTGCTGGACGGCCAGAAGCGGGCGGTGGCGGCGATCGGCGTCGTGGTTCCCCTGCGGGAGATGCGCATGCAGGCGCTGGTTCCGGCGCTGCAGACTGCGGCGCGAGGCATCGCGCGGCGGCTGGCAGAAGGAGCCGCCTAGGTCTTCCGCAGCGGCGTGCTTCCATTCAGCGGAATTGATGTAACGCCAACCACACTCCCCGGCGCACACTGTTAGCCAGCAACCACCTTCAGCCCGGACCTCCGGGCCACGCAACGGAGCGAGGAACACCATGGCACGACAGATCATCACCACCCAGGTGGCCATCCTGGGCGCGGGCCCTGCGGGACTCATGCTGTCCCACCTGCTGGCCAAGGCCGGAATCGAATCCACAGTGATCGAAATCCGCAGCCGCCAGGAAATTTCCGAGACGGTCCGCGCCGGCATCCTGGAGCACGGCACGGTGAATATGCTCGTCGACGGCGGCGTGTCCGACCGGGTGCTGCGTGAAGGCGACCGCCACGACGGGATCGAGCTCCGGTTCAACGGCGAGAGCCACCGCATCGACTTCAAGGAACTCGTGGGGGAATCCGTCTGGCTGTACCCGCAGACCGACGTCTTCATGGACCTCGCCGCGCGCCGGGAGGCCGACGGCGGCGACGTCCGCTACAGCGTCACGGACACGGCCATCCACGGCATCGAGGACAAGCCCAAAGTCTGGTTCACTGACGCCGACGGCGTGGAGTACGAGCTCCAGGCCGACTTCATCACGGGGGCGGACGGCTCACGCAGCCACTGCCGCTTCCAGATTCCCGAGGCGCACCGCAAATGGTACTTCCACGAGTACCCGTTCGCGTGGTTCGGCATCCTCGCCGAGGCGCCGCGGAGTTCCGACGAGCTGATCTACGCCAATTCCGAGAACGGCTTTGCCCTCATCAGCCAGCGCACCGAGACCGTGCAGCGGATGTACTTCCAGTGCGACCCCAAGGAAAACGTGGCCGACTGGAGCGATGAGCGGATCTGGGCGGAGTTCCGCGGCCGGGTCAACGGCAACGGCTTCGAGCTGAAGGAAGGCCCGGTCATCGACAAGATGGTTCTGCCGTTCCGCAGCTTCGTGCACACGCCGATGCGGCACGGCAAGCTGTTCTTGGCCGGCGACGCCGCGCACACGGTGCCGCCGACCGGCGCCAAGGGCCTGAACCTGGCGATCCACGACGTGAAGGTGCTGTTCGAGGGCCTCGACAGCTACTACAACAGCGGCTCCACGGCTCTCCTGGATTCGTACAGCGACCGCGCCCTGGACCGCGTGTGGAAGGCCCAGCAGTTCTCCTACTGGATGACCACCATGCTGCACACCCCTGCCGATGCCGGCGACTTCGCCCGGGCCCGCCAGCTGGGCGAGCTGCACTCCGTCGTGTCCTCGCGGCACGGCCAGGCGTACCTGGCCGAGGCCTACACCGGCTGGCCGTCCGCCTAGCCCCCCGCAAGGGCGGCGCCCAACCCAGCGTCCCGCCGTCGGGCTTAAGATCGGGTCCATGGAAGCCATAACGATCATCGGCGGCGGCATCGCCGGCCTCGCGCTCGCGGCAGGCCTTGACCCGCAGCGCTTCGACGTCGCCATCCACGAGCAGCGGCCCGGTGTCCAGGGCGTGGAGACGTCGCTGGCCATGTGGGCGGAGGCGCAGGCAGCCCTGGCGGTCCTGGGGGTCCTCCCGCAGATCAGGGAAGCCGGCACGGCCCTCGGCGGGATGGCCCTGCGCAACGCCACGGGCACAGCCCTGGTGGCACCCGAGGTCCGCGGGGTCCGGGGCGTCTCACGGGCGGACCTCATCCGGATCCTCGACGCCGCCGTGCCCGCGTCCGTGCGCCGCGTCGAGGGCAGGGTGGACGATATCCCCGCTACCGGACCGCTGTCGTCAGGCCTGCTGGTGGGGGCCGACGGCGTCCACAGCGTGGTCCGCCGCTCATTCTGGGGCGCAAGGTCGCAGGCAAAGCTGACCCCCTATCTGGCCTTGCGGGGCGTCCTTCCCGTTCCCGTCCAAGCCGGCGCCGGCGGGGAATACTGGGGGCGCGGGCAGCTGTTCGGCATCGCGCCGGCGTCCGCCGGCCGGACCTACTGGTATGCCTCGTTCCGCTCAGACCTCGGGCCGGCGGGCGTTGATGCGGCCGAAGCGCTGAAGCAGGCAAGGGAGCGCTTCTCCGGAAGCGCGACGGCCGTCCGGACCGCGCTGGAGCAGGCCACACCGGACGCCACGCTGGCGCAGCGGATCTGGACCACGCCCAACCTCGGCAGCTTCGTGCGGCCGGGCGCCGTCCTGGCCGGCGACGCCGCCCACGGCATGACGCCGAACCTGGGCCGCGGCGCCTGCGAGGCGCTCGTGGACGCCGTCACGCTGGCGGAGCTTTTCAACGCCCAGCCGCCGGAAGACGCGCTCAAGGCCTACAACCGGCAGCGCGCCATCCGGACCCAGCTGCTTCGGCTGGCCTCCTCCGCCATGGCGGGCGTGGCAATGGCCGAACGGTCACAGCCGCTGCGCGACGGGCTGCTGAGGCTGGCTTCCCGTTAGCCCCCTGCCCTCCCGTTAAAGCCCGGACGATGGGCGCTGCGCTAGTCCTGCTGCAGCGTTTCGGTGAGGTGGTGCGTGGGGATGCGGTCGCGCTCATATGTGATTTCCGTGTAGCCATGCGGCTCCGGCTTGCCGGTGGAGCTGAGGTTCACGAAAACAATTTCCTCAATGGTGAGGATGCTCTGCCGGGTGATCATGTTCCGCACTTCCGCGCGCATGGTCATCGACGTGCGGCCGAAGCGCGTGGCGGTCAGGCCCATCTCAATGAGGTCGCCCTGGACCGCGGAGCTGACGAAGTTGATTTCGGAAATGTACTTGGTGACCGCGCGGCCGTTGCCCAGCTGGAGGATGGCGTAGATCGCGGCTTCCTCGTCAATCCATTTCAGCAGGCTGCCACCGAACAGGGTGCCGTTGGCGTTGAGGTCCTCGGGGCGAACCCACTTGCGGGTGCGGAACGTAATGTCTTTGGTTTCCATAGCGCGAGATTAGCCGACGGCGGCCTGCCCCACCGGAGTGTGACGGCCGCCGTCGGTCTGCAGAGATGGCCCGCTCAAGCCATGGCGGTGTGCGCCGCGCTGTGGCAATCGATCTTCTTTTCGAAGCAGTACGAGTACTCGACGCCGATGTAGGGACCGAAGTTGGGAACCGGATCGAAGCCGGCGCTCACGTAGAAGTTGCGTCCGTCAGTCTGCGCCGAGCCCGCCTCCGCAGTGATCCGGGTGATGCCCTGGGCGAAGGCCTCGGCCTCGAGGGCGGCCAGGATGGAACTCGCCACGCCTGAACCGCGGGTGTACGGGAGAACATAGAGGCGCTTGATTTCCGCCGTCTCGGAGTCGAGCAGCCGCAGGCCCCCGCAGCCCACCGGCTGGCCCGACCCCTTGTCGTAGGCCACGAGGAACACGGCCGTGTCCACTTCCGAGGGCTTGGGTCCCGGCTCATGGTCGGGGCACCCGAAGCGGGCGTCCAGTTCCGCCTGCTGTGCCGCGCGCAGATCCGCTCCCACAGGATTCGACCAGCTGACTTTCCGGATGTTGAGCCTGGGATTGGTCTGCATCTGTGCCTCGATTCGCCGAAGGGTTATGCGAATCAAGGCTAGAAGCGCGCCGTTACCGCGGTGTTTCCTGCTGGTAAGCGCCGTGGGAACACTTGGCGCCGGACCTAGCCCGTGCTCTTTCCCATCGGGTCCTCGGCGGTGGGGTCCGCCAGGGCAAGGCCGCCGACGGGGCTGGCGTCCCAGTGGATCAGGTTCCAGCCGGCCTCGGGGCCGCCCTCCAGCGCCACGATGCCGGTATTGGCGAGCACGTGCCGGGCGGCGAATTCCATGTCAATGTTGCCTGCCCGGTTGCCCGCCCAGACGCGGATCGCGGCGCCGTGGCTCACGACGGCGACGGTGCCTGTGCCGGCGGCTTCCGCGGTCACCTTGGCGATGGCGGCGTCATAGCGTTCGAAAAACTCGTGCCCGTTGGGCCCGGCGGGCATCCGGCGGTCGAAGTCGCCGTCGGTCCAGGCGAACACGGTGCTCATGTACCGCCGGTGGGACTCGTGGTCCGTCAGCTTTTCCAAGGCGCCCGCCTCGATCTCGTGGATACCGTCCAGGATCTCCACATCGAGGCCGAGCTCCCGGCTCAGCGGCTTGGCCGTGATCTGGGTGCGGACCAGGGTGGAGGCATACAGCGCGCTGATCGGCTCGTTCACCAGGGCCCGCGGCAGGGCCTCCGCCTGGCGCTCGCCCAGCTCGGTCAGGCCTGGGCCGGGGTGGGCGGTGTCGAGCTGCCCCAGCACGTTCCCGGGAGTTTCGCCGTGGCGGATGAGCAGCAGCCTCATGGTCTCGCGTTCCTTGTCGTCGTCGGGAAGGTGGGCGGGTCAAACCGCCGCAAAACGGGACCGCAGCCTTGCGGAAGCCGCCGGAAACAGAAGCGGCGCCGGGCAGCAAGGCCCGGCACCGCCGTCGTACTTATTTGAGGTGGTCCACCAGCTGGTCCGCGATGCCGGTGTACTTGCCCGGCGTCAGGGCGAGCAGCCGCGCCTCGGCCTCTGCAGAGAGGCCCAGGCTCTGGACGAACTCCTGCATCCGGGCGGCGTCCACGCGCTGGCCGCGTGTGAGGTCCTTGAGCCGCTCGTACGGGTTCTCCATGCCTTTGACGCCGGCGATTGCCTCCGCGCGCATCACCATCTGGATTGCCTCACCCAGGACTTCCCAGTTCGTGTCGAGGTCCCCGGCCAGCACGTCTTCGGCCACGTCGAGCCGCTCCAGGCCCTTGGCCACATTGGAAATGGCCAGCAGGGAGTGGCCGAATGCCACGCCGATGTTGCGCTGGCTGGAGGAGTCCGTGAGGTCGCGTTGCCAGCGGGAGGTGACAAGCGTGGAGGCCAGCACGTCCAGGAGCCCGGAGGAGATCTCCAGGTTGGCCTCGGCGTTTTCGAAGCGGATCGGGTTGACCTTGTGCGGCATCGTGGAGGAGCCGGTGGCACCTGCCACGGGAATCTGCGCGAAGTAGCCGATCGAGATGTAGCTCCAGATGTCCGTGCAGACGTTGTGCAGGATCCGGTTGAAGCGGGCGACGTCGGCGTACAGCTCTGCCTGCCAGTCGTGGCTTTCGATCTGCGTGGTCAGCGGGTTCCAGGTCAGGCCCAGCTTCTCCACGAACGACTTCGCGACCTGCTGCCAGTCCGCGCCGGGGACGGAGGCCACGTGCGCGGCGTACGTGCCGGTGGCGCCGTTGATCTTGCCGAGGTATTCGGTCCTGGCGACGCGCTCCAGCTGCCGGTTCAGGCGGTGCGCGATGACGGCGAGCTCCTTGCCCAGGGTGGTGGGCGTGGCGGGCTGGCCGTGCGTGCGGGACAGCATGGGAACGGCGCGGTTGTCCTCGGCCATCTTGCTGATCTGGGCCACTAGGGCACGGGCGGCAGGCAGCCACACGTCCTCCACAGCACCCTTCACGCCCAGGGCGTAGGACAGGTTGTTGATGTCCTCGGAGGTGCAGCCGAAGTGCACCATGGCGGTCAGGTTTTCGATGCCGATGGCGGGCAGGCGGCGGCCGATGTAGTACTCCACAGCCTTCACGTCGTGGACGGTGACGGCTTCGATTTCTGCCAGCTCGGTGACGGAGGAGGCATCGAATTCGGTGACGATAGCCCGCAGCTGCTGCTGCTGGTCGCCGGTCAGGGGGCCGGCGCCCGGGAGGACGTTGTCCCCGGTCAGGTGGATAAGCCATTCCACCTCGACGGCCACACGGTCACGGTTGAGGGCGGCCTCAGACAGGTAGTCAACGAGGGGGGCGACGGCGGACTTGTAGCGGCCGTCCAGCGGGCCGAGCGCGATTTGTTCCCCAGACGCGGCGAGGGCGAGGCGTCCGGAGGGCGTACGGGTGTCAGCTGTGGCGGCAGTTTCGGGCATGACCTGATTCTTTCATGAAGTTCTGTGCCCGCTGAAGCACGGGATTCCGTGTGACTTCTCCTCCACAGCCCCGGCCCCCCGCACTTCTCCACATGGATGACGCCGGCCGTTCCGTCGGCGGCAGACGGCACCTTAGCGTCGTGGGGAGGAAGCGAGGAAAGGGCTGACGCCGGAGCGCCGGCCCGCAGTGGATGGGGGTGTCCGAATGAGCGCCAGCGTGACAGCGATGAGCGCCAGCGTCACAGCGACAAACTCGAGCGTCACGGCGGCCGACGCCGCGGCATGTTCGTCGCGCAGTTTTGAAGTCCAGCTGTTGGCCGGGCGTATGGAGGCCTGTGCGGAACAGGTCGATGCCGTACAGGCCAGGCTTGCGCAGCTCCAGCTGATGGACTGGCAGTCGCCTGCCGGGCTGGCTTACCGGTCCAGCCTCCGGGTGCAGGCCGTTGCCCTGTGCCGGGCCCGGGAAGGAGTGCTTGTCGCCGCCCTCGCCCTGCGGCGGCACTCCGTCCGTGTCGCCGAGTCCGCCCTTCCCGCCGCCGGGGGCTACTGATGGCCGAGGCCGCGCCGGGCGGAGGTGGCGGGCAGCTACGCCCCCTCGAGCCGGCCTCCAACGCTGTCCTTTCCGTGCGTGGCGGAGTAGGCGGGATCTCCTTCCAGCTCGAGGAACTGGATTCGGGGGCGCGGGAGCTGGATGTGCTCGCTCGGGACCTAGCGGCTGTCGAGCTGGCTATCTACAGGATCTGGGAATCGCTGGGAAGCTACCAGCGGGACGATCCGGCCAGCGGTGCCGGGGCTCTCACTGCCGTTTGGGAAGGCCAGCGCTCCGTGGCGGCGGTGCGGGAGGAGCTGGAGCGCCTGGCCGGGGGTGTGCGCGCCTGCCAGCTCGAGTACAGCGCCGCCGAGACGGCAAACCGGCTCATGATGCAGCTCCACCTGGACACGCCCTGGTTGGCGGGGCGGCAGCTCTTCGACCTTGGGCTTTCCGGAGACGGGCGCCCGAACCGGGCCACCACCGAGGCGATCGCCTCGAGCGATCCCGTGGTGGCCGGGGTTTTCCTTGCGGCGCTCCTGGGAGTGCGGCTGAGCCCTATGGACGCCGCCGTGAAGATGGCACTGGCCGCCGGCATGACGGGCTCAAGCGTCCCGACCCTTGTGCGGATGCTGCTGGACCGCGTCCTGCCGGAGCTCCGGCCGCGGCCGGTGAGGGTTTTGAAGGAGGGCTCCCTGGAGATTGCCCTGGACGCGTCCCCGGCAGGCCTTCTTGCCCGGGCCGGGGAAGTGGAAGATGCTGGCCCGGGACAAATCGAGATCATCCAGACAACTGCCGGGGGACGGGACACGTTCATCGTCATCATTCCCGGAACCCAGCCTGGCAACACCGGCGGTCCGAACCCCTTCGACGAGGCCGGCATCGGCGAATCGCTGGGGTACGGGTCCGAGTACACGGCCGCAGCCATCCGGGCGGCCCTGCGCCAGGCAGGTGCTGAGGCCGGGGACCAGGTGGTGGCCGTGGGCTACAGCCAGGGCGGAATCCACGCGATGAACCTGAGCCAGGACAAGGCGTTCCTTGCCGAGTACCGCCTCAAGTACGTGCTGACCGCGGGATCGCCGGTCGGCGCCATAACTCCGGAGCCGGGCGTCAGCAGCCTGCATCTGGAGCACCGGCAGGACTGGGTTCCCGGCAGCGAGGGCCTTCCCAATCCGGACACCAAGGACCGGGTGACGGTAACCCTGAACGGCATGGTCAGGACGCCACCCGGTGAGGACTCCGGGCTCGGTCCCGGGCACAGGCTCACCAACTACGAGGCCGGGGCCCGGGCAGTCTCGGCGAGCCCGGATGCTTCGCTGGCGGCGTCCACTGCTGCGCTTGCCGGGGTGGTGGGTGCAGGGGGAACGGCCAGGGCCACCCGCTTCCAGCTGGTCCGTGCGCCAAAGCCGGCTGCGCCCGCGGTGCTGCCGCCACTGCCCGCTCTGGGCAGGACGATCCTTCCCGTCGGCGGGGGTGTCAGCGGTGGCGGAAACGCCGGCTTCGGCGGGGGTTTTAGCGGTGGCGGGCGCCGGGGAGCCGGTCTGCCACCAGTGAAATGACGGTGATGATGATGGCGGCCAGCACGGCGGTCCAGAAGAACGAATCGATGGTGAAATGCACGGGCGTGTAGCCGCTGATCCAGGAAGTGAGGTAGAGCATCGCGGCGTTGATCACAACGGTGAACAGGCCCAGCGTCAGGATGGTGATGGGCAGGGAGAGAAAGCTGACGATCGGCCGCACGAAGGCATTGACCAGACCGAAAATCAGTCCGATGAACAGGTACGCGAGGACGATGCCGGCGGCGTCGGTTCCCTGGTTCACCCCGGTCTTGGCTACAGCTTCCGTGGTGGCTGTGGTGGAGATATCCAGGCCGGGCAGAAGCCAGCTGGCGATCCACAGCGCCAGTCCGTTAATGATCACGCGCATGATGAAAGACCGCATGCGCCCATGCTGTCACACCGCAAGGCCGCGCAGGCAGCCAGGGGCATAGGCTAGGTGGCATGACTTCATCAGAGACTGTGGCGGGGGGCCTGAGGCCCCGACCGGTGGTTGACCGGCTGCCCCGCTATGCTGCAGGCAAGCCGCCCGCCGCCGTCGACGGCCTTGCCAGCTACAAACTGTCGTCCAACGAGAACCCGCTGCCGCCCATCCCGGCCGTGGTGGAGGCCATTTCCGCCCAGACCGACTTCAACCGCTACCCGGACCCGCTCAGCACCAAGCTGCGCACCGCGCTCGCCGGCTTCCTCGACGTCCCGGCCGAGGACATCGTCACCGGTGCCGGCAGCCTCGGCGCCCTCACCCAGCTGCTGACCACGTTCGCCGGCCAGAATGACGATGGCAAGCCCGACGAAGTGATCTACGCCTGGCGGTCCTTCGAGGCCTATCCGATCTGCGTGGGGCTGGCCGGGGCAGAGAGCGTGCGGATCCCCGTGACCGCTGACGGGCGCCATGACCTTGACGCCATGGCCGCGGCCGTGACCGCGCGAACCAGGGTGATCCTGCTCTGCACCCCCAACAACCCCACCGGCCCCATCCTGACCGCCGAAGAAACGGAGCGCTTCATCAAGGCGGTGCCGTCGGACGTTGTGGTGGTCATCGATGAGGCCTACCAGGAGTTCGTCCGGGCGGAAGACGCGGTGGACGGCATCCGGATGTACCGCGAGTACCCGAATGTGGTGGTGCTCAGGACGTTCTCCAAGGCACACGGCCTCGCCGGCCTCCGGGTCGGCTACAGCGTTTCCCAGCCCCAGCTCACCCAGCACCTGCGCGTCGCCGCCACACCGTTCGCTGTCTCACAGATCGCCGAACAGGCCGCCGTGGTGTCCCTGCAGAATTTTGGCCAGGTTGTAGAAAGGGTACAAAGCCTGGTGGCGGAACGGGACCGTGTAACGGCCGGTCTCCGGGACCTCGGCTGGTACGTTCCGGACGCCCAAGGGAACTTTGTCTGGCTCGATCTTGGCGAGAACAGTGCGGAGTTCGCCCAGCTCGCCGGGGAACGGGCGCTGTCCGTGCGTGCGTTCGGAAACGAAGGTGTCCGGGTCAGCATCGGCGAAGTGGAAGCGAACACGCGATTCCTGGAACTCTGTGCGGTTTACACAAAACCGCCACGCCGTTCCTAGCGCTTAACAAACAGCCGGCGCTACCTACGCCGGATAAAGTAAGGAACAGTAAGTCAAATACATATGCCTCGCCGGGAATGCATTCCTTGTGAGGCATATATCCCAGCGACATTGCAACGCATCCGCATGCGGCAGGCAAGGAGACGGTATGGGCGCAACACATCTGCCCTCCACCGAGTTCGATGGCACGGAACTGGACGACCAGCTCGAGGCGCAGGCCGAGGCGGCCCTGGGCGTGCCCTCGACTGAAATGATCCAGCTTCTGGGCCCCGATGGCACGTTGGGGACCGACTCCGTGTTCTCCGAGTATGCCGAGCGTCTCGACGCCGAAAAACTCCGGGGTTTCTACGCGGACATGGCGGCCATTCGCCGTTTCGACCAGGAAGCCACGGCGCTGCAGCGGCAGGGCCAGCTGGCGCTGTGGGTGCCGCTGACAGGCCAGGAGGCAGCCCAGATCGGGTCCGGGCGTGCCAGCCAGCCGCAGGACTACATCTTCCCCACCTACCGCGAGCACGGCGTCGCCCTGACCCGCAACGTCGACCTGGCCGAACTGCTGAAGCAGTTCCGCGGCGTCTCCAACGGCGGCTGGAACCCTAAGGACACCAACTTCCACCTGTACACGCTGGTGCTGGCTGCGCAGACGCCGCACGCCGTCGGGTACGCCATGGGCATCCAGCGCGACCAGCGGCTGGCCGAGGCTCAAGGAGTGGAGAGCGCCCAGGGCGTTGACGGTCCGGCCGAGCCGAAGGCCGCCGTCATGGTCTACTTCGGCGACGGCGCGAGCTCCGAGGGCGACGTCCACGAGTCCATGGTGTTCGCGTCCTCGTACAACGCCCCCGTGGTCTTCTTCTGCCAAAACAACCACTGGGCCATCTCGGTGCCCACCGCTGTGCAGACCCGCATCCCGCTCTCCAACCGCGCCAAGGGCTACGGCTTCCCGGGCATCCGCGTGGACGGCAACGACGTCGTGGCAGTCCACGCCGTCACCGAATGGGCGCTCGAGCACGCACGCCAGGGCAACGGCCCCGTGCTCATTGAGGCCTTCACCTACCGCGTGGGCGCCCACACCACGGCCGACGACCCCACGAAGTACCGCGAGTCCTCGGAAGAGGCCCTCTGGCGGGAAAAGGATCCGCTGGACCGGCTGGAGAAGTACCTCCGCGCCGAGGGTATGGCCGATGACGCCTTCTTTGCCCAGGTTGCCGCAGACGGTGACGAACTCGCCGCGTACATCCGCAAGTCCACGTACGAGTCGGACGCACCGGACATCAGGACCGCCTTTGCCAACACCTACGTCGAGGCGCACCCGCTCGTGGCCGAGGAACTGGCGTGGTTCGAAGAGTACAGCGCGGGCTTTGCCGGCGGGGACGAGGGAGAAGGGGCAGGCCGCTGATGACCACCATGACCATTGCCAAGGCCATTAATGAAGGCCTGCGCGCCACGCTCAGCAACAACCCCAAGTCCCTGCTCATGGGCGAGGATATCGGCCCGCTCGGCGGCGTCTACCGTGTCACCGACGGCCTGATAGGCGAATTCGGAGCGGACCGCGTGGTGGACACCCCACTCGCGGAATCCGGCATCATCGGCACCGCGATCGGCCTGGCGCTGCGCGGCTACCTCCCCGTTGCCGAGATCCAGTTCGACGGCTTCGTCTTCCCCGGCTTCAACCAGATCACCACCCAGTTGGCCAAAATGCGCTCGCGCAGCAACGGCAACCTCACTGTGCCCGTGGTCATCCGCATCCCCTACGGCGGCGGCATCGGCTCCATCGAGCACCACTCCGAGTCGCCGGAGGCGCTGTTCGCGCATACCCCCGGGCTGCGCATCATCACGCCGTCCAACCCCCACGACGCCTACTGGATGATCCAGCAGGCTGTGAACTGCCAGGACCCGGTGATTTTCTTCGAACCGAAGCGCCGTTACTGGCTCAAGGGCGAGGTTGACACCGCATCTGCCGGCCCGGCCGAGGATCCGTTCAAGGCACATGTGGTCCGGGAAGGAACCGACGCCACGGTGGTGGTCTACGGCCCGCTCGTCCCCGTGGCCCTCGCTGCCGCCAACGCCGCGGCGGAGGACGGCCGCAGCATCGAAGTGATCGACCTGCGCTCCATCTCGCCGATCGATTTCGACGCCATCGAGGCCTCCGTCAAGAAGACGGGCCGGCTGGTGGTGGCGCACGAGGCTCCCACCTTCGGCGGCATCGGCGGTGAAATCGCCGCGCGGATCAGTGAACGGGCCTTCCACTCGCTGGAGGCGCCGGTCATCCGGGTGGGCGGCTTCCACATGCCGTACCCCGTGGCCAAGGTGGAAGAGGACTACCTCCCGGACATCGACCGCATCCTTGAGGCGCTGGACCGCGCCTTCGCGTACTGACGTTGTCGCGCACCGGCACCTGCTGACTCTTTCGCCTACCGGCTCCGCACCTCCCGGAGCGCCCGAGCTTTCGAACCCGAGGATCCCATGACGCTTAACAAGTTCAACCTCCCCGACGTCGGTGAGGGCCTGACCGAGGCAGAGATCGTTTCGTGGAAGGTCAAGCCCGGCGATGAGGTGGCCATCAACGACGTCCTGTGCGAGATCGAGACGGCCAAGTCCCTCGTCGAGCTCCCGTCGCCGTTCGCCGGCACCGTCACCGAACTGCTGGTCCAGGAAGGGGTGACGGTCGACGTCGGGACCGCCATCATCAGCGTCTCCGACACCATGCACGGCGACCCCACACCGGCCGACGCGCCGGTGCCCGCCCTCGAGGCCACTGAGCCCGCACTGATGTACGGAAAGCTGCCAGCTGACGGCGACGCTGCCGCTGGTGAAGCTGCCGCCGGCGGCCTGGCCGCCGGCCCGCTGGTGGGTTCAGGCCCCAAAGCCGACGCCGTGAAGCGGCGGCCGCGCAAGACCAGGCCGGCGATTCCGGCAGATGCAGTCCACGGCGCTCCGGAAGTCGAACCTGTCCAGCCACGGTCCGCGAAGGATGCACTTTTGGACGGTCCGGCCAGCGCCGGGCCGGTGGCCGGGCCTGTCGTGACGAGGCGGCCCGAGTGGACGCCCGCTCTCGAGACTGACAAGCCAACGCTGGGCGGGGCCATTTCCGGGCTCATGAACAGGGTCCTGGCCAAGCCGCCGGTGCGGAAGATCGCCCGCGACCTGGGCATTGACCTGGCCGACGTCGTGGCCACCGGGGCGCGCGGCGAGGTGACCCGCGAGGATCTGGTCAGCTACCAGGCGCAGCGCGACGCGGAAGTGGACAAGGCGGACACCTTCTGGGGCACGTCAGGCCGTCCCCAGGAGCAGCGGATCGAACGGATCCCGGTCAAGGGCGTCCGCAAGGCCACCGCGAAGGCCATGGTGGAGTCGGCGTTCTCCGCGCCGCACGTGAGCATCTTCGTGGACGTGGATGCCAGCCGCACCATGGAGTTCGTCAAGCGGCTCAAGGCTTCGCGCGACTTCGAGGGCATCAAGGTCTCCCCACTGCTGATCCTCGCGAAGGCTGTCATCTGGGCCGCAGCGCGGAATCCGAGCGTGAACGCCACCTGGGTGGACAACACGGACGGCAGCGACTCCGCGGAGATCCACATCAAGCACTACATGAACCTGGGCATTGCCGCGGCCACACCGCGCGGGCTCATGGTACCGAACATCAAGAATGCCCAGGACCTGTCGCTCAAGGAGCTGGCGCTGGCCCTCAATGAGCTCGCCACCACAGCGCGCGCCGGCAAGACCCAGCCTGCGCAGATGCAGGGCGGCACGCTCACGGTCACCAACATTGGCGCCCTCGGCATCGACACCGGAACACCCATCATCAACCCTGGTGAAGTGGCCATCGTGGCGTTTGGAACCATTAAACAAAAGCCGTGGGTCCTGGACGGCGAGGTCATTCCGCGCTGGATCACCACGCTCGGCGGGTCCTTCGACCACCGCGTGGTGGACGGCGACCTTTCAGCCCGCTTCATGGCTGACGTCGCCGCCATTTTGGAAGAGCCGGCACTGCTGCTCGACTGACCTGCCCTGCTGCTCGACTGACGGTCCCTGGAGCGGTACCCTCCGGGGAAAGGGGGGAGGGCCGGACAGTCAGGGACGGGGTTTCCCATGGGTGAGGATCGCGGGATCATGAGCATCCGCGTGAAGAACCGCGTGGCCCGGGTCATCACGGAGGCCCTTCAGCCGCCGATCACCGTGGCTCTGCTGCTGCTCCTCAGCCCGGCCCTGGAACCCGGCTTTCCGGGCACCGTCTGGTTCGGCGCCGTGGCGGTGCTGTTTGTGTGCGTGCTGCCCCTGGCCGCCGTCGTCCTTCTGGTCCGTCTGGGCAAGGTGACGGACCACCACGTCAGTAACCGCAAGCAACGAGCGCCGGTGCTTGCCATGACGGTGGTGTCACTGCTCGCGGGGCTGGCGGTCCTCCTGGCCATCAACGCCCCGTACAGCGTCATTGTGGTGGTGCTGGCCATAGTGGGCGGTGTGGTGGTGCTCGCCGCCATCAGCCTGTTCTGGAAAATCAGTGGCCATGCCGGGGCCATCGCGCTGACCACGGTCATCGCGGTGCTGATCCTGGGCGTCCCGTGGATTCCGCTGCTGCTGCTGATTCCCGCAGTGGGCTGGTCCCGGGTGGTGCTGCGCGCCCATACGGTGGCGCAGGTGGTTGCGGGCGCCCTGGTGGGCGGCGGCGTCACCGCCGGCCTGTGGTGGCTGCTCCGCGAGGTGCTGGTCCGGATCGGCTGACGCCGGAGGCTGGCCTAGTAGGCGGCGTAGGAGCTGGCCAGCAGCTGGGCCATGGCAGGATCGGCGGACATGCCTGCCATGCTCACCGCGGCGGCCAGCATGACGCCAGCTACGGCGGCGATGCCGGAGCTCACCAGCGTGAGGAATTTCCAGTCCTCGCGCAGAACGCTCTTCAGCGTGTCCGGCAGCTGCAGGTCGGGGGAGATGAGGTTCGGGGCGCTGTCCACGGAGCCGTCGTCGAGGAGGGCGATCACGCGGCCGGCGGAGCGGTCCACGCGCATGGCACTGATGTGGTTGCCGTGGCGGGCAAGGAGGATGTCGTGGCCGACGAGGTGGCGACGCTGGAGTGTAAGCACAGTGTTCCCCTGAAAGGTAGATTTGGGTTTGTCCGCACCATCGGGGGCACCTCCAATTTTATCTTTCAGGCCACGCCGGATTGCCGGAAAACGTGGTGAGTCTGCCCACCAGCCGGGGTGATCCGTGTCAAGTCTGGCCTTGCGGTGGGCAGGCCTGCGGTGGGCAGGCCTGCCCAAGTCAGGCCGGCGCTGGGGCTAGTCGGCGCCGTAGGTATTCGCGATGTAGACGTCGCAGGACGCGCTGTGGGCAACGCTGTTCGCCACGCTGCCCAGCACACGCCCGAGGCCTTGCATGCGGCGGTTTCCCACCACGATCATGCTTGCGTCGAGCCGGTCCGCCTCCCTGACCAGTGCTTCGGCGGGCTTACCCCGCGCGGATGAGTAGGTGATCTGGAGCTCGCCGCCCGCCAAGGCTGCCGCCACATCCCGGGCCACCTTTTCGGCTTCCCCGGCGTCCGACACGATCCACCGGTCACTGCCGCTGCCGAAGACTTCGGTCCGGTCGGTATCGAACGCGGACACGACGTGGAGCCTGGCGCCCAGTCCCGCAGCCAGGTCCCGCGCCACTTCCGCTGCCTTGCGTGCGGTACCGCTTCCGTCCACACCCACAACAATTGTTCCCGCCATGGCCTTATCTCCTTTGTGTATCCCGAGTGATCTGATGTCCCGCCGCCCGCAGCTCAGGCCAGCGCGTCTATGGCTTCCCGCAGCACCGGGGCCAGGCGCCGCACGCCCTCGGCGATGGCCTCCGGCGGAACGGCGCTGAAAGCAAGGCGGAGTTTGTTGGACGGGGCGTCCGAGTGCGTGAAGGCCGCACCGGGAATGAAGACGACGCCGGCATCAATCGCCCTGTGGAGCAGGGGGTAAGTGTCCACGCCCTCCGGCAGCGTCACCCAGACGAAGAATCCGCCCTGCGGCCGGGTCCAGCTGAGCCCTTCAGGCATGTGCTTCTCGAGTGCCGCGAGCATCGCGTGGCACCGCTCGGCATACAGCCCGCGGTATGTCTCGATCTGGCCCTTCCAGTCGTAGTCGCGGAGGTAGGCCGAGACCAGCATCTGGTTCAGTGTGGGCGGGCAGAGCGTCACTGCTTCGGAGGCCAGGTAGTAGCGCCGCTGCAGGTGGGCCGGAACCAGGGCCCAGCCGATGCGTAAACCCGGGGCAAAGATCTTCGAGAACGAGCCCATGTAGATGACGTCGTCGGGGTTGCCTGCGCGCAGCGGAGCCAGCGGCTCGCCGTCGAACCTCAGCAGGCCGTAAGGGTTGTCCTCCAGCACCAGGATGTTGGCGCGGCGGCAGATGTCCACGATCTGCTGCCGGCGCTCCTGCGCCAGCGTGATGCCCGACGGGTTGTTGAAGTTGGGGATGGTGTAGAGGAACTTGATGTTTTTCCCGGCGGTCTGGAGCGCTGCGATCCTGGCCTCGAGGAGATCAGGCACCAGGCCGTCGTCGTCCATGGGCACGGCCTCCACCTGGACCTGGTACGCCTCGAACGTGTTCAGCGCCCCCACGTAGGTGGGTTCCTCCACAAGGGCCACGTCGCCAGGGTCACAGAACACCTTGGTGGCCACGTCCTGGGCGGACTGCGAGCCCGCGGTGATCACCACGTTCTCCGGCCGGGCGTCCAGGATGCCTTCGGCGGCCATGACTTCGCAGATCTGCTTGCGCAGTTCCTCGGTGCCCTGGCCCCCGCCGTACTGAAGTGCCGTGAGTCCGTCCTCGGCGATGATCCGTGCGGCCGTCTGCGCGAGCTTTTCAAGGGGCAGGGACTGCAGGTAGGGGCTGCCGCCGGCGAGCGAGACCAGGCCCGGCCGCATGGAGATGTCGAAAACATCCCGGACCGCCGACTGCTTGATGTTCGCGGCGCGCTCGGAGAAGAGTTCGTCGTGGCGGTGGGCTGATGTCGCGGCCCGCTCGATGGCGTCGATGGCTTCGGCGGGGAGGACGGCGGCGGCGTCGAGTGTCTCGTGGGTCACACCCCCAGAGTACAGCCATTGGTTGCTGATTAGGCAACAGCTGTTGACTACATTTTGCATCATTCGGAACTGGGGCCGCCGGGCACCTTTACCTCCGGCGGGGCAGGGCATGGAATGGAGCCATGACGTCACTCAAGCCCCAGCACGCACTGTCCCAGCCCGCCCAGGCTGACGCCTTCCGTCACATGCACGCGGGCGGTGCTGTTCCGCTGGTGCTCGTGAACGTGTGGGATGCCGCATCGGCCCGGCTTGTGGAGAAGGCCGGGGCGCGGGCCATTGCCACCTCGAGTTCGGCCATCTCCTGGAGCTTGGGGTACCCCGATGGCAGCCACGTGCCTCCGCGCCTGGCGTTCGACGCGCTCCGCAGGATCACCACGGCCACGAGGCTTCCGGTCACGGCGGATATCGAAGCCGGGTATGCCGGTGCGGACGGCGCTTTCGACGACGGGCTGCTCCGGCAGACCGTCACGGCAGTGCTGGAGGCCGGCGCAGTGGGCGTGAACATCGAAGACTCGGGCGGGATACGTCTCACGGACGCCGACGAGCAGGCCCGCCGGATCAGTTTGGTCCGCAGCATCGCAGCAGAGTCCGGCGTGAACCTCTTCATCAATGCCCGGACGGACACGTACCTGTCCGGGCAGTTCGGGGACACCGCGTTCGAGGAAACGCTGGAGCGGGCCGAACGCTGCCTTGCCGCCGGGGCCGACGGAATCTTCGTTCCCGGCGTGACGGACCTGCACATCCTGCATGAGCTCAGCAGGCGGATACCGGCGCCTGTGAATGCCCTCGCCGGCCTCGGATCGGCGTCGGTGGGAGAACTGCACGACGCCGGTGTGCGGCGGGTCAGTATCGGCGGCAATGCGGCGAAGGCGGCTTACGCAACGGTCTCCCGAGTGGCCGCCGAAATCCTGGGCGACGGCAATTGGTCGGAACTCGCCGGTTCGCCGAGCCACAGTGACATGGACGCGCTGTTCTCACCGGAAGGCGAGGGCTAGCGGAGGCCGAGAACTTCGGCCAGTGGCACGCCGCTGACGTAGATTTCCGCCCGGACGGCACCCACGGCCGTGACGGCTGTATGGGTGAGCTGTGCTTCGATCCGCGGAAGATCGCAGACGCCGCCCGGATGCACGGCGCCGGTCAGGTTCACCACCACGGTGGTGCCGTCGAGGTAGCCGGACACGTACTGGAGCGAGGATGCTGATAGGGCGTTGTACAGGCCGCTCGCGGGCGGTGCATCCGGGCCGGACAGCAGCCTGCTCATGGCAGCCTGCAATGGCTCGCTAATGGATGAGTCGGCCTGGTGCACGGCCACCAGGCTGTCATTGCAGCCGAAGCGCACGCCGGACGTGCCGCCGTCATCGAGTGCGACGTAGTAAACCGCAGTGCCCGCGCCTGCTTCGCCGGTCCCAGTCCCCGGCGACGTGGAGCCGGGTGCCGTGGAACCGGTGGTGGGGACAGCGGCAGCCGGGCCGGCCGCGGCCCCCGAAGCAGGCGCGGGCTGCTGTCCGGAGCCCGGCAGCTGTGCCTGAGTGTCCGGCCGGGCGTCCGGGCCGGCGACACCGCCGGACGGAAGCCCGCCCGGCCCTGATCCGCCGGCAGCCTGTCCGCCGGGGTTCGAGTCTCCGGACGGAGCAGCTGAACCGGCCGGAGGAACGGCTTCGGAAACTCCAGCCGCTGTTCCCTGACCCGTAGCGCCGGCACCAGCGGCACCTTGGCCGGAGGCTCCAAGCCCGGGCCCCGCGCTGGACCCGGGAGCGGTGGGCACGCCGGCTTCCTCGGGCGGGCTCACCGGAGGAGCCGGGCGGGGTTCGGGTGCCGCGGCGGGGGCGGGCCCCGCGTCGTAAGCATTTTGCTGGGACGGGGCGCAGGCACCGAGCCACAAGGGCAGCGTCAGACAGAAGGCGGCAACCGCCGTCGTCAGCGGTCTGACTCCCCAGCTCGACTTCATGACTGCACCGCACTCCCTGCCCCGGCACGTCCCGTACATCAACGTTACGGCGGGGCGGCGGGCCGGGGAACGGTGCCCGTGTGTCAGTTTGGCCGCAGCTCAGTCACGGATTGGTTTCAGCCGGTTGCGGCTGAGGGCCGGGGCTCAGGGTCCGGTAATGGCGCACGCCCCCGGCCGCTGGAGGGCCGGGGGCGTGCGAGGGGGGGAGTTGCTTAGGCGGCTGCGCCGGCGGGCTCGACGGCGGCAAGGGCAACGAAGAGTTCCTTGATCTGCTCAACGACCTCGGCGTCGTCCTTCGGGTGGGTTTCCGCGAAGCGGACCATGGAGCCGGGGACGGCGAGCTTGGCATCCTCCAGGACGCGGGCGCCGGCGATGCCAACGGCCTTGCGGGCCTCGTCCTGAGCCCAGACGCCGCCGAACTGGCCAAAGGCGGTGCCGACGACGGCGGTGGGCTTTCCGGCGAGGGCGCCGGCACCGTACGGGCGGGACAGCCAGTCGATGGCGTTCTTCAGCGAGGCGGGCATGGTGCCGTTGTGCTCGGGGGTGACCAGCAGCAGGGCATCAGCCTGGCCGGCTGCCTCACGGAGGGCGGTAGCGGCGGCCGGGACCTGGCCCTCGACGTCAACGTCCTCGTTGTAGAAGGGGATGTTGCCCAGGCTCTCGTGGATCACGATCTCGAGGCCTTCCGGGGCGTTCAGCTGGATGGCTTCGGCAAGCTTGCGGTTGTGGGAGTCGGCGCGCAGGCTTCCCACCAGGGCGAGTACGGTGCTCTTGGACATGTGAACTCCTTAGGTCTTGCCGCGGAACGCTCCGTGGCGAGTGGTTCTTGGAGGCGGTTGGCGCCTTCATCCAGACTAAACGGACTGCAGTCCGGATATTATTCCCAGGTCTAGAATGTTTCGTGTGAGCCTCATCCCAATCCGCTCCGGATCCTCCTCCGGCTCCCCGTCCTCGTCCGGCTCCGGAGCGGAACGCAGCGATGCCGCCCGGAACCGGGAGTTGCTCCTGTGTGCTGCCCGGCAGCTCGTGGAGGAATGCGGCGCCGACGGCGTGACCATGGATAAGCTGGCGGAGCGCGCCGGCGTGGGCAAGGGAACTGTGTTCCGCCGATTCGGCAGCCGGGCCGGCCTGATGATGACCCTGCTCAGCGACGCCGAGGCCGAGTTCCAGGGCCGCTTCATGTTCGGGCCGCCGCCGCTTGGCCCCGGGGCGCCCCCGCTGGAACGGCTGATCGCCTTCGGTGCCGAACGCATCCGGTATGTCATGGAATACGGTGAGCTCGCGCGGGCCGCCGAAGCGTCGCTGCACAACAGGTTTGAGGCCCCCGCTGCGGTGCTGTGGCACCGCCACATCGAGCATCTGCTGCGCTCGGCGGGCTTCGACGCGGACCCGTGGCTGATGGCCATGTCCCTCAGCGCAACCCTCGAACCCGAACGGCTGCTGCACGCCGTCCGCGTGCAGCACCTTTCGCCGGAGCGGCTTGAGGAGTCCTGGCGTGAGCTGGTCACCCGCGTCGCCGGAGGTGTGGAGGGCTGAAGCCCTGAGGGCCGAATGCTACGTGGCCGAAGGCGGCTGAAGCGGGGGCGGATCAGGGAGTAGCGTGGCACCATGAGCACCGATTCCTCTACCCCCTCCACTCCCATCCGCACCGCCGTGGTGGGCTTTGGCCTGTCCGGCCGGGTTTTCCATGCGCCGCTGGTCGCGGCGGACCGCGGCTACTCACTGGATGTCATCGCCACCTCTGACCCCGGCCGGCAGGCGGCCGCCGTCGGGCAGTACCCAGGCGTGAAAACAGTGCCCGACGGCGATGCGGTCCTTGCGCTGGCCGCTGACCTTGACCTTGTGGTGCTGGGGACGCCGCCGGCCACCCACTACCCGCTGGCGAAGGCCGCACTCGAGGCCGGGCTCGACGTCGTCGTAGACAAGCCGTTCGCCGTGACGAGCGGCCAGGGCCAGGAGCTGATTGCGCTCGCTGAGCGGCTGGGGCGGGTGCTGACGGTGTTCCAGAACCGGCGCTGGGACGGGGACTACCTCACGGTCAAAGCCCTGCTGGAGCGCGGTGTGCTGGGGGAGGTCACGCGGTTCGAATCGCGCTTTGAACGGTGGTCGCCCGAGGTTGCCAAGGCCTGGAAGGCGGAGGCCACCGCGGCCGACGGCGGCGGTGTGCTGTTCGACCTCGGTACCCACCTGCTGGACCAGGCGCTGCAGCTCTTCGGGCCGGGCGAGGTGGTCCATGCCGAGCTCCTGGCCCGGCGTCCGGGCGAAAAGACGGATGATGACTGCTTCGTGATCGTGCGGCACGGGAACGGCGTGCTCAGCCACCACTGGATGAACATGCTCTGCGCCCAGCAGGGACCGCGCTACCGGGTCCTCGGCACCGGCGGCGGTTACACCAAGCACGGCGTGGATCCGCAGGAGCCGTACATCGTCGCCGGCGGGAGCCCGCTGGATGCGGAGTACGGCGTGGAGGCCGCCGAATGGGCCGGACAGCTGGGCCGCGACGGGCACCTGGACCGGCTGCCGACCGAACGTGGGAACTACCCTGAGTTCTACCGGCTCCTCGCAGCCAAGATCGCCGACGGCGGCACCGCCTCGTCCCTGCCCGTCCCGGTAGACCCGGCCGGCCCGGTGGAAGTCCTGAAGCTGATAGAACAGGCCCGGTCGCTCTAAATACCAATCGACTGCTCCGTAGCCGCCGTTTTGGGCGTCCAATAGGGCAGTTACGGAGCAGTCGACCGGGTGGAACTTACGCGGAGACCAGTTCGTGCCAGTCCGCTACCAGGGGCAGGTTGTGTGCCTCGGAGACGGAGTGGTGGGCAACGTGGCCTGCCGCGATGTTCAGGCCGGCGGCGAGTGCGGGGTCCTTCTCGAAAGCGGCCTTGACGCCGAGGTTGGCCAGGGCCACGCCGTAGCGGAGCGTGACGTTGGTCAGCGCGTAGGTGGAGGTGTTCGGGACGGCGCCGGGCATGTTGGCCACGCAGTAGAAGATCGTGTTGTGGACCTTGTACGTGGGTTCCTGGTGCGTGGTGGGGTGTGTGTCCTCGAAGCAGCCGCCCTGGTCCACGGCAATGTCCACGAGCACGGAGCCGGGCTTCATGCGCGCCACGAGTTCGTTGGTCACCAGCTTGGGGGCCTTCGCGCCGGGGATCAGGACGGAGCCGATCACGAGGTCGGCGTCCACCACGGACTTTTCGATCTCGTACTTGTTGGATGCGACGGTCTTCAGGCGGCCCTGGTACTGGGCGTCGAGTTCGCGCAGCCGGTTGATGTTGATGTCCAGGATGGTGACGTCGGCGCCGAGGCCCAGGGCCATGGCGGCAGCGTTAGTGCCGGCGACGCCTGCGCCGAGGACCACGACCTTGGCCGGGCGGACGCCCGGGACGCCGCCGAGCAGCACGCCCTTGCCGCCCGCGGGCGCCATCAGGGAGGTGGCGCCGACCTGGACGGAGAGCCGGCCGGCCACCTCGGACATGGGCGCGAGCAGGGGCAGCGTGCGGCCTTCCTGGACGGTCTCGTAAGCGATGGCGGTGACGCCGGCGTTGATGAGCTCCTGGGTCAGCTCGGGCTCGGCGGCCAGGTGCAGGTAGGTGAAGAGGATCAGGCCCTTGCGGAAGCGGTGGTACTCGGCCTTGATGGGTTCCTTGACCTTCATCACCATGTCCGCGCGGGACCAGACCTCGTCGGCGTCGGCGACGATTTCTGCGCCAGCGATGGCGTACTCCTCGTCAGTGATGCCGGAACCCAGGCCCGCACCGCGCTCCACCAGGACCGTGTGGCCGTGCGTGCGGAATTCGTGAACGCCGGCAGCCGTGATGGCGACGCGGAATTCGTTGTTCTTGATCTCTTTGGGGACACCGATGATCATTTTTGGGCTCCAGATTCGATGGCTGCAAGGCCGGAATGTGTGGGGAATGTTGTGATTCCAGAATAGATCCGGCTGTGAGGCGCACTACATGAATCGGCTGCCTGGCCCGGAGCTAAACCGCGTGTTTCCGGGGTTTTCGAAGTCCGCCGTTCGACTAATGTCGACCGCCGGGGCGTCAGGTGTCGCCTGATGTCCGTTCGCCCGGGGCCCCATGGGGCACGTAGTCTTTCACCATGCAGCAGGATGTGGAGCAGCTCGTGGAGCGGGTAGCTGTGAAACTTGGCCGCGGGCTTTCCCTGGAGGACCTCGACGGTTTGCTGCTCGCCTACAGCTCCAACCAGTCGCACGCGGACCGGGTCCGGGTTAACTTCCTGCTCAGCAAGCGCGTGCCGCTGGACGTTAAAAACTGGCAGCTCTCGCACGGCATCGCCACCGCGGTGCGGCCCGTGGTGGTGCCCGCCAACGAGGAACTGGGAATGCTGGGGCGCGTCTGCGTCCCGCTGCTGGTCCGGGGGTTCCGCGTGGGCTACCTGTGGGTGCAGCAGGACCTGGAGGAGCAAAGTGCGACGGCGATCCTCGCCGAACTGCCCGGCGTCCGGGACGAGCTGGACCTGCTGTCCGGAATGCTGCTGGATTCCAACACCGCCGAATCGGAATTCCGGCGCAGCCGCGAACGGGAGTTCCTGGCAGCCTGCGCCGGGGAAGCGAATGCGGTTGCTGCCGTGGCGGGCTGGAAGGAAGTCCAGGACCGCGGGCCCTGGCAGCTGGTGACGGTCCTCGACGCCGACGGCTGGATGGCCGGCCCGGACCCGATCGCCTCGACGCTCATTCACCGGGCAGCCGCGTTGCAGGCCACCATCGGTGTGGACGCTGCCCTGTTCAGCGCCGGTGCCGAGACCCATTCGGTGGTCCTTTTCCGGGAGTCCACGGGCCGCGCGAGCCATGCCCAGGTCCTGGTGCACTACCAGCTGGAGCTCGCCAAACGTGCCGGCAGGTCCGTGGAGCGGATCATCCTGGGAACCAGTGAGGGATTCAGCCGTGTCAAAGACCTGGCCGAGGCTTACCGGCAGTCGAAGGTTGCCGCCCTGGCAGCCGCGGTTGATCCACGGCTCGGCGAGCTGGTGGACTGCCGGGCCACGGGCGTCTACCAGCTCCTGGCCTCTGCCGGCGGCGGGGCCGGGGTCTGGAGCGATGCAAGTTCGGTGAACTTCCGGGCCCTGGAGGACCACGACCGGAACGGTGAGCTGCTGCCCGTGCTGGAACTGCTCTACGACAACGACGGGTCGGTCCAGGACGTTGCGGAAAAACTGCACCTGCACCGCAGCAGCATCTACAACAGGCTGGGCCGCATCCGTCAGCTGCTGGGCGTCGACCCGCTCAAGGGGATGGTGCGGCTGGAGCTGCACGCCGCCCTGAAGGCGCGGCGCTGGGCTTCAAGGCCAAGGATCTGACGCCCGGCTTTGGGCCCACGCCGCCAGGGTTCCATGGCCGAGCTTGCGAGGCGAGGGAGGCGGCGGGGACTAGGCGGCGTTGCCTTCGCCGCTGCGCAGGTGCTCGGCCGGGTGTTCTGTAGTCCGGTCTCCGGTCCGTTCCAGCGTGACGCCGTCGGGGAGGTGTTTCGGAAGTCCCTGGAGTTGGGTGCGGAACTTCGTGAGGCGGCTCTGGACGCACAGGGATACTGCCACGTAGACCACGCAGCTGGAGGTAAAAACGGCGGTATTGTTCAGGTCCATGAGGATTCCCAGGGCAGCCGCCACACCCATGGCGACGATGCCCGCCACGATGTGCAACCCCCTGAATCTCACCACGAATAAAGAGTAACCCCGCGCGCCAGTCGGAAACCCTGGTTACGGGGGATCGTTGCTTGATCCTTATCACCCACCAGAGGGTCATCAGTTCGGCTTCGAGCTGAAGGGCGGCCGAGGTCAGCCTGCCGGACTGGGCGGCGATGCTGACGGCAACGTGGAACCGGCTGTCCATGCGGCGCCGGGCCCGGTGGCGCCTGGCCAGATCTTCGAGGTGCTCCACAGTCTTGACTTCCGCCCGGCCGGCGGCAAGCCGCGCGCGGGTGCGGTGTTACTTTCCGCTTCCCCCGTTGGACGTCCCGGCGTCGGAGGCTTCTCCGGCGGCGGCCGCGGCTTGCTTCCTTTTCTGCCCCTCAAGCCATGCCATGATGGCGGCCAGCCGGATGCGGCGGTGCGTGCCGCGGTATTCCACCGGGATCTCGCCCCGGTCCGTCATGTTCCGCAGGTAGGTGTGGGAGATGCCGGCCAGTTCGGCCGCCTTTGAGGTGGTGAGCATTTCCTCCACGCTGCTTACAGTCACCGCTTCGCCGCGGCTGAACCTTGCCAGGAGGTCGACGACGGCGTCCCTCGCCTGGGGCGGGAGGCGGTGGACGGTGCCGTCCACGAACACGGTGATGTCAGTGCCGCCCTCGAGCGCGCGCTGCAGCGCCAGCGCGTCTTCGGCAGGAAGGGCGGGCGCCACCCGGGGAGCAATCAGAGCCATGGCAGAAGCCTAACCGCTGCGGAACGGTGAGTTGGATATGCTCGGCGGATGAGATTGAGCGGTGGAGTAGCAGTGACGGCGAACGGCCTGACGGGCCGCCTCTACTCGTCGAACGAGGCGACGGCCGCCGGGCAGCCGGCCTATGTGCTGCTCCACGGCATCGGCGTCTCCCACCGCTACCTCGCCCGGCTGCACGTCGAACTGGCCCGGGGCCCGAAAGAGCAGAACCAGCAGGCGGAGGGCGCCGACCGGGGCGCTCCCGTCTACTCCTTCGACCTGCCGGGTTTCGACAGCACGCCGCGCCCCGGACGCCAGGTGACGGTGGGCGAATATGCGGCGTTCGTTGCGGCGGTTCTGGCGGAGTATGGCGTGGAGTCCTGCATCATGGTGGGCCATTCCATGGGCGTCCAGTTCGCAGTGGAATTGGCGCTCCAGGCGCCCGGGCTGGTGACCCGGACAGTGCTCATGGGCCCTGTGGTGGATCCCGAGCGCCGGAGTGCGGCCTGGCACGCGCTGGCCCTGACGCGGGATGCCCTGTTCTGCGAGCCGCCGTCCACCAATGCCGTGGTTTTCACCGACTATTTCCGGACGGGGTTTCGGTGGTATCTGACCGAACTGCCCGTGATGATGGAGTATCCGCTCGCCTCCCGGATCCGGGGCGTGGCCCAGCCGGTGCTCGTGCTACGCGGCGGAAGGGATCCGATCGCCCGCCGGCAGTGGTGCCAGCTCCTCGCCGCGCAGGCGCCGGACGGTGCGTTTGCCGAGGTACCCGGGTGCGGGCACGTTGTTCAGGACACCGCTCCCGAAGATGTTGCCCGGACCATCCGGCGCTGGGCCGGCGCCGCGGCCGAGGGCTCCGCGGCAGCCGGCGGCTCCACGGCCTGACCCCTAATTTGACGGTCTGAACGCCAGGAAGGCAGGCGCCGCCCGGTATTCCAAGCGCCTGCTTTCCGGCTCGCCGAACTACAGTCCGAGTTCCTCCAGGACCGGCAGCTTCTCCCGCACCCAGGCCCGGGCTTCCACCGCGCTTGGCGCGGACAGGGCCAGCTTGGCCAACTCCTGCGCCTCCGCTAGCGTGACGGTCTTCAGCACGGCGGCCACCGCCGCCAGCGACCGGGCAGTCATGGACAGCGTGGTGACGCCCAGGCCGGTCAGCACGACGGCGAGGGCCGGATCCGCAGCGGCCTCACCGCAGACGCCCACCGGCTTGTTGTGTCCCTCTGCCCGTGAACCCTCAACCGTCAGGCCCACGAGGCGCAGCACGGCAGGCTGCCACGGCGTGTTCAGCCCGGCGAGCGGACCCAGCTGGCGGTCGGCGGCCATGGCGTACTGGGTGAGGTCGTTGGTTCCCAGGCTGGCGAACGCCACTTCGCGCAGGATGGTGTCGGCAGTGAGCGCGGCGGAGGGGACCTCCACCATCACGCCCGGCGTCTTGATGCCGGCCTCGGCGCACATGGTGGCAAAGCGGGCTGCTTCCTCCGCGGTCGAAATCATCGGCGCCATGACCCAGACGTCAGCCTCCGACTCCTTCTCGGCCTGCGCAATCGCCTCCAGCTGCCGGTCGAGGACGCCCGGCGTGGTGAAGTCGGTGCGGTAGCCGCGCACGCCCAGGGCCGGATTGGGTTCGGTGGAGTCCGTGAGGAACGGGAGCGGCTTGTCCGCGCCGGCGTCCAGGGTGCGGAGCACCACCTTCTTGCCCGGGAAGGCATCAAACACGCCCTTGTACGCGGCGGCCTGTTCCTCGACGGTGGGCTCGGTGTCACGTTCGAGGAAGCAGAACTCGGTGCGGAACAGGCCCACGCCCTGGGCGCCGAGCTTCGCCGCCGCCTGGGCGTCCTTGGCCCCGCCCACGTTGGCGAGGAGGGGCACGAGGTGGCCGTCCGCCGTCGAACCCGTACCGCTGAACTCGGCGAGGAGGGAGGCCGTGGCGGCCCAGGCCTCGGCGGCTGCGCGCAGCGAATCGTCCGGGCTGGCCGTGATGGAACCGGCGGCGCCGTCGACGTAAACCTCGGTGCCGTCCGGGAGCTCGTCCACGCCGACGGCGGCCACGACGGCGGGCAGGCCGAGTGAGCGGGCGATGATCGCGGTGTGGGACTGCGGACCGCCGCCGGCGGTGACCAGGGCGAGGACCTTGTTGGGATCGAGGGTGGCGGTGTCGGCGGGGGCCAGGTCCTCGGCCACCAGGATGAACGGTTCGTTCGACGACGGGATGCCCGGTGCGGATACGCCACGGAGTTCGGCCACGATGCGGGCGCGGACATCCAGGACGTCGGTGGCGCGCTCCGCCATGTAACCGCCGAGGTTATGCAGCATTTCCGAAACCGAAGAGCCTGATTCCCAGATGGCCCGCTGCGGCGAGGTGCCGCGGGCGATCAGCTTAGCTGCGCCCTTGATCAGCATGGTGTCCTTGGCCATCAGGGCAGTAGCTTCCAGGACAGTCTTGCCATCACCGGTGGCGTGGTCCGCGCGGGCCTTCAACTCATCATGGACGGCACCCGCTGCGGCCTTTAATGCTGCCGTCGCCTCTTCGGGGGTGGTCCCGGCAGGCAGCTGTTCGCCGGCCGGAGGTTCGCTGATGGGCTTGGGCATCTGGCGGATCGTGCCGATGATGCGGCCGGGGCTGACGCCTACTCCTGGGAAGTTCTGCACTGAAGGTCCTCGTTCTCTGCCGGTAGCCAGGCCCGCCGGTATCTGCCCGGGTGGGAGCCCGGAAGCCCGGAACGGCTACGTCCGATGCTGCTTTGCGGTGCCTGAAAAAATTGTATGTGATTCAGTTCATATAGCGTTGCTATAGGTGCTAGGGTAGCGGTTATGAGTTTCGATGGCCAGCTTCCGCCCAAGTTGAGGCTGTTGCGTGCGGCAGCCGAATTGCTGGCCAAATCCGCGGGGGCCGCTGTTTCTACCCGCCAGATCACGCAGCTGGCGGGCGTCACGGCGCCCACCCTCTATCACCACTTCGGTGACAAGGAGGGCTTGTTTGACGCAGTTGTCGCCGCGGGTTTCGAAGAGTATGTGGCCGGCGAGAGGGACTTCGCCCCGTCCGGACAGCCGCTGGTGGACATCCGGCGGATGTGGGACAACCACGTGCAGTTCGGGCTCAAGCAGCCCGAACTTTATCTGGTCATGTTCGGTAACATCCGCCCCGAGAGCCGCCCCGCCATCGTTGCCGATGCGGAGGGCCTCCTGGAGGAGATGCTGAACAAGGCCGCTGCGGCCGGGCAGCTGAACGTCCAGCCACGGGAAGCCGCCAGGAGCATCCTGGCCGCCAACGTGGGCGTGACGCTCATGCTGATCGCAGAACCGGCCGCGGAGCGGAACCTGGAGCTGTCCACGATGACCCGGGACGCCATGATCTTTGCGGTGTCCAGGGACCAGGGGCGGGAGGCGGGATCGGAGGATTCCGGGAAGTCATCCGTGGTGGTGGCTGCCATCGCGCTGAATGCGGCGCTGCAGGCATCCCACTCGGACCAGCTCACCAGTTCGGAACTCAAGCTCTTCCTCGAATGGCTACACCGGATCTCCACCAGTTCCACCGGCTAGACGAAACTATCGGACCATCCTGCGGTGCAGCAGGGACCACGGTTAGGAAATCACATGGCAACAGAGACAGTTGCAAAACCGAAAACCAGCGCGCGGGTGCACGTCCAGAAGTTCGGGACGTTCCTGTCCGGCATGATCATGCCCAACATCGGTGCGTTCATCGCCTGGGGCATCATCACCGCGCTCTTCATCGAGAAGGGCTGGATCCCCGTACCGCAGCTTGGCGGCTTTGGCACCAACGCCGCGGGTGCCCCGAACACGGGCCTCGTCGGCCCCATGATCACCTATCTGCTGCCCCTACTGATTGCCTACACCGGCGGCCGGATGGTTTATGACGTCCGCGGCGGCGTCGTGGGCGCCATCGGCACCATGGGCGTGATCGTCGGTGCCGGTATTCCGATGTTCATCGGTGCCATGATCATGGGCCCGCTGGGCGGCTGGACCATGAAGAAGCTCGACTCGATCTGGGACGGCAAGATCAGGCCCGGCTTCGAGATGTTGGTGAACAACTTCTCCGCCGGCATCTGGGGCGCCCTGCTGGCCATGCTCGGCTTCTACGGCATTTCCCCGCTCGTGACGGCCTTCAGCACGGCTGCCGGCAACGTGGTCCAGTTCCTGGTGAACAACGGACTGCTGCCCCTGACCAGCATCTTCATCGAACCGGCCAAGGTGTTGTTCCTCAACAACGCCATCAACCACGGCGTGCTGACGCCGCTGGGCATCCAGCAGTCGCTGGAACAGGGCAAGTCCATCCTGTTCCTGCTCGAGGCCAACCCGGGCCCGGGGCTCGGGCTTCTGCTCGCCTACATGTTCTTCGGGCGCGGCGCCGCCAAGGCCTCAGCCCCCGGCGCCGCCCTTATCCACTTCTTCGGCGGCATCCACGAAATCTACTTCCCCTACGTCCTGATGCGCCCGATGCTCATCCTCGCCACCATCGCTGGCGGCATGACGGGCATCGCCACACTGGCCATCACCAACTCCGGGCTTGTTGCGCCGGCGGCCCCCGGGTCCATCATCGCGGTGATCGCCCAGACCTCTAGGGACAGCTACCTCGGTGTCATTCTGTCCGTCCTCCTTGCCGCGACGGTGTCCTTCCTCGTCGCCTCGCTGATCCTGCGCACCACGCACCACAGCGACGAAGGCGACCTCAACGCTGCCACGTCGAAGATGGAAGCCATGAAGGGCAAGAAGAGCTCCGTCGCCTCCACCCTCACGGGCGTGGGCGCCGGCGGCGGGGTGGGCGTTCTGACCGGCCCCATCAGCAACATCGTGTTCGCGTGCGACGCCGGCATGGGCTCCAGTGCCATGGGCGCCTCGGTGCTGCGCAACAAGATCAAGGCGGCGGGCTTCCCGGATGTCAAGGTCACCAACGCATCCATCGCCAACCTCAGCGACACCTATGACGTGGTGGTCACCCACCAGGACCTCACTGAACGAGCCAAGCCGGCAACGGCCAGCGCCGTCCACGTCTCCGTGGACAACTTCATGAACAGCCCGCGCTACGACGAGATCGTGGAAATGGTCCAGCGCAGCAATGCGGAAGGAGCGGAGGCTCCCGCCGAAGCCGGTACCAGTGCCGGAGCGCGCGCCTCGGCGGCAGCCGGTGCAACTGCCGGAACCAGCGCCGAAACTGCTGCTGCCCCCGAAACTGTCGCAGCGCCGTCGGACATCCTGGTGCCGGAGAGCGTGGTCCTGACCGGCTCCGCCTCCACCCGGGATGCCGCGATTGATGAGGCGGGACAGCTGCTCCTGGCGCGCGGGGCCGTGGACAACGACTACATCCTCGCTATGCACGAGCGAGAGGAGTCCGTGTCCACCTACATGGGCAGCTTCCTGGCGATCCCGCACGGCACCAACGCCGCGAAGGACCACATCAAGAAGTCGGCCGTCTCCGTGGTCCGCTACCCGGACGGCATCGACTGGAACGGGAAGCAGGTCAAGTTCGTGGTGGGCGTGGCCGGCATCAACAACGAACACCTCCACATCCTCTCCTCGATCGCCAAGGTCTTCACGAACAAGGCTCAGGTGGCGCAGCTGGAGGCGGCGACATCCGTGGACGAAGTGCTGGAACTGTTCGGAAAGGTCAACGCATAGTGAAGGCTGTACATTTTGGGGCCGGCAACATCGGCCGGGGGTTCGTAGGACTGCTGCTGCACGAGGCCGGGTATGAGGTGGTGTTCGCTGACGTTGCGGATGCCCTGATCTCCGAGCTGGCCGGGGCTGACAGCTACAGCGTGCACGAGGTGGGGGAGAACCCCGCCGTGCGCACGGTGGACAACTTCCGGGCGGTGAACTCCGGCACCCAGGAGCCGCAGCTCATCGAGGAAATCGCGACGGCGGACATCGTCACCACGGCGGTTGGGCCGCACATCCTGAAGTTCGTGGCCCCCGCGATCGCCAAGGGAATCGCCGCGCGCGCCGCAGGGCTGCCGCCGCTGCAGGTGATGGCATGCGAGAACGCCATCAACGCCACGGACATCCTGCGCGAGTCGATCGTCTCGTCCTGGGACGAGGCCGCCGGATCCTTGGCGGACTCGGCGGTGTTCGCCAACACAGCCGTGGACCGCATCGTACCCAACCAGGAACCCGGGCAGGGCCTGGACGTGACGGTGGAGACGTTCTACGAATGGGTCATCGACCGGACGCCGTTCGGGGGTGCCGCCCCGGTGATTCCGGGCGCCACCTTCGTGGACGAGCTGGGCCCGTACATCGAGCGCAAGCTGTTCACGGTGAACACCGGGCACGCGTCCGCGGCCTACTTCGGCTTTGAAGCCGGGCTGGAGAAGATCTCCGACGCCATGGCGGACGAGGACGTTGCTGCGGACGTGCGCGCCGTGCTCGACGAGACCAAGCAGCTGCTCGTGTCCAAACACGGCTTCAGCTACGACGAGCAGGAAGCCTACGTCCAGAAGATTCTGGGCCGTTTCACCAACCCGCACCTGCCGGACACGGTGCACCGCGTGGGGCGCGCGCCGCTGCGCAAGCTCAGCCGGCACGAGCGGTTCATCGGTCCGGCGGCGGAACTGGCCGAACGCGGCATCGTCCCGGAGGCCCTGCTCGGGGCCATCGCGGCCGCCCTGCGCTTCAACGACCCCGCCGATGCCGAAGCCGTGGAGCTCGGCCAGATCCTGGCCTCGTCCGAACCGGCCGCGGCCACGGAGCGCATCACCGGGCTGGGGCAGGACCACCCGCTCTTCGATGCGGTCTGCGGCCTCGTCGAGGAGCGCAAGGCGGAGGACGTCGCCGCCCCCGCCTAGCCTGGCCGGAGCCGCTGCCCTGCTGCGGGAGGGAACCGCGGCTTGACGGAACTACTGCACCGCGAAACTGAATACAGCCAAGCCGAACACAGCGCAACGCACGACGCCGGAACTCAACCGAGTTCCGGCGTCGTGCGTTTAACGGGTCCCTCAGACGCGTCCTCAGGTCTTGTCGCTTTTTTCCTGACGCGTCCTCAGGTCCTGTCGCCTTCGCCGGAACGCTTCCGCACTTGTTGAAGCCGGGTCATGCCAGACCCGTCTACGCCAACAGCGGAAGGGGTTTAGGGAAACCTGCAGGATGTGAGGAAGGGTTGCCCGGAAACCTGCAGGACGTGAGGGAGGGTTTGGTGAAAGCCTGCAGGACGTGAGGGAGCGTTTGCCTGGGTCAGCTCGCTGGGAGGGTCAGGGCGGCGGCCTGGACCGCCTCGCGCAGCGACGTGGTGGGCCGGCCGAGCAGGGTGCTGAGGTCTCCGCTGGTGACCAGGAGATCGCCGCGGGCGATGCCGAGGTCGCTGTCAGCCAAGATGGCCGCATATGGCTCCGGCAGTCCGGCGTCCACCAGGACCTCGGTGTACTGCTCTGCAGGCAGGTCCTTGTACGCCACAGGCTTGCCGGACGCCGCACTGACTTCTCCGGCCAGCTCAGTGAGGGTGAAGGCATTGTCGCCGCCCAGCTCGTAGACCTTGCCGCCCTGGTCATCCCGCAGCAGCACAGCCGCTGCCGCCGCCGCGTAGTCAGCCCGGGATGCGGCGCTTACGCGGCCGTCGCCTGCGCTGCCGAGAACGGCGCCGTGCTGGACCTGTACCGGGAGCTGGCCCGTGTAGTTCTCCAGGTACCAGCCGTTGCGGAGCAGGACGAACGGCACGCCGGAGTCCCGGAGAATCTCTTCAGTAGCGATGTGCTCGGCAGCCAGCTGCATGGCGGTGGTGTCCGCATTGGCAATGCTCGTGTAGCCAATCAGGCCGACGCCGGCCTCCTTGGCCGCATGAATCGCGTTCCGGTGCTGCTCGACGCGCTGGCCCACCTCACTGCCTGAAACGAGCAGGACCTTGTCCGCGCCGGCAAACGCCTGCCGAAGGGACTCCGGCTGGCTGTAGTCGATGGTGCGAACCTGGACGCCGCGCTCGCCGAGGTCCGCGATACGGTCCACGGTCCGTCCTGCGGCCACAATCTGCTCTGGGGGGAGGCCGCTTTCAAGCAGGGCTTCGACGACGAGGCGGCCGAGCTGGCCGGTGGATCCGGTGATGACGATGGTCATGGGGGTCCTTTCTGAGGTGAGTGTCAGTGGTGCCAACCCCGTTCGTTCCCGAATGCTTCCCAAAAGAGAGTACGCACTTTCAGGTAAGGTACTGCCATGAAGGTAAGTACCCCAGCCAAGGTCCCCGCTTTCCCCTTCTCCGACGGGATCTTCCCGGCGGGCTGCCCCAGCCGGACCGTGCTTGACCACGTCACCAGCAAGTGGGGTGTGTTGATCCTCGTGGCCCTCTCCGAGGGTCCCCAGCGCTGGAGCGAACTCCGCCGCCGGGCCGAGGGCATCAGCGAGAAAATGCTTGCCCAGACGCTGAAGACCCTCGAAGCCGACGGGTTCGTCCATCGCGACGCGCAGCCGATAATCCCTCCCCGGGTGGACTACAGCCTGACCCGCCGCGGGCAGGAACTAAGCGACCTGCTGCTGCCCCTGGTCGCGTGGGTGGCCGAGCACGCCGAGGCGATCGTGAACCGTCCGGCGAGCTAGGCCCATGTCCTAGGCGGTGCGGACCACGGTGTATTCGAAGGTCCCGGACCCCACGTCGTGCGGTTCCCGGCCCGGCAGCTCGACGCGTGCCGTGCTGCCGGTGGGGACTTCCACCGTCACGCTGTAGCCGCCGTCGTTGCTTTGCCATTCAATCGACGCCCGACCATACGGCGTCTCGTGGCTGGCGGCCGCTGAGGTCAGTCCTCCGCCGGGCTGGGGCCGGAACAGGATGCGGCGGTAGCCGGGCTCGAGCGGCGCGATGCCGGCCACCACCCGGTGCATCCAGTCCGCCACCGCGCCGAGCGCGTAATGGTTGAAGGATGTCATCTCACCCGGGTTGATGCTTCCGTCGGCGAGCATGGAGTCCCACCGTTCCCAGATGGTGGTGCCGCCCTGCTTCACTGCGTACAGCCAGGAGGGGCACTCCTTCTCCAGCAGCAGGTCGTAGGCCGCGTCAACGGCGCCCACAGCCGTCAGCGCATCTGAAATGACGGGCGTTCCCGCAAACCCGGTCCCGATGCGGTTCCCGCCCTCGCGCACCAGCTGGGCCAGCCGCTCACCGCCCTTGCGGGCCAGTTCCTCGTCCGGGTAGAGCCCAAAAACGATGGCCAGTGCATAGGCGGTCTGCGCGTCGCTGGTCATCCGGCCGTCTGGCCGGATGTACTCCCGGGCGAAGGCCTCGGCAGCGGCGCGGGCGAGCTCCAGGTAGTGCAGTTCGTCGTCGGTCTTGCCCAACACCCCGGCTGCCTTGGCGAGGTGGCGGGTAGACCAGGCGAAGTATGCGGAGGCGACCAGGTGCTTGTCCGTCATCGCCTGGGTAGGGTCCTCCGGCGGGGCGGTGGGGTCGAGCCAGTCGCCCAGCTGGAAACCGGTGTCCCAGAGATGGCTTTCGCCGGCCAGACGGTCCAGCAGGTCCACCCAGGCCTTGGCACTCTCATACTGGTCGGCCAGGATATTTGCATCGCGGAACCGCTCGTACAGCGCCCAGGGCGTGAGCACGGCGACGTCGCCCCACACTGCGCCCGGGCGGATCGGGGTCCAGTAGTTGCCGCCGGGAATGACCGGGACGTACCAGGGAACAGTTCCGTCCGCCAGCTGTTCGGCGGCGACGTCCTTGAGCCAGGAGGAAAGCATGCCCGAGCAGTCATAGAGGAAGCTTGCCGTGGGGGCGAAGACCTGGATGTCTCCCGTCCAGCCCAGCCTTTCGTCACGCTGCGGGCAGTCGGTGGGGATGTCCACGAAGTTGCCCTTCATGCTCCACAGCACGTTGTCGTGGAGCCGGTTCAGGTCCGGATCGGAGCACTCGAACCAGCCCGTGCGCTCCATGTCGGTATGGTAGACGCGCGCCACCACGTTTTCGGCAGCATCCCCGCCGGTCCAGCCGTCGATCTCGGCGTAACGGAAGCCGTGAAGCGTGAAGCGCGGCTCCCAGGTTTCCGTGCCGGCGCCGGCAAGCGTGTAGCGGTCGGTGGCATCGGCCAGCCGCAGCGGGCGGGTGTAGAGCTCGCCATCCTGGAGGACCTCCGCATGGCGCAGGGTGACCACGGACCCGGCCTGTCCGCTGACGGTGATCTGCAGCCTGCCCACGAGGTTCTGCCCGAAGTCAAGCAGGACCTTCCCCGACGGCGAGGTCCGGACGGTCACCGGGCGCACCTCACCGGTGCAGCGCACCGGCGGCCCCTCGGGAGCCACCAGAGTTGCGGGATCCCGTTCGACGCCGACGACGGGCTGCCAGCCAGAGTCATCGAACCCAGGCCGGCTCCACCCGTTTGCCAGCTCCCGGGCATCGAAAATCTCACCCTTGTAGAGGCTGCTGAACAGGATGGGTCCGAAGGAGGCCTTCCAGCTCTGGTCGGTGCCAACGACGGTGACGGAGCCGTCGTCGTGCGTCACGTGAAGCTGCGCCAGCAGGGCGACGTTGTCCCCGTAAAGGTTCGCATGGCCGCCGTTGAAGCCGATGCGGCCCCGGTACCAGCCGTCGCCGAGCCAGGCGCCGAGCGCGTTCTCGCCCTCCGCCAGCTGGCCGGTGACGTCGTAGGTGTAGTAGCGCAGCCGCTGGCCGTAGACGGTCCAGCCCGGCGACAGGGCGTCGTCGCCGACGCGCGATCCGTTGATCTCCATCTCGTACAGGCCGTGGGCGGTCACGTAGAGCCGGGCCGAGGCAACCGGCCGCCGGAGGGTGAACCCGCGGCGCAGCAGCGGCGGCCGGCGGTCGGCGTCGGCGTCCTCTTCCCAGCTCGGCGAGATCGGTGTGGCCGTCCAGTCGCCAGCGTTCAGGAGTCCGGTTTCCACGGCCGAAGCCAGGCTCCATTCGCTCGGCTCCTCCTGGCCGCCGCCCCAGACGCGGACGCTGACGTCCGCCCGCTGCGCCGAGGTGAGGGGAGCGGCGGGCCACGGAACCAGCACTGATTCGGGGGAGTCAACGCGTTCACTCGTCCACGTGCCCTCGGAGGTGGCCACCGTCAGCTGGTAGGCGTCCTGCGTCCAGCCCTCCTCGGCGCTCGCCTTCCACGAGATCCGGGGCGTCGGGGTGCCGATGCCGAGGGCGCCGGGAAGGTGTTCAAAAGTCACGGGTCGGACGGTGGCAGGCATGGAGGAAGTCTCTTTCTGGGGGTTCGACTGGCTGGCTGTATCCGGCCCGGTCCTGTGGACCGTTGGGACTTAGCCCTTGACGGCGCCGGCGGTCATGCCGGCGACGATCTGGCGGTTGAAGAACAGGTACATGATGAACGGCGGGATGGTGATCAGCAGGATGTTCATGAAGAGCAGGTTGTAGCTGGTGGTGAACTGGCTCTGGAAGTTGAAGAGCGTCAGCTGCACGGTGGCGTTGGCATCGCCCGGGAGGAAGTACAGCGGATTCTGGAAGTCGTTGAAGATGTGCACGGACTGGACCACGATGACGGTGATGATGACGGAGCGCAGCAGCGGGAAGATGACCCGGAAGAACAGGCGGACCGGGCCGCAGCCGTCGATGACGGCGGCCTCGTCGAGTTCCTTCGGGATGGAGGCGATGAAGGCGCGGAAGAGCATGACACAGAAGGACAGGCCGAACGCCACTTCGATCAGGATCAGGCCCGGGAGGGTCTTGAACAGGCCCATGCTTTGCAGGACCCAGATGGTGGGAACCACGGCGGGCGGGATGATCAGGCCCGAGAGGATGAGGAAGTTGGCCACTCCGTTCCAGCGGGAACGGCGGCGCTGCAGGATCCAGGCGACCATCGCGGCGAGGACCACCAGGATGGTGACACTCACCACCGTGAGGATAGTGCTGTTGATGAAGGCCGTCACGAGCATGAACTTGCGTGCGGACAGGACGTCCTGGAAGTTCTCCAGGAAGTTGAAGGTGGTGGGCCAGGAGAAATCGAGCTTGGCGGCCTCCCGGCGGTCCTTCACGGCGGTGAGCGCCATGAAGGCCAGCGGGATGATGAAGACGACGATGGTGACGGCGATGGCCAGGGCGCCCAGCCCGTAGCGCTTGAGTGCGGTGGTCACTGCTCGACCTCCTTGCGGTTCAGGAACATGGACAGTGGCAGGATGATCGCGGTGACAATCAGGAACAGGACGACGTTGCCCGCCGTGGACAGGCCGTAGAAGCCGGCCTGGTACTGCTTGAAGATGACCGAGGCGATCACGTCCGAGGTGAACCCCGGGCCGCCCTTGGTCATGGCCCAGATCAGGTCGAAAGACCGGAGCCCGCCGATCAGGGACAGGATGATCACGGTCGCCGTGGCCGGGCGGGCCAGGGGGAGGGTGATGTTGAAGAAGCTCTTGAAGGAGCTGGCCCCGTCCATCTTGGCGGCCTCGAAGTACTCGGCCGGGATGGAGACGATGCCGGCGATGTAGATGACGGTGGCGAGGCCCACGCCCTTCCAGACGTCCACCAGCGCGACGGACACCAGCGCCCAGGCGGGATCCACGAGCCACGCCGGCCCCTCGATGCCGATGACCTCGAGGGCCTTGTTGATCATGCCCTTGGACGGGTCCATCAGGATGGTGAAGACGATGCCGACGCCGATGCTGCTCAGGAGCACGGGGAAGAAGATCACGGACCGGAGGTAGCCGCGGGCGATGATCTGCGAGGTCAGCAGGACGGCCAGGAGCATGCCCAGGACCACCTTGAGGACTGAGGTCACCGCGCCATAGATGAAGGTGTTCGTCAGGCCCTTCAGGAGGGCGGGCTCCTGGAAGAACTGGACAAAGTTGTCCAGCCCGATGAAGGTGAAGTCAGTAAGGGTCCAGCGCGTAAAGCTGAAGAAGAACGACGCGAAGGTCGGGATCAGGAACAGCGCCGTGTAGACCACGGCGGCGGGAAGGTAGAACCAGTAGGGGTACGCGGACTTTCCCTTGCGGCGCTTGGGCGCCACGGCCTGGCGCGGCCGCGCGGCCGAAACTGTCGGTGCGGTGTTGACTGTCATGGGAATCTCCCTCAGGGCCGTCCGGGCCGGTAGCGGCCCGGACGGCGGGTTGGGTTAGGAGGCTAGTTCCAGCCCGGCAGGTTCAGCTGCTTGGCCTGCTTCTTGACGTCCTCGTCGTAGAGGGCGGCGGCGTCCTTGGCGGACCGGATGCCCGAGCCCACCTCGACGGTAATCTGCTCGAGGGCGGGGCCCTTGACCGGGGAGAGGTATTCCAAGGCCGGGCTGTTCTTGGACTGGTCCTCGAAGTAGGGGAGCATGTCCTTCACTGCGGCGGGCACGTCCTCGGGCAGGTCGCAACCCTTGACGAGGTAGGGGCCGTTGGCTCCGACGGCCTTGGTCTGGGAGTCGCAGCCGGCCTTGCTCGCGATGAACGCCTGGAGCTTCTTGGCCTCATCGAGGTTCTTTGTCGACTTGGGAATGTAGACGCCGCCCGGCAGCCAGACGGTCAGGGCGTTCTTGGACGCGTCGTCACCCGGGAGCGGGAAGAGGCCGATGTCGTTGAGCTTGTCAGGGAAGGTCACCTTGAGCTCCGGCAGGGCGAAGCTCAGGATCGGGTACTGCGCGCCCTCGCCGTTGGCCAGCTTCTCGAGCCCCTGTGCGTAGGTGGCGGAGGCGTAGTCCTTGTTGAACAGGCCGGCCTTCGCAGCTTCCTCGAGGTGCTCGAAGCCCTTGACGGCCGCGGGATCGGTGGCGTACTTGGCCTTGTTGGCCGTGTAGTTGGCGGCGAAGTCCGGGTCCGCCTTGGCCACGTTGGCGAAGTCACCGAGGACGAACAGCTGGGAGGTCCACGTGGTCTGGTACGTCTGGATGATCGGGTCGGTGCCCGCTTCCTTGATCTTGCGGCTGTTGGCCAGGAACTCGGACCAGGTCTTGGGCACGGACAGGCCCAGCTTTTCGTAGACCTTCTTGTTGTAGAGCACGGCGCCGGCGTTGCCGGTGCCGACCGGGACGCCATAGATCTCCTTGCCGGCGGTTACGACGGGCTTGAACGAGTCGGAGACGTTGGCCATATAGGGCTCGCTGGTGACGGGTACCAGGTTCTGCTCCGGCGAGATCTGGTGGAACAGGGAACCGGAGTTGTACGAGAACAAGTCAGCCATGTCCCCGGTGGACAGCCTGGTCTTGACGATGTTGTCACCTTCGCCGCCCTGCGGGCGGGTCTCGACCTCGACCTTGATGGTGGGGTTCGCCGCGGTGAAGTCTTTGGCGATCTGTTCCGCGTATGTGACGGTGTTCTCGGTATTGTCCACGAGCCAGGTGATGGTCTTTTCGCCGCCACCGCCTCCGCTGGCGTTTCCGCCGCCGCAGCCTGTCAGCGCCACTGCCAGTGCCGTCACGCCCACGGCCAGGGACGTCCAGCGCCGCCTGTTCGATGTGGTCATCTTTACCTCCTCGTAAAGCCCCGGGCATAGCTCGCGTGGAACGTTTCAAGAATCGTTCTGGGTGGGCTCGGCCGACGGGGTCGTGTTTGGTGTAGATCGGTCTACGTTCCAACCACTGTAAGGCATGTCACAGCGTGCAGCAAGGATTTTCGTAGATCAGTCTACAATTTTCCCTAGGACGGCCTTAATGTGTACCGGAAGGGGGGCGATGTCCGAGCAGATTAAGCGGGCGACCATCAGTGATGTTGCCCTGCACGCCGGCGTTTCCAGGGCGGCGGTCTCGAAGGTGCTCCGCGGCGCGTACGGCGTTAGCGGCACCATGAAAGCCCGGGTTGAAGCCTCAATGGTCGCTTTGGGCTATCGGCCCTCGGCGCTGGCTCGCGGCATGCGCGGCAGCAGCTTCACCCTGGGCGTCTTTGTGGTGGACCTGCAGAACACCTTCATGTCAGTGCTCATCGAGGGCATCCGGGCCGAAGCCGAGGTCAGCGGATACCAGGTGTTCATTGGCGAGGCGAGCCGGGGGCTCAGTCAGCAGCGGCAGATGATCGAGGCCATGCTGGACCGAAAAATGGACGGGCTCCTACTGATCGCGCCCTTCGGTACCGCAGGCGACCTCGAGGAGATAGGCCGCGCGACACCGACCGTTGTCCTGGGCCGGCACGGTCCCGGTCAGTCCTATGACACCGTGGCCAGCGACGACATGGCGGGCAGTGCGCTGATCGTGGATCATCTCGCCGCACTCGGCCACCGCCGCATTGCACACCTGAAGCACGTCGGCCGGGAGAACAACGAGGACGGCATGCCGCAGGTCGTGCGAGCCCAGGGGTACATTGACGCCATGGTGCGCAATGGGCTCGAGCCCGAAGTCGACGTGATCGAAGGCCGGTGGCACCAGGCCGGCGGCCAGCATGCCTCGGAGCTGATGCTGCAGCGACCGCACCCCCCGACGGCTGTGCATGCCGGCACCGACATGGCTGCCCTCGGCGTCCTCGCCGGCCTCTATGAGGCGGGTATCAGTGTGCCCGGCGACTTCTCTGTGGTGGGCTACGACAACGTCTTCGCTGCATCCCTGCCGCAGGTTGCCCTCACCAGCGTGGACCAGTCCGGCGTCGAGATGGGTTCCATGGCGGCGAGGCTGCTCGTGGAGCGCATCCAAGGCCGGCGGGAGCCGGTTTCGACCGTCGTGGCACCGAGCCTCGTCGTCCGCAGGACCACAGGCCCCGCCCCCGCCGGCCCCACTCGGAACTGAAGCGGCGGAGCTCACCCCTCCCGCTCCACGGTTGCATTTAGGTTACCTAACTATTAGGATACCTAAGTATGACATCCAAGAATGCTCCGGCCTTGCAGGAGCTCGCGCAGGACTTCCGCGAGGCGCTGCGGCACAGCGTGTACCTGGTCCGCCGCCTTGATGCGGACGGTGAACCCAGCGCCGCCCAGCTGAGCACGCTCAAAATGCTGCTCGAGGACGGCGTCCGGGTGGGCGAGATCGCCAGGAACCTGGGCGTCAGGGTGCCCAGCGCCACCGAACAGGTCATCAAGCTCGAGCGGGCAGGACTGGCCCGCCGGGAAGCGGATCCGGACGACTCCCGCGCGGTCCGCGTTGTGCTGACCGCCCAAGGCCGTGACGCCGTCGAATCCGCCAACCGGCGCCGGAACGCCGTCATGGCCGGCATTCTCGAGTCCCTGACCGATGACGACAGACGCGCCCTGGCGGCCGCCCTCCCGGTCATCGAAAAGATCAACAGCACGCTCCAAAACTGACAAGCCCTTCAAAACCGACAAGCGACCCAGAACTGATCAACGACACTTAGGAGTTCCCTCCATGGACGGCCAGCTCGCAGACACCCTGCCGGCACCACAATCCACCCTCGAGGCTGAGAAGGCCTCATTCCTCAAGCAGCCCAAGGCGGTCTGGGCCACGGCCCTCGCGGCCGTGTTCGCATTCATGGGCATCGGTCTGGTGGACCCCATCCTGCCGGCCATCGCCAAAAACCTGGATGCCAGCCCCAGCCAGGTCTCGCTGCTGTTCACCAGCTACTTCCTGATCACCGCTGTGGCGATGCTCGTCACCGGTTTCATCTCCTCGCGGATCGGCGGCAAGCGGACCCTGCTGGCCGGGCTGGCCGTGATCGTGGTGTTTGCCTCACTCTCGGGCATGTCGGGCAGCGTTGGGGAACTGGTCGGTTTCCGGGCCGGATGGGGGTTCGGCAACGCACTCTTCGTGGCCACCGCGCTGGCCGTCATTGTCGGCGTCGCCAGCGGCGGCGCGGGCACGGCGATCATCCTCTATGAGGCCGCCCTTGGCCTCGGCATCTCACTGGGGCCGCTCCTCGGCGCCCTCCTCGGGGGATGGCAGTGGCGCGCCCCGTTCTTCGGCACCGCAGCGCTGATGGCGGCGGCCTTCATTGCGCTCACCGTGCTGCTTCCGAAGACCCCGTTGCCAGCCCGCAAGATAAGCCTGGCGGATCCGCTGCGGGCCCTCGGCCACAAGGGGCTGCGTACGACGGCGGCCAGCGGCCTGTTCTACAACTACGGCTTTTTCACTGTGCTCGCCTTCACCCCGTTTATCCTGGGCATGGACGCGTACGGCATCGGCGGGGTGTTCTTCGGCTGGGGCGTCGCGGTCGCCGTCTTCTCTGTCTTCGTGGCTCCGGCGCTGCAGAACCGCTTCGGCGCCACGAAGGTGCTCCTCGGCACGCTGTTCCTGCTGATGCTGGACCTGGCAGGTCTTGGCCTGGCCGCGGGCCACTCCGTGCCGGCCGTTGTTGCGCTCGTGGTGGTCTCCGGCGCGCTGCTGGGCGTCAACAACACCATCTTCACCGAGCTGGCCATGGGCGTCTCTGACTCGCCGCGACCGGTCGCCTCGGCGGGGTACAACTTCGTCCGCTGGATGGGCGGCGCCCTGGCGCCCTTTGCAGCGGCGCAGCTTGGCGAGCACTTCGGGCCGCAGGTGCCGTTCTTTGCCGGCGCGGCGGCAATGATTGTTGCCATGGCCGTGGCGGCCGGCGGGCGGCGTTACCTCGCCGCCCACGAACCGCACGTGGTCTGAGCCGCGAGCCCGTCAGCCGGAAGGCACGCACAAAGCAAAAGACGCCCACGCTCCCGGGAACACAGTCCCGGGGAACGTGGGCGTCTTCCGTCATGCCGGAGGAGCCAAAAGCCGGTCAGACCTTGACGGACCCCTTCGGAACAAACAGGGTCTCAGCCTGTTCCAGCGACATGCCGTTGGTCTCCGGCACCTTGTACATGACGAAGAAGAACGAGGCTGCCGCGAAGAGTGCGTACATGGCGTAGGTCAGCGGCAGCGAGCCTGCGGCCATCACGGGGAAGCTCAGAGTGATGGCAAAGTTGGCGATCCACTGGGCTGCGGCGGCCAGCCCCAGGGCACGGGCGCGGATCCGGGCCGGGAAGATCTCGCCCAGCAGGACCCACACCAGCGGTCCCCAGGATGCGCCGAAGCTGATCACAAAAACGTTCGCGGCCACCAGGGCAACGGGGCCCCAGGCGCCGGGCAGCGTGATGTCGGAGCCGGTGCCCGTGGCCGAGGCGAACGCCAGGGCCATGGCGCCGAGGGAAACGGCCATGCCGATGGAACCGGCCAGCAGGATGGGGCGGCGGCCGATCCTGTCCACGAGGGCGATGGCCACGAGCGTGACCAGGATGTTGGTGATGGACGTGGTCACCGAGATGGTCAGCGAGTCCTTCTCCTGGAACCCAACGGCCTTCCAGAGTGTGGTCGAGTAGTAAAAAATCACGTTGATGCCCACGAACTGCTGCAGGACGGACAGGGTGATGCCGATCCAGACCACTGCCTGCAGGCCGAACGCCTTGCCGCGCAGCGAGCCCTTCCTGCCCGCGAGCTGGTCCTCCTCGATCGCCTCGCGGATTTCCCGCAGGTGGCGGTCGGTGTCCTCATCAGGGGCGATGGAGTCGAAGACCTTCCGGGCCAGGTCCTCCTTGCCCTGGACCACCAGGAAGCGCGGGGACTCGGGGAGCGTGTAGGCGACCACGCCGTAGAGCACCGCCGGAACAGCGGCAGCCAGGAACATCCAGCGCCAGGCCTCGATGCCCAGCCAGAATGCCTGGTGCGCACCTCCGGCGGACGTGGCGAACAGGGCGTCGGACAGCAGGGCGGCGAAGATACCCGTGGTGATGGCCAGCTGCTGCAGCGACGCCAGCCGGCCGCGGACGTGGCGGGGCGAAATTTCGGAGATGTACGCCGGCGCTATCACCGAGGCCAGGCCGATGCCGAGCCCGCCCACCAGGCGCCAGAAGATGAGGTCCCAGACGCTGAAGCAGAAGCCGGTGCCGATGGCGCTGATGAGGAACAGCAGTGCCCCCAGCTTCATCGCGGGGATGCGGCCGTAGCGGTCCGCCACCTTGCCGGCCAGGTACGCGCCCGCCGCGCAGCCCAACAGTGCTACGGCCACCGCGAAACCGGTGACGGCCTCGCCGAGCGCGAACTCGTCCTTCATGGCATCCACGGCGCCGTTGACCACGGAGGAGTCAAAGCCGAACAGGAAGCCGCCCACGGCGCCAGCAAGCGCCAGCCAGATCACCCGCTTGGGGATCTTGGCGGTTGTCTGCTTGTCGGTGGACATGGCTCTCCCTTGGTTCGGGGGTGGGTGGATGCGGTGCAAACGTCGTCGGCTGCGGAAACCGGCCCTGTCGGCCGGCGCACACGCGCCTAACAGTGTGCCACGTCACCGGGCGCTGATCCACTCCGGGACGGATGACGACGACGGCGGGAGGTCCCGCCGTCGTCGTCGTCCTGTGCCGCGAAGGGCCGGGGACTCCGGGGAAACAGAACGGCAGGCAGCCCGAAAGGCTGCCTGCCGTGACGTGCAGGTGTGGCTAGTGCGCCGAAACGGATTCTGATCCTGCTCGCTGAGCTACTGCCTTCGGATCCGTGAGCTTCTTCTTCGGCAGCGCGAAGCTGATGAGGAAGGCGATGCCGGTAAGGGCGGCGGCGGTGAGCATGACGGTGTCGATCGACTGGGCAAAGCCCTCGGTGATGGGCCGGGTGAGCACGGGGTTCGCGGTGTGCAGCCAGCTGGTGTCGTTGAGGGAGTCGTTGCTGGCGCCGTTCTTGAAGAACTCGTAGAGCTTGGCGTTGGCGGGATCCGCGGCGACGGCGGGGTCCTTCAGGACCTTGAGGTAGTCGGCGTTCTGCACGGCGTCCTTCATGCCGCTGGCGATTTTGTCCGCGGCCAGGCTGAAGAGCAGGGAGATGAACACGGCCGTTCCTACGGCGCCGCCCATGGAGCGGAAGAACGCGGCGGTGGAGGTGCCAACACCCATGTCCTTCGAGGGCACCGAGACCTGCATCGCGAGGGTGAGCGGCTGCATGCAGAAGCCCAGGCCCAGGCCGAAGAAGACGGCGATCAGGCCGGGGACCCAGAGCTCGGTGTCAGCGCCAAGCGACAGCCCCATGACGATGGCGGCGCTGGTCAGGATGGCGGTGCCGAGGATCGGGAAAATCCGGAAGGTGCCCGAGGCCGAGATGGTGCGTCCGGCGGTGATGGAGCCGGTCAGGATGCCGATCGTGAAGGTGATCATCATCAGGCCGGCCTCGGTGGGCGTGAGGCCCTTGACCAGCTGCAGGTACATCGGCAGCATCGCGATGGCGCCGAACATGCCGATGCCGATGATGAAGTTCAGCAGCGAGGACAGCCCAAAGGTGACGTTCCGGAAGAGGCGCAGCGGGATGAGCGCGTAGTCCCCCGCGCGGCGTTCGGCCAGCAGGAAGGCAACGATGCCGACGATGCCCAGGCCGTAGCAGATGAAGGAATTGGCCGAGGTCCAGCCCCAGCTGCGGCCCTGTTCGGCCACGAGCAGCAGCGGCACGATCGCCAGGGTGATGGCGGCGGCGCCCCAGTAGTCGATCCGCTGCTTGACGTGCTTGGCGGGCAGGTGGAGGTAGAGGAACACCACGGCCAGCGCGGCCAGGCCGATGGGCAGGTTGATGAAGAAGACCCAGCGCCAGCCGTCGAAGCCCAGGATGCTCTCGGATCCGGCGAAGGCGCCGCCAACGACGGGGCCGAGGACCGAGGAGATGCCGAACACGGACATGAAGTAGCCCTGGAACTTGGCGCGGTCCTTGAGCGGGACGATGTCGCCGATGATGGTCAGGGCAAGGGCCAGGAGGCCGCCGGCACCCATGCCCTGGATGCCGCGGGCGATGGCCAGCTCGGTCATCGAGTGCACCGAGCCCGCGTACAGCGAGCCGGCGAGGAAGATGATGATCGCGGCGAGATAGAGCGGGCGGCGGCCGAAGATGTCGCTGAGCTTGCCGTACAGCGGCGTTGTGACCGTGGACGTGATGAGGTACGCGGTGGTCGCCCACGCCTGGAGTGAGAGCCCGTCCAGGTCGTTGGCGATGGTGTAGATGGAGGTGGACACGATGGTCTGGTCCAGCGAGGACAGGAACATGCCGAGCATCAGCCCCACCATGACGGTGATGGTCTGCCGCTGCGTCAGGGCCTCTCCGGGCGCGGGTCCGGCGGTGGTTTTGGACATGGCTGCTCCAGGGTCAAGAGAAAGGGGGATCGCATTCGATAGTTGCTTTCAGTAACTATGTTACTTCCTGCTTTGTTCCCCGGAGCAACGGAAATTTTTCCGCGGGCTCTTCGCGTGTGTTCCTTAGCGTTAGCGCCTGATGAGGATTCCATCCGGATCGCACCAGATCGTGGCGCCGGTTCTGATGGTCACGCCGTCGATCAGCAGGTCCACGTCAGTCTCTCCCGCCCCGGCCTTGGCGCTCTTGCGGGGGTTGCTGCCGAGGGCTTTGACGCCGAGGGGCAGCTCCGCGATGGCCTCACGGTCGCGGATGGCGCCGTTGATTACGACGCCGGCCCAGCCGTTTGCCACGGCGCTTGCGGCGATCAGGTCCCCCATCAGCGCGGTCCGCAGCGAACCGGCGCCGTCGACGACGAGCACGGCGCCATTCCCGGGTGTGGCGAGGACGGACTTGACGAGGGCGTTGTCCTCAAAGCAGCGCACGGTCCGGACAGGGCCGCTGAAATGCGAGTGGCCGCCCAGGGACTGGAACTGCAGGGAAACGGAGTCCAGCTCCTCGCCGCGCTCATCGTAGAGATCGGCGGTGTTAACGGCGGCATTGGCAGGCGAAGCGGTCATTGTTTCTCCTCGGGCAGTCTTTGGCCTCGGTATAAAGCAACGCGGGGTCAGTTAACGCCGGATGCGGTGCCCGGATTGGGCCGTAAGTGACCCCGCCTGCACCCTAACCTCGCAAGCTCGGCCAGGGAACCCTGCAGGCGTGGGCCCACCCGCGTTGCTGTTGGCTCCCACGATAGTCTGATTCCACCATCACAATGTTCCAGGGGGAGACCGCCATGAGCCTGTCCGACATACCCGGTGCGGTACCCGACCCCGGCCTGGTGGGTAGCCGGCAGTCCGCCGCGCTCGCCGAACCGGAACGGAAGGTCACCGCGCGCTGGGTCACCGGCCTGGTCCTCGTCAACATCGGCATCAACGCGGCCTTCTTCGGGCCCATCAACGTCTTCATTAGCCAGCAGGCCATCAGCATCGATGCACCCAGCAAGGAAGCGATCTTTTCGATCGTCACCAGCTGCGGTGCCGCGGTTTCACTGGTAGCCAATCCGCTGTTCGGCGCCCTGTCCGACCGTACGGTCTCAGGGTTCGGCCGGCGTGCCCCGTGGGTCCTGGCAGGGGCCATCCTGGCGACGGCGGCACTGCTGGCAATGTCCGGGGCCACCACCGTTGCCTTGATGTTGCTGTTCTGGTGCCTGGTCCAGCTCGGTGCGAATGCCGCTTACGCCGCCATCACGGCGGCCATTCCGGACCGCGTTCCGGTGCCCCAGCGCGCCACCGTTGGCGGGATGGCCGCCATGGGCCAGACTGTTGGCATCCTTCTCGGCGCCGTCTTTGGTGCGGTGGTCTCCGGGAACTACATGGTGGGGTACTGGCTCTGTGCCGCGGCCCTCGCGCTGTCAGTTTTGCCGTACCTGTTTCACCGGAACGATCCTGTGCTGCCACTGTCCGCCCGCCCACCATTCCAGCTGAAGGCGTTCGCTCGGGGTTTCTGGATCAGCCCGGCACGGCACCCGGACTTTGCCTGGGCCTGGCTCACGCGCTTCCTGATGAACGTGGGCAACCAGCTGACCATCGTTTACCTGTTCTTCTTCCTCCGGGACATCATCGGCCACGAGAACCCGGCCCTGGGCGTGCTGGTCCTTACCGGCATTTACGCAGTCCTGCTGATTACCACCGCCGTGCTGGCCGGACCGTGGAGCGACCGCGTAGGCAGGCGCAAGCCCTTCGTGATCGCGTCTTCCGTAGCCATCGCCATGGCAGGACTCATCATGGCCTTCTTCCCTGTCTGGCCCGGTGCACTGGTGGGCGCTGCCGTGCTGGGAATCGGCTTCGGCGCCTACCAGGCGGTGGATTTTGCCCTGCTGACGCAAGTCCTGCCGCAGGCCGCCGACCGGGGCAAGGACATGGGTGTTATCAACGTGGCCGCCTCCCTGCCGCAGGTGTTTGCCCCGACGCTCGCCTTCCTGTCCATCCAGTACTTCGGCGGCTATGTCACACTGTTTTCCGCCGCCGCCGTCATCGGCCTGCTGGGCGCCGTCTTTGTGGTCAAGATCAAGGGTGTTGCCTAGCGTCGGGGACATGTACGGCTCCCACGGGGCCCAGAAGCCTGTGCCGTATAGTGGAGTGCGAATTGCGGCAGGACCGGGAATGGGGCTCTCCCTGACTGCACCAGGAATCTCAACCTCCGGACTGATGATGCTTGACTCTATGCCTGATCTTCCGCCCATGGCCGCCCCGCCCTCCCTTCCCCGGCAGCAGCGCCGCTTTAACCGGATTCTGGAGGCGGCGGCCGGGTTCGCGCGGAAGGGCCTGCAGTCCGTTACCCTGTCCGAGGTTGCCGCCCAGGCCAACGTCCCCCTCGGCACCCTGTACCGCTACTTCCCCTCCGCCACTCACCTGATGCTGGCCTTGTACCGGCATCAGCTCGGCGAGCTTAAGGCGGGGGCAGGGCCGGGCGCTGTCCGAATCCATGCGCTCTCCGGTGTGGCCATGGAAATATTCCACATGCGCGTCATGCAGCCCGCCGTCGAACAGTGCCTCAGCCAAGCTGTGTACCTCAAGGACCGGGACACCACCGGCCTGCTGCGCGAGATCGATTCCCTGGCTGAACGCGCCGTCACCGCCGTGTGTGGCGACCCTGCTGTCGCCCGGGTCCTGCTGCCGACCCTCACCGGTCTAGTCCAGTCGGTGCGCTGCCGTCGATTGTCTCTGTTTGAGGCTGAGGAAGACCTGAAGAAGGCGTGCACCCTGCTGGTGTCGGCGCCCCGTCTGGTGCGGCATACCGCGTAACCGGTCTAGACCGGTGGCGTCATAAAAGGTGCGAAAGCGGTGAAGTGGGCCACAAATCAGCTTTAAGTGCGTTCCGTTCGGTCCAACAGGTCCGAAATGGCAGGAGGCGGGCCTTTGTCCTGTCTAACATGGCAGTAGCGGAGTGGCCAGCACCCACCAGCTCCACTGGCTTTCTGACGGAACCCGCCACCTTTGGGCCGTCAGCGGAAGCGCGTATCTGACCATCTTGAGCCTCGAATGCTTGAGCCATACTGTGCCGTGCGCCCACGGCTAGCCACAGGAGACAACGACGTGTCCACTGAAACTATCGCTACCAATGACACCAGCGCAGCCGCAGAGCTGACTGACCAGGAAATTTTCGCTGCCCACGAGGGCGGCAAGCTTTCCATCGCCAGCACCGTCCCCCTCAGCAACAAGCGGGACCTTTCCATCGCCTACACGCCCGGCGTTGCCCAGGTCAGCCGGGCCATCCACGCTGACCCGGAACTCGCCAAGAGCCACACCTGGGCCCAGCGCCTCGTGGCCGTCGTCAGCGACGGCACGGCCGTTCTCGGACTGGGAAACATCGGCCCCAGCGCCTCGCTGCCCGTCATGGAGGGCAAGTCCGCCCTCTTCAAGGCCTTCGGCGAGCTGGACTCCATCCCGCTGGTCCTCAACACCACCGATGTGGACGAGATCGTGGAAACCCTCGTCCGGCTGCGCCCCAGCTTCGGCGCCGTCAACCTCGAGGACATCGCCGCCCCGCGCTGCTTCGAGCTGGAAGAAAAGCTCATTGAAGCCCTGGACTGCCCCGTCATGCACGATGACCAGCACGGCACCGCCGTCGTGGTCCTCGCCGCGCTGACCGGCGCAGCCAAGGTCACCGGCCGCGGGTTCGAGGAGCTCCGCGTGGTGATCTCCGGTGCCGGCGCCGCGGGCATTGCCATCGCCGAAATCCTGCTCACCGCGGGCATCGAGGACGTGGTGCTGCTGGATTCCCGCGGCGTGATCAACTCCGAGCGTGCCGACATCGCCGCCGATCCCGCCAGCAAGAAGGCCCAGATGGCGCAGCGCAGCAACCCGCGCGGCATTGCAGGCGGCCCCGGGGAAGCCCTGCTGGGCGCTGACGTCTTCGTCGGTGTTTCCTCCTCCAAGCTGGACGAGGAGCACCTGAAGCTGATGAACCACAGCTCCATCGTGTTCGCACTGTCTAACCCGGACCCCGAAGTCCTGCCCGAGGTCGCCTCCAAGTACGCCGCAGTGGTGGCCACCGGCCGCAGCGACTTCCCCAACCAGATCAACAACGTCCTGGCGTTCCCCGGCATTTTCCGCGGCGCCCTGGACGCCGGTGCACGCCGCATCACGCCCGCGATGAAGGTCGCCGCGGCCCGCGCCATTGCTGAACTGGCCGATGACAAGCTGTCCGCGTCCTACATTGTGCCCAGCCCGCTGGACCCGCGCGTGGCGCCGGCCGTCACGGCCGCTGTTGCCGCGGCGGTCGAAGCCGAAGCTAACTAAAGGCGCAGGGCTCACTAGAGCCCGACGGCGGTGCCTCCCGTGCTGGGGAGGCGCCGCCGTCGTCGTTCCCGGCAAAGTCCGCGTTCCGCGGACCAAGCCCCGGGCTGCCCCGCCCTAGACTGGGGGCATGAACGCCCAAACGCTCGTGACCGTCCTCTGCGGCCTGGCAATCCTGGTTGGCGTTGCCGGCACCGTCATCCCTGTCCTGCCCGGCAGTTTCCTCATCGGTCTGAGCCTGTTGGCGTGGGCAATCTGGGGCGGCGAGGGCGTGACCGGCTGGGTGGTTTTCGCCGTGGGCATGGTGTTTGTGTTGGCAGGCATGGCGGCCAGCGCCGTCCTCGCCGGCCGCAAGCTGAAGGAGCACCGGATTCCCAACCGGAGCGTCGCCGTCGGGGTGGTGCTGGGTATCGCCGGCATGTTCGTCATTCCCGTGGTGGGCCTGTTCGTTGGCTTTGCCGCCGGGCTGCTGCTCAGCGAAGTCCAGCGCACGCGAAACTTCCGGGCAGCGCTGACCTCCAGCTGGGCGGCCCTGAAAGCCACCGGGCTGGGAATGCTCGTGGAGTTCGGCCTGGCCTGCCTCGCGGCCAGCACCTGGGTGGTGGGCGTGTGGGTGGGTGCCGCTTCGGCGTAGTTCCGGCCCGCCGTTAGCATGGAGGAATGAGCGCGGGGCAGTTTTCAGGACCGATCTACCGCGACACGCGCGACCTGACCCCCTTCGGCGGCGGCAGGGTCCGCACCCCGGTACGGGAAATAGCCGAGGGCATGGGCGGGCTGATCCACGGCGTGCTCGGGGGAGGGGACTCCCGGATCAGCGTGGACGGCAGCGTTCCGCGGCTCAAGTTGCTGCCCGGCAAAGCTGCCAGGACCGTGTACGACGCCATCTTCTCCAACACCGACCCCAACCGGCTCATCGCCGCCGGCCGCGCCTATCCAGGCTGGGCCGGGCTCTGCTGCGTGATGGCCGGTCTCCTCGCCTACAAGCAGGGCGGTTACCTGCGGGCCGCGGAGCTACTGCAGCGCGGGCTTTCCATCAGGAACGACGACGAGGCGAACCAGTTCGCCGCCAATTACCTCACGCACGTGGTCACCCGTGTGGAGGTGGCCGAACGCATCGTGGTGCCGGTGCTGTTCAGCGAGGAGTCGGTATTCCTTGCGCTCTCCCATTCCCTCCGGGAAACGGGCCAGACCGAGGCGGCATTTGAAACACTGGTCAGGCTGCCGCCATCGTTGCCCACCGCACTGGCGAGGTGCGCACTCGCTGCCGCCCTGGGCAGGGACCAGGAGGTGGTGGTCTGGACGGAGGGCCTGCTGAACGCCGACGACCTCTCCGCGGCGCTGCTCCTGGTCCGGGCGCGCTCCCTCCGCCGGCTCGGCGCGTACAGCCAGGCCCAGCAGGCACTCAAGGAAGTCCTGCGGCGGCAGAAGACCAGCATGTCGCTGCGCAACGACGCCCTGACCGACCGTGCCCTGATACTGCTGGACAACGGCCGGAAGTCCCTCAATCCGCGGGACTGGCAGCGGGGCAAACAGGCGGAGCTCGAAACCTTCGAGGTCATCCGCAAGGACATCGAAGCGCGCCGGGCGTGGGAACAGAAGTGGAAGCAGTTCGGCGGGGACTGAGGCGGGCTCCTGTGGGCGGAAGCCTCTTGTGGGTAGTGCGGGGCCGCGATACAACGGACCCATGACTGACCCAATCAGGCAGTGGATGGACAAGTACGTAGCGGCATGGACCACGAACGACGCAGAAGACATCGGGGCCCTCTTTACCGAGGATGCTGTGTACGCCACGCGGCCCTACGACCCCGACCCGTGGCGCGGCCGCGAACAGATCGTGGAGCGGTGGATCGGCTCTGCGGACCAGCCCGGGGACTGGAGGTTCGAATGGTCGCTGCTGGGGTCCGACGGCGACCTCGCGTTCGTGCAGGGCCGCACCACGTACCTTGATGACCGCCCGAACTACGAAAACCTGTGGGTGATCCGGCTCGATGCCGACGGGCGGGCCTCGGGCTTCACCGAGTGGTTCATGGAGCAGAAGGTCTGAGCCTGCCGCCGACCCGGCTTCTGGGCGGACCGGGTCCCGGGCGGACCCTCCCCTAGATAAATCGGGCCAGGGCCGGCAGCAGCTGCTCGGAGAGCAGCGCGGCGCCCAGGAGCACCATGATGATGCCGCTGGTCAGCGTCACGCGGCGGGCCGCGTTCGGCCGGGACTGCAGCAGTTTCCGCGACAGCAGGGCAACGCAGGTGTACACGAGGGCCGCGAGCAGCACGAAGGTCAGCCCCAGCAGTCCGGACTGTACCGGCACGGGCAGCGGCGCGTCGGCGCTGACGAACTGCGGCACGAGGGCCAGGAAGAACAGCAGGCCCTTGGGATTGATGCCGCTGGTCCCCATGCCCTGGAGGAAGGACCGCAGCTGATTCTGCCCCGGATTCCCGACGGCGGCGGCTGCCGTGAAGCTTGCCCCGCGCCATGACCTGATGGTGACGGTCCCCAGCCACAGCAGGTAGACGGCACCAGCCACCGTGATCCAGCCCAGCAGACCCGGCATGCTTGCCAGGACTGCGGCGAGCCCGGCGACCATGAGGACGGTGTGCAGCACGTAACCGCTGCACAGCCCCGCCACGGCGGGCACGAAACTGCGGCGGCCGAGGCCCGCAGTGATGGAGTAGGCCCAGTCCACCCCCGGGGTGCAGGCGAGGGCGGCTGCGACCAGGATAAAGGCGAGGAAAAGCTGGGGATTCATGGCGGGCTCCTGCGTGTTTGGCTGTATGAAAAGCCTAGGCAAATTGGCGCCAGAAGTGCTGTCGGATTTCGCGCGGATCACGGTGCCGGGAGTAAGATTCTTGCGTGATTGACCATATCGACAGAAGCATTTTGCGCTACCTCAAAGAAGACGGCAGAATGACTGCCACGGCGCTGGCCGCCAAGGTGGGACTCACCGTGGCCCCCTGCCACCGCCGGCTCCGGGATCTAGAGCAGTCCGGCGTGATCCGGGGCTATAAAGCGGACATTGACCCGGCCGCCGTCGGGCTTGGTTTTGAGGCGATTGTGTTCGTGACGCTCCGGCAGGTGGACCGCCCCACCATGGAGATCTTCGAGAACCGGGTGGCGGAGAATCCGAACATCGTGGAGGCGCAGCGGCTCTTCGGTTCCCCGGACTACCTGCTCAAGGTGATCGCGGCGGACCTGCCCTCCTACCAGCGTTTCTACGACAGTGAGCTGACGGTCCTGCCGGGCGTCGAACGGCTGACCTCAACCCTGGTCATGAAGAACCTCAAGTCCAATGCAGGGCCGCCGGTCTGACGAGGCCCGGCCGCCGTCGTCCCCGAGCGCCAACATTCCACTGGCGCGAACGGACATTTGGGGCCCCGGATCCGAGTGGATCAGGGGCCCCAAATGTCCGTTCGCGTGTAACTGTCTCCCCTGCTCAGCGGGGGTTCAGGGTCGACGCTTGGAAGTTCCCCCGGCTGTTGCCCGAGTAAAGCCACAGCAGCCCATCCGGTGCAAGGGCGATCATGCCGGGGCTACTGGTTCCGGCCAGGCGGCCAACATTAGCTATTGCTTTGTACATGTTCCAGGCACTGCCGAGCTGCGTGCGCGGAAGGAATCCGCCGGTGCCATTACCCGGATAGAGCCACAGGACGCCGTCGGTGGTTCGGGCCATGATGTCGTTCTTCCCATCCCCGGTGAAGTCGCCGGCGGCAGCAATCTGGTTGAAGGCGTTCCACCCCAACCCGAGTGATCGCGCAGCCTGGAGGCCTCCGGTCCCGTTGCCCGGGTAGAGCCAAAGCCTGCCGTCGGCCGACTGGGCGAGCAGATCGCTCCTGCCGTCGCCCGTGAAGTCGCCGGGCGAAAGAAACCGGGTGAATTCCTTCAAGGACGTCGCCAGCAGTTTTCTCGGAAAGAGTTTGCCTTTCCCATCGGTGGGGTAGGTCCAGAGCACCCCGTCGGCCGCCCTGGCAATCAAGTCAGGACCGCCTGCTCCGTCAAAGTTTCCGGCAGTAAAAATCTGGTCGTAAGTCTGCCATCCGGAATTCAGCTGCCTGGCCGGCTGGAAGCTCCCGGAACCGTTGCCGGGGTGAAGCCACAAGGTGCCTTGCGTTGTCAGGGCGAAGACATCGGGAATGCCGTCACCAGTGGCGTCACCGGCCTCCCACACCTGCCGGAACTTATCCCAGCCGGTACCCACAGGAATTCGGGTGGCAAAACGGCCGGTTTCATTGCCCGGATACACCGTCATGGAGCCCGCTGAAGTCGTAACCAGAAGGTCCGTCTTCGCGTCCCCGTTGAAGTCGTTGCCTCCGATGAGGTCCTTGAATGAGGCCCATCCGCCGCCGAGTCGCGTGGGCGCGAGGAATCCTCCGATTGCGTTGCCGGGATAGAAGTAAAGTGTCCCGTCCTTGGTGCGGGCCACCAGCCCTCCCCGGTTGCCGTCGAATCCGCTGGCTGGTGCAACTGCCGTGAAGGTGTTCCAACCGGATCCCGCCTGCTTTGTTGTGGGAAAGCCGCCGGCTCCCGTGCCCGGGTACAGCCAGAGCGTGCCGTTAGGCTTGATGCCCGCCAGGTCGCGTTTCCCATCGCCCGTCAGGTCGCCGGGCGCAACTATACGCTCAAATATCTGCCAGCCAGCACCAATCCGGATGCGGGGAAGGAAGCCACTCTGTCCGTTGCCTGGGTATAGCCACAGGACACCGTCAGAGGTGCGCCCGAGTACGTCCGCGTGACCGTCTCCTGTGTAGTCAGCATCCCCGATCACAGTGTTGAAGATATTCCAGCCGCCGCCCAGCCTTGCTGCCGGGCCGATTTTGTTTCCGGCCAGGCCGGGCAGCAGCAACAGCGAACCGTCGGCTTCGCGGGACATGACATCTGCCCGGCCGTCCCCGTTGAAATCACCGGCCGAGAATTGGATCTTGGTGTGCAGGGCGGGGTCGGCGTCGATGGTGACTGTGGCGGACGTTGAGGTCACGGATTTGATGGTGACGCGTGTTCCCGCGTGCGTTACAAAAGTCTGGCCGGCCTGCCAGGTGTGATTGGTGGCGTAGTACCCGCTGAATGGAACGGTAGACGGCATCAGGTCCAGCGAGGACGAGGGGGTGGCGCCGCCCCGCTGGACCACCTTTACGCCCCGGTTGCCCGCGGGCCCGCTGGCCAGGTAGGCGTCGTAGCCGACCGGCTGGCGGAGCTCCAGGTAGTAGACCTCCCGGCTGACCGGATCGGTGAACTTGACCGCGCGGTAGGCCAGCTTCGTGTCGCCCCAGGGCTTCAGCGTGTAGCTCTTCACGCCGGAAGCCACGCCGAGGTCGCGGACGTCGGTGCCGTTGCCCAGGCCCCTGGCTTCCCAGAACGGCGAACTGATCACCGGCATGCTGTAGCTGGACAGCCCCATCAGGTCGGTGCTGTCGCCGTATTCCCGGATATAGCAGGACGAGTCGGTGAACTGCCCGGTGCTGGTGACGCCCACATCCGAAACGCCGCTGCTGCACTGCAGGGCGTCGGCGTGCATGGATCCCAGGACGTGCCCGAACTCGTGCGCGATCACGCTGCTGGTAAAGCCGCTGATCTTCGGCATCAGCACCCGTCCGCTGTTGCCGTTGCTGCTGTAGCCGGCGCCTAGGGCGCCGCCGGAGAGCGTGGCGCTGGGCACAAAGATCACCAGCGCCTTGTTCGCGCTGTAGGTCCACTTCAGCTCGCTCGTGATCTTGTTGATCATGTCGTAGTACGAGTCCGTCGACCTCGCCGTCTTGGAGTCCCAAGTGGCCCGCTCCGTGACGGTCATGGAGATGCGGCCGGCGGACATCGCCTTCCAGTAATTGCTGGAGGCTGTCACGGCCGTTTCGGCCTGGGCCATCGGAACGACGGACTTGTTATCGACCAGGGTGGCCACGACGAGTTTGACCGTGATTGGAACGGGAGCGGTCACGCCCGCCTCGGTCTGCAGGGCCAGCCCGGCAGGCGGTCCGTCCGTCGGCACACCGGGCGCGGATTCGTATCCGTGGTGCTCCTGCTCCGCCGGGGACTCCACCGGCAGTGTGGTGCTGCCCGCGGCAGGATCTGTGGCAGCCACCGAGGCGGCGGCAGGAAGCGAGACGAGGCCTGCGGCGAGAACCAGCAAGCCGGTGACCGACGCGATTGAACGGGAAAAAGAGCGCATTGAGTTCCTTATTGAGACCGACCCCCCGGCGGAGACCCCGAGTGAACAATGCACCCGCTGCGTGCCCAGCGCTGCGGCAGATGCTGAATCAGGTTACAGTTGCCACCGCAGGACAGCCGCCGGAATATCCGCAGTTTTCCCCAATGATTTGCGCAGTATCGGAGCGGCGCTCCGAGGGGGCCAGGTCAGTGCTCTAGGAGGCCCGTAGTCCGGTAGGGAATCACCTCGCGCAGGAACATGCTGGTGGACGTGCGCACGATTCCCGGGCACAGCCGGATCTCCTCGGAAACCCGGTACAGGTCGTCAGGGCTGGTGGCCACGACCCGGATCAGCAGGTCCGTGTCGCCAGCCGGGGCGTGGCACTCCAGTACTTCCGGGATTTCCCGCAGTGCAGCGATGGCCTCGTTGAGATGGCTCTGGTCCAGTTCGGCGCTGACCGCGGCGGCAACGCCGCGGCCCAGCGCTGCAGGCAGCACACGGCTGCTGTTGGGCCGGAGGGCACCCGACGCCGTCATCCGCTCCAGGCGCGACTGTACTGTTCCGCGGGCCAGGCCCAGCCGCTGGGACAGGACCATGATGGGCAGCCGCGGATCCTCGTCCAAGGCGGAAAGGATCCTTCGGTCGGTGGCGTCGAGCTGCTGCAATCTGATCAGTTCCTGTCCTGTTTCGGTGCGAGCGAATAGTCAGATTGACCAGTCGGCGGCGTGCCCGTTGCGCCTACTGTAGGTCTTCTGCTCAGATAGTGGCAACGCAGGCGACGGTTACCCCCGCAGCCAGCAGGCTACAGGCCCCCGGCACACCACCCGGCCCCCTGGACCATGCTTCCCGCAAGGAGGCAGCCGCTGATTGACACTTGTTCACGCATTCGTCTTTCCGCAGTGCCTCGGTTTCCGGAACGCAGTTCCCACCAGAACAGGCACGGCAAGAGCCCCTGAGCCACCGATCCCCGGCCAACGCCCGGAGCGCGGTAGCTGAGGGGCTCTTGTGGTGTTCGGCATAGGGTGGATGGCATGACTTGCGCTGGCCGCTTCGCACCGAGCCCGTCCGGTGAGCTCCATGTGGGAAACCTCCGGACGGCAATCCTTGCTTGGCTCTTTGCCCGTTCAACCGGACGGCGGTTTCTGCTGCGCGTCGAGGACCTCGACCGTGCGCGGGCAGGGGCTGAGGCCGTGCAACTGCGGGACCTCGCCGCCGTCGGCGTGACCTGGGACGGTGCGGTGGTGCGGCAGACGGATCGCGAGCTGCTGTACACGGCGGCCATCGGAGAGCTGGCCACGGCCGGGCTGACGTACGAGTGCTTCTGCACGCGCCGTGAGATCCAGGAGGCACCCTCCGCGCCGCACGCGCCCCAGGGAGCCTATCCCGGAACGTGCAGGGGACTGTCGGCGGCGGAGCTCGAGTTCAGGCGGTCCACCCGGCCGGCGGCCATCAGGCTGCGCTCCTCCGTGGTCGAATGGACCGTGGAGGACGTGCTGCACGGGACATTCACTGGAGTAGTGGACGACTTTGTCCTGCGTCGGAACGACGGCGTGACCGCGTACAACCTGGCCGTCGTCGTGGATGATGCCGAGCAGGGCATAGACCAGGTGGTGCGCGGCGATGACCTTCTGCCGTCCACACCCCGGCAGGCATATCTGGCGTCGCTTTTGAATATGCCCGTTCCGGAATATGCGCACGTTCCATTGGTGGTGAATGCCGACGGCGCACGGCTGGCCAAGCGGGACGGCGCTGTCACCCTGGGTGACCTGGCCGCCGTCGGACTTCCCGCGAAGGCCGTGCAGCGGACGATTCTGGAGTCGCTGGGCCTGCCGGGCGAGTCCCTGGAGGCCGCCCTCGAGGGCTTTTCGCCCGCCGGCCTGCCGCGTGATCCGTGGGTCTGGCCGGGGGCGTAGCGGAGCGCGTCAGGCGGTCTCGGACCGCTGCTCCAGCTTCGCCAGCGCCGCGTGAAGCAGATCCGTGCTCCGGCGCTCATCGATGACGATGGAGGCCCCGAGCGCCGCAACAATGACAAGCAGGCAGACGGGAACCGAGACGCCCGCGGCCGCCAGTGCCACGCTTCCCCCGAGTACAACCAGCACCCCGGTGGTGACGGCGATGAGGGTGCGGTCGACGCACGTCATGACGCTGAAGACTGCCGTAAGCGAGACCTTGAACAGCGCCACGGGAACGGCGATGCTGGCCACGGCGACGGCGGCGCTGATGTGGGCGGCATGGTCGACATAGTACGCGGCGACGTGCAGGCCAGCGCCCGTGGCGGCGATTGCGGCGAAGACAGGGATGTGGCCGTAGCCGAAGAAATAGGAACGGTGCCGCTGCAGGTGCAGCGCCCGGCCGGCGGGCAGAATGAAGTAGATCCACCACATGCTGAAGGCCAGCGCGGTGCCGCCGAAACCCACCAAGGCGGCATCAACCGACCAGCCATGGTTGGCCACGATGGCCCGGAGTGTCTCGACGGCGCCGATAAGGCATTCGCCGAGGGCGATGATGGCCAGCAGACCGTAGCGTTCGGCGATGTGGTGGGCGTGCCAGGGCGTGGTGGCGTTCCGCTCGGCGGCGTACGGAGTGGCCAGCTCCAGGACATACAGCGGTGCAATCATCAGGAAGGTAGTGACGACGTCCGCCTGGATGAACAGCACAGCGATCCAGCCAAGTTGGACCACCGCCAGGTATCCCGCGTAGCGCAGGCACGTCTGCCTGCGTGCCGGGTCCTGGCGTGCGGCGCGCAGCCACTGGAAGACCAGAGCCAGCCTCATGATGACGTAGCCGCCGACGATGGCCGTGTTCTCCACGTGCCTCCCCTCCACCAGGGAGTGGAACATGGGCTCGATGCCCATCGCCAGGATCAGGACACCGAGCAGCTGAACCATGGTGACCACCCGGAACACCCAGTCGTCCGTGTCATAGGCGCTGGCGAACCACGTGAAATTGATCCACGCCCAGATCACGGCGAACATCGCGAAGGAAAAGCCGAGCAGCCCGGCGCCGAAGTGTCCCTCCGCGATCTCGTGGGCGAACTGGCTGCCGGCCACCCCGAAGGCGATTACGAAGGTCAGGTCGAAGAAGAGTTCCAGTGGGGTCGCTGTCCGGTGCGGCTGGTGCGGATCCCGGCCGCCCATGCGGGCCGCTGCGTGCCGAAGCGGATTAGAGGGCATGAATCAAACAGTAGCGCGTCCACGCACCCGCCGGAGCAGGGCAATATCACGGCGACGACGGGCGACGATTGGCAACGCGGGGTCACTTACCGCCCAATCCGGGCCCGGAATTGGGCCGTATCTGACCCCGCGTTGCTTTGGGTACGCCGCTGCGGCTACACCCGGCCGAGGGCGTCGATGTCCTCCAGGAACTCCTGGTGCACCTCATCGCTGACGGTGGTGCGGGTGTCCGCGATGGCGTCGAGGTAGTCCTGGGTGGCGGGACCCTTCCGGACCGCCTCGCGGACGGACACGCCGCCCCCGGAAGCCAGCCCGCCGTCGTCGTACACTGCCTTTTCCAGCGCACGCTGCGAGGCGCTGCGCGCGGCAAACTCGATGTCCGCCGGGGAGAATCCCTTGGTCCGGTCCACGAGCTGCTCCACGTCCACGTTGTCCACGACGGCGGCGGGGATGAAGCGCTGCCACATGGCTTCGCGGGCCTGCCGGTCCGGGAGGCCGATGGGGATCACGTAGTCGAACCGGCCGTGCCGAAGGAAGGCGGAGTCGAGGGCGCGGATGAAGTTGGTGGCGCAGACCAGGATGCGGCCAGGCTGTTCGCGGAAGGCCGGGATGATCTTGAGCAGTTCGTTGGTGACGCCCTGCAGCGGTGACGGCGGGTCCCCGGCGCGCTGGGAGGCGATCTCCTCCACCTCGTCGATGAACACGACGGCGTGCTCCAGTTCCGAGATCTCCAGGAACGTCTCCCGCAGTGCGCCTGCCAGCCCCTTGGGGTCGGAGGCCAGCCGGGAGGGAAAGACTTCAACAAAGGGCCACTCCAGCCGGGAGGCGATGGCCTTGGCGAAGGTGGTCTTGCCGGTCCCGGGGGGCCCGAACAGCACCACGGCGCGCGGCGGCACCACACCGAATTCGTCGGCCAGGTCCGCCTCGGCCAGCGGCAGGACCAGGCGGCGCTCCAGGAGCTCTTTTTCCCGGCGCATGCCGGCCACGTTCTCCCACAGGTCCCGGGCCAGGATGCGTCCGCCCAGCAGGCCCAGGGGTTCGAGTTCCTGGCGCTGCACGGGGATGGTGCGCTCGAAGTAGCGCAGGTTTTTCTTGAGCACGAAGCCGCGGCTCAGGAAGGCCTCCACCCGGGTCTCCGACTCGGGCATCAGGGCCGAAAGCTTGTTCAGTCCGTGCGGCGCCATCCGGTTTTCGACGGCGGCCAGCAGGGACGTGCCGATGCCCCGGCCGCGGAATTCCGGCAGCGTGGCCAGGAAAACGACCCAGCCCTGGTCATGCGCTGCACGGCCGACGGCGGCACCCACCACCTGGTCGCCGAGGACGGCCACCACGGCGTGGTCCTTTTCGCAGGATGCCAGCACCTCGGAGAGCGCGTAGACCGGCTCGACGTTGGTGGCCTTCAGCGACTCCCAGAGGTGCAGGATGCCGTCCAGGTCCGCGGAGTGGAAGTCCCGGATCCGCCAGTTGGTCATGAGGTTGTCTCCCGTGGTTCGACGTTGAGCCAGTTTTGAGCTGCTGAGCCGAGCATAGGCGATGGCGCGCCGGCAGGGGGTTGCAGGTGCGTTGCGTTACGCGGTGGGGTCAGCGCGTGGCCGTGTCCACGGATGCGTCGCTGCCCGCGTCCCTGTGTGCGTCCTTGGAAGCGGCGCCCCTGCGGAAATGGTGGATGCGCTCGTGGTCATCCTTGGTGTGCACCACCAGGACCGGGCATTCGGCGTGCGCAACGCAGGCAGTGCTCACCGAACCGAGGTGCAGGCCCATGAATCCGCCGTGGCCCCTGCGCCCCACCACCAGCATCGCCGCTCCGGCGGCCGCCTCCACCAGCGTGGCCGGGGCCGGACCCCGCACCAGCTCACTGGTCAGGGTCTCCGGGACGTCGGGTCCGAATGCCTTCTCTAGGGACTGGGCCAGGACCTTGGCGGCGGAGGTTTCGAACGCCTCGAAATCCGGGGGGATGTATCCGGCATACATTTCCGGGAAATGCCAGCAGGCCACGGCGTGGACGCGGGCGCCCAGGCCCGGTGCCAGCCGCGCCGCCAGACGGAGGGCCTCCACCGAGGACTCGGAGCCGTCCACGCCTACAACCACTTTGCCTTCAGCATCCATCGCTGTTCTCCTTTGCACCCTAGACTTTGCAATTTCGACCGGAATGCCGGTCATGGACAGGCGGGTCACCGCCGCTGCAGCGGCTCCATCTGCAAGGTGACGCCGGCGGCTGCGGCGTCCCGGAACCGGGTATCGATCTGCACCACGTCCCGCCCTGCCCGCTGCAGCAGGCTGGCCGCAACGCCGGCGCGGTAGCCGGTGGCGCAGTGCACCCAGAGGCACCCTGGCGGCAGCTCGCCCAGGCGGTCCAGCAGTTCGTGCAGGGGCACGTTAATGGCGCCTGCCACGTGCGAGGCGGCAAACTCGTCGCTGCGGCGCACGTCCAGTACGGGGTCGCCGTCGGGCTTTTCATGAACGACGGCGAGCCAGCCGGCCCGGGGATAAGAGGCGACGGGAGCTCCCGGCGCGAGTTCCCCGGGTTCAGTTCCCACCGCCGTGTCGGGGCGGTCGATGCCGATGCGGGAAAGGTCGCGGATGGCGTCTTGCAGGTCCTCGCGGCTGCCGACGAGCGTCAGCTTTTCGCCCCAAGGGAGAACCCAACCGAGGTAGGAACTGAAGCTTCGTCCCGAGCCGTATTCGAAGCTGACGGTGCCCCGCAGGTGATTGCTGGCGAACAGCACGCGGTGGCGCAGGTCAACCACCCATTCGCCGTTCGCCAGCCGCTCCGTCAGCTCCGCGGCGCCGAGCGACTCCGGCAGGCCCAAGTCCGCAGGCTCGGGGCCGGTCATGTTGATGGGGGCCATGTGGGCGTAATAGGAAGGGTACGCGGAGAGATTGGCCATGAGCTCGGCCGCGAAGTGTTCGGGATCCGGGTCCGCCAGCGCGTGGTTGGCGTCCCGCTGCTCCGCAATGGTCGACGTCTCTGCACGCGCGGCAGGTCCGACCGAGCAGAACGAGCCGAAGCCGTGGGTGGGGTAGAGCGCAGCATCGGGTCCGGCTTCGTCCGCGAGCCGGTGGACGGATATGTACTGGTCCCTGGTCAGCCCGGCGGTGGCTCCGGGACCGAGAAGATCGGTGCGGCCCACGGAGCCGAAGAGCAGGCTGCCGCCGGAGAACACGGCCCGGCCCGGACCGTGCGTGACGATGTAGGACAGGTGCGTGTGGGTGTGCCCGGGAGTGGCCACTGCACGCAGCGTGAGCCCGCCGATCTGCAGGGTTTGGCCGTCCTCAACCGGCTCGCGCTCGTAGGCAACCTGGTCCGCGGCGTTCACCAGGTACTTGGCGCCGTGGGCGCGGGCGAGGATCAGGCCGCCGGTGAGGTAGTCGTTGTGGACATGGGTTTCAGCCACGTGGGTGATCCGCACCCCGGCGTTCCTTGCGGCCTCCTCGATGCGGTCGGTGTCCCGCTGGGCATCGACCACCAGCGCCACGCGGCCATCATGGACCAGGTAGCTGCGGTCCCCGAGCTGCGGGGTTTCGATGACAACGACGTCCATTAGTCCGGCCCTTCGACGCACCGGAGAGGCGCCGCTCATCGCGGGCCTCGCCCCGGATGCCTCCATGGTAGGCCGAATGGCGGCAGAAGGAGCCTGCCGTTCGGGAGCCGGCGCGGAAACGGCAGGTTGTGCGAAGTGTCAGCCGGCAGGCTTGATGTTTTGGTTGATGTGGAAGAGGTTGCCGGGATCGTACTTGGCCTTGACTTCGGCCAGGCGTGCGTAGTTCCCCGCGTAGGTGTCCTTGATGTGCGATTGGTCGTCGGCGTCGAGGAAGTTGACGTAGCCCGCGCCGGATCCGAGGGGATGGAGCTCGGCATAGTAGTCGCGCACCCACTTCGTGTTGGCTTCGTTGTGGGCCGGATCCTCCCAATGGCAGGCAATGTCCACGGCGAAGTTGACGTCGCGGTACGGGAATGCGGTCTCGTCCCGCCCGACCCGCTGGACGGCGCCGTTAAGCGGGTAGAAGTGGTTGGCTGTCTGGACGCTCGGAATGGCCTCGCCGAACTTCTCGGCGACCCGGACGACGTCGTCGGTTAGGCGGGGCAGGAACTCTGACTTCCAGTAAGCCTGCAGGCCCTTCGTGTACATGGGGTCGAAGAGTGTGTTGAGAACCGTGTAGGGAAGGGGGCCCAGGAAGGAGCCGGCCACGGGCGCAGCATCAAGGAACGGCTGCCATTGACGCTCACCCTCGTTGAGGGGGCCGGCCCAGCCGCCCACCAGCACCACCACGGGCTTCCCGTGATATTCCTCAGGCAGGAACGGGACCGGCGGGCCCTGGTGGAAGCCCAGGAACACGCCCATTTCCTCCGGTGCCGTGGCGATGTAGTCCCTGTAGAGCCGTGCCACCGCGTCGGCGTGCTCCAGGAGGTAAATGACCACTCCGCCGTAGAGAACATCCACGGGGTGCAGGTTGAACTCCAGGGAAGTCACGACGCCGAAGTTGCCGGTGCCGCCGCGAAGCGCCCAGAAGAGATCCTCATTTTCCACAGTGCTGGCGACGAGGAACTTCCCCTCGGCGGTCACCACGTCCGCGGATTTCAGGTTGTCGCACGACAGCCCGTACTTTCGGGCGAGGTAGCCGATGCCTCCGCCGAGAGTTAGTCCGGCAACGCCCGTTGATCCAATGATGCCTCCGGTGGTGGCGAGACCGAATGCACCCGTGGCATGGTTGAAGTCCGCCCATGTCGCTCCGGCTTCGACCCGTGCTGTTCCACTGGCAGGGTCCACTCGCACTCCCCGGCAGCTCGCGAAGTCGATGACGAGGCCGCCGTCGCAGGTCCCGAACCCGGGCGCGCTGTGGCCCCCGCCGCGAAGGGCCAGGTCCAAGGCTGTATCACGTGCGAAATTGACGGCGGCAATGACGTCCGCGACTTGTGACACGCGGAGGATGGCTGCAGGGCGTTTGTCGATCATTCCGTTGAAGACGGCCCGCGCGTCGTCGTAGTCCGCCTGGTCGCTGGTGATGACCTGGCCCCGCACTTTCTCCTGGAGGGCCTGAAAAGAGCTGTTGTCCACCGTGTACTCCGATTCACCCGGGCAGGCATGCCCGGGCAACTGGGCGCGGCCGCACGACGGTCGTGCCGGGTGATTTGTTTAGCAGCCGATGGGGCCCTGCATCTTGGAGGGCAAGAGCCAATGCCGCAGGCTTCCACAGCGGAGGAGACCGGATGCACCTTGGCAACGCAGCAACGTCGCGCGGTTTGCCTTGGCGTGTTTAGAACGAGGTTCGCCCTCGTGTCGGCGGGTTAGGGCCAGTGGCCCAGCGGTTACAGCACGGCTAGTCGTAAATTACTCCCGCCCCAAACGCCGGTCAACAGCCTGAAGCCCGGCACCGGCATTAAATGCGAACGGACACTTGCGGCCCCCGGGAAGCGTTTCCCAGGGGCCTCAAGTGTCCGTTCGCGCAACCCGCGCTGAGGTGCTGAGGGTGAGTTGCGGGTTAGATCCGGTCCGCGGAACCCGGGGTGGGGCGGTTGGCGATGACGGGGGACATGCCGGTGAAGCCTTCTCGGGCTTCGGCGATTTCGTGGATGCGTTTGCGGCAGGCGTACCAGCCGGCGACCATGAGCGCGATGGCGATGAGGGTGACCAGGAGTGTGAGTGGTGAGTCGATGAAGACCATGACGAGCACGCCGACGAGGAAGAGCAGGGAGAGGTAGCCGGTGTAGGGTGCGCCGAACATCCGGAATGAGGGGCGTTTGAGCCAGCCTTTGTCTGCCCAGCGTTTGAGTTGGATCTGGCACAGGACGAT
>NZ_PJMC01000004.1 GCF_002892795.1 Arthrobacter sp. AFG20 | reverse complement strand
CACACGATGGAAGCCGGCCCTGAACGCCTTCGCCATCAGCTTCGACGGAAGAATCAACTAAATGCCAACCGTGGATCCACCGAAAATCGGACAGTCCCAGTAGGCTTCGGGAGGCCAACGAAGTAAGAGCTGGAAGGGGAACCGGTGGACGGCAAGCGCGACAACATTCGGTGGGAATGCGGAACTTGCGGGCAACAGCATCGAGGGTTGGCGACGGTTTTTGGGGCCCAAGCTCCGGATCCTTGGGTGCTCGCTACTGCAAGCGAACGTCAAGCCGGCGAACTGACCGCCGACATGTGCGTCATTGAAATCAAAGGCGAACAGCATTATTTCCTGAGAGGTCACGTTGAGATCCCCGTCATTGACGTGCCTGGCGATGTCTTTAGCTGGTCTGCTTGGGTCTCGCTAAGCCAAGAAAGCATGCAGAAAATTGCCGACCACTGGGACGACCCCGCACGCGCCTCATTGCCCCCAGTGTTCGGCTGGTTGTGCAACGAGCTGCCCTACGACCACTCAACGATCTCGATTCCGACGCATGTGCACAATAGGGACCCAGGGGTGGTTCCCTATATTCAACTCGACCCGTCGGTGGACCACCCGTTGGTTAAGGAGCAGGAAACGGGAATATCCCTGCACCGCCTGGCCGAAATCAACAACGCAGTGATGGGATAGGGCTGCAACTCAATAGCTGCCAAGCCCCATCCAGGAGGTCCGTAGTGGGTCGTCTCCGCTGCCCACAGCCGGGGACAATCCAAAATGGGTTATCCACCGCTACGGCCGCCGAGGGAGCTACCCCAACGGCTCCCAGAAAAACCAGCCGTGGATAACCCGGATTGGCCCCAACTGTGGACAGCTCAACCTCACCTTGAGTGCCAGTTACGGCCAGCAAAGGCCATCAATTGTCCTTGACAAAACCTATTGAGAATCCTCCGGGCTTTTCCCGGCACCCATGTGCACGACGGGACCCACCTGACCGGCTGCACACAAACGCCAGGACACCACACGCGGGCATGTCACCGCCGGGACCGGCGAATGTACACAGCCTAGGACCAGGGTCCTCACCCACGGCCAGCCCCCGGGCGCACCGAAAGGGGACCCAAGTTTCCCGGCAGGGACGGCCCGCAGGCGGTACGGGTGCTAGAGCTCCGCGAGGTCCATCTCGTATCTGACCTGCTTGAGCCGTTGAAGTGGCGCCGGGAACACTTCGTGGTCACCTCGGACGGCATTCCGGGGGCCGGTATCATTGACAGTCTCGCGGAGCATCTCGACGTCAGCTGGTTTGCTCGCGAGGGGAAAGCGTTGATCCGAACCAGACAAGAATGCTGACCTAGAACCAGTACTGTATAGGCGTCTCAAGCAACGATCTTCGGTCAGACCAAGGGGATTGAGCCGGGCAACCAGATCACAGGCCTCGTCGTCGCGAGGGCCGCGGGCTTCATGGCGCCAGCGCGAATGGAGGGTCACGGAATCGTCGGCTATCGTTCCCAGACCGGCAGCTACCCGTCTTGCCATCTCAGCTGTATCAGGAATAGCCTCTTCGTCCGTGAAGGCGGCTTCGTCTACCAGGGCGCTGATTTGCGCTTCCCGCAGTTCCCAATCGCAAAGTGTCGCGGCCCATTCATGGGGGAGCAGTTCACGTAGGCGTTCAAGGCCGGTGACCTCTTTGTACAGCGCCAGGAATTCTTCGGCAGCGCGTTCAATAACGGCGGGGGAATACCTGACGTTAACGCCTTTCCACGAAAACCATCTGCCCTCGCGTGCCCACTCCAGAATCTGGACAAGTCTCTGGGCTGTCTCCCATCGTGCCCCCTTAGGCTGGCGTTCCGTTCTGTAGTAGGACGAGTACTCAACCATGATGAACTCGAACGTTGCGTCACCCACCACGTCTTGCTGCTGGACGCGCACTTCCAATTCGCCGGCGGCCCTCAATAATTCCAGCACTATCGCCTCACCATGTTGTGATCGGACTGCCAGCGTGCTTGCCGCTTGATGGAGTTGCTCGAGGGTTTTCTGCCGTTCCCGGGCGGACTGGGCGGCTTTCTCCAGAGCCTCCTTAGTTGCCTGGGCGGCTTTCTCCAGAGCCTCCTTAGTTGCCTGCGCTGCTTTCGCTTCGGCTATTCGTGCCGCGTTCTGAGGTGCTGTTTCCAACAGCATCCGGGCGGGGGCATTTCGCGGTGTGACATCGCCATAGATCGTGTAGCTAAAGAGAGCAACGCCCGCAGTCGAGGCGTATTCGATGGCTTGTTTTGTGAAGCCAGAGAGAGCGAAAAACAAGGCATGTTCTGAGCCGTGGCTCGCGCCCTTTGCCTTTTGGATTTCAGGGGCACCGACCGGTGAGGCGTAATGTTTCACTTGGGCGGCGGCCGTGGCGGAGCGGACGTCAATCCCACCATCGGCTCCGCTGCGGGTCAGCGCGACTGCTTCCAATTCGAGGGTTCCACGCATGTACCATGCGGCTAATTCTTCGGCATCCCGCCAGTCATAGACGAGAATTTCTTTCGTATGCCGCGACGAACGGAATTGGCTAGTCATGGAGAGAGCATACTTTCACCCCACGTCACTTACAGCTTGAGACTTCCGCTGCAATTTGACGCCTATAGGAGCATCATGGGCACGGCAAAAGCTAATGCCCGAACAAACTGGTCCTCCGACTGCCCATCGGTTGCTCAAAGACTAGCCCCACAGGTCAAGGCTCCAAGTGCGCGGTAGAAGCGTGCGCTGACCACAGCCGGGGACAATCCCCGCTGGGTTATCCACCGCTACCCCGCCGAGGGAGCTACCCCAACGGCTCCCAATAAATTCAGCCATGGATATCCCGGATCGCCCCCAACTATGGACAGCTCAATCTCACCTTGGGTGCCGGCAACGGGCAGGCCGAGACCATCGATTGTCCTTGACAAAACCTATTGAGAATCCTCCGGGCTTTTCCCGCACACGTGGACGACGGGACCGCGCCTGACCTGGCTGCACACCTGCGCCTGAACCTCACCAATACGCTCCGGCGATCATGCACAACCTGGACGCGCAGTCGGTTGCCACGCGCGAGGTCTCCCATGGTCCGGGACTGCACGCCCTTGGCCAGAGGGGTGGCGACGTTCTCCGCGGCTTCAGGCCAGACCAGGATAGAGGTCTGAGTTCACGGGGTGCTCTGTGACAGCGCAACCTGGAAGTCAACGCGGCCTATATATCTTTCGTGCGGCGGCAGCAGTAACCTTCAGGAGTTCACGGGGGGAAAATTCGGAAGGAGATGCGAAATGTTTTATCGACTCAGGGCGGTGGTCGTCACCGGACTCGCCCTCGGACTAGCGGCCTTTGCTGCCGTTCCGGCCGTCGGGGCCCCCACGCAGCATGAGCAGAAACTACAGCTGAGCGGCGATCCTCATGTAACCGGGAGCAACTCGCTTGCACTGAAAGCTAAGAAGATACCATCGGGCGCGCTTGTCGAAGCCTGCTTCACTTTCCGCTTCACTGGTGACCTATTGGACCTGGGTGAGGGGCTTACGCTCGCTCCGAAGGGTCAGGAGGGGCCTGGCTTCTTTAACCCGTCCTCCGAACCAATCTCTTCACGCACCATGTGTGTCAACAACGACAACGCCCCGGATTTCATTGCGGCCATCGAGCAAGGTAGTGCCGAGAAATTCATTGTCAAGGCTGACCCTAGCACCAGCACCTTCACCGTTTCGTCAGTCAGGATGATTCTGACGTACGCATAAGTCCCATAACCGCATATCCCTAGGCATACGAGACCACCTACCGGCCGCGTAGTCACACCGCCCGGACGAGGAGGGTGGTGGCGCCGGCAACAAGCAGCGCCCCGATGCCCTACAGACCTGAAGAATCATCGGCTCAGCCGAGCACGAATACTGCCGCGCCGAGCGCCGCGACGAGGAGCGAGACCAGCCACCTCATGCCTTCTCCACCGACTCGCCGGCGGCATCGTCGTCGACCCACTCGAGCAGGTCGCCCGCCTGGCAGCCGAGGACCCGGCACATCGCGTCCAGGGTGCTGAAACGGACCGCCTTGGCCCGGCCGTTCTTCAGCACCGCCACGTTGGCCGGGGTGATCCCGACCCGCTCGGCGAACTCCCCCACGCTCATCTTGCGTTTGGCCAGTTCGACGTCGATGCGCACCACAATCGCCATCAGATCACCCCTTCCATGTCCGTCCGCAGTGACGTCGCCTGCCGCAGCAGATCCCGCATCACCGCGATCAGCAGCACCAGCACCGCTCCGATCAGCGTGACGCCAATCAACACCATTGGCAGCCCGGGGTCGCGCAGCTCGGGGGTGAAGTAGATGTACGCGACGAGGGAACCGGCCATCGACGCCAGCACCAGCCACGCCACCACGAACGCCCACATGATCACGTCCACCCACCGCAGCGAGGCCGCGGTGAAGATCCGGTCGCGCTGGACCAGGGTCAGCAACCGCCAGATGCACACGATCACAACCTGCAGGCATACGGCTTCCAGTTCCCAGAACAGCAGCATCGGCCACCGCCAGGGATCCATCCTGGGCCCCTCCTCGGTGGTGAAGAGAAACTCACCAGGAAACGACATGACCTGGGCAACCAGCAGTCCGAGGAACACCATTACCAGCAGGACCCGAAGCGGGAGGACAAATCGACTAACGATAGACATAACGTCATATTCTGTTTTTTTCTATCGAAAGTCAATATGACGTGCCGTTGTCAGCCGTCCGCGCCCCTGAAAGCCTTCGAAGCTAGACTGACAGCCGATGAAGACTGGGGAAAGAATTTCAGGCCAAGTGAACGCGCCGCTGCTGCGCAGGGCAGCTACCTGTTGCCTGCTGCTCGCTGCCGTGACAGCGGTAGCAAATTTGGGCGGCCTGGTACTGGTGACTCCGGGCGGCGTGCTGCCTGGCTGGGCCGTTAGCGGCATGCTGCTCGTAGCCTCGCTGGCACTGCTCCTGATCAGCCGTCGCGCGGCTGGAGGAGGGAGCAGGCCGCGCCGAAACGCGTTCACTGCCCTGCTGCACCGGCTGGTGGTCTTCGGCGTCGGATTGAGCAGCCTGACCGGAGCGCTGGGTGACTTGAGTGCCACCTACCACGTGCTGGAACCGGCAGGGCCGAACGGCTGCCGCGCCGTCGTGCGCGAGTATTCTTTCCTCTTCGCCGGCAGCGGTGCAGTGTATGCGGTCGGCCCCATCGGAATCGGGACGCGGGCAAGCACCTGGACCACCGACGACGGCTACGAGCCAGTCGCCGACGGCTCCTATCAGCTGCGCTGGGAGGCTGGCAGCGGCACCCTTCGACTCATGGGCGGGATCGATCCCGTCTGGCCACGCGCGCACGAGGTCACATGCGGTTGAACACCCACATGCGAAAGGCAAGGAGAGTCAATCTCCTTGCCACTTTCAGGATATAGCCCGCCAGGGGGCTTGCCGCAAGGCCCCTACCCTCAACCAGAATGGTTGGCCGCGGCGAAATTTTGGATTGGGGTTTCACATGTTTGACGTGATCATTAGCGGTGGCGGGCCGACGGGGATGATGCTGGCCAGCGAGTTGCGGCTGCACGGCGTGGACGTGCTCGTGCTGGAGAAGGACGCTGAGCCGACCAACGCGGTCCGCTCGCTGGGCCTGCATCCGCGCAGCATCGAGATCATGGACCAGCGCGGCCTGCTGGACCGCTTCCTCGCACTGGGGCAGCAGTACCCGGGGGTCGGCCGCTTCGCCGGGATCGACAAACCCCTGCCGGCGGACCTGGACACCGCACACGGCTACATCCTCGGCATCCAGCAGCCGGTCACCGACCGCCTGCTGGCGGAGCGCGCCGTCGAACTCGGTGCGCAGGTCCGCCGCGGCTGCGAGGTGGCGGGCTTCGAGCAGGACGACGACGGTGTGACCGTCGAACTTGCTGACGGCACACAAGAACGCTCGCGCTGGCTGGTCGGCTGCGACGGCGGACGCAGCCTGGTGCGCAGGCAGCTCGGCATCGGCTTCCCGGGCGACCCCGCCACGAACGAATGGATCCACAGCGAGCTGGAGGTGACCACGCCGCCGAGCGAGCTAAGCCAGATTGTGGACGAGGTCCGCAAGACGCACAGGGGGTTCGGCGTCGGCCCGGCCGGAAACGGGCTGTTCCGTGCCGTGGTGCCTGCGGCGACGGTGGCCGAGGACCGCTCGGTCCCGCCGACCCTGGAGGAGCTCCGGACCCAGCTGCGGGCCCACGCCGGCACCGACTTTGGCGTCCATTCACCGCGCTGGATAACCCGCTTCACCGACGCCACCCGGCTGGCCGAGCAGTACCGCGCGGGCCGGGTATTCCTCGCCGGCGACGCGGCGCACGTCCATCCGCCACTGGGAGGGCAGGGCTTGAACCTCGGCATCCAGGACTCGTTCAACCTCGGCTGGAAGCTCGCCGCCGAAATCAACGGCTGGGCACCGCCAGGGCTGCTGGACACTTACTTCATCGAGCGCCACCCGGTTGCCGAAGGCGTGCTGACCATCACCCGGGCCCAGAGCGAACTGATCTCCCCCGAGCCCGGCCCCCAGGCAGTCCGCCGCCTGCTGGCCGAGCTGATGGAGTTCGACGACGTCAGCCGGTTCCTCGCCGAAAGGATTGCCTCGATCGGGGTCCGGTACGACTTCGGCGAAGGACCCGGGCTGCTCGGCAGGCGGCTGCGCGACATTCCCCTGTCGCGGGGCCGTCTCTACGAGCTCACCCGCGAAGGCCGCGGGCTCCTGCTGGACCAGACCGGCAGGCTCTCCGTAACAGGATGGGCGGACCGGATCGACCACGTCGCGGACGTCAGCGGGGAACTGGACGCGCCCGCGGTCCTGCTTCGGCCGGACGGCCACGTCGCATGGATCGGCGAAGACCAGGACGAGCTGCTCCCCCAGCTGGAAAAATGGTTCGGGGCCGCGTCGAAGGGCAGTGAAGACGATTAAGTCCGACGACGGCGGTCGGCTTTAGGCCGACGCCGGGCGGTACCGCAGTATGCGGCCGGCAGCGGACAGCTAGGCAGGACTGTCCGCTGCCGGCCGGTTCAAGTCTCCGCCGCGGTCCTTGGAAGAAGGATGGAGTCCCTTGGATGGACGATGTTGGTGCTCCTGAGTGCAAAGGCAAGGAGAACCCAGCTGTGCTGTTGAACCACAGAAGCGGCCTCCGCCGGGCGAGCGAAGACCGCCACTTTCTGTGTTTGAAGAGCATCGGTTGCAAGTGAGCACGACATGTGCCCGGTGGTGTATCTGACCAAGCATTGGAGCGGCCAATACAGGAACGTTCTTTTTGCTGCAGTGATAATCACTTATCAGCGTGCGGTTCGCCGTCAATCCGAAATTAGGCACGAACGAGTTCTACGTTGATGGCGTATAAAGAAGAAAATGCACCGAATTCGTTATGGTTTTATCCGCGCAGAAGCACCCAGCCAGCCTTGTCGCAATATTGCCCCCGGGATTTGCATAAAGCCGGGCACCGCTCCCTCATGGAGCGGCACCCGGCACGAGTGGATGGCTTAGGAGGCTACGTCCAGAGGCGCCTTTGGGCCCCTCCGTCCCGACGCTTTGATGAGGCTGTTGATTGTGAAGTATTGGGGACCGAGGACGACGGCGGCACTTGCGGTGCCGCCGTCGTCCTCCCAGTCGCTAGTCAGTCAGCGGTAAAGGCCTCGGACTCCTACTTGTGGTTGTTATTGACCCAGATCTTGACGGTGTCACTCCGGCTGAAATCGGACGAGCCGTTCCCATTCCCGTGGCCGCGATGGTCCTTGTCCTCCACATTGATCCGAACAGTGTGGTAGACCTTGACGAAGTGCTCGCCCCGGTCAGCGGTTACCTTCTCCACATTGACGATCTTGTCGTGGTGGCCTGAAACCGAGACAGTGTCCCAGGCATCCCCGATTTTCTCGGTGTCATGGCGGTCATGCACCTGGAACATCTTCTGGTTATAACGAACATCGGCGTCCTTGTCGCAGTGAATCTTGAACGCGAACGCAACCCGTACATCACGGTCCTTGCGGTTATCGCGGCTCATGGCGTTCCGCCCATGGTCCTTTGCATACGGGTCCAGCGCCGTGACGGTGCAATCAGCTTTTCTGGAATGATCGTTCGATGCCGTAGCTGGTGCGGCCAGGGCGATGGGGCCGGCGAGCAGACCCAAGGAAACTGTCGAAATCATCGCGAACCGGGCGGCGAAAGAATGGCGGCTACGGATCATCGGAGTTGTGGTCATTTCTTGCTCCTGCAGTCTTCTGCAAATTCATTTTTGTGGGCGGGCAACGCTGGCCAATCCCGTTGCATTGGCAGGCTGAGTCAGCCATTTGCCGCGAAATTAAAAAAGGCTCCCGTAAGCTACGGGAGACCTGGGGGCCGGATTCGTTTTAAGGCTTTTCCCTTGGATCCGGTACTTTCATATAGTACGCCCGAATTTTGCTGTGAGCACCTATTTCCGCAATTTAAGTCCGACGACGGCGGTTGTGTTTAGGTCAACGCCGGGCGGTACCGCAGTAGGGCGTTGCCCGATCCCGGGAACGCCCGGACGTCCAGCAGGGAAAGGTTTGCAGGCTGGAGGAACAAGGGCAGGCCTGCGGTGAGGGCGCCCGGACTGACGGTCAGATGCAGTTCGTCGATGAGCCCCTGGACCAGCAGGCCGTTCCACATAACGCGGCTGGCGAAGATCAGGATGTCTCCAGTCCCCTTGAGTTTTTCCTGTTCCAGCCACGTCCCCACTTCGTCCCGTCGGATAATCGTGGTGGCCGCCCAGGGGTGGTCCGCAGGGACATTCAGGGAGTCCGACACCACCACTTTCGCTACCCGGTTGTAGAGGCGGCTGGTTTCCCGGTTGTCCGGACTCAGCGCGCGGTTGTCGGGGTCCTCGGCAGCGTCAGCAATGGCCGGCCAGTAGGCGCCGAATCCTTCAAAGGATGTCCGGCCCAGCAGCACCGTTCCCGCCGACCGCAGCCGTTCAAGGTTGTAGGCGTCGAAAGCCTCATCCATGTTCAGCACCGTCGGGTTCCCGCTCTGGTCGGCGTAGAACCCGTCCAGGGAGACGATGTTGTTGACAACAGTCCGGCGCATACACGAATCCTAGACGACTCCGCGGTCCATTTGGCGGCCGGCAGCAGACTGGGCTAGGCAGGAACCCCGTCACCGGAGGGTGGATGTAAGACCACCGCCGCCGGCCGATCCAAGTCTCCGACGCCGTCCTTGGAAGAAGCATGGAGTTCCTTGGAAGATCCCAAGGGAGCAGTGGTTTGGCATCCGAACCCAACGTGTCCCGGCCACAGCGGCGGGGGGGGACTACGTCGGTGGAGCCACCGGTCAGCTCCATAGGGTCCCGAGGGGATTCCCTAAGGTGGCGGTGCCAAGCTGTCGGCATCTGGCTGGGGAGTTAGACCGTAACTCCTTCCAATCAGTTTGCCGGGTTCAGCAGAGCAGCCCGGCGGCCAACTCCCGTTTTAGGACGTGAAGGCCGCCTCGCGGCCGCGTCACTGATGCGGCGTCACGGATCGGACTGCGGAAATGCCCATCACCAGCAATGTCGCTTGGGACACACGACTGGAAACCTTCAAGGGCAGGGACACTGCCCAGTACATCGATACAGTCATGGCAATGGCCAGCCGCTGCGCTGCCTGCCGGCTTCCACTGGGTCCAGGCGCTGCCGTATCCCTGACTGTCGACATCACCGAAAGCCACGATCTGGAGGGCATGGTGTCCCTCACCTTCGATCCGGCTGTCTATCACCTGCAGTGTCAGGAACCCGCCCTAAGGTTGCATCAGTCGGCCGGCTTTGACGGCGATCTGACGTCAGTCGGTGCGCGTCTCGTTTTAGCCGGAGGCGCAGACGGCGAAAGGAGCATTCCCGTGCTCGCCTACACCCTGACACCGAGTCTGGTCTTCGGAGCGCCCGGTGGTGAGATGACGTCGGCCTTGGTTTCAGCCCTGCTCAGCCATGGGTTCCAGATGTCATTGACTGGCAGCTATGGCGAGATCGTACGGCGATCTGTTCCCGCGCGGGACACCTGCACCTGCTCGGTGAGCGACGGCGGAGCAATTGCGTTGCATGTGGACGGAGAACTCATGCATTCGCAGCAGCTTGATCAAACGGACGTCGGCGATGCCCTGTGGCTGGAAGGAACGACGGCAGGCCACGTCCTCGTCATCAGCGGTGACCACCTCGTTTTCGCAGAGACCGGCCTGGAACTGGACGTTGCGGCGCGCCTCGGCACACTGGTCACTGGCATCGTTCCGGTGATCGCGTGAACACGCGCGGGATGGCGGTTGTGGACCGCGAAGCCGCCGCCCCGTTCGCCCCACCAGTGCGGGAAGGTCTCCTGCAGTTTCAGCTCAGGCGCCTCATCGGTGAAGTCCTCTCCCAGACGGACCTCGAACCCCATATCCGGGCGTCACTGCTGCGGCACACCGCATTGCACCCAGAGAATCCTGGGCAGGCACTGCTTCACCACCTGCACGATGTCCACGCGCCGGACGACCTGTAACCGGTGACGGCCCCCCGGGAAAGTCGGCTAGTGGGCGCCGCTGCCCCATGGAAGCGGCGCCCGGTGTATGGGGGCTCGGCTTAGGACGCCGCGCCCAGGGTGATGTCCGCGGTCTGCTCCTGGCCGTCGCGCTGGAAGGTGATCTTCACGGTGGTTCCGGCGGCCTGCTCGCGGGCGGCCGCCGTCAGCTCGGAGGCGTTCGTTACCGTCCGGCCTGCCAGGCCGGTCACCACATCGCCGGACTGCAGCCCGGCCTTGTCCGCTGCAGACGCGGGGGTTACTGAGGCCACTTCGGCGCCGGCAGTGAAGTCCGACGACGACCCTGACGTTTTGTCCTGAACGGTCAGTCCCAGCTGGCCATGGGTCGCCTTGCCCGTGGAGATGATCTCCTCCGCCCGCTTCGCCTGGTTGATCGGGATGGAGAAGCCGACGCCGATGTTGCCGCTCGAGGACGACGACGATCCTGCCGATGCGATGGCCACGTTCACACCGATGATCTCGCCCTGCGCATTGACCAGGGCACCTCCCGAGTTGCCGGGGTTGATGGCCGCGTCCGTCTGGATGACGTTAATGCTGATGGAATCCTGCGTTGAGGATCCCTGGGAGGTGGCGGACGACTCCGTCTCGATCGTGCGGTTCACGGCGGAAACGATGCCGTCCGTGACGGTGCCGCTGAGTCCCAGCGGCGCGCCGATCGCAATGGCGGTATCGCCCACGTTGACGGCGCCGGAGTCACCGAGCGTCGCCGGGGTCAGCCCCTGAGCATCGATCTTGATGACGGCCAGGTCGGACAGCGGATCAGTACCCACGATGGTCGCTTTAAAGACCTGCCCGTCGTTGGTGCGGACCTCGACGGCGGCATCCGCCGCCGCCCCGTCCACGGTCACCACGTGCGTGTTGGTGAGAATGTGGCCCTCTGTGTCCAAAATGATGCCCGAGCCGGTGCCCCCTGAACTGCCGGAGCTGGTGCTGATGGTCACCACGCTGGGCGAGGCCTTCTGCGCGGCGGCGGTGACGGCGTTGACGCTCTCCGTGTTGTTGACAATGACCGGGCTGATCGCGGCCTGCACCGTGGTGGCTGCATGTGCTGGCGCGTAGGGCCACAGTGCAGAAACCCCGGAAGCCGCGCCGCCGCCCAGAAGACCGGCCGCCACGAGGCAGGTGACGAAGACCGCGGGGCCAACCCGCTTCTTGTCCCGCGGGCGGGCCGGCGGGACAGGCGGCGCAAGGGTCACCGTGCCAAAAGCCGAAGGGGAAGTTACAGGAGGCACGCTGGGCAGAGGGGCCGTCCCTTGCGAATCACCGGTGTGAGGGACAGGCTTGTTGCTGGTCTCCGCGTACATGTGTGGCTCCTCAGGGGTACCGCTCCGATGATTCCCGGAGCTTTCTCCCTAATCCTGTCCACCTGGCCTTTGGCCGTTCTGTCCCGGTGCTGTGATGAGGCTGTGAAGCGCGCGATGGGGCATGCATGGCAGAAGCGGCCTCCGCAGGCGCGCAGGAGACCGCTTCTTTATTTGATTCTGCGGGGACAGTGGTGAGAACAGCCCCGCGGAATCAATCCTTCTGTGCCGTACCTGGTCAGTTACACGAGGCTAGGGGTGCCGGGGCGGGGTGTGGCTCCCACCATTGTTGCCGTAGCCGCCGTTGTTGCCGCCGTAGCCGCCGTTGTTGCCGCCGTGGCCGCCGCCGTAGCCGCCGTTGTTGCCGCCGTAGCCGCCGTGGTGGCCGCCGTTGTTGCCGCCGTGGTGGCCGCCGTGGTGGCCATTGTGGTTGCCATGGCCGTGATGGCTGTGGTCCCGGCGCGGCTTGTGGTGGTGGCGCCTGTTCCAATCGCGATTGTGACCGTCGCAGTCCCTACCGTTCCTGTCGTACCCCTCGTTGTCGTAGCCCCATCTGTCCCACTTGTTGCTCTGTGTGGACGAATAGGTCGTCTTCGACCCGGTGTCCGCAGAGGCAGCTCCAGCAGTGAGTGCAGTGCCACCAAGGGTCAGGCCTGCGGCGAGAACAGCGGTGCTGAGAAGGCGAGTTGCTTTGTTCATTGGAGTGGTTTCCTTGCGATCTGTTATTCATAAGGAGCCGTAGAGCAGAAGGTGCGCAACTCTGCGATCGTGCGTCGTTTGGGCGCACTTCACCCTGCGGGTATTGTCTACGGTTGTTTATCCAAGTATTCAATTACGGCCATTGACCGCCGCACTTGGATAGTTTTCCATGGCCTTAAAACATCAGGCAATGAGTAACTTTCTGCATGTTGTCTTGAAGAGCCCTGGTTGCGGTGAGCACAATAGCGTGCCCTGTGGGATACCTGTTCAAGCAATGGAGCGGTCGAAGCGGACCTAATCCAATGGATCGAACCGTAGCCCAAATCTTTCTGCTTTCCCCGGATTGTCGGGGCTGATAACTACGCTACCGGTGAATTGCGATATTGAAAAGACCGATTATCGATTTCGATGAACTTTTTTCAGCAAGCGGAACGACGCATAATCTGGGCGTGCGACATCACATCGTGTCCCATCAGTTGCGGAACTGCATGCCCTATTGCCAATAGGCTTATTTGCATGCGGCTTTCTCATAAGTGCGTCATAAATTAATAAGCCACGATGATGCAGCGGGATTACCACCGCTGTGCCGCGCCGGCCTCGTTATGCGGGACTAGCGCTGCGGGTAGATGGGGTGAACCGGATCCTTGGGATAGTACTTTGGCGGACTGACGCGGCATTTGCCCTTGTCGTGATGCTTGCCTTTGTCCTTGCCCACATGCCTCCAGTGGCCGTTGCACTCCTTGCCCGGGCGGTTGTGGCCGGCCTTGTCAAAGCCATCTTTGTCGTAGCTGCTGTGCTGCGGTGACGAATAGGTCGTCATCGGCCCCGTGTCTGCAGAAGCAGCTCCAGCGGCGAGTGCCGCGCTGCCGAGGGTTAGGCCAGCGGCGAGCACAGTGGTGCCGAAGAGGCGAGATGCTGTATTCATTGGAATGGTTTCCTAGCGAGTGGTTATTCAAAAGGAACCGCAGAGCAGAAAGGCCCGCATCATTGCGATGCTCTTTCGCATGGGCGCAGTACACCCATGAGCGCTGCTACGGTTATTTATCAGAGCTGTCATTATGCTGATTCAGCGCAGCATCTGGATACTTTTCCCATGCCGGTCAAACGTCAGGCAGCGGACTATGCTGTGCCCGTTATTTTGAAGAGCCATGGTCGCAAGCGGCACTATTCGTGTGCCTGGGTGGGATACCTGTTCAATAGCAGTGGAGCGGTGACTGTGACCGGAACCAATGGGGTTGAACAGCACCCCCGCCCTTTCAGTTTTTTCGCGGTGAAAGCGGCGTGGGAACCACCCTACCGATGAATGCGGGACCTGAAAAGACCTTTCTTTTTATTACGACAAAATTCCCTTATGAGAACTTCCTAACAGAAGGCGCAGTCGATATGACCCGCCGCGTGAATTCATCACCAGTGCATGTCGCACCGGTCAGAAACCACAGGGAGGCAAGCATCCGGACACCGTAAGTTCGGATTTTCATGCTTTTTGCTTTGATTGTGGCCGCACCTCACCGTGCAGCGTGTATTGAAGAGTGGCGCGGAATCTATTTATGGTCTGTCCGCGCAGAGGCTCAGCCATGGCCTTACCGCGATTGTGCCCCTGTGACAAGAGGACTTACCGGAGTACCTACACTAGGTGAGGCGCAACCAGAGCGCACCCACAATGAGTACTCGTATTTCAGCTTCTCCCACTACTTGGTTGCTCGGGCGCGCCGTGACCAGCAGGTATGCCGTCACGCACCCATAATGAGGCGGACAAATACATCGAAACATGCATGGACCATAGGTAATACACAGCCAGCCCCCAGGATCTGGGGCCACAACTGTACGTTCGCGCTGAGAACTACGCCCAGCCGCCACCCATCCGGACGCGGCCACCGGAGGCGTTCCCGCCGTACAGCCAAAGGACCCCTTCGGTGTCGACGGCGAGGAGGTCGTTCCTGCCGTCGCCGCTGAAGTCTCCGCGTCCGGCCAGGGTCAGCATGGAATTCCAGCCCTCGCCCATCTGGAGCCGCGGGAGCCAGCCGCCGCGGCCGTTGCCCGGGTACAGCCACAGGGTTCCGCCGCTGTCACGGGCCACCAGGTCTGACTTCCCGTCTCCATTCATGTCACCTGGCCCAACAAGGGCGGTCATCACGTTCCAGCCGCCGCCCACCCGGACCCGAGGCAGCCAGCCGCCGCGGCCGTTCCCTGGGTACAGCCACAGGGTTCCGCTGCTGTCCCGCGCCAGCAGGTCGGCTTTCCGGTCACTGTTCATGTCGCCGGATCCGACGAGGGCGGTCATCACGTTCCAGCCGCCGCCCACCCTGGCGCGCGGCAGCCAGCCACCGCGCCCGTTGCCCGGGTAGAGCCACAGCGTTCCGTCGGTATCCCGGGCCAGCACATCCGCCTTGCCGTCGCCGTTCATGTCACCGGCGCCCACGAGCGAGGTCATCACGTTCCAGCCGCCGCCCATGCGGACCCGGGGCAGCCAGCCACTCCGGCCGTTGCCGGGATACAGCCACAGGCTGCCGCTGCTGTCCCGGGCCACCGCGTCGGCCTTCCGGTCGCCGTTCATGTCACCGGTTGCCACGAGCATGGTGATGCGGACGCGGTCCGGGAGCAGTGCCGCGGCGGCATCCACCAGGCCGGCGCCGCACCCCTGCGGGCATCCGCCGGCTACGGGTCTGGCGGTGTGCTTCAGGCGTGCTTCGACGGCGGCCGGTGTCGCCGTCGGGCCCATCTGGGCCATGAGCAGGGCGGCCGCGCCGGAAACGTGTGGTGCCGCGAAGGAGGTGCCTTCAACCCAGTAGTAATTAGTACCGGCCCCCTCGGCTGCCTGCTTGTCGCCGTCGTTCCCTGTGGAAAGAACACCGTTGGGGAGGCCGCTGTTTGAATCATCGGCGGAGGTCGGGGTCATGTCGCCGCCAGGCGCGGTGATGTCGACGCCGGGACCGAAGTTGGAGTACGGCGCCAGCGCGCCGCTGGGGCCACTGGCAGCAACGCTGATGACGTTCCGGCAGTTGGCGGGGGTGGAGTTGGAGGCCTGCGCCATTTCGTTGCCTGCCGCCGCGACCACCACCGCTCCCCTGGCGGTGGCCGTGTCGATGGCGTCCTGGAACGTCTGCGGGCACGCTTCCGTGCCGCCAAGGCTCAAGTTGATCACGCGCGCCGGATGCAGGTTTGCCGGCGCGTCATTGACGGGGGCTCCGGACGCCCAGAGGATTGCGTCGGCGATGTCCGATACCTGCCCGCCGCAGGGGCCGAGGACGCGCAGCGGAAGGATCTTTGCCTCAGGGGCGGTGCCGGCAATGCCCACCGCGTTTCCGGTGACCGCCGCGATGATGCCGGCCACGTGCGTGCCGTGCCACGAGGAAGCCATCTCCGCGAGGCCCTCGCCGCACTGGCCGTTGGCTGACCAGTCACCCATGTCGGTGGCATCCGCATCCCGGCCGTCGTCGTCGCGGGCGTCAGCGGGGTTGCTGATCATGTCGTAGCCCGGCAGCATGTTCGCGTCCAGGTCAGCGTGGCTGGTAATGCCGGTGTCGAGGACGGCCACCACCTGGCCCCCACCCCTGGTGACATCCCACGCCCCGGTGGCCCTGATGCCACCGGCGTTCTGTGAGAGGCTCCACTGGTCTACGAAGGCCGGATCATTCGGGTTGGCAGCCATCGCGTGCAGCTTCACGTCGGGCTCGGCATACGCCACCGCGGGGTCGGCGCGCAGCGCGGCGAGCAGCTTCCCGGCGTCGCCATCCCCCAGCTCCTTGCTGGTGCGCACCACGCGGGCTCCCCCGGCGGTGCCGCGGACGTCCCTGGCGGTTGCACCGAGCTTACCAGCGGCGCGGCTAAAGGACTGGGCACGTAGCGCGGAACCGGACCGGACAGGGTCCTTGAACTTCACGATGAACTGGTCCGTGGGCGCGGTGGCCACCGAGGGCCGGCGCGGGACGGACGGGAACGTCGAATCATCGGACGCCGCGGCGGCCGGGGCGATGAGGGCCGCCGACACCAGACCGGTGACGCCAGCGGATATGACGACAGCAGAGAAACGTGTTCGGCGCGTAAGAGACATCGAGACCATCCTGTGCAGCGCCGCTCGGCCGCTGGTGCCGGGACGCAGTTATGTGGCGCGGCCCCCGCCGCGTTCAGGACGAGTCTACGGGGGTGTCAGAGTGATTGCGAGGTGGGCTGCAGTCGCCGGTCAAACGGAAAATCGGCCTGATCAAGGCGAATTTATTCCCGAGGTAATTCCTTTGCAGGTAGCCTGTGCTCATGACGGGCGGCTCAGCCGGGGGAAGCAATAAATACGAGTGGCAGTCGTGGCCGCACGATTCACTTGAAGGTATGCCACCGAAACGTCGGCGCCTAGTCGCTTGGGGCCTACTTTGGTTCCTGATTTTAGGGTCAGTAGTTGGGGGCATACTTAGTTGGCTCGGCTTGTCCGAACCTTGGCGTTCTTTGCTAATCACCTTCGTTCTCGCGGCAGTCTTTATCCCACTTATTCGAGGTGCAGTGCTGGAAGGCCGGCAGCTTCGTGGCGAAGGCATCTACCTGCCGTCGCTACCGGTCAGCCGAAAATCGCTGATCGTCAACGTTGTCTTCGTTATCGTGCTGTGGACTGTTTACGTTGGCTGGGTTTTGAGCTTGAGAGAGCCGGTGTTTCCGTTGCTGCCGGTTGCGGCCACTATTTGGGTTGCATTCGACTTTCGGCGTTGGGGAGGCCTTGAAGCTAGCGAGCGTCGCGGACCTGACGGCAGCGCAGGAAACCAATGAAGAGTGCGCTGAGAGTTCTATTCTGGGTCGCAGCTTCCCTCATGCTTGCCTGGATTGCTGAACTAATCGGAGGGCCGGGAGCTGGCGGCACAACTTTGCTCGTCATGGGGGTAATTCTTGCGGCGTACTACGGTGTGGAGATGAGCCGCCACTACTCAGCCCGAGTGGAACAAGCTCACCAGGACCTGACGGCTGTGTCACATGACTTAGGAGGCAAAAGCCGACGGATCAAGCCGTCTCAGTGGTTTTGGATCACTTTGACATACTCCTGTTCAGTACCGTCGGCCCCTAAGCCTGCCCAAGACATGGGCGCTTCGACGGAGCACAGACGCCATTCTGAATGACCGGGAGGACAGAATGGCTTCCCGGTCGCGAATGAGTTCGGCGTGGCTTCGGGCAAGAACATCGCGCTCGGACCGTGCATCGTCCAATTCGGTCCACAGGCGCCCGACGCTGCCGCTCAGGGTGCGGAACAGGGTCCTCTGCTCCTTGGCCTCCCGGGACCAGGAGCCTTCTGCAGCCAGTGGGGTTACTTCGGCCAGACCAGTGAGAGTTTCCGTTTGCGCGCCCGACAGCACCCGAGCCACGCTATCCCACCACTCCCGCTGCGTTTGCGCGACGTCGGGGAGTACCCGCCCAAGATGTTGACGGACTTCCTCGCGCCGCACCCACGCTTCCGATATGCCGCTGTCCATTCCCCCTGATGCAAGGCTGGGCAAAGGAAGGGACCAGTCCCCCAACCCCCAATTGCCCATGGCGCCGTGCAAGCGGACGTCTGAATAGGCATCATTGGATACGGCGACCACCGGCACTCCTGCGGCCAGACCGAAGACAGCGGGGTGGTAGCGGTTTGTCAGCACGAGTTGGGCCGCTTTGGTGATTGATGCGGCTTCACCCACCGGGAGCACGGGAAGCGTCCTGAGGCGGCCGCTGCGGGAATTTTCGAGGAGGACCCGGTGGGAGTCATGGTCGCCGCCCGAGTCGTCGGACCCGAGGGGCCCCATGTGCGGAAGGAGGTACACGGGCAGACCGGTCAGATCAGCGGCACGGTCGAGCACCGCGGCCAGTGCCGGGAGGTTGTTGCTTCCTTCCCGCCACGCGTCAGGGCCGAACGTAGCCGCAATGTACTGCCCATCCGGCAGTTCCTTTCGCTGCCGGCCCGTCTGTGCATCCAACTGGTCCGACGCAGGACGCATCGCAACGAAACTTCCGTCGTCCAGGACCCGCACCAAGCTTTCAGAATCCAGGCCGAGCTCCCGCCCCAAAGCGTAGGACGATGGCTCACGGGCCCCAACAAGGGCGGCGGACATCAGCAACTCTTGAAGAACGGTCCTGTCCTGCGGCAGCAGCGCGGGCCCGAACGTCTGGCCACTGACCACCAGCGGCTTCCCCAGCTGCTTCGCGATTAGCGCGACGGCGGCACGTTCATACAGCAGCCAGCCGAAAAGGGAATTCATGTTGCCCCCGCCGGCGATGAGCACGCCGTCGGCCTCCCCGATCGCTTCGATCACTGACCACGTATGGTCGGCGGAAGGCAGGGCCGACCGGTCACCGGCGGCGGCCCGCCGGACCAACTCGAGATGGCGAGCCCGCTCCGCGGGCGGCCAGGGAAACTCGACGGTATGGGCAGCGCCCACCCCGTAGAGCCGAGATGTCTGCACCGGATCGCGGGACAGCAGGACAAACTCGGCGTCCATCCGCTTTTTCAGCTCGTCCACGGCGGCGACAGTCATTGCCTCGTCCCCTACGTGGTACGCAGCCTGACCGAGATCCCCTTGAACAACAATCTTCACTTAGATGTCCTCTTCCGGCCCGTGGCGCGTCGATGGTCGACGGCAGGCTGATACACACCTGTCTCGTGGACAGGGCAAATAAGATTCAAAACTGACGAAGAACCGGGCACATCGCCCGGCTCCGCGCGGGCCTGGGCCCTTACCGCTGCAGCAGGCGGTCCTTTAGCCGGCGGTAGCGACGGCGCAGCAGGCTCACCAGGCTTGCGTCGCTGATGGCTTCCTCCAGCAGGCGAAGCCGCTCCTCGGACCGGGCGGAGCGGTCGATGAGCTCCCTGAGCAGCCCCTCGGAGTAGTTCTGGCGGTTGTGGAAGTGGTGGGCTTCCGCGTCCTGGTGCTTGGTGACGTACAGGAGGGCACCCAGGCCGGCCTGGGAAACGTGACTGCGCAGGTGCTTCTCGCGGACGGCGCGGTCGAAGTCCTGGTGAGCGGTGTCCGAGACGATGACGCTGTTACCGAGGTCCCCGGTGGATTCACGGCGCTGGTGCCAGAAAGCCAGCGGCTCACCGTCGATGAAGCCGATCCGGTGGGACTGGAGAACCCGCAGCTGGAACTCCCAGTCACCCACGACGTCCAGGTCCTCGTCAAAGTAACCGACCTCGTCATGGAGCGAGCGGCGGTACAGGAGCGAAATGGGCACACACCGGTTGTGCCGCAGAGTGTCGAAGAGCGTGATGGCACGGACGTCCGCGCAGAAGATTTCGCGGCTGATCTCCTCGACGCTCTCGCCGACGATCCGCTCATAGACGATCTCGGTGCGGACGGCGGCTCCGGCGTCGTCCGTGGTGTCCAGGTGCGCCACGGTGCGGGCGAGGAAGTCCGGGTGCCACTTGTCGTCGTCGTCATGGACAGCGATGTACTCGGAGTTCGAGGCCTTGATTCCAGCGTTAGACGCCGCTTCCATGCCCCGCCCCACCTCGTGGTGGATCACCAGTACCCGGTCGCCAAGGTCGCTGCTGTACTTCTCTACGACGGGGTCCACTTCGCTGGTCCGGCCGCCGTCGTTGACCAGAACAAGCAGCCAGTCCGTGAAGGACTGGGCCAGCACGTCGCGGATGGCACGGTCCAGGAGCAGGGCGCGGTTCCTGGTCCGCATGACGATTGCCACACGGGCAGAGGGCATGACTGTCATGGCTGTATTGACCTAGCGTGAGGGAGATGATGTCACCTGAGGATATCCGACGGCAACCCGTCGCACATTCCTGGCAAGAGTCCGCGACCTAATATTAACCCTGCGCCGAACGTCCAATCACGCATTTACCTGCGCCCGTATTCTGCATCTGTCATATCCCGCAGAACCGGAAGGCTTCCCCTGCGATTATCCCGGTCAGGACTCGGGCGTGTCTCCTAAAAGCTGTCAGCCAGATGCTGATTGCCCGGAGGACCGCTCCACCGCGGTAAGTAAGGGCGAGTTTGTCGCAGTGCGCTGCTAGGGCTCACGACTGCTTGAAGATATTGAGGTTGCGTTCGACGACGTTGCGGCCTTGTAGTCCTCTTTGTCGAAGGCCGGCTTTATCGAAGGCCGGCGGTCGGCCACCGGTGGAACGCCGTCGTTTTCGATGGCCGATCTGATCGGATGGTAGCGGGATGACGGCAATGATGCCGCGATCGCGAACGTGGGTTCGGATGGTTCTGGATGAGCACGCCTGGTCGCCGCGGACACGGTCTAGGCGGGTGCGCGGCCTGCCGTGACCAGCGCGATTGATCTTTAGCTGCTCCATCAGATGGGTGCACATTGGCGCATCCCCCGCCCCGCCCGGGAGCGGCCAGCAGCAGCAAGGTCCTACCCTTACCGTCGACCAGGGCGTGAATCTTGGTGCTCAGTCCACCGCGGGACCGTCCAATTGCATGATGGTCCGGTTCAGCAAACAGATTCATGTAAGTCGAGCGGGCCCCTGTGGTGGCTGGAACCGGACTACGATTACTTTCCGTATAAACACAGACACTTCGTGGGGCCCTTGAGAGGTATTGATGGATTTCTTAAAGTGGCAGGCGTATGCCCAGCAAACGGAAGACCCAAATCTGTTGGTGGTCTTGAGCCGGCACGAGGAAACGTACATGCGCTGTGTTGTCGCTAGTAATAAGCGCACGCCTCCCGCAGTTCTACAGGAACTTGCCACAGACCATGAGCCCGTTGTTAGGTCGGGCGTAGCAAGTAACCCTAACTGCACCAAGCAGACGCTGGACCTGCTGCTGATGGACCCCGACCGAGACGTACTGGTCAGCGCAGGATCGAACCCCGGGTTTCCTCAAGCCAGATTTCCGGAATGGATGGCACTCGGGGGTGCGGCATGCGAAGAAATCGCTCGAAATCCTGTATGCCCGGAAGAGGTCATGCTCGATCTGCTCAAGCTGTATCCCCATTCCGACGTTCCACACAATCTACTGATGAATCCTTGCATCACCCCTGGGGTGATAGAAGAAATCGCGGCCTCAACGGACTTCGAGCACGTTCGTGCTTGGACTGCATCCCACCCCAAGGCTCCGGCCTCGCTCGTGCAAAGGCTACTCAACGACCCAGATCATGAAGTACGAACTGCGGCCTTAACCCATTGGGCTTGCCCCGTACAGTTTTTGACAGCGGCCGTAAGAACTAAGGATTTTGATAGTTGGAAGGCCGTCGCCGGCAACGCCCGAACTCCACGCAACATCCTGCTCCGCCTGGCCCTGTACGAGTACGATGCGGGCGAGTACGCGAATGAGGACGAAGATGAGTGGGCAATCGACAGAGTCTGTTTTCGAGATGTCTTGGTCGCCCTTGCATCCAACCCAATGACGCCTCGTCACGTTGTTGAGAGACTCGCCGTCAGCGACGACGGTACTGTGGCAGAAGCCGCGCAGGCCAACCCAGCCAAGGGGACTGAAGACATCTTGGCCCCGAGCTGACAGGGGACGTTCCCTTGGGCCCCAGATGCTCTCGTAAACGGCGGCGCACATGGGGCAGTCATTTTGACGTCGACAACCAAGCAGCACTTGCCCTTGTAAGTAGTCGGGGGGCTGCTTGGTTACCCAAGTCCCGTCGGTGGAAGGTTACAGGTTTGTAAGCAGCCCACCGGGGCGTCCCCACAGGATTTCGCTCCCGTCAGAAGCTCGGGACACGTAGGCGCCCACGCGGCGTTGTGGATGCGGTCCAATCGCTTCACCGGGTCCTTGACGGCTGCGTTGTCCATTTCATGGAACCAGCCCAACTTGCAGCGGAATCGGGGAAGGGTCGGTGCTGCCGTTCCCCAACTCGGAAGAACGATTATCGCCCCACGCCCACAACCTTCCATCGATGCCAGTGGCGTAGACGGCGGGGTGGGTCACCCCGTAGTTCGAGAATGCGTTCGTGACACTAGCCACATTGGTGGGAGCGCTGATTGCCACTGGAGTTGTCTGGCCGAAATTATTTCTGCTACTCGACTGCTGACGGTTCCCCCACCAGTACATTTGTCCGTTACCCATCACGGCCACTACATGCTCGGTGTCAGTTGTCAGAGTGCTAACGGCCGGCAGCCCCAGAACTTGTTTCGGTTCAGATATGGAGGTGTAATTGCCGTGCCCGAGCTGACCTTGGGAATTTGCGCCCCAAGACCAAAGCGCTCCATCTCGTGTGATCGCATACGTCGCATACGCAGACACAACTAGCTTCACATTCTGGATACCGGAAACCTGCACTGGGCTCTTATTGTAGGAGCCAAGCATGCTTCCTACCTTAGTCCCCCATGTCCACAGGGATCCGTCTAGGCCGAGCGCGTAAACTGCCCCTCCATATTTGTCGAACACCACTTTTTGCACTTTAGGCAGACCCTGAACGACCGTAGGAACCGTATAGTTTCCAAGCTCGCCATTTCCAAGAACCTCCCGGGAATCGATGCCCCAGGAAAAGACCTTTCCATCCGTATCAACAGCAAAAGCTGATAGTCCATCGCTAGACACTTGCTTGATGTTCGACAGACCTGGAACCGGAGCGGGCAGCGCGGTTTGCGGCGCACCGCCTAGCACGTTGTAAATATTTCTCCCCCAACCCGAAACCGTTCCGTCACCGTTAACAACAAAGAAGTTGCTACCGTTACCTTCGAAGTCTTTTACTGATGACACTCCTGTTACTTGTACGGGAGTGGAGGAATATGTGGTGCCATTTCCAAGGCCCCATTGATGAGCGCCCCAAGCCCAAAGGGTGCCGTCGCTCTTCCGCGCAAACGCCGCACCTGAATAGTTTGACGGGATATATATGTCCTCCACCCCGCTCAGATTTGCGACTTGGGTGGGAAGGGGTTTTGTGGGGCTGACCGTGTCGCCAGTCCCAAGCAGGCCGTCTGGATTCATCCCCCATGCCCATACCGTTCCATCATTTTTTAGTGCGAATGCTGCGTCGCCCCAGGTAACCGTTTTGAGTACTCCGGTAAGGCCTGAAGGTGAAGCGTCGAGGGGAAGTATGGAGATACTCATTGCAAGGCTGCTGGAGGCGTTGCGAGCATCTCTGACGGTAACGGTAAATGCTGACGTTGTTGCCCCAAAGGGAACGCCTGAAACAACCCCGCTGGCGCTGTCAAGTTGCAAGCCGTCAGGCAGTACTCCTGAACTGACACTCCACGAATACGGTGACGCTCCGCCGGCGGCGGTCAGTACTGTCCGATAAGCCTGCCCGATGGTACCGGGCGGCAATTGCTTAGTCGTGATCACCGGAGAATCCGGCGGGCTGGGTGCGACGACGGCAGTGCCTTCGCACGGGTTGGCTTCCAGAAGCTTCCAAGAAGCACTGATCCCATCGGTTCGTTCAAACTTGAACCCCATCACTTCGACTCCGGCCACCACGCCAAGACGGGCTTCAAAGCCAATCTCCAGAGGGCAACTCCATGTCAGCGACCCCCCAGAGGCCACCACAGCAATAGGTGCCGAGGCGTAAGGACCCGCCCCGAACGTTATCCCAGCAATGCCGTAAAACCTGATATCAGCGTCGAAGTCCAGTGACAGCCGGGCTGTCAGCGACGCTGTGGCTTGGACTCCGTTTTGTACCCCAGTTACTTGCGGCTTCGTGTTGACCAGGTTGAATGATCCCTCGCGGTACTTGAACCCGACGTCATAGGAGACCGAATGGGCCGTGACATAAGAGATTTCGGCGGTGCCTGCGGCATTGAGGTTCGCGGCAACCTCCGCTTCCGCCGTTACCACGACCGGGATCGCTGTCGGGAAAACGATCACGGCTTTCAGCACTCCGAGTTTCGCGCTGACAGTGCCTTCTAGGCTGCCGCTGACACTCACCGAATGCTTGGACGCGAAGGACGGCGTTAGCACTATGGAAGCCTCTTTGAGCTGGAGGAATCCGGCCTCCAGCGTCATTTTGGCCTTGGCTGACGTTCGAACAGAGGACTCAAGGGTGACGGAGCCGTTGCCGCTGAGTTCATCGTTTGTGACTTCCGACTTGATAGTTCTCTTGATGGAGAAGGATTCGGAGAACACCTCCCCGGACGCCACTGCCTGGGGCCGCGTCAGATTTGAGGATCGGCCTGCGGCTGCGGGTTGCCCTGTCGTGACCGTGACGTCTGGCTCGGGGGTAAAGCTGGACGACACGGGAGTTCCAGTGACCTCCAGCAGCCCGGAGGTCGACACGATAGCCTCCGTCAGCGTCGCCGGCTTCAGCTTCACTAGCGTGTTTCCTCCCGGCTCTCGACCGACCTCCACAACCCGGGCCAGCAGGCCTTCAGGGGTCCCCGGTGTTACTCCGGCAACGAGTACATCGTTGGGGTTTATGTCGGCCGCCTCGCTGGAGGGAAGGGTCAACGAGCTGGCTGACACCAAGGCAGTGTCAAGCTGGGCAATATCCAAGACTTCAACATCCGGCGCCACAGTCACCGTTCCGGCGCGAGGGTCTAGTGGATTGGTAGAGACCTTGTCGGCTGCATACCGGTACAGGAAGGCAGCCATGGCGTCGCGGGCAATGCCATTGAGTGGGCGGTACTGCCGCTTGCCACCCCCGACATCCCAACCTGTGGATATGCCTGAAGACGCCAACCACGTGATCTCGCGGTAAAAAGCTGCACCGGTCGCGACATCCACGAAAGGCGTCTGGGCCGGAGCGGTGAAACCAACTGGCTTGGCGAATCGGAAAAGGAATGCCGCCATGGCGTCCCTGGCGATTGGGTTCAGTGGTCGATACGCCCGCTTGCCGCCGCCCACATCCCAGCCGGTACTAATTCCCTGTGAGGCGAGCCAGGTGATCTCCTTATAGAACGCTGCTCCCGGGGCGACATCCGTGAACGGCGAAGAAGCCGGTGGCTCATAGGCAGGGGAACCAGCCTTTCGGTATAAGAAGGCCGCCATCGCGTCGCGGGCGATGCTCGCCAGCGGCCGGTACTCACGTACCCCGCCGCCCACGTCCCAACCGGTGGATATGCCCTCCGCCGCGAGCCATGAAATCTCCTTGTGGAATAAGAAAGACTCCGTGACATCGACGAAAGAGACGACCCTCTCCACTACCGGATCAGCGGCGACCGACGATGGCATAACCATCAGCCCAGGTGCCACCACGCACAACACGACAGCAAGAAGACGCGCAACACCACGACGAAACACCGTAACCCCCAACACGGACCCAGAAGACCAGATGCGACACCCATCGGTTTTGAGGGCGATATGCATCCGGAGTGCCTGCCCAGCTGCAGACGCCCGGAGACTAACAACGCTTGCTCAAGAAATGATCAAGACGACACCGGCTACTCGGTAGACGTCGTCGGGACCGACGACACGCACCAGCATCGAGGTTGCTGGGGCCCGTGGCCTGTCCTAGCCGCGTCGAAAAACTCGTGATGCTGGGTGGAGGCTGCATGTTGAAGTTGCGTTCGACGACGTTGCGGCCGGTGTAGCCCTCTTTACCGAGGGCCGGCGGTCGGCCGCCGGTGGAAATGTCTGCAAATGACCAAGCTCAGCGGGCACATCCGGCCAGCCGAGGAGGGCAGCAACGGCTGAACGCGGGACCACTGCCCGTCAGTCAAAACAGAAGTACGAGACACCCATCAAGCGTCACTGCCAAACCAACCACGATTTAGGAGACACGCCCTAAGGCATGGGCTCTCCCCTCACTTGGACGGGCGAATTGGTTGCAATTGTGGTTCCGTTACCGAGCTCGCCATAAGAATTGCCGCCCCAAGTCCACAGGTACCCGCCTTCCAATATGGCGGCTCCTCCACCCGGCGCGACTTCGACGCGAATAGTACCCGCGAGACCCGGTAGCTTCCGGGGTACGTGCGATTCAGCAGCACCGCCTACACCCAGTTGTCCGCCATCATTCTTGCCCCACGCCCAGACTGTGCCGTCTATGCCGACGGCAAAGGCACTCATGTCGACGGACGTAATCTGTTGGACGGGACCCAGACCATCCACTTTATTGGGTGTGAAGACGCGCCAGGTTGTGGCCGGGGTAGCTCGCTGTCCCCGCTGGTTAGAACCCCAAGCCCAAACTGTTCCGTCCTTGGCAAGGGCGAGGGTCCCGCTGCCGTCCATGACGACGTCCTTGATGGCGGGAAGTCCTTCAGCGACGCGGGCCGTTAGCTGCGATGGCTGACTGGTCTCGAATGGCGCAAATAGACTAACGCCCCAGCACCAAACCGTTCCGTCCGATCCGACGGCCGTCAGCGCGCTGCCATTGATCGCCACTTTAGTGACGTTAACTGGGCCCGCGACGGCCTTGGGCACACGTGAATCGGTCGTGGTGCCGTCGCCAAGCTGACCAAAGTAGTTCTCCCCCCATGCCAGGAGTGACCCGTCAGTCCGAACGGCAACGGCAACCCGATCATCGCTGGAAATGCTGCGAACGGCTGAGGCACCCGGGACGGGTTTGGGTGTGGAACTGGCAGTAACTGTTCCATCGCCTAAGAGGCCCGTTTCGTTTTGGCCCCAGGCCCAGACCGAACCGTCGGTTCTTATTGCAAAGAGCGTTTGGCCTCCGACGACGTCGGCAACAGCGGAAAGGCCCTCGATCTTGACCGGCGTGGCCGATGACCGTCCGAAAGCCTCGGAGCCCCAAAACCATAGCGATCCATCAACTTTAATCGCGTATACAGCTCGACCGAAGACTCGCAGCAACCGGACGTCCGTGATTCCGCTAACTTGCCGGGCGAACAACGACCCGGTTTGACTGCTGTTTGGCTGCCTCCCGCCCCATTGCCAGACGGTCCCGTCGTTCTTGAGAGCAACCCGCGACATCCAGCCACCAGCCACGGCTTGAGCCTCGGAGAAGGCTCCGCTGACAGCAATGGATATAGGCAAGACCGTCTGCGCCTCGGCCCCGTCGCTGTCAGCCACCGCTACGGTCACAGACTTAGTTCCTTCGGCGGTGGGAGTTCCGCTAATGGTGCCCGTTGCAGGGTCGAGCCTGAGTCCTCCCGGCAGCGTCCCCAAGCTGACCCGCCAACTGTATGGAGCTGTCCCTCCTGTGGCAGTCAGTTGGAGGGAGTACGCCTTCCCTGTAGTTCCCTGAGGTAGCTGTGTGTTCGTAATTGCAAGCTTGGGAGTTTCGGGAGGCAACTCTGCCCCGGGGAAGGTGGTGGCATAGTCCCATTGCCAGGATTTGATTTTCCAGGTGTAGTTGCCACTGACGATCACGGCGTCGAGTAGCTTCTTTTCAATGATGGGCACGGTGAGTTCGACGCCGACGATCACGTCGCCCCTGATGTACAGGGATGCGTCAACTTTGTTTCCGGTCGTGGCCATGGTGATCGACGCGGAGGCCCCTGCCTGCGCACCGATTGTCAGGGTAGGCCCGGCGAAGCCGTAGATCAGGAGACTTGTTTTGAGCGTGGGCCCGAATCCCGCTTCGATTTTTCCGGTCACAGCGAGGTTGCCGTTCGGTCCAAACACCGGCGTGCTGAATTTGGTGACCGGGCCGGTGTCCACGCTTCTGAAACCGCCGTTGGATGAGTAGCGGACGCCGAAGTCCTGGGTGCGCTCCACCCCAAGGTCCACCGTCAGGGACGCTGCGGCCGAAAAGTTGGCTTCGAGGTAGACGGTGCCGCCCGGCCTGATCACGACAGGAATCGTGAGGACGACGAACGTGATGGGCGCCATCTTGAGCGTGGCGAGCTCGTGTTTGATGCGTTGGTTGGTGGCGGTCTTTAGAAAAGCGCTGCCTGTGGCTTTTGCGCTCATCTCCGTGTGGACGATCGTTGAGAATTCCTCGACGTTCGTGTGGGGGATGCCCCAACTCCACTGAATATCAGTCCTGAGGGTGAAGGTCAGAGTGAATCCGACTTTCGCCTCGCCGCTGAATGAGAATCCAGCTGAGGAGGCTATGGCGGCTTTGGCCTTCTGGATCGTGGAATCGGAAGTCTTGCCCAGCGCCAGGCAGCCTTTGACGACGTCGCACGTGAACGTATCTTTCAGTGAGATGTGGCTTGCAAACTGCATACTTTCATCGATGGTTGCCAGGGGCGCTATCCCGGCAGGCCGGAGTGATTGCGCCGTCATTCTTGCCGGCGCCGCGTTGAGGGGAACAACTTCGGCATCGGTCCAGCTGGACGTGGCTGTGTCGGTGTAGGTGTCGAGGGACACGTCCGATCCCGCTTCGACCGTTGCAGCGGCAATTCCTTCGTCCTGGACCGTGAGTCCCGGGGAGTTGTCGCCGTCGGCCCCTGTTTCAGTGGTGGCCAGTCCCCTGCTGCTGTCCAGGGGCACCTCCTGGCTGAAATCGACCTGGAGGAACACATCGGCCAGCGTCGCCGGCGTGGTCGTTGCAACGGTGGAACTGCCCACCTGGTCAACGGCCGCCACCTGCCGCAGCAGTCCGTCCGGCGCGGCGGCGCTGGGTCCTTCGACGATGATCTGGCCAACCGCCAGGTCCGGGCTGTTGGCCACCGTCACCGAGGTGGGAGTGACAGACTGCACGGGGTTTACCGCCTCGTCCAGCTGCACCGCATCAGGGGAGATGATCTGCGTGGAAGCCGTCGGCAGGACGGCGTTCACCAGGACGCTGGATGAGCCGGTGTGCCCGGCCCTGTCCGTGGCGCTTACCGTGAAACTTACCTGGCCGCTCTGCGGAAGGCCCGTCTCGAAAGACCAGCGGATGCCCCCCGCGGTCTGCCGCACTTTCGGTGTTCCTACCGCAGCCCCACCCACGGTTACCAGCATTGCCGCAACGTGGGCCGTGGACGACGCCACCGTGCCTTCCAGCACGAGCTTCCCGGTCTCTCCAAGATCCACGCTGGCCGAAGACGCGGGCGAAGTAATGCTTACTACGGGCGCCGGACCTGAGGCAGCGGGCGGCGCCGCGAGAAGGGTTCCCAACGGAAGAGCGACGGCGGCAGCGGAGCCAGCTCCAATCCTTGCCGTCGGCTGGCCCTTTCGCAAGGGAATGAAAGCCAGCTGAGGCTGGGCGCCTCGTCCGGCGTCGATCACTGCACCTCCAACCCCGGGAGTGGAACCCGGAGCGACATCGAGGACGCTGGTGGCCGCGCCGGCGGATTCTGCAGAAACCAGCATCAGCGCGGCCTCACTGCCGGCCGGACCCTGCAGAGGAATTAGAGCGCCAGCGGTAGTGGCTGTGAACTTCTGGGGCGTGGATTTACGGGCAGGAACGAAACTTCCGCCCACGTTCACGTTCGGTGCTTCCTGCGCAGCGTCGGTGACGTAGCCACGGACGTCCATTCGCAGCGATCCCGTCCCTGAGCCCAATGAGGCAGTCACAGCGCCAGATTCGGAAGGCAGCAGCATCGTCGTGATCGATGTCACTCCCGCCCCGACATTCAGGTCCTGATCATCGATACGAAGAGTGTCCGGAGCTGCCAGAGTGACGGTTGCGGTAACGAAAACTGCTCGCACCTCCGTGGCCGGCACTCCCCCTGTTCCTGTAACGCCGATCTCGAGGGGGGCTGTTGAAAGCTGTGCACCGGCCAGCTGGCGGTCCGTGTCCGCGCGTGTGACCGGTGCAGGCAGTGCAATAGTCGATCCGGGAACCGTCCCAGCCCCGTCAAACGTGGCGATGAGTTGGATCGCCACGTGTGTGTCGGTGGAAGCGGAGACGGTGATGGCCCCGTTAGCGAGCGGCGCCAAGACGGTCGTGGAGGCAGACGTTCCCGAGGGAACAGTCAGGGCGGGAGCGCCGGTCACGCTGACGGTCACGGTGTCCTTGGCATCCTTCACCGAAAGCCGCACTAGGCCGGCGCTGTGGCCGGTGGCCAGCGGGCCGAGATGCACGGTGCTGGTGGTCCCGGCAGCAAGTGGCCGGGCGCGCACTAGGAACCGGTACATAAACGCAGCCATCGCATCGCGGTTGACTGCCTGCAGCGGCCGGAAGGTGCCGTCCGCCCACCCGGTGGAGACCCCGGTGGAAGCCAGCCAGCCGATTTCCGTGCTGAACGCCCGGCCTGCCGGAACATCCTTGAAACGAGATCCAGTAGACGTGGACAGCGCCGGTTTTCCGGCGAGGCGGTACATAAACGCGGCCATCGCGTCCCGGTTCACAGGCTGCACCGGCCGGAAAGATCGCTTGTTACCTGGTTCCGCCCATCCGGTGGAGATGCCCTCGGCCGCAAGCCATGTGATTTCCTTGTAAAACAGGTAGCCCGGGGCCACATCGGTGAAAGGCGACACCTTCGGGGGCGTGAACGCCGGTTTTCCCGCCAGCCTGTACATGAAGGCAGCCATGGCGTCCCTGTTGACCGCGGTTATCGGCTTGAAAGTCCCGTCCGGCCAGCCGGTCGAGACACCGGACGCAGCCAGCCAGCCAATCTCTCGGGCGAACGCTGCAATGGTTGGAACATCCTTGAACGTCTTGCCGGCCGCACCGTCCTGAGGGTACTGGGCGTCGGAGTACACGGCCGCCGGGGCAGCCGTGTCAACCACAGCTTCAGCCGCGAGATCAACGGCACCGGCAGAAACCGCTCCTGACAGGGCCAAAGCCACGGAAACCACACCGGCACTGAAACCCGCGAAGGCTCGCCTGAACGTCGCACTGAACATGATTCCCCCAAATCGGCGCCGCTCAAGGGCGCAACCGCAATCCAAGCAGACCCTCTACCGGTCCGAAGTCCCAGTCGGGCCCGGCATCCTCACGAAGCGGAGAAGAATCGGGATCAGGCTACAGCCAACATAACCACGCCCATAAGCCCAAACACCCGGGAACCCAAATATGACGCTTCAACCATCCGGGCCCGCAGCCGTAGTGGCCTGGGCTCTACTTAGCGACCAGGCTCGCCGCGGGCTCCGATGTGTCCGCCACGGGGCCGCCGCCCGAGCCCCTGTTCCGGAGCCTGGCCTCTATGGGACGCTCAAAGAAGGTGTAGGCGGCGCCGGCAAGCGGGATGGACACCGCAATGCCGACGACGGCGAACATGACGCGCTCGGCCAGGCTCACTGGGCCGAGTTCCAGGGCTGTCCGCAGCACCAGCTCGTGGACTAGGTAGAGGGCGAAGGACCACTCCCCCAGTTTCACTACGGCAGGTGCGCTGGCGAAGGTGGGACGGCCTCCACAGCGGTCCCGGTCCGCGTAGGCCGAGATCAGGAGGGCGAAGCCCGGAATGCAGAGCGCACCCGCCAGCGGCCCGGCCGTATGCCACGGCGCGACACCGTCCACGACTTCCAGAATCAGGATGGAACCAATGGCGGCGGCAGCCCCGACGCCCACGCCGAACCTGGGCTTCCAGCCTTTCCGCATGGCGATGGCCAGGCACACACCCACAACGAACTCCGCGATCCTGAACGCCGGGAACGTGTAGAACAGGGCTCCCCAGTCAAAGCCGGGCAGGAACGCCAGCAGGACGGACACGAGAGAAACAGCGGCGACAAAAACAGCGGCGCTGACCCGGAAGAGCTTCCCCGGTTCAAGCCGTGACAGCCGTACGGCCAGGAACGGGAACACGGCGTAAAAGAACGCTTCGCAGGACAGCGACCAGGACACCCCGTTGTAGGCGTAGACCCAGTGAGGGTCGCCAAGCCAGCCCTGCACGAGGAGAAGTGACGCAAGGAGTTGGGGAACCGACTGCTCCCCCTGAGTGGCGAACACAAGGACGACGGCGGCCAGCGCCGTGAGTGCGTGCAGCGGCCAGATCCGGGCGAACCGTCGCCAGTAGAACTGCCGCTTGGAGGTGCCCGGGTTCATGGACCAGGCCAGCACGAACCCGGACAGCATGAAGAAGAACGTCACGCCTGTCTGCCCCATGGACACCAGCGGATACATCTCGGGCACCAGCGTCACCGACGCGTGATACAGGACCACGAGCATGGCGGCTATGAACCGCAGTCCTGTCAGTGAATCCAGCCGGGTGCGCGAAACGTTCATCCTTTACTCCAAGTACGACGGCAATGAACGGACCAGTCTACCGGGGTACCCAAACCGCGGCCGTCAGCTTCACCATTCCGCATCATGAACCGCGGGTGCTGCACCGCGTCCCGCCTGGTCGCGGCCGTTCCTCCCGGTCATACCTACGAAGATCTGGCCAATTCCCAGCAGCAGCATCCGGCCGTCAGGGAACAACGGCAGGAGGTTGGCCGCGTGAACGGCGGCGAGCGGCAGGACGATCCAGCCTGGTGCATCCGCCAGCAGGAATACTGCGCAGCTGGCGGTCCCGAGGACCGGTCCGGCGGCGGCTGTGGCCACGGTTTGCAGTCCCTGCAGCCGCGGACCGGTGACCCACACATTCGCCAGTGAGTGGTTTGCCTCGCCCGCCTGCGCGTCACGCAGGACCAGCCGGAGGGTTGCCAAATGGGCAGCTTCGTGGACCAGCAGGGAGGTCATGCACACCGCAAAACCAACGCCCGCGGCGGAGAGGGGTTCGCTGTAGAAGCCGGTGGCCAGGGCAGCTAGTCCGCCCGTCCCGAAGAAGAGAATGGCCATGGCCAGCGCGGGAAGCGCCCCCGCCCTTGCCACTGAAAGCAGCGCCCCGGTGATGCCCTGTCCCAGCTTCCAGCTTCCCCGCCGCCAGCTTCGCGCCGGTTGTCCGGCACCGCCGCCGGAACCCTGAATATCTGGACTCAAGCGCTGGCCATCTCCGTGCGGTGCACAGCCAGCCACCGCGCCGTCAGCAGGTACCAGGCAAAGGCCGCCGCCATCATGGCGAACTGGACGGCCAGGCTGACGAGGATATTCGTTGAGGCCGCCAGCATGGACTGCAGGCCGAAAGTCAGGCCCAGCAGGCCCACAACGGCTACGGCTTCGGATACGGCACCGCCGATGGACTGGTCGCGGCTGACGGGGAGCAGCAGCCCGAGGGCGCAGCTGGCGCAAAGCTCTACGAACAGCATGGGAAGGGCCAGGAAAAACTCCACAGGCCCGCCGCCGGACACCAGCATGAAGGCCGTCCCGTACACCACCATCATGCCCGCCCAGATGAGCAGGACCGCTCTGAACTTCGGCCCGATCCATGCCGTGGGGTTGCCTGTGACGCGGTATATCCAGTGGTGGCGACGGGTGGGTCCGTAGCACCCGATCCCGATGGCACTGGCAACACCGAGGGCCACGTAGACCAAGCCCAATTCGTCGCCGCCGGTGGCCGCAGCCGAGACAACCGCTGCCGCACACAGCCCGTTGATAAAGAGCAGGAGCACGGCGTTAGGCGGGTACCGGAGCCACTGGCGCAGTTCAAGCATCATGAAAGATGGCCCGCCAGCCGAGAGATTCCGGCCTCCGAAGAAGCGGGGCCGCCACGGCGCGAACTCCTTCCGCGGCACCGCCTCAAGCATGCCCAGGGCAGCGAGCAGGATCATGGGAGATGCTGACACGAGGCCAAGGACCCACCACGAGGGTGCCGGAGCGCCCAGCAACCAGGCGAGCACCTCCCCGAGCGGCAGCAGGACTCCCCTGCCGTCTCCGCCGTTCATGGGCATGGACGTCATGAATGCGTAGAGCAGCAGCCCGGCAGTGATAAGGCCGCTGATGCCCTGCACCATGACGCCGTTGCGGCCCAGTAAGCGAGCGGCCGCCACTTGGCCCAGTTCAGTGAGCACCTGCGTGGCAAGGCAGCCGAGCAGTGCGGCGAAGACGGCGTAACCGACGCCTGCGAGGGCCACAGCGGCGCTGCCCGTAAAGACGAACTGCAGGGCGAGCGGCGCCGACACCAGCAGGCCGCCGAAAAAGCCCACGGCCACGGTCAGCCAACGCGTCGCGCCGCGGACATGGGCTTCACGTACGGGCAGCACCGAAAGCATTTCCGTCAACAGCGTGCGGCTTGGTGCGTAAAGAACAGCCATGAGTGTGGCCAGGGCCGGCATCGTGAACATGACGCTGGCCACCGGGGCGGCGATTTCGCGGCCCGTGTCCGGGTCCATTCCCAGTTGCTTACCGAGCTCGATGCTGGACCAGGCCGTCCAGGCGCAGACGGCCAGGAGGATTGCCGCAACCAGCAACTTGGCTTTGGTTCTTGAGCCAAGGGACCGGCACAGGTCGTTGAACCACATGCGCCAGGTGATTCGGTGCACGGCTGCGGTGACGGTCAGCGGTCCCACCCGCCGCGGCCCGGCCACCTGGCTCATGACTGCTGGCTGGTCCGCTTGGCCTTGGACGCCAGCCACACGACGGTCGCCGCAACAACGGCCAGCACTAGCGGGCCAAGCGGGTTGAAGAACATGCTGGTCTCCGGGGCCCCGGATGAATTCGTGCCCGACTCAACAGAAATAAAGACCGGAATGGAAAAACTGCCGTTAGTGACAAATGTGATGATGAAAATGGCCACCAATGCGACCAGGGAAATGAGAATTCCGACGCCGAGTGCTTTCATGAAATTCATCGAATGTTCGCTTTCACTTCAGTGGTTTACGAGCGGCCATTAGGAGTCAGAAGGACAGCAGCCGCTGCAATTCCTCTTCCTTTCCGAGCATAGCCTGATGCAGCCCGGTGGCGTGGACAAAAAGCTCCTCCAGTGACGCCGCCCCGCTTTCCCCGATGAGTTCCGCGGGGTGACCGGCAGCCACTTTCCTGCCTTCCGCGAGGATGACCACCGAGTCGCAGAACCGCTCAGCCGCCAAAAGATCGTGCGTTGCGATCAGGATGGCCCCGCCCTCACGGGTGAAGGTCCGCAGGAGCGAATTCATGAGCAGTCCCGCTTCGGGGTCCAGCCCGCGCATGGGTTCGTCCAGGATCAGAAGGTCAGGCCGGTGGGACAGGGCCAGCACCAGTTGGAGCTTGCGCTTCATGCCGTGGGAATAGTCCCCCACATACTTTTCCAAGTGCGGGGTTAGTCCGAGCAGATCGGCCAGACCGGCCGCAGTTTCGTCATGGAATAGCGGCCGTAGCCGGCGGTGGAAATCGAGCAGTTCACGGGCGGTGAGGGCTTCGGGAACAGGCAGGTCGTCCGGAAAGAATCCAAAACGGTCCTTGGCCTCCACGTCGTCGTGCGAAAGGCCGCAAATTTTCACCGTGCCCGACGTGGGGCGGATGAAACCGGAAATGCAGTGGATGGTGGTCGACTTGCCTGACCCGTTGGGGCCAAGCAGCCCGGTCACTTCCCCTGCTCGGACCGTGAAGTCGAGGTCCTGAACGCCGTGCCGGGTTCCATAGTCTTTGGTGAGTCCGGCGACGGCCAGCGGGTCAGGCAAGTGTTCCATTTATTGGTCCTTAAAGGTTGTCAGGCTAGTAGCAACCGAGCTTGACGCCGATCTTAATGCCCCAGGGACCCTTGACTGCCTCGATGTGGCCGGTGAAGCCGCGGTAGCCCGAGTTGCGGCAGTAGATCCAGGCCACTGCGGCAGCAATGACCAGAATGCCGATCAGGACAAGCCAGACCCAGCGGAATTCACTATTCTTGTCCAGCGCAGAGTTAACTGCCCGTGCAACTGCATTTTGCGCCGAGACATGCGCAGCAATTGCGTAATCGGTGAGAGCGAGCATGGATATGCCTTCCTACAGATGCGAGTGGTTTACATGAACTGCCAAATGAATGGCGGATTCCCCCCAGATACAAACGCGGCTCGAATCCGCTATGCCGAGCGTAGAGGTCGGACGGACAGCGGTCAACGCTTTCATCAAACGAGTTTAGTTAATTTTTGATGAGGGCCGAATCACCGTGTGTTTGTGTCGCAGCCAAGGCCATTGAGGCGTACCCGCCCACAATCACGGCGGCAATCTTCTTGTAGGCCGGACGCGTCTCCCGCTTTCGGTGGTTGAGGGTCACCAAGCCTCCGTCCGCTACTCCCCGTCCCTGTCCCCGGCGGGCATCACCTCATAGGCCGCAACCGCGTCAAGACCCCAAAGCCGGCGCGCTCGCCGTCGGACGCCGGGGCTCCGCCACCGCAGCCCTCGGCCACCGGCGCAGGCTCGGACCGGGTCCGAATCAGTGGCTGCCGATGATGTACGGTCCCCAGCCCCTGGTGCCGAGGGTCCTGGCGGCAGCCCAGGCAGACTTGTTCGCCTGGTAGTACAGCAACGCCCCGGCCTTGTTGCGTGCCAGCAGACCCTGGGTCCCGATCCCGCCCAGGCCGCGGGCAACCGTCAGGGACGTAAAGCCTTGCCAGCCCGCGCCAATGACCGGGCGATTCTCCGCCACGAACGAGCCGCGGCCGTTGGTGCGGTAGAGCACCAGCTGGCCGCTGGCGTTTCGCGCAACGATGTCCGTGGCACCGTCCCGGTTCCAGTCGAGCAGGCTGATGTCCAGCTTCAGCCAGCCTGCGCCGATCTGCACGCCCGCGCTGGGCGCCTTCCCCGAGCTGTTGGCGTAGTGGTACAGCTTCCCGGTGGCAATGTGCTTGGCCACAATGGAGGGGAACCTATCGGCCGTCTTCCAGGTTCCGACGTCGATGCTGTAGTTCTGCCAGCCGCCGGCACCCATGGTCTCCCGAGCGAAACCGCCGCCAGGCAGCGCCCGGTACAGGTAGAGTTGCCCCGCCTTGGCCTTGCCCAGGATGTCCAAATAGCCGTCCCGGTTCCAGTCCGTCACGTGGATGTCGCTGAAGATCCCCCACCCGGTGCCCACCTTGACCCTGGCAGTCTTCAGGTTCCCGTAGTTCCAGAGGGTGCCTGCTGAATCGATGGCAAGGACGCTGTCCTGCGACTTGATCGTCGGCGCCGCGGCGGGGGCAGCGGGAGGAGGAACTGGAGGCAGGAATGTGTGCGACCAGGTCAAGTTCCCGGTAACGGCGTAGCCGGGAAGGGCTTCAGCGAACACCTCGACCCTTCCCGATGCGGGGTAGGTGCCCGGAGCCTTCGTCAGGCCGCCCACGAGGTACCGGACCCCGGTGATTGGAGGAATGGTGAACGATGACGCGCCGAAGGTGGGTGCAGGCGGTTCGACTTCAATAATGGGAACCGGCCGGAGGTCCTTGGACCAGGACGTCGTTCCCTGCAGGACATAGCCGTACTTGGCCTCAGCCGTAACGGTAACGACTTCCTGCACGAAGTAGGTTCCGGGGTCGCGGACTATCCCCCCGACCCGGTAGCGGACCCCGGAGGCGGGCGGGATTGTGTACCACCATCCGCCGAAGGTCGGTGCTACGGGCGTGACCGCCGTGTTTTCACGCAGTTGCGGCGGTGTGGGGTCCGGTGTGCTGGGACCGGCCACGGTGCCGTCGATGAGCTTGACGGTGTACGTGTGGTCGATCGGCATCCCGTCCCGCACCATGCCCGTGACCTTGACGGTGTAGTTCGCTTCCTCGGCCCCTGCGGGAAGCTGCAGCTGTGGGACGTCAAAGACCACCGTGTTCGGCCCGTAGCCGTTCATCGCGTGGTAAGTGGTCGCCTGCATGTCGGTTCCGGCAGCATTGGTGACCACAACGCTGGCGTTGGAAAAATCGACGTCGTGGCCGGACGACAGCGACCAGCGCCCCGGCGGCAGCAGCTGGCTGGGGAAATAGCCGGCATTCGGGAAGGCGATGAAATCCGGATTGGTCCGCGTCGCGCTGGTCCCGCCGCCAAAGACGTCCACCGCGTTGGCCGTAGCGGTGGTCCCGATTCCCATAGTCGTGGTCGTCGGATTCAGGAACCAGCGCCGGTGCCCCACGTCTGCGTTATTGCTGCCCCAGTCGTCCATGTATCCCCTGATGGCATAAGACATGGAGGAGATCCGGGGAGACATGTAGTACAGGTTAGAAGTTCCGGCTCCCGCCTGCCCCAGCGGCGTGAAACACTCCCAGTCGCTGGTGGGATAGTGGCTCAGACTGCCTCGGGCATGCATCATCAGTGCCACGGCCTGCGCCTTGGCGTTCTGCTCCGCGGTGAGGACAATGCTGTCCAGGCCCGAGAGACCGCGGAAGAAGTTGATCGCCGCCGTTCCGCTGGCCAGCGAACTCGCCGACTGCGTCCCCGGGTCACACCCCGCCACCGACCCCGTCCAGTTGATGTCCTGCGCCTCAGAAGGCAGATAGCGGGACTTGTAGGCAGCCACCACGGCATCGCGTGACTGCGTGTTGATGGCGTTGTCTGTCTCCGCCGCCTGCGAAGGCGTGGCCATTCCGCCTGAGACCAGGGCCGCCGCAAGCAGCACCGAGGCGAGCCGAGGCATCACCGTTTTATTCATTTGTTCCCCCAATTGAAATTTGCTCAAAACATAACACCGAATTTCACCTGGCCGTGTGAGTCGGATCAATCCTTCGGCAATGTTGGGGTTGCGTTCCGAGGAAGAGTACGACGGCGGTGCTTGCCCCGCCACGGCCTGGTCCCTTGGGCCGAAGAAATTCTTGATGAAACTTGAGCGCCTCTTGGTTGCCACTTGATTTCGGCGCGACATGCTCTTTCCATCAGACACCGGAGGTCTTCCCCATGGACACCAACGGATACATCTCGGGCACCAGCGTCACCGCCGCATGGTACGGACCACGAGCATGGCGGCTATGAACCGCAGTCCTGTCCGTGAATCAGCCGGGTGGGCGAAACGTTCATCCTTTGCTCCAAGTACGACGACGACGAACCGTCAAGTCGACCGGGGTAGGGCAAACCGGCCGTCTGTGCCTGCCGCGAGGCTCGGCCACGGCAGGCATAGACATGAAGCGGGGCACGGCCATGGTTCTTGAGCCAGTCTTGATTAAGTGCTGATTGAGGATTGACGCGAATTAGACAGTTTCCTTGAGCCGGGCCATACATCGTGGTTGGTGTCAGAAGAAACGGCCTCAAGAAACGGAATGGACCATGAGCGCGTCAACCAGTTCAGATACAGCCTCCGGCTCAGTGGCAGCACGATTTGCCATCGCCCGGCGCGTTCTGAGCACGGCCGTCGGGACCGTAATCACAGCTGTTTTTCTGGCCGCCTGTGTGGCTGCGCCCTTGCTCCACATTGGCTATTCCCCAGTGCTGACTGCCAGCATGCGCCCGTCTTTTGCCCCCGGTGACCTGCTAATCACGGTTCCGAGGCCGGTAACTTCCCTGAGCGTAGGCGACGTGGCCGTCTTCACCCCGCCAGGTGAAAGCACCCCTTTTGCCCACCGCATCACCGCCCTAGCCGGCAGCCCGGAACGCCCCGTGCTCACCACAAAGGGCGATGCCAACCCTGCGCCGGACCACTGGCGGGCCACCCTGGACCAGGATCAGGTGCCCGTAGCCGTGGCTACCGTTCCCTACGTAGGCAACGCCTTGCTCTGGGCGCAGAACCCGCTCCAGCGTGGAATCTTGATCGCCCTGTTCGGATTGTCTGTGACTGCCACAAGCGTGGTCTGGATACTCCGGACGCCCTCCCAAGTTTCCGGGCAGACGCGCCCGGCTCCCTCCCTCTAAACGCCCAACCACATAGTAAGGATCTGCAATGTCTGCTGCCTCAACCCCTTCCGTTCGCCGTCCCAACCCCCGCCTGCTGGCCGCTTTCGCAGTCGGCGCCGCAGGCCTGGCCATCACCGGCGGTGGCGTCTACGCGGCCCTGAACGCCACCGCTTCCAACACCACCGCCCAGAACGCCTCCAGCGGAATCCTGAGCCTCACCATGGCTAACAATGGCGCCGGTTTCGGTCAGGCGGTCTCCAACGTGGCTCCGGGCGACGTCGTGAACCGCTACGTGACCCTGACCCAGGGCAACGAACTTGCCGGCAAGGACCTGACGCTGGCAGTCGCCGATGCAAACCCAACGCTGCTCACCACGAGCGCCACCAAGGGGCTCCGGGTCACCGTTACACAGTGCGTCGGAGGCGACTGGACCGTAACCGGTGCCGGCGCGTGCACCGGTTCAGGCGCGAGCCCCCTTGCTCTGGCCACGAGCGTGCCGTTGAGCACCCTGGCCTCGACTCCAGCAGCACTAACCAGCTCCGTCGCAGCAGGGTCTACCGTCAAGCTGCAGATCACACTCACTCTGCCCGATCAGACCGAAACCACTGTCAACGGCGTTCAGGCTGCTGGCAGCATCCAGGGCCTCACTTCTGCGCTCACCTGGACCTTCGGCGAAACCCAGCGCACGGCCACCACCACCGGAAGCTAGAGCAGTGCACGTGCACTTCCCAGTCAGCAGGGCGGGGGCCGCCGCGTCGGTAACCGCTCTGCTGTTGTGCACGTCGCTGGCGGCGGCCGAAGCAGCCAACAGAGCACAGGTCTCCGCCGCCACCTTGGCCAGCAGTGCCAAATGGGGCGCGGTGGCTTCAACCAGTTCAACGGCTCCTTTCGGCTCCGGGGTACTGTCACTTCCCCTTCCGAACACGGCAGGCAACAACGGTAATCCTGTTTACTCACCGAAGTTTTTCACCATCGGAAACACGGGTACCTTGAACGTCACTGGAGCGGCCTACACGGCAACAGCTTCACCGGCCGGCGCCACGTTCAAGATTGAGGCATGCAGCGTCACCTGGAATGAGACAGCCGGAACCTGCGCGGGTACGCTCACCAATGTGCTGGATACTCCTGCCACGAGGCTCATCTCCTCGATTGTCCCCACCGCCCCAGGAAGCGGCGTCCGGCTGCGGGCCAGTGTCTCCGGATCCATTCCTAAGAACACCACTCCAACCTTGACCATCGAAGTAGAGGTTGCTCGCAACCAGACACGGACGGCAACTGTCACCGGAAGCTGACCGCACCCGGAATCGACAATGCCCACTTCCCGAATTCACTCCGGAATGAGACAACATGGCTCAGAAAGGCGATTGCTTTTCCCCACTTCCCCTGCTTCGCCTCGCGGAGGACGTTCAAAGCAGTTCCGCTGCCTCAATGTATGCGGCCAACTTCCTGGAGATGCTGCCAAACAGGGTGGAACGCATTGGCCGGGCCGTCCGGGACCAGAATGGCGTGGCGGCTATTGATGCCGTGCTCAGCTTGAAAGTAAACGCCCGGGCAGTCGGCGGGCTGGCAGTGGAACGGGACTGCTGGGCGTTGGAACAATGTCTGCGAGACGGCGATGCATCCGCAGCGGTCATGGCCGCCGAGACTGTCGCAAAAAGCAGCCAGGCGCTGCAAGTCGCGTTGAGCAGATACGTCTCGCGCTACAGCGTCACTGAGGCGTAATTCAGAACCACGGGTATGGCGGACGCTGTCAGCGCGTGAGTGCCAGCCAGACGACGGCGGCCGTCGCCGCGGTCAGAGATGCCAGGCCAGCGTAGGAAAGAGCCTGCAGCCGGCGCTTCCGCGCCTGGCGCCGCTGAAAACGGTCAGGATTTAATTTCCCCATGTGCCCGACGCTAATTGGGACTCCTTAGATTTAGCTTGGGGCACGGTTCGGCCGCCGCTGCTTGGCCGTGCAGCAGGAACCTGCCTTAGTGTCTGGACCTAGATCGGATGATCACGGCGGAAAGACCACTTGCTGCAGCCAAGGATCCGAGCATGAGTGCCAGTGCTGATGCGTATTCAAAGATAGTCATCGCGGTCACACCTTCCAGTTATGATGCGGCGACACTATCCGCTCGAGCCGGACCCTTCCGAGAATGAATCCAGCGTGTTGAGTCAAGATTCGGTTACGAGGACTGCAGCGCCCCCCCATCAGCCATTCCGCCCCGATCCAACGTGTTTCCGGTCCTGCTGGTAAGCAGCAAGGTCCCGAAACAGCCGCGGGGACGCGCGCAGGAAACGTAGCCATCTGGCGGCGTAAGCCCGAAGTCGCCCTCTGGGTGACAAATCGGCGTAGGGATCCTGCGACAGGTAGACCGTGTCCGGCGGCAGCAACGCGGCGCGCAGCATACGTGGCTTGTCCCGCAGCGGTGATTGGAACAGAGCAATAATGCGGGCGCTGCCAGGTTCCCTTGAGAACAGGCGGTTGCGCCACTCCGTGGATGCAGCCGGCCACTCCACTCCGACGTGCCCGGTAACGATGTCCGTAAGAAAGGGCCGCATGGCAGCGAGCGCATCCGTGGCAGCACTGATTTCATGGACGGCGGGTCCAAGCGCTTCGCGTGCCGAGAGGTCCTTGAGAAAACAAAGTTCCTGCTGAGAAATGTGCAGGTGGGGTGCCCGCAAAGCATGCAGGGCTAGAAGGACAACCCCCAGCTCCTTTGACGGAACCCGCACGCCTCGCCCTGCCATTTCAAGGACCTGCGTTTGGGCCCACATCACGTCAAACGCGGCTGCCGGATCCGCCTCCATCCCTGGGAACCGAAAATGGATGTCAATATGGCACGGCCAGGACGCGTGGTTGAGCGTCACCGAATGCTTGTGAAAAACCCCTATGTCCCCTTCAGCAACCCGCTCACGCCAGCCGCGCTGGTGCAATCCGGCGAGCAGGGACTCAAGGTCCGCTGGCGCCACGAAGACGTCCACGTCCACAGACACCTTGGGCAGCCGCAGTCCCTGAATGACGCTGGCCGGCCCCTTGATGAAGAACGCCCGGATGCCAAGGTTCTCCGCCAGCCTTGCGACGAGGGCATGGCCCAAAAAGACGCCCTCACTAATGCTCAGCAGGCCTTCCGCTGCAGGGGCTTCCATGGCGGGAACCTAGCCCTTTGCCTGGGGAGCGACCGGCACAGGGACGTCCTCACCCCTGCTGTCCGATTGGACTGCGTCAGACCCGCGGAGCGGCGCTTCAGCCTGAGCAGGTGCCGAAGCAGAGGGATAGGTGCCGTAGTAGGAGTAGGCGTCCGTTCCTCGGGTCGGCAAATAGTTGAGGACGGTACCCAGGACCCTGCCCCGCACCCTGTCCAGGTTGCCCAGTGACTGTCCCAGTTGGTCCTGCGTCGTCTTGCCCGCCTGGATGACAACAATTGCACCGTCGGCCACCCGTGAGAGGACCGCGGCGTCGGTGACGGGAAGCAGCGGCGGGGCGTCGATCAGGACGGTTGCATTCTGTGCCAGTGTGCTGAGCATCTTTTTCATGGCCAAGGATCCGAGGAGTTCGCTGGGGTTCGGCGGAATCCGGCCGGACCCGAGGACGGAGAGGTTCGGCAGGGCGCTCCAGGGCTGGAGGACGTCCCCCAGGTCAGCAGTGCCGGCCAGAACTTCAGTGACCCCGACGCCCGGAACCAGATTGAAAACATCCGCCAGCGTGGGGCGCCGCAGATCGCCGTCGACCACCACCACGTTTTCGCCGGCGGCCGCCAGGGTGGCGGCCAGGTTTGCCGTGACAGTGGATTTGCCTTCTCCGGGCACGGAACTGGTAACCACGATGACGCGCGGGGGCTGGTCGACATCCAGGAAACTGAGGTTGGTGCGCAGCTCGCGTAGGGCCTCGCCCATCGCACCGCCGACGTGCGCCTCGGAGTGCCCGGCACTAGCGCCCGCTTCCAGGATGGTGCTCTTGCCGTCCAGGCGGTGGTCGATGGGGAGCGTGCCGATCACGGGGACGCCGAACAGCCGTTCGATTTCAGTGGAGTTGCGGATGCGCCGGTCCAGATGGCACCGGACTACCGCATAGGCCAAGCCAAGACCAAGGCCGCAGAAGGCCCCAAGAGCGAGGCTGAGCCTGACGTTCGGGGAAACTGGGGTGCTGGGCAGGACAGCCTTGCCCAGCGGGAGGATACTGACGGCCGGGGCAGGATCGGAAGCTGAGGTGCTGGCTGGGCCGCCGGGCCAGGCCGTTGCATCGTCCGGCCTCGTTGCCGTTTCGATCGCCCTCACTTCGGCGGCCAGGCCGTTGACCCAGGCATCCGCCACGCGCTGTGCCGTTCCAGGATCAGGCGATTGTGCCGTCACCCGGATTTCAGCGGTGTCCAGCGGAACTTTCACGCTTATGGCACCGAGCAGGGCGTCGGCCGTGGTCTTCAGGTCCAGCGATGCGATTACCCGGTCAGCTACGAGCCGCGATTTGGCCACGGACTCGTAGTTCTTGACCTTTGCCTTGGCCAGGCTGTCCCCGGCCAAGGAAAGGCTCACGTTGTCCGATCCCGGTGTGACTACAATGCCGCTGGACTCGGACGCGTAGATCTTCGGCTGCAGGACCGTCCAGCCGAACGCCGCCAAAGTCGCCAGCAGAGTGAAGGCCACGATGGCCTTCCAGTACACCCGCAGCAGCCGCAGGTAATCGGACAGGTCGAGGCCGGCAGGTGCCTGTTCGCCAGGCGTGCTGGTGACGCTCATCATGGTTCCCCAATCCAGGTTCGTGTTGTTTCCGACCGGCGTTGGACGCCGGGTGCCTGCGGGCGCTACGCGCCGCCCTGTTCCAAAATTGATTTCTCGACGAGCTGGCCCACCGCTGCCGCGACGGCGGTCCGGTAGCCTTCATCGCGGCCGTGCACGCGCCCCACCTCTTCAGCCAACTGTTCCAGCGACATTGCGCCAGCTGCAGCTTCCCAGATGGCGGGCCCCACTCCGCCCAGTCGCACTATCTCGGAGTCCAGCATCACCAGCAGGTCGTCGTCGACTTTCACGGCATCCCTCGGTGTCACCCGGCGGACCCACCCGTCCGGGATGGCCCCGGGCGCACCGTTGAGTCCGGGCGCCTCCCACGCAGCCTTTACAGGGCCGTCGCTCCGAAAGAGCGGCTCCAGGGCCTGCGGCAGGTCCGCGGCCTCCGAGTAGGTCACCTGCCAGATACCCCCCACACTTTCGATCAGCCGGCACAGTGACTGCAGCGGTTCGTCCATTTCGGACTGCGAAGACAACTCGGGGACCAAGGCCAAGAGCCCGTCCGCCAGCGGCAACTGGCGCAGGACAGGGGCCACCGGGCGGTCCTGCATGCCGCTCCTGCCGGGACGGTCAACGCGGTCCAGCAGCACGATGGACTGGATGAACATTTTGGGTAGTGCCGGCAGCAGCCCGAGCTCGCCCGGTCCCAGCTGCTTCTTGGGCGCACCGGGCCCCTGTTTCACGGACAGCGGCTTGGGGTACGGAACCACCTCACCCTCCGGCCCGATGGCTACCGTCTCGTCCGAGACGTACCCGTACGTCCTGGCCAGTACAGACGCCGCGGTGGTCTTTCCCGTTCCGGATTTGGCCACGAGCGCCATGACGCCGCCGCTCTCAGGAGAGGCAACACCGCAAGCGTGGAGCATTATCAGCCTCCCCGCGTTCTCCAAAATGGCCGCGAGCGTCAGCCGGGAGGTGAGATTCTCGGCGAGCGCCTCGAAGGAGGCCGCTTGCAGAGCCAACGTGCCGCCGTCGTACGCTTGCGACAGGTAGGCCACCGATGCGGAGAACGGCAGAGTCTCCGTTGGTTCCATCGGAGCCGGCGGGATCATCGGCACACCGGCGCCCGCACAGCGCTCCCAGGCCGTGGCCATGCGTTGCCACTGCTCCGCTGTCACCGCGTGGCCCCAACTGATGACGAACCGGGTGCCCAGCACATCAACGCACAGCAGGTCATGCCTGTCCTCACCGCTTATGGCTTTCCCCGCGGCGGGGTTGTTACTTGCCTGCTTCATTCGCGGATTCGATCAGTCGCTGGGCTTCCAGGCTTGCCAGGAAACCTTCTACTTGGCGGACAAGCTGGCCGGTGGTGTCCTCGAACTCTGCCTGCAGCTCAGCGATGACGTCCGCCTCGTCGCGGCGGCCATCGATCAGTTGCCAGATGGCCTCGGCAGGGCCCGTCAGGACTACAGGCTGATTGGCGTCTAGGTGCAGCAAAGCCACCCGGCCCGCGGCGTCGGTGCGTACCTCTGCCACCAGGCTGCTGTGTTTCCAGACCACGGTCAGAATGTGACAGTCAGGCCGGCGGTAAGAGCCTGCGTTGTTGCATCCGGCAGTGTAACCGTGATGGTCAAAGTGTAGGAAAGGACAACGCCCTTCTTGGGCGACGGGTTCACGGATTCGTACTGGAGCTGAATCGGAATGTTCAGTGTCTGGCCGCTGGCAACACCTGCGGTGTACGTGAAGGATCCGCTGTAGGCATGGGTGGTCGAGTACGACGAGGACGCCAAGGCAGCCGGCGTCATGGACTGCACGCCCGCGCCGGCTCCAACTGTTCCAACCGGGGCGATGTTGATGGTTCCGGTGATCGGGCTGTTGACGGCCCCGCCCTTGTTCTGGAGCTGGAGTGCTGTGGGACCAGTTCCGTTGCGGTTGGTACCGCCGCCCGTCCCTCCGGAGGGGAGGTAGGTAACCGGCGACCCGGCGCCCACCAACCCCGCTGTCACACTCACACCTGATGCGGCGGCCGCCGGGGCCGCGACGGCGGCGACGATGACTGGCAACGACCAGGCCACACCTGCGACCACCCGGCGGCGGCTGATACCGGCGTCTTCCCTAGTAGTGAAATCGGCACTGATGACCTCAGACAATTGCGCTCCTTAGTAGTTTCGGCTGGTCAGCCTCCCCCTAGGCCGGCCCGGACTCTGGCTACAAATGGGCGGCGCTCCAGAGCCTAACTATCCACGCTCAGGGTTGGCTCAAGGGTTTTGCAAGGTTTAGTCAACGTTGCTCGCCGATAACGGCTGCCATTTTATGGCGACGGCGGGCCTCACCCTCTGCCCCCTAGAGTCGTGCCACTTCGGGGGTGAAGCCGACGCCGACCTGGTTGAGGCCTTGCCGATGCCGTCCGTCCGGCTCAGCTCGACGGTGTTAAAGCTGCCCGTAACTTTGCCTGACATCCGGCAGGCCCGCTCGTCCTCCTCGATGCCAGCGGGCTCGGCCATGTTTCAGTCGCCGCCTCCCGTTGCCCGGCACAGGAAACCACGGAACGCTTTTCGGAAGGCGCGACGGCGGCGCTCCCGCCGGCCGGCGGACCCGGCCCGGGGACAACGTGGGACTGCTGACAGCTGCCGGCTACCGGGTCCTCGACTTCACCCTGGGCGACAATGTGGCAAGTCTGCAGGAAGCCCTCGCAAGCGGAACCTGGGGTGTCTCGCTGAAGTCGGAGCCCCTCGCGGACACGTTCGCCAAACTGCGCCGCATCGCCGCCGGGGAACCATCGACCGTCAGGAGCTCGCCGCCGCCATCGAAGTGGACAGCGAATTCGTCGCGGCAAACCTGTCCGGCCGCGAGCGCGAATGCCTGCCCTCTACGCCGACGGCCTGGCCAGTACCAGGTGGCCCGTCGCATGGGGGGTCCGGGAGAAGTACGAGGCGGGCCGGCCCGCTGGCACGAACGTCACACCGGTCTGCCCCGTGGACACCAGCGGATACATTTCGGGCACCATCGTCACCGACGCGTGATACAGGACCACGAGCATGCGGCGATGAACCGCAGTCCTGTCAGTGAATCCACCGGGTGCGCGAAACGTTCATCCCTTTCCCGAGTCAGCTTGCGATGACCAACTACCCTTAGCTGTGAACTTCACTCGGACGCGTTTCGCCCCCTTGAACAGCAGTCAGAGCTAGTATCCATCGGGTCAGCTTCTTGGTGTGCCGTTCGGTGGCCTGCGCGAATGCCCACCCGGCCAAAACCAACACGGCGACAACGACAGCCAACAGGCACCAGTTCAGTGGAGAAGGGCCCCACGACCCAGTCACACCATCGCGGCTCAGGACCACCGCAAGTAGAGTCAGCAGGGGCAGATGCATGGCATAAAGCGAGTAGGAAGAGGGTGCGAGCCCACCTAGCGAGCTGACCGTGAGCCTGCCTACAACGCTGCCAGGCTTCGGGTCAGGCAGGAGCAGTCCAACTACGATCGCGCCCATCAACGCAACGACAAACGTTGCCGGCGGCGCGTAGTCTGGGCTGCCTCCACTGATCTTGTCGGCAAGCATTGCCGCCAACAGCATGCCAACCGCTACAAAACGAGCCGAGACGCGGACTGAGGGACGCCAAGCAGCCACGATGCTGACAACGTGGTGCTGTTGCGCCGCAAGCAGTGCTCCAAGCAGCCAAGCGGAAAACAGGATGATGACGTTGACTCCGAAGAAGACGCACAGCATCAGCGCCAAGGCTGCCGAGGCGTAACGCGGCCATCCAGCCCCTCGTACGACGCCTAGAACGATGATCGGGAAGAGCAAGTAATAGGCGAATTCAAACGTCAGTGACCAGAGTGCCCCGTTGGTGCCCAGCGTTGGCACATAGGTGGGTTGGAGAAAGAGTAAGTTCCCCACAGCAGTCAGGGGGGCTGTGTGAAGTGTTGCATCACTCGCCGGCCCAAAGCGACTAGAGCCGGCAAAGAATGTTCGACCCAAGAAATCCAGCACAAGGGTCAGAATTAGCGCTGGAGCGAGCACGATCCAGAGGCGGACGAGTCGCGTGATGCCGTACGCCTTCCAAGAGAAGTACCCTCCCCGAGAAGCCTTGATAACACTGCCCCCGACAAAATAACCACTCAAAACAAAGAACACCAAAACGGCTCCGTGCCCGATGCTCGTCATAGCGTACAAGGCCTTGAGGGCGACTGATCCGTCAACTTGTTCGAGAGGCACGAATAGCCAACCACGGGCGTGCCCAATCACCACCAAAAGTGCGGAAACAGTGCGGACGACGTTCAGCGCGGCGTTCTCAGATTTAACCCCCATGCCGACATTCTATCTGCCCCAGAGGAGCATCTTTTGTGTCCCTCTGTGTCGGCGCATGCCGGCCTGTTCCTGCTGGATAGGATCAAGGTCCGGATCCCCCATGGTGCGACTCGAACTCAGAATTCTTGGACAACCTTGGAGCCCAAATTTCTGTTGCCCGAACCCGGTTCGCCTTTGCACGGCCCGCCTCCCACGTTTCGTCCACGAGCGACTAGGGTAACGCGGAATTTCCGCGTCTCCTCGGCACGACGGGCGGCGATCATCTTTCCCATGTCGAATCATCCCCGATGCGTCAGCCTAGTTCCTGGGGGCGGCCTTCGTGGACACTATGGGCTGGGGATGCTGTGGAACCCAGGCTTCGGCTCAACATGTTGGGCTAAGGAATCCGCTACAGCGCTGGCTCGGTAGGTTCCTCGTCACGCATGCTCCGTTTAGTACAGAGCCACAAGATCAGGGCAACTACCATGATCTGCCCCATCGACTGAAGTAGCGAACCGCGCAGCATGATGACCTGGTAAACCGAGAACACCGGCACAAGCAGGCCCATGAAGCCACGTTCCCTGAGCGGCAGTTGAGCTTGCCTTTCCGCCCAGACAGTGACAGCTCCGTAAAAGACGAAGAACGTGGCGACCAATACGAATCCACCGTCGATGTACATCTCAGCCGGCAGTGGAGCAGACAGGTTCGTGAAGTCATATCCTTTGTCCTGCGCTACGATCTGCCCGGTATCGAAACCTTTGTCAGACCAGAAAGACCGCGGGACCCAGAATAGGAGCGCCGAAAGAACCTGGTGTCCCCAGGTATGGCCATGAACAGTGACGTAGTCCACAGTGTTCGCGATCTGTTGGAAAGAGTCGTAGTCTCCCTGCACCAGCGTGCCCGTAAGGGAATCCGAAGCCGTGGACCGGGCTCCTTCCCGCCGGAAGACATTTAGAGCCGGGAAGAGCACCAGCAGTCCCAGCACGACGCCCAGTGCCAGAGTGAAAAACGTCCGGCGAGTGAGCGGCCACAGCATAGCAAGCAGCAACCCTACCCAGACGCTTATCGTCACGTACCGGGCTGACGCCGCCGGGTTCGAGGCAAAAAGGGCGAGGCATATCACCACGAGGGAGGTGAGGCCCCAGCCCTTGATGATCCGGTTACGCTTGGCCGTAATCATCAGATAGGCGGGAACAAATGAGGCACTGATCAAGGCAGCAGACGAAAGCCCCGCACTTGCTCGGGCGTCAGCGCCACCCGTCGCCGCGATGAGGGTACCAATTGACTCACGGCTGCTCAGCAGTGTCTCCGGCCCGATCCGTAAGACCTGGGCGAGGCAAAGTGCCACAGCAACCGGGATGACTAATGCCATGCGCCTAGAAGACAGCTCCCGCGGCGCCCTCACGGACTCCGGCACCGGCCTTCGAGACTGAACAAACCTTCCAGCCTCGTACCCGGCGAGCGTGACGACGAGGACCATAGCGGCCGTACTACCAGCAGATTCACTGACATCGGACGGCCAAGGCCATGTGTCCTCGCCAATCTGCGCGAGCGGGGCAAGACCGGCAAAGAAGTAGATATAGATCCAGAAGAACAGTTGAACAGTTCTACCGCGCCCATTGACTGCCAAAAGACTTAACCTGCACCCGGCATACATCGCAACGATAAGAACGATCACGACCCACGTTGACCAAGTGTCGATACTGGATGAGATCAGGATCGGCGTCAGAAAGCCCGTCAGAACTATGAGTACGGGCGCGATCAGGTCCAAGAGCGTTGTTTGCGGTCGGATAGTGCCCAGTGAGTTGATCATCCGCCAGTCCCCCAATATGCCATATCAAAGGATTCTACCGGGCACGTAAGACGATGAGTGCCCGCCCATACGCTGACTCAGCCGGTGACCCTGCCGAGAGGAGTCAGCATGGTCGTGTTAGGGCAACCGATAAATCGGCCCTACCGGTACCCGTCAACAATGGCCGCAGCGATCTCCTTGTACGCCCGGCGCGTCTCCGGCTTCAGATGGTCGAGGGTCACCAAGTCACCGTCGGCCACTCCCCTGTCGTGTGGCACGGCGATCAGCTCACGGCACATGCCGGCAAGGTGCTCCTCGATGGCGTCCTTGTCCACGCGGGAGGACACCTCGTCCTTGTCCGTGATGACCACGATCGCGTTGCGGGCGAGCTCCTCGTAGCCGTGACCGGCCAGCCACTGCAGGGTACTGCGGGCGCGCTTGGCGCCACTCACCGCGTAGCCGGCGGCGATGATCAGGTTGTCCGCCGACTGCAGGATGCCGCTCATCGCGTTGTGCGTCACGCCGGTGCCGCAGTCGGTCAGCGCCACTGAGTAGTAGCTGGAGATGAGCTTGCGGATGCGCAGATATTCCTCCGCCGTGAGCGAATCGGACACTTCGGGGTCCTGCTCGCCGGCGATAAGATGCAGCCGGCCGGAGTGGTGCATGTACCGTGACAGCTCAGTGAGCGAACTGACCGACTCGATGTTCTTGAGCAGGTCCGTGATGGTACGAGGGGTCGCCTTCTGGTAGATGCCCTCGCCGAGGGCGCGCTCCACAAGGTCACCGGAGTCGGGGTTCGCGTCGATGGCGCACGGCGGGTCGCCGCGGAACTCAGCCAGCGTCAGGCCGACCCCCACAGTGGTGGAAGTCTTGCCGATGCCGCCCTTGAGGCTGAGCACGGCGGTGTTGAAGCTGCCCTGCAGCTGGCGCGAGATCCGGCGGGCCAGCTCATCCTCCTCGCGCTCCAGCGCGCTCGGGCCCATGTTCCAGGCGCCCCCGGTGGCCCGGTACAGGAAGCCGCGGAAGCCCTTCTTGGGACGAGGCTTCTGCTCGCGGACGAACGACGTCGGCAATGCGGTCGCGTCCGCCGCCGGCACCTCAGGTTCCGGGAGGCTTTCGGGAACGCGCGACGGCGGCGCTCCCGCCGGCTGGCGGACCGGCGCCGGGGGTGTGGCCGCGGCAGGGGGCGCATCAGACAGCGCGTCGGCAACGGCCGCCGCCTCCGCCCAAGACGAGCTACGGACGGGAAGCGGCGGTGCTGTGGGTTCAGGTGTCACGGCGGGGAAGGTTCCTGTCCAGGCGTCGGAGCCGTCGTCGTTTCGGCGGCGGAAGCGGCGGCGGAGCTCGGGCTGCGCCTCGTCGGTATCGGCCTCGGCTAATCGGTTATCCGCTGGTTCAGGCATGGTTCAGTCCCCCGGGACTCGCAGCGGCGTCCCGCTGCGGTGGTCGATTGGCTTGGTTCAAGCAACCATTCTAGGTGCCCAACGAGGACCTGTCGGTCACCATCCGTGGTCGCCCGCCCCTGGCGGGCCAGAGCAAGCCGGATTCATCCTTGGGTGAGGGCAGCCGCGACAACGGCAGCAGTGATCACCAGCAGGATACTCAGCCCCACGTAACCCCACCATTTGGGCCGGCTGCGATGCGGGTTGATGTCTACGTAGGGCACGGCTACTTCACCCGCGCCGGAACCGGCACGGCTGCCGCCGGCGCAACGGCCCTTCGCTTGAGCCGGAGCATCCAGTAGAGCCCGGCGAACGGGACCAGCAGGCTGCCCAGCAGGCCGGACAGCGCGAGAACAAAATCGGTGACAGCCACGGTTGAGACCTCCGTAAGCGGCAGCACCTTCGGCACACCAGAACGACTATGCTCCGGCGCGCCAAAGGGGCTGGGAATGGACCCCCATTTTTTTGGATCGCTCGTCAGCCTACTTAGCAGTCTAGGGCGCTGTCCAACCGGACACGCCCATTTACTGCAGCCACTATTCAACTATTGCTGCGTTTCGTGCTTTTCCCTATCGGCGGAGGGCCAGCATCACTACCACCACAGTCGCCCCTGCCAGAGCCGCTAGCCCAACGTAGGACATCACGCGAAGCTGACGGCGGCGAACATCCCGCCGCGAGTCCCGACCGTACCGGCCTCCCCCACGAGATTCCATAGCGGAGACGCTACGGGCGGAAACTCAAGGAAAGCGCAAGCGAACCTCAAGGTTCGATCAAGATGTACCGGCTTCCAAGCGGAAACAGGCCTAGCCGCCGTCCCCGCGATGACTGGCTGCGTTATGGCCGCGCAACCTTTGGCGCAGTCGCTGAGGGCGCCGGCCATGCTCGGCGTGACGGCCAGGAAGCGGCGGGAGCGGCTCCACCGGCCGCCCTGCCACCGCCTCCACAGCGGGCTTCTGCACAAGGGGCATATCCTGCTGGTCAAGCCAGGAGCGTTCGGGGAGCGGGTCATCGCCAACGATGTTCTGCTCGATGAAACGGCGGATAGCTGCGCTGATTCCGGTCTTCATGACCCAAAACTATGGACGTCTGCGGCCTGCCGATAGCGTAGTCACTACCTGTGTTTCCGGGCATGCGGTACCCGGACGGCAGGCAGTACTCGGCTCAGTGCTGCGCTCGGGTCTCCTGCAGCCGCTTGATGAACCACCGTGACTGCTCCGGCCCGTACGGCAGCACGGGGATGGCCTTGGTGGCGTCTGCGGGGGTGTCGCGGATGGACTGCCGGGCCTGCCGTACCGCCGTGGTCATGGTGTCCGCCATGGTCTTCACGAACCGGTCACTGCACGGTTCGCCGTGGCCGGGCACCAGGAACTCGTAGCGGTGCCGGAGCGCGGAGAGGTGCCGCAGGGCGTCGGCCCACTCCTCCGGATAAGCGTCTTCAAAAGACGGGTGCGAGCCCTGCTCCACGAGGTCGCCGGCGAACAGGGTGGTGGTGGTTCCCACGAGGAGATCGCCATCGGTGTGCCCACGGCCCAGGTAGAAGAGGGTGACAATCTGCCCGCCGAGGTCCACGAGCACCGGCTGGTCCCGGACAATGGCGTTTGGGACCACGATCTCTACATTCTCGCCCTCGCCGGCGGCCATCTCAGGCTCGATCCCGGTGACCTCGCTGCGCTGCGCGTCGCCGTTTTCGCCGATCTCCTCGGCACAGTTCTCGTGCGCCCAGAACTCCTCGACACCGGCCTCCGCGAAGACCGCATTTCCGAAGAAGTGGTCGTAGTGGGCGTGGGTGTTCACGACGACGAGGGGCAGCGGGGTCTTCTCCCGGACGGCGTCCAGGATTTCCTTTCCTTGACGGGGCCCGCAACCGGTGTCGATGACCATGGCCCGCTCGGTCCCCAGGATCAGGCCGGTATTGAGCTTTGAACCTTCAGTCGCCAGCACATAGTTGTCAGTGCCGACATCGAGCCATCGTGACATTCGTTCTCCGTACACCTGGGAAGCATCTGCGGTCTTCAGGCCTCGATTCTACCCATCTGGCAATATCGGGGACTTGGTTTGCCATCAGGGACTTGGTTTGCCGCTCCAGGCGGCGATCACCGGCCCCAGGCCTGAATTTACTCAATGGAAATGCCCTGCTGGGTATGATCTGCACATGGGGACTAAACAACACAGGCACTACTGTGACATTTGCAACGCGATCACCAACCACGTCACGTCGTATAGCGACGACGGCGGCCGCCTACTGGCCTCTGTCCGCTGCAGTGATCATTCGGATACGACGCCATAGGATGCGTTGACCTTCGCCGCCGCAACCGATACGCGACGGCGAAGGTCCGAGAAGGGGTACGGGCGATTTCCGTCCTACAAGTCGGCCAGCAAAGAAGTTGGGGATTCGATTGCGTCGGCCACGAAGCGAAGGAACCCGGCAGCTGTTCCACCATCACAGACACGGTGATCAAAGGTCAGGGTCAGCTCCGTGACTTTGCGGACGACGAGTTCACCGTCGGCCACCCAAGGCTTGTCTATGATCCGACCGATGCCCAGAATCGCCACCTCCGGGTAATTGATGATCGCCGCGGAACCGTCGATGCCGAACACGCCGTAGTTGTTCAGGGTGAAAGTGCCGCTGCCCAGTTCCGTCGGTGTTGCCTTACCCTCGCGAGCGATGGCGGTTAGCCGCTTAATCTCTGCGTCTAGTTGCTTAGCACTGAGCCTGTCCGCGTTTCGGATCGACGGCACCACCAATCCTCGATCCGTTTGCGCTGCGAATCCGAGGTTGATCCCGTCGAACCCCACGATCTCCTGGGACTCCCCGCCTGACGTGTCCTCGCCGCTGACGAACCGCGTATTCAGCACTGGATACTTCTTCAAGCCTGCGGTGACAAAACGGGCGATGAAAGCCAGCAGGCCAGGTGTGTTGTGCGGCTCGGCCTTCTTGAGTCCGACGCGTAGGTCCACCAGCGCGGTGGCGTCCACGTCAACCCACACTGTGGCCTCAGGAATCTCGGAGCGGCTACGGGCCATGTTGGCCGCGACGGCTTTGCGGACACCACGGACGGGAGTGCGGCCGGTGATGGCGAGGCCAGTTCGGGAATCGACCGCGCCGCTGGTCGAATTCGTTGAGACGCGCCTTTCGACAGGCTGGGTTTCGACGGGCACCACCAACGGCTGGCGTTCGGTTTCGATCGGCTCAGCCTTGGCCGGCTTTGTGATAACCGCTTCAACGTCGCGGCGCATGATCAGTCCGCTGTCCCCCGAGCCGTGCACGTGCCCGAGATCGACGCCGTGTTCCCTGGCCATCCGGCGAACGAGCGGTGAGATGACAGCACCCAGTTTGCCCGGGACCCGGGTGCGCGAGAGCAGAGCGTCGTCGGCGGCTGTGGTGAGCTTGGCGTGAGCGCTTTGAGTTCCGACAGGCTCTACCAGCGGCGTGCGGGCTTCACCATGCTCAACCAATGACTGCGCGCGCCGGGGGCGCGTTCGGCGGACGGTTGCAGTGCCGCCGGGGGTTCCATAACCGATGAGGACATTGCCGGAGCCTGCTTTTTCTTCGGTGCGGTAGGTTTCTGCGGCCGCGGATTCTTTGGTTTCCACATGCTCGGTTTCGACAGGCTCAACCAGCGGGGCATGCGTTTCGACTGGCGGCTCGGTGGTTTCGACAGGCTCGACCGGCGATTCCGACGCGGCCACCGAGATCAGGGGTTTGCCGACGTCCATAGTTTGGCCCGGCGCACCATGCAGTTCGGCGACTGTACCGGCGTACGGGGACGGGACTTCAACAACAGACTTGGCGGTTTCCACTTCGGCGATCGGTTGGTCCACGTGAATTTCGTCGCCCACTGCCACAAGCCAGTTCACGAGTTCTGCTTCAGTGAGGCCTTCGCCGAGGTCGGGCAGGAGGAATACCTTAGTTTCCGTCATTTGATCAGTCTTCCCACTGGAGGTCGTCAACGGCGTCGAGGATGCGGTCCACACCGGGCAGATAGTAGTGCTCGAGCTTCGGTGCCGGGTAGGGGACGTCGAAGCCTGTGACCCGGCGGATGGGCGCGGCAAGGTAGTGGAAGCAGCGCTCCTGAACGCGGGCCACGATCTCCGAGGACACGGACGCGAACCCGTGCGCCTCGGCGATCACCACGGCACGGCCGGTCTTCCGGACAGAGGCGGAGACGGTCTCGTCGTCGAACGGCACGATGGTTCGGATGTCGATGACCTCCAGGGAGCGGCCTTCCTCGGCTGCCGCGGCGGCGGCCGCCAGCGCAGTAGGAACGGAGGGACCGTAGGCGATCAGGGTCGCGTCGGTGCCGGAGCGGGCGACGGCGGCGCGACCCTCGGTGGACGTCCCACGATCGGCCTTTGCTTCATAGTCCTCATGAAGACGCTCCAAATCCACCAGGTCCTTGGCCCAGTAGAGCTTCTTGGGCTCCATGAACATCACGGGGTCGTCCGAATCGATGGCCTCGCGGAGCATGGTGTACGCATCGGCCACGGTGGCCGGCGTGTAGACCTTCAGCCCGGCGGTATGTGCGTAGTAGGACTCGGAGGAGTCACAGTGGTGTTCCACTCCCCCGATGCCACCGGCATAAGGAACGCGGATGACCAGGGGCAGCTTCACTCGACCCTTGGTGCGGTTGTGCATCTTGGCCACGTGGCTGACGATCTGCTCGAAGGCAGGGTAGGCGAAGGCGTCGAACTGCATCTCGATGACCGGTCGCATGCCGTTGATGGCCATGCCCACGGCCATTCCGACGATGCCGGATTCCGCCAGGGGCGTGTCGAAGCAGCGCTGTTCGCCGAAGCTCTTCATAAGCCCGTCAGTGATGCGGAAGACGCCGCCAAGCATGCCGACGTCCTCTCCGAAGACCAGGACAGACTCATCCGCACGCATGGCATCGGCCATGGCGGCGTTCAGGGCCTTTGCCATGGTGACCGGCTGCGGCCTTGCCGCCTCCGCAGTGGCCCCGGCCGAGGCGGCTGCCCGGGCCGTGGCGGAACTGATGTTGCCATTCGCCTCTGACGACGTCGTGATGGTGGGGCTCATTCGGGGGCCTCCGTAGGGGTTGAAGTGCCAGCGGCGTCGCGGGCAAGCTCGTCGGCGAGCAACGCTGACTGTTCTTTGAGCTGGGGCGTCGGTGTGGAGAAGACGTACTTGAACAGGTCCTGGGGGTCTACCGGAACATCCTCGCCGAGTCCGTTGCGGAGTTGCGTGGCAACCGCTTCCGCCTTCTCCGCGATCCGGGCTTCGCCGTCGTCATCCAGCAGCCCCCTACCGAAGAGGTAGGTACGCATCCGACTCAGAGGATCCCGGGCCAGCCACTGGGCCACTTCGCTGTCCTGCCGGTAGCGGGTGGCATCGTCGGCGTTCGTGTGGGCCTGCATGCGGTAGGTGTGCGCCTCCACCAGGAGCGGGCCGGAGCCTTCGCGCGCGAGCTTGACCGCGCGGTCCAGGACGGCGAGGAGCGCGACGACGTCGTTGCCGTCTACCCGTTCGCCGGCCATGCCGTAGCCCACTGCCTTGTGCGCAAGCGAGGGAGCGACGGACTGGTGGGCCAGAGGCACCGAGATGGCGTACTGGTTGTTCTGCACGAAGAAGATCACCGGGAGGTGGAAGACGGCGGCGAAGTTCAGCGCCTCATGGAAGTCGCCTTCGCTCGTGGCGCCGTCACCGCACATGGCCAGGACCACGGTGTCCTCGCCGCGGAGCTTGGCGGCATGGGCGACGCCGACGGCGTGGAGCAGCTGGGTGGTGAGAGGGGTGCACTGAATGCCGACCTTGTGTTTCAGCGGGTCGTAGCCGCCGTGCCAGTCACCCCGGAAGATGGTCATGACCTCGATCGGGTCCACCCCGCGCGCCATGACGGCGACAGCATCGCGGTACGTGGGGAACATCCAGTCGCCCTCGGCCAGGCAGAGTGCAGAGGCTACCTGGCACGCCTCTTGCCCGTGACTGGAGGGATAGACGGCCATGCGCCCCTGTCGGACCAGTGCCGAGTTCTGGTCATTGACCCGCCGTCCTACTACGAGCTGCTCGTAGGCCGCGAGGAGTTCATCGTCGCCGGGCAGCGGGTACTCATGGCCGGGTTCCGCGCCCTGTTCGGAGTGATGCTTTAGGTTGCCGTCCTGATCCACCATCTGAATCTGGTGGCGGGCCGGCAGCATATAGTCCTCGGCGGTGATGCCGAACTTGCGCACTGCCTCGGCCGCTGCGCCTGCCAGATATGTATCCCCGGATTGCTCAGGTACGGGTTCAGCCTGCGTCGTCTTGGGGGCAGTGTGGTCTGCGGAGATCGTCATTGGTCCGTCCTTCTGTAGCCACTCTTCACTTTCAGTATCGGCCCGGGCGATGTTTCGTATCTAGTGCCGCCACAAATCGTGGAGAGGTACGTTCATCTCCCCTATTCTGAAAGACAAATCGCAATTGTGAGCCGTGTAACGGGTGGGAGTTGTAGACGAATGGCCGAACCATACGAGGAGGAGCCGTCAGCGGTGCCTATGGACGATGTGGACCGCAACATCATTGCCGAGCTGACAAGGGATGGCCGGATGTCTGTGACGCAGGTGGCCGAGAACGTCCACATTTCCCGGGCACACGCCTACACGCGGATAGCGCGGCTCACTGGCCAGGGTGTGCTGACGAAGTTCACGGCCCTGGTAGATCCGATAAAGGCCGGCCTGAAGTCCTCCGCATACGTGACGCTTAAGGTTCAGCAGCACTCGTGGCGGGAACTCCGGGAACAGCTTCGGGCCATTCCCGAGGTGCATCACATCGCCTTAGTGGGCGGGGACTTTGACGTCATACTGCTGGTGCGGGCCATGGACAACGTACATCTGCGGCGGGTGATCTTCGATCAGCTGCAGTCCATGCCCGGGGTGCTGGATACGCAGACGTTCCTGGTGTTTGAGGATGTGGATACCCGGTGATGAAGTTTAGGTGAGACAAGTTACAGTTTGGATGAAGGCGAGTCGCCGCGAAACAGGATCAAGTTAGCTGCTGCCTGTTTGAACAAAGCCCTCTTCCTGTCGTTCTTGACCGCCTAAACAGTGAAATACAACTTCGCAGCGAAGATCCATGAGGAGTAATGCCATTCGTTGGATTCTCGCGGCACCACACCAGCCAACGTCACATGGGACAAGATGGCGACAGCCAAGGAGACATCCCTGGAACCTGCTACCTGAACGGCCGCTGCGGCATCGTGGTGCTGAAAAGAGGGCATGGCCGAATTTTGGATTCGTAGCGACCCAGCAAAGCAAACAATCAGAAACCCCTGATGTGGAATAACTCCTGCTCCTGGCCGGGCGCTGGCGAACACTGCCGGAAGCCCTGCTCGGTGTCGAGGGCATCCATCAACTCGGTCACGACAACCGAGACCGGCCTGCTGCTGCGTGTGGCCGAGCAGGAGAGCCAGCATGCGCACTAGCAGCGCAGGAGACAGACATATACCCCGTCGCCGGTCGGGCAAAACTGACTGGCAATTGAGGAGATCTGCCTCGGGCAGGAAAATACTACCCTTGTCCAAAAGCCGAAAAAGCACCGTCAGTGCGGACTTTGGACTTGCGAACGCCTCTAAAACGCTTGCTCGCCGTGGACACTCTAAAAAGTAGTGATTCTCTCTGGCGTGAGTCGCCCCCTGACAAGGTCAGCCACGCTCATTGCGTTTCCCTTAAGTCGCGCTCGGCGTGCTCCCTTAGAATCTCCACTTAGGGCTCCTCGAAGATTCGCAAGCAGCGGCCTGAAAATCAAGACTGCCGCGTTCGCCGACTTGATTGACCCTTTTCTCCACAAATATACGGGATTCGTGATCTGGGAGTAGCCGAAACGCAAATGCTGTGTTCGGCCGCCAGATGGCGATCCATGGTGAACGCCAAAGCATGTGAACTCGCGTACAAGAGCGCCCCGTTGTGCCAGGCGCTTAGAGAAGTCGAGATCTTCAAGCCAGGAGTAAAGCGGAAGTCGTTCATCGAATCGGAGGTCCGTCGCAGCATTTAGGCGGACAGCAAAATTGCATCCATACAGCTTGGCTACTTTAGTCGAGATTTCGCTGGGGCTTTCAAAGCTCAGAACGAAGGCTTCATCCGCCTCAGGAAAACTCACAGGCCTACCAGATCCGGCACCATCGAGCAGCACATTGCCCGTGAGACCAACAATCTCCCCGCTCACCGCGAAGGCGGAAATGGCATTTTCTATGTAGTCATTCCGCAATGTCATATCATCGTCGAAGAAGAAAACAAAGTCCGTGTCCGACGGGACATGATCCAAGGCGGCATTCCTTTGCGCACTGGCGCCTCGTCGACCAATAATGGTCACCACCCAGCCGACGTATCCCTCGATTCCCGCGCAAAGGTCTTTGGCTTCAGGCGCGGAAACTAGCACAACATCGGGACGAACTGTCTGTTGGCTCAAATCGCGAATCAACCGCGCAAGGTGGTCTTGGCGGTTGACGGTGGCGACGATAACGGCGGTTTTCAATATGGTTGCTCCCAAATATCTGCTGTGCTCCTAGTATCCGTCATCAGCATGCGGAACTAGTTCTGTCGAGGAGTTGACATAGGCCCGTCAGATGTGCCGCGAACGCACGCTTCGAGAGCGAGTGAGCGGCAATAAGCTGTCTTCAGGACCTTTATGAGGTCCCGGCCGCGTGTTACCGCGAACGGGCAACAAGGGCGGCTAACGAATGGATCCCTCCGGGCGCCAACCGTTGCTCGGAAAGCCAGGTCCTTGCCCAGACGGTATAATTCTCTGGACAGCACGAATATTGCCGTTCTGGTGCCACGCCTCGCGGCAGGTCCCAGTAGCCGATTCAGGGGGGCTCCGGTTTGGACCTACGCGACTATCTGCGGATTCTAAGACGCCACTGGCTTGTCGTCATCTCCGTTTCGCTCATTGGGCTTTTGGTTGGCGGCCTAGTGTCGATAGCAGTCAAGCCGACGTATACGTCAGACACGCAGCTTTTTGTAGCCATTCAAAGTTCTGGAAGTGTGTCAGAACTTCAACAGGGCAACACTTTCAGCCAGGCACGGGTACAGTCCTACGTGAAGACGGTGACGACTCCAATCGTTCTCCAACCCGTTATCGACAGCTTGGGTTTGGCCGTTGAAGCGGACGAGCTCGCAGCCCGAATAAGGGCCACAAGCGATGCAAACACCGTATTGATCAACATCTCAGTAGCGGATGCTTCTCCGGTTCAAGCTGCAGCCATCGCGCAGGCGACGGCCAGTAGCCTCATCAAAGCGATTGACAACTTGGAGAAGCCAAAAACAGGCGGTTCCTCACCCGTGAGTCTTTCCGTGGTAGCGCCGGCAGAGGCAGCGGCATCGCCCTCTTCCCCCAACACGCGGCTGAATCTCCTCCTAGGCGCCGTCCTGGGGCTGGCGCTTGGCGTCGCCGCAGCGATACTCCGAACCACGTTGGACAACCGTATTAGGGGGGAGGTTGATCTCCGAAAAGTAACCGACTCCCCGCTCTTGGGCGGTATCTCATTTGATCAAGACGCGGTCAAGGAGCCGTTGCTCAGTCAAGCGAAGCCGCAAAGCCCGAGAGCTGAGTCCTTTCGCCAGCTGCGCACCAATCTTCAGTTTGCCAATGTTGCAGGCCACGCGAAGACCGTGCTCATCACATCGTCGCTACCCGGGGAGGGTAAAAGTACAACCGCCGTAAACCTTGCTATTGCCCTGTCCCAGGCAGGGCAGACGGTGTGCCTCATTGACGCCGATCTTCGTCGGCCAGCCGTTGGCGACTATCTGGGATTGGACCGCAACGCTGGGCTGACGACGGCACTAGTGGGTATTTCTGATGTAAATGATCTACTTCAACCCTGGGGCGACGAAAATCTGTTCGTACTAACATCCGGACAGATTCCGCCAAATCCATCCGAGCTACTTGGCTCGGAGGAAATGAAACGTCTAATTGATCGTCTCGAGCACGCATTTGATGCGATTATCATCGATGCACCTCCGCTGCTTCCGGTGACTGATGCAGCGGTTCTATCCCAGCACGTCGGCGGAGTGGTGATGGTCGTGGGATCACGAAAACTCCGGCATCAAGACTTGGAAAAGTCCTTCAATTCCCTCCAAATGGTCGGGGCAAACGTACTCGGAATCGTGATGAACCGCTTGCCGGCTAAGGGGCCTGACGCCTACTCATACAGTTACTACTCGTCGAGTGAGAAACATGGTGCAGCCCAAGCAACAACACGAAAGCGGCCGCCGCGAGGCGAATCAGCGGGAGAATTTGCAGGGGCCACCACAGACAGCGGCGACCGACCCGCCGGAGTGTTTCCCTCGCGACGGGCTGGTCGTTCTTAATGTCTAATATGTTTATGTCGAGCCCACGGGACGCTGCTGGATAGATTGAGTCCACCTCTAGGACACCGCTGAAATAATGGCCGCGACGGTCGGCTCGACCGGTGGGGCTGGTGGTACAGGGGGCGGTTGTTTCTGGATTCCATAATGGGACCTGGTCCCGTCGCGGTGGGCCCGACCTTCGGTTCTGGCTCCGGTGATCGATTCCGTGCTTGTGCGGCAGGCTTTGCAGGCTCTCTGATTTCGAAACCGAGGAGGCGTTAAGGTTTGACCTGGGGTGGAAGCCCGCGTGCGGATACGGGCTGACCAATACGCATTCCACCCGAGCACGCTGACGTATTGGCGCCGTTGTCTGAACCGCCTCCGGGAACCCGCATCGGACCATGGAAGCGATCGCGGAAGTCATCGCCTACACCGAGATCCTGAAGTCCAATCGGCGGGCAGTGGATTCAATACTCCTGAACGACGCGATCGCAAGGCTAGACACCATCATGTAATCGATCGCCGTGGTCCAGCGCTTCGGCCACGAAATCTCCGGCGGGCAGGAGTTGATGGCCGCCTGCGCTACCGGGTATGACCACACTCCTACCGACAAACCGGACACTGCTTGAGACTCCTGGCTGCAACTGCGGATCGCGGGCCTGAACCTGCGCGAACTGCTGAACCTCGGGCTCTACGAGAATAACGGAACCTGGGCACGGGCCTGAACGACAACCACCACACCTGCCCCGCCAGCAGAAGCCCTGTGAGGCGCCCGCGAACCTTCACGGACGCTCCAGCCAACTCCAACTGGATCCCCACTGGACCCGAACCTCATGCTCACATCGCGGGGGCGACACTTCCTGTCCATTCAATTAGGGGACAAAGCCGGTCTTTAGGAGCCCTATAATTAGGGCATTCACTTCTTGCTCTTGGGGGACTGTTTGCGTCGTATCATCACGGCTGCCATGGCGGCCGCCGCCCTTGCCGTCACGACCGGCTGCGTTCAAGAGCCGCCCCCCGTCTCTGACCGGGTAGCCGAGTACTACGAGAACCACAAGGACTTGCAGCCATTGGCCTCTGATGAGCGCCTAGAGGCTGTCTTTCTTGGTGATTCGTACACGCAGGGCACTGGTGCGTCTGCGCCTGCTAACCGCTGGGTCAACCGTGTCGCGGCGGCCATGGACTGGCGCTTCGTGAACCTGGGGCGCGGCGGTACTGGTTATCTCGCTACCGCGGGCATGGCGGGTTGTGGGCTGGAGCACTGCACCAACTATGAGGGAATGATCCCTGCCGCCGTGGCCGAGTCGCCGGATATTGTTTTCATTGCCGGGGGTCAGAATGACTTCACGGCATTCAACGAAAGCCGCGGGGCGGTCGTCAAATCCATCGAGAACACCTTCGCTAGCATCCGAGCCAAGTTGCCTAAGGCGAAGATCATTGCTGTTGGCCCGTCCACGCCTTGGGGCGTGAACCCCGATGTGGAAACTTTCGACAAGCTCGTCCAGGACGCCGCCGCATCGGTACAGGCCCAGTATGTCAGCCTCATCAAGCCGGACATCATTGTTGACAGCATGGTCCTTAAAGACGGCGGTCTTGTCAACGACGCGGGCCACAAGGCGATAGCGCTTCGCGTTATCGCCGCGCTCCGCTAAGACCCTACATGGCGGGTGTTGATGCCGGGGAGATGTGTTCCACGAGTCCCTTGTTCTCTAAAATCGTGGGGTGTGGTCCGTCTGCCACGAGGTAGAAGTCGCGGTTTCCGTCGGCTTTGGGTGCTGACCGCCGTGTAACACGCCATTTCGATGGTGGCGGAGCTAGTCACGAACGATATGACGATCGGCCAAGCTGCGGCCTGCGCCGTGCCACCTGACTTCAGTTCCCCATATAGGGCGACGTCGTGTTGAGCCGCCGTTGCCGGAATAGTAGGAGCCGGAGCCAAACCGGAAGTTCGGGGTAGGACACTCGTCCCAGTTGCGGGATTGTGATCCGCTGCCGAGGATGGCGGGCTTGTACGTGACCGGGCTGGACAGTGCCGTGGCATCGGGAGTGGAGTACGCGATAGTGGGTAGGTTGTCCGCGGGTTGCGCGTGAACGGCTCCCGGACGTAGTTCGTCATCCAGTCGTACTTCGCGTCAGCTTGCCTAGGAGCGGCTGCGCTTGGGCAAAATGCCTAGCCGGCCACAGGCATTAGTGCCGTTTTTGTGGCGCCGTTCCCGGTCACTGCTGCGGCAATCGCGGTGTCTGCGGGGCGCTGACGAGGGCCGCGCTGTTGGCGGCTGCGGTCGACCCGGCGGTCGCGGTCACCTGTGCCGGCTGCGGCGTCTGCTACAATACTGGCGGCACCTTCGGATGCTGCTGCTGCCGCGTCAGCGCCCGCGGTTCCGGTTGCTGCCCGTGCGTTAAGGGCTACCTGCTTTATGCCCCCTCGTACGAGGCCAGCCCTCGGTGCCGTCATCGGCCTCCAGGACCCGGCACGCCAGGACCGCGCGATCGGGCTCCAGACGCTGGCCGACCACGACCAGGCCGAGCTTATCCAGGCGGCAGAACGTGGTCAGGTCAGGGCCGCCGAAGGTAGCGTCAGGCACGTCGAGGTCTTCCAGATGGGCGGCATAGGAATCTCCATCCTCTGAAGACCTCGACACTTACCCCGGGACCGACGCGCCAGCCACCATCCACCAGCGACTACACCCTCAATAGTGAAGAGCCGGTTTAACCTGCCGTGCACAGGTAACCTTCACAGGGCGTGATATTAATCGACGCGGCAGGACACGCACCTTCTACCGGTGTTCCGCTGAAATGCCCTCTTCCGCCGCGGCTAGCCAGCTGGAGAAAGATTCGGGACGATCATCTTCCCAAACCATTGAGTGAGGCATATACGCATTCCCGCCGTTCATTACAAACATTGGCACAGCTCCGAGGAACGCTCCCCATGCGGAAAAAGTCGAACGGCTACCCACGACCCCACACGCGCCAGCGATGATGAAAATTTCATCCAATGCGTTCTTGGCGGCGGTCCGACGAACTTTTGGCAACCGAAGCAATGGTTCCAATTCCTCATCTGTTCCATCAGACGAGACGAAAATTGGAATCGCAGGGTACCGCGCATGCAGTTTGACGGCTTGATCGGTGTACCAGGAAAGTGGAGTCGCCGTGTTATTTGCAGAAACTTGCTTCGCCTCCGGTGATGAACGTGCGAAGTCGCCCAAGCGGATATGGAAGCTAATATACGGAGCTTCGATCGCGGGCGACAGTTGGTCCGGACGACAAAGCGAACGTATGTACGTTTGATAATACTTGCCTGGCTGCTCGAGTGGACTAAAATATCCGTCCATTCCTTTCACCACTTGGACGTCCTCAATTAGCCGCCTTGCAAAAGGAACGCGCTCCGACGCTGCGACGCAAAGCTCGACGCCTAGTGCGTAGAGCCGCTTTCGGACGGGTGATGGAGAGAAGATCTTCCAGTATTGCCTTGAATCCAGTTCCCGGCGGAGCCAAGGGCCTATACGTATCTGCATCCACCGAGGTGGGAGCATCTCGGCATCCTCAATTCGTGCGATGTCAAAGGCGCGGAGTACTGGAAAGAGTTCGTTTCCTAGTCCTGCTCGGCCGAGCATTGGGAATATGAGAGTCTTATTATTCACAGAGTTGTAATCCTTTTACGTCCCAATTGAAGCGCCGCCTTCTTTACGTTTTTCTTGGCCGAAAAGCGGAGGACCAGCCAAGATGCGGAGAAGAACGCGATATCGCGCAGCAGGGCAGCAATCGCCGCGCCCAAAGCACCCCAAAGCCAACCACCAATCATCAGAAGGGAAACCGCGAAGATGGCGCAGCCTGTCCAAATGATTGCAACTGCGCTCTGACTTCCCTGCCCGGTAAGCTGCTGCATCGCCACCCCGCCTAAGCACGAGAATAAACCCGCCACGATGCAGATTTGAAATGGCATGACGTCGGCGATCTCCGCGCCAAAGCCCAGCCTGATTAAGTCTCGCGTGAACATTAGTGCGGGGATGGCCAACACACCGTAGGAGCAGAAAACTGCCATGGATGTCCAAGACCCAATTGAGCGCCGCTCCGAGTCGGAAGATGCTCTCGCCGTAAATGCCACCAAGGCACCAGCCGGAATGAGTGCACCTGTAGTCAGTGCGTTCTCTACTTGGCTGGCAAGTCCGTACGTTCCAAGGGCCGCGGCTGTTGTAACAAGGGAAACCGCAACCGTATCACTGCGGTTCATCATCGTATTGGCTATCCCACCAAGCCCGTACTTCCATGTGTGTCTCGGCCTTAGCAAATGACTGGCATCCCCAAGATCAGAGATGGGAAGGAAAACAAGGAAATACTGAACAGCCGCGATCACCAACTCAACGGTCCCCAAGAAGAAAACAAACCAGAACGGTCCGGCACCTATATTCGCAAGAATCATCATTCCAAGGACGGATCCGGCGCGTAAAGCGCCGTTGAGGGCGGCTGTCGATTTAAATCTTCCCGCGCCGTAAGCAAGCTGAGTCATGACCAAGGCAGCGTAGTAGCCGACCGAATAGATGACTATCGACGCTGACCACAAGCCAAAGTCACCTAACGATCCCGTTGCGCTGAGCACCGCAAGCGCTCCACCTACGCCAAGTGGGATCAACACGGCGAGTCGGAGTACTACCGGGCTCAACACGGATGTCTTCTTGGCCATGGAACCCTGGGCCGCCAGCCTGAGGACCTGAGTCGAAAGACCCATGTCTACAAGGGTGGCAACCAACAATCCCGCTGAGACAATCGAAATGGTCAGCCCTGCTCCGGGAAGACCATGAAGCCGCGTAATGATGGCCAGCAGTGCCAAAGTCTGGACTTTAGACCCGAGTGATGCAGTCACCGTCCATACACCCGAGATGATCCCTACAGAAGAGAACTTTTTATAAACGCGAGCCAGCATATCCATCCAAATTCAAAACAAGGGGCCGATCTTCACTGTTATTTCATTTTGGAGCGATTCGGCCCGTTCAGCGACTCAGAGACGAAGTCGACAAGGCACGAGCGCCGACTCCGCCCGCGTCCATCAGGATTGAGACACCCACGATCAGGGGCCGGTCTGCGGCCCGAGCCAACTGGCGGCTAGAAGTCAAGGACGTCCGCCAGTAAAGACTACACGGCATACAACCCAATAGCCGCTTGCTCTGCCTGTTGGCCAGCTTTGCTGCTTCACCCACGTGGTCGCATTTCGGCGTCATACTTCTGACGGTGTTGCAGCAGCCATGACATGACCCTTCTGCCGACTCCGGTCCTTCGCTGCCAGGGATTTCCATGCTGCTACCGGTGGGTCTCGAGCCGGCAACTGGTGAAGTCGGGCGCACAAATTCGTGTAGATTGCAAGTCAACATCTTGAACAACATGCGGCGCATCAGCCGCGAGCCTGCCGAGTACCAACTAATGACCCGAAAGTGCAATGACTTGATCAACCCCTCAGAGCGCCCTGGAACTCGTCCCGCAGTTCCACTGGATCACGGTTTTAAACAGCTCAGGACGATTAGTTTCCTGAGAGGGCTCAGCCGTTCATCGCGGCAAAGGCGGTCAGCGCAAGGCGGCATGCACGCGCCTTCGATTTTCTGGGTAACCAACCTTGCCGCCCCTTATCGCCTCCCAGTCTGGCGTCATCTCGCGAAGCGCCACGAACTAACAATCGGACTCTTGGAATCGAATGCGCGCCTCCAGCAGGATTCTGATGCCAATCGTGGATCTGATTGGCTGCACCACGACGACCAAAAGGTCGCGTTCCAAGAACTTCCAACCTGGAAATTCCGGCGCGGCGAATCGCGCTACTACGCGCTGGCGAGCATCACCTCAATTGGGACCATTCGAAATTTCGATGTCGTGCTATTCGGGGGATGGGAATCACCCGCCTATTGGAGTCTGCTCGCTGCAGCCGTCGTCCTTCGAAAAGGACGCGTGGGGTTCTACGAGAGCCCGTCCAGCACGATGACCTACGCCTCGGGATTCATCGCCTGGCTGCGCAAGAGCTTCTTTCGTTCCATGAACGTCGTTGTCGTACCCGGACGGGCTGCAGCCGAGGCGGTGCTTGGAATGGGTGTTGACCCGAGCCGGATAATGCAAGGATTCAATGCCGTGGACGTAAATGAGTTCCACAGTGCGTCCCTCGCCCGCATGGAAGACTCTGGGGCTGCCGACACCCACCACCGATACTTGTACGTCGGACAATTGATCGAGCGTAAACGCGTCGACGCCATCGTCAAGGCATACGCAGAGATAGCCACAACCAGTGACGAACTGACAATCGTTGGTACGGGAGCCATGCGAGAGGAACTCATCATGGCGGACCGCAGAGGCGCATCAATCTCGTTCATCGGGCAAGTGGAGAACAGGGAGATTCCCAAGATAATGGCCCGCCACCAAACGCTCATTCTAGCTTCACAACAGGAAGTTTGGGGGCTCGTGGTCAACGAGGCTCTCGCAGCTGGTATGCATGTTGTCGTCACCGACAATTGTGGCGTCCTGCCCTCCGTCGTGGGTATGAGGGGAGTCTATGTAGCAAAAAGTAGTCTGGTCGACCTCCCAGAGCAGCTACGAAATTCTCGAGCGGACTGGGCAGGTAGAATCGAGAAACCAGAGATCTTGCAACACACGCCAGAGCGTTTTGCTGAGGTCTTTGAAGCGGCTTTCGCCGCAAGCGTTCGATAGGGCGGACAATGAAGGTCGAATACCGGGGGGAAGGACGCTCTCAGAACATGACAACTGATCGCCATTTATCAAAATTTACAGGAGTTGGCTACGACAAGGGCAGGCCACTCCTGACACAGGCGCTCTGGATCGCGACGTCCGCCTTTTTGGTAGAGAGGATCTGGTGTCCTCCCCGCTTACGTACAGCAATCTTGCGGATCTTCGGGGCCCGGATCGGTAAGCGAGTGTTAATACGGAATGGTGTCCGAATACATTGGCCATGGAAGTTGGATGTCGGAGACGACGTTTGGATAGGTGTGGACGTTTGGCTCCTGAACCTAGAACCCATCACAATCGAATCGAACGTCTGCATCTCCCAGGCGGCGATGCTGTGTACTGGAAGTCACCAGGCAGCGAACCCGGCCTTTGAGTTCGACAATGGCCCCATCCACGTGTCGGAAGGTGCTTGGATTGCCGCGAGAGCGACCGTCCTCCGCGGCGTCAAGGTGGGACGAAGTTCAGTCGTTGGCGCAACAGCTCTTGTCGTCCAGGATGTACCTGACCATGCAATGGTTCTGGCACCGCGAGCTCAGGTGAAGATAGTAGAAGCAGAACAATGAGAATCATTCAGATTGCCACACTTATTTCGCCCAGCGGCGCCTATGGTGGCCCCATACGAGTTGCTGTAAATCAGACGCGCGCTCTACTTGACGCGGGCCACGACGTGATTCTGGCCGCTGGTGCCCAAGGATTTGGACGGCGACTACCGAAAGAATATGACGGTGTTCCAGTAACACTCTTTAAGGCCTTCAAACCAGTCCCTAAGAGTGGGTTTTCAGGCCTGGTGGCCCCAGGCCTTCAGGAATGGCTAAATAAGGCTACGTCCTCCGCAGACGTTGCCCACATCCATCTAGGCCGTGACCTGATTACGTTGCCGGCCGCCTCGAAAATCCGCCGCCAAAATGTCCCATACGTGCTACAGACGCACGGAATGATCACACCATCGAGCCATCCCATGGCTGGCACGGTCGACGCGCTTTGGACCAAGCCTGCGCTCTCGAATGCTAACAGTATCTTTTTTTTGACTCCCGAGGAACGACGCGGCTTGTCCGAACTAGCGCCCACTCTTTCAAACCTTCAGGAGCTACGAAATGGAGTTCCGCCAGCAGCGCTCAGCCCCAGTTCAGCTGATAACGGCTCACTTGAGGTTCTTTTCTTGGCACGCCTCCACGCACGCAAGCGCCCACGGATGTTTGTCTCCGTAGCAAAAGCACTTCATCGCAGGTACCCTCATGTTCGTTTTTCAATAGTCGGTCCCGACGAGGGCGAAGGAACTGCCGTTTCGGCGGCAATAAAGGAAGCAGCGATGGGCGATGCACTTAAATGGGAAGGCTCTCTACGCCCTGAGGACACGTCCTCCAGAATAGCTAGGTCAAACGTCTACGTATTGCCATCCGTTGATGAACCCTTTCCTATGTCTGTACTCGAGGCGCTTTCATTGGGAAAGCCCGTCGTTGTAACTGACAGCTGCGGCTTGGCTGCAGATATCGGTGAATCGAAAGCTGGAATTGTCGTTGACTCAAGTTTAAAGACTCTCACTCTGGCTGTCGAGCAGCTTATTGCAGACGCAGAATTTCGCAAAATGGCTGGGCAGCGAGCGAAAGTCTTAGCCGCTGAAAAATTCAGCATGGAAGTAGTATGCACGCAACTCGAACGTACCTATGCAGCAATTGCACGGCGTGCTTGAAATTGGGGGGGGGTAGTATGCCTGGAATGCGCAACCTGGTAATCGTCCAGCCTTACGTTCCAAAGTACAGACTCAGTTTCTTTTCTCGCCTCATCGGCGAGTTGGAACATTCAAATATACGATGCCGAATCGCTGCGGCGATGCCATCCGGGCATCAGGCAAATCGAATGGATGCAGCGAGCGCAGACTGGCTCATTCCGATCCGTCACCGACTGCTTCACCTCGGACATCGCACGGTTACCCTCGGCGGCGCGGCAGAGTCGTGGGCGGGGGCAGACGGCGTCATTGTAGGCCATCTAGGTTCGTCATTTGATACTTACCGAGCGATCGTCGATGCCAGATGGCATCGGAATTTCCGCGTTGGATTGTGGGGGCACATAAAGTCGTATGTCTCAGATAGCAATCCTGTTGACGCGATGCTGGAGCGGTGGCAGCTCCGACAAGCAGATCACGTATTCGCTTACTCGTCCGGTGGAAGCGCCTACGCAGCTACGGCTGGTGTTTCTCCAAAACGACTGACTACTGTTATGAACACAGTTGACACGCGAAGTCTGGCTTGGGCTCGAGAAAGCCTGAGGGAGGCCGAGGTTTCCAATTTCATGTCTCGTCACGGACTCAGGAGAGGCCGCACGCTCGGGTTCATTGGGGGCCTCGACGAAAGCAAGCGCATATCATTTTTAGCGGCGACATTGGACCAGTTGTGGACCACAGACCCGGACATCCGACTCGTGGTGGGCGGAAGCGGTGCACAGTCCAATCTGCTGGACGCCTCGGTCTCAAGAGGTCAAACGATTCGGCTGGGGTATGCCGGACCGGCCGATCAAGCACTTATCGGCCGATCTGCGTCAGCCTTGATCATGCCCGGACGCATAGGCCTGATCGCTGTGGACGCCTTGGTGCTCAAAATTCCAATCCTGACCACAAATTGGCGTTATCACTCGGCTGAATCTGAGTACCTTGTTGAAGGAGTCTCCCGCTTCACCTCTGAGAACGATGTTGAATCATTTGCCACATTAGTCCATGGATTCATGCGGCATAAAAGCATGACAACTCCTGATCAAAGTTGCCAGAGTTGGAAATATCCGACCATCGATGACATGGTGGCAAACTTCAGTACAGGTGTGCTGAGAATGTTCGATGAGAAATAGTGCCATCTTGAAGCGGCACTTGCTTATTCAGCACAAATCTCCAGATGGGATCCACCAAAGTTGAAGATTGCAATACTCGGCATCAACTACGCGCCCGAGCCGACGGGCAACGCGCCCTACACAACCAGCTTGGCGCAGGGTCTTACTGCGGCCGGCCACGACGTCCAAGTTTTCACTGGCTATCCCCACTATCCCGAGTGGCAACTGAAGAGCGGATACGTGGGATGGAAAAGCCATGAAGTGATAAACGGAGTAAACGTGAACCGCCTCCGACATTTCGTACCGCGCGTGCCCAGCGCAATACGTAGAATGCACATGGAATTGAGCTTTGGACTACGTCTCATGTTCACGTCGTGGGGCAATCCTGACGTTGTTTTGGTTATAAGTCCCGCGCTTTTCTCCTCCGCGCTCGCAATCCTGCGTGTCAAACTTTCCTTTCGTCGCCCTGCCGTTGGAATTTGGGTTCAAGATATCTATAGTCGCGGTGTGGTCCAGACGGGTGCGGGTGGCAATAGGATCGGGGGAATTATGGCAAAGATTGAATCGCTCACCTTGCGTTCCGCTGACGGAGTGGTAGTCATCCACGAACGATTCAGGCAGTACATCGTCGGCAGCCTTAAAATCCAACCAAACGCCACGCGAGTCATTCGCAACTGGACGCATCTCCCCGCCTCGCCCTCGTCAGGCCGTGACGAAACCCGCATCAAGTTGGGATGGGCTCCCGAGGACATAGTGGTCCTCCACGCGGGCAACATGGGCAAGAAACAAGGTCTGGAAAATGTAATTGAAGCGGCGCGCTTGGCACAGGAGGGTAGGAGCCGCGTCAAATTCATTTTGATGGGCAACGGGAACCAACGCGGTTCGTTGGTTTCGAAGGCTGCAGACATGAGCCGAATCGAGTTCCTTGATCCGCTACCCGGCGACGACTTCCAGCGTGCCTTGGCCGCAGCGGACATCCTGCTAGTAAACGAAAGGCCAGGGGTAACAGACATGGCAGTACCTAGCAAACTTACGTCTTATTTCAACGCTGGCCGACCGGTGATCGCTGCAACGGATCAAGGAAGCGTTACGGCTGCTGAGCTCCTAGCCTCAGGCGGGGGCCTGAGAGTGGATGCCGCGGATCCCGCGGGACTGCTAAAGGCCGCAGAAGAAGTCGGGCAAGACGTTGCAATGGCATCGAATCTAGGAGCCCAGGGGCTGCGCTTCCGGCATGACACATTGTCTGAGACCGCCGCGTTTGCACAGTATGATGATTTCATCAAAAGTCTGGCAATGTCGCGCGGCCATTAGGTTGCGCGACTCTTCTTTGGCACCACATGGGGGCACTATGACAAAGCGCGCACTTATCACCGGCATCACCGGACAGGACGGCTCGTATCTCGCAGAGCTGCTGTTGAAAAAGGGCTATGAGGTCCACGGTCTTATCCGACGGGCATCGACCTTCAACACTGCCAGAGTCGACCACCTGTACGTAGACCCGCACGACCCCAAGGCAAAGCTCTTCCTGCACTATGGCGACCTAAGCGACGGCGCACGTCTAGTTACGCTCCTGGCCGAGATCAAACCCGATGAGGTCTACAACCTGGCCGCCCAGTCCCATGTTCGCGTTTCCTTCGACGAACCAGAACATACCGGCGATACAACTGGCGTCGGCACGATACGCCTCCTTGAGGCCGTTCGAATGTCCGGGATCGACACGAAGTTTTACCAGGCTTCGTCTTCAGAAATGTTCGGTGCCACTCCTCCGCCGCAGAACGAAGAAACTCCGTTCTATCCGCGGTCGCCCTATGGGGCTGCCAAGGTATACAGCTATTGGATCACGAAGAACTACCGCGAGGCCTACGGGATGTTTGCGGTCAACGGAATCCTCTTCAATCACGAATCCCCTCGTCGCGGCGAGACTTTCGTCACGCGCAAGATCACTCGCGCGGTAGCAGCCATCAAGGCTGGCAAGCAAGATTTGTTGTACATGGGTAACCTTGACGCAGTGCGCGACTGGGGTTATGCAGCCGAGTACGTTGAAGGTATGTGGCGCATGCTCCAGGCCGATGAGCCTGATGATTTCGTTCTCGCCACAGGCGGTAACTACACGGTACGCGACTTCCTTCAGATTTCCTTTGAACACGCTGGGTTGAACTGGGAGAACCATGTTCGGTTCGACGAGCGCTATCTCCGTCCCACTGAGGTTGACGCCCTCGTAGGCGATGCGTCGAAGGCTCAGGAAAAACTTGGCTGGAAGGCCTCCGTACATACGCCGGAACTCGCACGCATCATGGTGGACGCTGATATTGAAGCGCTGAAGCACGCCGGAAATCACTGGATTGACACCGTTCACCTCGATAGCTGGAAGAACTGATGGGAGGGGACTTGGACTTCGTGCCCGCCCCACTAGAGCGTTCGGCGTCGTTCTATGTTGCAGGTCACCGGGGACTGGTCGGCTCGGCAATCTGGCGAAACCTTGAAAAAGAAGGTTTTAGTAACCTCGTGGGACGCACGTCAGCGGAACTCGATCTGAAGAACCGTGACGAGGTTTTCGCCTTCTTTTCGGAAAACACTCCGCGTTACGTCGTGCTTGCTGCGGCCAAGGTCGGTGGCATTCTCGCCAATAACACTTACCCCGTAGATTTCCTGAGCGATAACCTGCGCATTCAGGTGAATGTACTGGATGCTGCCCGCGAGCACGGTGTGGAACGAGTTCTCTTCCTGGGATCTTCGTGCATATATCCCAAGTTTGCAGAGCAGCCCATCCGAGAAGACTCGCTCCTCACCGGTTACCTTGAACCGACAAATGATGCCTACGCAATCGCCAAAATTGCCGGCATTATGCAGATTCAGGCGATCCGCCGACAGTACGGTCTTCCGTGGATATCGGCGATGCCGACCAATCTTTATGGCCCCGGCGACAATTTCTCACCTAACGGGTCGCATGTCCTTCCCGCCCTGATCAGGCGTTACGACGAAGCGGCCCGTGCGGGAGCTGAAACTGTAACTAACTGGGGTACAGGCTCGCCTAGGCGGGAATTCCTCCATGTTGATGACATGGCCGCGGCCTGCCTCCACCTCCTGGAAAACTACGATGGGCCTTCGCAGGTCAACGTTGGGACCGGAACTGACGTCACGATCAAGGAGCTCGCATCCCTGGTTGCAGAGGCCGTCGGATATCAGGGAGACATCGGATGGGATGCCTCCAAACCTGATGGAACACCGCGCAAGCTGCTTGACGTATCTAAGCTGACAGAGGCCGGCTGGTCGGCCTCCATCGGACTTCAAGAAGGGATTCACTCAACAGTCGACTGGTACCGGGAAAACCTCGAATCCCTACGGGGCTAATCGACGTTATTCATCACACCAGAGTCTCGGTGAGTTCGCTTTGAATTGGGGGAAACTTGATGCCTGCGGGCGCTGATTGGCGTACACGATCTTCTCGCCTCCTGGGCGTTGTTGATGCGTTCGTCGTCGTTTGGGCAGTGGTAGGCGCCTTCATTATCAGGTTCGGCCTTGAACCGGATTTTGTAGTAGCCGGCCAGGAATTTGCGTATGCATGGCTGTCCGTGGCATTGGCGGTCGTCTGGTGGCTAATGCTGGGGGCTTGGAACAGCCGGCAGACCCGCGTTCTCGGTTCTGGGCCAGACGAATACAAGCGCGTTGCGGCCGCTTCACTCTGGTTGTTCGGGCTTGTCGCCATCGTCTCGTACGTTTTCCGCGTCGACACGGCAAGGGGATACGTTGGAGTTGCACTTCCGGTAGGGCTATTGGGCCTGCTGATAGGGCGGTGGCTGATCAGGCAGCACCTCAACGTCAACCGGCAGCGCGGGCACAGCATGTCTCGGCTACTTCTTCTCGGGGGGCCTAGTGCCGTCGCGCATCTGGCGTCTTCCCTCGATACGGCCAAGCACGCCGGATATCTCCCCGTAGCTGCTTACATGCCAGGCGCCTACGAAGGGCGGGACCTCGAGCTGGAGTGTGGGTTACCGGTGCTGGGTCACAGGCCCGATGCAGGTTCAATAATTGAAGCTATCGAATTCTGCGGCGCGGACGCAGTTGCCGTTTCTGCTGGGGTCCAACTGCATCCACAGACACTGAGGCATCTGGGATGGGAATTGGCTTCACGCAATGTGGGGCTCATCATGGCGCCCGCGCTCACAGATATCGCAGGACCTAGGATCCACACACAGCAGGTTGCCGGCCTTCCTCTTATTCATGTAACAACGCCGACTCTCGAAGGTGGGCAGCGAGTTGCCAAGCGTCTGTTCGACGTCGTTGTCTCTGCGGCCTTGATAATCTTGGCTGCACCCATCATGGCGGTCGTCGCCCTTCTGGTCAGAGCTGAGTCGCATGGACCCGTACTTTTCAGGCAAGTTCGCGTGGGTATTGAGGGGACGCACTTCAATATGCTCAAGTTCCGTTCAATGGTGACGGATGCAGAGGATCGGCTGGCCGAACTGTCACATCGGAATGAAGGCAACGGAATTCTTTTCAAGATCAAGGACGACCCCCGGATTACGCGAATTGGTCGCGTCCTCCGTAAATTCAGCCTTGACGAGCTTCCTCAGTTATTCAACATACTGGCGGGTTCGATGAGCCTCGTAGGACCGCGGCCACCTCTGCCGCGTGAAGTTGAAGCCTACGAGCAGGATGTGCGCCGAAGATTGTTGGTAAAGCCCGGTCTTACGGGACTTTGGCAAGTCAGCGGCCGGTCAAATCTGTCTTGGCAGGACTCTGTAAGACTCGATCTGTACTACGTTGAGAACTGGTCATTGGCCGGCGACCTCATCATTATCTTGCGAACCGTCCGCGCTGTATTTCACAGCACCGGCGCCTACTAGCAATTCGCCGCGCGGACGTCAGGCCTCCTGGGAAGGAATTTTCATCATGCGCATTTCAGTCATTGGTTGCGGATATCTCGGTGCAGTGCACGCGGCTTGCATGGCAAAACTGGGACATGAAGTTGTGGGTATCGATGTAGACGACCAAAAAATCCTCGAACTGTCGGCGGCCCGCGCGCCCTTTTATGAGCCCGGGCTGGAGGCACTTCTCCGAGAAGTCCAGGACACAGGCCGACTGTCATTTACAACGGACGTATCGGCTGCGGCTGGTAGTGAAGTTCACTTCATCTGTGTGGGCACGCCACAGAAGAAGGGGGAAAACGGCGCCGACATGACCTACGTCGATGCTGCCGCCTTGGCCTTGTTGCCGTACTTGTCGCCCGGAGACGTCGTCGTAGGCAAGTCAACTGTTCCCGTGGGGACAGCGGCTCGTCTGGCGCAACTTGTCCGTGAGGAGGAACCCGCTTCACATCTCGTGTGGAATCCGGAGTTTCTCCGCGAAGGACATGCTGTCGCAGACACTCTTCAGCCTGACCGATTTGTCTATGGCGTTCCAGATGGCTCAGAGGACCACCCAGCCGTCGCGATACTTGATGACGTATATGCATCGCCCCTGGCAGCAGGTACTCCGCGGCTTGTCACGGACCACCCCACCGCGGAACTCGTCAAGTCCGCAGCAAACTCCTTCCTCGCCACGAAAATTTCCTTTATCAACGCCATGGCGGAAGTTTGCGAAGCGTCCGGAGCGGACGTCATCCGTCTGGCTGACGCCATCGGCATGGACGACCGTATCGGGAGGAAATTCCTCCACGCCGGTATTGGTTTTGGAGGTGGATGCCTCCCCAAGGACATCCGGGCCTTCATGGCTCGTGCGGGTGAACTCGGGGCAGATCAGGCACTAACATTCCTGCGCGAGGTCGATGCCATTAATATGCGTCGGAGAACGCGAGTCGTGGAACTAACACGCGAGCTCTGTGACGGCACGCTGCTTGGTAAGAGAATCACCGTTCTTGGGGCCGCATTCAAGCCAGAAAGTGATGACGTACGGGATTCGCCAGCACTGAGTATCGCAGCCCAACTCCAGCTCCAAGGAGCGGTGGTTTCGGTGACCGATCCGAAGGCACTAGAGAACGCTGCCAAGCGGTTTCCCGAGCTGCAATTCGAGTCGGACATGTATGGCGCAATCTCGAAGGCTGACGCATTACTTCTTCTGACCGAGTGGGAGCAGTACCGAAACCTGGATCCCTATGCTCTTCTGAGCCGGGTGGGCTCCCCACGTATCCTTGACGGACGAAACGTACTGGACCCTGAAAAATGGCGGGCAGCTGGCTGGACCTATCGTGGACTAGGGCGGGCATAGCGTTGTCAGATTCACACGATGCCGCTGCCGACTCCGGTGGGACCGGCATCTCGACCACCGACGAGTCAGGGCCGCGCCGCCGCCGACTTCTGCTCGTAGCCACGGGAGTGGCTGCGCTGGCTGTCCTGACGTTGGCCGGGGCCGCGTGGTTGGGACTCAAGGCAGCCGCCATCAGTACTGACCTGAATGCCGCAAACGAATTGGTGCCAAAGCTGCGGAACAACGTTCTCACTGACGACGGAAACGCGGCGGAAGTCACCGTGAGAGAGCTTCAGGAACGCACTTCCAGAGCACGGGAGGCGGCCACTGATCCGGTCTGGATGATGGCTTCGGCAATGCCTTGGTTCGGAGCTAACTTTCAAGCAACGAGCGAGATCGCTGCATCGGCTGACGACGTCGCCAAACTGGGCGCCGCGCCATTGGTGGGCATCCTCAAGACGCTTGACTGGAAGTCGCTTCTGCCGAACGAGCAAGGATTGGACCTAGGACCGCTAGCGGCAGCACAGCCCCAGCTCGCTTCCGCAGCTCTGGCCGTACGTCAATCGTCAGACCGGCTGAATGGCATCAACGCGGACGCGCTGATGCCGCAAATCTCTACCCCTCTCATTCACGCTCGAGAACAGCTCCAGTCATTGCGAGTCGGCCTGGACTCCGCGGCCGACGCCGCCAGGGTCCTGCCGGGGATGATGGGCGAGAAATCATCGAGGCACTACCTTTTGCTCATCCAAAACAACGCCGAGTTACGGGCCACGGGCGGAATTCCTGGCGCACTGGCTGTTCTGAATGTCGATAATGGAAAGCTTTCCCTCGATTCGCAAACCAGCGCTAGCGCCCTGGGGGCCTTTAATCCTGTTGTGAGCGTGGACCCGGAGCAAAGCAGCATCTTCTCAGCGCGTCTCGGCAAGTTCATGCAGGACGTGAACCTGACTCCTGACTTTCCGACAGCTGCGCAGACTGCCCAGACAATGTGGAAAAAAGAGACCGGCGAGCAGCTAAACGGCGTTCTTTCCATCGACCCTGTCGCGCTCAGCTACGTCCTGGATGCCACGGGCCCTGTCCGTGTCAACGATCCCCATCTTCAAGAAATCAGTCAAGGCAACCTGCCGGCGGAACTCACGTCAAAAAACGTGGTTCCGACTTTGCTCTCAGATGTTTACTCAAAGATCTCGGAGCCCGAGCTGCAGGACGTTTACTTCGCCGGTGTCGCCCAGGAAGTGTTTTCCAAAGTGTCGTCGGGGAGCGGCGATACCAAGAAGCTACTTGATGGACTGACTCGTGGAGCATCCGAGGGAAGAGTTCTTCTGTGGTCCTCCGACAGCGACGAGGAGGCCGTCATCTCCAAATACACACTGGGCGGTTCCATTACCGGTACCGGCATCTCCCCTGCCCATTTCGGCGTGTACTTCAACGATGGCACCGGCGCAAAAATGGACTACCACGTGAAGAGAACTGTGCAACTAATCGAGGAATGCCCTGCTGGTGGCTACTCGGAGATCAAAGTGCGCATCACAAGCACCAATACGGCACCGAAGGACGCAGCGACCTCTTTGCCCGAATACGTGACTGGTGGTGGCGCGTTCGGTGTTCCAGCAGGGAGTGTTCAGACCAACGTCATCGCGTACGGACCCGTTCAGTCGAACGTGGAAACAGTGCTGGTGGCAGGCAAGAAAACTAGCTTCGCCTCCCAGCGTCACAGCGGCCGACCAGTAGGTTCTGTCACAGTCCGTCTCGCCCCAGGAGAGAGCAGCACCGTTGATTTCACGTTCGGCAAGATAGTGCAGCACACGCCACCGAAACTGTCTGTAACGCCAACAGTTCAGGCCCTGAAAGATGTTGTTTTGGACACGATTCCGGCGCAATGCCAACCGTCTGCGTAGCCAACTCATTAACAGTATGTAAAGTGTCTGGATTGACTTTGGAGACACCCTTGTCAGGATGGTAATCTTTCCATGGGTAACACCACGAGATTCGCCCCACGGTCACATGGGGATGGGGAATCTCCACAATTATGTGACATCCGTGTTAACAGGTCTCAGGGGGGACAAATGAAGAAGTCTTTTGCTGCGCTCGCGCTTGCAGGAACCATCGCACTTGCCGGTGCTGCACCGGCACTGGCCACTTACCCGGCGCCGGGAACGGGAACGGGAACCGTGTCCGACGGTACTGTTGCTCCGGGTGAAGTTTTCACATTCTCCGGAACCGGCTTCCTGGCTGGCGAAACCATCACCATTACCATCACTCTGACCAGCACTCCGCAGGCGCTGGGTGGCGGCTTCTCGGGTGGGGCCAGCATGTCGGTTCCGTCCAAAATCAATGTCCTGGCAGCACCGCAGACCGTTACCACGACGGCGGCGGCTGACGGTTCCTTCTCCGCCCCGATCCGCCTGGGCCGGCCTGGCACCTACACGCTGACCGCAGTAGGCAACACTTCCGGCCACACCGTAACGCAGAGCGTCACCGTCGTTGCCGGCGCGGACAGGGGCGTCGTCAACGCTGCAGACAACGGCACTGGCCTCTCCAACACTGGTGGCAGCGGCGCAGGCTTGGCTAACACTGGTGCTGACTCCAGCCTCGTTCTCTGGTCGCTGGTTGGTGGCGGTGCACTGGTCGCCGGTGCCGCTTCGGTGGTCGTAGTTCGCCGCCGCGCTAACGCTGAGGCATCTGCCTAAGCGTTAGGCTCCATGCTTCAAAGCAGGGACCCGTTCCGGACTCGGAACGGGTCCCTTCCTTGTTTCAGACCATTACACGTTAACGAGCGAGGCCCCGACAATCGTCGAGGCCTCGCTCGTTAGCCTTTTAACCGTTGAAGTTCTTCATCCAGGCTTTTAGATCCTCGCCGAACTCGGGCCGCTCGGAGGCCAGCGTGATGACGGCCTTCAGGTAGCTCAGCTTGTCGCCAGTGTCGTAGCGGCGCCCGCGGAAGACGACGCCGTGCACGCCGGACCCCTCACCCTCGCCTGCGGCAAGGGTCTGCAAAGCGTCAGTCAGCTGGATCTCGCCGCCGCGGCCCGGCTCGGTCCTCTCAAGGACGTCGAACACGGCCGGGTGCAGCACGTAGCGGCCGATGACTGCCAGGTTGGACGGTGCCTCGTCCACTGACGGCTTCTCCACCAAGCTGTTGACGCGGACGTAGCCTTCACCATCAACGGCTGTGATGTCGGCGCAACCGTACGCGCTGATCTGGGACGGCTCCACCTCGATCAGGGCAATCACCGATCCGCCGGTCTTGGCCTGGACCTCGATCATCGTGGTCAGGAGCTCGTCGCGCTCGTCGATTAGATCGTCGCCGAGCAGCACCGCAAACGGCTCGTCTCCGACGTGCTGGCGGCCGCACAGGACTGCGTGTCCAAGTCCTTTGGGCTCACCCTGCCGGACGTAGTGGATGGGCCCCAGACCGGAGGCATGCTGGACGGCGTCGAGGCGAGCCTGGTCGCCCTTCAGCTCGAGCGTGCGCTCCAGGGCAGGCGCCCGGTCGAAGTGGTCCTCCAGCGCCCGCTTGTTGCGGCCCGTAATCATGAGCACGTCATCCAAGCCGGCACTGATGGCTTCTTCTACGACGTACTGGATGGCCGGTGCGTCGACTACCGGCAACATCTCCTTCGGCATCGCCTTTGTGGCGGGCAGGAAGCGCGTACCCAAACCCGCGGCCGGAATAACTGCTTTACGAACTGATTTCCCCAATGTCATGGGACGAACTGTACAAAATTGACTTGCAAAAAGTGAAATTTCGGACCTTAGATTTCGGCGCTGACGCACACTCCCGTAGCTTTTCTGTATGGGGAAATGGAGTAGAGCGGACGCTACAGGGATGGCACGTGTGCTTCTGGCGCTGTACCTGGCCGCCCTCGCGTTCGTAGCGTTCTGGCCAACCCCTGTTGACCGGCCAGTGGCTGGACGCCTGCAGACAGTGTTGTTCGCACTTCACCACTCAGGTCTGCCCGAGCTGATCAACTACAGCTTCGTGGAATTCGCCTCCAACATCCTGCTGTTTGCCCCTATCGGCATCCTCGCAGCCCTGGCTTTCCCGACGTTTCATCGGGGGCGCATCGTGCTGGCCGGCTTACTGGCTTCCTGCTGCATGGAACTGGGACAGAAGCTCTTCCTGCACGACCGGTTTCCCAGCGCCATGGACATCGTGGCGAATACGGCCGGAGCGATGCTGGGGGTTTGGGTTTTGGGCGTGGTGGAGCAGTGGTTTCGCGAAACTCAGCCGGCCCCGCCGCCTAAGCCTGCCCGGCCCCCGAAGATTGGTTAGCCCTTAAAGTTGGGCTCGCGCTTTTCCTGGAACGCCCGGAAGCCCTCGGCGTAGTCCTCCGTCTTGCACAGCCGCGCCTGCTCGGCGTTCTCCTCCTGCATCGACGCCCACAGGCCCAGATGCTGGTCGCGGATATGCGCCACCAATTCTTTGCTCGCCTTGAACGCGCCTGTCGCACCGGTGGCCACCTTCGTGACGATGGCACGCGTGGTGTCCAACAGCTCGTCCGCAGGCAACGCCCGGCTGAACATCCCCTGGGCCACTGCTGCGGCACCAGAGATCAGTTCGGCCGTGTAGATCAGGTCCAGCGTCCGGTGCATGCCCAGCCGCTCGGTGAAGTACCAGTGCCCTCCCGAATCCAGCGTCGCGCCCAGCTTGGCAAACGGCGAACCGAATTTCGCGTTCTCCGCCACATACACCACATCCGTCGCCAGGAGCAGCCCCAGGCCCACGCCCAGGCACGCACCCTGCGCCGCGGCGAACGTCGGGGCCGGGAAGGCGGTCATCTTCTGCAGCAGCGGTTGCACCAGCCCGCCCAGGTACGCCTCGGCGTCGTCGTTCTCCGGGGTCACGCCGGCGATGTCCCGGCCGGCGCAGAAGGCGCGGCCCTCTCCCCTGAGCAGCAGCGCCCGCACCTCACCGCGCGAGGCGGCGGCAGCGGCGTCGTCGTATGCCTGGGACAGATCCGCCAGCGCCTGCTCGTCCAGCGAGTTCAGTTTGTGCGGGGCGTTGAGGACCACTTCGGCGACGCCGTCGGCAATGGAAAGGGAAATCATGGCTGCTCCTTTGAGACCGGGAAGGGCGGGACAGAAAGCTACACGTCGAAGTCGACGGTGACTTCCTTGCTCGTGGGGTGGCTCTGGCAGGTCAGGACGTAGCCCTTGTCCAGCTCGTCCTGCTCCAGCGCGTAGTTTTCGTCCATGGTCACGGTGCCGGTGACCACCTTGGCGCGGCAGGTGCCGCACACTCCCCCGGCGCACGCGAACGGCACGTCCGGGCGGACCCGCAGCGCCGCGTTGAGGATGGACTCGCGGGCGTGCGTGGGGCTGGCCACCTCGCCCTGCAGGCCGTCCAGCTTGAACGTGATCTTGTACGTCTCCTTGGACTCGTCCTCGATGACGGGCCGGCCGGCGTTGCCCTCGGGCCGGTCCGGCTTGCCGGAGGTGAACAGCTCGAACCGGACGTGCTCCGGCTTCACGCCGCGCTCGGCCAGGGTGTCCCGGCACAGCTGCACCAGCTCGAACGGCCCGCACAGGAACCACTCGTCCACGTCGTCCGCGTGGATGGCGGTGCCCAGCAGCGCCCGCAGCTTCTCGGCGTCGATCCGGCCGCTCAGCAGCGGCGCGATCCGCTGCTCGCGGGAGAGCACGTGGTGCAGCGCCATGCGCTGCGGGTACCTGTCCTTCAGGTCTGCGAGCTCCTCGAGGAACATCACGTCCATGGCGGCCTTGTTGGCGTAGATGAGGTCGAACCGGGTGTCGGGGCTGGCGGCCAGCAGCGTCCGGGCGATCGCGATCACCGGCGTGATGCCCGAGCCCGCGGCGATGGCCACGAAGTTCCCCGGCTCCCCCGCCAAATCTTCCGGATGGTTCATGGAGTTCATGACGTTCTGGTCCACGGCCTGCCCGTCACGCCCGTGCTTGGACACGAACGCGCCCATGGGGCTCATGACCTCCAGGGTGTCCCCGGCCTTCAGCTCGGCGTTGGCCCACGTGGAGAACAGCCCGCCCAGGTCCTTCTTGATGGCCACCCGGATCTCGCTGCTGCCGTCCGCGAAGCTGCGCGGCTCGGCGCAGATGGAGTAGCTGCGGCGGATTTCCTTCGGCTCGCCGGTCTCATCCGGCAGCGTGGTGCGCAGGGCCACGTACTGGCCCGGCAGGTAGTCGAACTGCCCGGCGAGCCCGGCCGGGACCGCGAAGGTCACCTCGATGGCGTCCTCGGTGAGCCGGCGCACCTCCGCGACGGTGAGGGTATGGAAGGACGGACGACGGCGGCCGGTGGCCTGCGCCGATTCGGCGGCGGTCTGGCGGACAACGGGCATGGGCTTTTTCCTTACAGGACTTTGAAGTAGTCGAACGGTTCCTTGCAGTCCTGGCACACGTACAGCGCCTTGCAGGAGGTGGAACCGAAGCGGGTGAGTTCCTTGGTGTTCAGCGACGAGCACTGCGGGCACTTCACGGCCAGGCTCAGGCGGACCGGGCCGTTGTGGCCCAGGGCGGCCCTGCCCGACGGCGGGGCGATGCCGTACTCCTGCAGCTTGGCCTTGCCGGCGTCCGTCATCCAGTCCGTGGTCCAGGCCGGGGCGAGCACCAGCTCCACGTGCACGCTGGGGTAACCCTCCTTGTGGAAGGCGGCCTTCAGGTCGTCGCGGATGGCGTCCATGGCCGGGCAGCCCGAGTACGTGGGCGTGATGGTGACCTGGACAGCGGGAACCAGCCCGCCGTCGTCGAACAGCCGCACAGCGCGAAGAATGCCCAGGTCCTCGATGGTGAGCACCGGGATCTCCGGGTCGCAGACGGTGGCGGCGACGGCCCACGCCTTCTGCTCGGCGGTGACTCCGGCCTTGGTCTCGAAGTCCGAGATGTACACGGCAGTCACCAGCTGGCTCCCGGATGCTCGCGGGCCAGCACCTGCATCTCGGCGAGGACGTAGCCCAGGTGTTCGGAGTGCTTGCCCCGGCGGCCGCCGCCCGGTGCTGCCGGGACATCCGGCACCTCCAGCTCGGCCTCCTTGAGGACCTCGCCGGTGAGGCGGTCAAAGTCCGCCTCCAGGCTGGAAGGCTCGACGGCGGCACCCGCCTCGGCCAGACGGGTCACCAGCTCGTCGTCCTCGAAGAGCTCACCGACGTAGGGCCAGATGAGCTTCAGGCCGTGGATCATCCGTTTGCGGGATTCGTCCGTTCCTCCGGCCAGGCGGAGGACCCACTGGGCGCTGTGGTCGCGGTGGTAGTCCACTTCCTTCACGGCCTTGGCGGCGATGGCGGCCAGCGTGGCGTCCGTGGATTCGGTCAACCGGCGGTACAGCTCGAACTGGTAGTAGCTCACCACGAACTGCCGGGCGATGGTGACGGCGAAGTCCCCGTTGGGCTGCTCGAACAGGTGCGCGGAGCGGAACTCGTGCTCGCGGCGGAAGTAGGCGAGGTCGTCCTCGGTTTTGTCCCATACACCGGCGGCGTAGCTGAGGAACGAGCGGGCGTGGCCCAGCTGGTCCAGGGCGATGTTGCCCAGGGCCACGTCCTCCTCCAGTTCGGGAGCGCGGGAGATCCAGTGGCCCAGGCGCTGGGCGAGGATCAGGGCGTCGTCGCCGAGGCGCAGCGCGTACTCGGCCACGTCCCCGGTGGGCCTGGCGAGGCCGGTGCGGACCTCGAGCGCGATGTCCTCCGGGCGGAGCGCGTTGCCCGGGGTGATGCGGGTGGCACTGGCCGACCCGTCGCCGCTGGCGCCTGCGCCCGCGACGCCGACGGAGATGTCACCGTGGCCTGCGGTCTCTGTTTGTTCCGGAGCCGTCACAGGTGCTTCACTCCCTCGCTCTTGGTGTAGTACGTGGCGTGCCGGTAGTCCTTGCCCTGCGGCGATTCGAAGAACGCGCCCTTGGCGTCCGGGTCGCTGGAAGCAATGGCGTCCGCCGGGACCACCCAGATGGACACGCCCTCGTTGCGGCGGGTGTAGAGGTCGCGGGCGTTGCGCAGGGCCATGGCGGCGTCCGGCGCGTGCAGGCTGCCGGCGTGCACGTGGGAGAGCCCGCGGCTGGACCGGACGAAGACCTCCCAGAGGCCCCAGGCATTGCCGCTGGTTTCGGCGGGAGCGGCCGTCGGGCTCGCCTTTGGAGCCTCGCGGTTGATTTCAGTGGCCGAGCTGGCCGGAACTTCCGGGTTGCCATGGGGACTCATGCTGCGAATTCCTTTGTCTTCATTGACTTTTTGTGTGCGTAAGCCGCCGCTGCCTCGCGGACCCAGGCGCCGTCGTCGTGCGCCTGCCGGCGGCGCTCAAGCCGCTGCGAGTTGCAGGGGCCGCGGCCGGCCAGGACTTCCTTGAACTCGTCCCAGTCCAGCGGGCCGTGTTCCCACTTCTTGGTGTCCTCGTTGAAGCGGACCTCGCTGTCCGGGAGGGTGAGGCCCAGGACCCTGACCTGCTCCACCATCATGCCGACGAACCGCGAACGCAGCTCATCGTTGCTGAAGCGCTTGATGTTCCAGGCCATGGACTGCTTGGAGTTGGGGGAATCGTCGTCCGGCGGGCCGAACATCATCAGGGCCGGGGCGTACCAGCGGTTCACGGCGTCCTGGGCCATCTGCTTCTGCGCGGGCGTTCCGTTGGAGAGTTCCAGCAGGATCTCGAAGCCTTGGCGCTGGTGGAAGGATTCTTCCTTGCAGATTCGGACCATGGCCCGGCCGTAGGGGCCGTACGACGCGCGGCAGAGCGGCACCTGGTTGCAGATTGCGGCGCCGTCGACGAGCCAGCCGATGGCACCCATGTCCGCCCAGGTGAGGGCCGGGTAGTTGAAGATCGAGGAGTAGCGGGCCTTGCCGGCGATGAGGTCGTCCATCATCTGGTCGCGGGACTGGCCCAGGGTTTCGGCGGCGGAGTAGAGGTAGAGCCCGTGGCCGGCCTCGTCCTGGACCTTGGCCATGAGGATGGCCTTGCGCTTCAGGCTGGGGGCGCGGGAGATCCAGTTGGCCTCGGGCTGCATGCCGATGATCTCCGAGTGCGCGTGCTGCGAGATCTGGCGCAGGAGTGTCTTGCGGTAGGCGGCCGGCATCCAGTCTTTGGGCTCAATGCGGGAGTCGTCGGCCATGACGCGGTCAAAATACGCCTGGCCGTCGGCCTCCAGCTGGTCCTGGGCCTTCGCTTCCTGGGGGGCTGCCGGCTGGTCAGGCACTGACTGCAGATTCTGCGCTGCCATGGTTGCTCCTATGCATTCACGTCCGTACTCGGATTATTTACCGACCGTTCGTTCAGGATATGCGGAAGCGGCGAAGGGCGTCAAGCAACACAAGTGCTGCCCTGCCCGAACCATGTACAGGTCCGGAGAACAGGAGTATTTTTCAAAGCAGGGTTTCTGCGTGGCTGAAGTTTCCGCAGGCACCTCCTCCGGCATCGTGCACCGCCGGGGGAGACCCGCTGCAGCCTCACGGCGGACGTCGTGCACCCCCGAGGAAAGAGCCTCACGTGGCCACCTCCCATTTCCAGCAGTTCCTTCATGATGCCACCACCCCCGCCGCAGACACCGACAGCCCCCTGGGGCCGGACTGCCTGTACGGGCTGTATACAAGCTGGTGCCTGCTCCAGGGCGTGAAACCCAAACGCCCCGCCGTCTTCAGGGCACGAATGCGCCTGTGCGGGGTGAATGTCCGCAAGGGCAGACTGAGGATGAAGGGACGCGCCGCAGCGGACTACATCCTCTCCAGCTACCCGTTCGCCCTCTGATCATGGCACCGGGTTTCCATGGCTTCCGCCAGGACGGAACCGGCCGGCACCGTGTGCCCCCGGTGATGTGCGGACACTGCGGCACCGACCGCCATCTCACCATCAGGTCCGTCACCGGGCTGCAACACTCGCCGCCGGAGATCGTCCTCGTCGCCTACACCTGCAGCCGATGCGGGCTCTTGAGTGAGCATCCCGCCCAGGCCGCGGATCTATCGATGGTCCTGGCCCGTGCCGACCAGACAGGGGACGTGCTGATCTTCGGCGGACACTACATCCACTGTGGACAGCCGATGCGGAAAGCCGGGTCGGAACTCCGGCGGCTCTCCGCTCCCCTGTCCACCGGAAGCACGGATGGGGACACCCTGGATGTTTACCTCGCCACCCGGTCCTCAGGTGCGACTGCGGCTTCCAGATGGAACTGCCGGAATAGCCACTGGCGGCAGAACCCGGCTTAGGCCGACTGTTTCGGCCGCCACACGCCGAAGCGGTTGCCCTGCGGGTCGAGGAGGTGCGCGAACTCAATGGCTCCATTGTCTACGAAGGGGACGGCGACGCTCGCACCGAGGGACTCGGCCTCGGCGATCGCCGCCTTCACATCGTCCACCTGCACATAGAAGATGGCCCAAGCGTTTCCGCCCAGCGAGGTGGTGTCCCACAGACCGCCCTTGTCGCCGTTCACCATCCGATAGCTGGCCGGCGAGGGTTCCCCAAAGGTCCATTCGAATAGTGAGCCGTAAAAGTTCCGTGCGGCATCCGGGTCGGGCGAACCGATCTCGAAGTAGTTGACTATGGCGGCCATCGCAGTGTCCTTTCGGATCGCTAGGGCATGACCTTGTACAGATCGATGGCGGTCTCTTCGGGAGGGGCCGCGAACCCGCCCTCGATGCCCTGCTGCATCCGGGGCATGAGGATGCCGTCGCGGAATTTCTCCCAGCTCTCCTTCGACTCATGGACGGCCATGATGGTCCAACCACCGGCAGAGGCGCCGGCCGCATGGAAGATCTGGCCGTCGGGCAGCAGCCCCTCGCCGGGGTGAACAGCGGCGATTGAGGCGTCGTACTGCTCCTTGGTACCCCCTGCAAAGAAGTGCACGATTCCGTACGGTGCGGCGTTCATAACTGCTCCTTGGATGATCCGGATTGAGCTGGACACGCCAAGCAATAGACCCGGTCATCCGGGATGTCAATGGCGCCCGCCCTGGACCGCGGCGGCCCGGCAAGCGCTGGGCGTGTATCCGGCGCCGTCCTGACCCTTCAGCTCGGGGTGGCTGAAGAACCAGATCTGGGACCATCACTCCCTGTTCGAGTCCGGGTTCACTCCCGTTCCGGAGGACGAGCGGACGCCGGGGGAATTCCTCATGGGGGAGCTGTCGTTCGGCGACACCGTTCTGCTGGCCGATCCGGCACTGGTGCCCGTTGATCCTGCAGCGCGTGCCCGCGGAATCCAGCTGATCAAGGAGCTGGCACCGCACGCAAGCAGAGCGCCCATCGCAAGGTTTTCCCACGCTGCCCTGCTTAGCATCGGAGGTGTCATTCCGGTCTGGGCCCTTTGGAGGCTGGCACCAATGAATCTTCTCGGGCTCACGGACCTTTACCGCGCGGTCCATATCAAGGGCCTGGCAACGTCCTGGGCCGCGGCCGGGCCCGTCCTCGGGGGTCGAGCGCTTCGCGGCCCAGGGACTATTGCGGTTCTGACCGCACGACTACCGGGGCCCCAATGAAAGCCGGACGAACCCTCGTCGTTGCCTGTCTCTTGTTCGCTTGGCAGGTTGCCCAGGTCCCAGCGGCAGGCGCAGGGGGTTCCCCGCCGCCTGACCACGCCGTGCTGGGCTACGACATCTCCTGGCCCCAGTGCGGCAGCGATCTTCCTGAACCTAAGGGGTTCGCCGTCATCGGCGTAAACGGCGGACGGCCGCATACCACGAATCCCTGCCTGGCCGCGCAGCTGGCCTGGGCAGCCCGCTTTTCGGGTCCGGCGAAGGGGACCCCCGTGGCACTGTATGTCAATACAGCCAATCCCGGAGCCACAGCCCACTGGTGGCCCAGATCAAACGCCTATCGGGGAGCCAACGTCAGAAACCCCTACGGGGAGTGCGACGGCACCGACACCGCGGCTTGTGCGTACATGTTCGGGTATGCCATGGCCTACGACGACGTCAACCACCGCGGCGTCAGCGATGCCGCACACCATATCTGGTGGTTGGATGTGGAAACCGGGAACAGCTGGTCACCCGACCGTGCAGCCAACGCCGCAGATTTGGAGGGCATGACCGCATACCTGCAGAGCATCGGAGCAGAAGTTGGCATCTATTCCACCACGTACCAGTTCCGCGAAATTGCCGGCACCGTTGGTCCCGGCAGCAACCTGAACAAACTCAACAGCTGGATCGCCGGGGCAACCTCCAGAGCCTCTGCCCGGGCCTACTGTTCCTCTCCGCCCCTCACATCCGGCGGAACCGTTGCCCTGACGCAGTTCACCGCGGGACGTTTCGACTACGACTACCCATGCCTTCCCATCCCGTCGAAGCCTCCGGCAACACCGCCGAAACCCCGGCATCCACCGGATCCGCCGAAAGCCCTGGACCGGCCGGGTCCACCCCGCGCGCCATCATTCATGCGCTTCTACTAGACCGGGAATCAGTGCCCGTCCGGCTGCGGTGGCCATCCGGCCGTGTGCCGCCCGTGGCGGTATTGGACTGCCGTGGCGGGATCGGCCCAGATGGCCCATTCCTTGACGTCAATCGTGGGCCTTCCCAGGAAGTGGCCTTGGCCGGCCGCCACTGCCAGCCGCGTCAGGACCGCAAGTTCGGCGGCGGTTTCGATTCCGACGGCGGCCAGCGCCGCCCCGGTCTGCCGACCGAATTCGACAAGGTCGGCCACCAGGTACTGGCGGCTTGGATCGGCGTCGATCCCTGCAACCAGGTCGCGGCCGATCTTGATGAGGTCCGGCCGAAGGGAACGGATGTGGCGCATGGAGGCAGCGTCCGTGCCCGCCTCATCGACCGCCAGCCCCATGCCGGAATTGCGCAGCGGCGTCAGGATGTCCAGCAGGGGGCCCAGTTGGCCCGACTGGAGCGGCTCGGTGAGTTCCAGCATGATCCGGGACGGTCCCAAAGGCGCGCGTTCCAGGAATCCGGGCAGCCGGGGATCCAGGCATACGGCCGGGGAGAGATTCAAGGCGACTACCAGATGGTGTGGGAGATCCTGCGCGGCGGCCACAGCCGCCTGCAGCGCTGAGAACTCCAGATCCGCGCCCAACCCGACGGCGGCGGCGTTCTTGAACCAGGAACCTGCACCGCTGCCGTCTTCCTCCCACAAGAACCGTGTCAGGGCCTCCGCCCCGATGACTCCACCGCGGCCGAGATCATGGACCGGCTGGAACGCCGTGACGAGCATGCCGCCATGCAGGATCGCCTCGATGGCCGCCTGTCCGCGGCCGGGAACACTGATCTGTTCCCCGGCCGCAGGCCGATGCACATCCTGCCTGTTGGGATTTGGCCTGTTGTTGGCTTGTCGGTTGTTGGCTTGCCGGGCCAGGGAGCGGGTGAACACCAGGTGCTCATGGAGTGCTGCTTCCGGATTTCCGGGATGCGCCGCCACATGCTCCCTCAGCCGCTCCCGGACCTCGGCTCCTTCCGGATCAGTGCCGGCCAGGACTGCCTCGATAATCTCGTAGGCCTGTTTCCGCACCAGCGGGGCCTCGGAGCCGGGCCGGTCGTCCGGCCAGGTGTCATCGTCGTAGGGGAACCGGGTATTGTCCAATGGGCACTCCTCTGGTTCCGGGCTGCTGGCCGCTGGCTGGACTTCCTGCCTCGGATGCATCTTAAGCGCGGGTGAGCCGCATTTACGCGTCTGTGACAATAATTTCACGGACCTGTAAACAACAGCACTGGCTAGACCGTGACCGTGCCGTCCACCGCGCTTCCCCCGCCCGGCCCCGGCTCCCGCCGCAGCCGGTTCCCCCAAAAGGCTCCTGCCCGGCGGCGCCGAGCCTGACCCGCGGTTCACCCTGGCCAACGAGCGCACGTTCCTGGCGTGGATCCGCACCTCCCTGGCGCTCCTGGCCGGCGGCATTGCGGTGGAGGCCTACACCACGGACGTCTTCCCGGAGCCCATCCGCCGCGAGCGCGGTGTGCCTCCGCTGGCTTCCGGACCAGGGACCGTTCGTCCTGGCGATGTTCGGCCTCACCGTTGCCGCCGGAAAGATATTGGGCGCCATCAGCCTCGAAGACGCCGCCCGAACCGAATCCCGGCAGGCCGTCGCGGCCCTGCAGGACCGTGGCAACCAGGTGGCCATGATCACCGGCGACGCCCGGCAAGTTGCGCAGGCCGTCGCGGACGAGCTGAACATCGATGAGGTCTTCGCCGAGGTGCTGCCGGCCGACAAGGACAAGAAGGTCAGCGAACTGCAGGGCCGGGGTTTCAAGGTGGCGATGGTCGGGGACGGCCGCAAGATGTGGCAGAACCTAGTCTGGGCCACAGGCTACAACGTCATCTCCGTCCCGCTGGCAGCAGGGGTGCTGGCCTTCGCCGGCGTCACGGTCTCCCCCGCGGCCGGTGCCGTGCTCATGTCAGTGTCCACCATCGTCGTCGCCCTCAACGCCCAGCTGCTGCGCCGCGTCAAACTGAACCCGTCGCCATCGCTGCGGCAATCACCCTGGCCGGCTGCGGCAGCGGATCCGGCAGCGGCACCACCACGACCGACAAGAGACGACGGCTGACCTCAACGCTGTACCCACGCATCCCCGCCCGAACCGGAGCAGGGCAGACAGCAGAACCGGGCGGGGCTAGGGTGGCGTCATAAGTGGCAGGCGCAGATTCCACCGACAGGAGCAGACCATGACGCACCACATCACCGCGATGCTCAATGCCCATCCGGGGGGCACCGGAACTGAGGACAAGGAGAAGCTGGCCGCGTGCATTGCCGCCTGCTTCGAATGTGCCCAGACCTGTATCGCCTGCGCCGATTCCTGCCTGGCCGAAGAGAAGGTCGCTGATCTCGCCAGGTGCATCCGGACCGACCTGGACTGCGCGGACATCTGCGCCGTAACCGGCACCGTCCTGACCCGGCAGACCGGCGACAGTTCCGCCATCGTCCGGTCCATGCTCGAGGCCTGCCGGACCGCCTGTGCCGCATGCGCTGCGGAGTGCGAAAAGCACGCCCAGATGCATGAACACTGCAGAATCTGTGCCGAGGCCTGCCGCCGCTGCGAAGCCGCCTGCACCACGCTGCTGGAGTCGCTCTCCTAGAAAATTTCGACAGGCTAAATCGCCGTACCGCGAGGTCTGGACGCCAACGGTCAGCATACTTAGCATTAAGCCGTGACCGTGATGTGTCTGCCGCGCCAACACCGGCACGACTGGCGCGGCCTGAATTCCCGAGCGAACCAACCTAAGGAGAGCGCCATGCCTACAGCACGTGAAATCATGACCGGCGGCGTTGAATGTATCGGCGAAAACGAAACCCTCGAAGCGGCGGCCCGGAAAATGAAAGACCTCGACGTCGGCGCACTGCCGATCTGCGGGGAGGACAACAGGCTCAAGGGCATGATCACCGACCGGGACATCGTCATCAAATGCTTCGCCGAGGGAGGCGACCCGCGCACGGCAAAGGCCGGGGATTTTGGTCAGGGCAAGCCGGTGACCATTGGCGCGGATGACTCGATCGAAGAAGCGATCAGGACCATGGGAGAGCACCAAGTCCGCCGACTGCCGGTCATCGACGGCCATGACCTGGTCGGCATTCTCACGCAGGCAGACATCGCGCGGAACTACCCCGAAGAGCGCGTCGGGGAACTCGTAGAGCTCATTTCGTTCTACTAGGCCTATTGCTCCGAAGAGCCTGCTTCGCTTTACCGCTTATGTCAGGTTCGGCCAGCGGGATCCCCGCCGGGCTTGTCCCGGCAGTTCCACTGGCGTGAGCCAAGGCCGTGAACAGGTTCCCGGCCGCACATGCGCTGCCGGGAACTTTGTGTTTTGAGCCGAAGTGGGACGGATACTTCACTACACATTGTCAATCGCTGGGCCATCGCCTGTCCTGCTGCCATGACTTCCGTCGTGCAAGTATCGCCGCATGGATGACGATGAGCGGCAGATAAGGCAAGAATTGATGATCGTCCATGCCCTGGTACAGGCGATGAATCGGCGCGACGAGGTCTTCCAGATGATTGAGGATTCAGAGGACAGGGACGAAGCAATGCATCGGGTGGGCAGGGCCAGCACGGCCAGGGCTGTTGACTCTGATCCGGCATGCGCTCATACCCGCGTCCGCGGCAGACCTCCCTCACACGCCCGCAACTGCTGAGGAAGCGTCGGATACAGCTCCCGCGCTTGTCAGTCATCCGGTGTCACCCCGGAATGAAAAACGCTGCTGCGCACCCACTCTCTTCCGGCCCACCAACTCCCTCAGTCGGGTCTGCTTGGAAGACAGGCCGGGGGCGACGATCTCTTTCACGGGCCATGACGCCCAGCCGGAAACCGGAACCACCCCCGCCCTCCCAACGTAAACGACAACCACCCCACCTCAACAGGGGGTACTTAAGAGATACAAGCCCGTTACGCAAGTGGTTTGGGAACAGAGGACGACGGCGGCACTTGCGTGCCGCCGTCGTCCTCCCAGTCGCTAAGGCAGTCAGTGGCTAAGCCCTCGGAGAGTTACCTGTGGTTGTTCGAAACCCAGATGGTGACCGTGTTGCTACGGTCAAAATCGCTCGAGCTGTTCCTGTGGTCGCCGTGGCCCCTGTTGTTGTCTTCCACACGGATCCAAACTGCGTGGAAGGCCTTGACAAAGCGGTCGCCCCGGTCAGCCGTTACGCGCTCGACGTTCACGATTTTCTCGTGGTGTCCGGACACCGACACGGTGTCCCAGGCGTCCCCGATTTTCTCGATGTCACGGTGGCCATGCTTCTGGAACATCTTCTGGTTGTAACGAACATCGGCATCCTTGTCGCAGCGGATCTTGAACGCGAAGGCAACCCGCACCGACTTGTTGCGGTCGCCGCCCTTGTTGCCATGGTTGTCAATGAAGGCGTTCCGCCCATGGTCCTTTGCGTACGGGTCGAGCGCTGTGACGGTGCAATCTGCTTTTCTCGAATTATCGCCCATTGCGGAGGCTGGCGCCGCGATGGCGATGGGGCCGGCGAGCAGTCCCAGGGAAACTGTAGAGATCATCGCGAACCGCGTCGAGAAGGAATGGCGGCTACGGATCGTTGGAGTTGTGGTCATTTCTTGCTCCTGCATTTTTCTGCAAATATTTTTAGGGCGGCCAGCGTTGGCCGATCCCGTTGCGTTGGCAGGCTGTGTCAGCCATTTGCCGCGAAATTAAAAAAGGTCTCCCGTAAGCTGCGGGAGACCTGGAAGCCGGATTCGTTTTCAAGGCTCATTCCCTTGGATCCGGTATTTCATTATCGTACGCCTGACTTCCGGTGCGAGCACCAGTTCGCGGTGAATTTCTTTGCCCGGCCTCAAGCGAATTCCGCTGTTTTCCCGACGCTGCACTCATGCGATCCGGTGATCCTGTGGTTTCGCGGCCCGCAAAAGGAGAGGCGCCATGAAAAAGACGGCATTTGGAGCCCAGGCCCGGCGGGACACGCCCCGTGATGTAGCCCTTTGCCTGCCCATCTGCCACGCCATGAGGGTGATAAGCGCTGGTGCGGGCACGGCAGAAGCGGCCTCCGCAGGCGCACAGGGGGGCCGTTTACCTTAGTTGATTCTGCGGGAACGGTGGTGAGAACGGCCCGCGGCATCAGGCCTTTCCGTTCTTGGTCGGCTATTCGGTACTAGCCGTACCGGTGCCCGTTGTCGCCCCCACCCTTGTCGTGGTCCTGCCGAGCAATGCTGAAAAGACCTTTGTTGCTGGTGCCCGAATCCTTTACGAGGACTCCTTAAGTCGTGTGGATGCGCGATTTCCGGTAACACGTGCAATTTCTTCTCGCGCACAATTCACGCGGGCCCGGAAAATCCAACGGGACGGACACCCGAATGGCTTAGTTGGTTTTTGCTTTTGCCTATTCTGGCCGCCACTTCAGCGTGCGGCATGCATGTGTGAATGAAGAGTGAGCGCGGATTCCACTATTGAAAAGTCCGCTTACAGTTCTCCTCTTGCCTTGCCGCGATTATGCCTCTACGACTAGAGGACCTTTGATTACTTAACCTACTCACACATTCCATCAGAGTGCACCATCACTAAGTACTCGTTTTTCGGCACTGCCCACTACTTGTTTGCTCGGGCGGCAGCTGACCAGCACGTATGCCGCCACGTACTGGAGCCGCTGCCAGGGAGCTACCCCACCGGCTCCCAATTCTCAGCCGTGGATAACCTGAACTGACCCAACCATGGACGGATCAAGGCCACCAATTCCGCGGCCGAGTGATCAGCGAGCACGAGTTTTCCCACGGCCGGAGGCAGGTGTACGGAATATCCATTATCAGCGTTCGGTGCCGGCCGTCTCTAGACGAGAGACTCCCGCATCTGATTGCGAGCCTGCCGGTTGGAGCGCCGCCCAAGTGGGTCTTGGTCGTGTGCATGAAATCCGAGACCGGGCGTCATGACGTCAACATAGGGCCAGCCCGTGGCTCGGTATGCTCCGCGCTGAAGCGCTTCTCTTGACCCGTCGGTTGCGTCAACTAGATTGACGTCATGGATGGTGATGCGGGGTCGGTCGAGCAAGCACTCAGCAGCGGTGATATCCACGAGTTGCTCAAAGTCTGGGAAGACTTCAACCGCGGCGAGACCTGGCGCGAAATCTCTGCCACCGGCAGCGGCCAGGCGCGGACGGCCGCAGCACAGTTCCTTGCGGAGGTATCGGAGGTCGCAGCGCTGGAGGCGCTGCGTGCGAACGCTAAGGCCGTCGAACTGCTCACGGCCAGGCGCTGGCACGTCATCAAATCCGCCCGTGAAGGTGGCGCGACGTGGGCCCAGATCGGCGAAGCACTGGGGATCACAAGACAAGCCGCCCATCACTTCTACCGCCGCAAGATCGAATAACAGGAAAAGTACCTGCCGGACCTGCATGACGCGGCAGCCGCGTCATGCTTTCTCATGCAGCTGGCGTCATCACCTTCGTACCTCGGCAGGCCAAGCTGTCCTGAACTTCGCCCCTACCAGCCCAGCCGCTTCGCGGAAGCTGGCACCCCTCAGGTTGACGGAATCACGGTTATCCACGTGCCTGTCATCGATCCGCCAGCAGGTCGTTGTGCATGTATCCGATTTGACCGACGACGACGGTTGGCCCGCCTTCACTGCCGCAGCACTGGAGGCAGGAGTAGGATCCAGCCTCTCCGTCCCGCTCGTCCTTGCGGGGGAAGCGGAAGCGGGTCTCAACCTGTACTCCACCCGGTCCCACGGCTTCAGCGGTGACGACATCAGCATGGTCGAAACGTATTCATACCATGCCTCCAAAGCACTGCGCCTGGCCGTGCGAATCAGCCAGCTGGCGGAGCGAAAGCCCACCTCACAGCTGCTATGGAATCCCGGACCACCATCGATCTGGCATGCGGTGCCATCATGGCGCAGAACCGCTGCAGCCAGGAGTCGGCCATGAGGATCCTGAAGATCGCTTCCAGCACCCGGAACGTCAAACTCCGGGACATCGCCGCATCAGTAGTCACTTCGCTTTCCCACGACCCGAGCGTCAGGACGCACTTCGACGCGTAAGAGAATTTCAAACGGTCTGTACGGCCACTTTCTTAAACGAATATCGCAACCGACCCCTGCAGCCGCCACGAACTGATCACAGAAGGCCGCCAAACAGCGATCAAATCCACAGCGGCCAGCTCCCGCTGTTCGGGCCGGTCCGGTCCCAACAAAGGGTCGTTTGTTGAGACCCGCCCAAGGCCCACACCGTCGGCCTATGAAGGTTGCAGGAAGGCGACGGTCCGGTTACTCGTCAGCGCGTCTTCGGGCCGAGAGGTTCCGCCAGTGAAGGACCACCGCAACGATGATTAGCGGGACGTGAATGGCCGGGAGATTTCGCGCGAGCCATTTTGGAAGGTAGATGTCAGTGACAGAGCCCTTACTGTCTCCGAGGTTTCGCGCGACCGCGGTAAGTGGGCAGTGAAATCCGTTACCGGCAAAGACTAATGTCTCGAGGGCCACGACCGCTGCCGCGGTCCCGGCCCTCCGGTCCGACTGTCGCCGGATGCCGGAGTACAGGACATAGAGCATGCAGGCCTCGACGGTGAACCACGCAAACGTGTGGAACGCCTTCACCGCCTTGAGCCGCGTGGCGCGTTCGTCCATAACCCCATGATCGTGCTCGCCTCCTGGAAATACGAGTCCCAGGTCAGCCGAAAAGAACGACTCTCTCTCACTTCCAAGAAGTGGGACGCTGCCATTGGGTTAGTCTGGCTGCAGTTGGGGGATCTTCAGCTCGCAATAAATCGTGCTCGGTATACGGAAGCTGGGACAGGCTGGCCTCACCAGTGCTTCAGATTCTTGGCCAAAGACGGGACTCGCATGATCGTTGACTTCATCCTCGAGCTAACCGTGGTTGCGCATACGTTCATGGAGCAGCTGTTCGATCGCCGAAGCCCCGCAGGCAAGGGGAGGGTTCGCAAGAGCCTGGAACGCCTGAAGACCAGGCGCTCCGAGAACCCCTTATCATTCTTCGGAGCCAATTGTCTGCACCCTGACCTAATAGGGTGGCAGATCGTTTGGATCCTGGATGTCGCGCAGATGGGCCAGCAGAACCAGCTCCGGGTGGTCGGGGGTTATGGCCAAATGTCGCAGCAGTGACGCCCGCATGTCGGGATTGAGGTCGCTTTGGGCCAGGAGCTCGCCTATCAAGCGCTTGAGCTGGAACTGTAGAAGCCCGCCCTGCATGAACCGTGCCGGCAGAGTATCTGAGGCGGGAAGGTGCCTTTCGGACGGGGCAGCACGCTTGCGATTGGGCTTGGTCATGGGAGGACGTTCGAGAAGGATCACTGGTCCTGCCCTTTCGCCTGCCGGGAACTGCGGAATGGACGCTGCTCATCATTTGGCGTCACGAGCACGGGGACGGCTCCGGTGACCAGCGTGCCCAAGCGTGCCGCAGCGCCCAGTTCCAGACCTGTGTCCGTGAATCGGAGGTTGTCACAACTGATGACCAGGACCTGCCCTGCTCTGGCTCCTTCGTGCCATATGACGTCGCCGGGGTCTGTTCGGTCCAGCTGCTGGGAATGCATCAGCGCACCGTCCACGCGCAGTTCGATCGCTCCACCGCCGTCAACGGTGCAGGTGCACGTGTCCCGCGCCGGGACAGCCTGCGACGCGATCTCGCTATAACTGTCGCTCAGGGCCATTTGGAACCCGTGGTTGAGCAGTGCTGAAACCAGAGCGGATGTCATCTCACCTCCCGGGCACCGAAGACCAGGCTGGGCACCAGTGTGTAGGCCAGCACGGGAATTTTCGTCTGCCCGGTCCCGCCCCAGTTGAGGGCCAGCCGGGCACCAACGGAGGTCAGGTCATCCCCGATGCACTCGGTCGCCTGGCTCACGTTCAGCCCGGGTTGCTGGCACTGCAGGTGATAGACGGCAGGATCGAAGGTAAGGGACACCGTGCCCTCCGTATCGCAGCCTTCGCTGATTTCCACCGTAAGGGCCAGGGCAGCGCCGGGACCAAAAGGGAGCCAGCACGCAGCACAGCGGCGGGCCGCTGCCATCACCGACTCAATGTATGGGGCGGTGTCCCTGCCCTTGAACGTTTCCAGTCGTGCGTCCCACGCGGCATTGCTGGTGGTGGGCATTTTCGCCGTCCATTCCGTGATGCCACTCCGGTGACGCGCTCATTGCGCGGCAATCACGTCCTGGAGCGGGAGTTGGCCGCCGGGCTGGCATGACGCGAGGCGTGCGCTGCCAGGCCCGGCGCACTGACCGGAACGAGTCTGAGGTCTAACTCCCCAGCCAGATGACACAGCCTGACACCGCGACCTTGCAGAATCCCGTGTCGACCCTATGTACCTGAATCGGGGGCCCGCTCAAGGTGGCCCCCTAACCGCCGAGGGCCAGCCAGGGTGAGATATTTTCAGGACCTTGGTACAACAACGACTATGGAGAACGCGCTCCCAGGTTTGACGGCTTTTCCCAAGGCGACGCAGCCACCATGGAGCCCTGGCCGTCTGTATCCTCAGGAACCACGGTCAGATCCCGGGTCCGGGCGGGACTCCCTCCGTCACCGCCCGGACCTGGTGATCCTCGGTGCTGCAAGCCTTGGCCCCCTCGTCTTCACGTCATGAGCTGAATCAGCTCCCCCGGCCTCGCTGCACCAGATACCGCACATGACCCAGGCAGATGGCATCCGTCCCAGCCAGCAGGGAACCGCCTTGGCAAAGGACGTCTGGACGTTCGGGATCGCTGTCGCCCTCGTGCTGGACCGAAAGCCCAAATCCGGAGACACCCGTTAGCGAACCCCGCAAAGGGCACTTTGCTGGATACCTTTGCAGGCGACTGCCCACGGAACGTCGGAGTGAAAGCGGAAAGCCCCCGCATCCAAAGTGGATGCGGGGGCGGGCTTCCCAGCGATAGGAACCGCCACGGCTGAGCCGCAGTGAGCCTAGAGACAGGCTAGACCGCCTTCCTCGGAAATCCACCGAAGCTCGGTCGGCGTCATTAATCGCGGCCGCAAGGTTCTGATGGACAGGGTGCCCGTAGAACTGGACGAAACCTTGGGTCGCGGCGTACTCAAGTGGTGTGGCTTGGTTCAGTCGTCACTGCCATGACCGCCGTGGCCACCGCTGTCGTCTCCCGGTTCCGGCGCCTTCGGGGTGTTCTCCTGAAGCTCACATTCGCCGAGTGTGAGATGCGGTCCAGAATGCATCGTAAACAGGGCCGGGCCCCTGAACCGGCTTGTTGATGTTCAGGGGCCCGGCACTTTGTGTTGCAGGCGTGCAGTCGTCCGTTACCTCCCGGTGGTGAAGGTCCAGGTTGTGCTGGCCAGTGGGTTACCACCGGCGTCCCGGATTGCTGCGGCCCCGCCGGTCAGCGCGGCGGTGTACCGGGTACTTGCCGCCAGGGTCGCTGAGGGGTTGAGCGTGGCTACCCGGGTGGTGGCGTTGTAAGTCACGACCGCGGTGATGGAGGTGGTGCCGTTCTTCAGGGTGAACGTGGTGCCGCTGAGACCGGCGACGTTTTCACTGAAGGTGGCGGTGATGTTTGCCGTGCGGGAAACGCCGGTCGCGCCGGAGGCGGCGGTGCGGCTGGTGATGGTGGGGGCTGGACCGGTGGTGAAGGTCCAGCTTGAGGTTGCAGCCGGGTTGCCGGCCGTATCGCGGATCGCGGCGGTACCGCCGGTCAGGGTAGCGGTGTATTTGGCATCGGCAGCGAGGTTGGCTGACGGGTTAAGGGTCGCGACCCGGGTCGTGGCGTTGTAGGAGACTACTGCCGCTATTGCCGTTCCTGCCGCGTTCTTCAGCGTGAATGTGGTGCCGCTGACACCGGTCACGTTTTCGCTGAAGGTAGCGGTGATGTTGGCCGTGGTGGACGCGGCGAAGGCTCCTGTTCCGGGGGTGCGGGTGGTGATGGTGGGTGCCGGACCGGTGATGAAGGTCCAACTGGTTGTTGCCAACGGGTTGTTGGCTCCGTCCCTGATGGCCGAGGCGCTGCCGGTCAGGGCGGCGGTGTATTTCGTGTCCGGGACCAGGGCCGCGGTCGGGTCAAGAATCCACTGGTTCGTGGTTCCGTTGCGGGTGACCGCGGCAGCTACGGCTGTTCCGGCGGCGTTCTTCAAGGTGAATGTGGTGCCGCTGACACTCTGGACTGCTTCGTTGAACGTGGCGGTGATGTTGGCGGTGGTGCTGACGGTGGTCTCCGCCGGGGCCGGTGCCCGTGTTGTCAGGGTGGGTGCGGCCGTGTCGGGCGGTGGGGCAGTGGTGAAGGTCCAGGTTGATGTCACCAGCGCATTGTTGGCGGCGTCGCGGATTCCGGAGGCCCCGCCGGCCAGCGCGGCTGTGTAGGTGTTGTTGGCCGTGAGGCTGGCAGCCGGGTCAAGAGTTGCCACGCGGGTTGCGGAGTCGTAGGTGACCGCGGCGGGGATGGCGGTTCCTGCAGCGTCCTTCAGGGTGAAGGTCGCGGCGCTGACGCCCTGGACGGCTTCGCTGAAGGTGGCGGTGACGTTGCCCGTGGTGCCGACGTTGGTGGCCGCCGTTGATGGTGTCCATGTGGCGGTGGGCGCGGTGGTGTCGGGCGGGGGCGCGGTGGTGAACGTCCAGCTGGTGGTCGTGAGCTGGTTATTCGTGGCGTCCCTGATGGCGGCCGGGCCGCCGGTGAGCGTGACCGTGTACGTGGTGCCTGCGGCAAGGTTCGCTGTCGGGTCCAGGATCCACTGATTTGTGGCTCCGTTGCGGGAGACGTCGGCCGCTACCGGGGTGCCGGAAGCGTCCTGGAGGGTCATCGTGGTGTTGCTGACGCCCTGGACGTCTTCGCTGAGGGTGGCTGTGACGGTGGCTGTGGTGCTCACATTCAGGGCGGCGTCGGCAGGCGCACGCCCTGTGACGGTGGGCGCCACCGTGTCTGCCGGGCCGATGCGCCACGAATATGTCGCAGGCGCGCCGACATTGCCGGCTGCATCGGTGGAGCGGACGTTGAAGATGTAGTTACCGTCGACCTGGGCATCGTAGGTTTGGGGGGAGCTGCAGGTAGGATCCCACGAGGTGTTGCTCGGCATCAGCTGGCATTCGGACGTTGCTCCGGCTTCCCGGGTGAAGTTCAACGTCGGTGTGCTGTCCAGTGTGGGGTTTGATGGAAACGGTGCGGAGACGGTCGTCGAAGGCGCGGTCGTATCCACCGTGATGGTCAGTGCCAATGAGACCAGGTACTGGGGTGCGGCGGGGTCGACGGGAATTCCGTTCGGATCCAGCGTGTAGGCGGGGTTGGGCGTGCGTGTCTGAATCTTGTGGGACCCCGGTGCCATGGGGGACGCGGGCGAGAGGGAGTATGCAGTGCCGTCCGAGACGGCTGACGCTACCGCGGCCCCGTCCACGAGCAGCTCCACGGTGGTACCGGCCGGACCGGTGCCCGGAAGGGTGCCGGTGAACGTTGGCGTGGTGGCGTTGGTGATGTTGTCGGTGCCGGACCGGCCGCTGTCACCGGCTGCGGTCAGATCGGGAACGGACGGAGCGGCATCAGCGCCATCGTAGATCAGGCCCTGCACCGTGAACGTACTGACGGTCAGGACGTCAACACCGGGGCCTCCGGCGTCGGGTCCTTCCACGGTGACGAAGTTGTTCCCGGACGGGGCTCCAGTTACCGGGCGGGCCGTGTTGATGTCACCCAGGGTGCCAGGGGCGGCTCCGACCTGTTTGAGGAAGCTCGCTGTGGTACCTGCCTTGTAGTCACCGAGGAAAGCTTCGCCGACCCCCGCCCAGTCACAAGGCGTCGTGGCGCTGGGAGTGCAGACTCCGGCATCAATGGTTTGCTTGATCCGGCCGAGGGTGGGGACTTTTTTGTCCGGGGCGGCAACGAAGGTGTTAACGCCGTAAGGGTGTGTGATTTTGTACGATGCCCCGGCTTTGAGGTTATCCACGATGAAGCGGAGCCTGCCAAAGCCCATCTGCTCCCCCGGGACGACGGCTCCGTTGAGGTGGGCTCCCTCCAGGGCCGCTTCGTAGAGCAGGTTCCCGCTTGTGGCGCTGGCCTGGAACCAGAAGGCCTCCTCCGGGAAATTGTCCGGATAGGATGCCGGCTTCGCCGCGTCCGGGGGCTCGGAGAGGCACCCGGCACCAGCCATGTAGCACAGCTGCAGTTTGACGTTGCCGTCTGAATACCAGGTGGGAAAGCCATTCTGCGGGTCTACCGCACCCATTCCCGCCACTGCCGCCTGCACCGGGGCAACGCCCAGCGGTGCCAGCGCAGCCGCCAGCATGGTCGTGGACACTGCGGTCGCCAACCAACGGCGCAGCCCTGAGGCCGCCCCGGGCCGGGGCGCCGGGTCCCGCCCGCCAGAGCTCTTGGCGCGGGTGGCGCGTTTGGCATCGAAATTCTGGAACATATCGTCCTCCCCCTGTTGAGCATTTTCTCCAGAGACCGGGGCCTCAGAAGCGCGAGCTGTGGTGTCGCGCTGAGGTCAAGGACTAACAGGGTGATCTTGGAAACATCCTTGATGGAGCTTGGGCACCACACATCTCGACAGAATCCGCCTCGCCTGCGGAAAGCCCGTCCTGGCCGCCCAATTTGGGGGAACCCTCTATTTGCACTGTGAAGAAAGCCCCGTCGCCTCGGCAGCCGTCGCCCCTCTGTTGCTGACCGTTCCGCCCATCTAACCGGAGCCCGTGGCCGGGCCTGCTGGCTGTCGGCGAGCAAGACAGGGCCCCGCATCCGAGGGGTTTGAGGCCGGTCCGCAGGCTTCGCGGCGGGCGCTGCAGCCCTCATCCTCGCCTTGACCGCCCATGCCGTGACAACTAGGCGGCGTACTGCCGGTCCGAACGCCGAGTGGGTGCTGATGTACCGGGGCGGGCTGACCCGCTCCCGGATCGCCGCGCTTACCCGGGTCCCGGCCGCGACGGTCGGCTATCACCTGTCCGTGGCACTTGGAGCGGAGGCTGGCGTCCTGGTTGGAGCGGCGCCGCCGGGACGCCGCGGCCGGGACACTCGCACCCGCCCCACCGTGACGGGCTCGCCGCACTGCCGGACTGGCACTGGTCGCCGCGGGCCGTGGCGGATGAGGCCAGATGACAGGACCGGCTCGCCGCACTGGTGCGGTACCGGACGGCCGGGCAGGACCGGCCCCACACACGGCCGCTGTAATCGGTGAGGAACATGACCTCGGCGTCCGGCTGCACGCCCAGCGCCAAAAGGCACGCCGCGGCGACCTCGAACCCGACAAGGCACGGGCGCTGGATGAGGTGCTGCCGGGCTGGCGCACCGGCCGGCAACGCGGCCGCAAACCTCACGCTGTTCCCATCGGCGTGCAACCCGTTCTTTGTCGTACCCCTCCCCCAGAATGAACAGCGGCGGCTCAGAGGGCCGCTTTTTACTGGCGCGTCTATTCGAATATATGTTCTAAGGTTGTGTTATGGGACCAGAGCAAGCCAGCGCTTTGCAGGCGCGGTACGCCCGCCGGGCCGGCCCGATCGGGCTGACGGTGGAGGAGCTCGATTTCGAGCACTTCCCGGTCAAGAACGGCTTCCCCGGGATTCCGGTGAAGGCGTGGATCCGGTTCCCGAACTGCGCCGAGCTGGTAGACGGCGAGGTGTTCGCCTGGACACCCAAGGCAGCCGAAGTGACGTGGCAGGACGGGCCGGTGACCTACCGGACATGGGTGTGGAGCTCCGCGGTGACCCGCCGCGAAGAAATGATGAACAGAAACTTGGGAGAGCGGACCAACCGTGACAGCAACACTGAATGAAACAACCCTAGGCGCCCCGGTGGACGTCCGGTTCACCGCCACCGGCACTCCCCTGGCCGTCCGCTACGACGGCCGGGTCTGGGCCGTGGCAGCGGAACCGGTGCACTGGTTCGACCGGGACTCCTGGTGGGCGACCCGGCGCAGCGCACCGGTCGGTGCCGGGAACGTCGTGCACATCGAACACTGGCGCGTGCAGGTACGCCTCGGGTCCTCAACGTCGGCACTGCGGACCTTCGAGCTGCGCCGCGATCCGCTGTCGGAGCAGTGGCTGCTGGAATCCATCACTGACAACTGATCCACCCCTTGCGTAGCGTGGGCCCATGGGACTGATCTACGACGATCCGCGGCTGGCCACGCTGACACTGACGCGCATCGCCGCCGAGGAATTAGAAGGCCCCAGTGAAATGACGGGCCGCATGCGCGAAGTCCTGGACGACCTCGCGCAGCGCAACGGTGCCGGGTACCTGGCGGAGCTGGTCGGGATGGCACGGCTCTCTGGTCCCGCCAAGGCAAGGACCTGACTGGGTATTCCGTTGGCATGAAGCGCCGCTGTGTTGACTTTGGCCTAATGCCAGTGCAGTTTCCAGTGCGCGACAGGTGTCGCACACTTGCCTGAGTATGTCGGCTTCATTCAGGACGACTTGATTTAGCACCACCCCACATACCTTTAGCGTCCGCTCGAACCTCTAGTGGGACATCATCTTGCTTTTCCGCCGTTGCTGCGGGTGGACCAGGCGTGCCGGCGCCTGCGGCTGCCTCGCGACCGGGACTGGGTCCGCAAAGGCCAGCCCTACCGCTTCGCACACACTGGGCCAATCGGCGGCCAGCTAAGCCGCCATCGGGAAGTTCAATGTGTGTCGTGCCGCCTGGCATGCCGGTGGAAGCCGTTGACAGCTACGAAGTAACGCGGGTAACCTAGCTCACAATGCTGCAGGTAACTCGCGTTACTTGAGACGGCAAACGCGGAACACCTCAGAGCGAACCCTGGCACAACACCCAGGATCAACGAAGACCACCGGAGCATTCAATGGCGAAAACCACGACCCCCCAGAAAGCCGCCGCTGCGCGGCAGCGGGGTGTCACCATGAGTGATGTCGCCCAGCACGCCGGTGTCTCCCGTACGGCGGTCTCGTTCGTGCTGAGCAACCGCGAAAACGCCAGCATTTCTGAGGAAACGCGCATCCGCATCAACGACGCCGTGCAGGCATTGGGTTACCGCCCGAATGCCGGAGCACGCGCACTGGCTTCCCAGCGCAGTGACTGGTATGGACTCGTCACCGAGATCGTGACGGCCCCGTTTGCGGTGGACATCATCAAGGGCGCCCAGGATCAAGCCTGGCTTGACCGCCGGTTCCTGCTTATCGCGCCTTCCGACCAGGCCGATGCCGTAGGACCCAACCAGGGCCTGGAAGACGCAGCCGTTGAAAAGCTGTTGGAACAACGAGTGGAAGGACTTTTGTACGCGGCAACATTCCACCGCGGCGTACATGTTCCGGAAAGCGCCCACGAGGTGCCCACGGTCCTGATCAACTGTTTCGACGCGGACGGGAAGCTGCCCTCGATCGTCCCGGACGAGCGCGCCGGCGGCCGGGTTGCCGTCGAGCGCCTACTCCAAGCCGGCCACAGCAGGATCGGAGTCATCAATCTAGACCCGCGCATCCCCGCAGCTGTCGGGCGTTTGGAGGGTGCACGCGAAGCACTCGCCGGCGCCGGGCTGGAACTGGATCCGGATTTGGTGGTGTCCGGGTATGCGACGGCCGATGGGGGCTACGAGGCGGCCTGCGAAATCCTGGACCGCCATCCAAAAAATCAAAGGCCAACTGCCCTGTTCTGCCTCAATGACCGCATGGCGATGGGCGCTTACGACGCCATCAAGGAACGGGGACTGACCATCCCCGGAGACATCGCCGTGATCGGCTTCGACAACCAGGAACTAATTGCGGCCTACCTCAGGCCAAAGCTGACCACGGTTGCGTTGCCATTCGAAAAAATGGGCGCTCTGGGAGTCCAGACGCTCGCCGCTCTTACAGCAGGACAGCCGATCACTGCCGACCAGCAACTGGTCGACTGTCCGCTGCTAGAACGCTCTTCGGTCTGACCGCGAAATCAAGTTTCGAAGAGCAACCCTTGCCCACCCCTTCACCTTGCTGATGAAGATAGGAAAGAGACAACCATCATGACACAACCCCGATACCTGAGGTCCGCCCGCATTGCAGCGGCCGGACTGGCGGTAGGCGCAATGCTGCTGACCGGCTGCGCTGCCACCGTCAACAAGTCAGGCACAAGCTCCTCGACGTCGGACAACACGAACGCCATGCTCACCATCCCACGGGAAGACATGAGCACCTTCGACCGCAACTTCAATCCCTTTGCGCCGGCGGTGAATCCCATGGTCAACCAGGCGATCTACGAACCCCTGTTGGTCTTCAACCCGGCCAAGGGAGACACGACGCCGTGGCTCGCCACCGAATGGAAGACTGCTGCTGACGGCAAATCCATCACCTTCACCCTGCGCGACGGCGTGAAGTGGTCCGATGGCAAGCCGCTCGTGGCCGACGACGTCGCCTACACCTTCGAGCTCCAGAAGAAGCTCAAGGGCGGCTACGAGTACCTCGTCGGCGCCACCGCCGAGGGAACCAACAAGGTGACCTTCACCTTCAACAAGCCATGGTCTCCGGCGCTCTACGAAGTGGGCCAGCTGCCCATTCTGCCCAAGCACATCTGGTCTGCGATCGCCGACCCGGCGAAGGACGCCAACGCCACGCCCGTGGGAACAGGACCTTACACGGAGGTCGATTCCTTCCAGGCTCAGTCCTACGCACTCAAGAAAAACCCCAACTACTGGCAGCCGGAAAAACAGAAGATTGCTGGCATCAAGATGCTTGCAATGTCCGGCAATGACGCAGCCAATCTGGCCAGCGTCAACGGGGATGTCGACTGGTCCACCCAGTTCATCCCAAACATCGAGAAGACTTTCATCTCTAAAGATAAGGAGCACCGCCACTACTGGTTCCCGCCCACGGGTGCCATGATCAATTGGCAGCTCAACACCACCAAGGCTCCGTTTGACGACCCAAAGGTGCGCAAGGCGCTCAGCATGGCCGTGGACCGCGACCAAGTGACCAAAATCGGGATGAGCGGCTACGCCCAGCCCGCCGACTGCACCGGCCTTTCCGGCAACTACGAGAAGTGGAAGAACCCGGCCGTCAAGGACAACTGCAGCTGGACCAAGCTCAACGTGGACGAAGCCAACAAAGTCTTGGACGAAGCCGGCTACCCCAAGGGGGCCGACGGCAAGCGCACCTTGAAGGATGGAACGCCTTTCGAGTTCAAGATCTCCGTGGGCGCCAGCTCCTCAGACTGGCTGTCCGTAGCCAACGTGATCTCACAGAACCTCCAAGCAGTGGGAGTCACGGCCAAGGTGGACTCTCCGGACTGGGCCTCCGTGGTGGCCGGATACGAACAGGGCACGTTTGACTCCGGCATTGTCTGGAGCGCCAACGATCCCAGCCCGTTCAAGTACTTCAACAATGCCATGGGCAGCGCCACAGTGAAGCCGGTCGGCACCAAGACGTTCGACAACTACCACCGCTTTGGTGACCCCAAAGCCGATGCGCTCCTGCAGGATTTCGTTGCCGCCGGCGATGAAGCCAAGCAGAAGGACGTCGCGTACAAGCTCCAGGAAGAATACAACGACGCCGCCCCGCTGGTGCCGCTGTTCTCAGGACCTGAATGGGGCAACCACACGGACGTCCACTTCACGGGATGGCCGTCGCAGGACAACCCTTATGCCACACTTTCCGATCGTTCTCCTACCACGGTGCTGATTCTCACCACTTTGGAACCGCGCAAGTAACAGCTGGGCCCCGCAGGCCCGGCAGCCCGGCATGCCCGGCGCCGGATCACCGCGCCGGGCATGCCGCCCCCTCCCCATTACCGCAATACCTGAATGGAGGAAACCGTGCGCTTTATCCTGCGCCGACTGGGTTTCTACCTGATCGCCTTCTGGGCGTCCATCACCTTGAACTTCCTGCTGCCGCGCTTCATGCCCGGGGACCCCGTCTCCCGCATGTTCGCCCGTACCCAGGGCAAGATGCAGCCCGAACAGATCGATGCACTGCGTAAGCTGCTCGGTGTGGACGACCGTCCCATCTGGGAGCAGTACATCGACTATCTGCACAACATTGTCACGGGCAACATGGGCATTTCGATTTCCCGCTTCCCCGCCCCGGTCACAGAGGTCATTTCGTCCCAGATCGGCTGGACCCTCCTGCTCGGCGGGACCGCATTGGTGATTGCCGCCGTCGTGGGCAACCTGCTCGGCATCCTGGCCGCCTGGCGACGGGGCGGAGCGATCGATTCGGCGCTGCCGCCGGTGCTGGTGTTCATCGGTTCCTTCCCCTATTTCTGGCTCGCGATGGGTGCGCTGTACCTGTTCGGCGTGGTGCTGGGGTGGTTCCCGATCCGCCACGCGTTCACGGACGGTTTGGAGCCCGGGTTCACTTGGGAGTTCATCGGCGACGTCGGTGCGCACCTTGTGTTGCCGGCCTTGACGATTGTGCTGGTCTCCATCGGCGGGTGGATGCTGGGCATGCGGAACACGATGATCGCCACGAACTCCGAGGACTACATCACCATGGCTGAAGCCAAGGGACTCCGCCCGGGCCGCATCATGCTTCGCTACGCAGCCCGCAATGCCATGCTGCCGTCGGTCACGAGCTTCGGCATGGGGCTGGGCTTCGTGGTGGGTGGTGCGCTGCTCACCGAGGTGGTGTTCGCCTATCCCGGTGTTGGCTACCAGCTCCTCAATGCAGTCCAAGGCCTCGACTACCCGCTGATGCAGGGCCTGTTCCTGACCATCACCGCCGCCGTGCTGCTGGCGAACTTTCTGGTGGACATCCTCTACGTCCGCCTCGACCCGCGCGTGCGCAGCAACTGAGGGACCCATCATGACAACCGCAATTCTGAAGCAGCCCACTGAGCCCACAGCGGCCCGCAAGCCCAACCGCAGTTTCGTCCACGGACTTATCACCAACAAGAAGGCCCTGCTGGGCATGACCGTGATGCTCGTGTTCATCGCGCTTGCGTTGCTGGCCCCCGTGCTGTTCCCGGGAGACCCGTCGCGGATCACCGCGATGGCCTCGCTGGAACCGTCTCCCGAGCACTGGCTCGGCACCACGGCCAAAGGTCAGGACGTGCTTGCCCTGACTGTCCACGGCTCCCGCAGTTCCCTGTTCGTCGGGTTGACTGTGGGCTTCGCATCCACCTTCGTGGGCATTTTGGTGGGCCTGGCCTCGGCGTACTTTGGCAAGTTCATTGACGAAGCACTGTCCCTGGTGACCAACGTCTTCCTGCTCCTGCCCGGACTGCCGCTCCTTGTCATCCTGGCCGCGTTCCTGCCGCCGGGCCTGGGCACCGTGATCCTTGTCCTCGTGGTCACCGGCTGGGCCGGTTCGGCACGTGTCTTGCGCTCCCAGGCGCTGTCCATCCGCTCAAAGGACTTCGTGGCCGCGGCCGTGGTGTCCGGCGAACGGGCGGGCCGGATCATGTTCCGCGAGATCCTGCCGAACATGGCCTCGATCGTCATGGGTACCCTGCTGGCCTGCGTGATCTACGGCATCGGCGCCCAGGCAGGCCTGGAGTTCCTTGGCCTGGGTGACGTCAGCACCGTCTCCTGGGGCAACAACCTCTTCTGGGCCGGCAACGAGGGCGCCCTGCTGACCGGCAGCTGGTGGGTCTTTGTTCCCTCGGGTGTCTGCATCGCGCTGGTCGCGTTCGCACTGGCCCTTATCAACTACGCCGTGGACGAGGTCACTAATCCGCGGTTGCGGAAGATCAAAACCCCAAAAATTACCGAAAGGAGCGCCGCCAAGTGACAGTCTCCCAAGTTTCCTTCGGCTCCCACGAGCCCGTCCTGGAGGTCAAGAACCTCACCGTCAAGTACATCGGCGACACCCGCTCCACCACCGCCGTCGACCGTGTTTCCTTCAGCATCGGCACCGGTGAGGTGTTCGGGCTGGCGGGCGAGTCCGGCTGTGGGAAGTCCACCATCGCCAACTCGATCATGCGGCTCCTTAAGGATCCCGCGAAGATCGCCGGCGGCAGCATCTCCTTCGGCGGCAAGGACGTCCTGGCTATGAGCCCGGAGGAGCTGCGGCGCTTCCGCTGGCAGGACGTGGCCATGGTGTTCCAGTCGGCCATGAACTCGCTCAACCCGGTGCTGACCATCGGCGAACAGATCGTGGATATTTTCACCACTCATGCGGGCTACTCACGCAAGGAATCGCTGCGGCGTGCCGGTGAGTTGCTCGAATTGGTGAGGATCGACCCCGCACGCCTCAAGTCCTACCCGCACCAGCTCTCGGGCGGCATGCGGCAGCGCGCCGTGATTGCCATGGCCGTGGCGCTCAAGCCGTCCCTGTTGATCCTCGACGAACCCACCACCGCGCTGGACGTGGTGGTGCAGCAGGAAATCATGGCCCAAATCAAGGAACTCCAACGCGAACTGGGGTTCTCCGTCCTCTTCATCACCCACGACATGTCCCTCATGGTGGAGCTCTCGCACCGCATGGCCGTGATGTACGGCGGCCGGATCGTGGAGACCGCGAAAGCCCAGGACGTCTACGCCACCCCCCGCCACCCCTACACCCAGGCCCTGATGGGTGCGTTCCCGCCGCTCACCGGTCCGCGGGTTTCGCTGACCGGACTGCCCGACGGCGTGAAGTTCCGGAACATCCCGGACCTCACCGAAGCGGCACCCGGCCATTTCGTGGCACCTGTCGGTGCCGGCGCTTCAGCGCCTGACACCGCCATCATGGAAGGAGCCGCACGATGAGCCACGCTGTACTGTCATCCCAGCGCCCCTCCGCCGACACCGAAGCTCCAGCCCTCGAGGTCCGCGGACTAGGAAAGTCTTTCCCTATAGGTGGTTTGTTCTCCCGGGAGTCCGTCCGGGCCCTGCACGGCGTGGACCTGACCATTGGCCGCGGCGAAATCGTGGCGCTCGTGGGAGAGTCCGGGTCGGGTAAGAGCACCCTGGCCCGCTGCGTTGCCCGGCTGGAAAAGCCGAGCTCCGGCGAGATCCTGATCGACGGCGTCGACGTCCTCAAGCGCGACCGCTTCCAAGCATCGCGAGCCTTCCGCTCCCAACTGCAGATGGTCTTCCAAGATCCCTTCGGCTCGCTGAATCCTGCCCACAGAGTGGAGCACTTCCTGCGGAGGTCGCTAGCGATCCACCGGACGGGCGGCAGCTCCGAGACAGAGACGCAGCAGCGACTCGAGGAGCTCATGACCACCGTGGGCCTGCAGGCCGACATGCTGAACTCCTACCCGCACGAGCTCTCCGGCGGGCAGCGCCAGCGAGTCGCGATTGCCCGGGCCCTTGCCGTGGAACCACGGGTCATCCTCGCCGACGAACCCACCTCCATGCTCGATGTTTCGGTCCGGATCGGCGTGCTGAACCTAATGCGCAAACTCCGCGATGAGCAGGGAATCTCCATGCTCTACATCACACACGACCTCGCCTCGGCCCGATACCTGGCGGACCGGACGGCCGTCATGTTCGCGGGAGAGCTCGTTGAAGAGGGCGAGTCCTTGGATCTCCTGGCCAACCCGGCCCACCCGTACACGCAGCTGCTGGTCTCGGCCGTCCCGGATCCGGCGCGGGCGGGCTCCTACGATCCCGTCCGCCGGGCCGAGCTGCGCCAGGCTGTGATGGCTTCGACCAGCTGCGCTTTCGACGGCGACCCAAACCAGACCTGCTCGGCCGAGGAACCCGTTCGCCACCGCGTGGGCGACCCCGAAAACCGCCACTGGGTGCGCTGCCACCTCTACCGCCCACAGGCTGGAGCCGGCGGCCACGCGCTGGCAACTGAACCTACGGACAACAAGGCCTCCGCATGACTGAATCGACGCACCCGCTCGGCACCGTTCCCCAGGACGAACTGATTGCCCGCGCCGATGCGGACCCCCTTCGGCCGCGCTTCCATTTCGTCTCCCCGGCGGGGTGGCTGAACGACCCCAACGGCGTGAGCCAATGGAACGGCACGTACCACCTCTTCTACCAGTACAACCCCGAAGGCGCCTTCCACCACCGCATCCAGTGGGGCCACGCGACCGGCACAGACCTCGTCCACTGGACGGACCAGCCGGTGGCGCTGGAACCTTCCGCAGGTCCGGACGCCGACGGCTGCTGGTCGGGGGTGTTAGTGAACGACGGCGGCACGCCCACCTTGGTGTACTCGGGCCGGCTAGGCGAGCAGGAGTTGCCCTGCGTGGCCGTGGGATCCGCAGACCTGCTGAGCTGGAGCAAATTGCCTCAGAACCCGGTTATCGCAGCCCCGCCGGCCGGGGTGGACATCACGGCGTATCGCGATCACTGCGTGTGGCGCGAGGGTTCCACCTGGCGGCAGTTGATAGGTTCAGGCATTCGTGGGCGCGGCGGCACGGCGTTCCTGTACGAGTCAGAGGATCTACGCGCCTGGGAATACGTCGGCCCACTGTTCATCGGCGACGCCTCACAGGGCGATCCCGCCGATTCCGACTGGACCGGGACCATGTGGGAATGCGTCGACCTGTTCCGGGCAGGCGAAGGCTCGCTGGGTACGGTTCCTACTTCTGGTGACACGCCCGACGTGCTGGTCTTTTCCGCATGGGACAACGGCGACACCCGCCACCCGCTGTACTGGACCGGCCGCTACGCGGAAAACTCCTTCGAGCCCACCGGGCTGCATCGGCTCGACTACGGTGGACGGTTCTTCTATGCGCCGCAGTCATTCCAGGATGAGTCCGGCCGACGCATCATGTTTGGTTGGCTTCAGGAGGGCCGCAGCGACGCCGCGATGATCGAGGCCGGGTGGTCGGGCGTCATGAGCCTTCCGCGCGTCACCACCCTGGCCGAAGACGGAACCCTCCGTTTCGCGCCCGTGCCTGAAATCGAGAAGCTGCGCCGGGACCATGTGGACCTGCCCGGACAGGAGCTGGTGGGAACCGGGGCACCTGTGGCTACCGGGGTGTCCGGCAGCCAGCTGGACCTCGAACTGCATGTACAGCTCGAGCCTGGTGCTGTGCTGCGACTGGGCGTGCTGGGATCGGCCGACGGTGGCGTCTTCGGCAAATCCAAGGAGGAAACAGTGATCGAGCTGTGCCGGACCACTGAAGGCGACGGCCAAGGCACACTCCGCCTCGACCGGACTCAGAGCAGCCTCGATCCAACCGTTGATGTCGACGACAAGTCCGGACCGCTCCCGATGCCCGACGGCCGGGTGCACCTGCGCGTCCTCGTGGACCGGTCCGCCGTCGAAATTTTCGCCAACGGTAAGCCGCTCACCGCCCGCGTTTACCCGACCCTGGCCGGTGAGCACGTGAGCCTGACCGCCGGGGGTACCGTGAGGCTGCTCTCCTTCGATGCCTGGACCATGGCTGAGATCTTTGGCGGAGCCCGGAACCTCTTCCCCTGACTCAGGATCCGACCCCTCCCCCCCACCCTTCCTCAAGAAGACGAAATGAAACGAGACTTTGATTCATGACCGCGGTAACCACGCCCACACGTGAGGCTTTCCGGCCGGCGATGCACTACGCCAGCAAGGACACCTGGCTCAATGACCCCAATGGCCTGATCTTCCACGAAGGCACCTACCACCTCTACTACCAGAACAACCCCTTTGGGAATGTTTGGGGAAACATGTCCTGGGGGCACGCCACCTCCACGAACCTCATCACGTGGACAGAACAACCCGTCGCTATTGCCTGCGACGAATACGAGGACATCTTCTCCGGCAGCGTCGTTTACGACCAGCACAACACCAGCGGACTCGGTGACGGAACTGCAGCACCCCTGGTCGCCATCTACACAAGTGCCTACAAGGAGAACTCACAGCACGCCGGGATCCAGGCCCAGTCACTCGCGTGGAGCACAGACGGCGGCTACACCTGGTCCAAGTACCACGGAAACCCCGTCTTGAGCAGGGACTCGGCCGAATTCCGGGACCCGAAGGTGTTCCGTTACAACGGCGCGGCCGGAGCCTATTGGGTCATGGTCGCTGTCGAGGCAACGGATTTCACCGTCGTGATGTACCGCTCCGATGACCTCAAGAGTTGGGACTACCTCAGCAGTTTTGGGCCCGCCAACGCTACCGGCGGAGTCTGGGAATGTCCTGACCTGTTTCCGCTGCCACTTGACGGGAGCGAGGACCTGATCAGATGGGTGCTGACCGTTAACCTCAATCCCGGCGGGCCGAACGGAGGCTCCGCGGGACAGTACTTCGTGGGAGACTTCGACGGCGTCACGTTCAGGTCCGAAACCACGGTCACTGAAGGCGACCAGGATCCGGCACGCATGGCCGAGTATCTTTGGCTCGACTGGGGCCGGGACTACTACGCGGCTGTGTCCTTCAGCAACGTTCCGGACGGTCGCCGGCTCATGATGGCCTGGATGAACAACTGGCAGTACGGCAACGAAATTCCAACCTCCCCGTGGCGAAGCCCCATGTCGCTTGTACGCGAGGTCTCACTCATCACATCTGATGGAAAACCGCGCCTCACCCAGCAGGCAGTGACTGACCCCGCAGTGCTTACCCGCACAGTTGCCTACACAGAGCTCGACGTCGACGGCATCCGTTCCCTGGCAGGAGGGGCCGCCGTGCAACTCATCGAGGCAACGTTTGTGCCCGGTTCCGCTGAAGAGTTTGGCCTCGTGATCCGCGGCAACGGCAGCGAAGGTACAAGGATCGGCATCCTTCCGGGTGAAGGCAGACTTCTCGTGGACCGAACGGCCTCAGGAAACACGGCGTTCCACGAGGCCTTTGCATCGATTGATACCGCGCCCCTCGGTCCCGTGGATGGAGCGTACTCCTTACGCATCTTCGTTGATCAGTGCTCTGTGGAGATCTTCGCCCAAGACGGAGAAGTCACCCTCACCGAACTGATCTTCCCGGACCCCTCCAGCACCGGGGTGTCGCTGTACACCACCAAAGGAACCGCAAAGGTCGCTTCACTCAGGCTCACCACCCTCGCCTGACCATGGCTACCCAACCGCCGGATGGTTGCAGCCCGACCCAGTCAACGCGACGGGTGAACGACGGCGGCCCAGCTTGCCCGCCAAGGGACTCGCCTGAAATAGAGAGTCCCCTGGCGCGCGCGGCGTGAAGGACGTGCCCTAGCTCATGCTCCCGAACCTGGACTGCGACTGCCCTCCGCCGTGACGATCGCTCTTGACAAGAGTTGTGAGTGTGATCAATATTGAGTGTACTCAATTATTTGCAAGCAGCCAGAGCGACGCTTTTCCCGAACAACGGCGAAGTCGTCCTCGCCGGACTGCACTTTCCAGCTGATGCCGGCCACCCTCACCATTTAGTCGGCGCAAAAAGGAGCACCAGGCCATGAGAGCGTTCGTCGTCACCAAGTACAAGGAGCCGCTGCGGGAGGCCGACATCCCTGAGCCCGACGTCGGGGAGCAGGACGTGCTCGTCCAAGTGCATGCCGCGGGACTCAACCAGCTCGACGAGAAGATCCGCGCGGGCGAGTTCAAGCAGATCCTGCCCTACAAACTTCCACTGACCCTGGGAAACGATCTCGCCGGCACTGTCATCCGGGTCGGTGCCAACGTTCGCGGCTTCAAGCCGGGCGATGGTGTGTATGCCCGGCCCGATAAGGCCCGAATCGGCACCTTCGCGGAGCGGATCGCCGTCGCCGAAGCCGATCTTGCCCTCAAGCCGGCGTCGATCAGCTTTGAGGAGGCTGCCTCGCTGCCGCTGGTCGCGTTGACTGCATGGCAGGCGCTCGTGGAGCGCGGGAACGTGCAGCCGGGGCAAAAGGTCCTCATCCACGCCGGGGCCGGCGGGGTCGGGTCCATCGCGATCCAGCTTGCCAAGCATCTCGGCGCGACCGTGGCGACAACTGCCAGCGCCGCAAACGCCGAATTCGTTCGCGGGCTCGGGGCGGACAACATCGTCGACTACCGCGCGCAGGACTTCGAGCAGCTCCTCCAAGGCTATGACCTGGTGCTCGACAGTCTCGGCGGCAGGAACCTCGAGAAGTCCCTCCGCGTGCTTCGCCCGGGCGGCAAGGCCATCGGGATCTCCGGCCCGCCGGACCCGGCCTTCGCGCGAGAGATCGGCCTCAACCCGGTGCTGCGTCTCGCGGTCACCGGCCTCAGCGCCGGCATCCGGCGCCAAGCCAGGAAACTCGGCGTGAGCTACGAATTCCTCTTCATGCGCGCCAGCGGTGACCAGCTCACCCGGATCGCCGGGCTGGTCGACGACGGTGTGCTGCGCCCCGTCGTCGAACGCGTCTTCCCGTTTGACCAGACCCCCCAAGCCCTTCACGCCCTGGAAAGGGGCGGTATCCGCGGCAAGACCGTCATCAGCAACCCCCGGCACGCCACCCCTGGAACGACCATCAGCGACTTCGTCACCAACCACACACCGGGAGAATCAGCATGACCGCCACCAGCAACCACCCGGCCATCACGTCCTACGCAAAGGCGCCGGCCCGCACCATCGATGCCGGCGGGGTCAGCTTCGCCTACCGCGAGCTGGGGCCCAGGGGCGGGGTCCCGGTCGTTTTTTTCGTGCATCTTGCCGCGACGTTGGACAACTGGGATCCCCGCATCATCGACGCCATCGCGAAGGAACACCACGTCATCACGTTCGACAACCGCGGCGTCGGCGCCTCCACCGGCACCGTCCCCGACAGCGTCGAGGAGATGGCCGATGACGCCTACGCGTTCATCAAGGCGCTCGGCTTCGACAAGATTGACGTGTTCGCCTTTTCGCTCGGTGGCATGATCGCCCAGGCCCTCCTGCTCAAGCGCCCCGAACTTGTCCGCAAGCTCATCCTTGCCGGCACCGGCCCGAAGGGCGGGAAGGACATGGACAAGATCGCCGGGATCACCTACTACGACATCCTGCGTGCCACCCTGACCCGGGCGGATCCGAAGGAGTTCCTGTTCTTCAACCGCAACGCCACCGGCAAGCGGGCCGGGAAGGCGTTCGTGAAGCGTCTCGAGGAGCGCACGGCGGAGCGTGATGCGCCGATCACCGTTAAGGCGTTCCAGACGCAGCTAAAGGCCATCAAGAAATGGGGACTAGGGGCATCCGCTGACCTGTCGACGATAACCCAGCCCACCCTGATCGCCAACGGCGACAACGACCGCATGGTGCCCTCCGTCCTCTCCGAGGACCTGCACCGGCGCATCACCGGGTCCGAGCTGATCATCTACCCCGACTCCGGTCACGGCGGAATCTTCCAGTTCCACGACCGGTTCGCTCCCGCCGCCGTCGAGTTCCTCGCCCGCTGACGGACGCCCCAGCCCACACGGTAATGGATACAATCATCACTGACCGTGGTCAGAGATCTAATTCGGAGGACTCCCGTGATGGCCCGCGCCCCACAACCGCCCGGCCGGCGCGAGCGGAACAAACAGCAGAAGCTCGACCGCATCACGGCCGCCGCCCGCGAGCTGTTCTCCGAGCACGGAGTCGATGAAGTCACCACGCAGCAAATCGCCGACAAAGCCGACATCGGTACGGGTACCTTGTTCCTCTACGCCAAGACCAAGGGTGAGCTCCTCCTGCTCGTGCAAAACTCCAGCTACACCGACGCGCTCGAGCGAGGCAGAACAGCCGCAGAGGGCACTCCGGACATACTCGAAGCGGTGATGGCGATCGTCCGCCCCATCGTAGAGTGCAACCGAATCCAAATAGACAACGGGCGCACCTACCTGCGCGAGATGGTCTTCGGGGACCCCGAGGAGCCCCACCACCGCGACGCTCTTGCCCTCACCGTACAGACCGAGGCCGCCATCACTGCAGTGCTGCGACAGGACCAGCGCATTAGCCCCAGCGACGCAGCGACGCTGGCACGAATCGCCTCCGCGATCACGTTCCTCGCCATGGCAACCCCCATCCATATTGCCAGCACGGTCAACGACATCGTCCAGGACATCAGAACCCAGGTCCGCGTCCTGCTGCCGCGCTGACCGTCCGCCCGGAAGCGCCAAGAGCGCTACTTCACCGGTCGGGTTACTGTCTTCTCTTTGCTGAGCACCGAGCCGGCCGTCCCGGAGATCGACGAAGTATCCGGCGAAAGGACCTTTTGGTCCCCGAGCGTCACCGTGCCGGCGGCAGAGACGGGCCGGGCCTTGGTCTTTTCCGACGATTCAAAGCGGACGTCCTCGGAACGGGATTTGGACTTTTCAGACGTTTTGGCCGCCTGAGCCGTAGCTTTGAAGGACAGGTCGGCCGTCATCGCCGAAACTACCGGGTTCTCGGAGTCGGCATAGTTCGTGAATTCCATGGACATCCTCAGGCGCCCGTTAGAAAGCCCGTTCGGAACCGCCAGGTTCAGCGTAGTCGCATCCCCCGACCCGTCTATCAGTGTCGCAAGTGTGCAGGTGTTAACCTGCGTGACCGACACGAAGCCTACCTTCTCGGGCGGGGTCGCTCCGCGGGCTGTGAAGACGCTGCCGAACACGCTGACGTTCGTCTGGATGCACCCCTCCGTGCGGACGAATTCCGCGGTCACTCCCTCGCCTCTCATGTCCGTTTTCGTGGTGAGTCGGTCCGCCGCGGTGCTCGGTCCGGCGCCGGCGAGTTGAACGACGAGAGTTCCGGCCAGGGCCAGTACTCCGAGTGCTGTCTTTTTCATGGCGCCTCTCTCTTTCCTAGGTTCGCGAGTCCGCAGGGTCATCGGATCGTATGAGGCTAAGGTTGGGAAAACAGTGGAGCAGTTTGGACTCGAGCGCCCCGTGGCGCCTTAGATTCCCAAGGTGCTCCACGCTGATTCCAAGGACGCGGACTGAAACTTCGACTGGGACGGCGGTGGCCGTGGGTTCACCCTCCGGATCTGGCTACCTAACCCAGTCCGCCGCCCGTCCCGCCAGGAGTGCACACCGCACCCCCAGGAAGGAGGCGCTCGGCCCCATGCGTCGCAATCGTGTTATCGCAGGAACGTCCGCCATCCTCCTGGGCGTGACAGGCCTTTGGGTCGCGTCCCTCGCTATCGGCGGTGGGAATACCCCGGAGGAGGTGCCGCTACCAACTACTGGTACTACCTTCGTTGTGCCACCCCCACTGTCACCACGCAAGCCTCGGATCCCCGCGCCTGATGTTCGGATCGCTGCTGTCGGTGACATGAACGGCGTCAGGACCATTGACCGTGATAGCCCGTCCGGTCTGAATGGGGCGGCTATCACCCGGCTGGTGCAGACGAACCAGATTGACGCGTTCCTGGGGCTCGGGGACTTCCAGTACGCCACCCCGCACTGCGCTGACTACGTGAAGTACTGGACGCCGCTATGGGGTGGCACCAAGCCCAAGCTGTACTGGGTGTCCGCCCCCAACCACGACTGGGAACCGGGCCGTAACGAGGACCTCGACAACTTCATGAATGGCCAATGCCCGGGCGCCCCGGCGAAGGCTGCGATCAACCAGCAGCGCGGGTTCATCGGGAACGGGGATCCGTACTCGAAGGACTTCGGGAACTGGCACTTCGTGTTCCTGTCATCCGCGCACTGGCGGTACGACCCCGAGCACGCTGAGGCGTTGACGACGTGGCTGGACGACAACCTCACTGCTGCCCAGGCGGCGGGTAAGTACCTGGCAGTTGTGTACCACGAACCGTACTTCACATCGGACACGGACGAACACGAGCGGGCCTTGGACCACAAGCCGTGGATCGACGTGATGTACAAGCACCGGGTCCGTCTGACCCTGTCAGGGTCACAACACAACTACGAACGCACATGTCCGGTCAACAACGAGGATCAGTGCGTCAGTGACGGGATGACAGCGTTCCAGGTTTCCACGGGAGGGATCGGCCTCCGCGCCTTCACGAACAGCCCGCCCTTCATCGCAAAGCGGTTCGACAAAACCCACGGGTTCCTTCGGATGACCCTCAAAGATGACGGGTCCTTCAACTGGAAGTTCGTTCGCACGTCGGGCTCGGGCAAGGGCACGGACGCAGGAACGCGTACCTCATTTGAGCCCTCTACCGACGGCTAGGGGATTTCGACGCGCTCAATCCCCGGCAACCGCCCGCCTGTACGCACTCGGGGTGAAGCCCAGGTACTTCTGAAAGTCATTCGTCAGGTGTGCGTGGTCGGCGTACCCAAGCTCGGCAGCTATCGCTGCCAGGTCCGCTGACGGATCCAGCCGCGTCCGCTCGGCAGCGTCCTGAAGCCGTCGACGGCGGATCAGCGCGGCAGGGCTGAGGCCGACGTACTTCCTGGCCACACGCTGCAGAGTCCGCTGCGAAACCGCCAGCGCAGACGCCGCGTCCTCCACCCGGATTACAGAGGCGTCCGAACCAATGACATCCATCAGCCGGTTGGCCAGCAGCGCCTCCTCGGACACCCCAGGCCCTGCCAAGCTAGCCAGCCACCGCACAAAGGCATCCACTGCCCGCTCCCGGCGGGCATCGCCGTCGTGCGTGTCCATGACCTCCGAGACGGAAAGATGCAGCCCTTCCGCAGCCACGGCCAGTTCCGTGTCCCGCAGGCTGGCGGGATCATCGGTGAACAGCGGCACGGCCGCCGGACGCAGCAGCGCACCAACCGCCCAGCCCCGTCCAGCAAGGTCCCGATGGGCCGCCCGCGTTGTCGGGCCGGAGCAGACCACCCGCTCAGGCTGCACCACGAGGTTCGAGCCGGGGTATGCGATCAGCTGCTGGCGGGAGGTGCGGCCGGGCTCGATGTCCCACTCGGGGATCCAGAACCACTGGACTAGCTCCGCCACGGCGGCCGGCGCCGGAAGGCGGTGAAAGCTGGGAAGCCGCGCCGGGTAAAGGATCCCCTTGAACGAACTCTCCATTGGTCCCCTCAGACTGTCGCGAATCTCCAAGCGCCGCCGCTGGCAGGGCACGTAGCGTCATAGACATGACAGATACTACAAGCACCGAATCCGCCGCGGCCGCCCACGGAGAGCACACCACGCACGGAATCCCGAACGGCCTGACGAGCCTCACCCCGTTCCTTGCCGTGACCAACGCCAGGGAAGCGATCGCCTTCTACAAGGACGTGTTCGGCGCCCGCGTGGTCGGCGCCACCGAGATGGGCGGAGTGGTGGTCCACGCGGAACTCGACTTCGGAAACGGCCACCTCCAGCTCGGCGAACCCAACCCCGAATACCACCTGGTTCCGGCGCCGGAGGGCGAAAATGCCTGCTACTCCCTTGGCCTCTACTGCCCGGACGCCGACGCCCTGGTGCAGCGCGCAGCACAGGCCGGGGCTACGATCCGCGAGCCGCTGGCCACGTTTGTCTCCGGCGACCGGTACGCCAGCATCCGGGACCCGTTCGGCGTCCGCTGGTCCATCATGACCCGGGTGGAAGACCTCTCCGAAGAGGAGAGCAACCGCCGGGTCGAAGAATGGGCGGCGCAGCAGGGCTGACGCCGGGGACCCGCATCCGGGCTGGCGGATGCTGGTCCGGCAGTGCGATCCGCCCGATCAGACCGCGGTGACTGTGACGGTGCGGGTGGCAAGTACTTCCGACGTGAGCCAGTGCAGGAAGCTGATGCTGATGGTGTATTTCCCCGGTGACGGCGGGCGCAGCAGGAAGTCGAACTTCTCCGCGGCGCCGGACTTAACAATGTTGGTCAGGAGCGGCTGACCGGCCATCGAGGGCTGCACCGCAGGACCCGTGGTGGTGGGCGTCGTCCAGAAAGGCCGGCCGTCGTGGGCGATCAGCTCGGCGATCCTGGCCGGCCTGCCCGCCGCATCCGTGATCACCGTCTGCGTAGGAAAGTAGTCCACGTTCAGCATGCGCACCAGCGTCGGGTACTTGCCGTTCCGCACCACGTTGGCCCGCATCTGGGAAATCGCCCACACTACGTCATCGCCCCTGGGCCTGCTGGGGATGTTGCCGCCAAGGAGGAAGAAGTGCTTCGGCTCGAAGCGGTTCAGCCCCGCATCCTCGCCATTAAGCCCCGCTGCATGGTTCAGCTCGTGCCACCGCGGGTCAAGGGAGTACGGCGCGATCAGGGTTTCAGTGGCGATGTCATACAGCGGACCTTCAAACGAATGACGCCGGGTCCCGGCGGGCGCCGGCATGGCCGGGTTGGGCGGGGGATCGACGACGATGGGACCGAACATCCCCATCTGGACGTGCAGCGGGGTGTTGACATGGCAATGGTAGAAGTACGTGCCCGCCGCACCGCGGTTCGGATTGCCCCGTTGGGCGACATCCGTCCTCCACTGGTACGTGTAGTGCCCCGTGACCTCGAAGGAGGTGTGGCCCACGCCGTCGTTGCGGGGGTCAGGCTCGATGCCGTGCCAGTGGATGGTGTGGACCCTTTTGCTGGGCTTGATGGTGGCCTGGAAGAGTTGGCCCTCCTGCATCCGCACCGTGGTCCCGGGGATCTGGCGCCCGAACTTGTTGCCCTCGAAGCTCCACATCTCGTGCTCAGAGCCGTCGGGAAAATCGAACTTTCGGTTGAAGAAGTCCATCTCCAGGGAAACGTCAGGCTTCAGCGGAAACTCGGTTTCCGGGCTGCCCTCGTGGGGCTGGTCGGAGGAGAAGTCCACCTGGCTGCGGAATGTGTGGTGGGGGTCTGCGGCCGTGGGCGGCGTCCCTTGCACCGGGGCGGGCTGGCCGGCCAGCACCCAGTCCGCCACGAGCCCGCCGGGGTAGAGGCCGCCGCGGGCTGTCTGGGACGGCTCCGCGTGGCAGTGCATGGGGTACGTCCAGTCCTTGTCCCTGGCGTTCCACACCTGGTCGACCGCGTCCGGCGGCCGTCTGACCGGGAGGATGGACTCCTTGCGGTCCAGCGGCTGCAGCTGGACGGTGTCCTCCCACTGCTGGAGAACCACGTCGCCCTTGGGCGTCACTAGGCCGTGGGACCGTGGAAAGTCGATGCCGTTGGAGCGCACGGTCCACACGTGGTTGCCGTGGTAGTGCAGCTGGTGGTCCACAATGCCGGCGTTAAGCATCCGCATGAGGTGCCCGGTGCGGATGGCCCCGGCGGACGGGGACGCGCTGAAGTTGCGCACGTCGGTCTCGCGCGGATGGCCCGAGGGCAGGGTGTCCTGATGCCGCCGTTCGTTGAACTCCAGGTCAGTGGTGACGGCCAGCGACTGGAACCCGGCGAACCCGTTGATGGTGAAGTAGTCCGGCACCGCCGGGGTGGCGAGCGGATTCACCGTCTGCCCCCTCGATGAGATGCGCGCCCAGTTGGAGTCCACGTCATGGCACAGCCACAGCCACTGGCGCTCGAACTCAGCCGCGCCGGGCGCCAGCCGCCACGCGTTGCGGGGATCGATCACCACCAGGGCCCCATAGAGACCCAGGGTCCGTTCCACCGGCTGGTTGCCCGGGTCCGTGTACAGGTAGGTCCCGGGCGGAGGCGCCGGAAACCGCAGCAGCTTCGATGTGCCCGGCGCTACCGGTCCGGATCCGACGTCGGCCCCGCCCGGTCCCGCACGGTGGAACCGCATCTCGTGCAGCTGTGCGAGGTTGTTGTGCAGCATGATCTCGATGGTGCTGCCCGTCTCGGCAATCAGCGTCCGGGGCGGAAAGAAGCTGGCCCAGTAGCCACGCCGGGCAAGGAACTGCCGGGCGAAGGCAGGGTCGGGCCGCAAGGGCGTGGGCCTCCCATGCGGAGGCAGCGGCGCGCCCAGCGGATATGTCCGGCTGGTCACCAGGCGGCCGTTCGCGGTGATGACCCGTTGCGTCATCGCCAGCGCCGGCGCCGGATCGTTCAATGCTGTGCGGCGGTCCCCGAAACCACGGTGGTAGACCAGCGATCCGTCCACCATGGGAACATATCCGTCGTTGATGTGGACATCTAGGACTGCCATTGCCGACCTCCTGTGTATTGGAGACCGGGATTAACTGAAAAGAACAGGTCCATGTCGCCCCCAATTGCGATAACAGAGAGCTTCATGTTGCTCGGGGCAACCTAGGGAAAACTTGCGGCACCTTCGGGACCCGCCATGTCCTGACATGTGACCTGGCCTATGCCCGCGGGGGAGGTGGTTCAGGGGCGGCCGAACAGCACTGGCTAGACTGTCACCGTGCCATCCACCCCGCCATCGCCGTCCGACCCCGACCCCCGCAGAAGCCGCTTCGCCGAAAAGCTCCTGCCCGGCGGCACCGAGCCGGACCCGCGGTTCACCCTGGCCAACGAACGGACCTTCCTGGCCTGGATCCGCACGTCCCTGGCGCTCCTGGCCGGCGGCATTGCCGTGGAGGCCTTCACCACCGATGTCTTCCCCGAGCCCGTACGCCGCGGACTGGCAGTCCTGCTCCTCCTGCTGGGCATGCTGCTCAGCGCCGGGTCCGCCATTCGCTGGCTGCGGGTGGAGAGCAGTCTGCGCTCGAACCGGCCGCTGCCCCTGCCCCTGATTGGTCCGCTGCTCGCCGCCGGCTGCGCCGTCGCGGCGGCGGTGGTGATCGCCGTCGTCGTTCTTGCCTGAACCATGGACGAAAACCCGGCCACCGCTCCCCTCCCAGGTAACGGCCCGCTCGACGGCGACCCGGGGCTGCAGCCCGAGCGCACAGCGCTCGCGTGGGGCCGGACAGTCCTGACGCTGATTGCCGCGAGCGCTATGAGCCTGCGCTGGCTCCCGGACCAGGGGCCGTTCGTGCTGGCGATGTTCGGCCTCACCATCGCCGCCGGGACCGGCATCTATGCCACCCAGCGGCGGCGCTACCGGCGCAGCATCGAAGGGATCAGGGCGGGACACCTGGCTCCGGACACGACAGCCGTCTTCTGGACCGCCGGCGCCTGCGTCGTGCTTGGAGCGCTGGGCATCTGGCTGGTGCTGTCCTGACCGGGTGAGCCGCGCTTCATGAAAGCGCATTTTCAAATCCGACAAATTTTATGCTGAAAAAAGACTCCCACGCTTGTACCGTGTGGTGTGGGCGAACTTAGAGCTGGTGCTGGGCCGGTTCAAGGATTCGCCAGACGTGGAGTTGACCATGACCAGCTTGGGAGTGGCAGTAGTTATTGAGGACGACGCGGATATGCGAAATCTTCTGCGGGCAGTCCTGGAGCACACGGGATTTGCCGTCTACACCGCGGCCAGCGGGCTTGAGGGGGTCGATCTGGTGCGGCGCCAGCATCCCCGCGTTGTTACCATCGACGTCGGCCTTCCGGACGTCGACGGTTTCGAAGTCTTGCGGCGCATCCGGCCGTTCAGCTCCGCCCGGGTGGTGATGCTCACGGGCCGCGCCGACAAATCGGATATCGACGAAGCGCTGCACCGCGGGGCCGACGAGTACGTCACGAAGCCATTCCGGCCCAGGGAACTGCGGACCCGGATCGAGGCGCTGCTTGCCACCGGGACCGCGGGCCCGGTTCACCACGCAGTATAGCTCCGTTGACATCATGCGGTGCGCTGAGGAGCCCCCGCCCTCCCAGGTGTGCGGCTGGCGGACCAGACGGCGAGGGCCGCAACAACCAGGTTCGCCTGACTGCGACATCAAGGGCTAGGCAGCCAGGGCGGCCGCCCGCCGTCGGGCCGGCACAGCCGCTACCAGCAGCGCCGCGATGGCGACGGCGGCACTCAGCACCAGGCCCGGCCGGTACTGCTCCAGCATGGCTGCGGCACTGGGGACGGTGCCGCCGTCGGAATGCCCACTGACCATGGCGGTGGTGACTGCCAGGACCAGGGCGGCCCCCACCTGGGTGCTGGTCTGGATGAGCCCGGCGGCCAGGCCCTGCTCCGAGTCCCTGATGCCCGCGGTGGCCTGGACGTTGATGGACGGGAAGGCCAGGGCAAAGCCGACGCCCAGCAGGATAATCGAGGGCAGGATGTCCAGGGCGTAGTTGGGTGTGGTGCCCACGCGGAGGAACAGGACGTAGCCGAGGCCCATGGAGGCCAGTCCGGCCAGGATCAGCCGGGTGGCACCGAACACGTTAATCAGCCGGTCGGCGAACGGCGCGCTGGTGGCCACGATCAGTCCGGTGGGCAGCAGGGCCAGGGCCATCGCCAGCGGGCTCCACCCCAGGGCGGACTGCAGGAAAAGTGTCACGATGAACTGGAAGCTGAGGTAGGAGCCGAACAGCCCCACCGCACTGAGATTGGCCCGGGCCACCCAGCCCTCGCGCAGGATGCCGAAGCGGATGAGCGGGTGCTTGACCTTGTTCTCGATGACGGCGAAGGCCGCCAGCACCGCGGCAGAGATGATGAATCCGGCGATTGTTGCCACAGATCCCCACCCCTGGTCCGGCGCGGACACCAGCGTGTAAACGAGCCCCAGCATGCCCAGCGCCAGGGTGACGGCGCCCCAGATGTCGTGGCCGCTGTCCGTGGCATCCGGGGTATCGCGCGGGATGAAGCGGTTGCCCAGGATGACCACCAGGACCGCGATCGGCACGGAGACCAGGAACGTCCAGCGCCAGCTCAGGCTGGTCATGAGGCCGCCGACGACGAGCCCCAGGGAGAAGCCGCTGGCACCGAACGTGGTGAAGATGGAAAGTGCCTTGTTCCGCTCGCGGCCCTCGGCGAAGTTGGTGGTGATGATGGAGAAGCCAGTAGGCGCTGTGAAGGCGGCAGCCAAACCCTTCACGAACCGCGTGGCGATGAGGATGGCGGGGTCATCCACGAGTCCGCCCAGCAGGGAGGCGGCCGCGAAGACCGAGAGGGCGATGAGGAAGATGCGGCGGCGGCCCAGGAGGTCGGCGAGCCGGCCACCCAGGAGCAGCAGGCTGCCGTAGCCCAGGACGTAGGCGGAGACAATCCACTGCAGGGCGTCCGTGCCGAGGTTCAGTTCGTGCCCGATGGAAGGCAGGGCGACGCCCACCATGGACACATCCAGACCGTCCAGGGCCAGGACGGTGCAGACAACCATCAGCAGGAGCCACTGGGCCCGGGTCCAGCGGACGGCCGCGGCCATGGGTCCGGCAGTTCGTTCGAGGGTGGTAGGTGATGTCATGTCCAGAAATCTATATGACGCGTCATTGAATGACAAGGAATATGACGCGGAATATTATGACGTGGACTTGAGTTCGCCTTTCGGCTAAAATCGGGGCATGGCTTCAATGACGGACCGCCTGCTGGTTGAGCAATGGCGCAGCATCCAGGATGCGTACTTCCGCACTTCGTGCGCCCTTGACCGGGCGCTGGAAGCCAAATTCGACATCGGCCTGAACGAGTTCGAGATCCTGGACCTCGTGGCGGAGAACAGCAAGGCGTCGTGCCGGATGAAGGAACTCGGCGAACGGACCCCCATGAGCCAGAGCGCCGTCTCCAAGGTGGTGGACCGGCTGGAGAAGGCCGGCCTGCTCACCCGCCAGTCCTGTGCTGACGACCGCCGTTCGCTGTACCTCGAACTCACGGCGGCGGGCCGGAAGCTCCACCAGGCGGCCGCCGTCGAACACCGCGCGCTGCTCAAGGAAAACCTGTCCTGAGCCGCCAAATCGGGGGTTCCGCCGTCGTACTGTTTGCCCGTCAGGACCTGGATTTCGACAGGCTCAATCAGCGGGCGGCCCCGGGCTGGTGGCGTGGCCGAGGATATGCGCTACTGGCGGGGTCATCGACTGGACGGCGAAGCCGAAACGCCGGTTGTCCCGGATGCTGAGGCCGGCCGCGGTGATGGCGCCGAGTGTCTCCCGGTTGGGGTGGCATCCTCCGGCCAGGCGCTGCCACGCCGGTGTCAGCAGGTCTTCGACGGCGGCCAGGACAGGGCGGTCAGAGCGGACATGTTCGTAGTAGGCCAAGGTCCCGCCCGGGCGCAGGACGCGCCGGATTTCGGCGAGGACGGCTGCCTGGTCCGCGACGCTGCACAGCACAAGGCTGGCGACGACGGCATCTGCACTGCCGTCGTCGGCCGGGATGCGCTCGGCTGCAGCCGGCTTCACCGTCACTTTGACGGGGGCGGTAACGGCGCGGTCCAGGGCGAGGCTCCGGAGGTAGTCGTCCGGCTCCAGCGCCAGAACGTGCGTGACTGCCGGCGGGTAGAGCGCAAAGGCGGATCCGTCCCCCGCGCCGATCTCGATCACCTCCCCGTACAGGCCGGCCAGCATCCGGCGGCGGTGTTCGGTGGCCCCGCGGCGGTTCATCCGTTCAACAGCGCGTGCGTAGGCGCGGGCGAACCGCGGATGCTGCAGGTGCTTCAGCGCACCACCACCGGTCAGGTCCGCGTTGTCCATGCCGTTGACTCCTCGCGCCGTCTCTGAGCTTCGAGCTTTTCCGCGTCATACGACCTGAGTCCGTGCTTCACCCCCAGGCGGATAATCCAGTACAGCGCCGTTGCGATGATCATCGCGGGCACCGCGAACGTCAGCACGGCTGCGACAATTCCAAGCATGTTTCCCCCTGTGAGCATTTGGTGCTTCGCACAGCTTCTCACGGGCAGCGCGGTTGCCGCCCCAAACAGGGACTAAACCGACCCCTTGACGAAGATACCCCCCGGGGGTATATTTCTTTTATGTTGTCAGTGAAGTGGTATGTCCAGGGGTCTCCCGCCCCGTCACAGCCGTTCAACCCCAGCGCACCCATCCGTCTTCGTGGAATGGAACTGACATGCGTGAATCAAGCAAGGGTCCTGACCTGCCGCTGACCACCGGCCTTGCCGGCTGCTGCTGCCCGCCCCGACAGCTCTCTGGGCCGGATGCTGATCCGGCGGCGGAGGCCGAGTACCTCCTGGAAGGGCTGACCTGCGGCCACTGTGTCGCATCGGTCCAAGAGGCAGTCTTGGCCTTGGACGGCGTGGCCGACGCCGCCGTCGAACTCATTGCGGGCGGCCTGTCCCGCCTGCGGATCTCCGGAAGCGCCGACGAGGCCGCTGTCCGCGAAACAGTCAACTCGGCCGAACACAGCGTTCACACCAGCTGACCGGCACACGGCTCCGCCCCGGATTTTGATTCCGGGGCGGGCCTGATCTCCTCAAGGAGGAATCATGGAAGACCACACCTCACACCTAGCGCCGCGGACGGCCACGGCCGAACACAGCCTGCAGGCGGGGCATGACACCCACGACGACCACATGGTCCACACGCAGGGCCAGCATGCCGGGCACAGCACGGTCATGTTCAAGAACCGGTTTTGGCTCACCCTAGTCCTGTCGGTCCCGGTGGTGTACTTCAGCCCAATGTTCGCGCACATCCTCGGCTACATGCCGCCCGAGTTCCCCGGGGCGGCGTGGATCCCGCCCGCCCTGGGCACGGTCATCTTCTTCTACGGCGGGATGCCGTTCCTGAAGGGCGGGCTGAACGAGCTGAAGGCTCGGCAACCCGGCATGATGCTCCTGATCGGCATGGCCATCAGTGTCGCCTTCGTTGCCTCCTGGGTGACGAGCCTTGGCATCGGCGGCTTCGATCTGGATTTCTGGTGGGAGCTGGCCCTGCTCGTGGCCATCATGCTGCTGGGCCACTGGATTGAAATGCGTGCCCTCGGCTCCGCCCAGGGCGCCCTCGATGCCTTGGCCGCGCTGCTGCCGGATGAGGCCGAACGCATCACCGGGGCGGGCACCGAAACAGTCAGCGTCGCGGAGCTCCGTGCCGGGGACCTGGTCCTGGTCCGCTCCGGCGCCCGGATGCCGGCCGACGGCACCGTAACTGAGGGCACGGCCGAATTCGACGAGTCAATGATCACGGGCGAGTCCAAGACCGTCACCCGTTCCGCGGGCGACCCTGTTGTCGCCGGCACGGTCGCGACAGACAACACCGTCCGGGTCCGGGTCACCGCCGTCGGCGACGACACGGCTTTGGCCGGCATTCAGCGACTGGTCGCCGAGGCGCAGGCCTCCTCGTCCCGCGCGCAGGCCCTGGCCGACCGCGCCGCGGCGTTCCTGTTCTACTTCGCCGCCGGCGCCGGCGTCATCACCTTCATCGTCTGGACCCTGCTGGGCAGCGTTCCCGATGCCGTGACCCGCACCGTCACCGTGCTGGTGATCGCCTGCCCGCACGCCCTGGGCCTGGCCATCCCCTTGGTGATCGCGATTTCCACAGAGCAGGCCGCCCGGGCCGGGGTGCTGATCAAGAACCGGATGGCACTGGAACGGATGCGGACCATCGACGTCGTCCTGTTCGACAAAACCGGCACCCTGACCAAAGGCGAACCCGAACTCAAGGACGCAACCGCTGTTGAAGGCGTGAACCGGGAAGAACTCCTGGCCCTGGCGGCAGCCGTCGAGTCGGACAGCGAACACCCCGTTGCCCGGGCGATTGTCCGTGCAGCACGGCAACAGGGACTCCGGGTTCCGCATGCCACCGGTTTCGTGTCCATGACAGGACGCGGTGTCCGCGCAACCGTTGACGGCCGGACGCTGGAGGTGGGCGGACCGGCACTGCTTCGCGAATCCGGCATCACCGAACCGGCGGAGCTGGCTGCCTCCACGCGGGGCTGGATGGACCGCGGCGCTGCCGTGCTCCACGTCCTCGACGGCAACCGCATCCTCGGTGCGGTGAGCCTGGAGGACGCCGTCCGCGACGAATCACGCCAGGCCGTGGCCGCCCTGCAGAGCCGCGGCATCAAGGTGGCCATGGTCACCGGCGACGCCCGGCAGGTCGCCCAGTCAGTGGCCGCAGAGCTGGGCATCGACGAGGTCTTCGCCGAAGTCCTGCCCGCCGATAAGGACAAGAAGGTCGCCGAACTCCAGGCCCGTGGCCTGAAGGTCGCCATGGTCGGAGACGGCGTCAACGACTCCCCGGCACTGGCCCGGGCCGAGGTCGGGATAGCGATCGGTGCCGGCACCGACGTGGCGATGGAATCGGCAGGGGTGGTGCTGGCCGGCAACGATCCACGGGCCGTGTTGTCCATGGTGGACCTGTCCCGGGCCAGCTACCGGAAGATGTGGCAGAACCTGGTCTGGGCCACCGGATACAACGTCCTCTCCGTGCCGCTGGCCGCCGGGGTCCTGGCCTTTGCCGGTGTCGTCCTGTCCCCCGCCGCCGGGGCCGTGCTGATGTCCGCCTCCACGATCGTCGTCGCCCTGAACGCCCAGCTGCTGCGACGGGTGAAACTGAACCCGTCCCAGGCTCGTTGAACCCCGGACACACAGCGGCCCTTTCGGCGCACCCATGCCCGCTCCCGCCCCCTCCTTGTGGCGCCTCCGCGCCCCGACAATTTTGAAGGACCTGATTTTCATGACCAAGAAGTTTTTGACCCTCTCCGCCACTGCCTTCGCCGCGACTCTTGCCCTGGCCGGTTGCGCCACTGGAACAGGGCCCGGCTCCACCGGTACCCCAACAACCGGCATGGACCATGGCAGCTCCAGCTCCACACCGGCCAACAGCTCCCCCGCTGCCGCCGCTGAGCACAACGCCGCCGACGTCATGTTCGCCCAGATGATGATCCCGCACCACGCACAGGCGGTGGAGATGAGCGACATGATGCTTGCCAAGAAGGACATCCCCGCAGAAGTGACCGCATTGGCGACCAAGATCAAGGCCGCCCAGGGTCCGGAAATCGAGACGATGACCGGGTGGCTCACCAGCTGGAACGAACCCACGCACGCACCCTCCGGTCACGACATGTCCACCCACGGCGCCGGTGGGATGGGCGGCATGATGAGCGACGCCGACATGAAGAAACTCGACGCCGCCCAAGGCGCCGAAGCGGCAAAGCTCTTCCTGACCCAGATGATCGCCCACCACGAGGGCGCCATCGTGATGGCCAAAACCGAAACCACCGGAGGGAAGAACCCCGAAGCCATCAACCTGAGCAAGGCCATCGTCACCGCCCAGGAGGCCGAAATCCAGGACATGCGGGCACTGCTGGCCAAGCTCTGATCTGAACCCCCTGACCCTTGGCCGGCACCGGTACATCCCGGTGCCGGCCAACCCCGCACGGTCCACGCCGTTCACACCTTCCGCAGCATCGCTTCCATCTCGTCGATGAGGCCGTCCACTCCGGGGGAAGCGGCAATCGCCGCCCCGATCCGCTGGCTTCCCGCGCGGTACCGGCCGTCGCCCAGAACTTTCCGCACGGCGTCGCGGATGGCCTCCGGCTTGGGCCGGCCGGTCTTGAGGTTAATCCCGACGCCGGCCCAGGCCACCCGGGCGGCACCCTCGGGTTTGTCCTCGGTGTCCCCGGCGACCACGATGGGCACGCCGTTTTCCATGGCGTAATGCAGGCCGCCGTAGCCGCCGTTCGTGACGTAGACGTCGACCTTCGGCAGGAGCTCCGCGTCCGGGAGGAACTCGGCGGCGCGGGCGTTGGCCGGGAGCGGCGGGAGCGCGTCGAGCGGGCGGCGGCCGGTGCTGACGACGACGGTGACGTCCTCCCCGGCGAGCCCCTCGAGGGTGGGACCCACCAGGGCCGTGAAGTCCTCGTTGGAGACGGTCCCCTGGGTCACGTAAACCACCGGGCGGGAGCCGTCGAGCTCGCCCCACCACTCCGGCTTCGGCGTCACGGAGGCGGAGGCGGCGTGGCGTGACATCGGCCCGAAGAAGCGCAGGTTGCCCGGCGCGTCCGAGCGCGGGTACTCGAACTCCTGCACGGTGAACTGGGCGATGAGTTCGGTGCGGCGGGCCCAGTCCAGGATGAACAGCCCGTCCAGCCCCGCTCCCACCAGTTCGCGGGTCAGGGCGTCCACCTGCCGCTGGCTGTCCTTCAGCACCACGTTGGAGACCAGCCAGTTCATTGCCTGGTTCCTCAGGCGGGCGCCCGGTCCCTTGCCGGGCGCCAGGCCGGAGCCGTAGGGGGCGCAGTCCCGGCTGGACAGCGTCAGCGGCAGGATGCCGCAGGTGATGATCGGGGGCCGCTTGCTGCGCGGAAGCCTGGACAGGGTGGCGGCGCCCACGAAGGTGACCTCGGCCAGGACCGCGTCTGTCGGTTCGGCAGCGACCGCCGCCGCCAGCGGCAGATACTGGCCGCGGGCAGGCTCGATCACCAGCCCGCGGATGCCCTCGCGGATCGCCTGGACGCCAGTGGCAGCGCTGGATTCGGTCGCGTACTCGGCGCCCGGCCCCAGCGGGAGGAACTCGGCCCCGATGTCCTTTACTGCGTCCTCATAGGCGGGGCCGGTCAGAAACCGCACCCTGTGGCCGCGGTCAATCAGGCGGCGTGCCACCCCGAGCATGGGCGAAACGTGGCCGTCGTGGGGGCCGCTGCAAACGATGACTGATGACATGGCTGGAGCCTATGGCCTGCGGCGCCCGCAAAATAGCCCTTCGGCCCCTTTCGCCGGCGCCGTGACCTGCACGCGGCGCGGTACCTGCCCGCGGGTGGTACCTTGAGTCACCGCCACATTTGCGCGGTTCATTGACTGTTTGGCGCCTGCCGTGTACTCCGATGTGCGCTGCCGGCTGTCCGTGCATGAGGAAGCTGGGGCTTGTATGCGCATTTGGAAGAAACTTCGCGCCCGCGGCGCTGCCGCCGTCGTGCTGGCCGCCGCTGCGGTACTGGCCCTGACCACGGCCGTCCCGGCCGGCGCAGTTACCGGCGACTATGCCAAGGACACCGAGCACCCCTTCGTGGGGCTGGTGGTTTTCTACGGTCCCGGCGGCGACTTCCACCACAGGTGCTCGGGCTCCCTGCTGACGCCCACCGTGTTCCTGACCGCGGGCCACTGCACTGCCGTCGGTTCCTCGGCGCGGGTCTACTTCCAGCAGGACGCCGGCGCGGACTGGAGCCCTGAAACCGGAACGGATCCGGACACCGGCTACCCGGGCCCCTGTGCGGAGGGAACGCAGGGAACGCAGTGCGCGGAGTCGGCCAAACTGTACGACTACGGCTACACCAGCATGGCCGAGGTCCCCGAAACGAAGGACGTCGGCCTGGTGATCCTGGCCCAGCCCATCATGCTCGAGGAGTACGCGCGCCTCGCGGCACCAGGGACCCTGGATGCGCTGGCCACCAGACGAGGACAGCAGGAAACAACCTTCACCGTGAGCGGCTACGGCATGTCGGAGGTCAACCCGGTTTCCGACACCTCGTTCCGGGAGCGGCTTATGGCCGAGTCCAAGCTGACGAACCTCACCAGCGCGAGCGCCGACGGCTACAACGTCCAGACCAACGGCAACGGCAAGGGCCTCGGCGGCACCTGCACTGCCGACTCCGGCGGGCCGCTGTTCTATGGCACGGCCGAGTCCAACATCATCGCCGGCATCACCTCGTTCAACCACAACCGCTACTGCAAGGGAACGAACTTCTCCTACCGCACGGACCGGCAGGAAGTGATCGACTGGATCACCGCCACCGCCGGAATCAAGTCCGCGGATATCGTCGTCGGGACGCCGTAGGCCGGGCCGGCTCGCGCAGAAAGTCGCACATTGGAATGCCGGTTACCTTAGGGTAACTTTTGCGGGGGCGGCATTCGATTCCCCAGATCGGTCGCCGCCCACGGAAAAGCCCCGCACCGCCTCTTCAGGAATGGTGCGGGGCTTTTTCGCGCCGCCCGCCCGCCTGGGAGAGCTCCGCCCCAGCCCGCTGCCGGACACGCCGCACCACCCGCCGTCGGACACGTACGACGGCGGCCGGCCAGCCGCCGTCGTACGCTCACCGGTACCGCCGCCCGGTTTCCGGGCGCTAGGCCAGAAACTCAGCCACGGCCTTCATCGCAACGGTCCGCACGGCATAAACCGGCGCGAACACCGGCCGCTTCGGCAGGAGGGGCGCGGGCGCCGGATGGTCGTGGACACCCGGCAGGGGAATGCGCGGCGGCGTGATGCGCTGCCACGCCCATGGCAGGAAGTAGGTGCGGGCCCAGGCCAGGTCCCCGGCACGGGCGTCGCGCCAGTTGCTGTGCGGCAGGGCCTTCGGCTCCAGCGGCTGCAGTGAATGCTGCACCTGCAGGGTGTCCAGCACCTGCATGGCGATGGTGTGGTGGCCCAGCGGCGAGAAGTGCAGCCGGTCCGGGTCCCACATCCGCGGATCCCTGAGCCCGGGCAGCGTCCACAGGTCCACCAGCAGACAGTCGTGCGCGGCGGCGACGATCCGGATGTTCTCGTTGAAGATGGCTATCCGGGAGCGGCTGCGCCCCAGGATGGGCGTGCGCCGCCAGTCCGGCCCGGCGAACAGCATGATGGTGGCACCGGTGTCACTCAGCCGTTCAACTCCAGCCTCCAGCTTGGCCGCCAGCTTGTCCGGGTCGGTGCGGTGGAACACCATGTCGTTCCCGCCGGCCGACAGCGTGATCAAGTCCGGCTTCAGCTCCGCTGCCGGTTCCATCTGCTGGTCAAGAATCTGGTCCAGCAGCAGGCCACGGATGGCCAGATTGGCGTAGGCAAAGTCTTTCCGCTCCGCGCTGAGCTCCTCTGCCACCCGGTCCGCCCAGCCCCGGAGCCCTCCGGCGCAGCGTTCCTCGGGGTCACCGATGCCCTCGGTGAACGAATCTCCGATTGCCACGTACCGGCTCCAGGGGTGTGGGGCCGTTGCGTCCGCAGCGAAGTTCCGGGGTCCAAAGTGGCCGATGTTTTTCATCGCCTCGTCCTCTCCCTTGCGCCCCTGGCGCGGTACGCCTGTGGCGTTATCCAAGGAACGTTCGAGCACCGCGGGAAATTCCTGAAAAGTTCCCACTTTTGTGAAATATTTCCGCCGGAGGGCTGTGGGCCTTGCCTGGCCGCCACCGAAACCGGGGTGGCCGCAACCCATAGGCCATCGGCTCCCCCGATGCTAGATTCAAGGCACCTGCGCCCCTCTGACCTGCAAGGAGCTTCGAATTATGCTGATCGGCGGCCTTCCGGCCCACATCCTCCTGGTCCACGGCGTCGTCGTCTTCGGGCCGCTCGCCGGCCTGGGCGCCGTCATCTATGGTCTGGCTGGCCGGACCCGCCGATATCTCGCGTGGCCGCTGGGCGTGCTGGCACTGATCCTTGCCCCAATGGCGCTCATCACCGCGCAGGCCGGTGAGCAGCTGCAGGAGACCCGGGGCGCCACCGACGCCATCCAGGCCCATGCCCGGCAGGGCGACATCCTGAAGATCGCCGCCGTCGTCTTCTTCTTTGTTGTGGTGCTGATGCTCGCCGCCACCTTCGCGCCCTTGGCCGAGCGAATCCCGGCGCTGGCCGGGCTCCAGCGCTCCCGTCCCGCCCGCATCGCGGCCCTAACGCTGGGCGTGTTCGCCGGGCTCTTTGTCGTCTACCAGAGCGTGATCGCCGGGCACTCCGGCTCATTCTCGGTGTGGGGCGGGTAGTTTCCGGCTAACTTCACCCCGCCCTTTGGCCGCGTCTCGGCGAGGAACCGGGGCATGCAGCGACCGTCCAGCGGGTCCCCAAGGTGGTCCCAGCTTTCCCCAAGGCAGGCGGGACAGAGTTGTCTCACTCGCACAGGCCGGCCGTCACGGGGCAAATGATGGCAGGTTCAGGCGCCGGGCCCGCAATGTCCCCCATGCATTCCGGGCCCGGCGGAAAGGCTTCCGGAGGGCACCGCCGTCCGGGGCCATGGTGCGCAAGGTTTTCCCAAGCTTGGCTGGCGAGAATTTGATTGCCGGACACTCGTCTTCCGCGCGAAAACCGGCTGGCACCGGGACCGACGGAGCCCTCCACGGGCCCGGTGCCTTTAGAGGGGAGCACCTTCCGGCAGGGCCAGCTTCGTCATTTCGCCCTTCGCCGTTTCGCTACAAAGGGCAGCCTGAAGTGGCTTCGAAGCGGCCCTTTTTGGCAAAAACGGCGCGACCGAGGACTCGTCAGCAGACGGCGGTTGTTCATAGCTCTGCCAGCACACCCGGGCTCAGCCCTTCGTGATGCCTGCTTTTACTAGCCCTTGCCCAGCGACACCGTCAGGTCCGTCTGTGTCGCGGAGTGGTCCCTGTTCCGCGCCACCATCACGATTGCGTACGGGCCCTTGCGCAACTGCCCGCTGCCGGTCCGGGTAAAGCCGTTCGACTCATAGAACGCCCCCGCCGCCGCAAGCACCTGATCCGCACCGCCGGAGACCGTCAGCAGCGCGGTCCATGATCCGGCGGTGCCGCCCGATCCCTGAAGCTGGCCGGGCGGAACAGGAACGTCAGCCGGCCAGCCGGCGGGTAAGGACGGTACCGTGCGGGCACCCTCTCCGCCTTCACCGTCACCGTCTGAACCCCGACGCCGGCCGCCGGCCCGAGCGGGCGCCGCGCCCGCCGTCGTACTCCTCTTTAGGGAGGACGGCGGCGGGACGGGGGCCGACGGCTGGCCCGTTGCCGGCGGTGCGGTGACCTGTGGCACGGTGAGTTGTGGCTCCGATACCGGCGGGGCCGGGCTGCAGCCGGCGAGCGCGGCAGTGGCGAGGACCCCCGAAGCGAGTCCCCGCCACAGAACTAAGGAGCAGCTCATGGGAGCCTGCCGCCGACCACGGTGCGGGTCACCACGGCGACGGCGCCAGGGCCGCCGCGTTGCCGGTGCCCTCGCCGTTCACCAGGAACGGCAGGTGCCAGAGGTCGTTCGGCACGATCGGATCGCCCGGCATCACGTTCTCCGGGAAGATGTACTCGAACACGGGGGCGATGTACTGCCCCGGCTGGAGCCCGTTGGCCCGGATGGGCGCGTTCTTGAAGCACGCGTCCAGGGCGGCCTGGTTGATGGTGGTGGTGACGTTCACCGGCGTTGGCAGGCAGAGGCTGCGCACGCCCACCCGGACGGTCCGGTCCGGCTGGCTGAGCAGCCCGTTGGGCGCCTTGGTGGCCCGCAGCCGGGCCCGCTGCGGCTGGGCCCCGGTGTTCTGTGTGGTAATGCCGCCGGTGGGGCCGCTGATGGGAACGCCGTTCTCGCCTGTCATCTCAAACGGGCTGATCCAGCGGTTGCGCACCGAGCCGTCGGGGTTGCGGTCCTCGTAGTAGATGTCGACTGCGGTCTTGACGTCCGTGGTCTCGGCCTCGAGGAACATCCGGTCCTGGGTTTCCTGGGCTGCGCCGTTGGCCGCCGTCGCCAGCGGATCCGCGGTGCCGACGCCGAACTCGCCGATGGCCAGGTAGCTGGGCTGGGTGCCGGGCTGGGTGTAGATGCCCAGGTTGGCCTCCACGGTGTGTGCCGAGATGTAGTCCTCGGTGCCGTGGATGAGGGTGCCCGAGTAGTCCACGGTGTCCCCCACTTCGAACGGCGCCTGCTGCGACGGGTCCGGGCCCGTCGTCGGAAGTCCGGTGAAGGCCGGCATCACATACTGGGAGCAGTACTTCTGGCCGGCCGCCGGCGCGCTGAGTTCGCCGCTGGCCGGCAGGACAACGCCGGCGACGCTGAAGTTGCGGCAGCCCGGGGCGAGTGGCCGGTTCTTCTGCGGGCAGAGCGGATCGTCCTTCACGCTGGGATCCGTGCGCGGGACGCACATGGGGTAGCCGGTGCCGGCGTGGATGGTCGGATTGTCCTGGTCCACGCTGAAGCGGTTGTCGGGCGACTGGCCGTTGCTGAACCGGCCGGTGTCCGCGCCTGCGCTGTCGTGCAGGCCGGCGATCTTGGGGTCGTTCAGCTGCACGGTGACGCTGCCGCCGGCCGCGTTGGCGATTTTCAGCGCGCCGTTGGCGTAGTCGATTCCCTTGATTTCGCCGCGGCCGGTGTTGGCCGACTGCTGGGAGACGAAGGCCAGGCCGGCGATGTGCTTTGTTCCGACGGTGTTGCCCACGGCCCGGAGCTCCAGGCCGTCGGTGCCCAGCGGGGCGCTGCCGCCGGTGCCGTGGACGAAGTCGGCCCAGCTCAGCGTGTTGGCCGGCATCTGGACGATGAGGTTGCAGGGGATGGTGATGACGACGCCGTTGATGGTGACGGTGCCGCCGAAATCAGCCGGGTCAGCGGTGGGGCAGGCCGCGCCGTCCACGGTGGCGTTGCGGGCAAGGCCGGTGTCGTCGAAGCCGTGCAGCTGGGCGGCTGGGACGGAGAAGGCGGGGGTGGCCAGCGTGGGAACCACCCACGGGGAGACGATCCCCTTGGGCGGCTTGGCTGTTCCGCCGCCGCCCTTGGCCAGGGCTGTGCCCATGCCGCCGGTGGCGATCAGGCCTGCGGCGGCGCAGAAAATGGTGAGTTTTCGGATCGTGGTGGGCCGAACGTTGGTGGTCCTCATGGCTGGTCCTTTCGGAGGTGCCGTTGTTCCTGGGCGGAACGGTTCCAGGGCGGGACAGTTCCTGTGCGGGACGTGCAGGAACGGGGTTCCTGCGCTCATGAGGTGCGTCGCAATGAGGTGATGACATGCTCTGGTGCGTGGACCGCCCGTGGTGCGGGCCGACGTCGGACGTTGTTTTTGCCGGGGCAGCAAAGGCAACGTTTGGTTGCCGAGGCCAACCATCTTCCCTGGCGGTTGGGAAAAACCTGTGCCCCTGCGTGGTTCTTCCCCCCGGCTGGGTGGTGGTCCCCCACCGGCCTGAGGCCCCAAGAAATTCCCAACACAGCGGGCCTAGGTTTCTGCCATTCGAGCCGGCCGTTGCGGCGGGCAACCAATTCAGGGGAGGAACGCCATGGACAACCATGGGCTATTCACGGAGCGGCCACGGTCTCAAGCGGTGCCGCCGGCATGGGTCATCGGCACCATTCTGCTGGGGATCCTCGCCGCGCTGGCACCGCTGCTGTTTTCATCGGGTCCGGCCACCGCGAAGGTGAGCGCCGCCGTCACCTACGTGCCGCAGACCCGCACGTACTACATCGCGGCCAACGAGGTTGAGTGGAACTACGCTCCCTCCGGCAAGAACCAGATCACCGGCAAACCGTTCGACGAGGATGCCTCGGTGTTCACCAAGCAGGGACCGGACCGGATCGGCAGCATCTACATCAAATCCCTGTACCAGGCCTACACCGACGACACCTTCAAAACCCTCAAGAAGCGGACGCCTGCCGAAGAGCACCTGGGCTACCAGGGTCCGGTGATCCGCGGCGTCGTCGGGGACACCATCAAGGTTGTCTTCAAAAACAACCTGGACCGGCCGGCGTCGGTCCACGTCCACGGCGTGTTCTACGACAAGAGCAGCGAGGGCGCCCCCTACGTGGACGGCACGTCCGGCGCCGCGAAGAACGACGACGGCGTGGCCCCCGGTGCCACGTACACCTACACCTATGAGGTGCCAGAGCGCGCCGGCCCAGGACCCATGGACGGCAGCTCCGTGATGTGGATGTACCACTCCCACACCGACGAGGTGGCCGACGACTACTCGGGACTCGTGGGACCCATGGTGATCACCAAGGCCAGCGCGGCCCGGGCTGACGGCACCCCGAATGACGTCGACCGCGAGTTCTTCCTGCAGTTCAAGGTCAGCGACGAGAACGCCAGCCCCTACCTGGAGCGCAACATCGCCAAGTTCGCCGGCAAGCCGTCCACGGTGAAAGTGGAAGACGAGGACTTCGGCGAGAGCAACCTCATGCACTCCATCAACGGTTACGTCTACGGCAACGAACCGCTGGAAGCCCTGACCATGAAGAAGGGCGAACGGGTGCGCTGGTACCTGATGGGCATGGGCACCGAGGTGGACCTGCACACTCCGCACTGGCACGGCAACACTGTGACAGCACTCGGGATGCGGACCGACGTGGTCAACCTCCTGCCGGCCAGCATGGTGGTGGCGGACATGGTCCCGGATGACGTGGGAACCTGGCTGTTCCACTGCCACGTCAACGACCACATCAGCGCCGGCATGATCACCCGCTACCGGGTCCTCAACGCCGACGGCACCGAGGGCGGGGTGACCCAAGCGGCTCCTGACCACACCGCGACCCACTAGCCTCCTCTCCCCCTTGGCCCAACTGACTGGCAGTTGTTGTCGTTTTGAACGTTCATAACGACGACAACTGCTGGTCAGTTGGGCTGCGGCGTGTGGAACAATCGAAGAGCCCTTTGAAAGGAGCCCTCTACCCATGCGGCAGCCGGACCAGGGACGACGTGTACCCGCCGGCCACCGGACGCCAGTGGGGTGGCCCCGGGTGCTGCGCGGCTCCCCCGCCACCCTCATTTTCGTTGTCCTCTTCTGGGCGGCAGGTGCCTTGTCCGCCAGCATCCGCACCGGTCCGCCGCCGTTCCTGCTGCCGCACGTTGCGGCCACCTCACATTCTGTGCCGGATCACTGGGGGGCTCTGCTGCTCTCCGCCTTCTGGGAGCGGGACCTGGCCGGGTACGTCGTGGGCACACTCGTGGTGCTTCTCGCCGGGCTGCCGCTGGAGCGCCGTCTGGGATCCCTGAAGTTCACGTTGGCCGCGCTGGGCGGGCACGTGCTGGGAATCGTCGCGACACTCGGGTTCCTCGCCGCGGCCCGCGGCCTGATGGGGAGCTGGATCCGCGACCTGAGCGGGCACTTCTTTATGGGGCCAAGCGCACTGGCCTGCGCGGGCGCGATGGCTGCGACGGCTTCTCTGTCCACCCTGTGGCGGCGCCGGATCCGCGTGGTCCTCCTCGCCGTGCTGCTGCTGTTCGCGATGTATGCGGGCGGCTTCGAGGACCTGGTCCGGCTCGGGGCAGCCGTGGCAGGAGGGCTGCTGGGCCCGGTGCTGCTGGGCCGCCGGCCGCGCTTCGGCAGGCCCGCCGTCTCCCGCCACGAGGCCCGGATCCTGGTGGCACTGCTCCTGACGGTCGCGGCAGTCGGACCCGTGGTGGCAGGGCTGGCACCGCACGCCGTCGGACCTCTTTCTGTGCTCAGGTTCCTGTTCACCAACATCCAGCCGGTGGATCCCGCCGCGCTGCAGGCCTCCTGCTCCCGCCCGGCCGGCCTCAGGGACTGCGCCGCTGCCCAGCTGCAGCTGCGGGCCGGGGCCGGCGGCATCTTCATGGCCATCCTGCCGTCGTTCCTGCTGCTCCTGTTCGCGGACGGCCTGCGGCGCGGGCGGCGGTTCGCATGGGCGGGCGCGTTCCTGATCCAGGCAACGCTTTCGCTGCTGGCCGCCGTCACAATTGCCGGTGTGCTCCTGCCGCCGCCTCCGGGTTCACCCACTCGCGAGGGTGTGGGCGGGATCGAGCTCTCGGGTTATTCGCACCCGCTCAGCCTGGTGCTGCCGATGCTCCTGCCCGTCTTGCTGATGGTGCTTCTGCTGGCCGGCCGGAACCTGTTCCCGGTGCAGGCTCCGCGCGGAACGTACCTGCGGCTGGCGCGCCGGGTGGTCATTGCCCTGGTTTTGCTGAGCCTCATTTACGTGGGACTGGGACTGCTTCTGGCATCTGGGTTCACGCCTGCGCCCGGCCTGCCTCAGCTCGTGGCCGACGTCCCGGACAGATTCCTTCCCCTCGGCTTCCTGGTGGACCGCTCACCGGCGTTCTTCCCCGAAAGCACCGCCGCCGTCGTCCTTTACGAAAGCATCGGCGTCGCATTCTGGGCATGGACCGGAGCACTGCTGCTCCGGACGTTCCTGCGTCCGGCCCACGGGCGGCACAGCGCGGACGAGGAACGGGCCCGGCGCATCCTCAAGTCGCACGGCGGCGGCTCGCTCTCTTGGATGACCACGTGGAGCGGGAACAGCTACTGGTTCACCGGTTCGAGCTTCATCGCATACCGCGTGCTCGGCGGGGTGGCCGTGGCGCTCGGGCCGCCCGTTGGTCCGCCCGCCGACCGGGAAGCCGCGTTCACGGAGTTCGCCCGTAACAGCCAACTCAACGGGTGGACGCCGTGCTTCTACTTCGTGTCCGACGAGCTCCGCGGCCTGGCCGGATCGCTGGGCTGGGGCTCGGTGCAGGTGGCGCAGGAAACTGTGCTGCGGCTGGATGAGGTGTCCTTCCGCGGCAAGAAGTTCCAGGACATCCGCACCGCGCTGAACCGGGCGGCGAAGGCAGGCATCCGCGCGGAGTGGACGTCGTTTGCCCAGGCGCCTCTTGCTGTCCAGGCGCAGATTGAGGCGATTTCCGAGGAGTGGGTGGCGGACAAGAAGGTCCCGGAGATGGGCTTCACGCTGGGCAGCCTGGATGAGCTGGACGACCCCGAGGTCCGCTGCCTGCTCGCGATCGATGCCGACCACACCGTGCACGCGGTGGCGTCGTGGCTGCCGGTGTACCGCAATGGATACGTGGTTGGCTGGACGCTCGACTTCATGCGGCGGCGCGGTGACGGCTTCCGGGCGAGCATCGACTTCCTCATCGCGTCGGCCGCGCTGAGCCTGCAGGACGAGGGCTGTGAATTCATGAGCCTGTCCGGTGCGCCGCTGGCCCGGGTACCGGCTTCGTCCGTTGGAGGCGGGACCGACGCGAACGGCGCCCTGGACCGGATGCTCGACTGGCTCGGCGCCGCTCTGGAACCGGTGTACGGGTTCAGGTCCCTGCTGGCGTTTAAAGCGAAGTTCAAGCCGGACTACGAGCCCATGTACCTGCTGTATCCGGACGCGGCTGCCCTGCCCGCGATCGCCAACGCCATCACCCGGGCGTACCTGCCGTCGATCAACCTGGGCCAGGGCCTCACCCTGGTGCGCGGCCTCCTCGCCCGCCGCTGACCAGTACCGGTTTCGGGAGGCGCTACCGCAGCGCGAAGCCCGTGTGCCGTTCCAGCGCGTCGAGCAGCTCCGCCTGGAACGCCTTGTCCTTCACGGCCGGATGGGGTTCCCGGCGCTGCTGGTGGAACCAGTAGCCTCCGGACACGTGGTCGTCAGCAGACTCCCGGGTGGCCAGCCACACCTGCGTGAGGTGCCCCAGCTCCAGGTCATCGGGCGCACTGCGTCCGCCCATCCTGGTGGGTACCCAGCCCGGATCAACGGCGTTACTTTCGACGCCCGGCCAACGCTCGGCCACCGCGGCCGCGAGCGCCGTGACGTACAGCTTGCTGTCCGAGTAGGCCGCCGGCCGCATGGCCGCGTTCGTCCAGTCGATGCCCTGGAGGTGAGGAGTGCCGGACCGGTGCATGCCGCTGCTGATGTACACAATGCGCTGCGGACGGGCCATGAGCGCGGTCAGGAGGTACGGCGCGACAATGTTCACCGCAAAAATATCGTTGCCGCTGTACACGCCGGCGTTATGGATGACGGCATCGAACGGGCCAAACTGCTCGGCCTGTTCCGCCACACCTTCCGTCTCGGTGAGGTCGGCCAGATCTCCGACGGCGGTCCCCAAAGCCTGGTCCCTGACCGCGCCGGCGTTCGCCAAGCGCGACTCGTCCCTGGCATGCAGCACCACTTCATGGCCCTGTTGCATCAGCGCCCTGGCGGCGTTGAGCCCGAGTCCGCCGGCAGAACCGGTGATGAATATTCTCGCCACTCTGTGCTCCGTTCCCGTTACCCGGCTGTCACCAGGGCAGTCCCCTGATTCACAGTAACGCCCTGATCCACAGTAGATGGGGCGGCGTCCCCGCGGCAGGCAGGCCCTGACAGGGACTCCCACGTTATTCACGGTGTCCGTAACGTGGAGGATATGAACAACCGGAACGAGATACGGGAGTTCCTTGCCTCCCGGCGGGCGAAGCTCACTCCCGAACAGGCGGGGTTGCCGGACTTCGGCGGCGTGCGGCGCGTGCCCGGCCTGCGCCGTGGAGAAGTGGCGCTGCTGGCCGGCATGAGCGTGGAGTACTACACACGCGTCGAGCGCGGAAGCCTGGCCGGCGTGTCAGACCCCGTCCTGGAGGCCATCGGGCGCGCCCTGCAGCTGAATGAGGCGGAGAACGAGCACCTGTTCAACCTTGCTCGGGCCGCCGGCCCCGCCGCCCGGCGGCGGCGACAGCCTGCGCAGGCGATTCACCCCAGCGTTCAGCTCATCCTCGACGGCATGGCCGGCATACCGGCCTTCGTCCAGAACGGCCGCCTGGACATCGTTGCCGCCAACGACCTCGCCCGCGCCTTGTACTCACCAGCCTATGAAGACCCGGCACGGCCCGTGAATTTCGCCCGGTTCGCGTTCCTCAACCGTCGTTCTGAATGCCTTTATGCGGACTGGAACCTCGCGGCCGACACGAGCGTGGCCCTGCTGCACGCGGAAGCCGGCCGCGACCCGTTCGACAAAGGCCTCTCGGACCTCATCGGGGAATTGTCGACCCGCAGCGAGGAATTCCGCAGGCGATGGGCGCAACGGAATGTTCGGCTGCACCGCACCGGTGCCAAGACGTTCCAGCACCCGGTCGTCGGCCAGCTTGATCTGCACTTCAACGGGCTGGAGCTGACCGCCACGCCCGGCCTCACCATGTTCACCTACACCGCCGAGCCGGGCTCGCCCTCCGCGGACGGCCTGCGGTTGCTGGCCAGCTGGGCTGCGACCGCAGCGCAATCCTACGAACCTTCCGAAACCGCGGTGCCGGACGGCGGCACAGCGCAAGGCGGCACGGCCGCCGTCGGCCTTCACCGGGGACACATCCGTCGACCAGACCGCGGCCACCAGGCCTGAGCCGGGTCAAACTGCGACGACGCGTCCCGCCCAAACAGCCTTTCCCGTGCTGTCCGCCACAAACGGGAAGAGACTAGGGGGTCCCTGTGGTTACCCCTTACAGCAGGGTCTGCCTCACGCCACGGCGATGGGGTTTAGTAGATGAAAGAAACGGCCGATCCCTTTCATCTGCGGCCCGTTCCACCACACCGACAAACAGGAGAACTATGCCTACCGTCAATGCCTACGCCGCGCCCTCCGCTTCCGAGGACCTCATCCCCACCACCATCGAACGCCGCGAAGTCGGCCCGCGCGACGTCCTCATCGAAATCAAGTACGCCGGCATCTGCCACTCGGACATCCACACCGTCCGCGGCGACTGGGGCCCGCAGCAGTACCCGCTTGCACCCGGCCACGAAATCGCCGGCTTCGTCACCGAGGTTGGCTCCGAGGTGACCCGGCACAAGGTTGGCGACCGGGTCGGCGTCGGCTGCATGGTCAACTCCTGCAAGGAGTGCGCCAACTGCCTGGCCGGCGAGGAGCAGTACTGCCTCAAGGGAATGACCGGCACGTACGGCGCCGTTGACCGCGACGGCACCATCACCCAGGGCGGCTACTCCACCCACGTCGTGGTGATCGAGGACTTCGTCGTCACCATTCCCGAGGGCATTGAGCTCGACGTCGCCGCTCCCCTGCTGTGCGCCGGCATCACCACCTTCTCCCCGCTGCGCCGCTGGGGCGCCGGCCCCGGCAAGAAGGTCGCCATCGTCGGCCTCGGCGGGCTTGGCCACATGGCCGTCAAGCTGGCGCACGCCATGGGCGCCGAGGTCACCGTGCTGTCTCAGTCCCTCAAGAAGCAGGAAGACGGCCTGCGCCTGGGCGCGGACCACTACTACGCCACGAGCGATGCCGGCACGTTCGAGACCCTCGCCGGCAGCTTCGACCTGATCATCAACACGGTCAGCGCCTCGATCGACATCAGCTCCTACCTGCAGCTGCTGTCCCTCGACGGCACCCTGGTCAATGTTGGTGCCCCGGCCGAGCCGCTCCCGGTCAACGCATTTGCGCTGATCGGCGGACGCCGGGCCTTCGCCGGTTCCATGATCGGCGGCATCCGCGAAACCCAGGAGATGCTCGACTTCTGCGCCGAACACGGCATCGGCGCCGAGATCGAGGTCATCCCGGCCGACAAGATCAACGAAGCCTACGAGCGCGTCCTCGCCTCGGACGTGCGCTACCGCTTCGTGATCGACACCGCCACCCTCTAAGGCGATGAATGCCCGACGGCGGGCCGGTCCCTTAAGGGGCCGGCCCGCCGTCGGCCGTTCCAACCCGGGGCAGCGGACAGACGACACCAATTACGAAACTTTCAGGAACATACGTGACCCAAGACCTCTCCGGCTCCGAAACATCGACGCAAACCCCGCGCAGCAAATCAGCCACCCGCTCCGACGCAGCCAATCCACCGGCCCGCACCGCACGGAACCCGCGGGCAGGCCTGCTCATCCTGGCCATGGCCGGGTTCACCGCCGTCACCACCGAACTCCTGCCGTCCGGGCTGCTCCCCCAGATCAGCCGCGACCTGGGCGTGGAGGAATCGGCCGTCGGCTCGCTGACCGCTGCCTACGCGGCCGTCATCGTCATCACGGCACTGCCCCTGTCGAGGTTCCTCGGTGCGCGGATGCCCCGCAAGACCCTGCTGATCGTGACCGTGCTGGCCTTCGCGCTGAGCAACGTGCTGCTGGCTGCCAGCCCCACCCTGGGCCTGGCGATTGCCGCCAGGCTCCTCGGCGGCGTGGCCCACGGCCTGCTCTGGTCCAGCATGGCCCCTTATGTTGCACGGATCGTGCCGGCGCATTCAGTTGGCAAGGCCATGGCCATCGTGTTCAGCGGCAACAGCTTCGCCCTCGCCGTCGGGGCTCCACTCGGGACGATGATGGGATCGGTCCTCTCGTGGCGCGCCTCTTTCCTTGTGCTGGCCGGTGTCGCGGTGCTTCTCGCGTTGCTGGCCATTAAGCTGCTGCCCCCGGCTTCCGATGCCGACCGGGACTCGGCGCCGTCAATGCGCGCCGCCATGGCCCTGCCCGGGGTCATCGCCGTCGCGACCGCCTGGCCGCTGCTGCTCCTGGGCCACTTCGCCCTGTTCACCTACATCGCCCCCTTCATCCTGGCCGCGGGCCTGCCCGACACCGCCACCGGCATCTCGCTGTCCGTCATCGGCGTCGCCAGCCTGGTGGGGATCTGGATTGCCGGCCTCACGGCAGACGCCCGTCCCCGGCGTTCCGTCCTGACCGGGGTGGCACTGCTCCTGGCCAGCTTCGCCCTTCTGCCTTGGCTCGGCGGCACGTGGACCGGGGCACTCGCGCTCCTGACCCTGTGGGGCATCACCTTCGGCGCGACCGGCATCTACAACCAGGCCGCAATCCTGCGTGCGGGCGGGGAGCACAAGGATGCCGCCAACGGACTGGCCGTGGTGACCATCCAACTGGGCATTGCCGTCGGTGCCGCATACGGCGCCCTGGCCCTGAACACCGTCGGCGCGCTGCTGGTGCCACTGGCGGCGGCGGTTCCGCTGGCGGTGGCCCTGGTGATCATCTTCGCCAGCCGCCACCGCGGGTACCCGGCCGGTCCCCGCGAGGTGCGTCTGTCCCCTTCACCCAAGTAACAACTGCGCGCCAGTTGGGGCTGCGTCAAACTCCTGCGCAGATCTTGTGGCTACAGTGCCCGCTTCTTGAGTCCGGTGCTGAACGATCCTGTTACAGCATCGTGTGGCGTCAACGAGGAGGTCCGATGGAGTCGGTGCGGCGGAGCAGCCGAATTGAGACGGAAGCCGTAGGCGCCTTCTGGCGGTGGTGGTCCGTAGCGGGAGCCGGCCTTATCACGGCAGCCGTGATGACCGGAGTCTATGGCGACCTCCCGGAAATCATCGGTGCCATGGTGATGGCAATACACCCCGAGCTGCGGTGGGAGACCGGCCCGGGCGCCCGTTCGCGGCACCGGCTCTGCGTCTCCGGCGGCGGGGATCCGCGGCTGCGCGTCCTGGCCGAGCGGTGGCGGCGGGCCGCTCCTGCACCCACTGAGACCTGGGAATTTGCCGCAGCCAGGGAGCCTCAACCCGGCATGGTCACCGGCACCCTCGAAGGCCTGGGCCAGCCCATGGACCTGGGGCTGGCCCGTATCGCGGTGGACTGGGACGACCGCAGCGCCCTGGCCGAACTCACGGTTTTCCATCCTGCTTTCACGGGCATGGGCACCAACGACTGCCGCCAGGCGGCACGCTTGCTCGTGGACTGGCTGATCGGCGAGGACGGTGTCCAGCGGTGGGTCGGCGCCATCAACGTGGCCCGGACCGATCCCCGCGACAGCCAGCCAGCCGCCGTCGTGCCTGAATTTTTTCAGGCGGTGGCCGCCCGGAACTCGGATCCCCGCTGGACGATGCGGGAGGCCAAAACGTCCTCGGGGCATCGTGTGATTGTCTGCGCTCTGAGGCCCTTGCGATGGATCGATCATCCGCTGCTGGACCTGCACACGGCGGTCCGCATCAGCTACCCGCGGACCGGGAATGACGGACTGCCGGACGATGGCCTGCCGGACGGGGAGGCACTGCTCGGACTGCTCCACCTCGAAAGGGACCTGGACGAGTTGCTGGGCTCGCGCGGCGAGCTAGTGGCCTCAGAGACGTGCAACGGGCTTCGAATCGTGCACTACTACAGCGACTCCGAGGACCAGAACGGACGTGACAGCTTCGACCGCTTCGCCCGGGCCCGAAAAGAAGTCCAGGTGACCCACACCGGCGATCCGGGGTGGACCCGGGTACAGAAATTTATCCAGGCCATATGAACGGCAGCCGGATCCGGGTTCTGGGGGGAATGCTCCGGGATCCGGCTGCCGTGCCCCGCGGCCTTCGACTTGGCGCGCTCAGCCGTGGGGACACGCTGATTTTGAGCGCCGGGACTTGGAAAAAGCATGGACGGTGTGCCAGCCTCCGCGCCTCGGGCCACCAATTCTAGGGGTAGTATTCAAGCGCCAACTCCCACTTCTCTTTTGGCCGAGACAGGACGATAATTAAATCGATCACCGGAGCTGGGCCGGCGGCGGTGTCGCCTGTCTGAGACCAAGGCGGCCCCCCCAGCCGCCGCCGTCCCTTATATTAAGCCGCCGCCTTTCAAAGTCCGCCGTCCTCGACAGGCGCGAGCCCGCGTCCTATGGTGATGAAATGAGCGATGTTCCAGCCGACGACGCTCCGGCGCCTGACAAGGACACAAGCACCAGGGACGGCTTGGCCGACGCACTCTCCCCCGTCGTCGCACCTGAAAACACCGACGAGGAACGCCTCAAGGAGCCCGGGGAGACCCGGTCCCCAGACGAGCGCGAAGCAGCGGAGTGATGAGCGAGGTCGTAAACCGCCTGGCGGCGGCGCTGGACGCCCACGACCTCGAGGCGGCCGCCGCACTGTTCCATCATGACTACCGCAGCAGTCAACCCGCCCACCCAGGCAGGGCCTTCGTTGGCCGAGCACAGATGCATGCGAACTGGCAGGCAATATTCGCCGGGATTCCCGACATCCACACGGAGCTGGTTGGTTCAGTCGATGACGGCAACACCACATGGAGCGAATGGGACTGGACCGGACACCGCGCAGACGGGCAGCGGTTCCGGGCCCGTGGAGTGATCCTCTTTGAAATCACCGAAGGCCTGATAACGGCGGGCCGGCTCTACATGGAGGAACTCGAAAACGACGAGGAAGGCATCGAGGAAGCCGTGCACTCCATGTCGGGGCGGACGCCGGACAAACCACAGGGGACGCCGGACAAACCACAGGACTGACGCGCCCTGCCCTCCCCTGCTTGGGGTTTCAGGCGTGGGTGGGCTCCTCCACCAGCGCCGTGGCGATGCTGTCCGCATCCTCCAGCGCGGCGAGGTAACGCTCGGCATCGAGTGCAGCCGCGCATCCGGTTCCCGCGGCGGTGATGGCCTGCCGGTAGCGGTGGTCCACGGCATCCCCGCAGGCGAACACGCCGCTCAAGTTGGTGCACGTGGTGGGCGAATCCACCTTGATGTACCCCTCGCCGTCGAGCTCCACCTGCCCGGCCACCAGCTCGGTGCGCGGCACGTGCCCGATCGCCACGAAGAGCCCGGTGGCGGGCTGCTGCCGGGTCTCGCCGCTGCGCGTGTCCGTCAACGTCACGCCGCTGACTTTGCCGTCGCCGTGGATCGCCGTGACGGCCGAGTTACAGGCGAACGTGATCTTCGGGTTGTCCTTGGCGCGCTGGGCCATGATCCGGGAGGCGCGCAGCTCACCCTTGCGGACGACGACGGTCACGGACTTCCCGAAGCGGGTCAGGAAGGTGGCCTCCTCCATGGCGGAATCGCCGCCGCCCACCACCATGATGTCCTGGTCGCGGAAGAAGAAGCCGTCGCAGGTGGCGCACCAGGAGACGCCGTGGCCGCTGAATTTCTTCTCCTCCGCCAGGCCCAGTTCCTTGTACGCGGAGCCGGTGGCCAGGATGACAGCAGGGGCCTGGTACGTCTCGCCGGCGCCGGTGACCACGCGCTTGAGGTGACCTTTGAGCTGAACGGAAGTGGCGTCGTCGAACACCACCTGCGCGCCGAACTTTTCGGCCTGCTGCTGCAGGCCGTCCATGAGCTCCGGGCCCTGGACGCCCTCCGGGAAGCCCGGGAAGTTCTCCACCTCGGTGGTGTTCATCAGGGCGCCGCCGGCCGTGACCGAGCCCGCCAGGACCAGCGGCTTCAGGCCGGCCCGTGCCGCGTAGATGGCCGCGGTGTAGCCGGCCGGGCCGGATCCGATGATGATCAGCTGTTCGGTGCTGACCTTGTCAGCGTTGACCTTCTCGGTGCCGGCGTCCTCGGGCTTGGCGTTCTTGCTCACTGCTGGCTCCTTCTCTTCGGGCTTATTCACGGAAGCTGTTACTGGGCGTCGACGTGGCGGGCGGGCAGCAGTTCGGTGACCAGGGCTTCGATGCGGGTGTGGATCTCGTCGCGGATGGGGCGGACGGAATCCACGCCCTTGCCGGCGGGGTCCTCCAGCACCCAGTCCTCATAACGCTTGCCCGGGAAGTACGGCACTCGTCGCCGCAGCCCATGGTGATCACGACGTCGGACTCCTTGACCGCCTCGGTGGTGAGGATCTTGGGGACTTCGGCGGACATGTCAATGCCGACCTCTGCCATGGCCTTCACCGCGGCCGGGTTCACTGCTTCCGCGGGCTGGGAGCCGGCGGAGCGCACCTCGATCGCGCCCCGGGACAGGCTGGTGAGGAACGCCGCCGCCATCTGGGACCGGCCGGCGTTGTGCACGCAAACGAACAGGACGGAGGGCTTCTTGGCGGGGTCAGCGGTCATGGTGTTCTCCTAGGTTGGTGGCCTGTCGGGCGGGATTGCGGAATGAAGTGCCTGCCTGCCCACAGCGCCGCTTACACAAGTGCAACAAGTGTGGGCAGTTCAATCAAGAGCAGGATCAAGGGCGGTGCGGTCGGTTGTGTTGCGCCTGTCCGTCGTGTTGACGGGCAGGCGCGTGGATGTTGTGGTGTGCGGGAGCGGTCAGCAGCAGTCCTGGCCGTCCTCACAGCACTCGTCGTCGCAGCAGCCGGTGCTCATCCCTTCACCCCCTCCCCTTTGTTAGCGGGATTGGTCTTTGGCCAGCGGGTACTCGTTGCCCGGCTCAAGCGCCGGCTCAAGCGCCGCCGGCGCCGGATACAGGGCCCGCACCAGCACGAAACCCGCGGCACCGCCGAGCAGCTGGGCCAGAATGAAGGCGGGCGCCGACGCCGGGGCGATGCCCGCGAAGGTGTCCGTGATGGTCCGGGCGGCGGTGACGGCCGGGTTGGCAAAGCTGGTGGAACTGGTGAACCAGTAGGCCGCGGTGATGTAGCCGCCGACGGCGAAGGCCACCCGGTCCGCCCGGCCCGAACGGAGGGTCCCGAACACGATGACCAGGAGCCCCGCCGTGGCGACGACTTCGCCCAGCCAAAGCCCGGCGCCTGTCCGTTCATGCGCAGAGAATGTCACCGCATCCAGGCCGAACATCAGGTTGGCCAGGACGGAGCCGGCCAGGCCGCCCGCGAACTGGGCCGCGATGAGTCCCGCCGCAGTCCGGGTGTCCAGCACGCCCAGCACCCGCTCAACCAGCGTCACCACCGGATTGAACGACGCCGAGACCGGCTGGAGCGCCACGATCAGCGCCACCAGTGCCGCGCCCGTGGCGAGGCTGTTCTGCAAAAGCTGCAACCCGACGTCGTCCGGTGACAGCCGTGACGCCATCACGCCGGAGCCGACGACGGCCATGACCAGAAACGCTGTCCCCGTAAACTCGGCAGCCGCGCGCCGCGCCAGCGTGCTCATCTGCTCTGGCCCCCGATCAGGGCAGCCAGATTCGCCAGGGCATCGGTCCGCGCCCGGTAGTACACCCACACCCCGCGCTTTTCCCGCTCCAGGAGGCCGGCCCCGTGCAGGATCTTCAGGTGGTGGCTGATGGTGGGCTGCGAGAGATCGAAGGCGCCGTTCAGGTCGCACACGCAGGCCTCGCCGCCCTCGTGCGAGGCAACCAGCGACATCAGCCGCAGCCGCACCGGGTCCGCCAGCGCCTTGAGCAGCGGCGCAATGCCTTCCGCCTCGGATGCGGACAGGGGTTCCCTGGACAGCGGCGAACAGCAGGCGACCGTCTGCACCGGCGTGAGTTCCAAATTCATAGACACACCTAAATATTTACACTCATCTATGTCTTAAGCAAGGGTGGAGTTTTTGTCCACTTGTCGCGAGTTCGAGGGCACTTATCTCGCGACAAGTGGACAAAAACTCGCACGTCCGCGAACCGGGGACAGGCAATTACCGGTTGTCTCGCATCCATTGCTGGCCTCGGGTGCGGGGTCCACTATAGAGAGGAGCGGCAAGGCTCGCACCGGCCGTCAGCGCCCATGGCCTGACGGATTTAGGGGGCACTCATGGACAAGACCGGTTCTGTTTTTCCCAGCCGACGTGGTGTGCTGAAGGCAGCCGGGATCGGGGCGGCCGGTGTTGCCGGTGCGCCCCTTCTGTCCGCTTGCACCGGCGTACCCACAGCGGCTATTACGCCGTCGGGTTCGGCCTCCCTGCTCCCGGCTCCGCCGGGACAGATGGCACCGCTGCTTGACGGGCCGAAAGTCACAAAAGCCGTGGCCCAGCTCGACGGATTCATCCGAAATGCCATGGAACAGACCGGGCTGCCGGGAATGGCCGTGGCCGTGGTGTACCAGGACGAGGTGGTGTACTCCAAAGGATTTGGTGTGCGGGAAGTCGGCAAACCGGAGGAGATAAGCCCCGACACGGTGTTCCAGTTGGCATCCGTGTCCAAGCCCATGGCGTCCACGGTGGTGGCAGGGGTGGTTGGGCGGGGGGTGATCAACTGGACCGACCGCGTCATCGAACACAACAAGAACTTCGCGCTCAAGGATGACTACGTCACGAAGAATGCAACCTTTGCCGATCTGTTGTCACACCGCAGCGGACTGAAAACAGCGTCGGGCGATCTGCTGGAAGACCTCGGGTTCGATCGAGCGTACATCCTCGGGCACCTCAACCAAGAGCCCCTCGACACGTTCCGGTCCAGTTACAACTACAGCAATTTCGGCTACACGGAGGGCGGCCAGGCAGCAGCCGATGCGATGAAAATGTCGTGGGAGGATCTGGCCGACGAGATTCTGTTCCGGCCGCTGGGCATGGCCGCCAGCAGTTTCCGTCACTCGGCCTACGAGAAAGCGCCAAACAAGGCAACCATCCATGTCCCGCTCGGGAACAAGGTGTGGGCAGCGAAACACCGTCGCGATGCCGATTCCGAGGCCCCGGCCGGGGGCGCGAGTTCATCGGTGCGGGACTTGGCCAAATGGCTCCGGCTGCAGCTCGGCAAAGGCAGTTATGAGGGCAAGCCCGTTATTAATGCGGACGCCCTCCAAACAACCCACGTTCCGCATACAGTTTCCGGGCCGGCGTCGGCACCGGCCGCCCGCTCCCGCTTCTACGGGCTGGGCTGGAACGTCTCCTACGATGACCAGGCGCGCCTCCAGGTTGGACACTCCGGGGCATTCAATCTCGGCGCAGCCACCGCCGTCTCCATGCTGCCGGGTGAACAACTCGCAATCGTGGCCCTCACCAACGGGAGACCGCAGGGAATTCCTGAAGCAATCACAGCCGGCTTCCTGGATACTGCGCAGCACGGAGCTCCCACGGTGGACTGGCTCGCCTTCACCGCCGGCATCTTCAAACAAATTGACGACTCCGAGAAACCGAAGGTGGACTACACCACGGCTCCGTCCGATGCTTCTCCCGCCAAGGCAAACAGTGCCTACACGGGCACTTATGGGAATTCCTACTACGGCCCGCTTGCGGTCCTCGAGCAGGGCGGCAAGCTGGCCATGAGAATGGGCCCCTCCGGAAATCCCACGACATTCCCGCTCACCCACTTCGACGGCGACACCTTCAGCTTTGAATCCATCGGAGAGAACGCCAACGGCCCGGCCGGTGCCCTATTCGCAAAAACAGTCCGCGGCACCGCGCCAAGCGTCACCCTGGACTTCTACGACAGAACCGGGCTGGGAACATTCACGCGGACCGCCGAGGGCTAGGAACCCGTAGCGGAATCGCCAGCACCCTCCCGAGGCATGGAGTTTTTGTCCACTTGTCACGCCTTCGAGGGTGTTTAACTCGCGATATCTGGACAAAAACTCCATAGGACCTAGTGGAGGGGCGCCGTCGAGTTCCGGACCACCAGCCGGGGCGTGCTGGTTATGTCCGCAATGGGGGCGCCGGGATCGTTGAGCCGCTCGAGGGCCACGCGTCCGGCAGTTGTTCCCAGCTCCACGGCATGAAGGTCCACCGAGGTCAGATCGATCCCGCGGAGCCGGGCCGTCCGCGAGTCGTCGTAGCCCACGAGCGACAGGTCCCCGGGGATCGTCAGCCCCATTGCATACGCGGCTTCGCGGACACCCAGCGCGAACTGGTCGTTGTGCGTGAACACGGCCGTCGGACGGTCCGGCCCGGCCAGCAGCTCCGCCGCCGCACGCTCCGCAGCCTCCTGCGTGAAGTCAACGGCCGCCACGGTCTGCGGGGTCAGGCCGGCGTCCCGCATCATCTGCTCATAGGTTTCCCGGCGGACGGTATGGCCGTCAAAGGGCGGCCCGGCCATGTGGGCGATCCGCGTGTGCCCCAGCCCGAGGAGGTGTTCGACGGCGGCCCTCGCCCCGGCGTGGTCGTCAGGGTACACGCTGTCCACGCCCTCCACGCGGCGGGTGACGCTGACCACCGGGATGATCTGCGCCAGTTCCCGGACCCGTTCGTCGGGATCCAGCAGCGCCGCGGCGATAATGATCCCCACCCGCGCCTCGATGAGTGAGTCCATCGCACCCTGGTCCACGCCGCCGATGGAGCGCGAGACGCTGAGGATGAGCCGGTTGCCGGCTTGCGGCAGCGCCAGCCGCACGCCGTTGAGGACGTCGGAGTACACCTCGTTCCGGAGGTCAAGGAGGTAAAGCCCGACGGCGGTCCGAGACTTGCTGGCCAGGGCGGCGGCTGCCGCATTGTGCCGGTACCCCAGACGCTTGGCGGCGTCGAAGATCGCCTGCCTGGTCTCCGGGCTGACGCCGGCAGCATCACGGAAGGCGAAGGAGACCAGCGTGCGGGAGACTCCGACTTCCCGCGCAACATCAGCCTGGGTGGCCGGCCGGTGCTGCCGCTGGATGTTCATACGGCCATCCTCCCACGCTGGTGAATAACGGAAATTCAACCATTTGTAAGTTTGACCTTACATTTGAGCCTTTCGCGCGTTAGTCTTGGATGTGACAGCGGGCACACGTCCCGCAAACTTGAGACAAGGGAGTCCTTATGTCTGCAACCCAAGCCCAGCGAGACGGCGCGCATACGCCCTCGCTGCCGCCGCTCACGAACGGGCCGCACCGCAAGCGCCTGGGCATGGTCGCCACGGTGGCGACCTTCGGCGGCCTGCTCTTCGGCTACGACACGGGTGTCATCAACGGCGCACTCCGGCCCATGACCGCCGATCTCGGCCTCACCCCGATCACCGAGGGCATCGTCACCAGCTCCCTGCTGTTCGGCGCTGCCGCCGGCGCCGTCGGTGGCGGCCGGCTCGCCGACAGCTGGGGCCGCCGGAAGACCATCATCCTGCTGGCCATCCTGTTCCTCGTCGGCGCCCTGTCCTGCGTGTTCGCGCCGAACTTCGAGGTGATGGTGGTCGGCCGCGTCATCCTGGGCCTCGCCGTCGGCGGCGCCTCCTCAGTGGTCCCCGTGTACCTGGCGGAACTCGCCCCCTACGAGATCCGTGGTTCGCTTGCCGGCCGCAACGAACTCATGATCGTCATCGGCCAGCTCGCGGCATTCGTCGTCAACGCCATCATCGGCAGCGTCTGGGGCGAATTCGGCGGCGTCTGGCGTGTCATGCTCGCAGTCGCTGCGGTGCCGGCCGTTGCCCTCTTCGTCGGCATGCTCCGGATGCCGGAATCCCCGCGCTGGCTCATCTCCCAGGGCCGCACCCAGGAAGCCCTAGCCGTACTCAAGACCGTCCGCTCATCCGACCGCGCTGAAGCGGAAATGGCCGACGTCAAGCACCTGGCGGACGAGGAAAAGGAAATGAACCTCTCCGGCTGGGGCGCACTGAAGAACAAGTGGATCCTGCGCATCCTGCTCGTCGGCATCGGCCTGGGCGTCGCCCAACAGCTGACCGGCATCAACTCGATCATGTACTACGGCCAGTCCGTGCTGGTTGAGGCCGGCTTTGACTCCCGTGCCGCCCTCATAGCCAACATCGCCCCCGGCGTCATCGCCGTCGTCGGCGGCGTCATCGCCCTGACCATGATGCAGCGGGTCAACCGCCGCACCACCCTGCTCCTCGGCTTCACGCTGACCACCATCTGCCACTTCCTCATCGGCATCGCCTCCATCGCACTGCCCGTCGGCAACCCGGCCCGGCCCTTCGTGATCCTCTTCCTGGTGGTCGCTTTCGTCGGCTCCATGCAGACGTTCCTCAACATCGCCGTCTGGGTGATGCTCTCCGAGATCTTCCCGCTGCACATCCGCGGCTTCGCGATCGGCGTCTCCATCTTCTGCCTCTGGATTTCCAACGCTTTCCTGGGCCTCTTCTTCCCGACCCTGGTGGCATCAGTCGGCATCACCGGAACGTTCTTCATGTTCGGCGTGGTGGGCATCCTGGCCCTGATCTTCATCTACACCCAGGTGCCGGAAACCCGAGGCCGCACCCTCGAAGCACTCGAGGAGGACGTCACCACCGGCGCCATTTATCTGGTGCACAAGACCCCGGCGACGGCGGCGCACTAACAGCCCTATAGCCGCCCAGGACCCGTCCGCTGGATTCACCCGAGTCCGGCGGGCGGGACCTCTGCATTTCCCGGCGTTTACACGTTGGCGGGCTGGAACAGCTCAACGACATTGCCGGCCGGATCCTCCAGCAGGATCTGCTGGCCGCCCGGTCCCCTGACAATGTCATTCCGGAACGGAACACCCGCGGCCCGCAGCCTGTCCACCTCGGCGGCGATATCGCTCACGATGAGATGGATCCGGTTCCATCCGCCCGGTGCCGGGACCGCACCGTCGGGCATTGGCCGGCCCGCCGAACTGGTGGGCCCACTCAGCAGCAAACGCAGCGGCCCGCGGACGACGTCGGCGAAGGCCGGTGCCGCGTTCATCCTTACGGAGAAGCCGAGGTGCTTCGTGTAAAAGCCGACGGCGGCATCAACGTCATCCACCATGTACCGGACGCTGACAAAGTCCTTAGTGCTATTAAAGTCCTCAGGGTTGCTGGACATTTCCCTTCTCCTCACTAGATGGAAGCGGAATCAGACGTGCTGATCGACGATGACCGGGTTGCCGTCGGGGTCCACGACGATGAAGCTGGCCGGGCCGGCTCTGTCGCCGGCCTCGGCAACGAAGGGAATGCCCTGGTCCTTCAGCTGGCGCTGGAGATCCCGCACGTCGGTGAATGAGTCGAGCTGCTGCGCGTCCTGGCTCCAGCCCGGATTGAAGGTCAGGGAGTTCTTTTCAAACATGCCCTGGAAGAGTCCGAGCACCGTCTGCCCGTTCCGCAGGATCAGCCAGTTCTGGTCGATGTCGCCCCCGGACCTGGTGAATCCCAGCTTCTCGTAGAACGCCGCGGAGGCCGCGATGTCCGTGACCGCCAAGCTGAGTGAGAAAGCGCCGAGTTGCACGTGCTGCTCCAGTCTCCGGAATTCTCCGGGCCCGTGAATTTTCACCGATACTAACTGCGGGCGGCGTACCTGTCCCCAGAGAGCACTATTCCAGAGCCCTCTGACAAACACCCGCCCCCGGCAAAAATTCACGGGACCGGACCAGGGCGGCGGCCGGGAGTTCGGCGGTCATTCAGCAAGGCACAATTGGCTTGGAACTCAAGATGACGAAGGGATCGGCTGTGGAGCTGAATCAAGTTGCCGCCGTGCTCGCGTGTGCCCTGCTTGCCGGACTGGCTGTATTTCAGCTGCTCCTGATTTTTGGGGCGCCGCTGGGACGTCTGGCCTGGGGCGGACAGCACACGATACTGCCCTCGCGGCTGAGGATGGGCAGTGCCGCGTCGGTTTTGCTGTACCTCCTGTTCGGGCATGCTGCCCTGGCCAGAACCGGACTGGCGCCAGCCCTCGGCAGCGACGCCTGGTACCCGGCGTTCACCTGGATCCTGACGGCATACTTCACACTGGGCGTGCTGATGAACGGCATCTCCCGCAGCAAACCGGAACGGCTGGTCATGACCCCGGTGGCTCTCCTGCTGGCGCTGCTGTTCCTCGTTCTTTCTACGGGCTGAGCCTCTGGCCCGGTGCGGGCGGTCGCCGGTGTGGGCGGCATCCTTGAGTGCCGCGCTAAAACGCGTCCGTGTGCTCCAGCTCCGGCAGGACAACCAGCGGATCTCCTGCAAAGTGCAGCCTGCGCGAAGACTGCCCGTCAATCCAGGCGAACACCACCGAGCCGTCAAGGGGCACGCGGCCGCCGAGGCCGGCACGTGCAACATTCCGGATTTCCAGCTCCGCCCCCGGAGTCAACGGTCCCCACGCTGCCGGGAAGTCGGCGTCGTGATCACTGCCAGCGTTCGCGTCCATGACCCAATAGAACCAGCTGCTCATTAACGGTCCGTGAACGTGGCCCGCGTGACACGCCCGTGTCGAGGCGGCTTGGCGGCAGGGGTACGACGCGCACCGCGCCGGCAGGCCCAACAGCAATCCCTACAGCTGGCGCCCGTAAAGTTTTGGGTTTTGCCGGGCCCGGTTCGCGAGGGGGAGTGCGTCCGGACCCGGCAGTTCTGAGGGTTCGGGGCTGGGCTTCCGTTCCTTCAGGACACAGCCAGTATTGCCCCCTGACATGGGGAAATAGTTGGGGCACCTTGCGGCATTCCCCGGCAGATTCCAGACTCCCCCGTGCCGGTCCAAGGAACTCCAATGTTCCTCCAAGGACGAAGGCGGAAGCTTCAAGCAGGCCGGCGGCGGTGGCCCTGGTCCACCCTCCGGGGACCTGGCTGCCTAACCCAGTCCGCCGCCGGCCCCCAACGAGATGGCGGTTCATGTGCTGTGCGTCATGGCGATGGGGCCCCTGTACAACAGTGCTACTGCAGGGTAGATTTCCATACAGGAATCCTGTGAACTCTCTCCAGGAACCCCTTCCGGCGTTGTGCACCGCCTGGAGGTAACGCCGCTATAGCCTCATGGCGGCCATATCGCACCCTGGGGAAAGAGCCTGTCATGGCCACCTCGCATTTCCAGCAATTTCTTCACGACGCCACCTACCCCGCTCCCGACACCGAAAGCCCGCTGGGGCCGGACTGCCTTTACGGGCTGTACACAAGCTGGTGCCTGATCCAAGGACTGACACCTAAACCGGACTCGTCCTTCCGGGCGGGCATGCGGCGGTGCCGTGTCAACCCCCGAGGCACCAGGCGGAAGATGAAGGGGCAGGCCGCAGCCGACTACATCCTCGCCAGCTACCCCTACGCGGGTTGACGATGTCGCTCAGATCGCCCGGCTTCCGTTCCGACGGCGCCGGACGGGCACGGGTCCTGCCTGTAATGTGCGCGCTCTGCGGCACCGACCGCCATCTCACCATCAGGTCGGTGACGGATATCCCGGACTGCCCCGCCGACGTCGTCATGGTGGCCTACACCTGCGGCCGGTGCCGGCGCTTCAGTGAACATCCTGCCCAGGTTGCCGACCTGTCCGCGGTCCTTGGCCGCCGGGAACAAAAAGGGGACGTGCTCATCTTCGGCGGGCATTACATGCACTGTGGACAACCGATGGCCAAGGCAGGATCCGAGCTCCGCAGGCTGGCCGCGCCGCTGTCCACCGAAGGTGCCGCCGAAGACACCCTGGACGTCTACCTCTCCACCCGCGTGCTCAGATGCAGCTGCGGTTTTCAGATGGAACTGCCGGAGTAAGCGGGATCGTACATTTGAAGGACAAACCTACCCCCGGGTAACTTTGGGTTCGGGCCCCATCCTATTCCCCCATGCGGATGGTAGTCCCCGGAAAGCCCCGCACCGCCTTCACATGGTGCGGGGCTTTTTCGTGCCCGAGGCGTGCACGTCTTGAGGTTTTCGCCCTACACTATGCACACCTACTACAGGCCGGGGGGCACGTTGGGTTCACGGGGGATTTGCCTGGTCATCGAGGATGACCGGGATATTCGCGATCTTGTTGCACTGATACTGACGCGGCTCGGTTTTGACGTTCATGCAGTGAGCAACGGCGTTGACGGCGTCGCCGCGGCCTGGGAACACCACCCTGTCCTGGTTACGGTCGACCTGAATCTGCCGGACATGGACGGCCTGGAGGTGGCCCAGCACATCCGGGCGCGCTCCGAGGCGCCGATGCTGTTCATCACCGCCCGGGCGGAGCTCGACGACGAGATGGCCGGCATGGCATCGGGAGCCGCGGCCTACCTGGTCAAACCGTTCCGCCCCCGGCAGCTCACGGAGACGGTCAACCGGCTTTGTCCCGTGGGCCCGCTGACGGCGCACGGCCTGGGGCCGCGCGTCTGACCGGTGCCGCTTTGTCTGACCGGTGCCGCGCCCTGACCGCCACACGGCAGCGGCGGCCGGCAGGCCGGCGTCGTACTATCCTGTCTCCGCGCCCTATATCCGCAGGCGGCACTTCGGCTCCATAATGTCCCCATAAACTTCGGGGACCCGCGCGCCCGGCGATGCTGGCGAGGCGCCGCAGAGTCCCAGGTGGCCGCCCCGGCTGTCGGCGAAAACGGGCGGCGACGCGGCCCGGGCACGGACGGCCAGTCCGTTCCCGGCACCGAACAGGGGAACCATCGCCATCAGTGCAACAGCGCCAGCAGCGCAATGAGGAGAGAACTGTCATGCTCAAGGACACAGCCATCGCCGCCGTCCTTCCCGCGAAGGACGTGAGCAGGGCGAAGGATTTTTACCGGGACAAGCTGGGACTGGAGCCCGTGGAACCCGCTGACGACAACGTGATGTACGAGTGCGGCAACGGAACCAGGTTCATGGTGTACCAAACTGAAAACGCGGGCAGCGCCAAGAACACCCAGATGGGCTGGGTGACGGACGACGTCGAGCGGGACGTTCAGGAATTGCGGGGCCGCGGCGTCGTATTCGAAGAGTACGATTTCCCCGGTTTGAAGACCGAGAACGGCGTTGCCACATCGGACGCAGGCAAGGCCGCCTGGTTCCTGGACAGTGAGGGAAATATTCTGAGCCTCTTCGAGCGCCCGTAGCTCCGGAGCAGGGTTAGCCGGAAAACCGGAAAGGGGCTGGAACCACGGTGTTCCGCCCCTTTCCGCCTATTCCGCGACCCCCGGGCAGTGGAAGGAATTTCAGCTGCCTCGCGACGCTCCGGCCCTCTGCGCTTGGCAGAGCAGAAGGCCCCCAATGGAGAGGATTGAAGAAACTATGAATTGATCAATTCCTCAATCACGAGTCTTGCCCACGGCCGCCCAGCCCGTCAAGGGCCCGAACCCTTAGTGCCCAAAACGAGACTTTTCGATGCCTACGAGACCGGCCGCCTGCGATCAGCCGGCTCCGCGCCCCGCCACCGTCTCGCTGGAAACTTCAGCCAAGGTCAGGCTCCGCTCCCGGGCCTGGATCAGGAGCCCGGCCAGGGCGGCCTCCGAGCTGCTGCCGGTCCGGGCGCTGACCGAACGCACTGCGTTGGTTATCAGGGCACGCCTTTCCAGGGACTCCTCAAGCACTGCAACGGACTCGTCCGTCAGGATGTCCTCACCGGCAGGGCCTGCGCCCGACGCGCCGATGCCGGCCAGTCGGCTCACGTCAGTGGCAGCCTGGGCATTCAAGACCGACTCGGCAGCGGAGAGGAGGTCCGCAATCTCGGGAAAGGACAGCCAGTACCACAGCCGCCCACCGGAACGGCGCCCGGTCACCAGGTGCTGGGCACGAAGCTGCGCCAGTTGACCGGCCAGGTGCGACGGCTTCAGCCCCGTGGCCGAGCAGAGGTCCGCCACCAACGCCGGGCCCGCCGCGAGCACGGCAAGAATCCGGACCCTGGCGGGATGCGCCAGCGCCTTGAACAACTCCGCTTCAGCGGCCGCTGCCCATTCCGCGGGTCCTGACGGTCCCACCACCACTGCTCCTAACTGCCGTTAACCGTATTATCGGCCAGAACACCTCGAGAAGCTCGGTTTTTGTGTACCCAGGATTCCGGTTTCTGCATAAATCGTTGCCATTCAAGAGCCTCCACCCCTCGCGGCGCGCGCCCTTCGCTGAAATAATTAGTGCTAATACGTTCGACGCCGAAGTCTGCCACCGGGACGCCTCGCCGCGGACCCAAGAAAGGAACGAACGCGCATGCCTGCCTCAACAGCCACTTTTGCCCGGCGCGGCGTCTTTCCCCTGTGCCGTTCTGGCCCGCGCGGGCCATCCGGCCATGTCTTAGCCAGGCCCTGATGCCAGCCGACCTGCCCCTCGCGGACGAACTGGCTGCCCTTACCGTCCGGATCGCCGACCTGTTACTGACGCATGAGACCGTCGACGAAGCGGTTTCGGCGCTCGCCCAGGCCCTCAAGGAAAGCGTTCCGGGTGCCTTGGGGGCAGGCGCCAGCCTGATGGATACGCGCGGCCGGCGCACCAGCACCGCCGCCACTGATCCCACCATCCTGCAGGCAGACCAGCTCCAGTATGATCTCAGGCAGGGACCGTGCCTGACTGCGTGGGCCCAGCAGGCGACCGTGAAGATGGTGGACAGCCGCACCGACCACCGCTGGCCCGCCTGGACGCGGGCCATCACCGATCTGCCGTTGCGCTCGGCGATCAGCACGCCGCTGTCCACTCCCGACGGCGCCATCGGTGCGCTGAAGGTTTACTCCCCCATTCCCGACGGCTTCGATTCGAAGGCCATCCGCCTGATCGAACTGCTCGCACGCCCTGCCGCCCTGATGCTTGCGAACGCCCAGGCACGCGACGCTGCAGAGCGCCTCAGCGACGGGCTCATCGGAGCGCTCGGCGCCCGCGACGCCATCGGAACGGCAACCGGGATCATCATGGAGCGCCTCCACGTCAGCCACGACAAGGCGCTCGCCACCCTTATCAGTGCCTCCCGCCGGCGCGAGGTAGCGCTGCACCAGCTCTCCCGGGACATCATCGCCGGCGGCGAGCTGTAACTGGCCGTCACCTAAGCGCCTTCTGCAGCGCTCCGCTGCGGGCCGCGACGGCCCGCGAATGGGGGTTGCCGCCGTCGGCAATTAGCTCATTCCGCAGGTTCGACGCCGGCGCGACCACGTGCGGCTACAGCATTTTCCTCGCCTGCGCAATTTTGGCGCGCGGGGCAATTCCAAGGAAAATAGCGAGTCAGCACACAATGCACCGCCCCGTTAACTTCAGGAGACACAGAACCATGACTAACACCATTGCCCCGGGTGCCGGCCTGATCGCCGCCCCGACCACAGCCATGACCGCTTTGGACGACCTGGACCTCACGCCGCAGGGGCTGGCTGATGCCCCGGCGAACGAGCTGGATCCGGACACCCTCGTGCACCCCGGCCCCTAGCCCGCTCAGGTTCCGCAGAAGGTCCGGTAGGGACCAAAGGTTTCCGGCGCCGCCTCTGCATAACGTTCGACGCCGGGACGCTCGTTATAGGGGTCCGTCACCGCTTCCAGCAACAGCCGGAGCGGCCCGAGGTCACCGTTGGTTGCAGCGTCGAGTGCTTCCTCAACGAGGTGGTTGCGGGGCACATACGCCGGGTTGACCCGGTCCATCATGTCCGCGTCCGGGTTCAGTGCCCGCCAGCGTTCGGCCCAGGCAAGGAAAGCGTCCGGCTCAGGGAAGATGGTGCGGATCGGCTCGCCCTGGCCGCGGGCTGCGGTTCCAAGGCGCCGGAAGAACGATGTGTAGTCGACGCGTCCCTCCTGCAGAAGCCCGAGCAGTTCGTCAATCAGGGGCGAAGCCACGTCGTCAGCGATGCTGCTGTCCAGTCCGAGCTTCGCCTTCATGCCAGCCAGCCAGGCTGCGCTGTACTGCCGGCGGAAGGCTCCCAGCGACTCCTGTGCCAGCGCGACAGCCCGCTCCTCGTCGTCGTCGAACAGGGGAAGGAGCGCCTCCGCCAGGCGGGTCAGATTCCACTCCGCCACCACCGGCTGGTTCGCGTAAGCGTAACGTCCGTTCTCGTCGATCGAACTGTAGACGGTGGCGGGATCAAACGCGTCCATGAAGGCGCACGGACCGTAGTCAATGGTCTCCCCCGAGATAGCCATGTTGTCCGTGTTCATCACGCCGTGAATGAAGCCCACCAGCATCCACTTAGCCACCAGCGAAGCCTGCGCAGAGATCACTGCCTCGAACAGGGCGAGATACGGATTGTCCGCCTCCGCCGCATCGGGATAGTGCCGGGCGATCGCATGGTCGGCGAGGCGGCGCAGGAGTTCGATGTCACCGGCGACCCGGGCGTACTGGAAACTGCCCACGCGCAGATGGCTGCTCGCGATGCGCGTGAGTACGGCTCCCGGCAACTCAGTCTCCCGCTGGACGGAACGCGCGGTGGCCACCACGGCGAGGGACCGGGTGGTGGGGATACCCAGGGCGTGCATCGCCTCACTGACGACATATTCACGCAGCATCGGCCCCACGACCGCGAAGCCGTCGCCACCGCGGGCGAAGGGTGTGCGGCCGGAGCCTTTCAGGTGAATGTCGCGGAGGCGGCCGCCGACGTCGGCTATCTCACCGAGCAGCAGCGCACGGCCGTCACCCAGCCTCGGGGAAAACCCGCCAAACTGGTGGCCGGAGTATGCCTGCGCAACTGGAGTGGCGCCGTCGGGCACCTCATTGCCGATCAGCAGAGGCAGTCCTTCCGGGCTCCTTAGGAACTCCGGGTCAAAGCCCAGTTCGGCGGCCAGCGGCTCGTTCAGGACGAGCAGCCGCGGGTCAGGAACCTCCTCCGCCTTCCAGGGAATGGCCATCTCGGCAAGCTCCGTGGCGAAGCGGCTTTCAAAGGTGACGGTTGATGGGGCTGCTGCACTCATCTATCAAGCCTACGGCGCTCGCTCATTCATCAAAATAAGTGGACAAAACGGAACCGCCACAATCGGGCCGTTCCCGGACGGCCGGCCATCAGAAACGCCGAGCCGGCGCCCTCCTGCGGCGGCTCGTCAGCGATTCCGCCACGCCGATCAGTGCTACAGCCGCGACGACGGCAACGACGAACCCCAGGACGTTCAGTTCGAACATGTCGCCGGTACCTAGCAGACTGGCCACAGCTCCGCCAATGACGGAACCTGCAAGGCCCAGGAGCAGGGTGGCGATGATTCCCAGGTTCTGCCTCCCGGGCTTGATGAGACGGGCAAGGGCTCCGATAACGAGCCCGGCGATGATAAATCCAATCACGTCAACGTCCTTTCTGTCGGCATCGAACAATTTTCAACTCATGTAGGAAGTGTACTTACTATTCGATGGTAACCATGCTTACTATTGCTGAGTGCTGGTTCATCAACAGCAGCTAACCCTCAAAGGAAAGAGAGCAATGATGACCGAGAACCCATACGGCACCGAAGCGGAAACCACAGGCTTGGGCAGTACCGGAGCAGGAACCGCGGGCTTCGGCACTACCGGATTGAGCAGCACTGACGCCGGTACCACCGGCTACGCGGGCACCACCGGTTATCAGGGCGACGACTCCTCGAAGAAGGACGTGGCGAAGGAGGAGGCCGCGAATGTCGCTGGCCAGGCCGCCGGCGCTGCCCAGAACGTGGCCGGGACCGCGAAGGCCGAGGCGAAGAACGTCGCCTCCGAAGCGAAGAACAGCGCCCGGGATCTGCTGCATCAGGCGAAGTCGGACCTGACCAGCCAGGCAGGCACGCAACAGACCAAGGCCGCCGAAGGCATCCGCACCATCTCCTCGCAGCTGCGCTCCATGGCAGAAGCGCCGGACCAGCAGGGCGTGGCCTCGGACCTGATCCGGCAGGCCGCAGAACGCTCCGAATCTGTGGCGTCCTGGCTGGACAACCGGGACCCGGGCTCGCTGCTGGACGAGGTGAAGTCCTTCGCCCGCCAGCGTCCCGGCACCTTCCTGCTCCTGGCAGCGGGCGCAGGCCTCCTGGCCGGGCGCCTGGGCCGCAGCCTGCAGGCCGGCGCCCCCGAAACGGGAACCACAGCCGGCATCGCGTCGTCCCAGCCCGCCCGCCTTTCCACAACGGAGAGCACCGTCACGGCGGGCAGAGGCGGGCCCTTCTATGACCAGGCAAGCCTGACGGAACCCGCCCTTGCCGAACCGAGCATCTCGGGCACAGGTCCGGCTTCGACACAGACACTTCCCACTGGTCCATCAGCAGGAACGCTGCGGGACATTGATAATCCCTACGTTGAGGGTGGGGGTCGTCCCCTGTGAGCAGCCAGATACCTGACACCCCTCCCACGGAGGCGCACGCCAAGGCCGACACCACCTCCCTCGGTGACCTCCTCGGCGAGGTCACCCGGGACCTGTCCACCCTGATCCGGCAGGAAATCGAACTCGCCAAAGCCGAACTGAAACAGTCCGGCACCCGCGCCGGCAAAGGCGGCGGCATGCTCGCCGGCGCCGGCGTCGCCGGGCACTTCGTGCTCCTGTTCCTCTCCATCGCCCTCTGGTACGCCCTTGGCGAGCTCATGGGCCTGGGCTGGTCCGCCGTCGTCGTCGCCGTCATCTGGGGCATCATCGCCGCGATCCTCGCCTCCGTCGGGCGCAAGGAACTCAAAGCCATCAAAGGCATGCCCCAAACCATGGAGACAGCCAAGGAAATCCCGCCCACCCTCAAACCGAACGGAGACCACCGATGAGTGAGAACCCGGACGCCATCCGCGCCGACATCGAAGCAACCCGCGCCCGCCTCGGCACCAACGTGGACGCCGTCGCCGACAAAGTCACCCCGTCCAACATCGTCCACCGCCAGACGGACAAGGTGAAGGATGCCGTCTTCGGAGTAAAGGAGAAAGTCATGGGCACCGCAGAACACGCCACGCACAGCACCTCCGGCAGCCTCCACAACGCCGCCCACACCACCAGCGGCGGGGTCCACCAGGCCACCGACGCCGCCGGCAACGCCCTCCACGGCGCCGGCGAAGCGATCGCCGACGCACCGCACCAGGTCGCCGCGAAAACCCAGGGCAACCCCCTCGCCGCCGGGCTGATCGCGTTCGGCGCCGGGCTGCTCGTCTCCTCACTGATTCCGCCGAGCCAGAAGGAACGCGAAGCCGCCGACGCCCTCAAGACCGCTGCCGAACCGGTCACCACCCAGCTGACCGAGGCCGCCAAGGACATGGCCCAGGGCTGGAAGGAACCCGCCCAGGACGCCATGGAAAACGTCAAAGCCACCGCCACCGACGCCGCCCAACACGTCAAGGACGAAGGCCAAACCGCCGCCTCCGACGTCAAGGCCACCGCCACGGACGCCAAGGACCACGTCCAAAACACGTGAGCCGGCATGAGCCTGGCTCATTCGGCAGGACCGGAACCCTGGCCAACGCACCGGCTCCTCAGCATCGCTGCCCGTCTGGATGAACTGCGGATCAACCGCAACCTCACGCATCTGGGCCTAACCAAGGGGTCGCTGGATGTGCTGGAGGCGGTGGCGGACCTCGCGCCCGTCTCCGTCTCCGATCTGGCCGCCCTGCTCTGTGTTAGCAAGCAAAGCCTGGGCAGGGTGATCCGCCGCCTTCAGGGACTGGGCTTCCTGAGCAGGGAACGCAGCGATGACCGGCGCTATACCGACATCCGGCTCACGAACGATGGCCGGAAGGTACTGGCCGCCGCGGAGGCCTTGGTCCGGGAGCTCACGCAGAGCAGGCCGGACACAGAGTCCGCCCTGCGACTCGACCTGGAACGCTACATCCGCGACCTGCGGATGTAGCGTTCCGCTCTGTCCAGCCATTGCGGAACCGGGATCTTCACTACTTGCTGTCAAGCCCACCAAAACCACCCGCTGGCTGCGCCGTTGCCGCCTGCAAGGAGAACCATGAAAAGACCAAAACCGCGCGGTCCCGTCAGCGCTGAGCTCATCGAGCTCCTGACCGGGGAGCCAGGAACCGAGATGGCAGCACAGTCAGAACTGCTCGGGCTCGTCTCCGAAACTGCGAGACTCGCGGACGACATCCTCACTGACGACGATCTCCAGCTCGCACTGTTTTGCCTCTACGAACTGCACTATGGAGGCCTGGAGGGAGTGGATGACGCGTGGGAATGGGAGCCCGGGCTGATCGCCGTTCGCCGGCTTCTGGAAGAACCGTTCGAACAGGCCTTGCGCTCCGCCGCGCTCGTGGCCGCAGGGCACCCGGCAGACGGTAAGAACGCAGCCGCGGCGGGCAAACCGGACAGCGACGCGGTGGCGGACATGCTGTTTGCTCTGGCTGCCCAGGACAGCGGCCCCAGCCTCTCGCGTTACGTGGCCAAGAAGGCGACGGTTGAACAGCTGGCGGAGTTCCTCATTCAGAAATCCGTCTACCAGCTCAAGGAAGCCGACCCCCACACCTGGGCGATCCCGAGGTTGGCCGGGCGGCCCAAGGCCGCCCTGGTGGAGATCCAGGCGGATGAGTATGGAGGCGGCCGCCCGCACCGGATGCACAGTGCACTCTTCGCCCGGACCATGCACGGGCTGGGACTCAACACCAGCTACGGCAGCTACGTGGACGCTGTTCCAGCCGTGGCCCTCGCCTCAGTGAACATGATGTCCCTGTTCGGCCTGAACCGCCGGCTGCGCGGCGCGATCACGGGCCACCTCGCGATCTACGAGATGACATCGTCCCGCCCCAACCACCTGTACGCCATGGGCTTCCGCCGCCACGGCTTCGGCGCCGACGTCACGGAATACTTCGACGAACACGTCGAAGCCGACGCCGTCCACGAGCAGATCGCAGGCCGGGACCTCGCAGGAGGGCTCGCCGAGGCGGAACCCCAACTCCTCGATGACATCCTGTTCGGTGCGACGGCTGCCCTTGCCATCGACGCCCGTCTCACCGCGCACATTATAGAAGCGTGGGAAGACGGCAGATCTTCGCTGCGCACTTCCTTGACCGCGGCGGCATGACAAAAGCGGCACAAGCAGGTCCGCGTCCGGACACGGAGTACATTCTGCCCCTGCGCTGGACCGAGGATTCCGGGATGGAGGAGCTGGCGGAATACATTGCAGAGCTCTGCACCTGGACCCCGGTCACCGTGGTGGATGGCTCCCCCGCCCCGCTGTTCGCCCGGCACAGGACCCTGTTCCCGCCGTCGGTCCGGCACATCCCACCGAAGCCCAACGACGGCGGCTCCGGGGGCGGCAACGGCAAAGTGGCCGCAGTCCTCACAGCAGTACGCCTGAGCAGGGCGGAACGGCTGGTGATCGCCGACGACGACGTCCGCTACACACGTGAGGGGCTGGCCGCGGCATTCGCCGCCCTTGACGACGCCGAACTGGTCCGCCCGCAGAATTACTTCACCCCGCTGCCCTGGCACGCACGCTGGGACACATCCAGGACCCTCATCAACCGGGCATTCGGCGGGGACTACCCCGGCACGCTGGCAGTTCGCCGGTCCGCACTGGCAGCCACGGACGGCTATGCGGGCGTGCTCTTTGAGAACCTGGAGCTCATCCGGACCGTCACTGCTGCCGGCGGCCGTGAAAAGCAGATGCCGGCATTGCTGGTGGCCCGGAGGCCGCCCACCGCACGCCACTTCTTCAGGCAACGTATCCGGCAGGCCTATGACGACTTTGCGCAGCCCGCACGGCTGTTCGCCGAGCTTGCCGTGCTGCCCGTCCTGGCAGTGGTGCTGGCGCAACGGCGAGTACCGCGTGCCCTTGTGGTCCTCGCACTGGCCGGTACCGCTGTCGGCATCGCGGAACGCGGAAGAAGACGCGACGGCGGCAGGGCTGCGTTTCCGCCAAGCACCGCCTGGTTTGCCCCGCTGTGGCTTTTTGAACGAGCAGTGTGCATCTGGATGGCCCTTGCTCTGCGGGCCGGGGGCGGGGTTCCCTATGCGGGCGTCAGGATCAAAACGGCCGCCCATTCCCCGGCCGCGCTCAGGCTCAGGCACCAAGGCAAAATTCGGCCGGTCCAAAAGGCCCACAACCAGAATGGAACACAACATGGATCATGAGACCAAGCAGCCAGGCGACCCCAGCTCCGTGGTGCTCTGCCCGGACGGGCCAATCCTGATCCGAGGCGACTTCGAAATAGTCACCCCGTCCGGCGACCCGGTACCCCGGCATCGGAACACGGTTGCCCTGTGCCGCTGCGGCGCCTCCGCCATCAAGCCGTACTGCGACGGTTCCCACAAGCTGATCAAGTTCCGCACCGGCATTCCCAGCACTGTGGATGAGGACAGCTGATGTAGTTCCGGCGGATAGGGAGTAGGCTCAAAAGTGAAGGCGAAGCGATCATCAGCATCCTGCTGAAGGTCGTGATCCACCTGTTCGTCACGTCGTTGGCCGTGGAGGCAAACCAGTCCACGATCGTTACCGGACCTCAAATCAGGCCGGAGAAATGGACCGGGCAACCCGGCTCCACGTGGATCGGGGCATTTCATGGCCGCTGGCCAGCCGCCGACGTCCGGGCAAAATCCCGCACCAACGCTCGAGCAGTTGCAGGACCTACTGCTCGAAAGCCCGGGGTTTGACGAGTTCCTCCTTGAGCTGACCGTTTTCTCGGCGTCGAAGCTCGCAGCACCCGAACCGATGCTGTGTGCGATTTCGGTCGAGCGCGACGGGCGGCCGGCCACCGTGGCCAGCAGCAGCGACACCGCCAAGCAGATGGATGAGAAACAGTACGGGTTCAACGACGGCCCCTGCCTGACGGCATTGAGGGAAGACCGCACCGTTCTGGTCGAAGACCTCAGAACATCCAAGAGATGGCACCGTTACTCACAGGCGGTGACGGGCGAAGGCGTTGTGTCAATCCTCGCCGTTCCAATCGATGCAGGGGCCAACGCAGCGGCAGCCTTGAACTGTTATGCCCTGAGCACGTCCACCTTTGGCGCAGCGACCATAGCGGCAGTGGAATCGTACGGCGTGTCTCTGTCCCGCATTCTCCGCCTGGCGCTTCGGGTACACCGCTCCGGGGTGCATCCGGAAGGATTGCACGGCGCCCTGCAATCAAGGGCAGCAGTCGACGCCGCCCTTAGCCTCGTCATGGCCCAGACCCGCGTCAGCCGTGAGGAAGCAGCCAAACTTCTCCATGAAATGGCGCGGTCCAGCAAACAAGAGCTAAGGCAGATCGCGACGGACATCCTCAATGGTGCGGAGCTCCCGGATCGGCGATACCGTGATGGCGAGGCGGACCAGTAGGTCCAAGGCCTGGGTAGAGGTCCGGGACTATTATGGAGAGCACCTGCCGAATAACTCCCCAAAAGGGATGTTCACAACACTGATGACATGTGAGGCCACCCGTGACGCGGAAGCACCCAATGGCAGGCGAACTGCCCGAGATCTTCGCGCGGGTCGCGGGGCTGCTGCTGACGGAGCCAGTGGTAGACCGGGCTGTGGCCAACCTGGCTCAAGCGGCCCACGAAAGCCTGCCCGGCAGCGTCGGTGCGGGTGGCACACTCATCGATGCCCAAGGCCGGCCGACGAGCACGGCCTCCACAAACAACCTCGTGAAGCAGGCGGACCGCCTACAGTACGACCTCGGGGAGGGACCTTGCCTCACGGCCTGGGCAAGCGCCCAAACCGTGCGGGTAGACGATCTTCGCTTCGACCAGCGCTGGCCGGAATGGGCCCGGGCCAGCGCCCCTCTCGGTTTGCTGTCCTGCATCAGTGTCCCACTCCTGGTGCCGGACGTGACCGGAAGCGGCGCGCTTGAGCCCATCGGAGCCCTGAAAGTCTACGCGGACAGGGCACACGCCTTCGATGCACGCAGCGAACAGGTCCTGTCACTCCTTGCTGGACCCGCTGCACTCATCCTGTCCAACCTCCAGACCAGGGAACGCGCCGCACAACTTAGCGAATCACTTAAGGGCGCACTGCATAGCCGGAGCCTCATCGACATGGCCAAGGGCGCCCTCATGGAACGGCTGCAGGTGAATGAAAGGGACGCCTTGCAGGTCATGACTAACCGCGCACGCACGGAAAACCTCCGGCTCAGCGTAGTGGCCCTGGGGATCATCGAACCTGCAGCGGACCTCGGTTCCCAAGCCCCATGACCGAGGAGCTTGATGGAGAGGCGCAAAGAGACCGGACGGCCCGCGCATTCCGGCGGTCCGACCTTGATGTCGACGAACTGTGGATGCACTACTTCAGCATCGGCGGCGATGCAGGGGCAATGGAGATCGAGGCCTACCTCCACGGCTCATACATGCTGCGCCCCATCCAACGGGACCTCCTTGACCACGCCCTCTATGAACTGGGCGATTCCTTCGGTGACTGAGCAGTTCGCCCCGCGGGTGGCAGCAAAAGCCGCACCGCTCCGCCGTCGGGAGTTTGAGGGAGTTGGATCAGCGCGGCTGGGCAGGGTTCGTGGGGACGCCCTGGGAAGGCGGATTGATCGGCGGTCCTGACGTTGCCGGAGTTACCTTCGATCCGCCCTGGGCCTCGCTGACTTCCGGGGTGGGCGGTGCGGTGGATCCGCCGGGTTCGACGCCGGATTTGAGGGCCTCCAAGCGGTGCTCCAGTATCTGCACGACCGGAAGCCTGTTGCCGTGCGCCCGCTCGTACTCCAACAGCTGACCCACGCCGCCCTCGTCGAGTCCCGAGATCCGGGACGGCAAGGTTCCGCTGGGAATGTGGTCGTAGTCGGCAAGCGGCAGTTCATCGTGTCCAGGAATATCGTTCATCGAAGCAACCTCCTAAAACAACAGCCTGCACCGCCAACAAGGGACGGCAGGCAACGGTCGGTCATGCCAAAATAGCAGTGATCCGGCGCCAGCATAAGTCAGCCGCTTCTGATCGCAAGCGCAGCCAGGCCCCGCCTATGGAGCAGCCAGCCGCCAGCGGTTAGCAGCAGGCTGACAGCCAGGAACCCCATGTCCCAGACCAGGGGGCCTCCCAGATCATCCCGGACGTGGTGGACCTGGAGCAGCTGGTGATCCACGAGGCCTTCCACGACGTTGAAGATCCCCCAACCGGCGAGCACCAGGCCGAAATGAAAGCTCCAGTTAGGTGCCAGCCTCCCCTGGCGCCACGCGCTGATGGTGACGACGGACGCTGCAAGGACCAGCAGCCACATCACGAGGTGGAAAAACCCGTCCACGAGTGTGTTCACCTCCAGTCCGGCCACCGTGTTTACCGGGTGATCGCGGGTGTTGCTCACCATGTGGTGCCACTGCAGGATCTGGTGCAGGACGATGCCGTCCACGAAGCCGCCAAGGCCCAGCCCGAAGAGAATGCCCCCAGCCTTCGACGGGGGAATTCCGGCTGCTCCGCGAAGGTGTCCCTGTCTGGCCATAGGCGTACGCTACCCCTACGCCAGGGGGGAGCAAAGGCCCGGAGCCGCCAACCGAACGCGCTCTTCCGGCAGCCCGCCTTGATGGGTAATCTGAAGAGATCAGCAGCCTGTTTTCTTCGAGCGGGCCGATGATGGTGGCTCGTGCAGGAGGGCTGTCAGCTCCACCGGCGGCTGGCCCATGCGACACTGGGCCGCAGGCCTCTTTCCCCTAGGAACTGCATTGAATCTTTCAATGAAAAGGCCAGGCATCCCTCCAGCCGGCAGGCTTCTGAGAACCTTCGGCGTCGAAGAGGAATTCCTGCTCGTGGACCCCATCACAGGGCAGCCCGTACCTGCGGCGGAACTGTCACTGCAACTTCATGCGCGACGCCCACCGTCCGGCAAGGCGCCAGCTTTGGCCTTAGAGGTGAAGCAGGAGCAACTGGAGGTTGTTGGCCCCGTCTGTTCCACCCTGCAAGAGATGGCGGAGGCCATCCGCGCGGGCCGAACGCTGGCTGATGAGGCCGCCCGGTCGATGGGCGCACGAGCGGTGGCGCTCGCCACCAGCCCCATACCCGTCCTTCCGACCCTCGTGCCCGATCCCCGTTACCTGAACATGGCAACCCGATTCGGGTTGACCCTGAGGGAGCAACTCACCTGTGGCTTGCATGTCCACGTCCATGTCACGTCAGGAGAGGAAGGGGTGGCTGTCCTGGATCGGATCCGTGTCTGGCTGCCTGTGCTGCTGGCGCTGAGCACCAATTCCCCGTTCTGGCAGGGAAGCGACAGCGGCTACGCTAGCTTCCGCTACCAAGCATGGAACCGGTGGCCGACGGCGGGACCTTGCGAACGGTTCGGATCCGAACGGGCGTATCGCCGTCACGTCCAGTCGCTGCTCGCCACCGGTGTCCTCCTCGACGAGGGAATGGTGTACTTCGATGCGCGGCTCTCCCGCAACCATCCGACGGTTGAGGTGCGCATTGCGGACGTCTGCATGGACGCCGGGCATGCGACGGCAATAGCGGCCATTGTTCGGGCACTCGTGGAACGGGCGTCCCAGGACTGGCGGGCCGGTATTTCGGCGCCGCGCCTGTCCGCCGCGCAACTGCGCCTGGCGGTGTGGAAGGCCAGCGAGGCGGGAGTGGAAGGCACGCTTCTGCATCCGCTGCTGAACATGCCATGCCCGGCCACCGAAGCTGTGCAGGCCCTCCTGACGTATGTCCGCCCCGCTCTCGCCGCCAGCGGGGACGAGGAGCAGGTCACCCTGGGACTGGCCCGGATCCTCACTTCCGGGACAGGCGCACAACGACAACGCAAAACGATGATGAACAGCCAGAGCCTAACCGCGGTGGTGATGGAGGCCATCGACTGCACGCACGGGACGGCCGACACCGCGCGTCGCCGGTCCCGGCGCCTCCCAGCCAGCTGATTGACTTCGACAGGAGCACCGATGGACATCGACGACGGCGTTCGTAACTATGTCGACGCCCACACTCCCCTCCTCCTGGAGCGGCTGACCGAGTGGGTCCGCATACCGTCGGTGGCAGGCGTTCCCGAGCGCAAACACAACCTGACCCGGTCAGCCAACTGGCTGGCCGGAGAACTGCGCGACGTTGGGTTCCCCACAACGGAGATCTGGGAGGGGGCAGAGGGTCCTGCGGTCTTCGCCGAATGGTCCAGCGCTCCGGGTGCCCCCACCGTTCTTATCTACAGCCACCATGACGTCCGCGCCGTCAAAGAAGAGAACTGGGACCAGACCTCCCCGTTCGACCCCGTAACGCGGGACGGTCGCCTCTACGGCCGTGGAAGTTCGGATGCCAAGGGCCAGGTGCTGGCACACATCTGGGGCCTCCGCGGCTACCTTCACGCTACGGGGCGCACGGCACCGGCCGTGAACCTGAAGGTGATCGTCGAAGGGGAGGAAGAGGCGGGATCCCCGGGACTGGCAGACATTCTTCGGGAGAACCGGTCCCGGCTGGATGCGGACGTGGTGATCTTCTCCGACACACTGCTGTGGCGGGCCGACCATCCGGCCCTCTGTACCAGCATCCGCGGCATGCTCGGTGCGCGGCTCGAGATCTACGGTCCGCTCACTGACATTCACAGCGGCGCGGTGTCCGGCACCGCACCCAACCCCGCATTCGAGCTCAGCAGCGTGCTTGCGCAGCTGCATGACCAGAAAGGTAGGATCACGCTCCCGGGCTTCTACGACGACGTCGAGGAGATTTCCCCGCGCCGCCGCGCCGAACTGGCGGCGCTCCCGTTCGACCCCGAGGACTGGCTGGAGCGTTCCCATACCCGCAGCATCGGCGGCGAGGAGGGCTACACCGTTCCGGAGCGGCTGTGGGAGCGTCCCGCCGTCGAAGTCATTGCGATGGCGGCCGGTGACCCCATCGGCGTCGCCCGCGCCGCGGTTCCGTCGATGGCGTCGGCTGACCTCAGCATCCGCACCGTCTCCGGGCAGAAAGTGAATGAAGTCGCTGACCAGCTCCGGCGCTGGGTTGCCGCGACCATCAGTGACCGCTATGCCTACGAGCTGTCGGTGGAAACCGAGACCGCCCAGGAAGCCTACCGAACCCCGGACTGCGTATTTGTTGAGGCCCTTTCAGCGGCAATGGCAAAGGGGTTCGGGGCAAGCAACGTGGGACGAATGGGAAACGCAGGTGGCGGACCCGCTGACCTTCTCGCCTCCGCCCTGAATGTCCCGGTGGTCTTTTTCGGGACCGGGCTGGTGGAGGACAACTGGCACGACAGCGACGAAAGCGTGAACATCGACGTTTTGAAGGCCGGCGCAGCGACGCTGGCCTTCCTGTGGGACGAACTCGGGCGGCAGGACTAAGGGCACGTGCTCCGGAACGAAAGAAGCCGGTTCCTTCCAAGACGGCAACAAATGAAGGCGACTGCGCAGCTTCGCCTACCGGTACAGCGAAGGCCGGGCCGCCCACTGGCTGGTCCTCCTCGCAGCGGACCACGTGAACGCGTGGGAGAGCCATTTGGCGTGGATGGGACAGCTTGACGGCGCGCGCAGCACGGACTAAACAATAAGTAGCCTTAGTAATTGTTGACGTCCTGCACGAGGAGGAATTGCCATGAGTGACAAGCCGGGTAACCAAACGCCGGACACCCCGGAGGTCAGCGAGACCGAGCTGCGCGAGATGAAGGTGGATGAACTCCGCCAGGAGGCCAGGGATGAAAACATCAGCGGGGCCTCCGGCATGCGCAAGGAGGAGCTGGTGAAGGAGGTTGCCAACGCCCGGTCCGAAGGCGCCGGCAACAACGACGGCGGTGCTGACGCCGACGCTCTGGGTGCCGGACCCGAAGGCGGCAAGATCCGGCACGGCGACGCATCATCCAGCTCGTTGAAGTATTCGCAGGAGGTCACGTCCACGGAGGACGAACCCGAACGGGAAGGCCGCAGCCTGGCCACAACCCACCACGAGGTGATCAGGCAGTGGGCTGACGAACGCGGCGGAGTTCCGGCCACGGTAGAAGGCACCGAGCATGGCGACCACCTGGGCGTTCTGCGCATCGATTTTGGCGGCGAGGACAGCAACCTGCGCCGCGTCAGCTGGGAGGAATGGTTCAAAACGTTTGACGGGCGCCGCCTCAATTTCATTTACCAGGAGCAGCGCACTGACGGAACGCAGTCCAACTTCTTCCGGCTCGAGAACCCCGAACGTGAAGACGCATAGGGGTGTCGGCGGCCTGCAGTTTGGGCTCCTCACCCTGCTGGCGCTGTCGGGGGGCGTACTTTCGGGGTGCGCCCCGGAGGGAACGGCGGCTGCAGAGGCAGCTGAAGCGTTCCACCGGGACGTGGCCGGTTCCGACATGACGGCGGCGTGCTCGCTGCTCCAGTCCAAGACGCGGGAGGAGACCGCCCGCTCCGGTGATGCGGGCACCTGCGAGGGCCAGCTGGAAAAGGCCCAATTCACTGACCCGGGAAAACTGCTGGGCACCGAGCAGTTCGGCCGTAACGCCTTCGTGGAGTTCGAGAACGACACCGTCTTCCTGGCTGCCTCCGACGCGGGCTGGAAAATAACAGGCGCCGGCTGCACCCCCAACGGGGAAGAAGCACCGTACACCTGCGAAGTGGGAGGCAAATAGAATGCGCTGGAGCTTTGCCCTGTATCTCATCCTGATCTTCGGCGGACTGGCCTACATGGCGGCCATCGGACTTGTTCGGGGATAGGCGGACCGTGAAAAAAGCGCTCAGAAACAACGGCCTCAGCCTCTTCTTCGGCCTGATCTTCCTCCTGGCCCTACTGGGCCAGGCGCTCACCGGCCACGCACTATTCAATGAGGAGCAGGTGGCCTCCGGGCTGGAGGAAATCACCTTCGCGCAGTACCTGGTGTCGTCGAACTTTGCCGTGGACGTCTCGGAAAACTGGCAGTCCGAGTACCTGCAGTTCCTGCTGTACATCTTCGCGACCATCTGGCTGGTGCAGAAGGGGTCCCCGGAGTCCAAGGAACTGAATGAGCCCGGCCCGGAGTCGGACAAGGAACAGCTCGTGGGCGAGTACAGCAACGCCAAGTCCCCGAAGTGGGCCCGCGTCTCCGGCTGGCGCCGGACCCTCTACTCCAACTCGCTGGGACTCACCATGGGGCTGATTTTCATCCTGTCCTGGCTGGTCCAGTCGATTGCCGGCAACAGCAACTACAACCAGGAACAGATCCAGAACTTCCAGCAGCCGGCCAGTTGGGGCGAGTACATCGCATCGCCGGAGTTCTGGAACCGCACCCTGCAGAACTGGCAGTCCGAGTTCCTGGCCGTCGGTTCCATGGTTGTCCTGTCGATCTACCTCCGCCAGCGCGGCTCACCGGAGTCCAAGCCCGTGGGCTCGGCGCACGACGACACAGGCACGACTGGCTAGCGCCGCTCACAGCCCGTCGACCGCCCAGCCCTCCTGGTAGTCCGGGTGGTCCTTGTAGACTGCCGCGAGGGACATCAGGACATACTCGCTCGTGGTGCCAATCGCGGAGGCGACATCGGTGACCAGCGGGACATTGCCCAGAATCACCCGTTTGGCCGCGCATTCTGAAAGCACGCGCCCGGGATTGAACCAGCCGACGACGGGCCCCGCCGATCCCTCCATCTCCAGTCCCCGCCGGGCATCCGCCTCGTCCTCGGCGATCCGCGCTTCCAGAAAATCGATCAGGTCGGCCATGTGAAGCCCCTCGCATTATTCTCGTGTGGATGGATGGTGCCAGTGGTCTGGACCGTCGCCGCGCTGGAGTAACGTCAGGCGTCCTCCTTCGGGCGGTGCCGTCTCTGCGGAGCGAGCGGAACAACCACCACCGGCCGGGTCTGCCGGTGCGTGAGGTGGACCGCCACCGACCCGAGCAGTAACTGCTCCAGCCGCGCGCCAACCCTGCCTTCGCGCGTGCCCACCACAATGACCGAGGCATCCGCCGAATCGGCCAGCCGCGCCAGCGCCCGCGCGGGTTCCCCAACAAGGGTCAGGAGCGACCAGCGGATCCCGGCTTTGCCGAGGACAGCCTGCAGGTGCTCCCTCAGGTGGGCGCTCGTTTGCTCGGCGTCGTCGACGGTTCCCGCCTGCCCCGCCGACTGGAGCAGGTCCTGATCGTCCCGCTCGTTGCTGAGGTAGGAGGTGATGTCCACATAGGCACAGATGAGCTTGACGTTCAGGGAGTAGGCCAACCGGGCGGCGCTTTGCACGACGGCGGGCGGCTGCCCGGGCACGACGCCTGCCACCACCGGGCCGGCAATCCGCTGGGGGACGAATGCGTCCTCCCCGCCCGGGGAACCGGCTTTCCTTGCTGGCTCATTCACGAGTGATGCCATTCCACACTGTCCTCACGGCAGATCGGGGTGACTCTCAGTTGCCAGCCTACTAGGACACACTGGCACCGGTGGGCAACCTGATGGAGGATGGGCGCATGGCGGAACGTGGAGGTCGAATGCAGTTTGCTGTTGCCGGCTGGCTCTTCGGGTCCGTCAGCGTAGTCCTGGGCCTGGCAATCCACGCCGTGTCCGGCCATCCCGTGCCTGCGGCGCCGATCGTCGTCGCCACCGCCGCGCTGCTGAGCCTGGCCGGCGCAGTGGCCACCCGCGTCGGCGTTCCGAACTGGGCCCTGCTGGTGCTGGCCGGGGCGGGACAGCAGACCGTTCACTGGGCTTTCGCATTCTTTTCCAACCCCTTGGCCACCACAACCCTGGCTGGCCACGGACATGCAGCCGCAGCACAGTTCACCGGTCCCGGCCTGCTGCTGGCCGGCGTGCCAACCCAACCCCTGCACGTGTTGCTGTACGCACACGTTGCGGCCGCGCTGCTGACATTTCTGCTGGTTCAGCGGCTGAAAACATCGGACCCGAAGCGGTTCAGCCCGGGTGCCGCGGCGTACCCCAGATAGGGCAGGCCGAAGGTGTCCTCGATGCTGGCCAGCAGGCTGTAGTGGTTGTACAACCGGTCCGAGGTGGCGCCCGCCCTGGCCAGCGGTGACAGCACCAGCGCCCCGATACGTCCGCCCGCTGCTCCCCCGGGCAGCGCAGCATCCGCTCGTTCCTTCCCCTCCGCCTCGTCGAAGGTGATGACCAGCATCCCGTCCTGCTTGTACGCCGGGGAGGCCAGGATCTCCGGAACATGCTCACGAAGCCATGCGTCCGCCGTCACCAGACCACCCTCCCGCCCGTCAACGCACGGGCTGTCGTGCCCGTCATTGCACAGGTTGGGGCTGATGTAGGCCAGGTTCGGTGTGGTCGCCACGGTTTGGAGGTCGGCGGCGAGGTTTGAGAAGTCGACGTCGTTGGCCTGGCACTCGGGCGACGACGTGATCCCGGCAAAGTAAACGAATGGATTGTGCCGGGTGGCGTACTGGCGGCCCTCCTGCGCAGCATGGTTCGAATCCCGGGCGCCCGGCTCCGGATGCAGGCACGGGGTGCCCATATCCTCCATGTACCCCTTCCAGGTTTTCCCTTCCGCGCTCAACTGGCCGGCGACCGTCTGAACGGACTCGGGGTACACGCAGCCGCGGCCCTTCGCCTGGCCCAGCGGTGCTGTGCCGCTCGAGTCAAACGGCTCATAGTCCGGGCAGTCGCCCTTGGTGGCGGGGTTTGGGCGCTGTCCCGAAATCTGGGCGATGTAGTTGGGCAGGGAGGAGTGCCCGACCGCGTAATACCGGCTCAGCAGCACACCCTGCGGGCGCAGGGTCTGTGACAGGTACTTTGCGTCCGACTGGTCGTCCCAGACATCCCGGAAGGACTTGTTCTCCAGGTTGATCACGAACACGTGCCCCGGCCTTGCCGCTGTCGGCGTTGGACCAGTTCCGCAGGCAGCAAGCCCGGTGAGGGCGGCCACCGCCAGCAGGGCACCCGGGAGGCCCCACCTGTGAATCAGAGCAGCTCGCATTGGATCCTGCCTTCTGCAGCAGCGTTGGTTCGCGGTTCCAGCTCCATAAGTCCCAGCTCCCTAGGTCCCCGCTCCATGGTGGCACCGCTGTCCCGGAAGCAACATGAAAGAAAGCTGGGAGTTGTTTGGGAGGGCGCACCATGATCCTCCGGAATGCGGGCTGGCTCACGTGTTAAGTTGAATTGGTGGGACAGACCTGTCCTGCGCGCCAGCCTGAGAGAGCCAACACGTGGAATCGCCTTCGCCAGTCCGAATCCTGACCGTCTGCACGGGCAACATCTGCCGTTCCCCTGTGGCGGAACGCCTGCTCCAGGCCGGCCTTGACCAGGTGCTCCCCGGTGGCTTCGAGGTGCGCAGTGCCGGAACCCGCGCCCTGGTGGGCGACCCCGTCCAGCCGCTCTCCGCGGACATTATCCACACCTTCGGCGGCACGGCGGAGGGCTTCACGGCACGCCAACTGTCGGGCAAGATTCTTCGGAACGTGGACCTGGTCCTCACCATGACGTCGGGGCACCGGGGCGAAGTGCTGCAGCTGGATGCCTCGCTGCTGAAGCGCACCTTCACCATCCGCGAGTTTGCCAGGATGCTCGATGTCCTGGAGGAACGTGAGGACCAGGCGCCCCGGAGCGGCGGCCTCAACGGGGAACGGCTCGCGGCCAACACCAAGCTGTGGCGCAAGCTTCCCGCCCGGGCAGCATCCGTGAGGCACCTCGCCCTGGCCCCGGACGCCGCGGACAACGACGTCGTCGACCCCTACCGTCGAAGCGACGAATACTACCGGCAGATGGAAGACGAACTGGCCCCGGCGATCATCTCCATCCTGCGTTTCGCCCGGCTGAACGCGCCCTCCTAAAACCGGCCGACCGCCGTCGTTCTCTCGGGCGGCTTTTGGTGGTACCGTCCGATCATGAAATCCCGGAACAGTCCGGGAGCAGGGGCCAACGGCGACCCCGCTCCAGGCGCCAATGGCGGCGCCAAACCCAAGCGGACCATACGCAACGTAGTCTTGGCAGGACTGCTCGGGATTGCATTGGTGGCCGGCGGCTTCCTGTTCAATCTGGCACAAATCTGGAATACCCAGACCGCCAAGACGGAGATCAGCGCGGCCCCGGAAAGCCCCCCGCAGACAGCCACCTCCACTCCCTCGCCCAGCAAGCCGGTGAAGCCGGCGCCAAAACCGGTGAAGCCGCCACCCCCGCCCACGCTGCCCATGAACATCCTGCTCATCGGCAGCGATCACCGTAAAGGTGACGCCCCCACGCCCAACGGCCTGCCGAACCAGCGCTCGGACGTCCTGATTCTGGTGCACCTCGCGGCCGACGGCAGACACGCCTACGGCATCTCGCTCATGCGCGACCTGTGGGTTCCGATCCCCGGGTACGGTGAAGCCAAGATCAACGCCTCGCTCGAGCAGGGCGGTATGCCGCTCGCCGTGAAAACAGTCGAATCCCTGTTCGGGCAGAAGATCCAGCACTCCGTCATGATTGATTTTGAAGGCTTCAGGGGAATCACCGAGGCGCTCGGCGGTGTGGATGTGAACGTCCGGGAGGCCTTCACCTCCACGCACGACACGCACCAGCATTTTCCCGCCGGAGTGAACCGGCTCAAGGGCCAGCGCGCCCTCGAATTCGTCCGCGAACGCTACGCGTTTGCTGACGGTGACTTCCAGCGCGTCGAGAACCAGCAGCTTTTCCTGCGCTCCACGCTGGGCAAGTTGCTCTCGGCCCGCACCCTGGCGAACCCGGTCACGCTCTATAAGCTGGTCAGCACGGCGTCCAAGTACATTACGGTGGACAAGGGCCTCAATGCTGCGGCCCTGGCCAGCCTCGCCTACAGCCTGCGGAATGTCCGGGTGGAGGACGCGGTCTCCTTCACGCTTCCGACGGCGGGATTTGGGACCAGCACAGACGGGCAGTCGATCATCCTGCCGGACTATGGCGCCATGGCCCAGGTTGGAGCGGCGCTGGGCAAGGACAGGATGGGGCAGTACGCCGCCACGCTGGGGAAGTGAGACGCCTGGAAATTGAGACGCTTGGAATAAGGGGAAATCGATGAGAAAACTGTTGTGGATCATCGTTGCCGTCGCGGTGGCGTTTTTGGTCGTGGGCGCCGTCGTCAAGGCGGTGGCCTTCCTGCTGTGGGTGGCGCCGGTCCTCCTGCTGGCAGCCGTGCTGGTGTTCTTCCTCAACCGCTCGGGCGGCCGACGCATCCCCTGACGCTTCCTCAGGTCCTGCCGCTTATTTCCCAATGCTTCCTCAGGTCCTGCACGTTTCGGCCCAACGCTTCCTCACATACCGCCTGCGGAAGCGTGCCGAAATGTGCGACGAGACCTGAGGAAGCGTGCCGGGTGGAGGCGAGGTGGTTACTCTGCTGACATTCCGGGTACGGCACTAGTAACGTGGAAAATTCGCAGGCCTAGGCTGAACGGGAGTGCAATCGTGGGACAGAACGGAACCTCCGCTGACGGAACGCACAAGGATGCCCCAGTACCCGCTGCCTGGACCGCCGGCGCCGTGGAACTCATCCTGATCCGGCACGGCGAGAGCCAGGGCAACGTGGCCGCCACCGACGCGACGGTTTCCGGCGCCGAGGTGATCGCTGTTCCCGCCCGTGATGCCGACGTCGAGCTTTCCTCCACAGGGCGGGAGCAGGTGACGGCCCTGGGCCGCGCATTGGCTGGGGTCCCGGAGGACCGGCGGCCCGACGTCGTCATCTCCTCCCCGTACATGCGCGCCTACCAGACGGCAGAGATCGCCGTGGAGACGGCGGGCTGGCCCGTCCCCGTCCGCTCGGACGAACGCCTCCGCGACCGCGAACTGGGCATCCTTGACATGCTCACCGCCTTTGGCGTTGAAACCCGGCTTCCCCAGGAAGCAGAACGACGGCGGTGGCTGGGCAAGTTCTATTACCGCCCTCCGGGCGGGGAATCCTGGGCGGACGTGGCACTGCGGCTTCGCTCCGTGATCGGGGAACTGAACGCGTTGGGCAGCGGCCACCGGGTGATGCTGGTCTGCCACGACGCCGTCGTCATGCTGTTCCGCTACATCCTCGAAGGCATGTCCGAACGGGAACTGCTGGACGTGGCAGCCAGCACTCCGGTCCTGAATGCGTCCCTGACCCGCTATGTACGGCCGGAGGGTGTGGGCGCGTGGACGCTGGAGAGCTTCAACGTGGCCGACCACCTCATGGAGCAGGGCGTCGAAGTAACCGAACATGCCGGGGACGCGAATGTCCACCCGCGCTGAGCCTGCCAAGGCGTCTGCCGCCGACAGTGCCGCCGGCACGGCCACCACCCTGATCACGCCGACGCTGCTGCGGAGCTGGCCGCTGCCTTCGGCGGGATCCGACAAATACTCCCGCGGCGCGGTGCTGGTCATCGGCGGCGGGAGGCGCACTCCAGGTGCGGCATTGCTCGCCGGCACAGCCGCTCTACGCGCCGGAGCCGGCCGCGTGACCCTGGCCGTAGCGGAGTCAGTCGCCGTTCAACTGGCGGTGACGCTGCCGGAGGCAGGGGTGATCGGACTGCCGGAATCCGCAGGCGGTTCCGTGGGTGATGCCGGGCTGGAAAACGTGCTCGCGGACTTCGATGCCGCAGATGCAGTCCTGCTCGGCCCGGGGCTGGACGACATCGAACAGACCGAGGCGCTCCTCCGCGGGCTGCTGCGGCATGAGTCCTCCCGGGATCCGGGTGATGCTCCGACGGTTGTGCTCGATGCCTACGCCCTGGGCGCCCTCCCCCGACTGCTTGACGAACTGAGCCCGTGGGCGGGGCGGCTGATCCTCACGCCCAACCCCACCGAGGCCGGGATACTGCTGGGCCGGGATATCGGGGATTTGGCGGCCGACGTCGTCGAACTCGCCCGGACGTACCGCGCGGTGGTGAGCTGCCAGGGCGTGATTGCCCGGCCGCCCGGCACCGGTTCTCATGGCGCCGGCAACCCCGACGGCGGTTCTCCCGACGGCGGCACATCCGGCGCTGACGGCCCGGATACCGGAGACCACTGGGAAATCACCACCGGATACGGCGGGCTAGGGACTTCCGGCAGCGGCGACATCTTGGCGGGTGCCATTGCCGGGCTCCGCGCGCGGGGCACCAGCGACGCCCAAGCCGCCTGCTGGGGCACGCACCTTCACGCCGCGGCAGGCGACAGGCTCGCCAGCCGGGTGGGCAGCCTGGGCTATCTGGCTCGGGAACTGGCTGACGAACTGCCCCCGCTCATGATGGAACTGGCCACGTAGCAGAGGCCGGCCGGGCGGGGCTCACCTTATCGTTTTCAGGATGGACCGGAGGGACGCCGCGGCCTTGGTGGCTGCGGCCTGCGGCTCGGCCCGGCCCGCCACAACTTCGCTGACGGCATTCGCTATTGGCAATTCGGTCATGGCAGCACCGGCAAGGTCGCCGTGACCCTGGACAATCCCCCAGTGCTCCAGGTCCCCGGACCCCTGCAGCACGGTGGAGAGAACGTCCTTCCCGTAGACGCTGCCAAACCGCTCAGTCCTTCCGGTTGCCACGGGAATGGACATCCAGGCATCCGCGTACTCGGCGGGACTTGCAGCGCTGCCCGCGCGCACCGGAACCCGCTCCTCCGGGGCAATTGCAAGCCACTCGGCATAGCCGTCGGTCAGGAAGTACTCCACGAAGCGGCGGGCAGGCTCGACGTCCGAATCAGCTGTCACGGTCCACGAGCTCACTTCACCGAAGTGGGCCGGCCGCTGCCCGTCGGGCCCCTGGAGACCGGCAACTACCCCGGTGTTCCGCGCCAGGAAGAGCGGGTCCTTGGTGCACTCGGGGCAGCTGGGCCGCGCGTCGACGCGCGTGCCTGCCAGCTCATCCAGCATGTGCGTGGGCCAAATCGCCATGGCGGCCTTGCCCGCAAAGTATGCGGTCCGCACCGTATCAACGTCCTGGGTGCCGGTCACGGAGTAGTTCGTGAGCATGTCCCGGTAGAAGCCGAGTGCCGACACGCACTGCGGGCTGTCAAACGTGACCCGGCCCGCAGCATCCACCATCTCGCAGCCGTTTCCCTGCGCAATGTGTTCAAAGGACTGCTGGGTGAAAGCCTGCCCGGTCTTGTTGGCCGCGACAATTCCGGCGAGCGCCGGGGAATCCAGTTTCCTCGCCGCGGCAAGGATGTCCGCGTACGTCCGGGGCGCCTTCAAGCCGGCCGTGGCGAACAGGTCCTTGCGGTAGTAAATGAGCTGCTGCCAGGCGGAGTCGGGAACGGCCAGCTGCCGGCCGCCGTCGCGCGTCAGTTCGAGCGCCCGGGCGTTCCACGTTTGTTCCCCAAGGCTTTGCACTATGGCGGCGTTGGTCGTGAAGTCGATGTGGCCGGCAGCTGCCACGGTCCGCACCTGCCCCAGAGACAGGGAAGCCATGACATCCGGAAGGTCGCCGGAGCCCGCCGATGATGTCAGGACCTGGTTGAAGCGGTGCGGCGGCACGCCCACAAGGTCAGCCTTCACTCCGGTGGCGGCGGTAAAACCGTCGATGATGACGCGAAGCTTGGCCATGCGGTCCGGAAGCGTCTCGGTGGTCCAGACTGTGATGTTGTGGTGGTCGGAGTCTTGGGCGGGCACGGGTGGTCCGTTGCCGGGGGTGCACGACACCAATAAGGCCGCCATCAAGGACATTGCCGCTAGAACGGCCACCTGGACTTGGCCTCTGGTCCTTTTCACCTGGCGCTCCTGCCATAGGGTGCCCACGGTATGGAAGCGCGCAGGACGTTTGGGCGACCCTGCGCACCACTGGGAGACCTGAGAACAGCGTATCCAATTGCTGCCCGGCTGTCAGCAGGAATCAACCCACGCGGGGCGCGCCAAGGGGCGGCCGGCGGCTGTTCCGGCGGCGTCTCCGCGGTTGGGGGTGCTATTGCCCGGCCCGGCAGGGCGGGAGTATTTTAAGCGTGGGATTGAGCTCAAGCAGCAGGGCACCGATGCCCCCTTACCAGGAGCCCGTCAATGACGACTATCTCCAACGCCCAACTGCCCGGCGAAGCGCAGCGTCCCTCCGGCGACCCCTTGTGGTGTTCCGAGTGCCAGACGGATGAACACCTGATCGTTGAATCGATCGAGGCCCTTCATCCCCCTCAGGACGGTTTAGTGGACGTGTCCTACACCTGCGTCGAATGCGACAACTTCTATGCCCACCCGGCCGGCGTCCACGACGTGGCAGGTGTGTTGAACCGTCACGGCCAGATGATGGGGGTGCTGCAATTCGGCGGCGAATACTTCCACTGCGGCGCGCCGATGACGTCGCTCAGCTCGGGAACCAGCAGCATCGCCGGCTCAGAGCTGGGCCGGCACCGCACCATCCACGACGTGCATCTGCCCACCCGGCTGCTGCACTGCGCCTGCGGGTTCCAGATGGAAGTGCCTGACTGAACAAGGACCCGGCACTGACCGCAACACCCGAGTTTTTGTACAGATAATGGGCGCTAGCTGCCACTTTGGAGCCATTATCTGTACAAAAACTCGGGGGCTGAGTGGCAGGGAGCGGCGGCAGCCCGCCGTCGTACGGGCAACTAAGGTGAGGAGAACGGCAATGTCCATCTTGGCACGCGACATCATGACCGGCGGGGCAGAGTGCATCGGCACCAATGAAACCCTGGAGCAAGCGGCCAGGAAGATGAAGGACCTCGACGTTGGTTCCCTTCCGATCTGCGGCGAAGACAACCGGCTCAAGGGCATGCTCACCGACCGGGACATAGTGGTCCGGTGCCTGGCTGACGGCGGCGACCCCAAGAGCACCAAGGCGGGTGATCTCGCCGAGGGCAAGCCCGTGACCATCGGCGCCGACGACACGGTCGAGGAAGCCATCAGGACCATGCAGCAGCACCAGGTGCGCAGGCTGCCGGTCATCGACGGCCACAACCTGATCGGAATGCTCAGCCAGGCCGACATTGCCAGGAACTACCCGGAGGACCGGGTGGGCGAACTGGTGGAGTTCATCTCCTACTGAGCGTCCGGCTGCCTGTCGGGCTGAGCGTCGGCGGCATCAGCGGGCTCTGGTTCGGCAGGCTCGGTGGGGGAAATCTGGGCGTCCGGGTACACCTGCTCGGGGCGGTCGCCGTAATAGCGGGCGAGCCAGCGGCACAGCCCGTCGAGGCCGGGAAACAGCACACGTTCGGTGACGTTGGCCTGGTCCAGGTGGTTCCGGATGGCCCATTTCAGCTCAGCCGGAAACACCACCTTGCGGTACAGCTCCGGATGCTCCGCCAGCCAGTCCGCCAGCGAAGCCTCCGGATCCGTCATGATCGAGAACACGGCAGACTGGTTGACGATCCGGTCATCCAGCGACGGCGGTTCGAAGAACAGCGGGACGCCGCCGCCGTCGTCGGACCTGTACTCATCGAAGGCTTCCAGCGACTCAGCGGCGGCGGTGAGGATCTCCGTGGTGAACAGACCGTGGCCCAGCGGCTCCACATGGCTCCGCAGGCCCGACGGCAGCAGCTCGTGCGCGGCCACATAGTCCACGCACCAAACCACGCCGGGGCGCCCGTAGCCCCGCAGGTTCGAGGTGGCAAAGTGGAGTGCGACATACGGGGAGAACGTCCAGTCGAGCAGGCGGGTGGGAAGACCGTGGTGCTGCGCAACGCTGAGCCAGTTCCAGAGCGAATCGCCGGGCGTGGCATTCCGGTGGGCATACTTCTTGAAATTGCGCAGCAGGTGCTGCTCGAGGCCGCCGGCGGCTTCAGCCTGCAGCCTGGCGAGGCCGGTCTCCAGCGGATAGTCGTCCGAGGAGAGGCCGCGGTAGGCGATGTTGATGCGGTACTTGGCCTCTGACGGCTGCCACTGGTCCTGGGTCAGGGCAAAGATCAGCTCCTGAAGATCTCCAACCTGGACTTCCTGTCCGTTTCCCACAGAACCGCCTTTTGGACTGGCGCCAACACAACTTGCGCCGGGTACTTATCTTCAGATACTAATCATGCTTACTATATTCATGCCAGCATCGGACAACCGCAGGAGAATCTATGAGCAGAGTGCTTGCCACTTTCACCGCCGTGCTTGCCCTTGCCGGTGCCGGGCTTTTGCTCGCTGCGCCGTCTTATGCAGGGCCATCCGCGACGGCCGCAACAGCGGCTGTCCACGCCGGGGCAGCTCAAGCTGTCGCGGTCCAGATGGGGACGTCCGATGCAGCCGGAACGCCGGCGCCCACCGGAAAGTCGTCCCCGTCCGCAACCCCGTCGGAGCCTCCCGCCAACCCAGGCACAGGAGAACCGGCCGAATCGGAAGCCAACCGTCTCGACTACGCCCCGTACGTCATCGCGGCGGTGTTGATTGTCACCCTGATCGTCATCTTTGTCTGGCGACGCCGCCGCGGGAACAAAACCGTGGTCTAAGCGCCGCCGAGAACGGGCTTCCTTGCAGAGCACATCACAGTAGCCGTTTCACCAATTCCAACTAAGGAGTAGGCGCCATGACCACCATGGACAGCGCGGCCGGTGCAAGGTCCCGGCTGCAAAGGGCCGCCCAGGCCGTCGGAGGAGTATTCCTGCTCGTCGGCATCCTCGGCTTCATTCCCGGCATCACCACGAACTACCCGTCGCTGGGAATGGCCGGCCCCGCCTCCGAAGCCATGCTTCTGGGCGTCTTCCAGGTCTCCATCCTGCACAACATCGTCCACCTGCTCTTCGGCGTGGCCGGCCTGCTCATGGCCCGGACACCGGGACAGGCAAAGAGCTACCTGCTGTACGGCGGGGTCATCTATCTGGTCCTGTGGCTGTATGGCCTGCTGATCGGCCACGACACCGCGGCGAACTTCGTTCCGGTCAACACGGCTGACAACTGGCTGCACTTCCTGCTGGGCGTCGGCATGATCGGACTGGCCCTGCTGCTGTCCCGCAACACCAGGACGGTCCACGGTCCCGCCACGGGCCATTAACCAGTAAACCTTTTGCGGGGGTGCCGCAGGCGCTATCCTGATGCCGTCGGTTCTGTGAACCGCTCACGGTGTTGCCGGCACCCCCGCACCAAACGGGGCGTTGAAGCGCGATGCCGGGGAGTGGCAGAAGATGACCGCATATCAGCAACCAGCCAGCACCACCGCCACTGAGGCTCCCAGCGTGGTGCCCCGCCGAAAAGGCAGCATGGTGGTCAAATGGATCACCTCCACCGACCACAAGACCATCGGGTACATGTACCTGATCGCGTCCTTCGTGTTCTTCTGCCTCGGCGGCGTGATGGCCCTGCTCATCCGCGCCGAACTCTTCGAACCCGGCATGCAGGTCCTGGTGACGAAAGAGCAGTACAACCAGATGTTCACCATGCATGGCACGGTGATGCTGCTGATGTTCGCCACACCGCTGTTCGCCGGCTTCACCAACGTGATCATGCCCCTGCAGATCGGCGCGCCGGACGTCGCGTTCCCGCGGCTGAACGCACTGGCCTTCTGGTTCTTCCTGTTCGGCTCAACGATTGCGGTGTCCGGTTTCATCACCCCGCAGGGATCCGCCTCCTTCGGATGGACGGTCTACGCACCCCTCAACAACACCACGTTTACACCGGGCATCGGCGGTGACCTGTGGGTCTTCGGCCTGGCACTGTCCGGCTTCGGCACCATCCTCGGCGCGGTCAACTTCATCACCACCATCATCTGCATGCGCGCGCCCGGCATGACCATGTGGCGCATGCCGATCTTCACCTGGAACACCTTCATCACCTCGGTGCTGGTGATCATGGCCTTCCCGCCGCTGGCCGCCGCGCTGTTCGCCGTCGGCGCGGACCGCCGCTTCGGCGCCCACATCTACGACCCCGAGAACGGCGGGGCGATCCTGTTCCAGCATCTGTTCTGGTTCTTCGGGCACCCGGAGGTGTACATCATCGCGCTGCCGTTCTTCGGCATCGTGTCCGAGATCTTCCCGGTCTTCAGCCGCAAGCCGATCTTCGGCTACAAGGGCCTGGTCTACGCGACCATCGCCATCGCCGCCCTGTCGGCCACGGTCTGGGCGCACCACATGTACGTCACCGGCTCCGTGCTGCTGCCGTTCTTTGCGCTCATGACCATGTTCATCGCAGTCCCCACCGGCGTGAAGTTCTTTAACTGGATCGGCACCCTGTGGGGCGGTTCGCTGACGTTTGAGACCCCCATGCTGTGGAGCATCGGCTTCCTCATCACGTTCCTCTTCGGCGGCCTGACCGGCATCATCCTGGCCTCACCGCCGCTGGACTTCCACGTCTCCGACTCCTACTTCGTGGTGGCGCACTTCCACTACGTGGTCTTTGGCACCGTGGTGTTCGCGATGTTCGCCGGCTTCTACTTCTGGTGGCCGAAGTGGACCGGCAAGATGCTCAACGAACGCCTCGGCAAGATCCACTTCTGGATGCTTCTTCTGGGCTTCCATGGCACTTTCCTCATCCAGCACTGGCTGGGTGTTGAAGGCATGCCCCGCCGTTACGCCGACTACATGCCCCAGGACAACTTCACGGCCATGAACCAGTTCTCCACCTTTGGCTCGTTCCTGCTGGGCGCCTCGCTGATTCCGTTCTTCTGGAACGTCTTCATCACCGCCAGGAGCCGGGAAAAGGTGGAAGTCGACGATCCGTGGGGCTTCGGGGCTTCGCTGGAGTGGGCCACGTCCTGCCCGCCGCCGCGGCATAACTTCACGTCCCTGCCGCGCATCCGCTCTGAGCGTCCGGCCCTGGACCTGCACCATCCCGAGCTGCGCGTCCGCGAGCACGACGCCGTGCACACCCCTGCCGCCGACGTTCTGGGCGCTGCAGACATCGGCGAGCGTGACGTGAAGAACCCGAACCCGGACGTCTGACTCGCCGGTCCCTGACACCGGCCGCTGGGGGGAAAGCACCTTCCGCCACAGCCTGAGGCCCCGGACTCCTAGGGGAATCCGGGGCCTCAACGTGTTCAGTTCAGGTAGCTGTGTTCGGTTCGGCGACTGCGCAGTTCAGCTAACTTATGGCCCGGCTCAAGCAGCCGCCGCGACCGGGAAGCGGCGCGCTCCGGCACCCATACCGCCGTCGGCCGGGGCCAGGACACGGACGTTGCATTCGGACTGCTGCGGATCAATGGAACGCGGCAGGTGGTGCGTTTTGGAGCATTCCCGCAGCTGTTCCAGGGCGACGGGTTCGACCCGGGCGTGGCTGACATCGACGACGAGCTGCAGGCCCTGACGGAGGTGGTTGGCGCGCTTCATAACGACGTAAAGAGCTTGGATGCTTTGGGCGGTTACATGTCCCTGGGCGGCGACCTGAGCCTCACCGCAGTCAAGGTCCACGCGGACCAGTACCTTGAGCTTCTGGTTCAAAACTTCTCCCCTCATGCGCGGCCGCGACGCTGCGACCGGATCTAACCCTAGCCTGCATGTGACCCAGGTAACAGGAAAATCCCGAATGTTGCGGAAATGGAACATTTGCGCCCAAGCACACAAATGGTCCGCCGACGCGGGAATCCCCGCGTCGCCGGACCATTTGCGCATCCTCAGGTGTTTGCGCATTCTCAGGCGTTTTGCGCGTCATCAGCCGCGCTGCCGGGCGTTTTTACGTGCTCGACGACGAGGGCGGACGGGCGGGCGGGCAGCCTAACTGCGGGTCGGGTCAGGGCGCAGTGGCTCGGGCCCGGGGTCCGGCACCGGCAGCGGGCCGGGCGGCTCGGGCGTGGGAACGGGGTTCGGCGGCGCGGGACGGGACGGGTCTGGCCGCATCGGATCCGGTCCGGGCTCCGGCGGAAACGGCTCTGGTTCATGCACTGGCGGGATGGTCATGCTTCCCCCTCGAAGGCTCGTATGGGTTCCATATTGCTGACGCGAGTTCAGGATACGCCCGGCGCCTTAACTGGGACAGGGCCTTGGCCTGCGGGCGGGAGCGTCAAAAAGCCAACCTCTCCCCCGGTAGCGAACGGCCGCCCAAATGTCCGAGCGGCTCTATATATTGAGGAAATGACCCACACTCCGCTGCAGCAATCCGCAAGCTCCTCCGCCGCTGCTCCGCCCCGGCCGCCCGTCGCAAAGAGGGTGCCGGCCGAGCGCACGCACCATGGGGACACCTTTGTGGACCAGTATGAGTGGCTGCGGGACAAGGAGTCCGAGGAGGTCGTGGCGCACCTGAAGGCAGAGAACGCCTACCAGGAAGCCCTCACAGGACATCAGGAACCGCTGCGCGAGGCCATCTTCCAGGAGATCAAAGGCCGGACCAAAGAGACAGACCTGTCCGTTCCGAACCGCAAGGACGGCTGGTGGTACTTCAGCCGGTCCGTCGAGGGCAAGGAGTACGGCATCCAGTGCCGGGTCCGCGCCCAAAGCACGGGCAATCCGGTGGCGGACTGGACGCCGCCGGCGGTGGAGGCCGGCGTCGAGATCCCCGGCGAGGAAGTCCTGCTGGACGGCAATGTGGAAGCCGAAGGCAAGCCGTTCTTCTCCGTGGGCGGCACCGCCGTCACCATCGACGGAAACCTGTACGCCTACGCCGTGGACAACTCCGGCGACGAGCGGTTCACCCTGCGGATCAAGGACCTGCGGACCGGCGAACTGCTGCCGGACATCATCGAGAACGTCTTCTACGGGGTTTCCTTCTCCCCTGACGGCACCCGCATCTTCTACACCGTGGTGGATGATTCCTGGCGGCCGTACCAGGTCAAGTCCCACGTCCTGGGCAGCCCCGTCACCGACGATGAGGTAATTTACCAGGAGGACGACGCCGCCATGTGGCTGGGCTTTGAGCTCTCCTCGGACCGGCGCCACCTCGTGCTCGGCATCGGCTGCTCCGAGTACAGCGAAACGCGCCTGCTGCGCTTTGACGATCCCGGCGCTGGCCTGTCCACCGTTATCTCCCGCAACGAACGCGTGCTTTACGAGGCCGAACCGTTCCTGCTCGAGGGCCCGGACGGGCAGAAAACTGAACGCATCCTCATCACCCACAACCGGAACGCCGTGAACTCGATGGTCTCGCTGGTGGACCCGGCCGAGCTGTCCAAGCCGCTGGCCGAGCAGCACTGGAGCACCGTCGTCGAGCATTCCGACGACGTCCGGGTCAACGGGGCCGGGGTTACTGCGACGCACCTCGTGGTCTCGATCCGGAAGGACACCATCGAGCGCGTCCAGGTGATGCCCCTGTCCGGGCTGGGCACTGCCGCCCAGCAGGCTCCGGTGGAGCCTGCATTTGACGAGGAGCTGTACACCTCGGGGGTCGGCGGCTCCGACTACGAAGCTCCCGTCATCCGGCTGGGCTACACGTCCTACTTCACCCCGTCGCGCGTGTACGACTTCGTCCTGCCCACGCCGGAGCGGCCGGCCGGCGAACTGCTGCTGCGCAAGGAAAGTCCCGTGCTGGGCGGCTACGACGGCTCGGATTACGTGGCCACCCGCGAGTGGGCCGAGGCCGCCGACGGCACCCAGGTCCCCCTCTCGGTGCTGCGGCACAAAGCCGTTGCCCGGGATTCGACGGCGGCCGGCCTGGTCTATGGCTACGGCTCATACGAGCTGAGCATGGACCCGGGCTTCGGCATCGCCCGGCTTTCACTGCTGGACCGCGGCGTTGTGTTCGTCATCGCCCACATCCGCGGCGGCGGCGAACTCGGCCGGCACTGGTACGAGGACGGCAAGAAGCTCAGCAAGAAAAACACGTTCACAGACTTCATTGCGGCCACAGACTGGCTGGCGCAGTCCGGCTGGGTGGCACCGGACCGGATCGCCGCGCTGGGCGGATCCGCGGGCGGCCTGCTCATGGGCGCGGTGGCCAACCTCGCTCCGGAGAAGTACACCGCCATCGTGGCGCAGGTTCCGTTCGTGGATCCCCTCACCAGCATTCTGGACCCGGAGCTGCCGCTGTCGGCCCTTGAATGGGAGGAATGGGGCAATCCGATCACCGATCCCGCGGTGTATGAGTACATGAAGTCGTACACCCCGTACGAGAACGTCCGCGAGGTGGCCTATCCGAAGATCGCGGCGGTCACGTCCTTCAACGACACCCGTGTGCTCTACGTGGAGCCGGCCAAGTGGGTGCAGGAACTGCGGAACAAGACCACGGGCAGTGAGCCGATCGTCATGAAGATTGAAATGGACGGTGGCCATGGCGGGGCCTCGGGCCGCTATGTGCAGTGGCGCGAGCGGGCCTGGGACTACGGCTTCATCGCGGATTCGCTGGGGGCCACGGAGCTGCTGCCCGGCGCCGGCCTGAAATAGCGGATCCATTGCTCCGGAAGTGCCCTTTTGAACGCTCAGAAGGGCATCCTCGGAGCAACGGACGGGGTTTTCGGGGATTCCTGCCCGCGCTGGGGTGTTTCCAGGAAATAGTAATCCTGCTTACTATTGACGGGCATACGGGCTCGGTGCACCTGTCCGCTGGGGGCGGGGAATCCGACGCCGGAACTGGAGCATAGCGTGAGCAATGAACAGGGATTGACCCCGCTTTCCGACGACGAACTCAATGCGCAGGCGGGCACTGCCCTGCCGGACAAGGAAGTGGCGTCCGTACTCGACCTCAACGCCGACCTCGACCTTGGCGTCAGCGCCGCCGCGCCGATCGACCTCGCCGTTGCGGCCAACGCCAACGTCGCAGCCCCGATTGATGCGGCGGCCTCGGCCAACATCCTGTCCTTCGGGTCGGAATCGCAGGCCCTCGCCGACCAGGGCGTCATCATCGACCAGGGAATCACGGCGGATGCCACGGCAGACTCCGTGCAGGACAGCACCATCACCCAGGGGTCGGGTGTTGAAGGCGGGAACATCGACGGCGGTACTCCCGACAGCACCTCGGACAGCGTCATCGACGGCGGCGCGCTGCCCGATGGCACGCTGCCCGACGGCACGCTTCCCGACGGCACGCTTCCCGACGGCACAGGTGTCGGCGCCCTTCCTGTCGATCCTGCCGATGCCCTCGACGGAGACCTGCTCAATGTCAACGTGGATCTCGCGGCCGACGCCGACATCGCCGCCCCGATCAACGGCGCCGTGGCCGCGAACGCCAACGTTGCCGCGCCGATCGACGCCGCAGTTGCAGCCAACATCGGCTCGATCGACAGCGACGCCTTCGCCGTGGCCCAGCAGGACGCCATCATCACGCAGGACATCGACGGCGAGGCGACCGCATCGGCAGATCAGCAGTCTGATCTGCAGCAGTAGTCCCTGCATGAGCACTAAACGCAGCGGGCCGTCCGGCGTGGACGGCCCGCCAGTCTCCCCTAGCGCCGTCGTAATCGGCCGAGACAGAAACGCCGACGTGCCGGTGCGGGCGGCGGGAATGCAGCTCATCGGCGAGGCGAAGGGGTCCGGCTACCGGGAGGCCCCCTCGCTGGTCCGCCGCGCCGACGGCCAGACCATCCAGCTCACCCGGCTGCTTTTTCACGTCCTCGAAGCCATCGACGGTGCCCGTGACATGGATGGGATCGCCGAGGTTGCCAGCACGCGGTCCGGCCGGCTCATCAGCGGAGACAACGTCAGGACGCTGATCGAGGGGCAGCTGCTGCCGCTCGGTCTGCTGCAGCTGGCGGACGGGTCACAGCCGGAGGTCAGACGAGCGGATCCGCTGCTGGGCATGCGGTTCCGGTACACCGTCACGGACCCGGAGCGGACCCGGAAGCTGACGGCACCGTTCGCTGTGCTGTTCAATCCGCTGATCGTGGCAGTTGTCGCCGCGGGATTCCTGGCATCGTGCTGGTGGGTTTTGATGGTCAAAGGCCTGGCCTCGGCCACACATGACGCCTTCGCGAACCCGTGGCTGCTCCTGCTGATTTTCGCCGTCACGGTCCTGTCGGCAGGCTTTCACGAATTCGGCCATGCGGCGGCAGCACGCCGCGGCGGTGCCACTCCCGGCGCGATGGGTGCCGGGCTGTACCTCGTCTGGCCAGCCTTCTACACGGATGTTACCGACTCCTACAGGCTGGGGCGTGGCGGCAGGCTTCGCACGGATATGGGCGGCCTGTACTTCAACGCCATCGTCGCGATCGCCACCATGGGTGTCTGGTGGGCCACAGGTTTCGATGCGCTGCTCCTGGTGGTGCTCACACAGATCCTGCAGATGGTGCGCCAGCTCCTGCCCCTGGTCCGCTTCGACGGCTACCACATCCTTGCCGACGCCACCGGCGTGCCCGACCTCTTCCAGCGGATCCGGCCCACGCTGCTCGGGCTCCTGCCCTGGCGCTGGGGCAAGCCTGCCCCCGAGGCACAGGCCCTCAAGCCGTGGGCGCGCGCCGTCATCACGGTCTGGGTCCTGGTCACCGTCCCCCTGCTGCTGCTCAGCCTGGTGCTGATGGTCGTCTCCTTCCCGCGACTCCTGGGCACGGCGTGGGCGAGCCTGCAGCATCAGCAGGGCCTTCTGTCCGGAAGCCTTGCGAGTGGGAACTTCGCCGACGGTGCCGTGCGCGTCCTGGCGATTGCCGCCGTCGTCCTTCCCGTGGTGGGCGTGGTGTACATGCTGCTACGGCTGGCGCGGCAACTCCTCACGGGACTCTGGACCAAAACCCGGGGCAGGCCGCTGCAGCGCGCGACCGCCTTGGCAGCGGTGGGCGCCGTCGCCGCCGGGCTGGCGTGGGCGTGGTGGCCGCTGCCCGACAGCTACCGCCCGGTGCAGCCCTACGAACGCGGGACGCTCGTCGATGCCACGGCCGCCGTCTATCCCGTCTTAGCCGGTAGGGACGGAGTCCTTCACGCGGGCCGGACGGGGCAGACGGTGGCGCTCTGGCCGGACGGCACCGCGCTGCCCACGCGGGAGCAGCCGCAGCTCAGCATGGTGCTCGTGCCGAGGCAAGGCGCGGCACCCGCGTCCCCGCCCGGCCAAACGGACCGGGGCCAGGGCCAACCGGCCCCGGACGGAGACCAAGGTCCGGGTACGGCATCTGGCGACGCCGCGCCGCCGTCATGGGTCTTCCCCTTCGACAAGCCCCCGGCCCCGGAGGAGAACGGCAACCAGGCCCTCGCCGTGAACACGACCGACGGCTCCGTCAGCTACGACGTCGCGTTCGCGCTGGTGTGGGCCGAGGACGGGCCGGTGAATACCCGCAACGAGGCCTATGCCTTCGCCAGTTGCACGGACTGCGCGGCTGTGGCCGTCGGGTTCCAGGTGGTCCTGATCGTGGGCCAGGCGGACGTGGTGGTGCCCGAGAACCTTTCCGCCGCCGCGAACTACAACTGCGTCCGCTGCCTGACGTACGCCCTGGCCAGCCAACTGGTGCTCACCCTGGACGGACCGCTCAGCACCGACGGCACGGCCAGGCTCAATACGCTGTGGCGCGAGATCGCCGAGTTCGGACGCACCCTGCAGGGCGTTCCCCTGTCCGAAATCGAGGATCGATTAAGCGCATACAAGGCACAGCTAATGGAGATCATCCGGACCGATCCCAGCGCCAAGCCCCAAACCGGCACCGGCACTCCGTCACCGGGATCATCGCCGTCGCCCGGAACCAGCGACGGGTCTGACCCGGACTCCGGATCCCGGCCGGATGAACCGACGCCGGGTCAGCCGGCCGCGCCGGGTGTTCAGTCGCCGGGCGTCCAGTCGTCGGGAGCAGCATCGCCGGGTGCCCCGTCGCCAGGAACGACGGCGGACCCCGCGGTTCCCGCACCGGGAACGGGAACGACGCCGGTCCCCGCCGTTCCCGCCCCAGCCCCCACAGGTGCGGAGCCGGCCCCGGCGGCTACGGCTCCTGCCAGCACCGTGCCCGCGTCACCGGCGCAGGACCCGGCAGGCCCGTAGGGCCGCGGCAAGTCGTCGTTTCGCCGAAAATGGCCGCCTGAGACCGGGCGGCCATTTTGGGCAATTGGTGGACCCAGGAGACCCAGACAACGGTTTGAGCGGCTAGATGACGAGACGCCAGCCACGGGGTTCCCGCTGAACGGCGACGTGTCCCAGGCAACATATATTTAAATGATGCTCTCGGCGCTCAAGAAATACCTGCTGCTTCCGAAACTGGTGAAGCTGTCCTCCAACGCGCCAAAGGACCCCCGCGTTGCCTGGGACCAGTACTGGGGCCGGGTCGGGGCCACTGGCGCCCGCGGCGACGTGCTGTGGGATTCCGGCAGTGACCACGAGCTGCAGGCGTATCTGGAGCACCTGACGCGGCAGCTGGACCCCAACATTCCCGTCGTCGATGTCGGGTGCGGCAGCGGAGTCTTCAGCCGCGCGCTTGCCGCCTACTTTCCGTATGTTCTGGGGGTGGACGTTTCAGCCAACGCCGTCGCCCGTGCGGCCGCCGAATCTGACGGGCTGCAGCGGGTCTCCTACATCGCGGCCGACATGACGGCTCCCGCGGGCACCCGTGCAGTGGCCGGCGCCTTGGCCGCAGCCGGGTTCTCCGGTGAAGCCAACATCTTCATCCGGGGCGTCCTCCACGTGCTGAAACGGCCTGCCCAGGCGGCGTTGGCCGGACAGTTGCACCCGCTCGTGGGCAAGCGCGGCCGCGTGTTCCTGGCCGAGACCAACTTCCGTGGGAACCCCGTCGAATACGTCAGCCATCTTGGTGCGACGGTGCACTCCATCCCCGGCCCGCTCGAAAAGGCAATCCGCGCCCTGCCCATCCCCGGCCGCTTCGGCGCCGAGCAGCGCAGACGGGCCTTTCCGGAGGCCCAGTGGGATGTGGTGGAAGACGGCCCGGTCACCATCGAAACCCGGCCCCTCACGTCCGCTGACCGACCGGAACAGATCCCGGGCTATTTCGCGGTACTCCAGGCACGCTGAGGGCGCGAAGTAGCCAGCCGGCGAGCAGGACCTGGGACTACCTGACCTTCAGCCAGGCGAGGGCGTCGGCCTCGGACGTGAAAAACCTCGTCGGACACGGGAGCTTGTTGATGCCCAGGAAGAAGTTGGCCATCACCCGGTCCACCGGAGACGAGCCGAGCAGCGCGATCCTTGAAGCCTGGCACGGACGGCCGAAGACGGCACGCGCGCCTCGGCTCACATCGGCGGTCGTGGCCATGTCCACGAGCATGGGGTGCCGGTTCTGACCGCAAAGGATGTTTACCTTCTCCATGGCGGCCTCGGCATCGGCCTCGGTGATGCTGGCGTCCCGCGCCCAGGTCAGCCGCAGCAGGTCTTCGGGATCCAATTCCAGGTCGAACAGCGTGCGCCGGCCCGTGCTGTAGGAATCCAAATCAAACCTCCGCAGTAGCTAAGGGGACAAGTATCACGGTACAGCCATCCGTACGCGGCCAACGCTCCGCGGACTGATAATGTGAGTCCAAAGTCACGGTAGCCTCAAAAGGCACTCGCAACACAGGGGGCACATGGTCCAGGCACCGGCGGAGTTTGCCTCCGCACCTCGCGAGGCGGTGGTCGCGCTCACCGATGCCGCCCGCCTGGACGCGGTGGCGTCGGTTCTCACCGATTCGGGTTTTACCGTCCGCAAAGCGCCCGACGCCGGATCACTCGCCGATGCGCTGGAAGGCAACAGCGCCGCCGTCGTACTTCTTGATACCGAACTGACGGACGGGTACGCGTGGGAGGGCACCCCGGTGCTGCTGCTGGTGGACCTCGCCGGCGACTTCGACCTAGCCCAGCTCGAACCTTGGGGCATCGCCGACTACATCGCTTATGACGCCGCCGCCCGGGAGCTGACCCATCGGGTGGAAACGCTCATTGGCCGGGCCCGGGAACGCCGCCGCATCCGTGCTGAAGCCGAGTTTCTGCGCGAAAGCCTCCGCAACGTCTCGGCCGCCATCCGCGGCACCAATAGTCCCCAGCAGATGGCGGGGCACCTGGTCCGCGGCTTCGGGGAATCCCTTGGGGTGGACCACGTCTGGTTCACCACCTTCCAGGATTCGCGCGTGCCAAGGATCAGCGCCCAGTGGTGCCTGCCCGGCCACGCCAAATTGCCAGACACGCTCGGGTCCTTCGAGGATGCAGCCCGGGAGCAGACGACGTCCCTGTGGTCGGCGGCCGAGGCCCTCGCGGTTCCGGACCACCAGGCCGAACAATCGGCAGCACTGGCCGAGGGATTGCGTGAGTGGTCCGGCCTGGGCCGGGTCCGCGCGTCGGTTGCCTTGCCCGTCGGAGAAGGCGAGACGGCCCTGGGCATCGTCTGGATGGCGCAGGTGGCGGGACCCCGCGACTGGACCAGGGCCGAGATCGCCCTTATCCAGCACGTCGCCGGCAACCTCGCCCACAGCCTCATCCAGGGCCACCTGATCAGCGCCCAGTTGCAGGTGCTGCAGCAGCTCCGGGAACTGGACAAGGCCAAGACAGACTTCCTCGCCACGGTCAACCACGAGCTCCGCACGCCGCTCACGTCCATCACGGCCTACCTCGACATGATCCGCGATGGAGCCGGGGGCCCCGTTCCCGCGGGCATCGAATCCATGATGGACGTCATCTCGCGGAACTCCGACCGCCTCCGACGGCTGATCGAGGACATGCTCACGGTCTCCCAGCAAGACACCCCCGGCACCCTGAACCTCAAGCAGGTGGAGCTCGGCCAGGTCCTGCGGATCGTTGTGGCCGCACTGCGCCCGCTCGCCGAGTCGCGGAACGTCACCATCGCCGGCGCCGACTCGCACGAGGACGTCAAGGTCCAGGCCGACGAGGCCCAGCTGGAGCAGGTCTTCACCAACATCGTGGCGAACGCCATCAAGTTCACCCCCCATGGCGGGCGGATCAGCATCACCTTCATGTCCGCTGACTCCGCCGGCGGGAGCCCCTGCGCCGCCGTGAGCATCACGGACACAGGGGTGGGGATTCCCGATCAGGAAATCGCCCAGGTGTTCACGCGTTTCTACCGGGCATCCAATGCTTCCTCTGCGGCCATCCCGGGAAGCGGTCTGGGACTCGCCATCGCACAGGACATCGTCCGCCGCCATGGCGGCTCACTGGACCTTTCGTCCGTTCTGGGCAAGGGAACCACCGTATCCGTGACCCTTCCGGTGGACGGGCCCCAGGCCGGGGACGACGACGACGCAGGGTCCGGCGGCCCCACGCCCGACGCCTAAACAACCGGCTGAGCCCAAACGAAAGCCGCCCCGGGCCATTAGGGTCCGGGGCGGCTTTCGCAATTTTGCTCGGCCAGGGGCCAGTCCTAGTGGGGCCACCAGCCGACGCTGGCGTAATTGACCTCGGAGCTCGAAGTCGAGGACGTGGAGACGTCCTTGTCCTTCGACGCCGCATTGGCAGGAGCAGCGAAGCCTGCGACTGCAAGGATGCCGGTCATAACAAGTGTTGCGGCAAGTTTCTTCATCCGCTGTCCCTTTCGTTGTTTGTAGCTGTAAACCGAATTGCACATTACGGCGACAGTATACGGTCATCAGATCAAGGTTTGGTCAAGTCAAATCCTGTCAATTCCGAAGGATTTGCCATGTTTTTCCCGACCGCTCTTGCAATCGCCGTAACAACCCTTGTTCTGCCTTGTACCTCGGCCTTCCGCGGACGAGATTATGCATAATTGGGAGCATGCCTATGCAGCGTGACCTGTCCCCGTTCGTGATTGCAGAGCTGGCTGCGCGCGAAAGCTGGAAGCGGCGGGACTACACCGCCGGACACGATCAGGCCGGGCACGCCGCGGAACTGGCCCGCGAGGCCGGCGACGAGCTGCGCTGGTGGAAAATGGTCCTGTTGCAGGCCGAATGCCTGCGGGACCAGGGCGCCATGCAGGAGTGCCAAAAGCTCGCCGCGGAACTCGCGGCCCACCCGGTTGCGGGTTCGGCCCCCGATCTGGGTGCCCGGGCAGCAATGCTGCTGGCGCATTCACTGCAGGGCCTTGGCCGGCTCCACGAAGCAGTGGATGCAGCTTCCACCGCGGCCGGGCTGGTGGCCGGCGACTTCGAAAATGTATACCTGCACATTCACGCCCAGCAGGCCCTGATCGCCGCCCTCGCGGAAAGTGGCCGGCTCGAGGACGCCTGGCAGGAGTGCATGGACCTGGAGTCGCTGCTCACCGACCACGTGGATGAAGATACGGCTGGCAAGGCCTACTGGGTGATTGGCAACGTCGCGTTCCTCAGCACCCGGGTTGGTGAAGGCGGCCACTACCACGACCTGGCCGCGGGCAAACTCTCCCCCTCGCAGGACGTCGCCCTGTGGGCTCGCTTCAACCGCGCCTCTGCGGAAATGCGACTGCAGGCCAAGCTGGCCGACGCCGCAACGCTGCGCTGCATCGAACGCGCGGAACTTGCCACCGAAGTGGTGGGCGGCAGCGAACGGGACATCCTTGAGATGTCACTGGTCCGTGCCCACTGGTGCTACCTCACCGGGGACATGGAAACGGCAATCAGCCTCCTGACCCCGCTTCGCAGCAAGTTTCCCATCCTTGCCACCCAAACCGCGGCGGAAGCCACCTTCATCCTGGGCAAGGCACTGATGGCGCAGGGACACGAACCGGAATCGCTGCAGATGCTTGACGATGCCGCTACGCTGTTCGATACAGCTGCTGCACCGGAGCGTAGCGCCACCGTCCGTGGTTTCATCGCCTCAGCGGAGCCTTCGGACCGGCGCCAACAGCAATTTCTCCAGGGGGGGTAATGCCAGAAGCCAGAGTGTTTCCCGGTGCCGCGCCGCTGCAGCCCGGGGCGCCTCCCGCCGCTGCCGTCTTCACTGTGTTGCCCGACCTTGCCGTCAAGGCGGTCCTCCCGCCCGGCGCGCACCTGAACGAGACTGCGGCCGCCCAACTGCACACCCGCCTCGGCGAGCTGGCCGGCGACCGGAGGGTCGCCGTCGTACTTGAACTGACGGGAGTGGCCTCCGTGACCCGCGCGGCACGGGCTGCGTACGCAGCGATCCCGTCGGTATCCGCCTGGGCGATCCTGGGTGAATCCCCGGTGGACAGGCTGCTGGGGCACTTTCTGCTGGGCGGCGAATTCAGCTCCGTGCCGGCCCGCTATTTCACCGCGGAAAACGACGCCCTCGACTGGTTGGGCCGCCTTGACGATGTTCTCTAACGACGATCCCCGGCTCGGGAAGCTGCTCGACGGAATCGTCCGCCTGGCAGCCGGGGAACTCCACTCGCGCATTGAAATTTCCGAGGCCAGGGACGAGCTGGACGCGGTGATCATGGGCACCAACCTGCTCGCCGAGGACCTGCAGATCATCTACCAGGAGCTCGAGCAGCGCGTGGAATTGCGCACGCGCATGCTCAACGCAGCGCACGAAGAGCTGCAGCAGATGGCGCTCACCGATTCGCTGACGGGACTCTACAACCGGTCGGCGCTGGTCAGCGCCGTCAACGCGGCCCAGGCAGAGGTGGCCGACGGCGGGCTTCCGCCGGCGCTGCTGCTGCTGGACCTGGACGCATTCAAGAGCATCAATGATTCGTACGGCCACTCCATGGGCGACCAGGTGCTGGCCACTGTGGGGGCACGGATCCGCTCGTGCGTGCGCGACGGCGACATGGTGGCCCGGCTGGGCGGCGACGAGTTCGCCGTCCTGCTCCCTGCCACCACGCCGGCCAAGGCGGCCGCCGTCGGAAACCGGATCCTGGATTCGCTCAACGGAACCCTTCAAGTGGACGGCAAAACCATCCGTTGCGGCGCGAGCCTGGGGCTTCGGATTGCGGATCCCGGCGAGACATCGGAGGAACTGCTGATGGAGGCGGACATCGCGATGTACGCCTCCAAGGCCGACGGCCGCAACAAGCTGCGCGTGTTCGAACCGGCCATGCTGCATGCCCGGCAGCTCCGCAACCAGCTGGTGGGGGAGCTGCGCGAGGCTATCGCCACCGACCAGCTGGTGCTGTACTACCAGCCGGTCATCGAACTTGCCTCAGGCAAAATCGAAGGCGTGGAGGCCCTGATCCGCTGGAGACACCCCAAGCGCGGCCTGATCATGCCGGACGAGTTCATCCCCGTCGCCGAGGAAACCGGCCTGATCTCGGAGCTTGGCAACTGGGTGCTGAAGAATGCGGTGGAGCAGCTCCGGCTCTGGCGAACGTCCTCCGCAACCAGCCGACACGACTTCGACATGCGCATCAACATTACGGCGGCGGACCTTCAGCGGCTCCAATTCATTGAGGACGTCCGGGAAGCGCTCACCGCCGCGGACCTCGAGCCGGCCCTCCTGGTCCTGGAGCTCACGGAAGGCGCGATCATCCAAGGCAACGAGCTCGACAGGTACACGCTCGCCAGCCTCCGGAAGCTGGGCGTGGGCTTGGAGATCGACGACTTCGGCACCGGGTACTCGTCCATCAGCTACCTCCGGCGCCTGCCCGTGGACCGGGTCAAGGTGGACCGGACACTGCTCACCGCCCTCGGTAGCGACCCCGCGCAGCCGGCCCTGATCGCCGCCATCCACCAACTCATCCGGGCCTGCGGGCTTGAGGCTGTGTGGGAGGGCGTCGAGAACGCGGAGCAGGCCGAGCACCTCCGCAGCACGGGCTGCATCAGCGGGCAGGGCTACTACTTCAGCCGCCCCCTCCCCGCCGCCGAGTTCACTGACCGCCTGGCCCGACAGGACGTTTGGCCCGGCTGAGGACTGTTGACTGCGCCCGCTGACCAGGCGCCTAGCCTCCAACGACGGCGGCTGTAGCCTCGGCGATGGCGCGCTCTTCGTCCGTGGGCACCACCAGCACGGGGATGGCGGAAGCCTCGGTGGAAATCACGCGGGGTTCCTTGGACCGCTCACTGTTCAGCCCGGCGTCGAGCTCGATGCCCAGCGCCCCCAGCTTCTCCCCCACCAAGGCACGGAACTGGTGCGAGTTCTCGCCGATCCCGGCCGTGAACACCAGCGCCTTCGCCCCGCCGACCGCCACGTGGTAGCCGCCGATGTACTTGGCCAGCCGGTAGGAGGTGACCGCGAGGGCGGTGGCCGCGCGGGAATCACCGGACTCGGCTGCCTCCACCACCGACCGCATGTCGTTGTTGCCGGCCAGCCCCTTGAGCCCGGACTCGCGGTTGAGCATCGAATCGAGGTCCTCGGCGTTCCAGCCGGTGCGGGCCAGGAACACCAGGATGGACGGGTCCAGGTCGCCGGAACGGGTCCCCATGACCAGGCCCTCCAGCGGCGTGAAGCCCATCGATGTGTCCACGGACTTGCCGCCCCGGATCGCCGTGACGGAGGCGCCGTTGCCCAGGTGTGCGATCACGCCGTCGAACTCCTCCACCGGAATGTCCAGCAGCGCGGCAGCACGGTTAGTGACGTATCCGTGCGAAGTGCCGTGGAAGCCGTACCGCCGGATCCCGTGGTTGGTGTAGAGCTCGTCGGGAACGGCGTAGCGCCAGGCGTGCTCGGGCAGGCTGCGGTGGAAGGCGGTGTCGAACACGGCCACCTGCGGCATGTCCGGCCACTTCTTCGTGATGGCGCGGATGCCCAGCACGTTGGCGGGGTTGTGCAGCGGCGCCAGCGGGTTGAGCCGTTCGATGGCGCGGGTGATCTCGTTATCGACCAGCACGGGCTCGCCGAACCGCTCGCCGCCGTGCACCACCCGATGCCCCACCGCGTCCAGCTGCCGCTCGCCCAGCACCTCATGAATGGCCGCGTCCACCTGTTCGAGGGCTTCGGCATGGTCCGCCGGGCCCACCACCTCGCCGTCGCCCTGGCCGCCGTTGGACACCCCGATCCGCTCGATCAGGCCCTCGGTGAGCACGCTGCCCGTGGCGACGTCGCGCACCTGGTACTTGAGCGAGGACGAGCCGGAGTTGATGACAAGCACGAGCATGGGGCCTCCTAAGCCTTGGCTGCTGTAACGGCGGACGATTCTGTGGTGCTGGGGGTTTCCAACGGGACGGCCAGGCTCTGCGCCTGGATGGCGGTGATGGCCACCGTGTTCACGATGTCCTCCACGGTGCAACCGCGGGAGAGGTCGTTGACGGGCTTGCGAAGCCCCTGAAGGACGGGCCCGACGGCGACCGCTCCGGAGCTCTGCTGCACCGCCTTGTACGTGTTGTTGCCGGTGTTGAGGTCCGGGAAGATGAACACGGTCGCCTGCCCGGCGACGGACGAGCCGGGCATCTTGGACTCGGCGATCGAGGCATCCACGGCGGCGTCGTACTGGATGGGGCCCTCGACGGCGAGGTCCGGGCGGCGCTCACGGACCAGGTCGGTGGCCTGCCGGACTTCCTCCACGGCCTCGCCCGAGCCCGAGCCGCCGGTGGAGTAGGACAGCATGGCCACCCTCGGCTCCACCCCGAACTGGGCCGCGGTCTCGGCAGAGGCCAGCGCGATGTCCGCGAGCTGCTCCACGTTCGGGTCCGGGTTCACCGCGCAGTCGCCATAGACCAGCACACGGTCCGGCATGAGCATGAGGAACACAGAGGAGACGATCTTCACGCCCTCCCGGGTCTTCACGAACTCCAGCGCCGGGCGGATCGTGTGGGCCGTGGTGTGCGCGGCGCCGGACACCATGCCGTCCACCACGCCGAGCTGGACCATCATGGTGCCGAAGTAGCTTTCGTCCTGCATGACCTCCAGTGCCCGGGCCAGGTCAACGCCCTTGTGCGACCGGAGCTCGGCGTACCTGGCTGCGAAGTCCTGGCGCAGCTCGGACGTGGCGGGGTCCACGATGTTAATGCCGGCGAGGTCGATGCCCCGGCTGGCGGCGAGCTCCCGGACGTCGGACTCCCGGCCCAGCAGCGTCAGGTCGCAGACGTCCCGGCGGTGCAGGATTTCGGCGGCCTTCAGGATCCGGATGTCCTTGCCCTCCGGTAGCACGATGTGGCGGCGCTGCGAGCGGGCACGTTCGACGAGGTCGTGCAGGAACCGCAGCGGCGTCATCCGCTCGGCACGGGGCAGGTGCAGGCGCTCGAGCATCTCGGCCTCGTCCACCTGCCGGGACCACAGGCCCAGCGCTGACGCCACCTTGCGCCGGTGGCCGCTCCAGATCTCGCTGCGGACCTCGGACACGCGCCGGGCCGTCGTGTAGGTGTCATCTTCCGTGGCGAACACCGGGAAGGGCGCGGAGGCCAGCAGCGGGTAGATGTTGGCGTCCGGGGCCAGGCCGCCGGTGAGGATCAGCCCGGACGGCACGGGGAACTCGGGCGAGAACGACGACGCCAGGCAGGCCACCATCACGTCCGCCCGGTCACCGGGCACGATCACCAGCGCGCCGTCGTCGAGCACGTTCAAAAAGTTGCCCACATTCATGGCGGCGACCTTGACGTCACGGACGTCCCGTTCCATGTCCGCGCGGCCGGCGATCTGCCGCAGCGCCAGGGCCGCACCCACCTCACCGGTGGTGGGCCGGGCGATATCCTCCAGCTCCGGGAAGACGTACACCGGCCGGCCGGACGCGCCCGGCTTCACGGCGGCAATGATCGCGTCCACGTCCTCCGGGTCCGCCCGGTTCACCATCATGGCCAGCAGCGAGCACTTCTCCGCGGCGAGTTCCTTGCGGGCAACGTCGACGGCGGCCGCGGCCTCCGCCACGCTGCGCCCCTTGGCGCCCACCACCGCCACGACGGGCGCGGCCAGGTTGTTGGCCAGGCGGGCGTTGAGGTCGAATTCGACGGCGGCGTCGTGGCCGGTGAGGTCCGTGCCCTCCACGATGATCACGTCGCAATGCCGGCCCATCTCGGCGAAGATCTCCACGCAGCGGGAGTCGATGTCCTCGCGCCTGCCCTCGGCGAGCAGGCCCCTGACCTCGGTGAACGTCAGCCCGCCGCGGCAGCGCTGGTCGTCCAGGTCGAAGCGGGACTTCATGAGCGCCACCATCGGATCCGCGCCGGCGTCGTCGCCGTGGACCACGGGTTTGAAGAATCCGATCCGGTCCGCGTGCCGGTGGAGCGTGTCCGCCAGGCCCAGCGCTATGAGCGACTTCCCCGATCCCGGAGTGGTCGCACTGACATATATCCCTTTGGCCATGATCTGTCCTCTGGTTGGAAGCTCCTGCGTGGAACGTACTGCATTGGACGTGCCGGACTACTGACTTGACGCGCCGGGGCGCGCACTCCCCCATACTTTCACTTGTTGCCGTGCTTCCGGGAGCAGACAATGGTGTTGATTGCCACGTCGGCGCACAATCGCCGTCCCGGATCCGGAGTGGGCCAGCGCCCCGGGACCGGCCCATCCGCAGCAGCCTGCTGAGCTGCGACGTCCTGAACGATGGTGGTCCCGATGAACCCCGCTGGCCGCGCTTCCGATCCATCCGCCCCTCCGCCGCGCCGGCTCATCGCTGCCCGCCCGGTGACGGCGTTCCTGGTCATTGCGATCGGGCTGACGTGGGTGGCGCTCATCCTGTCCATCACGCTGCTCGGCAATGCCGTGCCCGGCATCCTCGCCGAACTGCTGATCCTGCTGGGAACCGCCGTCCTGGTGACCAGAGCAGCCGACGGCAAGCCCGGCGTTAAGGCCCTGTTCCGCCAAACCGTCCGCTGGCGTGTCGGAACGGGCTGGTACGTGGCGGCAGTCCTTGCCCTGCCCGTCCTGACCGTACTCATCGCGGCCGCCGCCGGCACGTTCCATCAGCCCGCGGACGGGTGGGCCACGGTGGCAGGGTCATACCTGCTGAACACGCTGATCGTCGGCGCCCTGCTGGGGAACCTCTGGGAGGAGCTGGCCTGGACGGGGGTGGTCCAGCGCCGGCTGATGGAGCGCCGCGGCCTGGTGACCGGCAGCCTGCTCACCGCCATTCCCTTCGCGCTCATCCACTTCCCGCTGGCCTTTGCGGACAAGGGCTTCGGCGCCACCCCGTGGCCGGACGTGGCGGTCGCGTGGGGCGTGCTTCTGGTCTTCGCCCCGCTGTTCCGTCTGCTGGTGGGCATCGCCTACCTCGGAACGGGCCAGAGCCTGCTGATCGTGGCCCTCCTCCACGCCTCGTTCAACGCCTCGGAGCAGTCAAAACTAGCAGTGTTCGACGGCGCGTGGCAGCAGATTGCCGCGGCCACCCTTTTGCTTGTGGTCCTGGCGCTGCTCCGGAAATTCCGCACACTGACAGCGGAGGCGGGCCGTGGCGCACCGGTCGCCGGCTGAGCAGCCCACACCCGCCAGGCGGGCATTGCATCCTGGCGGCCCGGACCGCCGTCGGGCCCGGAAGGAGGGTGCGCACCACGGAACCGTATCGGGGCGCGGAACCAAAGCACGGCGCCGGACCACAGGGCCGCGCGGGGACCTGACCTGGCCGGCCGGCCACCGGCTCCCGCTGTTCTTTGCTCTTGCCTTCGCCATTTCATGGCTGCTGTGGCCGCTGACCCTCCTCAACCCGAACAGCTCGCCCCTGATACCGTTCGGACCCGCCCTGGCCGCGGCCATCACCGCCTACCTCGCAGGCGGCAAGGACGAACTGCTGCAACTGCTCCGGCAGCTGGCCCTCTGGCGCGTGGCCGGCCGCTGGTACGCCGCCGCCGCGGGACTGCCGTTTCTGCTGGTGGCGGTCTCTGCCGGACTCACGGTCTCCGGCGGCGCGCCTGCCCCGGAGCTAGGCCCGAATCCGGGCTGGTTCATGTTGCTGGGCACCTTCGCGTTCACGCTGGTGGCCGTAGGCCTCTTCGAGGAGCTGGGTTGGCGGGGCTACGCCCTGCCGCTCCTGCAGCGGGACCGCCCGTCCCTGTCGGCGGCGCTGCTCCTCGGGCTGGTGTGGGCGGCGTGGCACCTGCCGGAGCTGCTGTCGGATCCCACCGGGCAGCGGCCGGCGCTTCCGTTCCTGCTGATGGTCCTGGCGCAGTCCGTGCTGCTGGCCTGGCTCTACAACAGCAGCGGCAGCGTGCCCATCTGCATGGTCTTCCACGCGGCATTCAACACCTTCGGGGCCCTGGTTTTCCCCGCCATGCTGGGGCCGGGCTACCTCACGCTTTGGTGGACCGTTGCACTCCTTCATGTCCTGTCAGCGCTGGTGGTTATTGCCGTCGCCGGGCCCCTCCGGCTGGCCCGCACCCTTGACACGAACCCCTCCAATGGGATTACCTAATGAACATTCGGTAAATAAAGCTGGAGGCAACGACGCATGGCTGAAACGGCAATCCCCGGTGTGGCCCACCACATCCTCGAGAACGACTACGCCTCGGAATGGATGGGCATAGAAGTCCTCGCCCTGAGTGACGGCCACGCAACCATCCGGATGACCCTCCGGCAGGAGATGCTCAACGGCTTCGGCATGGCCCACGGCGGAATGATCTTCGCCTTTGCAGACTCCGCGTTCGCCCTCGCCTGCAACCCCGCGTCGCCTGCCGACCCTGACAGCATCACCGTTGCTGCCGGCGTCGACATCAACTTCCTCAAGCCGGCCTACCAGGGCCAGGTGATCACCGCCGTCGCCGACCGCCGCTCCAGCGCGGGCCGCAGCGGCCTTTACGACATCCAGATCTTCGCTGCTGATCCCGGTGCTGAGGCCAGTTCCGGCAAGCCGGGGGAACTCATTGCCGAGTTCCGCGGACGCAGCCGTACCATCCCCAAGAAGTAGGAAGCAGACCATGACCATCCACGCCCCTGAACCCACTGTCGCGGCAAGCACCGTCGCCACGCCCGCCGACGCGGTCCTCGACCCCGAGGAGACCATGTCCCGGGACGAACTTGAGGCGCTCCAGCTCAGCCGGCTCCAGCACACCGTCGCGTACGCCTACGACAGGGTCCCGCTGTACAAGAGGAAGTTCGACGACGCCGGAATCCACCCCTCGGACCTGCGCGAACTCGCCGACCTTGGCAACTTCCCCTTCACCACGAAGGAGGACCTGCGCCAGGAGTACCCGTTCGGCATGTTCGCCGTGCCGCAAAGCGAGGTGGCGCGCGTGCACGCAAGCTCGGGCACCACGGGCCGGCCCACCGTTGTCGGGTACACCAAGCAGGACCTGGCCGACTGGGCCAAACTCGTGGCACGCTGCCTCCGCGCCTCGGGCGTGCGGCCAGGCATGAAGGTCCACAACGCCTACGGCTACGGGCTGTTCACCGGCGGGCTGGGCGCCCACGCCGGCGCCGAAGCCCTCGGCTGCACGGTGATTCCGATGTCCGGCGGGCAGACTGAACGCCAAATCCAGATGATCCAGGACTTCAAGCCGGACGCCATCCTGGCCACACCCACCTACCTGCTCACCATAGCCGACGCCATGGCGCACATGGGCATCGACCCCACGTCCACCTCGCTGAAGTACGCGGTGCTCGGCGCGGAACCGTGGACGCAGGAAATGCGGCACGAGCTCGAGGTCACCATGAACATCAAAGCCTGCGACATCTACGGCCTCTCCGAAGTCATGGGGCCCGGCGTCGCGGGTGAATGCCTGGAGACCCAGGACGGCAGCCACATCTGGGAGGACCATTTCCGGCCGGAGATCATCGACCCGTTCAACCCGGCGCCGGGCAAGGAAAACGTGCTGGGCGACGGGGAACACGGCGAGCTGGTGTTCACCTCGCTCACCAAGGAAGCCCTGCCGATCATCCGCTACCGCACCAAGGACCTCACCCGCCTGCTTCCCGGCACCGCCCGCCCGGCGCACCGCCGGATGGGGCGGATCACCGGCCGCAGCGACGACATGATCATCCTCCGCGGCGTGAACCTCTTCCCGTCCCAGATCGAGGAAATCGCCCTGCGCATCCCCGAGCTCAGCCCGCACTTCCAGCTCGAGCTGACCCGGCCTGAGGGCCAGCGGATGGACCAGCTGACCGTGAAGATCGAGCGCCGTGACAACGTCACCACCGGGCAGAGCACGACGGCGGCCCGCACCCTGCGCGAGCAGATCAAGATCCACGTGGGTTCTTCGTGCACCGTTGACGTGGTGGAGCCCGGCTCGCTCGAGCGCTCCAACGGCAAGCTGCGCCGGATCTACGACCTGCGGCCGAAGGGGTAACCTCCGGGCTATCCGTCGTCTCGGGCCTGTGTGCGGGACACGCCCGAGACGACGGCTTCAGGCGGCGGTTACGGTGTGATCTCCCAGCCGAACATCATGGCGTGGTCCTCGTGCGCCAGGTTGTGGCAGTGCGCCACGTACGGCCCTACGAAGTCCCGGAAGCCGCGGTAGAGGATCACTGACTCGCCAGGGTCGAGGGCTGCCAGGTCTTCCTTCGAGACGTCGTCAGGATGCCCTGGATCTCCTGCACGCGTCACGTCCTTGCCGTTGCGCATGACGGTCCGGTGCTCCTCCATATGCAGGTGGAAGGGATGGACCCAGCCGCCGCCGCCGTTGCGAAGCTCCCAGAGGTTGAAGCTGCCCTTCTTTTGCTGGGCCAGAGGTGCGCGGCCGGCACGGTTTGTCAGGCTCGCCGCGACGGCGGCCGGATCGAAGGCCTTGCCGTTGATGAGCCACTCGGTCTCGCCTCCGGCGGCGCCGCGCTTCACCTCGAAGATCAGGCGGTTATCCAGCATGCTCTGCCAGTTGCTTGGCAGCGGGGGAAGCGGACGGAGGGCCGCCGGGATCCGGCTGTCGTCCGGGGCGTTGTCGCCAATCACGAACTTGAGCAGCGGCACCTTGTACTTCGGGTCGGGGAAGAAGCGGGACGAGTTGGACCACATGCGCCCGTTGGGCATCTTCATGACGTTGGTGAGGTAGATGACGTCGCCCTTGGTGGTGGGTGTTCCGTCCTGGTAGCGGGTGAAGTCGATGACCACTTCGCGGCGCTTCGCGGGCCACAATTCGAACGAGTGCCGCTTGATCGGGAACGGCAGGAGCCCGCCGTCCGAGGCGATCTGCGTGAACTGCATGCACTGCTGGCCGTCCTCAATGCGGTACTGGCCCTCAAGTTCGTCATCCTCGTAGCCGAGCGACACCGACGACTTCGCGCCCTTGGTGGAGCTCATCAGCTTGAACTCGTAGATCCTTGAGACCGAGGCGTCCAGGAACCGGAAACGGTACTTGCGCCGCTTGACCTCCAGCACCGGTGAGGCCGTGCCGTTGACCGCGCAGATGTCACCCACAAACCCATGATTGGGAAAGTGCTTGTAGAAGGTCTTGCCCCACCACTCCCGGTGCTTGGCAGGGTTCTTGGCGGCCGGGAACTCGCCCTGCACGTCGTGGATGTCCTTGTGCGTGGTCACGCCGTCGTCCAGACGGAAGTCCGAGAAGGCCAGCGGGATGTCGTAGTCCACGTCGAAGGACCCGTCCGGATTGTTCTTTCGGACACCTGGCAGGCGCAGTCCCTGCCGCTCGTCCCCCATGTCCATGCCGTTCTTCGGGTCGTAGATCGGGTAGAGGCCCACCAGGCCCTTGTAGACGTTCGAGCCGGTGTGGTCCATCGTGTGGTCGTGGAACCAAAAGAAGCTTTGCTTTTCCCGGTCGTCATTGCCGGCAGGCCAGTTCAGGTACAGCTGGTCGACCCACATCCGCGGCAGGAAGCCCGGGTGCTTCGGCCCGGACACCATCGAGTAGTGCGGGTTGCCGTCGCTCTCCGGCGCGGTGTGGCCGTTGTGCAGGTGGGTCAGGAAGGACCAGTCCGGCGAGCCGAAGTCCTGGCGGTCAAGGTTCAGAGGGTTCTCGTCCAGGTGGTTCTCGAAGCGGACGAGTGCCGGTTTGCCGTACTCGGCGTTGATCATCGGCCCCGGGAAGGTGCCGTTGAAGCCGTAGATCGTGCTGGGAGGCAACGTCCGCTTCGTGCCCGCGGCGAAGGTTCTGCCAGATGAATCGAACGAGACAGTCGGATTGCCGTCCGAGTCGATCGGCAGCACCTGGGACGTAGTGAACGCGTGGGTCCGAAGCAGCACATCGATCTTGTAGACGATCGGGTCTGGATAGCCAATCCGGCTCGGCCATAACTGGTGCTGTTCATTGCGCAGCGAGTTCTGCTGGCCCGGTCCCGGTCCCGGTGGATTCCGCCAAGCGTTGTACACCGACTTCGGCACCGGGGCCAGCGCCTTCGGGATGGGCAGCGGGTCGCTGAACGGCGAGACTATCAGCGGGCTCGTGGGGAACTTCTCTATGTAGAACACGACATCGCCAAGCGCCGTAGACGTGGCAGCGAAGGCGCCGTCGGGCGAGAGGAGCCCTCTCCGGGCCAGCAGCGGAGCCGCCCAGGTTTGTGCTGCCGCGAGTGCGGCGCCGGCTCCCCCGGCCGCGCTGAGCCGAAGCAGCGTGCGGCGCCTCAGCCCGTTGGTGTTTGCAGATTGTTCAGACATGGTCAGTGCCTCCTAGGCATGGCGGCATGTGCCAACTACACCGCCCCGGTCGTCAATCCAATAGGTATGGCTGTTGAGACCGAATCCTGACCGCAGGGACCTCCTTGTCCCGTGAATCAGCTTTGCTGCCGCTATTCCCCTTAGCGAAACTGTGGGATTCATACCTTGGGAAAAAACTGATGGCCGGCCGTGCAGACCCTCCGAATGGGCGGTCTGCCGGCGTTTTGTTTTCACCTGCTCCGGATTACCGAACGTTCATGAGAAAATAGCCCGTATGCCCAGTACAGCAGCCAGCACAGCAGCCCCCACCAAACGCGGCCGCCCCGGCTACGACCAGCAGTCCGTGCTGCTGATCGCCGTCGACGTCTTCAACCGCCACGGCTACGATGCCACATCCATGGGCATCCTGGCCGAAAACCTGGGCATCTCCAAGTCGGCGATCTACCATCATGTGCCGTCAAAGGGCGACCTGCTGAAGCTCGCCCTGGACCACGCGCTCGGCGGACTGGAAGCCATCCTGGACCAGCCGGGGGCAACCTCCGGGGCAGCCGACGCGCGGCTGGAGTTTGTGCTGCGCCAGACCATCGCCGTGCTGGTGGAGCGGCTGCCCTTCGTCACGCTGCTGCTGCGGCTGCGCGGGAACACGGACATCGAACGAGACGCCATGGAACGCCGTCGCGCCTTCGACCACAGGGTGGCGGAGCTGATCTCTGCGGCCCGCGATGAGGGGTCGCTGCGCCAGGACATCGATCCCCGCACCGTGACCCGGCTCCTGTTCGGAACCATCAACTCGATAGTCGAGTGGTACAAGCCAGGCGGTTCGCTCTCACCCGAAAAGCTGGCCGACGACGTCATCACCATGGCGTTCGACGGCCTGCACGCCAAGCCCTGACAGGCCAACGGGCAGGCGTTGGCGAATTAGCCGTTGACGCCGGGCGCCCTTATGCCCACCCTGAATGCATGGCCACGAAACTGTCGGATCTGCTGTTCGGCGCATTTCCTGATCTCCGGTACCAGCCCACCTCCAAAAGGATCCGCGCGGGCATCGACGGAAGTCCCGTCGTCGACACACGCGAAGCCCTCCTGGTCTGGGAACCGAAACGCGTCACCCCGGTTTACGCCGTGCCCGAAAAGGATCTGCTGGCGCGGCTCGAGCCGCCTGCAGCCGAGGGGGACGCCGGTCCGGACGAGTATCCGGTCCGCCTGATGGCAGAGGCGCCGCCGGCGCTGGACCCGCGAACCGGGTTCAGGCGGCACACTGCGGCGGGCGAGGAGCTCGACGTCGTGGCATCCGCGTTCAGCGTGCCCCGGGCCGCTTTCCGGCCCTCGGATCCGGACCTGGCGGGGTACGTCGTGCTGGATTTCGGCGCGTTCCACTGGCTCGAGGACCACGAGGAGATCATCGGCCACCCGAGGGACCCGTTCCACCGCGTGGACATCCGTGCCACCCTGCGGCGCATCGAGGTAAAGCTCGACGGTGTGCTGCTGGCCGATACTGTCGGAGCCCATCTGCTCTACGAAACGTTGCTTCCCGTGCGCTACTACATTCCGCCCGAGGACGTGCGGCTGAACCTGCTCGAGGCCAGCCCGCACCGGACCGTCTGCCCCTACAAGGGCGAGGCCAAGTACTGGAGCTATCCGGAGTCGGCCCGGGGCAAGAACATCGCCTGGGCCTACGACTCGCGGTTAATCGACGCCCGGCAGATCCACGGGCTGGTCTGCTTCTTCAACGAGCGGGCGGACGTGTTCGTGGACGGTGAGCCGCAGGACCACCCGGTCACCCCCTGGTCCTGAACGCTCCCTCACCTCCTGCCGCGCCTTTCCCACCCCTCCCTCACCTTTCGCTGCTTTTTGGCCAACCCTTCCTCACCTTTCGCTGCTTTTTGGCCAGCCCTACCTCACCTTTCGCCCCTTAAAACCAAACCCTTCCTCACCTAGGCGGGGAAGGGTTTGGAGTCTGCGACAGTGCGGCGGATCAGAGCTGATATTCAGCCTGTGTTCCGAGCCTCTCGTGGACGCAGAGGATGTTGTTTTCGGTGTCCATGAACCAGGCGCATTTCTCGGCGTCGGTTGCACAGATGTGGTGATCGGTCTTCAAATCGGGGAGGTCATAGTCCTGGAACCGAACGCCCTTGGACTCCATGTCCTGGACGGTCCGTTCAATGTCAGTGACCTCAAAACTCAATGCGGTGTGCTCGGAGTGCTTTCCGTCAGTTACAGGCATCAGCTGCAGCATAGGGCCGTCAGCGTTGCCGAATAAATCGCTTCCATCTTCAGCCTTGCCACGGTGTGGGAGGCCCAACGTTTCCGCGTAAAATCCGCGGGCGCGGTCCGGATCATCGACAGGCAGGATGGTTGTGGCTGTTCTCAGTGCTAGGGTCATTTCGCCACCTCCTACGCGGGTCATTTTACGCCCCGAAGCCCTGAAAGATCAGGGGAAATTCCTGACTGCCGGCACCATTGCGGAAGGGTTCCAGGAAACCCGACAGGACCTGAGGAAGCGTGCGGGTTACTTCTCCACGAGGGTGAGGACGTCGTAGGTGGCCACGATTTCGTCGTTCTGGTTGGTGAGGACGGCATCCCAGGCCACCTCGCCGTACTCGTCGGTCTCGCGCGGGGTTATCTTCTTGGCGGTAAGGGTCACCCGGATGGAGTCCCCCGCAGCCACAGGAGTGATGAAGCGCAGGCTCTCCAGGCCGTAGTTGGCCAGGACCGGACCCGGGGCGGGCTCAACGAACAGCCCGGCAGCCCAGGCCAGCAGCAGGTAGCCGTGCGCCACGATGCCCGGGAAGAACGGGTTGGCTTCCGCGGCCTCCTGGTTGGTGTGGGCGTAGAACGTGTCACCGGTCGAATTGGCGAAGGCCGAGATGTCCTCAAGCGCGACCTCGCGCAGCTCCGAACGGACAGCGTCGCCGATGCGCAGGGTCTCGAGGGACTTGCGGAACGGGTGCGTGCCCTCAGTGTCCATGGTGAAGTTGCGGTCGGCGCCGGTGTGCCAGATCCCGGTCACGGCGGTGAGCATGTTGGGCGAGCCCTGGATGGCGGTGCGCTGCATGTGGTGCATCACGGAGCGGATGCCGCCCAGTTCCTCGCCGCCGCCGGCGCGTCCGGGTCCGCCGTGGACCAGGTGCGGGACGGGCGATCCGTGGCCGGTTGACGAACGTGCGTCCTCGCGGTTCAGCATCAGCACGCGGCCGTGGTGGGCTGCGATGCCCGTGACGAGTTCCCGCGCCACGGACGGATCGTTGGTGCAGACCGAGGCGACCAGCGAACCGCCGCCGCGGGCGGCGAGCCGGACGGCGTCGGGAATGTCCTTGTACCCGATCACCGACGACACCGGACCGAAGGCCTCCAGCGAGTGGACCGGCTCGGCCTCGGCGTCAGCCCAGCTGAGCACCACGGGAGACATGAAGGCGCCACCCTCGACGACGCCCGTTGCTCCGTCCGCGCTGGTGACCGACGGCGAATCGAGGGTTCCGTACGCCAGCTCACCGCCGGCGTCGAGCATGGACTGCACGGCGGCGCGAACATCGGCGAGCTGCTCCACGGAGGCGAGCGCGCCCATGGTGACTCCCTCGGCGCGCGGATCGCCGAGCACCACGCGCTGCTCCACGCGGGCCCCGATGGCGGAAACCACGGCGGGCACCAGCTCCTGCGGCACGATCGCGCGGCGGATCGCGGTGCACTTCTGCCCGGCCTTGACCGTCATTTCGGTCACAACGGACTTGATGAAGGCGTCGAATTCCGGGGTGCCTTCCACCGCGTCCGGGCCGAGGATGGCGGCGTTTAGGGAGTCGGTCTCGGAGGTGAACCGCACGCCGCCCAGCACCACGTTCGGGTGAGACCTGAGGGACTGCGAGGTGGACGCCGAGCCGGTGAAGGCCACGAGGTCGCGGTAGTCCAGCACGTCCAGCAGCCCGCGGACCGAGCCGGAAATCAGCTGCAGCGATCCCTTGGGCAGGATGTTGGATTCGATGATGGCCTTCACCACGGCCGCGGCGACGTAGCCGGTGGGCGTGGCGGGCTTGACGATGGTGGGGACGCCGGCGATGAACGCGGGGGCGAGCTTCTCCAACATGCCCCAGACCGGGAAGTTGAAGGCGTTGATCTGCACGGCGACCCCGGGTATGCGGGTGTAGATATGCTCGCCAGCGAACGATCCGTCCTTGGACAGCACCTCCATGGGCCCGTCCACCACCACCTGGGCGTTGGGCAGTTCACGCCGGCCCTTGGACCCGAACGTGAAGAGCACGCCGATGCCGCCGTCGATGTCGATCATCGAGTCAATCTTCGTGGCGCCAGTCTGGGCAGAGAACGCATAGAAGTGCTCGCGCCGCGCGTTCAGGTACTGCGCGAGTTCCTTGAGCTTGAGGGCACGCTGGTGGAAGGTCAGCTTGCCGAGTTCCGTTTGGCCGGTGGTGCGGCCGTAGTCCACGACGGCGGCCAGGTCCAGTCCGTCTGTGCTCACCTTGGCCAGGATCTCGCCCGTGCTGGCGTCCCGGACGGGGACAGCGGAAGCTGCCGAGCCGGCGTCGGGAGTCCACCAGGAATCCTGCACGAAACTGGGGACGGTTTGCACGGTGTCCAGGGTGGCCTCGGGGGCAGTGGCGGTGGTGGTCATCGTTGACGGGTCCTTCCAACGGGGACAAATCTGATCCGGCCAGAACATTACTGACCGTCCGTTCGGTAATATGTCTACAGTACATGAATGTGCCCCGCTGCACACTAGTGGCACCGCACACGACCCAAGGAGAGCACATGACGCCGGAAGCCCGCGACGCAGAACTGACGGCTACCCAAGCACCCCAAGGCCCAACGCCCGGAGAGCTGTGGAAGATCACCCTCGGCGAGCTGGACGAGAAGATGGGAGTGAAAATCGTGGAGGAGTCCGTCGAGCGCGTCGTGGCGACGATGCCGGTGGAGGGTAACCGGCAGTCGTTCGGCCTTCTGCACGGCGGCGCCTCGCTGGCCGTGGGCGAGGCCGTGGGATCGTGGGCGGCGGTGATCCACGCCAGCACGCTGGGCAAGACCGCGGTGGGCGTGGACGTCTCCGCCACGCACCACCGCTCGGCCCGGACCGGCGTCATCACCATCACGGCCACCCCCATCCACCTCGGCGGCACCCTCACCACGCACGAAGTGCTGATCACCAACGACGCCGGGCAGCGGCTTTGCAGCATGCGGATCACCAACCTGCTGCTTGCCCCGAGGGCCTGACGTCTTCCCTGACGCCGTCTGAAGCCCTCCGCAGCACCGCCCCCCCCGGCTAGGCTGATCTGGTGACCGAGCTTGGCAGCCTGCCCCCCACCCTGATCGCGGTGGGCCTCCTGATGGCGCTGGCCGCTGCCGTCCTCAAAGGTTTCCGGGTTCCGCACGCCTTTGCGCCGGCCCTGGCCATCCTCCGCGGCGCGGCGCAACTCGCAGCCGTCAGCCTGATCCTCGGCGCCGTGATCGCCAGCGCCGAATGGGTGGCCGTGGCGCTGGCCGTCATGTTCACCGTCGCTGCCCTTACCGCCGCACGCCGCCTCGTCTGGTCCTGGCGCCACCTTGGCGTCGTGGCCGGTTCGATGGCAGTCGGCATCCTCGCAGCCCTGGTCATCGTGTTCGGTACCGGCGCCATCGAGTTCACCTCCCGCTACGCGCTGGCGATCGGCGGGATCGTGGTGGGCAATTCCATGGCGATTGCGGCGCTCGCGGGCCGCAGGTTCAACGAGGCCGTGATCGACCGCTGGGACCAGGTGGAGGGCTGGCTCGCCCTGGGCGCCTCTCCCCGGCAGGCGACCCGCGAGATGGCACGCAGCGCCGTATATTCCGCCCTCATTCCGTCGGTGGACCAGACCAAGACGACGGGCCTGGTCACGCTGCCGGGGGCCTTCGTCGGCGCGATCTTCGGCGGGCTTTCGCCGCTGGAGGCGGGCCGGTTCCAGATTGTGGTGCTGGCCTCGATCATGGCTGCCGGGTCGGTCACCGCCGTCCTGCTCATCGGCATGCTGGCACCGGTCCGGGTACGGCCCGCACCTCTCAGGTAGGAACCCGGCACGTGCCGTTGACATTGCGCCGGGCGCTTTGTACTCTGGCCGCTCCGGACCAGAGGCGGCGGCACTGCTGGGCCGGGCCCTCATTGTCTGCCCAGCAGGTGCAATCATGAGCACACGATCCACACGGGCCGCCGCGGCGCTGGCGGCCGTCCTCTTGGTAGTCCTACTGATGGGCTGCGTAGCGAAGCCTGCCCCTTCGACGTCGCCCACCCACTTTTACGTGAGTGCTGTGGGAAGCGACACCAACTCCGGGACGTCCCCGGATTCGCCCTGGCAGTCGCTGATGAAAGTCAACGAGACGGCATTCAACCCCGGAGACTCCCTCAGTTTCCGCAGGGGTGACGAGTGGATCGGCAAGGTCGTGCTCGACGAAAGCGGAACGCCGTCGTCGGCCATCAGACTGAACAGCTACGGGAACGGGGACCTGCCGACAATTACCAGCGGGGAGGGCGGAGACTGCTTCCGGCTGGACGGCAGCTACATCGAGGTTGACGGGCTGCGCGCCACCGGTTGCGGGTACGCGGGCTTCAACGTGTACGGCGACCACGTGGTGGTGAAGAATTCCGAGGCTTCCAAGAACAGCGCCGGAATTAGGGTGGGCACGGGTTCGGACTTCGGAAACTACTCCAACAACGTCCTGACGGACAACAACATCATGAACGTCAACAGCCCGGGAAGGCGGTGCGGCACCGCGGATGAAGCAAACTGCAGCGACGACTCGGGTGCGTTCGGCGTGCTGATCAACGGCAACGACAACGAGTTCTCGGGCAATACCGTCACCGGTTCCACGGCATACTCCTACGACTTCCGCCGGGACGGAAGCGCCTTCGAGATCTACGACGGCAGCCGCAACAACATCCATCACAACAAGGCCATAGACAACAACATGTTCTCCGAAGTCGGGCGCTCCGACGGGAAGGCAGACGGCAACACTTTCCGCTACAACCTGATCCGCTCCTCGTGCGGCAAGAAGTGCGCCGACGCCGCAGGCCTGATCATCCGCGGCCCGGACACACGCTACGGCCCCACCAACAGCACCACCTTCGAGTTCAACACGGTATGGCTTAACGGCAGCCGTTCGCGCGGCGTGGTCTGCCACGCTCGCTGCCCCTCGTCGACCGTCGTCCGCGCCAACATCCTCGTGGCCGTGCGTGACGCCCTGTGGATGGACGGGTCCGGCTGGACGGAGCAGTCTAACGTCGTCAACGGCCCCAGCAATGTCCCGCTCGACAACAGTTCTACGACGGCTCCCGCAAAATTCGCCGATCCCCGCAAGGATCTCCACCTCACCAGCGGCAGCCCGGCAATAGACCGCGCGGAGAGCAGCCATTCCGGGGTGGACCTGGACCTGAAGCCCGTTCCGCAAAAAGGGCACTGTTCCGGAGCCGGACTGGCCGACGCCGGCGCTTACGAATACAGCCCGGCCAACTGCTAGCTGTGGCGTAAGCCAGCAGCGTCTTCCGCGTGCTGCGGTGCGGGACGATAATCAGATATCCGCTCTGCACACCAATGGAGGTGTTGGATGTGTCTGTATACACGTTGGGTATCTGGCTTGTGAAGCCGGGCCACGAGGACGACTTCGTGAAGGCCTGGAAGGACATGGCCGACCGGACCCACAAGGATTATCCGGGTGGCCGGGGCCTGCTGAAGCGTGACCGTGATGTGCCCAACCGCTTCATTAGCACCGGGCCGTGGGCCTCACTCGAGCAGGTCGAACAGTGGCGGGCGTCGGCGACGTTCACCGAGGGTCTGGCGTCGATCCGCGACATCATTGAGCACTTCGAGCCGCACACGCTGGACGAAGCCGCCACAATCGGCTGAGCCGGCACGGCTCCATCTGCCCAGCTCTGTCCAATCCGACCGCGTCCCACATTGCACCAGCGCACCGTATGGCGCAGGCGCCATCTGTCGCTGTGCGGCTAGCGCCTGCCGCCGCGCCGCACGGCTACCAGCACCAGGCCGCCGAGCAGCAGAACCGCGCCCGCTACAGCAGCGGCGAGCGTCAGACCGGATACCCCCGTGTCGGCGAGCATCATCGGCCGTGAATCCGGGTCCGGAACTGCAGCCGGAAGCACGGCCACCACTGTAGGCTGCGGCGCGGGCGCGAGCACCGCAGGCTCGCCACCCTGAGCGGCCGCCGGCGGGGGCGCTGACGGTGACCCGCCGGGGCTGGGCGCACCGGCACCGGCACCGCCCGGTGCTGGCAGTTCAGGTGCCGCCGGTTCGGCCGCAGCGCGGAAGGTGCTCAGCCCGGAGCGGCTGAAGCCGTTTATCGTCTGGGCGGTGAACTCCCCGGCTGGAGCGGGCGCGCTGAAGGCCCATTTTCCCTGGGCGTCCACGTCCACGTCGAAGGGATCGCTGCCGGGCAAGGTGATCCGGACCTGCGTTCCCGCCGGAACGTCTGTGGCCGGCGCCGAGGCGAGCCGGCCGGCGACCCGCTGGCCGGTTTTGATGGGCCCCGGAGGCAGGACGCCGGCAAGGACTGGCCTGTTCAGAAACAGCCTCAGCTGCACGCCCGGAAGGACCGCCATGGATTCCTCGAGCGTTGCCGCCACGGCGAAGTTCTCGGTGGAGAAGCGGCTGTTGCCCGCGGAGTGTGTGCCCACGGCGTAGTTTCCGCTGATCCAGGGACCGCCGGAATCGCCGCCGCTGGATTCCACCGACCTGGACAACAATCCGCGGAAGGAACGCAGGTCTGCAGGGTCCCCCGAGCCCCCGCCCACTATGTAGATCCCCACCTCGTCGACAGTTCCGCACGACCACCCAACGGTTCGCCCCGAACGGCAGACGGGCTGCCCCTGGAACGGCGACGCCGTGCCCACAATTGGTACTGAGCCGGTTGCAAGATTGGTGGCATCCGCCCAGGTGGCGGCAGCCGGGCGCGCATCCAGGCCGGGGCGGATGGATTCCAGGACGGCGATGTCGTTTCCGGGGGTGCCGGGATTCTTCGGATCGGTGACCCGCGAGTTCCCGGGGCCGCCAAACTGGCTGAACCCGAACGTTCCGAGTTTTCCGGTAACCGCGCTTTCGGCCACGGATCCGCCCGCGGGATCCCCGGCGGGCAGGGTCACCTCGGCGAGCCGCGCGGCGCCGTCGTCAGCGCAGTGGCCGGCTGTGAGGACCAGGGGCCGGCCCTCGGCATCGAAGGCGCTGAACCCGGCGGAACAGGCCACCCAGCCGTCGATCCTGTACCCCTGCCCGCCGAAGAAGTCCTCCTCCCTGACCAGAGGCTCCCCGCTCTCCAGGACCACGTTGGCGTACTGCTCCACGAATTCCGACGGTGACAGGAGCGACCCGCCGGGCGAACCGGCAGACGGGGCAGCCGGACCGTCGGTGTCAGCAACACGCCCGGCCTGCGGCTCCGACTCGGGCTGGTTCACACCGCCCGTCCGGATAACGAACTTGCCGTCCGCCTCGGCCACGGCCTGGAGCCCGGCCGGTCCCACTTCCCGGAGGTAGGCCCGGTAAAGCTGGTCAATGCTCGTAGCACGGAGATCCGGGGCCGCTGGGTCCGGCTCGGCGGCAGGCTGCGTGGGCGAAGAATCGGCGGACGCCGGGAGCGGCGACGATTGCGAGGAAGGGGCCGCCGCGGCGGGCGCTTCGGAGGGCGCCAGCACGAACTCCTGCCGGGACTCGGCATCGGCCTCGTTGAGTGCGCGCACGGCGTTGGCGAGGTCCGCGCCCGTACCTTCGACCACGATTCTGCCCCCGCCCAGCCTGATCGACTCGAATCCTGCGGCCTTCCGGAGCCTGGGCAGGGCGGCGGCCGCGCGCTTGCCTTGCTCTCCTGCGGCATTGAATTCCGCCACGGTCATGCCGAGGTCCTGCAGAACGGCGTCGGCAAGGCCTTCTCCGGACAGTTCGGCTGTTGCGGTGCCGGCCGCCGGGACGGCCGGGGACGGCAAGGCTCCCGGGGCATCCCGGCCGCCCGCCGCCGGGACGGCCGGGGACGGCACGGCCGCCGGGGCAGCGGAGCCGCCCCCCGCCGTCGTGGTTTCCGCCGTCGTGGTTTCCGCCGTCGTGGTTTCCGGGGCAGCGTAAGCCGGCACGGACGCGAGCGGGGCACCGAGCGCCACCGCAGCCGCCGCCGCAAGGGCGAGTGCACGCCGGAGCAAAGGGGCGCATGTGGAAGAAGTCACAAGGCAACCCTAGCGCCGAGGGCGGCCAGCACAGACTCCAGCTCAGGCTCTGTGACGCCGTTCTGCAGCAGGAATTCCCGGGTGTTGAGCTGCCGCACGAAACCCAGAACCCGGGAACCGCGGATTTCCAGGAGCGGGGCGAGGGTTTCCTCGTCAAGGTAGCGTTCGTGCGGGTGCGGGGGCCACATGGTCCGGTGGCGTTCGTTAATGCCGCGCATGGCGGCCTGGTAGCTGGCGACGATCTCGGAGTCGTCAGCTCCGGCGAGGTCCTGCAGCATGGCCGCGATCATGCCGCTCCGGTCACGGCCGGCGGAACAGTGAATCACCACGGCCCCGGAGGAAGCGGCCACCGCCTTGAAGACGGCGGCCAGCCGGTCCGGGAACAAGCGGGCATTGGCGGCATAGTGCGCGGGATCGTTGAGATACGGATCGCAGAGGGCCTTGAACTCAAGGTTGTCCGGATCCTCCGTGGGCGCGTGGACGACGTCGAACGCGGCGAGCGCCCCGCCCACGTCAGGATCGCTGGGCCTGGGCTGGCGTTCGGCGGAGTTGCGGAGGTCGATGATGGTGCGGATGCCGTCCCCGTAGGCCTTCTTCCAGCCAGCCTCGGTGACCCATTCCCGCCGCCCCATCCGGTAGACGGAGCCAGCCACGAGCCAGGCGTTCACAGCCCCGTCCCAGCCGACCTGTCCGCTCTCATTCACGGAGCCAGCTAACCACACCTTCGGGTCCGGGTGCAGGGGCTTAAAGCAAGTAGTGCCGGACCACGCGGCGGAAAAACGAGTACCAGGTGCCGGGGTTCAGACCCTTCCGCAGGCATACCCTAGGGCGATGAGCGCCACTTCGCGCCGTCAGTTTCCAGGCCTGCCGCCCGCGGCAGGCCCGGCTCATCGCTTGCCGATTCTCCGCAGCCTTCCCTGCATCCGATTCCATGGTTTTCCCTGAATGAGGGGGTTTCATCGTGTTGACCAATGAACTGATCCGACGCCGCACAGCCCGACTGGCCGGTGTCCTGGCCGCTTTGGCGCTCACCGCCGGCCTTACCGCCGCACCGGCCACGGCCGCCGATCCGCCACCCATCTACCTCGGGTTTGGCGACTCCTATGCAGCAGGAATAGGCGGCGGGGCATATAAGGCAGGGCCCGCATGGATTCAGGAGCCCTGTATTCAGACGGAGGAGGCATATTCCACCATGCTGGACGGCGAAAACCTGGCTTGTTCGGGGGCGACCACGACAGGCGTGTCCGCCATCGTGACTGCTGCTGCCTACAACCCCGGCACGGCACGGTACCTGGCGAACGCCTCGGTCATCACAGTAACTGTGGGCGGAAACGACATCGACGCGGGAGCTGCGGCCGTGCAATGTGCAGCTTCCATCGCTACAGCAGCCTGCAAGGCCGCCTTGGTGAATTCGCTGGCGGTTAAGCTCCCCCAGCTGCCAGGCAAAATCAAGGCCATGGTGGCAGTGATCAAGAAAAACGCCCCCCGGGCCAGGATCGTGCTGACCGGATACCCCCGGCTGTTCACGGCGAACGCCTTGATGACCGAGCAGCAGAAGACCACTGTCCGCACCTTGAACTCCGCCGCGGACCTCCTCAACGGCACCATCGCACTCTCCGCGCTGGCCAACCGGGTGAAGTACGTCAGCGTCACGAACCAGTTCACCAACCATGGAATCGGATCCGCTGAGCCCTGGATCGTCGGACCCGAGCCAATCTGCAAGCTCTCGTACACCTGCGCGCCGGCCGGTCGACCCGAGGACGTGTTCCACCCGACCGCCACAGGTTACGCCTACGGGTACGTGCCTGCCCTCGCCGGGCTGGTGCCCTAAGGCCTCGCCGCTAGGGCCGGGCTCCGGTCGCGGGCCGGGGGTGTGCCCCCCGGCCCGCATGGCTAGGCTGGGAGCATGATCACAGTCTCGGGCACTGTCAGTTCTTCCCTGCCGGCGCGGACTGCGTTCGCCTACCTGTCCGCCTTCGAACACACCAGCGAATGGGATCCGGGCACGGCGGTGATGGACAGACTGACCGAGGGGCCCGTCGCCGTCGGCCACCGCTACCATGCCGAGGCGCTGTTCCGGAACAAGCGCCAGCCCATCGAGTATGAGGTCATCGAACTGTTCGACAACCACATCAAGCTCCGCGGTGAACACCAGAACCTCGTGGCCTTTGACTCGATCGACGTGCGGTCACTCAGTTCCGGCTCCGAGATCCTGTACACGGCCCAGTTCAGGATCAACTGGCCCTACAAACTGCTGCAGCCGATCCTCAAGCCGCAGTTCATGAAGCTGCGCGATCCGGCCCTGAACGGGCTTCGGCAGAAACTCGAGTCGCTGTAACCGTCCCAGCCGCAAGTCAGCCCAGGAGGACTCCATGAGCAGCCAGAACCCCGACCCCCTTGAAGACCACATCACCGGGTTGGAACCGGGCGGCGGAGTGCCGCCGGGGGAAACACCGCCCGGTGAAGGCTCCACCGGCGGACCGCAGGGGCACGACGAGGGCGGACCGCCGCGGGGAACCCAGGTGGCGGTGCTGGTTTTGATCGGAATCGTGGTGCTGCTGTGCCTGCTGTTCTTCGTCGGCTACATCGTCGGCCTGCTCTAGGCGGGCGGCGGTAGACGGCCGCGGGTCAGGTTCCGCAGGTCAGTCAGCCCAGTCGAAGAAGCCCTTGCCGGTCTTGCGGCCCAGTTCGCCGCGGGCCACCTTGTCCCTGAGGATCTGCGGCGGAGCGAAGCGCTCCCCCAGCGTCGAGTGCAGGTACTCGGCGATGCCCAGACGGACGTCCAGTCCCACAATGTCGGTGGTCTTCAGCGGTCCGGTGGGGTGCTTGTAGCCGAGCACCATGGCGGCGTCGATGTCCTCCGCGGAGGCCACGCCCTCCTCGACCATTCGCATCGCTTCCAACGCAATCGCCACGCCCAGCCGCGAGGACGCAAACCCCGGGGCATCATTGACGACGACGGCGGTCTTGCCCAGCGCTTCCGTCCAGCCTTTCGCTTGGGCCGCCAGCTCGGCTGACGTCTCTTTGGCCACCACCACCTCGATCAAGGTGGAGGCGGGCACGGGATTGAAGAAATGCAGCCCCACGAAACTGGCTGGCCGCTGCAGCTGGGCGGCGAGATCGGTAACCGAGAGCGACGACGTGTTCGAGGCCAGGAACGCCCCGGGCGCCAGCTGTTCCTCGACGGCCTTCAGGGCACTGACCTTCAGCTCGAAATCCTCCGGGACCGCCTCCACCACGAGGCCGCAGCCGGCGAAGGCCGAGTAGTCCGTGGACGCGCTGAACCGCGCCAGGACATCCTCCGGGGCTCCGTCCAGAACGCCGCGGGCAGCGGACTTGGCAACGGCGTCGGCGACCCGGGTGCGCGCACCGGCGGCAGCATCGTCGTCGCGCTCCACCACCACCACTGTGGCGCCCTTGATGAGGAAGGCGTGGGCGATTCCTGCGCCCATCCGGCCGCCGCCGAGGACTCCGACGTACTGGGGAATGGCGGTCATGACTTCGTCCCGTCTGTTTTCTTCTTGTCGTTTTTCTTATCCAGGAAAGCCTGCATCCGGTCGAACTTGGCCTGCGATTCGAACAGGATTCCCTGCGCCAGCTGGTCGATCAGCGGGTGCGCCTCGGCCGGCGCGTGGAACACCGACTTGGTGATCCGGACGGCCAGCGGGTCCTGCCGGGCGATGCGGTCGGCCAGCCGGTGGGCGGCGTCCATGAGCTCGGCGGCTTCGTAGAGTTCAGTGACGAGGTTGACGGCGAGGGCCTCCTCGGCTTTCAGCACCCGTCCGGCCAGCAGGATTTCCTTGGCCACGGGCTCCCCCACCAGCTCCTTCAGCCGCCAGCTGGCACCGGCAGCCGCAAGGATGCCAAGCCCCGTTTCCGGGTTTCCGATCCGAACGGCCGGGGTGCCGATCCGGAAGTCGGCGGCGTAAGCCAGCTCTGCCCCGCCGCCCAGGCAGTAGCCGTCCAGCGCCGCGATCACCGGCATGGGCAGCTTGGCGATCCGCACAAAGATGGTGGAGTTGATGCCCTGCAGCGCGTCATCGCGGCGCCGTTCCCGCAGCTGCGCGATGTCCGCCCCCGACGCGAAAACGCCTTCGGTGCCGGCGATGATGAGGACCTTGGGGTTCTTCTCCAGCTCGGCGCACACGGCATGGAGCTCGTCTACCATCTGCTGGTCAATGGCGTTCCGGACGTCGGGGCGGTTGAGGAGCACCACCACCCGGTCCGCGCGCTCTTCGACCAGGAGGGTGCTGAACTCCCGGGTGCTCAAGTGTCCGTTCGCGCTGTCCTGGCCCGGCACTACACGCGCTCCAGCAGCATGGCCGTGCCCTGGCCCACGCCGATGCACATGGTGGCCAGGCCGATCCGCGCATCTTCGCGCTCCATCCGGCCCAGCAAGGTGATGGCGATCCGGGAGCCGCTGGAACCCAGCGGGTGCCCCAAAGCGATCGCGCCGCCGTCGTTGTTCACAATGTCCGGGTCCAGCCCAAGGCGCCGCACGCTGGCCAGGGATTGGGTGGCAAACGCTTCGTTAAGTTCGACGGCGCCAAGGTCTCCGACGCTGAGCCCGTTCCGCTTAAGCACCTTCTGGGTGGCCGGGACCGGGCCGATGCCCATGATCTCCGGCTCGCAGCCGGCGGACGCGCCGTCGATGATGCGGGCGCGGGGCGTCAGGCCGAGCCGCTGGATGGCGGCCTCGGAGGCGACGATGATCGCGGAGGCGCCGTCATTGAGGGAGGACGAGTTGCCGGCGGTGACCACCGAGCCGCCCGGAACCACGGGACGGAGACCGGACAGCACGTCCATGCTGGTGCCTGCGCGGGGCCCCTCATCGGTGTCCACCACCGTCTCGGCCTTGCGGGTCTTGACCGTTACCGGGACGATTTCGTCCTTGAAGCGGCCCGCCTCAATCGCGGCCAGGGACCGCTCATGGGAGCGGACGGCGAACGCGTCGGCGTCCTCGCGGGAAATGCCATCCACGCGGCCCACTTCCTCCGCGGTTTCCGGCATGGAGAACGTCATCTTCCCGTCGCGCGACAGCTCGCCCTTCTTGAACAGGGGGTTCACGAACCGCCAGCCGATGGAGGTGTCGAAGATGTCGCCGGGCTTCGCGAACGCCGCCTGCGGCTTCTCCTGGACCCAGGGCGCACGGCTCATGGACTCGACGCCGCCGGCCACCACGATGTCCGCGGCCCCGGACTTGATCATCTGGCTGGCCATGATGATGGCGCTCAGGCCCGAGGCGCAGAGCCGGTTCACGGTGATGCCGGGGATGTGCAGCGGCAGGCCGGCGAGGATGGTCGCCATGCGCGCCACGTTGCGGTTCTCCTCGCCGGCGCCGTTGGCATTGCCGAGGATGACCTCGTCGATAGCATCCGGATCCACACCCGCCCGGGCCACGGCCTCGCGGACCACCAGCGCGGCGAGATCATCGGGCCGGACCGCCGAAAGCGCTCCGCCATACCGTCCCACCGGGGTGCGGGCACCGCCCACCAGAAAAGCCTCGACCATGAGAACATCCTTTTCGCAGAAGCTGGGCCGGAAGCGAATAAATTACCGACCGTTCGTTCTATAAAGATTACACGGTGCGGGCAACCGGTCAACGGAACTGGAGTTTTTGTCCACTTGTCGCGACCTAACGTGCCTCGAAGTCGTGACAAGTGGACAAAAACTCTTCCGCTTTTCGCGCGGCACCATCAGCGTCAGGCGACGACCACGCCCAGGTGGGCCGCCAGGAGCGGAGCCAGGAGTCCCAGCTGGTACTCGTCAATCACGACGCCGGCCAGGCTGCCAAGGCCGCTGATGCTCCGGAAGTCCGTGCCGCGCAGGTCGAAGTCCTTCAGCTTGGCGCCAGCCAGGTCCAGGCTTCCGATGGTGCAGTTTTTCAGCGCTACCCTGGCGGCGGTTGCGGAACCCAGGTCCAGCTCGCTGATGATGCAGTCACTGATCTGCACGTCCGCCAGGCGTGAGCCCCGCAGATTCAGGTAGTCCAGCTTGCCGCCGTCGATCCGCACCGACTGCCAGCCGCTCTCATAGAGCTCCGCCGACCCCCATCTGGGGTTGCTGATGACGACGTCGTGCATGGTGGACCGGGCCAGGTTCAGGACGGGGGCAAAGGCCTCCTCGATGATGCAGTCCCGGAAGGTTGCGCCCCGCAGCTGGGCTTCATTGAAGGAGACGCCGGCGAACTCACATTCGGCGAAGGTGATGCCGCTGAGCTCCAGCCCGTCGGCGGCCGCGCGCCTGTACCGCATTCCGTCGTACCGTGCCGCGCGGCTGAAATCCGGCGCATCGTCCTCGCGCAGGTCCTCCAGCCGCACGGGCGCCAGCCTCGGCGGCGTGACCTTCGATGCCGCACCCTGCCGGGGTTTCCCCGGGTTCCTGCCCGCCACTACAGCTGCTCCGCTTTCGCGGCAATCTCGGCGAGGTCCTTCGCCAGGGCCTTACGCGTCACGCTCATGCCCAGCCGCCCGAACAGGGCGAACATCAGCCGGCTGAACACGGTGGGCCGGAGAACCTCCGCGCCGAAGGTCAGGGTCAGCTCGGTCCCGCCGTCCCGCTCTACCAGGGTGAACCTGGACGTGTAGTCCGCTCCGCCCTGCAGCGCTTTGACTGTTGTGCTGCGTGGCGGATCCGCCTGGGATACCCACATCTCCACGGTTTCGCGCCGGCCCATCATGGACCTCGTCTCCTTCCAGCGGGTCCCTTCGCCGTACGGCCCCTCGCTGACCATCTGGATGGACTCGATGCCGGAAAGCGTGGCGGCCGACCCTGGAATATCCGAGATCACCTGCCAGACTTTCTCCGGAGTGGCGTTCACGTGCTGACTCAGGCTGATGCTGTGATCCATCCTTTGAGCCTAGCCGCGGGACCGACATTTTTGCCTCACCGCTTGAAATAGTAAGCATGCTTCGTGTTAGGCTGAAATGGCTTTGTCAGATCAACGGGCAACGGAAGGTGGTTCCCACCATGGGTATCGGAGACAAGATCCAGAACGCTGCAGAGGACTTCGGCGGTAAGGCGAAGGAAGCGGCAGGCAACGCGACGGACAACGACCGCCTGAAGGCTGAGGGCCAGAAGGACCAGGTGGTCGCCGACGCCAAGAAGGTCGGCGAAGACGTCAAGGACGATTTCAAGCGGGATTAGTACAGCCCCGCTCAACGGCGACGCCGGACTCCCTTGGGGGGAGCCCGGCGTCGCCGTTTTTCGTGGCGGCCGGCTGAAAGCCCCGCAAAGACGGCCCATGCAACCCTGCGGGCCCCGTGCAAGACTGGCCGCATGACGCACGTAGACCTGGGCGGGGCAGGCACTGCCGCCGGCGGATCCAAGAACCTTCGCGGCTACCTCGCCACCCCTGCCGACACCGGCCCCGTTCCTGGCGTCGTGATGATCCACGAGGCATTCGGCCTCACCGACCAGATCCGACGCCATGCCGACCGGCTGGCTGCGGCCGGCTACCTCACCCTCGCCGTGGACCTCTACAGCGACGGCGGCCCGGGCCGCTGCCTGGTCGGCACCATGAAATCCATGATGACGGGCGAAGGGCGGGTCTTTGCCGACATCGCCGCCGCACGCTCGTGGCTTCAGGCATCGCCCCTTTCCAACGGCCGGACGGGGGTGATCGGCTTCTGCATGGGCGGAGGGTTCGCCCTGCTGGCGGCCAACGACGGCTTCGACGCCGCCTCAGTGAATTACGGGCGCCTCCCCCGTGACCTTGGGCCGGCACTCCGGGCCGCGTGCCCGCTCGTCGCGAACTACGGCGCGCAGGACCGCACCCTGCGGGGCGCCGCGGCCCGTCTGGAATCCGCCCTGGCCGCGGCGGGCGTTGAACACGACGTCAAGGAATTCCCGACGGCGGGGCACTCCTTCCTGAACGACCAGGAGGAAGGCCCGCGGGCGCTGCGCCCGCTGGCGCGCGTGATGGGGATTGGCCCGGATCCGTCCGCCGCTCCGGAGGCATGGCGCCGGATCGAGGACCACTTCGCGCGGCACCTCAAGGACTAACCCCCTCTGCAGGAACGACGACGGCGAGCGCCTCCGAAAAGGAGGGCCCGCCGTCGTAATCAAAACAGAAAGCTAGCTGAAGAGTTCGCTCTTCGGCTCGTTGTTCTTGACCTTCTGCCAGCCGAGCCACAGAACCAGGGCGAAGAACGGAACGGTGGCCAGCGTCCAAAGGCCGAGGTGGAAGACTTCGCCGGTCTTGCTGGTCATGGTGTCGAAGCCGATCAGCACCGTGATTGCGAGCAGGCCCAGGAGTCCGGCCCAGCTGGTCCACGGCGAACCCGGCATGGGCAGGCTGGAAACCTGGCCCTTGCGGTGCCGCAGCGCGATCTGGCTCGCGAAGATGGCGCCCCACGTGAAGATAACGCCGATGGACGCGGTGTTGAGCGCGAGGTCGAACGCGTGCGAGCCGCCCAGCCAGATGTTGAGCAGGATGCCCACCAGGTAGAACGCGGCGATGGCCAGGATCGCGGCATACGGAACGTGGCGCTTGGACATCCGGGTGAGCCACTGCGGGGCATGCCCGTTGTTGGCCATGGTGCGGAACACGCGGCCGATCGAGTAGAGCCCCGAGTTGCAGGAGGACAGGGCGGCGGTGATGACGACCATGTTCATCACGTCGCCCACCCAGCCCAGGCCCATCTGGCCGAACACCGTGACGAACGGGGAGGTGCCGGCCTTGTACTGGTCGGACGGGAGAAGCATGGCCAGCAGGGTGACGGAACCGACGTAGAACACCACAATGCGGAGCACGACGGCGCGGATCGCCTTGGGCACTTCGCGTTCCGGATTCTGCATCTCACCGGCGGTGATGCCGACGAGCTCGATGCCGTTGTATGCGAAGATGACGGCGTTCAGGACCAGGACCATCACCAGGGCGCCCTTGGGGAACAGCCCGCCGTCGGCCGCGAAGAGGTTGGCGACCGAGGCGTGGCCGTCGCCGACCCTGGCGTTGGTGGCCACCATGAAGGTGCCCACTGCCAGGAAGATCAGGATGGCGCCCACCTTCAGGCAGGACGCCCAAAACTCGAATTCGCCGAACGCCTTGACGCTGAGCAGGTTGACCGCCACCAGCAGGGCCAGTGCGGCGATGGCGGAGGCTTCCACCGGTACGTTCGGGAAGAAGAACTGGAAGTAGAGGCCGATCGCGATGAGTTCCGCGATCCCGGTCATGCCCCAATTGATGAAGTACATCCAGCCGGACAGGTAGGCGCCCTTCTTGCCGAACATTTCACCGGAGTAGCTGACGAAGGAGCCGGAGGTCTGGCGGTACATGACGAGTTCACCGAGGGCGCGCATCAGCAGGTAGGCGATGACGCCGGCGATGGCGTAGGAGAAAATGAGCGCGGGGCCGGTGGAGGCCAAGCGGCCGCCCGCGCCCATGAAGAGGCCGACGCCGATGGCGCCGCCCATGGCGATCATGGTGACGTGGCGCCGGCCCAGGGTCTTCTTGTAGCCCTCGGCGCTGAGGGTCGAGTCGACGGCGGCGGATGGAGCCGTCGGGCTCATAAGTTCTGTTGGGGTACTTTGAGGCACAACTGTTCCTTGTAGGTCGGGGGTTGCCTTGGATAGGGCACTGCCGGTTCCGGAACCTGGAGATTTTGTACAGATAATTCGACTTCAGGCCCCTCTTGAGGACCGTATATGTACAAAACCTCATGGAGCATCGAAGGTTCGCGCGGCCTATCCATCGTACAAGATTCCCCGAGTGGTGCGTGACGGGGACAACATTCCCCGCCGGAACAGGCGCCGGGCGGGCCGATCTCGATCGCACCGTCCTCCCGGTCGAGTTCACATATGCGACCCCGCGGGATGCCGTCTCTGACCCGCGGGGACGCCGTCTCTAATTCGAATGGAGAAAAGGCTCCCGGCGGGGCCCTGTTGCGGCTACTGTGAGCACCATGGCCGGGGATCCGTTCCCGGCCATGGCACCGCACCGTCTCATGCGGGCGCCGGCACTTGCGCCATTTGTTCAGGGGGAACTATGAGAAAGAGAGCTCTACTGCTGCCGGCTGCCTTGCTGCTGGCAGCCTCGGGGTGTTCCGGCGGGGGCAGTGGCCCCTCCGGACCAAGCCCCAGCGCATCACCAGCCAGTACGACGGCGGTGTCCCAGCCGCCGTCGGAATCCTCACCACCCACTACGGCACCCTCCCTCCCTACCGATGTGTCCACATCGCTGAACGCGATCGACGCCCTGCAGGAGCACACGTGCGCGGCCGGTGCAGACGGTCAGTGGACGTTCAAGGGAACCCTGGTCAACTCCTCAGACAAAGCCAAGACCTACACCTTGGCCATCGCGGTCACCGTCGGCGCGGCAGTCCAGGGCCACACCCTGATCACGGAAACCGTCCAGGCAGGGAAATCGGCTGAGGTTTCTGCCGAGAACTTCGCCAAAACCACGGGCCAGGCCGGCACGTGCGAACCCGTTGTCTCGGTGGAGGACGCTTCGTGAAAAAACCAATATTTGCGGCTGCCCTGCTCCTGAGCCTGGCGGCCGGGTCCCTTGCGTCCTCGCCCGCCCTCGCCGTCGATGCCACCCCTCCACCGCCGGCCCAGGCAACGGAAACTGCGAATGCTTCCACGGCAGGCGCGGAAACACCTGGCACGGCCACGGTGACGCCAAGTCCCAGCGCGACCACCGCGGAATCGCCTCAGCCGGCAGGGTCCGTTGACCCCGCACAGTCAGAGCCGGCCCTGCCATCCGTGGCACCTTCCCCGTCCGTGACGCCTACGCCCACTGGCTCTCCCGCACAGTCAGTGGCGCCCTCAGCCACAGTCACTCCCGCGCCGTCCGCGACGCCGTCGCCCACGGTCCCTTCCGCCCCCGCTCCAATCGTCGTCAAGGGCGCGATCGGCGTGAAATGGCGGGCCATGAACGGTGCTGCAGGCCCCCTGGGCGCGCCGCTGGCGAACGAAACGTGCGGCGCGGGCCTTTGCGGCCAGACGTTCAAGGGCGGAACGATGTATTCGACCGCTGCCACCGGAGCCCACCCCGTGCTCCTCACGTCAGGACACACCGGCCCCTACTGGTACGCCAACGGCCGAGGCAAAGTCCTCGGCTACCCCGTCACGGACGAAGTAGCGGTTCCGGGAGGAACTGTTCAGAAAATGTCCACCGGCAGGCTCATTGCGTGGTCGGGCCAGGGCACGTACCAAGTCTGGCTGCGGGGAGCGATCGGAGGTCACTGGAACACACTCGGAGCAGTGAGCGTTCTTGGCCTGCCTGTGTCCAAGGAAACCTGTGGCCAGCGGAACGGCGGCTGCTACCAGAAATTTGCCAAAGGCTACATCTACTGGAGTCCAGCAAGCGGAGCAAGGGCGGTGCGCCCGGGCAACTACGCCAAGTGGGTAGGCGTGGGCGGGTTGCCCGGTGCACTGGGGTACCCCACCAGCAGTGAAACCTGCGGCCAGCCGGCCGGGGGGTGTATCCAGCGCTTCCAGGGTGGCGCCATCTATTGGTCTGCGGGAAGCGGCAACTGGGTCACCAAGGGCGGCATCGGCGCGCGGTATGCCGCCGCCGGTTCAACCCGAAGCGGGCTGGGTTATCCCACGGCCAACGAAAAATGCGTCCCGGGACAATGCATCCAGTCATTCCAGGCGGGCTACATCGGCTGGTCGACGACCGGAGGCACCCGCATCTACTCCATGACCGAGTGTGCCAAGCTGAACAACGGCCGGTCCAGGTATCCCACGTACGGCGCCAACCGGGTCCTGCTCACTTTCACCCAGGGCTACGGGCGGTCCTATGCGACAAATATTTACTGCGTCCGGGTGGCAGGGCTGTACGTTGCGGACTGGAAGACGGACGGCTACGTCGGGGCCTCCGGCTTCAAGGCGCCGGGAGTGCCCTCCGGTCCCACCCGCAACCTGTACTCACCCACCGGGTCCTACTCGGTAACCGAGGCATTCGGCCTGGGCAACCCGGGGACGCAGCTCCCCTACCGCACGCTCAACCCCCGCTCCCGCTGGGGCGGCAACCCGTGGACGGCGACGTACAACAAGTACTTCGAGTCCTCGTCCTGGGTGGGCTGGGACGAGAACATGTGGTACTTCGCCACACGCGCCTCGCATGACTACCGTCAAGGCGTGGTCATCAACTACAACCGGCCCAACATCGTGCAGGACGCCGGCTTCGCCATCTTCCTGCACATGAACAAGGTCCCGACGGCAGGCTGTATCTCGCTGGACGACTGGGCCGTGGTGGATTACATCAAGAAGTCGAAGCCGGGCGACCGGATCATCATGGGAACCTACGGCGCCCTGTTCCGGTAGCTGCTCTTCGTAGGGGCAGCAAACCCATGCGGTTCAAAAACCCAGGCCCGGCGGCACACCCGCCGGGCCTGGGTTTTTTCCGCGCCAGCAGGCGGAGGTTCAGGCCGGCAACGCCACTTTTTCCAGCGTGCCCTCCGCCATCGCGTACCTGAGCCACGTGCCCGGCGTACCTTCGCCGGCCCGGCCGCGGGACCTGTCCGCGCAGCCGTCGAACCATTCGCCCAGGGCCCGGTCATGGCTGACCATCACAACCGTTCCGCTGAAGTCCGCGAGCGCCGCTTCCAGTTCCTCCACGAGCACGGGAGCCAGGTGGTTGGTGGGCTCGTCGAGGAGCATGACCTCGTTATGGCCCAGCAGGAGCCGGGCGAGCGACAGCCTGCGCTGCTGGCCGGCGGAAAGGGCACCCACCGGAACATGGAACTCGCTGGTGCGGAAGAGGCCCAGCCGCAGCAGCGCCTCGGCGTGGTCGTCGATGTTCCCGCCCAGCCCGGCAGTAAAGGCCGGCAGCAGCCGCAGGGATGGATGCTCGGGCGGCTCCAGCTCCTGCTGCAGATAACCGATCCGGCCGTGGCGCACCACCTGGCCGGCGGCCGGTTCGAGGGTGCCGGCCAGAACGGAGAGCAGCGTGGACTTACCGGCGCCGTTGGGACCTGTGATGAGGATTTTCTGCCCGCGCTCCACACGGAACTCGGGCACGTCCAACCGGCCGGGCACCTGCGTATTGCGGGCGTGCAGGACCCGGTCGGCCACGTCCCGGGCTTCACGGTCCAGGTTCAGCCCGGCGTCGTCCAACCTGGCGCTGTTCAGCCCGGCGTCGAGCTTCAGGCGTTCCGGCGGGCGCTCCACCGGGTTGTCCTCCAGGCGGCGCAGTCGCTCCTGGGCATTGCGGACCTTGCTGGCGGCGGCGCGCTGCCACGTTCCCGTCTTGAAGTCGAAGCCCGCCTTGTCATTGTCCCGACGGCGCGCATAGCCCATCCGGTCCGCCACGGTGTCCGCCTGCCGCCGTTCCGAGGCCATGGCGTCGAGCCAGCCGTGATACTGCTGTGCCCAGCGCTGGCGTTCGGCGCGCTTCTCCTTCAGGTAGCCGTCGTAGCCGTTGCCATAGCGGTTCACCGTGCGGCGCTCGGCGTCCACCTCGATGACGGCGGCGGCAATTTTGCGCAGGAGCACGCGGTCGTGGGAGACCACCACCACGGCTCCCCGGTGTGCTGCGAGGCGGGCTTCCAGCCAGGCAGTGCCGCCGGCGTCCAAGTGGTTGGTGGGCTCGTCGAGGAGCAGGATGTCCGCGGGGTCGGCCAGCAGACAGGCCAGCGCGACGCGCTCCTGTTCCCCGCCGGACAGCGACCCCAGCGTCCGGCCGCGGTCCACGCCGCCCAAACCCAGCCGGTCCAGCGCCGCCTCCACACGGGATTCCGCAGTGTAGCCCTCGCGCAGCTGGTACTGGGTCTGCAGGTTCCCGTACGCCTCGAGTTCGTTGGGCCCTGCGGCGGCCAGGCCGTCCTCCAGCCGTTCCAGCTCGGCTTCCATCTCCCGGAGTACGAGGAGCGCACCGTCGATGGCGTCGGCCACGGTCAGCCGGGCGGGCAGCCCTGACGTCTGCGCCAGGTATCCCACCCGGCCGTGCCGCCGGACCGTGCCGTTTGCCGGCGCCTCGATTCCCGCCAGGATCCGCAGCAGGGTGGACTTGCCCGACCCGTTCTCACCCACGACGGCGGCGTGTTCCCCTGCGGCTATCACCAGATCGACGCCGGAGAAGAGTTCGCGATCCCCGTAGCCGTGGGAGACGCCGGACAGGTGGAGCTGTTCGGTGCGGAAATTTGGTTCAGTCATGGGAAGTCCTCGCAGTCCAAAGTGCGGCCCCGGAGCTGGGCGCTCTGCGGGGCCTGGTCTAGGGCCATGCCGACGCCGGAGGATGCCGGCGTCGGGGTCTAGGACTTCATGGGTCAAGCCTGCCCGGCGGCGGGCGGCCCCGTCAAGGTTCGCACCGCCGTCGGCGCACTACGCTGGAAGCATGGTGAATACCAGACGCACGCTCCCGACTCCGCGGCCGGATCTCTACCGGTTTTCGCCGCTGGACCTCACGGCCGTGGGGCTTTATGTCGCCGTCGCGGCCTTCTTCGCGCTGGCCGGGGAACTGATCCTGCCGCTGCTCCGCGAAATGGCCCCGACGCCGGCCGTCGCGTCCTATGGCGTAAATCTCCTCTTCTACGGGTGCGTTGGCGCCCTGGCGCTGGTTGCCGCCCACGGGGTGGTGTCCCGGGACCTGAAAGTGCTTGCCACCCGGCCCTGGTTCACGCTCGCGATGGTGCCGCTGGCTGTCGTCGCCATGATGATTGTCACCGCGATCCTGGTGGCCGTGGGCGGGACCACCGAGACATCCGCCAACCAGGCCGGACTGCAGGCGCTCATGCGGCAGGTGCCGGCCTGGCTCATGGTGCCGCTGATCGTCCTGGTGGGCCCGTTCGTCGAGGAGTACGTGTTCCGGCACCTGCTGATCGGAAAACTGAGCCGGCGGGTCAACATCTGGATCTGCTGCGGGCTGTCCGTGGTCCTTTTCGCCGCCCTGCACATCGTGGGCCAGGAAGCGGTCACCCTCCCCGCGCTCATGCCGTACCTGGCCATGGGCGCCACGCTGGTGTTCGTCTATGTGTGGACCGGAAGGAACCTGATGTTTTCCTACTTCGTCCATGCCACCAAGAACCTGCTCGCTGCGGTTTTTTTGTACACCATCCCGCCAGAACTCCTGGACCAGCTGCAGCGCGCCCAAAGCTAGAATCGCCCACGCCCCTCCCCTGCATGAGCCGGTCCCTATCCGGAGGCGGCGCCGCCGTCGTAACTTGGTGGCATGGGACTCAACATTCAGATCGCCATCGACTGCAAGCACCCACATGACCTCGCCGACTGGTGGGCCGAAACGCTGGACTGGTCAGTGGAGCCGCAGGATGAGGGCTTCATCCGGTCCATGATCAGCCAGGGCTTCGCGGCGGAAGACCAGACCATGACGCACAACGGCAAGCTCGTGTGGAAGGACGGCGCGGCGATCCGGCCCACCGAGGAACTCGACGCGAAGGCACCGGCCCGGCGGCTGCTTTTCCAGACCGTACCGGAGCAGAAGACCATCAAGAACCGGGTGCACTGGGACGTCAGGCTCGACGGCCGGGACAAGGACGACGTCCGCGCCGAGCTTGAGGCCCGCGGCGCCACCTTCCTCTGGACTGCCAGCCAGGGGCCCCACGAATGGCACACCATGGCGGACCCCGAGGGCAACGAGTTCTGCATCAGCTGAGCCGATTACTAGACTTGGACGGTGAGCAACGAATTCCCCGCCAAGGTATCCGACGTCTTTGACCCGTCCCGCTGGCGCACCGTGTCCGGCTTCGACGACTTCCAGGACCTGACCTACCACCGGCAGGTGGAGCGGTCCGACGACGGCACCGCGGCACGGGACCTGCCCACCGTCCGCATCGCGTTCAACCGGCCGGAGGTCCGCAACGCCTTCCGCCCGGGGACCGTGGACGAGCTCTACCGCGCCATGGACCACGCTCGGATGACGCCGGACGTGGCCACCGTGCTGCTCACCGGCAACGGCCCCTCCTCCAAGGACGGCGGGCACTCGTTCTGCTCCGGCGGGGACCAGCGGATCCGGGGACGGGACGGCTACCGCTATGCCGACGGCGAGACGCAGGAAACCATCGACCCGGCCCGCGCCGGGCGGCTCCACATTCTGGAAGTCCAGCGGCTCATGCGGACCATGCCCAAGGTGGTCATCGCCGTCGTCAACGGCTGGGCGGCCGGCGGCGGGCATTCCCTGCACGTGGTCTCCGACCTGACCATCGCTTCGCGCCAGTTTGGAAAGTTCAAGCAGACCGACGCCACTGTGGGCAGTTTCGACGCCGGATACGGCTCGGCGCTGCTGGCCCGGCAGATCGGCCAGAAGGCCGCCCGGGAGATCTTCTTCCTTGCCCGTGAATATTCCGCCGAGGACATGGTTCGGATGGGCGCCGTGAACGAGGCCGTTGACCACGAACGCCTGGAGGAGGTGGCGCTGGACTACGCCGCGGACATCGCCCGGCAGTCCCCGCAGGCCATCCGGATGCTCAAGTTCGCCTTCAACCTCGCCGACGACGGCCTGGCCGGCCAGCAGGTGTTCGCCGGCGAGGCCACCCGGCTGGCGTACATGACGGACGAGGCCGTGGAGGGCAAGGAAGCCTTCCTGCAAAAGCGCGACCCCGACTGGTCACGGTTCCCGCACTACTTCTAAACCCGCACTCGTCGGAAGGCACCCCATGCTCCCCAGGACCGCGCACCCAAGGCGCACGCAGTGAATATCGAGCCGGCCCTCAAGGCGCTGGCGGCCGCCCTCCACGGTGAGGGTCCCGCCGTCGAACTCTCCGCCAGCCCCGACGGCGAGCCCGTGGTGACGCCGGTCCCGACACCAGGGTTCGAGGACGCCGTCGCCGTGGTGCGCACGTCAGGGTCCACCGGGAAGCCCAAGGCGACGGTCCTGACGGTGGATGCGCTGGCGGCGTCGTCGATGGCAACCGCCTTCGCGCTCAAGGGCGAGGGGCAGTGGCTGCTGGCCCTGCCGCTGCAGTACGTGGCGGGCGTGCAGGTGCTGGTCCGGTCGCTGTTCGCCGGCACCCGGCCCTGGGCCATGGACCTGTCCGAGGGCTTCACGGCCGAGGGCTTCACCGCGGCCGCGCTGGAACTGACGGACAACATCCGCTTCACGTCGCTGGTGCCCACGCAGCTGCAGCGCCTGCTCGCCGACCCGTCGGCGGACACGCTCGCCGTGCTGCGCCGCTTCAACGGCATCCTGCTCGGCGGCGCCCCGGCCTCTGCCGAGCTCCTGGAGTCGGCGCGCAACGCCGGCCTCCGGGTGGTCACCACCTATGGGGCGGCGGAAACCTGCGGCGGCTGCGTGTACGACGGCTACCCGCTCGAGGGCGTGGCCCTGAGGCTCGCCGAAGACGGCCGGATCCACCTCGGCGGGGCCACCCTTGCGGCGGGCTACCTTGGCGCGCCGCGACAGACCGCCGAGGCTTTCGTTGAGGAGGATGGCGGCCGCTGGTACCGGACCAACGACCTCGGCACCCTCGATGCCGATGGCCGGCTCACCGTGCTGGGCCGCGCCGACGACGTCATCATCACCGGCGGCGTCAAAGTCTCCGCCGCACACGTGCAGGCGGAGCTGGAAAAGTCCGACGGCGTGACCGCGGCTTTTGTGGCCGGCGTCGAGTCCGCGAAATGGGGCCAGGCCGTGGCGGCCTATGTGGCCGTCGCCGGGTCCGCGTCCGGGGACGGCGCTGGGTCCGGGTCCGCTGCGCGGGACGGAGCGGCGTGGGCCGAGGAATGGCACCGCACGCTCGGGCTACTGGCCCCCAAGACGGTTCTTCCGGCCGGCGGGCTGATCATGCTGCCTAACGGCAAGCCGGACCGGCTGGCCATGATTGAACGGCTGAACGCAATCCATCAGGGAAAATAGATTAGTCCTGCCGCGCCGCTGCGGCTTCCGCGTGCCCAGCGCACGCCCATGCATTTTTTGAACGCATCACCGACCCAACGCGAGGTACTTACCGTGGCAACAGCCGCACAATGGATCCAAGGCGCCCGGCTCCGCACGCTGCCGGCCGCGATCGCCCCCATCCTGATCGGCTCGGCGGCGGCCTACGAGATGGCTTCCTTCCGCCCGCTCAATGCGGTTCTGGCGGCCCTCGTGGCGCTGCTGCTGCAGATTGGCGTCAACTACGCCAACGATTACTCGGACGGAATCCGCGGGACGGACGAGAACCGGGTGGGACCGCTGCGTCTGGTCGGTTCCGGTGCCGCCCGCCCCGAGCACGTGAAGTATGCCGCGTTCGGCGCGTTCGGCCTGGCGATGCTCGTGGGGCTGGTGCTGGTCATCATCACCCAGACGTGGTGGCTGCTGCTGGTGGGCGTGGGCTGCGTGATGGCGGCCTGGGGCTACACGGGCGGAAAGAACCCGTACGGCTACATGGGCCTGGGTGACGTCTTCGTGTTCGTGTTCTTTGGCCTCGTGGCCACCCTCGGCACCACGTACACCCAGGCCGGGCAGATCGGCCTGCCTGCCGTGATTGGCGCCATCGGCACCGGACTCATCGCGTGCGCCCTGCTCATGGCCAATAACGTCCGGGACATCCCCTCGGACATCGAGGCGGGGAAGAAAACCCTGGCGGTGCGGCTGGGCGACAAGCACGCCCGCGAAAGCTACGTGCTGATGCTGGCCGTGGCCATCCTGCTGGTGGTGATCCTGGCGCCCACGCGGCCGTGGATGCTGATTGTGCTGCTCCTGATCCCGGCCTGCCTGATGCCGGCCTGGCTCATGATCAACGGGCGAAAGCGCAAGAGCCTCATCCCGGTCCTGAAGCAGACGGGCCTCATCAACCTGGGCTACGCGGTGCTGTTCTCACTGGGACTCGTGCTGAGCAGCGGGCTGTAAGCCCAGGCGCCTCGCTGCAGGCTAGGCACCCTCGCCGCGGGGTTCGCGGTTCTTTGCGTCGTTGCGGATGGTGACGTCCGGGTGGGTGTCCACCAGGCGGTCCTCGGCCTGGGCATCGTCCAGCTCACCGGCCGTGCGGATGGGCTTGGCACGGCCGGAGAATCGGGCATGCAGGGACGCCGTGGCCGCATCCCGCTGCTTCTGGAAGAAGAGGTAGCTGATGGCGAAGGAAATCAGCCCCGCACAGATGACGGCCAGAAACCACCCCAGCTGCAGGAAGACGAACAGCACAAACAGGGGCAGGAAGATTGCGAACCGGATCAGGGTGTATTTCAGAAAAGCCACGATCCAAGTTTAGCCGTCCTGCCTGAACGTATCCTGCCGGTGGCATAGACGCTCTGTTCCCCGTTGCTCCGGCCGTTTGCGCGCGCCTGGCAGATCGGTGTCAGCTGGGCCTGCCGTTCGGCGTTTTACTGGCGCATTACTGTGGGCATACTGTAATCTCCGCTGGGGCACACGGCGGCTAGACTGATTGCATGCCTCGTGTCGCCATCGCAGTCGCCATTCTCGCCATCTACGTCTACGGACTGGTGGACGTTATCCGGACTGATGGACGTCTCACGCGCGGGTTCTCAAAAACAACCTGGATCATCATGGTTGCACTCCTGCCGCTCATCGGCGCGGCGCTGTGGTTCCTGATCGGCCGCCCCCGGGCATCGGCTGTGGCCCAGCCCGTCTACCAGCACCACCCCACCGCCCCCGACGACGACCCCGAGTTCCTGCGGAACCTCGAGCAGCGCCGCCGCCAAGCCGAGGCGGAAAGACTCCGCAAGCTGAGGGATGATGCCGCTCGGAAGAACCAGGCCGACGGCGGTCCCCACCGCTCGGGCAGCACAGGCACGGGAACGACGGGTGCTGGCAGCACGGGGGCAGCACCGGGCACCTCCAGCGGCAGTTCGGATGCCGGCGGCCCGGCTGCGGGTGAGCCTGGTCCGCGCAAGCCGGGGGCAGCAGGCGAGGCCAACGCCGAAGGCAACCCCGAGGCCAAGTAGCACCACTTCGCCGCGTCCCTTCACAGCGCCGTTCCACGCGCGTCGATTTACCAAAAGTGGCCGCCCCGCCGCATCGGTTTACCAAAAGTGGCCGCCCCGAACTGGCGCCAAGCGGCCCTTTTTGGCAAAACGGCGAACCCAGGCGGCCCCCACTATTCCTCCACATCGGGCCTAAATTGTGGACAACGGAACGGAGGCACACTTCGGGCAGCAGAATGCTCCTATGCCGCGTCCACGCCCCCTTCCTCCCGCCCTGCAGGCACAGCCGTTCACTATCCGCCAGGCCACAGATGCCGGGCTTACCCGCAGGCGTACTCGCGCCCTCGACTTGGCGAGCCCCTGCCACGGCGTACGTGCCCCGGCTGCCGTGGAGATTACCCTCCTCATCCGGGCGCGCGGGCTTGCACTCGCGACCGGAGCCGTCGTTAGCCACCTTTCGGCCGCTGCGCTCTGGGGTTTCCCGTTGCCCCTGCGTTTCGAGGACCACAAGACAATCCATCTGACCAGCCGGGGCGGCGCCAGGGCCGTGCGGCGGAAAAGCGTCTGCGGCCATAGGCTTCCGCTCGCGGAAGACGAAATTTCCGACGGCCGTTACGTTGCGTGCACGTCGCCGCTTCGGACCTGGTTCGACCTGGCCGGCATCCTATCCCTCCAGGATCTTGTCATTGCCGGCGACTTCCTCCTGCGCCGCAAGAGTCCCCTTTCCACGCCGGACGCGTTGGACTCCTTCCTGGAAGGGAAGAAGGGCCGGGCTGGCTACCCCAAGGCGATGAAGGCCAGGGTCCTCATCCGCGCGAACACCGATTCACCGAAGGAGACCGAGCTGCGGCTTCTGCTGACAGCCGCGGGGCTACCCGAACCAGGCATCAACGTTCCCATGTTCGACGGGACCGGAGGCTGGATCCAGGACCCCGACATGTCCTATGAAGATTTCAAGATTGCCATCCAGTACGACGGCGGCCACCACGCCGCCCCGGCCCAGCGGAGAAGTGACATATACCGCGATGAAAACGCACGCAGTCTCGGCTGGCTCGTGGTGGTACTGACGCAGTTGGACCTGGATCCGTTTGCACCGGGCATTGAGCCAAGCGCCGTCACCAAGGTGCGCGCAGCGTTAACAAGCCGTGGCTGGAAGCGCGCCCGCTAACCTTCGCCGTTTCGCCCCTCCGCACAGGTGCACCGCCGCCAGCACACTTGAAGCCCGACTGCGTCTCAGGCCTTCGTCGTTTCGCCAAAAAGGGCCGCCCAGCAACCAGCTGTACGGCCCTTTTCGGTAAATCGAGGAAGCCAAGCGGCCCTTTTCGGTAATTCGGTGAGCACCCGCAAGCCGGCGGCGCATGCAGCCCACTTGAAGCCCGGCGGCGGTCCCCGCCTTCGCCGTTTCGCCAAAAAGGGCCGCCCAGCAGAAAGCTGTACGGCCCTTTTCGGTAATTCGACGAAGCCAAGCGGCCCTTTTCGGTAATTCGGTGAGCACCCGCAAGACGGCGACGCCCTGCAGAGCGAGGCCCCGCCGAACCGGAAGCTAAAGACCCCTACAGCCCCGAGTACGAGTGCAGGCCGTTGAAGAACTGGTTCACGATGGTGAAGTTGAAGACCACGCACAGGTAGCCCACGATCGACAGCCAGGCCGCGCGGGTCCCCGTCCAGCCGCGGGTGGCGCGGGCGTGCAGGTAGCCGGCGTAGACCACCCAGATCACGAAGGTCCACACTTCCTTGGTGTCCCAGCCCCAGAAGCGTCCCCAGGCCTTCTCCGCCCAGATCGCACCGAACATGAGGGTGAACGTCCAGCCGATGAAGGCGATCGCGTTGATGCGGTAGGACAGGTTCTCGAGGCTCAGCGCGGACGGCACCAGGCGCATGAACCCCAGCTTGTCCGCACCACCGGCCGCGATGGTCCTCTGCCGGTGCGACTGGACCAGCTGCAGCGCGGACATGGCAAAGGTCAGCGTGAACAGCGCCGAGGACAGCACCGCGATCGAGACGTGGATGATCAGCCAGTAGCTCTGCAGCGCGGGCACCAGGTGGCCGACAGGCGTCCAGAACGCCACGGACGCGGCCACCAGCATGATGACCACCAGGCCCACTACGAACGTGCCGAGGAAGCGCAGGTCGCGGCGGATCAGCACTACGAGGAACACGGCAGCGGCCACGAACGCGCCGGTGGTGAGGAACTCGTACATGTTGCCCCACGGCACGCGGCCTGCGCCGACAGCGCGGGTCAGCACGGCTGCGGCGTGGATCGCGGCGCCCAGGACGGTCAGTGCCACGGCAACGCGTGCGGGGGCCCGGCGTTCGCCGTAGCGCATGCTGTCGTCGGCGGTCTGGCCGGCACCGTTCGCGGAGGAGGCGTACGACGACGGCCGCTCGGCACGGTCTGCCGGTCCGGACAGCCGGCCCCCACCGCTGCCCGCGGGCCGCGGCGTGGCGGCTCCTGCGGACGCGCCCGCCGCCACCGGAACCTTGGCGGAAGTATCTGCAGACGCGCCTGCAGCTGCGGCCTTGAGGTCAATCGCCTTCAGGGACTTGCTGCTCCTGGCCAGGTCCCACGCGAACGCGATGAAGGCGACGGTGTAGGTGCCGGCCGCCAGCAGCATGAAGAGCTCGCTGTACTGGCCCATGGTCTCGTTGATGGGAAACATTACTGGTCCTTCTTCGGCTCAGGCGAGCCGGCTGGTGAGGAGTTGGAAGGTGCTGTTTCGGGGTTGTCGGCGTCCAGGTTCCACTTGCCCGCCAGGAGGCTGCGCAGCGTTGCGGCCTCGCCGGCCAGCCGGTGGTCCTCGCCGCGGGCCAGGAGTCCGTACTCCACCATTGTCCGGCCGTCCTCGTGGGTGCCGGTGCGGACCCAGACGCGGCGGCGGTTCACGTAAAGCGAGACGATGAGGCCGGCCACGGCAAGCAGCGCGAAGATCAGCGCGGACAGCTGGCCGGGGTTGTGGTGGATGTCCACGCCCACGTACTTCTTCACGCCGTCGAACGTGATGGACCCCTTGCCTTCGGGCAGCGTGTAGGTGTTGCCCGGCGCGAGCGTGATGCCACCCGCCTCGGCCTTGCGGCTGTTGAGCTCCTTGAGGCCCTTGACGTCAAGCTCAAACACGTTCTGCGGTGCACCCTTGTCCAGGCCGAGGTCGCCGTAGTACGAGTTCAGGCTCAGCTGCGGGTTGATGAGGTCCGGGTCGCCGCTGAAGGAGATGCCCTGCTCGGTCACGAACGCAGTCGGCAGGAAGAAGCCGGCGAAGCCCAGCTGGTCTGGCTTCGCGTCGGGCACCTTAATCACCACGGAGGAGTAGTAGTTCTCGCCCTGCAGCTTGGCCACCACGGGACCCTGCATGGCCACGTTGCCCTTGCCGTCGCGGACCGTGACCACCGGGGCGTAGCCGTTGCCCGTCAGGTAGATGCTGGTGCCGCCAAGGGTAACGGGGTCGTTGACCTTGAGGACTTCCTTCTTGGCCGGCGCCCCCGGGTTTTCCTTGGTGGTGACATCCGCCGTGAAGTCGATGGGCTGGCCGAACTTGCCCTGCGACTCACGGTCGAAGGTGGCCTGGAACTTGTCCAGCTGGATCGAGTAGGGCTGGAGCTGGCCGCTCTGGAAGTTGGTGCCGGGCGTGAACTGGTCATAGCCCACCAGGGTGTTCACGAACGTGTCACCCTCCACCAGGATCCGCTGGCCGCTGTAACCAAACAGCCCGCCGACGGCCACGGACACCAGCACGCCGATCAGCGAGGTATGGAAGACCAGGTTTCCCACTTCCCTCAGGAAGCCGCGCTCGGCCCCCAAAGACGGCCGCGCGCCGTCGTCGTGCCTTACGTCAACGCGGTACCCGCGTTTCTTCAGCAGCGCCGCCGCGTCCTCAATGGCGTCCGACGCCGGGATCCCGGCGTCCGCCGGCACCACCAGGGTGCCGTACTCGGGCAGGCGGGAGAGCCGCTTCGGGGTGCGCGGAGGCTGCGAACGCATGGCTTTGTAGTGGGCGATGGCGCGGGGCACCACGCAGCCGATCAGCGAGATAAACAGCAGGATGTAGATGGCCGAGAACCAGGCCGAGGAGTAGACGTCGTACAGCTGCACCGAATCCAGCAGCTTGCCGTAGTCGGGGTGGTCCTTGATGTACTGCGTGACCACGGAGGGGTTGGCCGGCCGCTGCGGGAACAGCGATCCGGGCACCGCGGCCACCGCCAACAGCAGCAGGAGGAACAGCGCGGTGCGCATGCTGGTCAGCTGGGTCCAGGCCCAGCGGAACATGCCCACGACGCCCAGGGACGGGAGGGCGGCACCGGCCTTGGCGGCCTTCACGGCATCCTTGGTCGCGGCGTCCTTTTGGACAGGACCGGGCTGCGGGGCGTCCTCGGCCGGGGATTTCTCGGTTGACTTCACACGCTCGCTCATCAGATCGGCAACTTCACATCGGTTTGGAACCAGTACTGCAACTCGGTGACCCAGGCTCCCCACAGTCCTGTGGCCATCAGGATGCCCAGGACAATCAGGACTCCGCCGCCGGTGCGCTGGATGGCCAGCCGGTGTTTGCGGAAGAAGGACATCACTCCCGCGCCGCGTCGCACCGCCAATGCGATCAGCAGGAACGGGATGCCCAGCCCAAGGCTATAGACGAAGGCCAGGAACGCACCCTTCGCGGCGGAGGAGCCGCCGGAGAGGCTCAGGAGCTGGACGGCAGAGTAGGTGGGGCCGATGCAGGGCGCCCAGCCGAGGCCGAACGTGATTCCCAGCAGCGGCGCGCCCCACAGGCCTGCCGGCGGTTTCGCGTGGATCTTGGCATCGCGCTGGAACCAGGAGAATCCGCCCATGAATACCACGCCCATGAGGATCACCAGGACGCCCAGGACTTGCGTGACCCAGGCGTTCTGCCCGCCCGAGATCAGCGAGCCCAGCTGTCCGAACGCGCCGCCGAGCAGCACGAAGATCACCGAGAAGCCGAGCACGAACAGGCCGATGCCGGCGAGCATGCGGCCGCCCTTCTGCTTCTGCAGGTCCACGCCCGTGAGGCCCGTGACGTAGCCCAGGTATCCGGGCACCAGCGGGAGCACGCACGGCGAGAGGAAGGACACGAGTCCGGCCAGCAGCGCCACGGGGATGGCGAGCAGCAGCGAACCGTTCAGGATGGCTTCGGCGAAGGGGCTGTTCACGGGAGGTTACTCTGCCACGGCGGACTGGATGAGGGCTTTGAGTGTGCCCTTCTCGATCTCCCCCAGCACACGCGACGCCACCCGGCCCTGCTTGTCCACCACGAGCGTCGTGGGGACGGCGCCCGGGGGCACCAGACCTGACACGGCCAGCAGCACGCTGCCGTCCTTGTCGTCGAAGCTCGGGTAGGTAAGGCCGAAGGTCTTGTCGAAGGCGTCAGCTGTGGCCTTCTCATCACGCAGGTTCACGCCGAAAAACTGGACGCCCTTGGTCTTGAACTCCTGGTGGAGGGCCTCCAGGGACGGCGCTTCCACCCGGCAGGGCGCGCAGCCGGCGAACCAGAAGTTCAGCACGGTGACCTTCCCCAGGAAATCCTTGGGGGCAACGGCAGTGCCGTTGAACAGGGTGCCCTGGATTTGGATGCCGGACTTGCGCTCCGCTGCGGCGAACTCAGTCACCGAGCCGTCGCCTGCCACGTAGTTCTTGTTGTCCCCGGCCTTGGCCTGCTTGGCCAGGGCGTCCTCCTGAGCGCAGGCGGACAGGCCCAGCGTGATCGCGGTGAGGGCCAGGCCGCCGGCGGCGAGGACGCTGCGGCGGGAACTTTTGGGTGTTTCAGTCATAACTTAGGCTCCGGGGGTGCTCGAGGCACCGGGAAGAAGGGCGGCGGCGGGTTCGCTGTACTCCACGCGCAGCAGGGCGCCGTCGTCGCCGAAAACCAGGGAGGTGAGGGAGGTCAGTGTGCATTCGCGTTTCCGCGGATCGTGCCACAGCGGCTTGCCCTCGGCGCTGAGCCGCGTGGCCCAGATCGGAAGCTGGTGGCAGACCAGGATGGCCTCGGCACCGTCGCCGCCAAGCTCGATGGCCTTGGCGCGCGCTTCCTGGACGGCCTCGGTCACGCGGGCTGCCTGCAGCTTGTAAGGCTCGCCCCACGAGGGCCGGAAAGGGTTGATCAGGTGCGGCCAGTGCTTGGGCTTGCGCAGCTCGGCTTTGGTGACCTTCAGCCCTTCGAAGTAGTTTTCCGCCTCGATGATGCGGCCGTCGGTGTGGATGTCCAGCCCGAGAGCTTCCGAGGTGGGCTGGGCGGTCTCCTGGGCGCGGGTGAGTGGCGACGCCACCAGGTACACGATGTTGGCGCCCTGGGAAACGCGTTCGCGGAAGTGCTCGGCGACCGTCTGCGCCATCTGCCGGCCAAGCTCGGAGAGGTGGAATTCAGGCAGCCTGCCATACAGGACACCTTCAGGGTTGTGGACCTCGCCGTGGCGGAGCAAATGGACAGTGGCTTGGGGCATGTCTACCAGTTTCTCAAAGGGCAGGGGTAATGACGAAATCTTCTACACCAAGTAGAACTAAAAAATTTTTCAGAAAGTTCCGAACAGATGGAATAAAAGATGCAAATGCATGTTTATACTGGATGCAGCAGTTAGTTGAGACTTCAACCAATGAAGCTTCAATCGGAACATCCCGCCTCCACCACTGATACAAGGAGAACCACCATGGCACTTTCCACCGAGCTCACCCGCGGCACCTGGACCCTCGACAACTCCCACAGCGAGATCGCCTTCACCGTCCGCCACGCCGGCATCAGCAAGGTCCGCGGCCAGTTCAAGGACGCCGCCGCAACCCTGGACCTCGCCGACGATGTGACGGCCACCAAGGTCGAGGCCACCATCAAGACCGCCAGCTTCGACTCCGGCGACGCCAACCGCGACGGCCACGTCCGCGGCGAAGACTTCTTCGACGTCGAGAAATTCCCGGAGATTTCCTTCGTCTCCAACGGCCTCGTTGCCAACGGCGACAGCTACGAACTCCAGGGCGACCTGACCATCAAGGGTGTCACCCGCCCCGTCTCCCTGGAGACCGAATTCAACGGCGTTGCAGTTGACCCCTTCGGCAACACCCGGGCCGGTGTTTCCGCCGAGACCACCATCAGCCGCAAGGACTTCGGCCTGACCTGGAACGCCGTGCTGGAAGCCGGCGGCGTGCTGGTCAGCGACAAGGTTGCCATCAACCTTGAACTGGCCTTCATCGCACCTGCAGCGTAGGCCTTCCGGGCCCGTCCCGCAGCCACGACTACTGGCCCCGAAGCGCCCCGTCCGCGGACTCTCCGCCGACGGGGCGTTTGTCGTCCGACGCCGGGACAGCAGTTCCCGGGGCAGCAGCCGCCCGCCGGCGGGGGCCGGTTCGCTTTCGAGATGCCGGCAGACCGGCCACGGAACTTTGGCGAGGTTCTGCCGCGCGGCAGCGTTTCCGCAGGTTGGCCCGCGTTTGGAATACCTCTCCGGAATGATCCCCCGCGTACCTGCTGAGGGGTACGGTGGGAAGTGAACCATGCTGGGGAGGGCAGGCGTCTGAACCGGTAGCCGATTCAGACGTCACTACGCAAAGGACCGCTCATGAGCAATCCTCCCGTCCCGCACTCCAATGACCCCGGCTCCAACGAGCCCAACGGTTCCCAGCCAGGCAACGGGCAGCCCCGCTACGGTCAGGACGCACCCCAGTACGGACAGAACACTCCCCAGTTCGGGCAGGGCGGACAAGGCGTTCCCCCGTACGGACAGAACGCTCCGCAGTACGGCCAGAACGCACCGCAGTACGGACAGGGCGGACAAAGCACCCCGCAGTACGGCCAGAACTCGCCACAGTACGGACAGCCGCAGTCCGGTCAGCCGCCCTACGGCCAGAGCCCTTATGGCCAGTCCCCCTACGGGCAGTACCCGTCGGAACAGGCCCAGGCAGCCACCAGCGCCGGCGTCCCGAAGCTCGTGAATTATTCCTTCTGGATGATCATCGCTGCGGGCGTCCTGTCGATCCTGTCCATCCTGATCACCATTCCCACACTGGATGACCCGGCCATGCGGAGCACGTTCGAAGAGCAACTGCGCGGCAGCGGCCAGAACATCGCGTTCGAGGACGTCAAGGGCTTCATCATCGGAACCATGGTGGTCTTTGCGCTGATCGGCGCCGGCCTCTACGCGCTGGTGGCGTTCAACGTCCGGAAGGGCAAGAACTGGGCCCGCATTCTGGGCACTGTCTTTGCCGCTCTTTCCGTGTTCAGCCTCTTCCCGGCGGGCCTGAACACCCTGGTGGGCCTCCTCGGCATCGCCGCGATCATAATGCTGTACCTGCCGGGAGCGGCACCCTACTTCCAGAAGCCGCAGCCGTTCGCCAACCCCTACTCGCAGCCGGGCGGCCCGTACGGCCGCTAGGCACCCGCAAAGCAACAAGCCCTTCCCGTCAACGGGCGCGGATTCCTGGAAGGCCGGAGTTACTCCGGCTGACCGGGCGTCTGCGCCCGTTGCGCGTGGTAGGCAAGGATCTGCAGCTCGGTGGCCATGTCCACCTTCCTCAGCGTCACGCCGTCGGGCACCTGGAGCATCACGGGAGCAAAACTAAGGATGCTGCGCACGCCGGCGCCCACCACCCGGTCACAGATACTCTGGGCCACTGCGGCAGGCAGCGCCAGCACCACCATGTTGGTGCCGGTCCGCTCCAGGACCGCTTCCAGGTCCGCAACGTCACTGACCCGCAGCCAGCCCACCTCGTTGCCCACCACCATCTGGTCGGCGTCGAAGATGGCAACCACGTCAAAGCCCCTGGATTCGAAGCCGCCGTAGCGCGCCAGCGCCTTGCCCAGGTTACCGGCGCCGACAATGGCGACTTTCCAGTCATGCGTCAGGCCCAGCGCGGCGGCGATGTGGCGGCTCAGGTACTGCACCTCATAGCCCACGCCGCGGGTGCCGTAGGAGCCCACGTGGGACAGATCCTTGCGGAGGGTTGAGGAGCCGACTCCCGAAAGCTCAGCCAGCGATTCCGAGGAGACCCGCTCGGTGCCTTCGGCCAGCAGGGAGTTCAGGGCGCGCAGGTAGATCGTCAGCCTGGCCACGGCTGCCGGCGGAATCTGCTTTCCGGCAGCACCGGTGGGACCGGTGGGCCCGGGCAGGGCCTGGGGTGGTGAATCGAGCGAAGTCACTATCTGCTCCGTTGCGTCGCGTTGTGAGTCCACTCTAAATCCCCATCAGTTATGTCAACAAAGCCAATGCCATTGTTCGAAATCGGCTAATCCCCTGCGATGGCTCGGCGCAGGACACGCTCCAGGCGGGCCTCGTCGATCTTCCAGAAGTCGCGCTGGATCCCGTCCACCAACACCACCGGAATCTCCTCGGCATAGCGGTCGCGCAGTTCGTCGTCGGAGTCCAACTGCCGCTCCGACCACGAAAGCCCCAGTCCGGCAGTTACCCGCCCGACGGCGTCACGCGCTGCGGCGCACAGGTGGCAGTCAGCTTTGGTGAGGAGAACGACGTCGGGGTTTGCCATGCTTCAACCGTATCGCCGTTCCCGGCGGTGAGCGACGGCGGCAGTCAGTAGCGAGGAACTGCAGTGACTAGACTCAGTGGCATGCCCGAGGAGAAGTACGTCGCTGTGGCCCACCGTCCGGTTGCGAAGCAGCAACACGGCGAGGCAGCCTTCTTCGACGTCGACAACACCCTCATGCGCGGCGCGAGCCTGTTCCACGTGGCCAGGAAAATGCACCAGCGCGGAGCCTTCACGCTTGCGCAGGCGGCGGGCATGGCATGGCAGCAGCTCAAGTTCGTGCTCCGGGGCGAGAACCTCAATGACGTCCACGCCGTCCGGGATTCCGCGCTGAGGCTCGCCGCCGGCATCACGGAAGAGGACATCAGGGCCCTGGGCGAAGAGGTCTACGACGAGATGATCGCCTCCCGGATCTGGCCCGGCGCCAAGGCCCTGGCTGAACAGCACCTGCGGGTGGGCCGGAAGGTCTGGCTCGTCACCGCAACGCCGATCGAGGTCGCGACGGTGATTTCCACGCGGCTGGGGCTCACCGGCGCCCTCGGCACCGTCGGCGAGACCAAGGACGGCTTCTACACGGGCAGGCTCGTCGGCGACATCCTGCATGGCGCCGCCAAGGCTGTGGCGGTCCAGGGCATCGCGGACCACCACGGACTGGACCTGAAGCGCTGCTGGGCTTACAGCGACTCCTACAACGACATCCCGCTGCTGACGATGGTGGGCCACCCCGTGGCGATCAACCCGGACGCCCGCCTGCGCAAGCACGCCCGAGAACACAACTGGCCGGTCTACGACTTCCGCTCAGGCCGCCGGGCCGCCACCCTGGGCCTCAAGGCAGCCACGGCAGGAGGAGCGGTCTACGGCCTCTGGCGAGGCTACACCCGCTTCCGCGGCCCCCGCGCCTGACGCCGTTCTTCCCCTTCGACGCGCAGATTCCCCCACGACACGGGAATTCCCGGCGCGCCAGGCGGTTTGTGCATCGCGGGTTGCCAGTATCGTCGCCAGGATGCAAAAATGCCCGCACCCTCGAAAGGGAACGGGCATTGACGCGTAGAGCGAGCTCTACTTCTTATTGCGGCGCTGGTGGCGGGTCTTACGAAGCAACTTGCGGTGCTTCTTCTTGGCCATACGCTTGCGACGCTTCTTAATAACTGAACCCACGAAAGTTCCTTACAAACTAGATGCAGTACCTGTCTGATGAAGAAGGTCCGTGGACTGAGCAACAGACTGACAACTGACAGATTCTTACAATGACGTAAAACGTTCCTTAACAGCGTACCGCTTATCGGGAGCATCCCCTGACCAGCACAGCCCCGTGGCGTGCAGCGGCCCCCAAGGCGGCTGCAGCAACCACGGGATCGGTGCGGTCAGTCTGGTCCGTTAGGCGGTGCCCGTATGACCGTCCACGACAGCACCCTTGAGGTACTGTTCGACGGCGGTCTCCGGGACGCGGTAGGAGCGGCCGAACCTGACGGCGGGCATCTCCCCCGAATGGACAAGGCGGTACACGGTCATTTTGGAGACACGCATTACCTCAGCCACCTCGGCCACGGTCAAGAACTTGGCGTTCGAGAAGTTCGACTCTGCGGACATACCCATATTCCTTTGCTCTCAGCAACGACGCCGGTCTATCTGCGGTGTGCGCCGATGCTGAGCCATCGAACAACCGTGTGCTAGTTACTCTAGATGCTCACGTGGCCATTGTGAAAGCCCGCCGTTTCCGCGACGATGCCGCCAGCTGTTCGAGCACGGACGCCGTCACATCCCACTCCATGCAGGCGTCCGTGACGCTCTGGCCGTAGGTCAGGTCGGAGTGGCCTGCGGCGTGTTCTGCCACATCGAGGTTCTGTGCGCCGCCCACGAGGAAGCTCTCCAGCATGACGCCGGCAATGGCCCCTGCGGCCGTTCCCGCGTCCTCGAGCTGGGCGCCGATCTCAAGCGCCACCTCCGCCTGGCGGTGGTGGCTCTTACCGCTGTTGGCGTGGCTGGCGTCCACGATCAGCCGCGGGTTGAGGTTCTTGGCGGCGAGCTTGGCGGAGGCCGCTTCGACGTCGGCGGCGGAGTAGTTGGGGCCCTTCCGGCCGCCGCGGAGGATCACGTGGGTGTCGGGGTTGCCCGCGGTGGACACCAGCGCGGCCCGGCCGTCGCCGTCGATCCCGAGGAAGGCCTGGGCTGCGGCGGCGGCGCTGCAGGCATCGACCGCCACCTGGAGGTCGCCGTCGGTTCCGTTCTTGAAGCCGATGGGCATGGACAGCCCGGACGCCAGCTGGCGGTGGATCTGGCTTTCCGTGGTCCGCGCGCCGATGGCTCCCCAGGAGACGAGGTCTGCCATGTACTGCGGGCTGATGGGTTCCAGGAACTCGGTGGCGGTGGGAAGCCCCAGGGCGGTGACCTGCTGCAGGAACTGGCGGGCGGCCCGAAGTCCCGTCGCGATGTCATGGCTTCCGTCCAGGTGCGGATCGTTGATCAGGCCCTTCCAGCCCACGGTGGTCCGCGGCTTCTCGAAGTAGGTCCGCATGACCACGAGGAGGTCTTCCTTGTGCTTCCCGGCCTGGCTGACCAGCCGGCGGGCGTATTCCAGGCCGGCCTTGGGGTCGTGGATGGAGCACGGACCGACGATCACCAGCAGGCGGTCGTCCACGCCGTCCATGATGGCCCGGACTTCGTCGCGGCCGCGTTCGACGACGTCGGCCGCCTTCGCATTCAGCGGCAGTTCCGCAATCATCTCCTGAGGCGTGGGCAGGGCGGTGATCTCGCTGACCCTCAGGTTCGACGTCGACTGGCGTTTCGACGTCGGCTGCTGGGTTTCGGTGGCTGCTGCGCTCATTTTCGGGTCCTGTTCCGGGTGGGAGCGGGCCCCTGATCAGAACCCGCCGTAGATATGGCGAAGGGCAGAGAATGATCTCTGCCCTGTTGGCTCTGAAGGAAAGTTGGATGCGTGTCAGTTAGACGCGGGCCCCTCCAGAGCCAACGAAAAATACGCATACCAACGGTTAGTCATAGGCACACCATAGCCGCGGCCCCGCGCGGGCCGCAAATCGACCATTGCGCGAACGGACATTTGAGGCCCGGAGGAAGCGTTTCCCAGGGGCCACAAGTGTACGTTCGCGCTGGAGCGGGCCGACAGGAGTGCCTCACCCCAGCAGCTTGCGCAGGTACTGCAGCTGCCGGATCCAGTGGTGCTCCTGGCCGCCCTCGTGGTTGTTGAAGCGGTACACCTCGATGTCCTTCACCGCCGCCCCATCTGCTCCCGGCCCAGCCACAGCCTCCGCCCCGTAGGCGTTGTAGCTGGCAAAGACGGTCGACGGCGGGCAGACGTCATCCATCAGCGCCACCGAGAACAGCGCCGGCGCCGTCGCTGACCTGCCCAGGTTGACGCCGTCGAAGTAGTTCAGCACGGCCAGCATGGGCTCGTACCGCTCGCGGTGCCGGCCGAGGAAGGCCGCGATCTCGGGATACGGGCCGCGGGGTGCAATGTCGATGGCGCGCGGGAAGTCCTGGAGGAACGGGACGTCAGGCAGGGCGGCGATGACGCCGTCGAGCCGTCCGGCAGCGAGTCCGGCCACCGCGACGGTGATCCCGCCGCCCTGGCTCACGCCCGCCACCACGATCCGGGACGCGTCCACGTCGGGATGCGACTGCGCCGCCTCGACCGCGCGGAATGCGTCCACGTACACGCGGCGGTAGTAGTAGTCCTCGCGGCTGGCCGCGCCCCGCGTCATGAGGCCCGCATACGCCACCTCGCCGGCCGACGGGTGCGGGTCCGCGGTCTCACCGACCGCTCCGGAGTAGCCCTGGCCCCGGGTGTCCATGATGAAATGCGCATAGCCCGCCTGCGCCCACCTCGTGTCCTGGTTAACCAGTCCGCGGCCGCCGGAATAACCGGCGTACTGCACGACGGCGGGAAGCGGGGTCCCGGCCTCCCGTGTCACCGGCAGGTGCAGCCAGCCTTTCACCGGGGCGCCGCCGTGGCCGGCGAACGTGACGTCGAAGGTGTCCACGACAGCCAGGTAGTTCTCCACCGGCTCGAAGACAGCGTCCAGCGGGAAGGTCCTTGCCTCCTCAATCGTGCGGTCCCAGAAAACCTGGAAATCCGGCGGCACCGTGGCCGCGGATGTGTACCGGCGGAGCTCCTCGAGGGGCAGATCGAACAGGGGCATGGATTTTCCGTTCTTCCTGGTTAGCGGGTTCCTGGGGTGGCGTGCAGTTGCGTCCTATCAGACCAGCGCGGCCTCGAACCTGTCGAGCCTGTGTGACGCCCGCACCAGGGCCCGCAGCGCGTCCAGTCCCCCGCTGACGGCACCTGCGGCGCGGGCCTGGATCAGGACGTTGCCGAGGGCCGTTGCCTCGACCGGGCCGGCGATGACGGGTCTGCCGGTAGCCTGTGCCGTGAGCTGGCACAGCAGCGCGTTCTGCGAGCCGCCGCCAACGATGTGCACGACGTCGACGGCAACACCGGCGAGGCGTTCGGCGTCGGCGATGGTGCGCGCGTACCCGGCGGCGAGGCTGTCCAGGATGCAGCGGACTATCGCTGCCGGCTCGCCGGGAAGGACGGCGCCGGTGTTGCGGGCTGCGGCACGGATGCGGTCCGGCATGTTGTCCGGGGCGATGAAGGCGGGATCGTCGGGGTTGATCCGTGGCCCGCCGGGCGGGAGCGCCGCGGCCGCGTCGAGAAGTTCCCCGATGGCGGGCCGGTAGCCGCCCTCCGCCCAGGTGCGCTGGCATTCGCTGAGCAGCCACAGGCCGCCGACGTTGCGCAGGTACCGCGTAGTGCCGTCCACGCCGCGCTCGTTGGTGAAATTCGCCGCGCGGCTGGCTTCGGTGAGCACCGGCTGGTGCAGTTCCAGCCCCACCAGCGACCACGTGCCCGAGGAGATGTACGCGAAGTTTTCCTGCTCTGCGGGAACGGCGGCGACGGCCGAGGCGGTGTCGTGCGAACCTACGGCCACCACCTTCGTAGCTTCGGGCAGCCCGGTCCGTTCCGCAATTCCGGCCAGCAGGGTGCCCAGGGTTTCGCCGGGCTGGATCAGCGGCGGGAACAGGTCCTTCGGCAGGCCCAGGGGTCCGAACAATTCGGTGGCCCACTCCCCCGCGACGGCGTCGAACAGCCCGGTGGTGGAGGCGTTCGTGGCCTCGGTGCGGCGCTGCCCCGTGAGCAGGAACGCAATAAGGTCAGGGATCAGGAGGGCCTGCAGCCCGTCCAGGTCCTGTTCTGTGGCGAGCTGGTAGAGCGTGTTGAACTGCAGGAACTGCAGCCCGGTGGTGGTGTAGAGCCGTGCCGGGTCCAGTTTCGCGTGGACCCGGGCGACGGCGGTGCGGCTGCGTTCGTCCCGGTAGCTGTACGGTTGCGCGGTGAGCTCGCCGGCCTTGTTGACCAGCCCGTAGTCCACCGCCCAGGTGTCGATGCCGATGCTGGTGATCGTTTCCCCGCACTCAGCTGCCGCCGTGCCGGCGGCAGCGAGGCCGGTGAGCACCTCGGCGAAGAGGGCGTCGAAGTCCCAGCGGAGGCCGCCGTCGGACTGCACCACCGCGTTGGGGAAACGGTGCACGACGTCGAGCGTGGCCCGCGCCGGACCGCCGTCAGTGCTGATCCGTCCCAGGATGACGCGTCCCGAGGAGGCACCGATGTCGACGGCGGCGAACAGGCCGCCGTCGACACTGGCAGTTTGCATGCTGCTCACCGCAGGAAGGCTGCCGCGACGCCGGCGTCAACGGGGATGTGCAGGCCGGTGGTGTGCGAGAGTTCGTTGCTGGTGAGCACCGCCGCGGCGTTGGCGACGTGTTCGGGCAGGACCTCGCGCTTGAGCAGGGTGCGCTGCGCGTAGTACTCGCCCAGTTTCTCCTCGTCCACGCCGTAGACGGCGGCCCGTTTGGCGCCCCAGCCGCCGGCGAAGATCCCGGAGCCGCGGACCACGCCGTCGGGGTTGATGCCGTTGACGCGGATGCCGTACTCGCCCAGTTCCGCGGCGAGCAGGCGGACCTGGTGGGCCTGGTCGGCCTTGGTGGCGGAGTAGGCGATGTTGTTCGGGCCGGCGAACACGGAGTTCTTGGAGGAGATGTAGATGATGTCCCCGCCCAGGCCCTGCTCGATCATGACCTTCGCGGCGGCCTTGGCCACCAGGAAGGAACCTTTGGCCATCACGTTGTGCTGCAGGTCCCAGTCCTTCTCGGTGGTTTCCAGCAGCGGCTTGGAGATGGACAGGCCGGCGTTGTTGACCACCAGGTCCAACCCGCCGAAGGCCAGCACCGCCTCGTCGATGGCGGCGGCGACCTGGGCCTCGTTGGTGACGTCGGCCTGGACGCCGACGGCGACGTCCGGGCCACCGAGTTCGGCTGCGACGGCCTGGGCGTTTTCGAGGTTCAGGTCCGCGATGACCACGCAGGCGCCCTCCGCGGCGAGGCGGGTGGCGATGGCCTTGCCGATGCCCGACGCCGCGCCGGTCACCAGCGCGATGCGGGTGGCGTGGGACTTGGGCTTGGGCATCCGGGCGAGCTTGGCTTCCTCCAGGGCCCAGTACTCGATCCGGAACTTCTCGGCCTCATCGATCGGGGCGTAGGTGGAGATCGCCTCGGCGCCGCGCATCACGTTGATCGCGTTCAGGTAGAACTCCCCGGCCACGCGGGCAGTCTGCTTGTTGGCACCGTAGGAGAACATGCCGACGCCGGGAACCAGGACGATGGCCGGGTCCGCGCCGCGCAGGGCGGGTGAGTCGGCATCCGCGTGGCGGTCGTAGTAGGCCTGGTAGTCCTCGCGGTAGGCAGCGTGCAGTTCCTTCAGCCGGGCCACAGAATCCTCGATCGAGGCGTCCGCGGGCAGATTCAGGATGAGCGGTTTGACCTTGGTGCGCAGGAAGTGGTCCGGGCAGGACGTGCCCAGCGCGCCCAGGCGGGGGTGCTCGGCGGCTTCGAGGAACTCCAGCACGGCGGGGTCGTCACTGAAGTGGCCCACCTGCGGCTTGTCCGCCGAGGCCAGGGCGCGGATCACCGGTGCCAGCGCGGCGGCCTTCGCACGCCGCTCGGCCTCGGCCAGCGGAGCGTAGCCCGGCAGCTTCGGGCCAAAGGGTTCGGCCTTGCCGTTCCGGGCGATGTACTGCTCGGCCTGTTCGATGATCCAGAGCGAATTGGCTTCCGCCTCTTCGGACGTGGCGCCCCAGGCCGTGATGCCGTGCCCGCCCAGGATTGTGCCGACGGCCTGCGGGTTGGCGTCCTTGATCGCGGCGATGTCCAGGCCCAGCTGGAAGCCCGGCCGGCGCCAGGGCACCCAGACCACCTTGTCGCCGAAGATCTTCGCGGTCAGCGCCTCACCGTCGGCCGCCGTGGCGATCGCAATGCCCGAATCGGGGTGCAGGTGGTCCACATGCGCGGCGTCCACGAGCCCGTGCATGGCGGTGTCGATGGACGGCGCGGCGCCGCCCTTGCCGTGCAGGCAGTAATCGAAGGCCGCGACCATCTCGTCCTCGCGCTCCACCCCGGGGTAGACGTTCTTCAGTGCCTGCAGCCGGTCCAGGCGGAGGACCGCAAGGTTCTGGGCCTTCAGGGTGCCGAGGTCCCCGCCGGAGCCCTTCACCCAAAGGAGGTGGACGTCCTCGCCGGTGACGGGGTCCGTCTCGGTGCCCTTCGCGGAGGTGTTGCCGCCGGCGAAGTTCGTGTTCCGCTTGTCCGCGCCCAGGCGGTTGGAACGGGCGATCAGGTCTTCAACAGTCTTGTTAATGCTCATGGCTATTAGGCGCCCCATCCGGCTTGCTGGCCGCCTGCGCGGTCCTCGTTGATTTTCTTCTGGTAGCCGCTGGCCTTATAGGCGGCCAGCGGGTCCGCGGGCAGGCCGCGGGATTCACGCCATTCGGCCAGGACCGGCCGGACGTCGGTGTAGAAGGCGTCGTTGAACACGGCGTTGGCGGCCAGGACGTCGCCGGCGCGCTGGGCCTCGGCCAGGGCCGCAGTGTCGATCAGCAGGGCGCGGGCGGTCATCTCCTGCACGTTCAGCACCGAGCGGATCTGGCCGGGGATCTTCTCCTCGAGGTTGTGGCACTGGTCCAGCATCAGCGCCACGCCGGAATCCTTGCCGAAGCCGCCGCCGCGGATCACCTCGTGCATGATGCGGAACAGCTGGAACGGGTCCGCGGCGCCCACGATCAGATCATCATCGGCGTAGAAACGCGAGTTGAAGTCGAAGGAGCCCAGCTTGCCCAGGCGCAGCAGCTGCATCACGATGAATTCGATGTTGGTGCCCGGGGCGTGGTGACCGGTGTCCAGGCAGACAAACGCCTTCTCGCCCAGGGCCAGGGTCTGCGCGTACGAGGTGCCCCAGTCCGGAACGTCGGTGTGGTAAAAAGCCGGCTCGAAGAACTTGTACTCCAGCACCAGGCGCTGGTCCTCGCCGAGGCGGGTGTAGATCTCCTGCAGGGACTCGGCCAGCCGGTCCTGGCGGCCGCGCATGTCATCCTGGCCCGGGTAGTTGGTGCCATCCGCGAGCCAGATCTTCAGGTCCTTTGACCCGGTGGCATGCATGATGTCGATACACTCGAAGTGGTGCTCGATTGCCCGGCGCCGGACGGCGTCGTCCGAGGACGTCAGCGAGCCGAACTTGTACTCGTCATCCTGGAAGGTGTTCGAGTTGATCGTGCCCAGCCCCACACCGAGGCCGGCCGCGTACTCCTTCAGGGCCGCGTAGTCGTCCACCTTGTCCCACGGGATGTGCAGCGCCACGGTGGGAGCCAGGCCGGTGAGCTCATGGACCTTGGCGGCATCCGCCAGTTTCTCCTGGACCGTGCGCGGGGTACCGGGCGTGCCGAACACCTTGAAACGGGTGCCCGAGTTGCCGTAGGCCCATGACGGAACCTCAATCGCAAGCTCCGAAAGCCGGCCCAGTGCCGATGCTGTGTTGTTCATGATCTTTCTTTCGTCAGTGTTTGGCAGTGTCAGTACTTGAAAGACTTAGTGCTTGGCGGCGGCGTCAGCGTTACTGCCGGCGGCCGCGGCCAACTGACCGTCGAGGTTGAACACCTCGTCGAGCACCCGGAAGCCCTCGTCGGGCGGAACATCGCTGTCCCGGAAGAGCGTGGCCATTTCCGCCTGCCAGCGGGCGTTGACGTCGGTGAGGGCCATCCGGGCCCGCACGGCGTCAAAGTCGTCGCATTCGAGGTAGCCGATCAGCAGCCCGTCCTCGTCCAGGAACAGCGAGTAGTTGTTCCAGCCCGCGTCCTTGAGCGCGGCCAGCATCTCCGGCCAGACGGCGGCGTGGCGCCGGCGGTACTCCGCCAGCAGCTCCAGCTGGACGGAGGATCGGAAGCAAACCCTCATGTTGTACTCCTGTAGACGTTTCGGGTGCGGCGGACGAAGCGGAAACCAATTCGTTCGGCTTTGAATATTCTCTCGCCTTTGAATCGTTTCATTGTTACGATTCAAAGTACTCTGGGTTGAAGAAGGGTGTCAAGCGTTTTCACCCGGACGGGCAAATCGATCTTTCGGAGGATCAGCAGAATGTCGCGGGCAGCCAGCATCAAGGACGTCGCCAACCATGCGCAGGTTGCGGTGGGCACAGTGTCCAACGTCCTGAACAATCCCGACCGCGTCTCCAAGCGCACCAAGGACCGGGTGCTGCAAGCCATCGACGAACTTGGTTTCGTCCGCAACGACGCCGCCCGGCAGTTGCGGGCAGGGCACAGCCGAACCATCGGCGTCGTGGTCCTGGACGTCGGCAACCCATTCTTCACCTCCCTGGTCCGGGCGGCCGAGGATGCGGCGGCCGTGAACGGCAGCGCCGTGCTGCTGGGCGACAGCGGGCACGACGCGAACCGGGAATCGCACTACATCGACCTCTTCCAGGAACAGCGGGTCCAGGGCCTGCTCATCTCCCCGGTGGGGGATGTGGCCGACAGGCTGGAAGCCCTGCGGCAGCGCGGCGTTCCCACGGTCCTGGTGGACCGGCTGGCCGACGAGGACCGCTTCAGTTCGGTGTCCGTGGATGACGACGCCGGCGGCTACCTTGCCGCCCGGCACCTCCTCGATCTCGGGCGCAGGAAGCTGGCCTTCGTGGGCGGCCCGCTGTCCATCCGGCAGGTTTCCGACCGCCTCGCCGGCGCCCGCCGAGCCGTGGCCGAGGTGGACGGCGCAGCACTGGAGGTGCTTGATTCCGACGGCCAGTCCGTGCTCGCCGGGCGCGGCGTGGGCAATAGTCTCATGGAGCGGGGCGCCGGCAACATGCCGGACGGCATCTTCTGCGCCAACGACCTGCTGGCCCTCGGAGTCATGCAGTCCCTGACCATGATGAATGGTGTCCGCATTCCGGATGACGTGGCCCTGATCGGTTACGACGACATCGACTTTGCCGTGTCCGCCGTCGTGCCGCTCTCCTCCATCCGCCAGCCCACCGACGCAATCGGCAGGACTGCCATTGAACTCCTGACGGAGGAACTGGACGCGCAGCACCCCCGCCACCGCGCCGTCGTGTTCACGCCAGAGCTGGTGGTCAGGCAAAGCACCGCAGGTGTTGAGGCGACCCCCTGACCGGCGGCCCGGCAAAGGTGGCGTCCGCCTAGAAGACGGCGAGCAGGTCGGGTTCCGGTTTAAAGCCCAGCACTTCGAGGCGGGCGGCCACGAATGCTGCGATCCGCCGCGCTCCCCGCTCGTGAAAGTGGGTGTCGTCCAGCAGCCCGCCGAACCAGTGCGCGTGCTCGCCGGGGCCAAAGTGGAAGAACAATTCCTTGGACCCCTCCTCGCCAAGCCCGGCGTACAGGGCGCGGGTCCAGGAGTTGAGGTCCACCACATCGAGGCCCAACTCGATGCCCAGTTCACGGACCACCGCGGGGTACTCCCCGAGCGTCTCCTCGAGGCGGCCATCACTGAAATGCCGCCGCTCCACCGAGGTGCAGAGGACGGGAGCGGCCCCCTTGGCCCGGACATCGCCCACCATCCGGCGGAGGTTGTCCGCGTAGCCGCCGCGGGCACCCAGGTGACCGCGCTTCTGGTCGTTGTGGCCGAACTGGATGAGCACCACGTCGCCGCTGACCGCCTGGTGCAGAAGTTCGTACCACAGCCCCTCCTCCCGGAAGGACTCGGTGGTTGCCCCGCCCTTGGCGAAGTTGTGCACGGCGCCCCACGAGTAAACCTCCGGCGCAAGGTGGGCGCCCCAGCCACTCATCGGATACTCGTAGGTGGGGCAGTTGGCAACGGTCGAATCTCCGGCCAGCAAAATCTTCATCGCTCTTCCTTCCGCATCGGCTCCTGAGATGATCAGCCGCCGGCAGCCTGAAGGTCAAGCGATTTTTGAAACGTTACACAGGCCGCGCCAGCGGAGTACACTGAGCAGCAGACAGAAACGGGAAAGCGCTTGCTGCACTGAAGACACGCTCCCCGGCAATGGTTGACGATGGCGTCGTGCAGCACCGCAGCGCCGGACAGGAGACTCATGAATATGCACCGCCGCGGAACCCCGGCCCGGATCGCCCTGATCGGCGTCCACGGCTTCGGCGCCCACCACCTGAAGAACCTGGACCGGCTGGCCCAGGCCGGCGCGGTGGAACTCGTGGCCGTGGCGGACCCGAATCCGCCGTCCCCGGGCGCGTTGCCGGACTCGACGGCGGTCCACCCCGATCTGCAGTCCCTCCTGGCCGGCAACCACAGCCCCGACGTGGTCATCGTGGCCACCCCCATCCAGACCCATGCGCCACTGGCACTGGCCACCCTGGCCTCCGGCGCAGACCTCTACCTGGAGAAACCCCCGGTGGCATCGCTGGCCGACTTCCGGCAGCTGCAGGAGGCCGCCGAAGCATCCGGCCGCAGCGTGCAGATCGGGTTCCAGAGCCTCGGATCGCAGGCACTGGCGGCCATCGACAAGCTCCTCCAGGACGGCACCATCGGCACCCTGCAGGGAATCGGTGCGACCGGACGCTGGGTGCGGGACCGGGCCTATTACAGGCGCTCCCGGTGGGCCGGCAAGCGGAGCCTGGACGGTGTGGACGTGGTGGACGGCGTGGCCACCAATCCCCTGGCACACGCCATCGCCACCGCCCTGCGCATCGCGGGCGCCCGGACCGTGGAGGACGTGGCCTCCGTTGAAACCGACCTCTACCGCGCGAACGACATCGAGGCCGATGACACGTCCGTCATCAGGATCCGGACCGCCGCCGGGCTGCCGATTACCTGCGCCCTGACGCTCTGCGCGTCGGAGCCCGTGGAGCCGTACATCACCCTGCAGGGCTCCGAGGGAACGGCCGTTTTCCACTACACCGAGGACCGGCTGCACATCAGCAACGCGGTCGGAGAGCACTCGCAGGAGTTCGGCCGCGACGACCTGACCGAAAACCTGCTGGCGCACCTGGCCGAAGGCGCGGAACTCACCAGCGCCCTCAACGACTCCGGGGCGTTCATGCTGGTGCTCGAGGCCGTTCGCACGGCCGAGCCGCCGGCGCCGGTCAGCTCCGCCCACGTGCTCTGGGTGGGCGACGGCGACGCGGCCCATGCCGTGATACCCGGGATCGAGGACGCCCTGGAGCGGGCCATCAGCGCGCACGCCACATTCAGCGAGCTGGCCCTGCCATGGGCGCGCACCGCGGATCCTTCCGAGGCCACACGCCTGTTCGACGCCGGCGGCAGGCTGCTGGCAGTCCTGCGTACGGGCGCGGAACTCAACCCGGCGTTGTCACCGCGCCCCTACCTGCACCCCGTCACCACCCTCGGCGGAACCGAGGTGACGGACCATCTGCCCGCCGACCACCCGTGGCACCTGGGTGCCGGCTTCGCGCTCCAGGACGTCAACGGCACCAACTTCTGGGGCGGCAAGACATACACGCGCGGCGCCGGCGCGTACGTGTCCCGGCAGGACCACGGCCGGATTGAACTGCTTCCCGCCAATTTGAATATCCCGGACACCCGGCAGCTCCGGTGGCTCGGAACGGACGGACAGCCCCTGCTGAGCGAACAGCGGACCCTCAGCCGCGAGATCCTGGGCGAGCGCACGTGGCGCCTGGACCTGGGTACGGAACTGACCGCCGTCGTCGACGTTTCGCTCGGGAGCCCGGGCTCGAACGGCGCCGCGGGCAGCGGCTACGGCGGCTTCTTCTGGCGCCTTCCGGCGTGCAGCGGCGCCCGCATTTTCACGTCCGACGCCGAGGGGGAACCGGCCGTCCACGGCGCCGTTGCGCCGTGGCTGGCATGGACCGCCTCCTTCGGGGAAGTCCCCGGCATCCGGTCGGGGCAGCCCGCGACGCTCGTGTTCAGTGCGCCGGCCGAGGCCGCCGATCCGTGGTTTGTCCGCTGCTCCGGCTACCCCGCCGTCGGGTCGGCCCTGGCCTGGGACAGGCCGGTGGAGCTGGCCGCCGGGGAATCGCTCCGGCGGAGCCTGAGCGTGTGGATGTGCGACGGAGAACTGTCGCCGGCCGCCGTCGAATCCCTGGTGAGTCAGCGCTAGGTTAACCAGCCGTCCGGCGGCCGTGGAGCCACAGCAGGCCCGCAATCATGGCGGCGGAAACCATCCCCAGCGCGCCGGTCACCACCAGCCCCGCCCGGACGCCGAGCCACTCCGTCAGCCAGCCGGCCAGCAGCCCGCCGAGGGCATGGCCGCCCAGCAGGAGCGGCAGGTACAGGGCCATGACCCGGCCCCGGACATCCGCCCCGGCCTCCAGCTGCACGGCGGTGGCGGCGCTGGTGAGGAACAGCAGGGTCATGAAACCGACCACCAGCAGCATCGCCATGAACAGCTCCTGGCTGGGCATGACGGCGGCGATGAGCTGCGCAAGTCCGAAGAGCCCGGCGCTGGCCACGATGCCCTTCCGGCCGAACCGCTGCAGCCGGGACGCCACGACGGCGCCGGCAAGGGCACCACCGGCGGCAAGGGTGTTGAACAGGCCGAACCCGGCGGCGCCGCTGTGCCAGACCGAGCTGGCAAAGGCCGCCAGCACCACCGGCCCGTTCATTCCGAACGCCCCGAGGAGTCCGGCAAGCAGCATGACCAGCAGCAGCCGCGGGCGGTCGCGCACGTAACGGAAGCCCGCAAGCACCTGGCCCCGCCCGCGGACCGCCGGCGTGCCCGGATGAAGTTCGCCCGGCCTAATGGCGGCGATCATGGCCAGCACCGCCAGGCACAGCACGGCGTTGGCGGCGAAGGCGGCCGCGGATCCGGCCGTGGCGATCACCAGCCCGCCCACGGCGGGCCCGGCCATGGCCCCGAGCTGCCCGATGGCGTTGTTGAGCCCGATTGCCGCCGGAAGGCCGGCGTCGCCCACCACTTCGTTCACGAACACCTGGCGGGCCGGGCCGTCCAGGGCGCTGGTGATGCCCAGCAGGATGCAGCTGGCGTAGACAACTTCGACCGCGATGCTCCCGCCGGCGTCCCACACGGCGAGGCCGCCGGCCAGGACGGCGGTGACGGACTGGCAAAGGAGAAGGATGCGGCGCTTGGGAAAGAGATCCACCACCACGCCGCCGAGCGGCCCCACCACCAGCAGGGGCAGGAACTGGAGTGCCACGGCAACGCCCACCGCCGCGGGGCTTCCGGTCAGCTGCAGCACCAGCCAGTCCTGGGCAAGCCGCTGCATCCAGACGCCGGTGCCGCCCGCGAGCTGCATGCCCACGAAGATGCGGTAGTTGCGCTGCACGAGCGGCCGGTACCAGCTGCCGTTCCGGTTCGGTTGTCCGGCGGCCTTGACGGGTCCGGAAGCCGTATCGCGTCCGGAGCTCTTGTTTGAGTAGGTTTTGCCTTGCAAGGATCTGCGGGGGGACGTCACGTCAGCTGGCTGACCTGGCCTCGGCGCGGAGCCTGACCGCTGCCGCGGCGAGCACGAGGCAGCCCGGCACCACGATTACCAGCGCCGGCAGCATCCACACGAACACGGCAGTCAGGCCCAGTGCCGCCACCAGGAGCAGCGAACCGGACCAGTCCACCACGGACTCCGTCCGGGCTGCTGCCAGGGCTTCATCCCAATGGCCGGGCTGCGACCGGGACGCGGTCCTCAGCAGCAGCACGGTGGCCGCCACGGCCAGGAGCAGCGTCGCCGGCATGACGACGGCCCCTCCCGGCAGCTGCCCTGCCGCCGCGAGCAGCAGGTTGATGATGACGACGGCCGCAACGGCCGCCGTCGTAAGCCCAAGTTTGAGGCTCCCGGGCAAGGCGGCCCGGAACGTGCCCCAGAGGCCCCGCACGGAGTCGTCCCGTCCGGAGAGGTGCCGACCCAGGTGGGCGGTGCCGGCCGCATACGCGGCCGGCACCGTGACCAGGGGAACGGAGAGTCCAAGCACGATGACGCCCGCCAGCATGGTCTCGGAGAAGAGCGCGAACCTGTTGACGGGCACGCTTTCGGTCTCGGCGGTCATGGTGTCAGCCCTTGAGGCCCTGGGTGGAGACGCCCTCCACGATGTAGCGCTGGAAGACCAGGAAGAACACCAGCACGGGGAGCAGTGCCAGGACGGACATGGCGATCATCGCGCCGTAGTCGGAGCTCTGGGTCTGGTCCACAAAGAGCCGCAGGGCCAGGGGCAGAGGGTACTTTTCCGGCGAGTTCAGGTAGAGCAGCGGGCCCAGGAAGTCGTTCCAGCTCCAGATGAAGGCGAAGATGGACGAGCTGATGAGGGCAGGCTTCATCAGCGGCAGCATGATGCTGCAGAAGATCCGCACGTGGCCCGCGCCGTCGATGATCGCTGCCTCGTCCAGTTCCCGGGGCAGATTGCGCATGAACTGCACCATGAGGAAAACGAAGAAGGCATCCGCGGCCAGGAACTTGCCGATCAGCAGGGGGATGTAGGTGTCCACGAGCCCCAGCTGCTGGAAGATGATGTACTGCGGAATGATCACCACGTGGAACGGCAGGAGCAGGGTGGCGATCATCATGCCGAAGAAGATGCTGCGGCCGGGGAACTTGATCCGGGCGAAGGCGTAGGCGGAGACGGTCGCCGAGAGCACCGTCCCGATCACCGAGCCGAGGGCCAGCACCACCGAGTTGGTGAAGAACTGGGCCGTGGAGACGCCGCCGATGCCGCCCATCGCGGTCACGAAGTTGTCGAGGCTGAAGTGTGAGCTCCAGATCGACGAGTTGCCGATGATCTCGCTGCTGGGTTTGAAGGCCGAACTGACCATCCACAGCGCCGGGTAAAGCACGACGGCGATGAGGGCCAGCGACAGGGTGTGGAACACGATGCTGCGGGTGCGCTTGGCCGCCCGGGAGTCGGCCTTGGGGTTGTACTCGGACGCGTCAGCGGTCCGGGCCGGGGTGGTTGGACTGAGTGTGGTCATTTTGAATCACCGCTGTAGTGGACCCAGGACTTGGACGTGCGGAAGAAGATCAGTGTGATGATGCCGACGACGATCACCAGGAGCCAGGCCATGGCCGAGGCGTAGCCCATTCGGAAGTCACTGAAGCCCCGCAGGTAGAGGTAGAGGGTGTAGAAGAGGGTGGAACCGGCCGGGCCGCCTTCACCGTTGGAGATGATGTACGCCGAGGCGAAGATCTGGAACGCGTGGATTGTCTCCAGGAGGAGGTTGAAGAAGACCACCGGGGAGAGCATGGGGAACGTGATGTTCACGAACTTCCGGAGCCGGCCGGCACCGTCCACGGAGGCCGCCTCGTACAGTTCCTGCGGGATCTGCTTCAGGCCGGCCAGGAAGATCACCATGGGGGCGCCGAACTGCCAGACGGTCAGCAGGATCATCATGGGCATGGTCATGGACGGGTTGCCCACCCAGCCGCCGAGGTTGATGCCGAAGAAGGACAGGCCCTGGTCCACGGGACCCTGGTCGCCGAACATGGCCTTCCACACGATCGCGATCGAGACGCTTGCCCCAATGAGCGAAGGGGCGTAGAAGGCCGAGCGGTAGAAGCCCTGGCCGCGGGTGGCGTTGTTCAGCAGCAGGGCCACAGCGAGCGCCGCGGCGAGCTTCAGCGGGGTTCCGAACACCACGTAGCCCAGCGTGACGCCCACCGACTGCAGGAAGCGCTCGTCCTGGAACAGGCTGGTGTAGTTGTCCAGGCCGATCCACTTGGGCGCGTCGAAGAGGTTGTAGTTGGTGAAGGAGAGGTAGAGCGAGGACAGCATCGGGCCCACGGTCAGGAGGATGAAGCCCAGCAGCCAGGGCAGCAGGAAGGTGTAGCCGGCACGGGCGTCCGCACTCCGCCGGCGCGGTGCATGCGCGGGCGGAGCGGCGGCGGTGCCGCTGCGGCGGGTCAGGGTCTGAGTCACGAAAGAGTCCTTGTCAGGTTCTGCAGCGCGTACGCTACGCGTTCTGCTTGATGACGTCTTCGGCTTCCTTGAACCACTGGTCCACGGCACCGTCCACCGTGAGCTTTCCGTAGTTCAGGTCCTCATTGAAGCGAAGGAACGCGGCCTCGAGGGTGCCGAAGCCGACGATCGGGGGTTCGGGGGCGTCCTTGAGGTACTTGCCGATGGAGGTTTCGTAGTCCACCACGGCTTTGTCGGTGCCTTCGAAGGTGGTGCCGTCCCGCTGGGTCTTGGAGGCGGGAACACCGCGGGAGGTCTTGAAGATCTCGCCCACCTCGGGATCGTTGACCATGAAGTCGATGAAGCGGGCGGCCGCGTCCTTGTTCTTGGTCTTGGCGCTGGCCACCATGAGCATGGACGGCTTGAGGAACAGTCCGAGGTTGTCCGGATCGTCCGACGGGACGGGCACCAGCTTGAGCTCCTTGGCTCCGCTGTCCTTGAGGTAGCCGGCCATGAAGTTGTCCCAGGTGTTCTCCGAGACGGTGAGGTTGGAGCCGAACGGGCTCTTGGGCTTGACCTGGGCGCTGCGGTCCGCGGGGACCACGGCGTTGGTGCCGCGGAGGTCCGAGTTCAGGTTCAGCCAGGTTCGCAGGTCATCCTTGCTGAAGCCGAGCTTGCCGTCACCGGTGAAGGCGTCGATGCCCTTCTGCCGCAGCCAGATGTTGAACTGCCACCAGATGCCGGTGAAGTCGGACCCGCCGAAGTACTTTCCGCCGCCGGCCTGCCCGATCTTGGTGAGCCAGTCCTTGTACTCTGCGTAGGTCCACATGCCGGCCGGTTCAGCCACGCCGATTTCCTTCAGTTTGGCCGGATCGTAGTAGACGGCGAAGGCGTTGGTGCTGGTGGGGATGCCGTAGGTCTTGCCGCGGATCTGGCCGGAGGGAAGCAGGGTCTTGTCGAAGGCGTCGGTATTGATCTTCACGGTGCCGAGGTCCAGGAGCTGATTGCGCTGGGCGTAATCGCGCAGGTACGAGAGGTCCCACTGCATGACGTCCGGGAGTCCGCCGCCGGCGGCCTCGGTGGCGCGCTTCTGCCAGTAGCCGGCGAAGTCGGTGAAGTTGCCGTTGACCTTGACGTCGGGGTTCTTCTGCTCGAACACGGCGATGGCCTTGCGGGTGCGCTCGGCCCGGTCGTCGTTGCCCCACCAGGTGTAGGTGATGGTTACCGGGTTAGCGGCCGAGCCTGTCTGGCTTGCCGGAGCACCGCACGCGGCCAGCGCTGCCGCGGACACCGTTCCTACCGCGACGGTGGTCAGAAAATTCCTTCTGCTGATCATGGGAGCCTCCTTGCTCAATAACGCAAACTTTTTTCAGAAAACTTCGTCAACTTGGAGTCGTGATCTGGATTACACCATCTCTGAATCGATACAATAATCGCATTAGCCCGTTCGGGCAAGCGTTTTCCAAACATCTTCTTTCGACGTCCAAATCACCGCCAGGTCGCCGTCCTCGACAAAGGAGTCCCATGCCCAATCCAGAAACCTCCTACCCGGCTCCGGCGTGGAACAGCGGCCCCGGCCTCGCCTTCGGGGGCGACTACAACCCCGAGCAATGGCCGGCCGACGTCCGGCTGGAGGACATCGGCCTCATGAAAGAGGCCGGGGTGACGCTCCTCAGCGTGGCCATCTTTTCCTGGGCGCTCCTGGAGCCGCGCGAAGGGGAGTACGACTTTGCCTGGCTGGATGAGGTGCTGGACAACCTGGATAGCGCAGGCATCAAGGTTGCCCTCGCCACGGCCACGGCCGCTCCCCCGGCCTGGCTGGTGCGGAAGCATCCGGAAGTCCTGCCGGTGACGGCGGAGGGCACCGTCCTGGAGCGCGGCTCCCGGCGGCACTACTCGCCGTCGTCCGCTGTTTACCGCCGGTATGCCGCGGGCATTACCCGCAAGCTGGCCGAACGGTACAAGGACCATCCGGCCCTGGCGCTCTGGCATGTGGACAATGAGCTGGGCTGCCACGTTTCAGAGTTTTACGGCGAGGAGGACGCCACAGCGTTCCGGCGCTGGCTGGAGCAGCGCTACGACGGCATCGAAGCGCTGAATGAGGCCTGGGGAACAGCCTTCTGGTCGCAGCACTATGCCTCGTTCGAAGAGATCATTCCGCCGCGGGCCGCCCCCACCACCCTCAACCCGACGCAACGGCTGGACTTCCAGCGGTTCAGTTCCTGGGTGCTGATGGACTACTACCGGAGCCTGCTGGCGGTGATCCGGGAGGTGACTCCCGGCGTTCCGGCCACCACCAACCTCATGGTTTCCAGCGCCACCAAGTCCATGGACTACTTCGACTGGGCGAAGGGCCTGGACGTGGTGGCCAACGATCACTACATGGTGGCGGCGGACCCGGAGCGGGAGATCGAACTGGCGCTCAGCGCGGACCTCACGCGCGGTGTCGCGGGCAACAGGCCGTGGATCCTGATGGAACACTCGACGTCGGCCGTGAACTGGCAGCCACGCAACCAGCCGAAGATGCCCGGCGAAATGCTGCGGAACTCCCTGGCCCACGTGGCCCGCGGCGCCGATGCCGTCATGTTCTTCCAGTGGCGGCAGAGCGTTGCCGGGGCCGAGAAGTTCCATTCGGCGATGGTGCCGCACGGCGGCCGCGACACCCGGGTGTGGCGCGAGGTGGTGGCCCTCGGCGACGCCCTGAAAAAGCTCGGCCCGGTCAAGGGTTCCACGGTGGAATCCCGGGTAGCCATCATTTTCGACTACGAGGCCTGGTGGGCCAGCGAACTGGATTCGCACCCGAGCGAGGATGTGAAGTACCTCGACCTGCTCCGCGAATTCCACCGCTCACTGTTCCTGCGCGGCGTGGCCGCGGATTTCGTGCATCCCACCGCCGACCTGACCGGCTATGACCTGGTCCTGGTGTGCACCCTCTACTGCGTCACCGATGACGCCGCGGCCAACATCGCCGGCGCCGCCGAAGCCGGGGCCACGGTGCTGGTCAGCTACTTCAGCGGCATTGTCGACGACCGCGACCACATCCGGCTGGGCGGCTATCCGGGCGCCTTCCGGGAGCTGCTGGGCATCCGGACCGAGGAGTTCCACCCACTGCTCGAGGGCGGAAAGGTGACTCTGAGTGACGGCACCATTGGCCGGGTCTGGAGTGAACATGTCCATGCGGACAGGGCAGAAACCCTGGCCACCTTCACCGGCTACCCGCTGGACGGAATCCCGGCCCTGACCCGGAGGACCGCGGGCCGCGGCGCCGCCTGGTACTTGGCCACGCTCCCCGACCGTGACGGCATCGAACGCCTCTTGGACCGGCTCCTGGCCGAGGCGGGAGTGGCGGCTTGCGCGGAGGCCGCCGCCGGCGTCGAACTTACCCGGCGGGTCTCGGCGGACGGGCGCCGTTTCCTCTTCGCCATCAACCACGGCCGGGAGGACGCGGCGGTGAAGGCCGACGGCGAGGAACTGTTGGGCGGCGGACGTTTCGGCGGGCTTGTTCCCGGCGGAGCGGTGGTCGTGATCGCCGAGGACTGAGCGCGGCTTGGAGTTTTTGTACAGATAATGGCCCCAAAAGGCCCCCGAAGTCGCGATACGTGTACAAAAACTCCCCGCCTCGCATGCTTCAGTACCAACGCGCGCGGAAAACCCCGGGCAGTCTCCGTTGGGAGACGGCCCGGGGTTTCCGGCGTGGTTCTCTGCGAGGCGTTAGCTGCTGATCGCGGAGTTCATTTCGTCCACGGCCTTCGTGCCTGCGTCCTGGGTAGAGAGCCGGTTGAACAGCACCTCGGAGCTGTAGCGCTTGATGATCTCCTGGATGGCGCCCGCGCCCTTCGGCGGCGGCGCCGGGGCCTCGCCGAGTTCGCCCTTGATCTGGTCAATGAACTTGACCACCTTGACATCGGCAGGAGTCAGCTTGGCCTGGATAGCGGCCCGGACCTCGGAGTTGGGGTAGACGCCGCGGTCTGCCAGCAGGATCTCGCCGGCCTTCGTGTCGTTGGCCAGGAAGTTGATGAACTTGGCCACCTCTTCGGGGTGCTTGGTCCGTGATGATGCGGACCAGAACTGGGAGGCCTTGTACCAGAGCTGGGTGTTCGCCGCCTTGCCCGTCTTGGAGGGGAACCGAAGCACCTGCAGCTCTCCGCCGGCCGCCTTCTCCAGCGCCGGCAGCTGGTTGGACCACCAGAACGCCAGCCCGTTCTTGCCCGTGGCCAGGCCGCTCTGGTCCAGCGGAGCCGCCTCGGCCTCAACCACTTCCGAGGCCGAGGGCACGGCCTTCTTTTCGCTCAGCTGCTTGAGGAAGTCCCACCAGCCCGCGATGTCGGACGGCTCGAACCCGAGCTTGCCGTCCGAAGTGTAGAGGGACTTGCCGTTCTGCCGCAACCAGACGCCGAGGGAGGCCTCGTCGGTGCCGTAGGCGGCGGCGCCGTAGGTTCCCTTGGGAGACTTGGCGGTCACCTCGGCCGAGATGCGCTCGAAGTCCTCCCAGGTCCAGGTCTTGTCATCCGGGAGCGCCACACCGGCTGCCTTGAACACCGCCGGGTTGGCCAGGATGGTCGCGGCGTTGATGCCGGCCGCGATACCGGTCAGGCCGTCGTCGCTCTTGCCGGCGTTCAGGGCCGCCTCGTCCAGCTTCGAGGTGTCGATGCCGTACTTGGAAAGGTCCAGCAGCGCCCCGCGGGTGGAGTATTCGGTGATGTACTTCTCGTCCATCTGGATGATGTCCGGGGCATCGTTGGCGGCAACCTGGGTGGCGAGCTTGTCCCAATAGCCGCTCCAGTCGCCGTATTCGGCCTTGATCTTGATGTTGGGGTTCTCCGCCTCAAACGCAGCGATGGCGGCCTGGGTGACTTGAGCGCGCTTGTCACCGCCCCACCAGGAGAACCGCAGTTCCACCTTGCCGTCCGCACTCGACTGGGCGGGTCCGCCGCAGGCGCTCAGGGCGAGGACGGCGGCGGCTGCGGCGGCCACGGCCGCGGTGGCGCGGAGGCGGCGTTTTGCCTTTGCAGGTTTTGCGGGGGCGCCGGATGCGGCTGCCGTTGCGGGCCGGGGAAAGAGTGGCACTGGAAACTCCGATCTTCTTTGATCCTGGAAGCGAATGAGGAACAGAACTCGCCGGGAAAGCGCTTTCTCGTTAACTTACATTATAAGTATGTGGCTTGTATTACAAGAGGTTTTGGCTTGGACTGTTGCGGCCAGCCGGCGGGGCTACTTGATGCCTGTGGTGGCGATGCCCTTGATGAGGAAACGCTGCCCGAAGAGGAACACCAGGAACACGGGCAGCAAGGAAACGATGGACATCGCGAACAGCGAACCCCAGCTGGTGGCGGACTGCGAGTCTACGAAGGCGCGCAGCGCGACGGGAACGGTGAACATTTCGGGGTCGGTGAGGTAGATCAGGGCCCCGAAGAAGTCGTTCCAGGTCCAGATGAAGGTGAAGATCGTGGTGGTGGCGAGCGCCGGCACCATCAGGGGCAGGATGACCCGCAGGAAGATGCGGGGGTGGCCGGCGCCGTCGATCCTGGCCGCCTCGTCAAGTTCCTTGGGAATGCCGCGGATGAACTGGACCATGAGGAACACGAAGAACGCGTCCGTGGCCAGCAGCTTGGGCACAATGAGCGGCCAGAAAGTGTTCACCCAGCCGATCTGGGAGAACAGGATGTACTGCGGAACGATCACCACGTGAAACGGCAGCATGATGGTCAGGAGCATGATGCCGAAGAACAGCTTCTTTCCGCTGAACTGGAGCCGGGCGAAGGCGTAGGCGGCCATGGAGCACGAGATCAGGTTGCCCAGGATGGAGCCGATCACCACGATGGCCGAGTTGAGCATGTAGTGACCGAACGGATGGCTCAGCGCGGACCAGCCGTCCGTGTAGTTGCTCATCTCCAGGCTGTTCAGCCACAGGCCCGGCTCGCGGAAGATGAGATCGTTGGGCCGCAGCGAGGACACCACCATCCACAGCAGCGGGTAGATCATGATCCCGCCGGTGATGATCAGCAGCGCGTGCTTGGCCAGCGCTTTGACCCGCGCGCTTCGGCTGAAGGCGAGGGTGCCGCGCGATTCCCGCGGCCGGCCGGCCTTGCCCCGGGAGCCACTGCCCCGGGTCCTGTTTCCGGGAGCTTTTCCGCCTTTGCCCTGTTCCTGCTCGGGGGCGGGCAGTGTCTGAAGTTTAGTCATCATAGAACACCCAATACTTTGAAGCGATGAAGTTGACGGCCGTGAAGGCGCCGATGATCACGAGGAGGAACCAGGCCATGGCCGAGGCGTAGCCCATGTCGAACTGGCCGAAGCCTTTTTGGTAGAGGTACAGCGTGAAGAACATGGTGGAATCCGACGGCCCACCATTGCCGCCCGAGACGATGAACGCCTGGGTGAAGGACTGGAAGGAGCCGATGATCTGCAGCACCAGGTTGAAGAAGATGATGGGGCTGAGCATGGGCAACGTGATCCGCCAGAACTTCTGGAGCGTCGTTGCGCCGTCCACCTCGGCCGCCTCGTAGTACATGTTGGGAATCTGCCGCAGCCCGGCGAGGAAAATGATCATGGGGCTGCCGAAGGTCCAGACGTGCAGCAGGATAATGGACCCGAGCGACGTGCTTGGATCCGAGATCCAGCCGGGTCCGGCAATGCCGAACATCGCCAGAACCTGGTTGACCAGGCCGGTGGTGCCAAAGATCTGCTTCCACAGGATGGCGACGGCGACCGACCCGCCCAGCAGGGAGGGCAGGTAGAACACCGAGCGGTAGAAGGGCAGTCCGCGGAGCCCCTTGTCCAGCACCAGCGCGATCAGCAGCGCCACTGCCAGCTGCAGCGGAACCCCGACCAGCACATACGTGAAGGTGACCCGGAGCGAGTTGTGCAGCCGGGCGTCGCCGAGCATCCGGGTGAAGTTGTCCAGGCCCGTCCATTCCGGCGGCTGCAGGAGGTTGTAGTCGGTGAATGCCAGGTACAGCGACATCAGCATGGGGCCGACCGTGATGACCACGAGCCCCACGAGCCACGGCAGAAGGAAGATGTAGGCCGCCTTGTTGTCGCGCCGGTTGGCCCGCTTTTCCTCCTCGGTCACCGGTCCCTTGCGGCGGGACATCGACGACAGTTCGCTGATGGCGCTCACTGGCTCCTCCCGACGTCTCCGGGGACGCCGGGCGTCCCCTCGTGCTGCTGTGCGGCCATGTGGTCTCCTTTGGTCATCGTGGCCTTCCACGGATTGGTCCTTGCCTAAGCGTTGACGCCGGCAGCTGGTGCCGCCAAAGTACGCTCCCAATGTGGCCCGAAAGTGACTCGGGCAACGGCGGCTCCGTACCAAAGTAAACGGTTTCTTGACCGGTGTACACCCCTTTGCTAATTTTTGAGAAAGCGTTTTCTGACTGATGAGCGCTGCCGAGCGCCGCTGCGCGCGAACTGCGAAAGGCAGGACAACGATGTTTGCACCCCGGAGAACGCGGCCATGATTCCAGCCAGCGCCATCGGCGGCTACGAGGACTGGCCTGGCTTCGTGGCTGCCGCCCCGCGCTATCGCCCGGCAGACAGCCGGAGCCAGGAGCTGGCGGACGTGCTTGGTGTTCCTGACGTCCCGGCCGGGCCCGCCGTCCGTGTCGACTGGGAGGAAACATACGATGGCGTGACCACCTCCCGCTTGAGCTGGCAGCTGGGCTTTGGTCCGCGCACCACTGCCTGGTTCATCCGCCCGGCGCACGCCGCCGGCCCCCTGCCGGGCGTCTTGGCGCTGCACTGCCATGCCGGCATCAAGTCTTCCGGTGCCGCGCGGCTGGTGGACAGCCCGACGGCGGGAAGCGGCCCGGACACGCTCCGGAACCGGCTGTATGAGGGCCGGCCCTTCGCCACCTGGCTGGCGTCGCAGGGTTTCGCCGTGCTCGCCCATGACACGTTCTCGTGGGGCAGCCGGGGCTTCGACCTCGGCACGCCTCCCGATCGAACGGCTGCCGCCGTCGACGGCCGGAAGGCACTGTGGCGGGAGGCCGGCGTCGAACCGTCCCCGGCAGAACTGTACGACGCCGCGGCCGCCGCCCACGAGGACACCGTGGCCAAGGCCGCCGGCCTGCTCGGCACCAGCTTCGCCGGCATGGTGGCGCACGACGACCTCGCGGCGCTGAACGTACTCGCCGGGCTCCCGGGGGTGGACGCCGGAAGGCTCGGCTGTGCCGGCTTCTCCGGCGGAGGCGCCAGGTCCCTCATGCTCGCCGCGCTCAGCCCGCTCATCCGCAGCCACGTTGTGACCTGCATGATGACCACCTTCGCATCCCTGTTTCCCACGTATTTGGACGCACATTCGTGGCTGCTCCAGACGCCCGGCCTCACCCGTCTTGGCGACTGGCCCGAGCTCACCGCGAGCTCATCGTCGGACAGCCTGCTGGTGCAATACGCGTCGGCCGATGAACTGTTCCCGGAACAGGGAATGCACGACGCCGACGCCCGCCTGGGTGCCCTCCATCCGGCCGGGCGGTACACCGGGAGCTTTTGGCCGGGCGGCCATGTGTTTACCCGCGGGATGCAGGAGGAGGCGGCCGCCTTCCTCGCGGCTGGTCTTCAGGGCGGGGTGGCCGCGGCTCCTTCGGCCGTTCCGACGACCGTCCCCCGCATCGCGCTGGTGGGCGTGCACGGCTACGGCGCCCGGCACCTGGACAATCTCCGCCGGCTGGAGAATCGTCAACTGGCCCGGCTTGTCGCCGTCGCCGATCCGCGTCCCCCGGCAGACGGGACGCTGGATTCTTCGGTGCAGGTCTTCGGCACCCTGGATGAACTGCTGGCAGCGGGCACCGCACCCGACGTCGTCATCCTCGCGACGCCCATCCAGACCCACGCCCCGCTGGCCCTGGCCGCGATCGCCGCCGGTGCCGACGTCTACGTGGAGAAGCCGCCGATGGCCTCCCTTGCCCAGTTCGAAGAGGTGCTGGCCGCGGCCGAGGCGGCGGGCCGGCTGGTCCAGGTCGGGTTCCAGAGCCTCGGCTCGGATGCGCTGCCGGAGATCGCCGCGCTGGTGGAATCGGGGGCACTCGGCCGCATCCGCGGAATCGGTGCCACCGGGGCCTGGGTGCGGAACGCTGGCTACTTCAAACGCTCACGCTGGGCCGGCCGGCGGAGCCTGGACGGCACCGACGTCGTGGACGGCGTGGCCACGAACGCCCTGGCCCATGCGGTTGCGACCGGGCTGCGGATCGCCGGCGCGGCCGGCGTGGGCGACGTCGGGTCGGTGGAAACCGACCTGTACCGGGCCCACAACACGGAGAGCGACGACACATCAGTTATCCGGGTCCGCACGCCGGCCGGACGGGTCCTCATGTGTGCCCTGACTCTGTGCGCGGCCGAACAGTCCCCGCCTTCCGTCACAGTCTTCGGCACGCTCGGCAAGGCGGAGTTCTTCTACACCGAGGACAGGCTGGTCCTGGAAACCGCCCAGGGCACCAGCACGCGGACGTTCGGACGGACGGACCTGCTGGAGAATCTCCTGGCCGCCCGCGCCACAGCTAACGGGACCGGGCTGCTCAGCCCGCTCTCCGCAGCCGGAGCCTACATGACCGTCCTCGAGGCGGTCCGCACCGCTGAGCCGCCGCGGGAGATTCCGGCGGCATGTGTTGCCTGGGAAGGCGAAAGCGACGACGCCCACCCCGTGGTTGGCGGCATCGAGACGGCGCTGCTGCGGGCAGTTCTCTCGCAATCCACGTTTGCCGAGCTCGGGCTGCCCTGGGCCAGGCCGGAACCGGCGAAACCCTTTCTGGCAGTGGATGGGCGTCCCGTTGCCTGGCTGCAGGACGGAAGCCGCATCACGCCGACGTCCGTGCCCCGGCCCTACCTGCACCCTGTAACGACGCTCGCAGGCACGGTTGTCACGGACCACCTGCCCGCCGACCACGTCTGGCATCTGGGGGCGGGCGTCGCCATCCAGGACGTTGCCGGCGTGAACTTCTGGGGCGGGCGGACCTACACGCGCCGGGCCGGTGGCTACGTGTGGCAGGACGACCATGGCCACATCGAAATCACGGACACGGCCGAGTCCCCCGGGGGCCTGCACCAGACACTCCACTGGGTGGGTCCCGACGGCACGGCGGTGCTGACCGAACAGCGGCGCTGGCGGTATGACGCCGTCGGCCCGTCCGTGTGGAAGCTTGGCCTGGACTTTGAACTCGCACCCGTTGGCCCGGAACCAGTGGCGCTGGGCAGCCCGGGCTCCAACGGCCGGGAAAACGGCGGCTACGGCGGCTTCTTCTGGCGGCTGCCACCCGCAAGTGACGCACGGATCCGGACGGCCAGGGCCGAAGGCGAGGACGCCGTGCACGGCACGGTTGCCCCGTGGCTGGCATGGAGCGGAGTGTTCGGGGCAGCTGGAAGGTCCGCGAGCGGCCAAGAGGCCACGCTGGTGTTCCTCGCTTCGCCGCAGGCACCGGATCCGTGGTTCGTCCGGCTTGCGGGCTACCCGGGAGTCGGGCTCTCGCTCGCCTGGGACAGTCCCCTCCTCGCAACCCGGGACAACCCTGTCCGGCGCACCGTGACGGTTCTGGTCGCCGACGGAATCCTGAGCACCGCAGACATTGCACAACTCACCGAATCTTTGGGGGAAACCACATGAACGTTCCTGCACCCGCAACCGCACTGGCCGGAGCCGTACAGGCTCCAACAACCCTGCCCGGCAACCCACACGACAAGGCCGCCAAACGGCAACGGGTCCTGGACATCCTGGATGCCAGGGGACATGACGCCCTGCTCTTGACCAGCCACACCGCGCTCACGTGGTACCTGGACGGCAGCCGCATGCACATCAGCCTGGCAGGCGACCCGATCGCGGCGCTCCTCGTTGACCGGAGGGGCGAGCGCCTCGTCACGTTCAACAACGAGGCGGAACGCCTCGCCGCCGAAGAGCTGCCGCCCGGCGTCGAACTTCACACGGTCCCCTGGCACGGACAGCTCGCCGACGCCGTCGGTGCACTCGCCGGACCCGGCGAGCCGCTGGCAGAGAAGGCCGTGGCCGCGGAACTCCGGGCGGCGCGGCAGCCGATGCTGCCGGGTGAGAGCGCCCGCTACGCCAGGCTGTGCGCCGATGCCGCCAGCGCCATGACGGACGTCCTGTCCCGGACGACGCCGGACACCACCGAGTTCGAGGTCGCGTCCGCCCTGGCCGCGCGGATTGTCGCGGCCGGAGCCGAGCCCCTGGTCCTGCTCTGCAACGGCAGCTCGCGCAGCGCGTTCCGGCACCCACTCGCCACCCACTCACCCCTGGGCCGGCGGGCCATGGCCGTGGTCTGCGCCCGGAGGCACGGCTTGGTGGCCAACCTGACCAGGTGGGTGCGGTTCGACGCCGGTACCGCCGAAGAACTGGACGCCGAGGAGCGCATCGCGGCCGTTGAGGCGGACATCTTCGCCGCCACGGTTCCGGGCGCCAGGCTCGGCGGCATCTTCGGCGAAATCCAGGCCGCGTACGCCCGGCACGGCTTCGGCGCCGACCAGTGGACCCTGCACCACCAGGGCGGACCCGCCGGGTACGCGGGCCGCGATCCCCGTGCCACCGCCGCCACGGACGACGTCGTGGTGCCCAACCAGACCTTCACGTGGAATCCCTCCGGTCCGGGCGTCAAGATCGAGGACACCGTGCAGCTGACTGCGGCGGGCACCGGTGTCCTGACGTTCGACCCGAGGTGGCCGGCGGCGGAGGTCAACGGACTCCCCCGGCCGCTGACCCTGCAGCTGTAACTGACCCAACTGCATAACTGACCCCAACCAAGTAGCAGCACAGGGCGTTCCCAAGTCTGGGAACGCCCTGTGCTGCTACCTGGATGGGCGCGAGGAACCTACGAGAGCCGGAACGCCGGGTCCGCCGGCAGGTCGAAGGCGCGGTCCCGCGGTTGAGGGGTGAGTGCGGCGGTGAAGCTGAAACCCAGGCCAGGAAGGCCCGTCCCGTAGAGGCGGCTGTCGCGGATCTGGACCGGCGGCTGGCCGGCCAGGATGCCCAGCTGTTCGAAGGATGCGTCCTCCACGTCCTCCACGCTGACCGCCTCGGCGAGGGTCAGGGCGAGCTGGCCGGACAGCTCGGGCAGCAGATGCGGCGCCACACGGACGCTGTTGGCCCGAGCCAGCTCCACGATCCGGCGGAACGGCGTGATGCCGCCTACCCGGATGATGTTGGGCTGGATGATGTCCACTGCCTCGGCCTCGATAAAGTCCCGGAAACGGTAGATGGTGTGCACGTTCTCGCCCAGGGCGATGGGTACCGGCGACTGCTTCCGCAGGCGGCGGTAGGCTGAGAGATCGTCGGCGCGCAGGGGTTCCTCCAGCCAGTCCAGGCCGAACTGGCCCAGCACGTCCAGGGCTCGGAGGGCAGCGGGCAGGTCCCAGCGCTGGTTTGCGTCGATCATGAGCCGGCGGTCCGGGCCGAGCACCGAGCGGACCGCGGCCACGCGTTCGGCGTCCTCGACCAGGTCCGGCTTGCCCACCTTGATCTTCACGGCCCGGTGGCCCGCGGCCACCCACCGTTCGGTCTGGGCCACGAGTTCTTCCAGGGAGTAGTGCAGGTTCACGCCCGAGCCGTAGACCTCCACCGATTCCTGCCGCTGGCCCAGCAGCCCGGCCACCGACACCCCCGCAGTGCGTGCCGCCAGGTCCCAGAGGGCGAGGTCGACACCAGCCATCGCGATGGTGGTGAGCCCGCCGCCACCGGCCTCGTGCAGCCGTTTCCAGAGCTGGTCCCAGACCACCTCCGGGTTCGCGTCCAGCCCGGTGATAAAAGGCGCGATGTCGTGGTCAAGGAGGGCCTTGACCGCCTGCGGCCCGATAGTGGGGGTCCAGGAGAAACCGTGCCCCGCGCCGCCGTCGTCCGTAAAAAGGCTGGTGGCGATGATGTGGTTCTCCGGTGCATCGGCGCCCCAGCTGCGCCGCAGCGGCACCGTAATGAGTCGCGTGTGCAGCCCCGTGATCTTGGCCGGCATCAGCGGCCGGCCAGCTCGTGGCCCTTGGCCAGGATTGCCTTGAGCTCCACGAGCTGGTCCTCGGTGGGGTCAACCAGCGGGGGCCGGACCGGGCCGACGGCCAGTCCGTTGAGGCGCAGACCGGCCTTGATCAGGGAGACGCCGAAGCCCGGCGTCTGGTCCCGTAGGCGCACGAGAGGCGCGTAGAAGCCGGCGAGCAGGGCCTGCCGGCGGTCCTCATCGCCGCTGGCGTAGGCGTCGTAGTAGGCGGTGGCGATTTCCGGGGCCATGGCGAAGGCTGCCGAGGAGTACAGCGGGATGCCGAGTCCCCGGTAGGCGCCCTGCGTCAGTTCGGCGGTCAGCAGTCCGTTGAAGAGCAGGAAGTCCTCCCGGCCGCTGGCCTTGACGGCGGAGACGATCTCCTGGGCCAGGCCGACGTCCCCGATGCCGTCCTTGAAGCCGATGACCCTGGGGTTGCCGGCCAGCTGCGCAATGGCCTTGGCCGTGAACTTGGCCGTGCCGCGGTGGTACACGATCACCGGTAGGCTGCTCGCGCCGGCCACCGCTTCGATGTAGGCCACCACGCCGTCGGTGGGCCCGGAAACCAAGTACGGTGGCAGGACCAGCAGGGCGTCGGCGCCCGCTTCCTCGGCCGCGCGTGCCGCGGCGAGGGCGTGGCCAAGGGGGCCGCCGGCGCCGGCGATAACGGGCACCTGGCCGTTCACGGTTTCGACGGCGGCCGTCACCACGGTGCGCACCTCGTCGATGCTCAGGGCATGGAATTCGCCGGTGCCGCATGCCGGGAACACACCGCCGGGGCGGTGCGCCAGGCGTGAGGCGATGTGTTCCTTCAGGACCTCAACGTCCACTTCACCGTCGGCGCCGAAGGGGGTGACGGGAAAGAAAAGCACGCCGTCGAGTTTCATTTGGTCTCCTGTGATCCGGGTGTGGCTGATCCTGTGGTGGTTGGTCCCGCGGTGGCGCCGACCAGGGTTTCCTCAGTCAGGGCGAGTTCTGTGCGCCATGTGCGTTGGGGTTCCCAGCCGAGCAGCCGCTTGGCTTTGTCGATGGAAAAGGCGGGGCTGGTGCCGGTGAGTCCGGCGGCGCGCCCGGCGCTGCCGGGCACGAACTGCGGCAGAAGCGCGGCCAGCGGTTCGGTGGCCAGCGCATCGGCAGCGCCCACGAAGAACGTCTCGCCGTTGGGGATGGAGTCCATGTTCCGCAGTAGCACATCCAGGAAGTCGGCCACGTCCCGGGCATCCACATAGTTGAAGAGCGCCGGCGCGGACAGTGCCGCGTCGGCGAGCCGCTCGCGGACGGTGTGCCCCTGCTGGGTGGGGGCGCCCGCCCACTCCTCCGGCGAGATGACGTAGCAGGGCCGGAACGCCGCGTACCGGATCCGGTCCCCCTGGGCCGCGGCGAACATCTGCACCGTCTGTTCGGCGATCAGTTTGGACAACGCGTAGGCGTTCCAGGGCCGGGGCGTTGTGGCCTCGTCCACCGGGAACGACTCCGGCAGCCAGCCGGCGGGCGAGCCGTAGCCCAGGACGGTGGGGCTGCTGGCCGTAACGATCTTCCCGATCCCGAGTTCGGTCGCCGCGCTGACCACCGCGAAGGCGAGCCGCGTGTTGGTGCTGAAAATGACCTCCTCGGGTGCACTGAAAGGCACGGCGATAGCAGCGAGGTGGATGACGGCGTCGGGCGCTGTGCGTTCCAGGAGGCGGAACGCCTCGCCGGGGACCAGCAGGTCCGCCGTTTCCTGTTCGACGCCGGCCGGGAACGCGCCGCCCGGGACGGCGTCCCGGTCCACCGAGATCACCTTGTGCCCGGCCTCGGCGAGGCCCGCGACCACACTGCGCCCCAAACGCCCGGCGCCGCCGGTGACAACAATTCTGCTCATGGTGTTGTTCCTGTTCCTGCTGCGTTCAGGCCCGGCCGCGGCGCAGTTCCACGCCCAGGCCGAGCTCGCTGATGCGGACGGGCAGTTCGGTTTCCAGCGACGCGTTGCCCGCAATACCGACGGACACGGAGCGGAGCCCGTCCAGGTACCCGGAGGGCCGGCCCAGCGGGTCCTCGCCCGGGCCGTTGAAGAGGTCGGAGAGCAGGAGGTTGTCGCCGCCGCCGTGGCCGCCCTCGCCGTTGACGATGGGCACCTCGTAGGCTGGCTCCCAGTGGCGCTGGACCACGAGGCGTTCACCGTTTCGGCGTACGGCGTCGTCCTCTTCCACGGGCGTGGCGGAGGGGTCCACCACGGTTTTCTTGTCGGTGCTGTGGACGACGGCGGCACGTTCCACCACCTCCAGCTCGGCCCGGCCTTCGGTGCCGTTGACGGCAACCCGGTAGCCTTCCCACGGGCTGTGGGCGTTCAGGGAGTAGCTGAGCGTTGGCCCGCCGTCGTAGTCCACCGTGAGCGCCAGGTTGTCCTCGATGGTGATGCCCTCGGTGAAGACGTCCTGGTCCCGGCGGTAGCCGTCGAACTTCTCGTTGTCGTAGTACAGCTCGCGCAGCCGCTCGTCCTCGCGAAGGTCCAGGGCGAAGGGATCGCGTGCGCTGCTGTTGTCTTTCTTCTGCGTGCCGCGCTCGGGCCGGGCGCCGAGGCCGCGTTCCGCAGCATTTTTTGCGCCGTAGAACCGCAGGCCGCCGGAGGCGTAGACCCGCTCGGGAACGTCGTCGATCCACCAGTTCACGAGGTCGAAGTGGTGGGAGGCCTTATGGATGAGCAGGCCGCCGGAGTTCTGCTTGTCGCGGTGCCAGCGGCGGAAGTAATCGGCGCCGTGGACGGTGTCCAGGACCCAGCTGAAGTCGATGGACGTGACTTTGCCGATCACGCCGTCCTGGATGACCTTCTTCAGTGCGCTGTTCCGCGGTGAGTAGCGATAGTTGAAGGTCACCACAACGTTGCGGCCGGTGGCCGCCACGGCTGAAGTGATGCGGCGGCAGCCCTCGGCGTCGATGGTCAGCGGCTTTTCGACGACGACGTCGGCCCCCGCCTCGAGCGCTTCGACTATGTAGTCGGCGTGGGTGTAGTCCGGGGTGGTGACGATGACGCGGTCGATCGCCTTTGCTCTGATGTACTCGGTCAGGTTGCCGGGCTCGAACGAGTCGGCCGGGCCCTCCGCGCCGAGTTCCTGGATGAGCCGCTGGTAGTACTCCACGCGGCCGGGATTTGCGTCCGAGAGGGCCACCAGATCGGCCACATCCGCGTGCTGGCCGAGGATGGCGCGGATGTACATTTCCGAGCGGCCGCCGGTGCCTATCAGGGCGATGCGGGACCGCGCGGCTGGTCCCGAAGTCTCGGGTTGCGGGTGCTGGGCGGTGTCGACATTGACCATGGGTGGGCCCCTTTCCAAAGGCGGTAGGCGGGCCGCTTGACGCCCTGCCCACATGAAGGAAGAATCCTGAGAAAGCGTTTTCTCGAAACGTTATAAGCTTTGTATCAAGACACCGGCGAGCGCGTCAACCATCTTCCGCAAGCCGGAGGGCCGCGGCGGCGGACAGTGGCAACGTTCCGTGGCAGCGGACAGGGAAGGAACCATATGGGCAGGAGAACCGGCACCCGGCGCATCGGCATCGCGGACGTCGCGCTCAAGGCCGGCGTCTCGCACGCCACCGTTTCCCGCGTGATGAATGGCAACTTCACCGTGGATCCCGCCATTGCCCAGCGCGTACGCGATGCTGCGGCGGAACTGAACTATCAGCCGAATCCTGTGGGACGCAGCCTTGCCCTTGGCAAGACCGACACCATCGGCATCGTGGTGCCGGACCTCGCCAACCCCACTTTCCAGGCCATCCTGCGCGGACTGAGCATGGCCGCAGCCCAGGACGGCTACCGGGTGCTCATCGCCGATTCCTCCGAGGTCTCGAGCGAGGAGGCGATCCTGGCCGGGGAAGCGCGGCGGCGCTGCGACGGGCTGGTACTGTGTGCGCCGCGCATGGGCGACGCCGAACTCGAGGAGCTGGCGCCGTCACTGCATCCCATGGTCCTGATCAACCGCAGCACCACGGAAACCCGCGTGCCGAGCCTCGAGGTGGACTACAGCCAGGGCGTGCAGGAGCTCGCGGAACACCTGGTCAGCCTGGGGCATACCAGCATCGCCTTCCTGGCCGGCCCCGCCCGAAGCGCCTCCAACCGGGCCCGCATGGCCGGGCTGAACAAGTTCCGGGCCTCGAATCCCGACGTCGAACTCCGGATGCTCGAGGGCGGGTCCAGCTTCGAAACCGGCCATGAAGCGGTAAACGAGGTGCTGGCCAGCGGGGCCACCGGGGTCCTTGCCTTCAACGACCTCGTTGCCATGGGCCTCCTCAGCGGACTGCACGAGCACGGCGTCCGCGTTCCCGAGGACATCTCCATCACCGGCTTCGACGACATCCCCTTTGCCCGGTACACCACCCCGCCGCTCACCACCGCCGCAGTGCCGATCACGGAACTCGGCGAACGCGCCTGGCACAGTCTGCGGGCCCTGATCCGCAATGCCGAGGCACCGGACGAGGACACCACCTTCCAGCCGCGCCTGGAGATCCGGGGAAGCACCGGCCCAGTCAGCACTTAGGGCCCGCCGGGGTTAGGGCTTGGTCGGCACCAGGAGTACGTCGACGAGCTCCGTCAGGCCGCCGGCCATGTCCACTTTCTTGTCGTACAGCCACTGCAGCTGAAGGCCGTCGAACGCCGCAATAACCAGTCTGGCGAGTGACTCCGCCGCGACGTCGGACCGGATTTCCCCCGCACCCTGGCGCCGGCCGATATCGATCGCCAGTTCCTCCACCAGCTGGGAGTACCTGTCCTGGAAGTAGCCGTGCGAAGCGTGCCCAGGGTCATTGGCCGTTGCCGACGCCACGGCGTAGAGGGTTGTCAGCCCGGGTTCCTTTTCGTTCCGCTCGGCCACGGACGCCAGGTTGGGCAGGCCAAACTCGGCCAATCCCCCAATGTCCCGGCTACGGCGGTCCCGCTCGGCAAGCACCGCCGTCAGGAGCTCCTGTTTGCCGCTGAAGTAGTGAAAGAGCGTGGCCTCCTTAACCCCCACGAGCTCGGCCACACGTTTGAGGGCGGCGCCCTCGAAGCCTTCGCTGGCAAAGACGTCTGTCGCGGTTTGGATGATCTGCTCGCGGCGTTCGGCGCCTTTGGCGTACTGCCCGCGGGGCTTTGACGGAGACATTTCGCAAGTTTATTTCACCGGCGCCCGCCCACCGGGCGACCAGAACATATTAAGCAAACCTGATCACACCAGGTTTTCGGGGGCTACGCTTTCTTCGGGATGCCTTTGGCCATAACGACGGCGGCCGGCAGGTTGAGCGCGGCTCCTTCCGTCTGCTGGTTGGCCGGCACGCGGCGGACGACTTCCAGGCGATGCAGGTCGAGGTCCGCCAACCCTCCCCGAGTTTTTGTCCAGATATCGCGACTTAAACGCTTGTTTGGGGCCATTATCTGTACAAAAACTCACCCCCAGGCAAGCTACGGCCGGGCTGGGTCCGGATCCTTCGGGCCCAGCCCGGCTTCTTTGTAGTAGCCCCTGATGTGGGCGGCAACCAACTCGGCCGCCCGGCCGCCGTCGTCCTTCCTGATGGCCGTCAGGATCTCCCGGTGTTCTGCACGAAGCCGCGAGGCCGTGGCGTCCCAGTCTGGCAGGTTCGCGGTCAGCTGCCCGGCATAGCCCTGAATGGCCTCCCGCAGGGATCCCATCATGGCGCTGACCACGGCGTTGCCGGCGGCGTCCGCCAGTGCCAGGTGGAAGCGGACGTCCAGGGCCAGGAAGTCGTCGATGCCGTGGCCCCCGTCCATGTCGTCCAGCAGTGCCCCGGCGAGGTCGAGTTCGGGGGCATCGGGCCTGGCCCGGGCGGCCGCCCAGGACTCGAGCAGCACGCGCGTTTCCACCACGTCCTCCACCGGCAGGTGCTGCGTGGCCACGTGCAGCCGCAGCGCTGAGCCGAGTGCCGCCGTCGGATCCGAGATCACCACAGTTCCCGCCTCCGGACCGGAACCCACGCCGGCCCGGACCACACCCATGGCCTCAAGGACCCGGATGGCCTCGCGGACGGAGGTGCGGGAGACGCCGAGCTGTTCGGCCAGGGTCCGTTCGGCCGGAAGGCGGCCGCCGACGGCGAGCTGGCCGCCGGAGAGCTGATCCTCGATCCACCGCAGGACAAGTTGGTGCGTACGCATGAGCCCATGGTACTTGATGTGGTTGGACCACATGCCCTAGAGTGTGGTTAGACCACAGCGGGGAGGCTCCTGACCAGCATCTCCCGGCATGCCAACGGAGGAAAGCCATGACCCACACCATCCAGCCGAGCAACCCGGAGACCACTCCGGCCCCGGAAGCCACGGACATTCCCGCCACACCCGCCACCGGCGTCGCCGCTGCTGCCGCTGCGGCCGCAGCGGTCCCGGCCGCCCTGAAGCGTCGCATCCCGAAGTACTCGGACCTCGCCCCACTGATGCAGTTCAAGAAGCCCGAGTTCAGCAAGGAAGCACGGCTCAAGCGCGCCAGCACCGTCTGGGAACTGCGCGACATCGCAAAGCGCCGCACCCCCCAGGCCCCGTTTGACTACACCGACGGCGCGGCGGAGGCCGAGATCACCCTGCGGCGTGCCCGCGAGGCGTTCCTGGACATCGAGTTCCGCCCCGGAATCCTGCGGAACGTGTCCAGTATCGACCTGAGCACGGACATTCTGGGCAAGTCCTCCCGGCTTCCCGTGGGCATCGCGCCCACCGGCTTTACCCGGATGATGCAGTCTGAAGGCGAATATGCGGGCTCGCAGGCCGCCGAGGCCGCAGGCATCCCCTACACACTCTCCACCATGGGCACCGCCTCGATCGAGGACGTGGCCGCGGCGGCACCCAACGGCCGGAACTGGTTCCAGCTGTACCTCTGGACGGACCGGGACCGCTCCCTCGAACTGATTGAGCGGGCAGCGAAGGCCGGGAACGACACCCTCATGGTCACGGTGGACACCGCCGTGGCCGGGGCGCGGCTCCGCGATGTCCGGAACGGCATGACCATCCCGCCGGCCCTGACGCTGAAGACCGTGCTGGACGCGTCCTACCGCCCGGCCTGGTGGTTCAACTTCCTTACCCACGAGCCGCTTACCTTCGCCTCGCTCTCGCGCTACACAGGCACGGTGGCCGACCTCATCAACTCGATGTTCGACCCCACCCTCACCTTCGAGGACCTCGACTGGCTGCGCGAAACCTGGAAGGGCAAGCTCGTGGTCAAGGGCATCCAGACCGTGGACGACGCCCGCAAGGTGGTGGACCACGGCGCCGACGGCATCGTGCTCTCCAACCACGGCGGCCGCCAGCTGGACCGCGCACCCATCCCCTTCCACCTGCTGCCGGAAGTTTCCCAGGCGCTCAAGGCGGACAACAGCAAGGCCGCGATCATGCTGGACACGGGCATCATGAGCGGTGCGGACATCATCGCCGCCCTGGCCCTCGGCGCCGACTTCACGCTCATCGGCCGCGCCTACCTGTACGGGCTTATGGCCGGCGGCCGGGCCGGCGTCGACCGCGTCCTGCAGATCCTCGAAAAGGACATGGCCCGCACCATGGCCCTCCTCGGCGTCAGCAGCATTTCCGAGCTGACCCCCGAGCACGTCCGGATCCTCGGCAAGTAGCCTGCTCCCGCTGGAGTTTTTGTCCAGATAATGGCCTCTGATGGGCCATTAGCCCCCATTATCTGGACAAAAACTCCTTCAGGGGGCTACTTTTTGCGGCCGAACTTGGGCAGGTTCGCCAGCAGGTCGGCGGCCTTCGTCGCGGCGCGGCCCACGGTGCGGCCGATCTGCTGCGGGACGGTGTCGTCCTGGCCGGCGCTGCCTGGAAGCTGTCCGCCGGGAACCACGACGGCGGGACTCAGCTGGCCGCTCGCCGGCCGCCCTGGTGCGTGGGTCGCGTCGTCCGCCGCGCTGCCGGACCGTGCGGCGGCGGCTGCCGCGAAGGCGCCCGGTACTTCCGCGGCAGGGCCGGCCACGGCGGGCGCGGAAATCCCGGCCGATGTTCCTGAGGCGGCGGCCGTACGTGCAGCAGCGGCCTCGGCTTCTGGGGCCTGCTGAGGTGCGGCGTCCGGTGACGTAACTGCGGAAGCCGCGCGTCCGACGTCGAACGTCTCCAGCCAGCTGGCCACACCCGCCAGCGGTTTGCGATTGAGCGCGTAGTAGCGCTTCTGGCCCTGCGCGCGCATGCTCACCAGGTCGGCTTCACGCAGCACCTTGAGGTGTTTGGAGATGGTGGGCTGGCTGGCGGCGAGCTCCTCGACCAGCTCCCCCACTGCTTTATCCCCCGCCTGGAGGGACACGAGAATGTCGCGCCGCGTTGCCTCCGCAATGACGGCAAATACGTCGTCTGTCACCATGAGACCCACCCTAGCGACATATACGCCGAATGGCATCTACTATTTCGTCCGCGGCTGGCCCCATGAAGAAACCGGAACTAATCAAACCAGGGATCCAGGCCGTACAGCGGGAAGACCTCCTTGCGCGTGGCCATCACGGTGCGGTCGATGTCATCGTTGGGATCAAAGCCGACCTCCCACGAGCGCCACCAGACGTCGGCGTCGTCGCCCATGCTCTCCGGCGCGTCAACTCCGTAACGCTCCTGCACGTACGTCCGCCACGCCTCCGGCACGGGGGTCCGCAGCGGCACCGGCCGGTTCGCAGCGATGCCGATCAGATGGCTCCACGTCCGCGGCACAACGCCCGTGATGTGGTACCCGCCGCCGCCGGTGGCGATCCAGCGGTTTCCGCAGTAGCGGGCAGCCAGGCTCGCGACGGCGCTGGCGGCCTCGCGCTGTCCGTCCACGCTCACGTTCAAGTGGGTCAGTGGATCAAGCCGGTGCGAGTCGCAGCCGTGCTGGCTGACGATGACCTCGGGCGCGAAGGCGCCCACCAGCTGCGGGACCACGGCGTGGAATGCCCGCAGCCAACCGGCGTCACCCGTTCCCGCAGGCAGCGCCACGTTCACGGCGCTGCCCAGGGCCTCGGGGCCGCCGATCTCGTTGGCGAAGCCGGTGCCGGGGAACAGGGACATGCCGGTTTCGTGCAGCGAGATGGTGAGGACGCGGGGGTCGTCCCAGAAGATGCTCTGCGTCCCGTCCCCGTGGTGGGCGTCGACGTCGATATATGCCACCCGCTGCACGCCGCCGTCGAGCAGTTTCCGGACGGCCAGGGCGGCATCGTTGTAGACGCAGAAGCCGCTGGCCCGGTCGCGGGAGGCGTGGTGCAGCCCGCCGCCGAAGTTCACGGCCCGGACCGCCGAGCCGTCCAGGATCGAGCTCGCCGCGAGGAGGGAGCCGCCGGCCAGGCGCGCCGCAGCCTCGTGCATTCCGGCAAAGGCGGGATCGTCCTCGGTGCCCAGCCCGTAGGACTCGTCCGCGGCGGCGGGGTTGTCGCTGGCCCGGCGGACCGCGGCCACGAAGTCGGGGCTGTGCACGGTGGTGAGCTCGCCGTCGTCGGCCACGTCCGGGGCGGACAGCGTGACGTGGGCAAGGTCCAGCAGGCCCAGGCTCGAGGCCAGCCGGGCGGTCAGGTCCAGGCGTTCGGGTGCCATGGGGTGGCCCGGGCCGAAGTTGTACGCCGTCATGGCGGCGTCCCACACCACCGTCGTTGGCAGTGCAGGGAGGCTGAGTCCAGGCTGGAATGTCATTACTGACAGGCTACCGGAGGCCCGTCTGCTCCCGGGCCCGGCCACGGCGCGGGGTTTAGTGGTTTACTACTGGAGGAAGCAGAGTCAACCGAGGAACAGCCGCACATGACCCAAAGCCAGTCGAGGTCCAAGAGCCCGGCCAGCTGGCAACCCGCAGCGCCGGAGCGTGAGGGCCTGTGGATCTTCACGGGCATCCGTGACTTCATCGATGACATTGCCAACACATCGCCGGCCCGTCTTGCCCTGAGCGCCTTCGTGGTGGTCATCGTCCTCTTCACCGCCCTCCTGTCGCTGCCGGCGTCCTCGGCAACCGGTGACTTCACGCCGCTCCACCAGTCCCTGTTCACCGCCGTCTCGGCCGTCTGCGTCACGGGCCTGACCGTGGTGTCCACCGCCGTGCACTGGTCCTTCTTCGGCCAGCTGATCATCCTGGTCGGCATCTTCGTCGGCGGCCTCGGCACGCTGACGCTGGCCTCGCTGCTGGCCCTCATGGTGAGCAAGAAGCTGGGGGTCAGGGGCAAGCTCATCGCCCAGGAGGCCATGAACAACGCGGGCCGGCTGGGTGAGGTGGGTACGCTGCTGCGGATCGTCATCACCACCTCGGTGGTCATCGAGGCCGTCCTCGCGATCGCCCTGATCCCGCGCTTCATGGTCCTCGGCGAACCGTTCTGGCAGTCCGTCTGGCACGGCGTCTTTTACTCCATCTCGTCCTTCAACAACGCCGGCTTCACCCCCCATTCGGACGGCATCGTCCCCTACGAAACAGACCTCTGGATCCTCATCCCGCTCATGCTCGGCGTGTTCCTGGGCAGCCTCGGCTTCCCCGTCGTCATGGTGCTGCAGCAAAACGGGCTGAACTGGAAGAAGTGGAACCTCCACACGAAGCTGACCATCCAGGTCTCGTTCATCCTGCTCGCGGCCGGAACCGTCCTGTGGGCGCTCATGGAGTGGGACAACACCAGGACCATCGGCGGCATGGACCTCGGCGACAAAATCACGCACTCACTCTTCGCCTCCGTCATGACGCGCTCCGGCGGCTTCAACCTGGTGGACCAGAACCAGATGGAATCCACCACCATGCTGCTCACGGACGCCCTCATGTTCGCCGGCGGCGGCTCCGCTTCAACGGCCGGCGGCATCAAGGTCACCACCATCGCCGTCATGTTCCTGGCCATCATCGCCGAAGCCCGCGGCGACGCCGACGTGAAGGTTTACGGCCGCACCATCCCGGAGGGCACCATGCGCGTGGCCATCTCCGTGATCGTCGCCGGCGCCACGCTGGTGTCCGCGTCCGCCTTCCTGCTCCTCCACATCAGCGGCGCATCCCTTGACCGGGTGCTGTTCGAAACGATTTCAGCCTTCGCCACGGTGGGCCTCAGCACAAACCTCAGCGCCGAGCTGCCTCCGGAAGGCGTGTATGTGCTGTCGGTTCTGATGTTCGCCGGGCGCGTCGGCACCGTAACGCTTGCCGCTGCCCTGGCCCTGCGCCAGCGCAGCCAGCTGTACCACTACCCGGAAGAGAGGCCAATCATTGGCTAATTCGTCAGGCGCCCCCAACCGCCCCGCCCACAACGCGCCGGTTCTGGTGATCGGGCTGGGCCGCTTCGGTGCCTCCACGGCCGAGCAGCTGGTGAAGCAGGGCCGCGAGGTGCTGGCCATCGAACGCGACAGGTCCCTGGTCCAGAAGTGGTCACCCGTTCTGACCCACGTGGTGGAGGCGGACGCCACCAACATCGACGCGCTGCGCCAGCTGGGTGCGCAGGAGTTCAGCTCAGCCGTGGTGGGCGTGGGCACATCCATCGAGTCCTCAGTGCTCATCACCGTGAACCTGGTGGACCTCGGCATCGAGCACTTGTGGGTCAAGGCGATCACGCCCTCGCACGGCAAGATCCTCACCCGCATCGGCGCCAACCACGTCATCTACCCCGAGGCCGACGCCGGGGTCCGCGCGGCGCACCTGGTCTCCGGGCGCATGCTGGACTTCATCGAGTTCGACGACGACTTCGCCATCGTGAAGATGTATCCGCCGCGTGAAACTGTCGGTTTCACGCTGGACGAGTCCAAGGTCCGGTCCAAATACGGCGTGACCATCGTGGGCGTGAAGTCCCCAGGCGAGGACTTCACGTACGCCCGCCCCGAGACCAAGGTCTCCGCCCGCGACATGCTGATTGTCTCCGGCCACGTGGACCTGCTGGAACGGTTCGCCGCCCGGCCGTAACGGCGGGTTTTTGTCCAGATACCGGGCCCAAAAGGGCCTTTAAGTCGCGGTATCTGGACAAAAACTCCAGTCCTGGAGGGGTGGGGACTAGCCGAGCTGCTTGGTGATCTCGGCGGCGCGGTCGGCAGCGGCGCGTGCGCCCGCGGCGATGATGGCCGGCATGCCGCGGTCATCGAACGTGGCGATGGCGCGCTCCGTGGTGCCGTTGGGGCTGGTCACGGCTTTGCGCAGGGCGGCCGGTTCGGCGCCGGGTTCCGCCAGCATGAGGCCGGCTCCTGCCACGGTTTCGCGTGCCAGCAGGAGCGCCAGCTCCTCGTCGAGTCCGAGTTCAACGCCGGCGGCGGCCATGGCCTCGGCCAGGTAGAACGCGTAGGCCGGGCCTGAGCCGCTGATGGCGCCCAGGGCGTCCACCTGCTCCTCGGGGATTTCGACGACGGTCCCCACCGCGCCGAGAATATCTTTTGCCCGCTGGAGCTGCTCGGGCGAGCAGTTGGTGCCGGCGGAAACTGAGACCACGCCGCGGCCCAGCTTCGCAGGGGTGTTGGGCATCGTCCGGATCACGGGCTGGCCCGCCGGCAGGGCGGCTTCGAGCTGGGCGATGGAAACGGCGGCTGCAACGCTGATGACGATCGCATCGGGAGAAAGCGAGCCGCTCACTTCCCGGGCCAGCTCGGCAATGCCCACAGGCTTCACGCCGAGAATCACGACGCCGGCACCTTTCGCCGCCTGCTTGTTGTTGTCGGGCTCTTCGCTGCCGGCGATGGCCGTGATGCCCGCGTGCCGTTCGGCCAGCTCCGCTGCCCGCTCCGCGCGGCGGACGGTGGCCACGATCTCCATGGGATCCATGCCGCTCTCCAGCAGGCCACCCAGGATGGCCTCGTTCATTGATCCACAGCCAAGGAATGCGATTCGGTTGCTCATTGCTCCATCATTGCAGTTCATCGCACCGGATGCAGGACTGCGTCATTCACAGGAAGCTCACATGTTGGTCGAAGCATTCACACACCTTCGGCCCCTAAGTTAGGTAATACCTCATTGAGGGTGCGAGTGATGAAGCAAGCATGGGGATGCTTGTCAGGCACCGACGGTCTGCAGCGGTTTTGCCCATTTTTCTGCAGCAGGCTGTCGGTGTCTTTGCTTTAAGTCCCTGTCCGTTAAGCTCCCGCCAGGCTGGCGACGGATTCCCAGCCCGCTTTCAGGTAAATCCCCCAGAACACCCATACTCGCCCATTAGAGTCGTAAGCGCCTCACAGGTGCGAGTGATGGAGCCGGTCCTCCGGGACTGGCGCGGCGCCGGTCGGTTGCAGAAGTGTTCCCCCCAGCTTCTTCTGCGTAACCGGCCGGCGCTTGCTCGTTTAAGGCGGCGGCGAGGGGCCGCAGCACGCAAACCCTAAATGGCTGGCAGCGCGGTGACCTGCGGGACGCCCACGTGCGGCGCCGGTTCAAGCGGCCCGTCGACAACCAGCTGGTCGAGGCGGCGGAGGATGAGGCCCTCGCGCAGTGCCCACGGGCAGATCTTGATTTTCTTGTACTCAAAGAGCTCCAGGGCCGCTTCAGCCACCAGCGCCCCGGCAAGGAGCTGGTTGGCGCGTGCCTCGGAGACGCCCGGCAGGTGCAGCCGGTCTTCGGACTTCATGGCAGAGATCCGCTGCGCCCAGATGCCGAGGTCCGTGCGGTTCAAGTCACGCTTCACGTACGGGCCGGCGGCGCTGGGGGCTGCCCCGGCGATGCGTGCCAGGGAGCGGAACGTCTTCGAGGTGCCGGCCAGGACGTTCGCCCTGCCCACCTCGTTGAAGCTGCGGACCACGGGCTTGAGGGTGGCCCGGATATAGCGGCGCAACTCCTTGACACTCTTCGCGGAGGGCGGGTCCTCGTGCAGCCAGTCCCGGGTCAGCCGGCTCGCGCCGAGGGGCACGGAGGTTGCCAGTTCGGGCAGTTCATCCTGCCCCAGGGCCATTTCGAAGGAACCGCCGCCGATGTCGAAGTTCAGGACCGTGCCGGCGCCCCAGCCATACCAGCGGCGAACGGCGAAGAACGTCATGGACGCTTCCTCGCTGCCCGTGAGTTCCTGCAGCGTCACCGTGGTCTCGTGCTTCACCCGCGCCAGCACCGCGGGTCCGTTGGTGGCCTCGCGAATGGCTGACGTACAGAAGGCCAGCAGGTCGTCGGCCTTGTGCCGCGCCGCGAACTCCCAGGCCTCGAGCACGAACTCCGTGAGCTCATGCTGGCCCGCGTCGGTGATGTTCCCTTCCTCATCGAGGTACTGCACCAAGGAGAGGGGGCGCTTGTGCGAGGCGAAAGGCACAGGCCGCGCGCCGGGGTGGGCATCCACCAGCAGGAGGTGGACAGTGTTGGAACCGATGTCGAGGACGCCTAGCCGCATCCTGCCATTATTCCTCCCGCCGGCGCAGCGGACGCAACCTGTCGCTTACATTGCGGGCTTTAGTGCGCGCACGGCCGCGCGGGTTTACTCGCCTTCGAGGCCCGCCGGGTTGGGATCCACTTCATCGGCGCGCTTGAAGTCGCGCTTGATGTTGGCGATGCCCTCGGGATTAATCTCGAAGCCATACGCCGCACCCGGGTTGATGACCATCCCGAGCTCATCGCCGATGTTGGCGATGATCGCCGCGCCTTGCGTGCCCAGCACATTCGGAGCGGCCTCCAGGTACTGCGAGTCCACCCGGCTGGGGTGCGAGAACACCGCAAGGACCGGCTGGCCGTCCGCGTTGCCCAGCACCAGCGGCTCAACCTGGGAATCCTCGCCCTCAAGCGCGTCGGAACTGATGATGTAGACCTCGTTGTTGAGGAAAGACAGGATGACGTCCACCGGATCGGCGTCCGGCTGGCCGCCCTGGGCCAGCTTCTCCTCAAGGTCGTTCAGCGGCGTGGTCTCTGCGGGTTCCGGCTGTTCAGTCATGCATCTACTCGACCACGTTGCACGGCACGAAGCAATTCCCGCAGCCGTCACCCCTACTTCTTCGCTGCGGCCTTCTTCGCCGGTGCCTTGCGCGTGGTGGTGCGCTTGACCGGGCCCTTGGCCCGCTTTTCGGCGAGGAGTTCGACGGCGCGTTCCCGGGTCAGTTCCTCCAGCGCAGTGTCGCGGGGCACGGTGATGTTGGTGATGCCGTCGGTGATGTACGGGCCGAACCGGCCCTCCTTCACCACGATGTTCTTCTCCGACACCGGGTCCGGACCGAACTCGGCCAGCGGCGGCACGGCCGCGCGGGCACCGCGCTGCTTGGGCTGGGAGTAGATCTCCAGGGCCTGCTCCAGCGTGATGGTGAAGATTTCCTCTTCCGAGCCGATGGACCGTGAGTCCGTGCCCTTCTTCAAGTACGGGCCGAAGCGGCCGTTCTGCACCGTGATGGGGTTGCCCTCGGCGTCCTCGCCGAGCACCCGGGGAAGGCTCATGAGCTGCAGCGCCTCGTCCAGGGTGACAGCGTCCACGGTCATGGACTTGAACAGCGAGCCGGTGCGCGGCTTGGCCTTGACGGGCTTCTTCGGCGGCTTGGGCTTGCCGTTCTTGTAGTACTCCACTGGCTGGTTGGCCAGCTGTTCCTCGGTCATTTCCGGGATGATCTCGGTGACGTAGGCGCCGTACCGGCCGTTCTTGGCAACGACCGTGTGGCCGGTGTGGGGATCGGCGCCCAGGACCCGTTCCTCGGGAGCAGCGGTTTCCATGAGCTCCACTGCCTTCGCGGCGGTGAGCTCGTCCGGGGCAAGGTCCTCCGGGACGTTGGCACGGGCGGACTCCACCACTTCGCCGGTCTTCGGGTCGACCGTGGGCAGTGAGCTCTCCAGGTAGGGGCCGAACTTGCCGACGCGCAGCGTGATGCCGTCCGCGATGGGCACGGAGTTGATTTCGCGGGCGTCGATCTCGCCCAGGTTGTTCACGATGCTCAGCAGGCCGGGGTCGGCGTCTTCACCGTAGTAGAAGTGCTTGAGCCAGGCGGCACCCACAGCCTGGCCGTTGGCGATCTTGTCCAGGTCGCCTTCCATGTCGGCCGTGAACTCGTAGTCAACATAGTCCGTGAAGTGCTGCTCAAGGAGCCGCACCACGGAGAACGCGATCCAGCTCGGCACCAGCGCCGAGCCCTGCTTCCGCACGTAGCCGCGGTCCTGGATGGTTGAGATGGTGGAGGCATAGGTGGACGGGCGTCCGATGCCCTTCTTTTCCAGCTCGGCGGTCAGGGAGGCTTCCGTGTAGCGCGGCGGCGGCGAGGTCTCGTGGCCGACGGCGGTGATCTCCGAGGCGGTCAGACCGTCACCCTTGGAGACGTTCGGCAGGCGGCGGGCCTCGTCGGAGTCGTCGTCGCCGCGGCTTTCGTCCTTGCCCTCTTCATAGGCGGCCAGGAAGCCGGGGAACGTGATGACCGTACCGGAGGCGGAGAACTCGGCGTCGCGTCCGTCGGCAGCCACTGCGCCCAGCCGGATGGTGGCGGTGGAACCCTTGGCGTCGCCCATCTGGGAGGCGACGGTGCGCTTCCAGATCAGCTCATACAGGCGGAATTCGTCGCCGCTAAGCTGCTTGGCCACCTGGGCCGGAGTGCGGAACGAGTCACCGGCGGGACGGATGGCCTCGTGGGCCTCCTGCGCGTTGGCGGCCTTACTGGTGTAGACGCGGGGCGACTGCGGAACGTATTCGGGACCGTACAGCTCGGCAGCCTGGCGGCGCGCGGCCGTGACGGCCTCGTCGCTCAGAGCCGAGGAGTCCGTACGCATATAGGTGATGTAGCCGTTCTCATACAGCCGCTGGGCGATCTGCATGGTGCTCTTGGACGAGAACCGCAGCTTGCGGCCGGCCTCCTGCTGCAGCGTGGAGGTGGTGAAGGGCGCGGCGGGGCGGCGGGTGTACGGCTTGGTGTCCACCGAGCGGACGCGGAAGTCGGCGTCCTGCAGGGCGGCGGCCAGCGAGGTGGCGAGTTCCTCGTTGAGGTGCGCAACATTGCGCGAGGTGAGTTCGCCGTCGTCGTTAAAGTCCCGGCCGGTGGCCACCTTGGCGCCGTCAACGGCGGCGAGTTTGGCTTTGAAGGAGCCGGCGTCGGCACCGAACTGCCCGGTCAGGTCCCAGTAGGAGGCGGACCTGAACGCCATACGCTCGCGTTCGCGGTCCACCACCATGCGCGTGACCACGGACTGCACGCGGCCGGCGGACAGCCCGCGCGCTACCTTGCGCCACAGCACCGGGGAGATCTCGTAGCCGTAGAGACGGTCCAAAATGCGGCGGGTTTCCTGCGCGTCAACCAGGGCGGCATCGACGTCGCGGAGGTTGTCCATGGCGCGGTGGATGGCTTCCTTGGTAATTTCGCCGAAGGTCATCCGGTACACGGGGACCTTGGGCTTCAGGACCTCCAGGAGGTGCCACGCGATGGCTTCGCCCTCGCGGTCCCCATCGGTTGCGAGATAGAGCGCGTCGGCGTCTTTGAGCTGGGCCTTGAGTTCGGCCACCTTTTTCTTCTTGTCCGGGGACACCACGTAATAGGGCTTGAAGTCGTTTTCGACGTCGACGGCGAACTTGCCCAGGGAGGTTTTCTTCAGGTCCGCGGGGAGCTCGGACGGCTGCGGCAGGTCGCGGATGTGACCGATGGAGGCCTCAACGATGAAGCCCTCGCCCAGGTACTTGGCGATGGTCTTGCTCTTGGCCGGAGACTCCACGATCACGAGTTTCTTGCCGGTTTTGGCCTTGCTTGGCACAGTGCTCCTACAGAAAAAGGTTGCTCGGGCAGATCAGCCCATACTGGCCTAGTTCACCATATTTTGCAGAATTCTGCGCTGTCATGTGGAAAACGGTGGCCGCCGTCACGGCCGTGGCTGCCCACCGCCCGGGCCGGTCCCTGCAGGCCGGCACGCGCCCGTCCGCCGCGCCTGTCAGGTGCTGCCGCGGCCGCCGGAGGCCCCTGGCAGGGTGCGGTCGTCCGGAATCATTGACCACAGTGTGGCGATCCGCTCGGCGCCCGGTGGAATGCAGTTGGGATCCTCCAGCTCGTAGTCCCGGAGCAGCTCAAAGACCCTTTCCGTCAGTTCACTGCGCTGCTCGGCGGTCAGATAAAGAAGGTTGTTGGCGAGCAGCACAGCCGACGCCGGCTCGGCGGACTCACCGCGCTTGCGCTGTTCGTCGCGGGCCCGGGCATAGGAGCTGGCGCGGCGCCGGAATGCGTCCAGTTCGAGGTCGATCACCGCGAAGTCCGGACCGGCCACCGCCCCGCCGGAGTTGATCGCAAAGTCCGTGCCCGCCGCCTTCCACCGGCGTTCACGGGCGTCGGCCGATGCCTCGGCGGGGACCACGATGCCCCACTTCTGCAGTGCCCGCAGGTGGTAGCTCATCGCACTGGGGGTGAGCCCGGTCTGCTGGGCAAGTTCCGTGGCCGTACGGCTGGACTGCGTGGAGTACAGCTCGGAGATAACCTCCAGGCGGGCGGCATGGGCCAGGGCCCGGATCGCCTTGGGGTCAGTGATTTCCACCTTCTTTTCCGGCCGGCTCCTGCGACGCGGCGCGGCTTCCGGCGCCGGTCCCGGGGACGGCGTGTCAGTACTCACTTCATCAGTTTACGCAGCACCAGGGAGCTGTGAAAGAAATGCTTGATATCCGCGGCCCCGGCCCGGTCGGCTTGCCCCGGAAATACTAAGCATGCTTTGCTTACAGGCGTAAACAGACCTCCCGCAAGCAGTTCGCGGCGGGGCCGCCAGTGTTGGCAGCCCCGTGAGAAGCCCAAAGGATGACCATGATTACCCTCGACGAAGACACTTTGATGCCGGCAGCCCCGTCCGCCGGAGAACGGACAGGCTCAAGCCTGGACGCGGGCACGGCCACCGACAGCTCCCTGCTGGCGGCAACGGGCACCCCGCGGCACTGCCGCCGGTCCATGAAGCGTCTGGATCAGGAATTCTCTTTGGAGATGGCCATTCGGGTGGACGGCCAGCGCCTGATCCGCTCCATGAAGGCCGTGGGGGCCGCCGACGCCGTGACCTACCGCTGCATGTGCGGCTTCACCATCGACGTCCCTGCGCCGGGGATGGGCCGCGCACTGATTAACTGAATGCGCCTGCTTAACTGAGAGCGCCTGCGCGCTCCCTTCAGTCCGGAGAAACAGGCAGCAGGAATCCGTCCCGGACCAGATTGGCCACGTCGGTCAGCAGGCCGCTGCGGAAGGCATCGCCGTCGAACCCCTCCATCCCGCCCAGCAGCGCCTCAAGGGCGCCGATAATCTGCCCGGCCGTCAGGTCGCCGTCGCACGCGGAGACAAAGCCCGCCAGTTCGGTGCTCAGCAGGTTGGTGCGGCGGAGGCCAGCTCCCTGGCGCAGCAGGATGACGCCGGGGTGTTCGGCCCCGGGGCGCTGGTGGCGCTCCTCGGTGACGTCCTCGGCCACCAGAAGGTGCGCCGCCGTCACGTCGTGGGCCGCCAGCCAGTCGGCCCGCTCCACCGCCGCCCCCAGATGGGGCCCGACAGGCTGTTCAATCGGATAGGTGATCTCCTCGAACCGGCGGATCCGCCGCTCACCTGCCGGCCGGCGCAGGAAGACCATGCCGAAGCCGATCCCGCCGACATTCCGCGACGCGAAGTCCGCCAGGTACGCGGCATAGGCCTCCTGGTAGTGCCGGCGGTCCCGGCTTTCCGAGGCGTCCTGCAGCCAGGTCTCGGCGTACTGCTCCGGCCCCACCTGTTCGCGCTGGATGAACCACGCGTCCGTGTCCCGACCGGCCCAGCTTTGCGGCCGCTCATCCCACGCCGCACCCTCCGGTATCTCCCAGTTGCCCAAAAGCTGGGCCGTTCCGCCCGGGGCTAGCACCTCGGGCAGGGAGCGGATGAGCGACGCGACGATGTCGTCCCCCGGCAGGCCGCCGTCGCGGTAGGTGAACTGGTCGGCCGCGGCCTCCCCCGCGGTGCGCGGTGTGATGACGAAGGGCGGATTGGACACGACGAGGTCAAAAACCTCGCCGGCAACAGGCTCGAGGAGCGAACCGAGCCGCAGGCTCACCCGATCTTCCGGCCGCGCCGGATCAATGGCCAGGGCTTCGGCGTTGAGCAGGAGGTTGAAACGCGTGAATGCGAGGGCACGCTCCGAGATGTCAGTGGCGGTGACGTGGCCGCTGTGCTGCAGGAGATGGAAGGTCTGGATGCCACAGCCGGTGCCCAGGTCCAGTGCTCTTTCGGCAGGGCGGCGGATGGTGGTCTGGACAAGGGTGGTGGATGCCTGCCCGATGCCCAGGACGTGGTCGTGCCGGAGGACGCCGGGCCGCTGGTGCGCGGCGAGGTCGCTGGCCACCCAGATTTCGACGCCGCCATTCCCGACCGACTCCCAGCCGTAGGGGCGCAGGTCAGCGTCGGCGGCCACCTCGCTCCCCGTGATTTTCGCCAGTCCAAGCGCCGCCAGGCCTTCGGCGCGGGTCCTGGGCAGCGCGCCGTCGAGCACCTCCACTTCCTGCGGAACGGCCAAAAGCCAGAAACGCACGACGGCGGCCAGCGCTGCGGTGCGCGGCCCGCCGGCGGCTGCTGCTTCAGTCGCGATCAGCGCCGGGATGAGCTGATCCCGGTTCAGGGCCGCGTACGCGGAGTCCCCCAGCAGGTCCGCTACACCCTCGAGGGTGTAGCCCACCCCGCGGAGGTCTGAGGCCAGCGCCTGCAGGAGGTCGGGCAGGTCGCTGCGCGGTGCGTCGGGAGTGTTGCCGGCGGTGAAGTGCATTGGTTCGGTCACCGGCCAAGTCTATTTCCACTGTCATCACTACCGTCCGCGCCTGATTATTGTCGGCGCCTGAAGCTACAGTTGGGCCATGCTCGCAACCCAGGCCGTGGCGGCCGATCCCGATTGGCTGCGGTACGCGGCGGCGTTCGCCCCGCTGCTGGCCGCCGTCATTGCCGGCTGGATCGCCTGGCGCACACTCGCGCAGCGCCGCGGGGCGGACCGGCGAGACCAGTGGTGGAAGCGGACCCAGTGGGCCATCGACCTTGCCATGGACCGCGATTTCAGCAGAGCAATCGTGGGCCTGGTCGCACTGAAGCACCTTGCGGCCAGTGACCTGTGCACTGACGAGGACTACGAGATGCTGGACAAGATCGGTGGCGCCAAGATCGATGCCCTGACCCTGTCCGAGGAGAGTGCCAGGCGCGAGGCTGCGAAAACCCAACCCACGGAACGGCAGCGGCCGGAACCGCAGCCCCCACACCACGAAACTGCGGTACCGCCCGGCACCGCGGCGCGGACCACGGTCATCCCCGTGAGCTTGGAGTCCCGGGGCAAGCAGGTGCTGGTGACCTCCGCAGGCGTGGCCAAAGTGCTGGCTGAGGCAGACAGACTTGTCTCTTTTGTGGCCTCGCGGCGGAGCGGGAGGAGGGGATCGGAAACCAGCAGCACCTCAAACGGGTAAGTTTGAAGTCATGCCTGACCGTTCTCCTCTGATTTCCCGTGCCCTGAGCAGGGCGGCCGCGTCCGCCGTCATGGTTCTGGCAGTTGCTGCCTGCTCCCCTGTGGTGTCGATCGAAAATGCCGATGTTCCGCAGTGGCGGGCCACCGCGCTGCCCTCCGACGGCCAGGCAGTGCTGGAGGACGCCGGCAAGATCCTCAACCGGGACCGGATCATCCAGACGGCGGCCAGCGTTCCGGCGGGCGACTACACGCTGACCATTACCTGCGACGGCGGCGGGAAGGCGTTCTTCGCGGTTACGCTCGCCGGCAGGGAACTGGCGGAAGCCGGAGCGGCCTGCAACGGCAGCCTCGAAACCGCATCGATCACGGTACCGAAGGCCGGGCGAATGGAGATCAGCACCTCCAGCGTGGACGCGCCGCTCCTGTACGCCTACCACCTGGTTCCGGCGCGCTAATCCGGGACCCCATTGGCGGCGGGGCCGCATGGATCCCGCAGCTCCGGGACAGCCAGGGAGAATTTTTCCCGGGATTGCCATCTGTACCGGCGCCTCCTGCAGGCCTAAAGTCGGGGTATGCCCACGGTGCGGATGGCCTCCGCGCATCGTTTCCTGGGGCGGTCGCGACGCACGCTTTGGCTGCGGGCGCCGGCAGCCGCCGTCGTGCTTTTCTTTGTGCTGGTGGCAGCCGTCCTGGGCGGCTGTGAATACAGCTACGACGACGGCCGGGGCGAACTTCCGGATGATGCCGGCCCCGTGGTGACGGATCCCGTGTTGCCGCGTGATCCCCTGGAGAACGTGCCGGTGTCGGGCGAGGAGCTCACCGAATGGGCGAAGGAAGTCATGCCTGACGCCGAGGGACAGGTTTTCAATACGAACTACGGCAGCGTTGAAAGGGGACACAGCAAGACGGAGTCCACCAGCCAGCTGCCGAGCGGCACGTACTCCCTCACTCTCGCCTGCCGGAGCGAGCGCCGGGTCTCATTCACAGTCCGCGACGCCGAGTTCGCCCTGGTTGACCTGAGCCTCCGTTGCGGCACCTCCCGCGTAAATGTGGTGCACCTGTCCAAGGACTCCGTGCTTCGGGTGACGGTAGAGGCGCGCTCGGACGCCAATTTCGCCTACCGGATCAGCCGGATCTGACGCACCGGCTTTACCGAGGTCCCTGCAGTTCAGGCGGCGCAGCCGTCCGGGCAGCGCAGCGTCTCCGGGTCGGCCGCACACGTGGCGCAGTACAGGGTGAGCGTGCGGCAGCTCGGGTTCGAGCAGTTCTCGAACTTGCTCGTGGGCGCCTGGCACCGGACGCACTCGCCGATGGTCTTGGCATCCTCGCTGAATTCGAGGTGCATGCGCTTGTCGAAGACGTACAGGGAGCCTTCCCAGAGGCCCTGGTCCTTGAACTTTTCACCGTAGCGCACGATGCCGCCGTCCAACTGGTACACCTCTTTGAAGCCGCGGTTCACCATGAGGCTGGACAGCACCTCGCAGCGGATGCCTCCCGTGCAGTACGTGACGACGGGCTGGTCCTTGAGATGGTCGTACTTGCCGGAGTCGAGCTCGGTGATGAAGTCGTGGGTGGTGGCGACGTCAGGGACGACGGCGTCCTTGAACTTGCCGATCTGTGCTTCAAAGGCGTTGCGGCCGTCAAAGAACACGACGTCCTGGCCGCTGGCCTTCCTCGCGTCGACGAGTTCGTGGAGTTCCTCGGGCTGCAGATGGGTCCCGCCTCCCCGGACGCCGTTTTCGTCCACCTTCAGTTCGCCGGGCGCACCGAACGAGACGATCTCGTCGCGGACCTTGACGCTCAGGCGGGGGAAGTCCTCCGCACCGCCGTCGGACCACTTGACGTCGATACCGTGGAAGCCCCGGTATTCACGGGTGGTTTTCACGTACTGCTTGACGGCCCCGATCTCCCCGCCGACGGTGGCGTTGATGCCGTCCTTGGAGATGATGATCCGTCCGGTCAGGCCCAGCTTTTCGCACAGGGCACGCTGCCAGAGCCGAACAGCGTCCGGGTCCGCAATGGGAGTAAAGCCGTAAAAGAGTACGATTCGGTTCAAAGCCACGTATTTAAGGGTACTTGGTGGCCGCCGGGGACGGATTCGGACCCGGGAAGAGCCTCCTATCACAATTGCATAAGCAAGCGCCCAAGCCCTGTTGCTTATGACAGCGCTGGAATACTCTCATCACATGACGCCAGAAGCCATGGTTGGAGACATCACTCATCTGCTTGAAGTCTGGGTAGCCGGTTGGGCTGGTTGCCGGGGCTATGAGACGCGTACCGAGGGACGGTTCCCCGCCGCCCTGCGCGCGGACACGACCGGGGACTGGGAATACTTCGCCTCTGATCCTACGGACGCCGAGTTCGCGGACCTGGCGGCAAAGACTGCCGAGGCCCCCAAGCGGGTCCTGACCATCCTGACCAATGATGTGGGACGCTACAAACTCCTGGCTGAACAACACAAACTCAACGCCACATCAGCGTCCCAGACCATGATGGTGGTGGACATGGAAACCCAGGACTCAGAGGACCCGTGGCTTTCGGACGACGATCTGTCCCTGAAAACGTGGGAGTCTGACGGTGTCCACTTTGCCGAAGTACGATCCGGCGACACGCTGGCCGTGAGCGGCCGCGTGGTGGTCATCAACGGCACCGCGGTGTTCGACAAGATCGTCACCGAACCCTCCTTCCAGCGCCGGGGCCTGGGCAGCTTCATCATGAAGGCGCTGGCAGCGCAGGCGTTTTCGCACGATGTGGAGGACGGTCTCCTGCTGGCATCCCTGGACGGGCAGAAGCTGTATTCACATCTGGGCTGGTCCTCGGTGTGCCACGTCCTGATGCTCTCCGCTTCCGATGAGGGCTCCGACCTCTCCGTGGTCTGACCCTCCGCCGCATCGTCCTCCATACCGGGTTCCGTAGCGGGCGGCTCGTCTGCGCCGTTCGCCGTTCCGTGCCGGCGATTTTTGCCCGGATGAAACAATGTTGGGGTGAACCCCCATGACTCGCTGATTCCGTTGCTGGGCCGTGGCCCGGACCCGGAGCAGCTTCGGCATGTGCGGACCATTCCGGCCCGCAACGCCGTGCACGAACCGTGGCCGGCCTGGGCACACCCGGACCTTGTCGCGGCCTACGGCAAACTCGGCATCCATCAGCCCTACCGGCATCAGATCCGGGCGGCGGACATTGCCCACGGCGGCGGACACGTCGTGATTGCAACCGGGACGGCGTCCGGGAAATCCCTGGCCTACCAACTGCCGGCGCTGGATGCGATTCACCGGTCCGAGCTACGCGTCCTGTCGGACCCCGGAAAAATCCACGACGACGGCGCGGTGACGCTCTACCTCTCCCCCACCAAGGCCCTGGCTGCTGACCAGCTCGCGGCGATCCGGTCCCTGAACCTGCCTACCGTCCGGGCTGAAACCTACGACGGCGACACCGACCAGGCCTCCCGCCGCTGGATCCGCGACCACGCGAACTTCATTCTGGCTAACCCCGACATGTTGCACTTCGGCATCCTGCCGAACCATGCCTGGTGGGCGGGGTTCTTCCGCCGCCTGCGCTACGTGATCGTGGACGAGGCGCACAGCTACCGTGGTGTCTTCGGCTCCCACGTGGCCAACCTGATGCGCCGGCTGCGGCGCATCTGCGCTTACTACGCGGCCGATGGCAGCTCCGCCGGACCGGTGTTCATCGCGGCGTCCGCCACCGCTTCCGAACCGGAAAAGTCCTTTGGCCGGCTCATTGGCGCCCCCGTCCAGGCAGTCTCGGAAGACTCATCGCCGCACGGGTCCACGACAGTGGCGTTCTGGGAACCCGCGCTCAGCGAAGTGCGCGGCGAAAACGGGGCCAAGGAACGCCGGACCGCAGTGGCCGAGACCGCCGACCTTCTCGCGAACCTTGTCTCGTCTCGGGTCCGGACCATCGCCTTCATCAAGTCCAGGCGCGGCGCCGAAACCATCTCTTCCATCACCAAGCGGCTCCTGGACGAAGTCGACCCAAGCCTGCCGCAACGGGTGGCGGCCTACCGCTCCGGATACCTCCCGGAGGAACGCCGAGCCTTGGAAAGGGCGTTGCGGACCGGGCAGTTGCTGGGCATTTCGAGTACTTCGGCCCTCGAACTGGGCATCGACATCTCAGGGCTCGACGCCGTGCTGGTGGCGGGCTGGCCCGGCACCAGGGCCTCCCTTTTCCAGCAGATCGGCCGGGCGGGCCGCGCCGGACAGGACGCCATTGCCACCTTCGTGGCCAGCGATGATCCGCTGGACACTTACCTGGTCAATCATCCGGAAGCCATCTTCGATGTGTCCGTTGAGGCGACTGTGTTTGATCCGTCCAACCCCTATGTACTGGGGCCGCACCTCTGTGCCGCGGCGGCTGAGCTCCCGCTCGGCGTGGCCGAGCTGCCGTTGTTCGGAGCCACAGCCGAGAAACTCCTCGGGCAGCTGGTGGCACAGGGGTACCTGCGGCGGCGCCCGGCCGGCTGGTTCTGGACCCACCCGCAAAGCGCGGCCGCCATGGTGAACCTGCGGGCCGACGGCGGCGGGCCGGTGAGCATCGTGGATGCCGACACGGGTTCGCTGCTGGGAACCATGGATTCGCCGCAGACGCACTACCAGGCCCACACGGGGGCCGTGTACGTCCACCAGGGCGCCAGCTACGTGGTGGAGGACCTGAACGAGGACGATCACTGCGTGGTGGTACGCCGGGCCAACCCCGACTACTACACGACTGCCCGGGACATCACGCAGATCGAGGTGCTCGAGACCCAGCGGACGGAACAGTGGGGTGATGTTGCGGTGCACTTCGGGGACGTCAAGGTCACAACGCAAGTGGTCTCCTTTCAGCGGAAGGCCCTGATATCCAACGAAGTCCTGGGCGAGGAACCCCTCGAACTGGGAGCCAGGGACCTGTTTACGAAGGCCGTGTGGTTTGTGGTGGAGAACCGGTCGCTCACAGGCGCCGGACTCATCGAAGCGCAGTTCCCGGGAGCCCTTCACGCGGCCGAGCACGCCGCCATCGGACTGCTGCCGCTGGTTGCCTCGAGCGACCGCTGGGACATCGGCGGGGTTTCGACGGCAATCCATGCCGACACCGGTGTGCCGACCATTTTCGTGTACGACGGGCACCCAGGCGGCGCTGGCTTTGCCGAGCGGGGCTTCGAGAAAGCCAAGGTGTGGCTGTCGGCCACGCGGGACGCGATCGAGGCCTGCGAGTGCGAATCCGGATGCCCCTCCTGTGTCCAGTCGCCGAAATGCGGCAACAAAAACAACCCGTTGGACAAGGACGCAGCCGTCACGCTGATTGATGTCCTGCTGAAGGACGCGCGGGACGCGGCAGCGCCACAGGAATCCAGGGCGGACGCGGCGGCGCCGAACGCGGTCTAGGGAAACGAACACGGTCCGGGTGGCGAACAGCGCCTCTGTCAGGGCGGCGGTCCCGCCCTGGCACGGCCGGTGGCGACGCCCAGGAGGGGCCCGGCAGGCAGCTCTGTGCTGACTTCGACGGACTGGTCGCCTCCCGCGGTGCAGCTGGTGAGCGTTGCTTTGTGGCGGGCAGCCACCGCGGCAGCCACGAGGCAGGGCTCCCCCGCTGAAACACCGCGGAGCGCGTCAGCCGCGGCCAACGCGGCGAGGTCGGCCGCGGCGGCGGCCCTGGACGCTGCTGCCGACGCCTGCGCCAGCAGCAGGAGCAGGGACATGACCATGACAACCACCATGCCGAGCCCCGCCGCCAGCACAGTGCCTGATCCGCGTTCGGAGCCGACTCCCAGCACCCGATTCCTGAGCCGCCCAAGGGGCCGTTGGTGCTGCTCAAGGGGCTGTTTGTGCCGCCGGTTCACAGGGGCCGCCCGGCAGGAACGCCGTGACCAAGCCCGGCCGGTGCCGCCCGCACCGTCCCCGGAGGCGGGGCCGATGCTGCCGTTTCGCTGCGCGCCTCGGCCCTGGCGGTCAGAGTCCAAGGCACCATGCGTCCCACGGGTCCCGCCGCCCGGTCGGACACTGTGACGCTCATCCATTCGCCGCCGGGCATCACTGCCGACGACGCCGAAGGACCTGCCAGCTTCCGCACAATACCGTCGACGGCGGCGGGGTCCTCGCCCCTGGCGAGGGCCCTGGCGCCAGCCCGCGCCGCATCCTCCAGCCTCAGCTGGGTGATCCCCGCCGCAGACCCCGCCAGCAGCATCGCCAGAAGCAGCAGGACCGCCGGAAGAGCGACCGCAAACTCAGCGGTCACCGCACCGCGGCTGTTCCCGTCGTCGCTCTGGGCGGCGCTGGCCTTCCCCTGTCCGCGGCTGCCGGCCTCATCTTCTGTTGCGTTCCTGTGCTGCCGGCAGGACACAAGTCCGGCCGTCTCCGGGGTCTGCGGAGCGGGTGTCACGGCAGGGCCAGCGCCGTACGGATCAGGTTGAGCAGGAAGCCACGGACTTCGTCGCTTCGCAGGATGAACACCAGGATCCCGGCGAAGCCTACCGCCGCCAGCGTGGCGATGGCATATTCGGCAGTCGCCATGCCGGCTTCCGAGCCCATGAGACGCCTGCGTGGCCCTGGCTTCACCCGTGGTGCCATGCTGGCTCCCGGGTAGATCTCCAGCACATCGGCATCTTCGGATTCCTGGTGCAAGGGCCGGGCAGCTTCACCCGAGGTGTGGTGGTTGAGGGACATGAATTTTCCTTTCTGGAGTCCCGGCGAGTTGCCGGTGCATTCGACTCTCCCGTCCGCCGCCCGGACCGGTAAGACTTGACCTTCCCTAAGTGGAAAAGCGGGCAGATCGGCCGCATGTGGAGGGAGAGTACCTGTGTATCCGCGGCGGCCGCACGGGCAGTCTGCCCGGGCGGCAACGTCGAAATACGAGGGAGCGGTAATGCATGGCAGCGCTACATACGTGGCAGTGCAAAACGGTTTGTGGCGTCAGCTTGACGGGGAAAAAAGCGCAAGAGATTGCGGCGCGGCCTCACGCACCAACCGTGCTTCGCTGCGCGAAAAGACTCAGCTGCCTGAGGGGACTCAGCTGCCCGAAGGGACCAGGGCGAGCAGCACTGGAACGACTCCGAGGCATATGAAGGCCGGCAGTGAACATAGCCCCAGCGGAACCACCAGCTTGACTCCAAGGGAGGCCGCGCGCTTCTCCGCGGCCCGGAAGCGTTCCCGCCTCATTCTGGCGGCCTGGGCATAAAGGATGGACGATGACGGCGCACCAGTCAGCGCGGCGAAGCCCAAGGCATCCCGCAGTGCGAGTATCTCCGGCGAGCGCACGTCTGAACTCCGCCAGGCCGTCTCCCAGTCGGCGCCAATGGCCATGGCTCCCACGACCGGCCGCAGGGCGCGGCCGTACTCGGGTGCGGCCGCGGCGGCCACCAGTTCCAGGGCTCGTCCGATACCCGCACCTGCATGGAGCATGGCGGCAATCAGTTCGAGCATCATGGCGACATCGCGCAATCCTGGGGACTGCGCTGCCCGATGCTGAGAGTCCTCGTCCTTATCCGCAATGCCGTTGCCCGCCGCCCCGCCGCGCTGGCGGAGGAGGCCTGATCTCCCGTGAGCGGTTCGACTGAAAGCCAGGCCTGCGGCGGCAGCGAGTGCCAGGGAGATAAGGGCAGCCGCCAGAACCGATCCGCTCATTGGCCCGGTCCGGTCATGCAGCGGCGGCCCGGGTGGCTGGTCTTCATGGCGCAGCCTCGCCGGCCGCTGCCCGGACGAGCCGCGCGGACCAAATGCGGCCAGCAACGGTCAGTCCGATGCCCGCGACCAGCGCAGCCAGCCCGAACGGCGTGCCCAGCAACATCGCCAGCGGGTCCACGCCTAGGCAGACACCCAGTCCCAGTCCCAGCAGGGGGAGCCAGGTCAGCAGTGCCACCGTCGCCTTCGGTCCGGCAAGCGCCGTCTGCCGGGCTGCTTCAGCGTCGTCCTCAACCTCCAGCTGAGCCGCGAAGCGCGTCAGGACGTCAGCCAGCGGGCAGCCGCTGGCGGCTGCTATGTCGAAGCAGGCTGCCAGCTCAGCCCAGATCCGCGGCTCTCGGCCACCGACTCCAGGACGCGAGGGCAGACCTGCTGATCGTATTGCGTCCGCCACCGGTGCTCCCCGCAGGGCCGCTCCCCGGGCGGCTGACAGTACTGCTGCCGATCCGGCGCTGAGCCGTGGTTGGCGGGCGTCGTCATCCGCGGACCCCTGCTCCACGTAGAGCTGCCACAGTTCATCCCACAGGCGCGAAGGAGACCGACCACCCTTCAGCAGGGCAGCCAGCTGCTGAGCCACTACCGTTAGGGACACGGCGGTCTCCTTGCGGCGGCCCCGGGCGAGGCCCAACCCGCCCCGGCCCGTCGTGCCAGGTCCGCCGCTGCGGCGGACACGGCCGCCGGTTGCGCCACGCGGGCCGAAGGTGCTGCGTGCCCGCCGAAGTGGCCCACGCGACGCGCTCAGGAGCAGCCACGCCGCAAGGGCCAGTACGCCAACAAAGACCGCGGTCATGCTGCTGCCCTGCGGGCTCCGCGTTTTTCACCCGTGATTCCCGGACGGTCCTGACCCGATGAGACTGCTTCCGCACGCGGCGGCGACTGCGCCGGACCGAAAGCCGCGGGCCCTGCCAAGCGGGCATTGGGGGCGGGGTCGGAGTCGCTGGCAGGGATGGAGCCGCGTACGTGGCCAGCGTCGGAGGCACCGCTTGCTGCGGGGACAGTGCCTGCATCCAGGGCAAGGCGCGGATTCAGGGCTAAGCCCGGATCAAGGGCCAGGCGCTTGGCTAGGATTTCCCACGCCGGCCCGGGAACCGGGCCGGCGGCCGAATGGTCCAAGGCCACGGCGACGTCGAGGCCACCTGCCCGCTCAGCCAGGACGCCGATGCACGCGACGTAACGTCCATGACGCGACCTGGCCACATGCACCACCACGTCAAGGGCACTGGCCACCTGCAGCCGGACCGCATCCTGCCCAAGCCCAGCCAGGGCTCCGAGAGCGGTGAGCCGGGCCGGAACCGCGCCGGCGGCGTTGGCGTGGATGGTGCCGCCGCCTCCGGTGTGGCCCGTGTTCATGGCCGTCAGGAGCTCACGCACCTCGGCACCCCGGCACTCTCCCACAATCAGGCGGTCCGGACGCATCCTCAGGGCCTGGCGAACGAGTTCGCCGAGGTCCACGGCGCCGCCTCCCTCGAGGTTGCCGTGCCGCGACTCCAGCGAGACCACGTGCGGGTGCACCGGGTTCAGCTCTGAGGCATCCTCAATCAGGACCAGCCGCTCCCCCGGATGGCAGAGCCCCAGCAGCGTGGACAGGAGGGTCGTTTTTCCGGAGCCGGTGGCTCCACTGACCAGGAAGCTCAGCCGCTGCTCCACCATGCGTTCCAGAACGCATTGAACCAGCGGCCCAAACATGCCCCCGTCCCGGAGCTCGTCCATGGTGAAGACCTGTTCCCGCCGGATCCTGATGCTGAGCAGTGTGCCAGCCGCCGAGATGGGCGGCAGGACGGCATGGACCCGGTAGCCGCCCTCGAGCCGCACATCCACGCATGGCGATCCGTCGTCCAGCCGCCTGCCGCCCGATGCCACCAGCCTGGCGGCAAGGGCCCTGAGCTGGGCTTCCCCCGCGAAGGTCACGGATGTCCGTTCGATGCCGCGGCCCCTGTCCAGCCAGACGGAGTCCGGGGCGTTCACGAAGATGTCGGTGACAGACGGGTCCCTGACCAGGTGCTGCAGCGGCCCGAGGCCATTGAGCTCAGCGCTGATGCGTTCAGCGGCGGCGAGGGAACCGGCTGTGCCGAGCAGCTTCCCGGTGGCCTGCACCGCGGCCGCCACCCGCGACGGGGTCACCGGCCCGGCGTCGGCCATGACCGACTCGCGGACGGTTTCGAGAAGCCCGGCGTCCAGGACCCGGGCGGCACGACGGCGGCCGGCAGTCTCCGCGAGCGCGGCGCGGGAGGCAGGTACACCCGGAAACCCTGGGGCGGCGCGGCCGCCGGTATCGGCGCCGGGCCCGGGCACTCCCAGATGAGCACTCACCGGAGCTCCCCGGCCTGCAGGTCGCCGGCGAGGAGGCCCAGCACCGACGAGGCGAAACGCCGGACATTCTTCCGCCTGCCCTGGTCGAGCAGGCGGCCCAGCTCGGTGGCCGAGGCCGTCCCCCGAACTTCGGGCATCACTCCGTGCAGGGGGAGCCCCACGGATTCGGCGACCAGCGCGGCATCCAGAGCAACCCCGGCCTTTCCCCTGATGACCAGGGCCGACTCCACCGGCGGAAGCTCCTGCAGCAGCCGGGCGGCGGCGACTGCAGCCTTCAGCTGTGCCGGTACGACGACGAGGAGGCGGTCGCAGTCCCAGGCGAACGTGCGCAGCGGCTCGGCGTTGCGGCCGATATCGACAATCACCACCTCGTAGCCCCGCCGTGCGGCGTCGAGGACGTTTCCAACCGTAACCGGGTCCACGAGCGGCGGCCGTTCCCTGCTTCCGGGCCAGGACAGAAATGAGAACCCGCCAGCGACGGGTAAGGCGTCCGCGAGCTGCTGCGGGTCAATGCTGCCACTGGCGTCGGCCAGGTCCGGCCAGCGGAGACCTGGAGATTCCTCCGCGGCCAGGGCCAGTTCCAGTCCGCCGCCCCAAGGATCGGCGTCGACGAGCAAGACCCGGGCACCGAGTTCAGCTGCGGCCTGCGCGAGCCACGCCGCCGCGGTGGTGGCACCTGCCCCTCCGCAGCCCCCGGTGATGCCGAGCACCAGGCCTCCGGCCTCCGGTGAACGTGACCGGCTGAGGTACTCGGCCAGCCACGCGGCGGCGTCGGGAAGAACGGCTACCCGTTGTGCCCCCAAGGCAGCGCCCAGGTGCCAGAGGGTATCGCCTTCCCCGCTCAGCCCGACGAGAACGGCCGGGGCACGGCGCCGGGGCGGCAGTTCACGGACATCGCTGCCGACCAGGACGTCGGCGGCGGAATCCCAGAATGGCGCGGCCTCCGCCACGTCGTCGACCACCCGGAGCCGTCCGCCGGCGGCCGCGACAATCCGCTCCACTTCCCCCCGCAGGAACTCAAAGCCCGTGACGAGCAGGACGTCACCGCCGTCACCGGGGAGCCAGGTTCCGGGTTCAGAACCGGTCAGTGGCCCCACCAGCGCCGGCCTGGGCTGGGCCGCCGGCCGCCGGCTGCTCCGAGGCGCCGGTGAGGGTCCATCCGGGAAACCGCCCACCGGATCTGCCCAAGGACCGCCGGCACCAGGCGCCGCAGTACCGGGCGGCTTGGCTTCCGGCGGCACAGTGCCCGGCAGCACAGTGTCCGGGTCTGATGGGAGTCGCCGGTTCCGGGCGTGGTGCGTGCTCATGCAGCAACTGTGCCCAAAGGACCGGCCGCCCGTCAGAGACGAATGAGTGTATGTGGAAAACCGGCCGCCGCCTCAAGTGAGGAAAGCCCACCTCCCGTGGGGGACAAGAGGCAGAGGACTTACGGCAAAGGACAGGAGCGGCGGGACCTTGCGGACAATCCGGTGGGGCACGGGAGGCTGGCCACGACGCCAGACAGAGTGGCAGCAAGGCAGCAAGGCAGCGTGGCAGCAAGGCAGAATTGGACATATGTATCTGTTGCTCGCCGCCCACCCCGACGGCGCAGCCATCCAGGAACTCACGGCGGCGGGTCTCCCCCACCCCGCCAATCCGCAACCACGGATCGTCCGGCTGACCCCGACGGGAGCCCACCAGGAAGCCCGCCCACCCGCGGCGTCCCAGACCGCACCCCCAACCGCACCAGGCAACGGCAACGGGCTCGCCGCCGTCGTACGCGAGCTCGAGAAGCGGCGCCCGCGCTGGATCTGGCACCGCACCCAGGACTGGTACCCGGCGCTGCTGGCGGCGGGCGTGGACGTGGAACGCTGCTACGACCTCTCGCTGTGCGGCGCCATCCTGGCCCATTCCGAGTTCACGGCCCACACGACGTACGCCAAAAACGCCGAGAAACTCACCCAGGACGACGAGCTGCAGCCGCCCCGGATGCTCCAGCCGCCCCCTCCGCCCGCGGACCAGGGCGCCCTCTTCGACGCCCCGGACACGGCAACCCAACCGCGGCAGACCCTGGCCGAGCTGCGCGCGGAATATGCGGTCCAGCAGGAGGCCCTCGCAGCAGCCGCAGGACCGGCCGCAGGACCGGCCGCCGCAGGAGCAGACGCCGCGGGTGACGGCAACCGGAAGCAGCGGCTCCAGCTCCTCCTCGCCGCCGAATCGGCCAGCGCCCTGGTCGCGGCCGAGATGCAGCATGCCGGCGTGCCCTGGCGGGAGGAGCTGCACGAGCACATCCTGGCCGAGCACCTGGGCCCGCGGCCGCCGCTTGGCCACCGCCCCGCCAAACTCGAGGCCCTGAACACCGAACTCCGGGGCCTGCTGAACGCGCCGTCACTGAATCCGGATTCGCCGCAGGAGCTGATGCGCGCCCTGCACCGCAACGGCATCGAGGTGAAATCAACCCGGCAATGGGAGCTGAAGGGATCCAGCCATCCGGCCATCACGCCCCTGCTGGCCTACAAGAAACTGTCACGGCTGCACACCGCCAACGGCTGGGCTTGGCTGGACGCCTGGGTGCGGCACGGCCGGTTCCGGCCCGAATACGTGGTGGGCGGAGTGGTGTCGGGCCGCTGGGCGTCACGCGGGGGCGGGGCACTGCAGATCCCGCGCCAGGTCCGGGGCGCCGTGCACGCAGACCCGGGGCACAAGCTCATCGTGGCCGACGCATCCCAGCTGGAGCCCCGTGTTCTCGCCGCCCTCGCGCAGGATTCCACCATGGCCGAGGCCGCCCGGGACCAGGATCTCTACGCGGGCATCGCTGCCAAGGGCTTCGGCGGCGATCGGGCCAAGACGAAGATGGCCCTGCTGGGTGCGATGTACGGGGCCACCTCCGGCGAGGCAGGCCGCCTGATGCCGCAGCTGGCCAAGACCTATCCGCGTGCGGTGGGCTTCGTCGAGCGGGCGGCCCGGGACGGCGAAGCCGGCAGGACAGTCACCTCGCGTCTGGGTCGCAGCAGCCCGCCGCCGTCGGAACGGTGGTTCCTCAGCCAGCGGTCCACCTCGGCGGAGGAGCAGCGCCGCGCGGACTCCATCGCGCGTTCCCGCGGACGTTTCACGCGCAACTTCGTCGTGCAAGGTTCGGCTGCCGACTGGGCCGCCTGCTGGCTGGCTGAATTACGACGGCGGCTACGCACCATGCGTGCCGACGGTTCAGCAACCGGGGAACTCGTGTTTTTCCTGCACGACGAGGTCATGGTCCACGCCCCGGACGCCGCCGTGGACGCCTGCATCCGGGCCATCGAAGAAGCAGCCAACGCCGCCAAGGAGCTGCTCTTCGGCCCCATTCCGGTCGAGTTCCCGGTGAGCGTGGCCGTCGTCGACTCCTACGACAACGCGAAGTAGCCGCAGACACCCAGGCCCGGAGAAGCGGCCAACCCGGGATGGGGCACTTGGCACCCGACGCGCCGGCCGCCGTCGTAATTCACGACGGCGGGACCGCCAAAGTGCCCCAGGACGGCACCGCCTGGCGCGTACGGCCGTGTGGCGGCAGGAGAGTAGTCCCTTCCCACCAGAAGCAAAAGTCACATCCGCCACAGAGGGAACATGCGCTTGTACTGAGTAATGTACCGGCCAGTAGTTCGCTTCGTGTGGTGTGGACCACTAAGGTCTATGGTGGCCGGGCAGTGGCAATAAGTTGGCCCGGCACGTGCAACGAAGCATCAGCAGGGGGTTTCCACGCCAATGGCGGGCAAGTTTGAAGTTCACCAGGACAGCGATCAGTCTTACAAATTCCGTCTCATGGATGGGGACGGAAACATCGTGGCAGAGTCGCCGCGGTTCAAGAGCGTCTCGGGAGTAGTTGCCGGCATCAACGCATTGCGCGAAAACGCCGCCACCGGCCTGGTGGTGGATCTGCGGAAATCGCAGCACTGACACTGGCAGGATAGCCGGCCGAAACACCGGCCGCGGTACTGCCAGCCAGCAGTACCGCCTACAGGTCCAGCGGGTGAAGCCTGGTCCTGTCCCAGGGGACAGCCCAGCCGAGCTGGTCGAACAGTTCGTTCAGGATCATGCCCGTGAAACCCCAGACCACCAGGCTGTTCACATTGAAGGCCGGGCTCTGGAAGGTCTGGTTCATGCGGGTCACGGCAGCCATGGTGCGGTTCTCGGGGTCCAGCAGGTCGCGGACCGGCACCCGGAAGACCTGGGCGGACTCTCCGTAGTCCACCACCCGGACCGGCGACGGCGAGGCCCACCAGGCCAGGACCGGGGTCACCAGAAAGTTTCCGCGCGGGAGGGCCAGTTCCGGCAGGGCACCCAGCACTTCGACGCCTGACGGATCCACGCCGGTTTCCTCCTCCGCTTCCCGAAGCGCGGCCTCCACAGGAGTCTCCCCCAGGTGGATGCCGCCGCCGGGAAAGGCCACCTGGCCTGGATGGTCATCGAGGGTGTGGGCGCGTTCCAGGAGCAGGACGTCCAAGTCGGCAGCAACGAGCGGCTTGCCGGAGGCTGCAGGCACATCGTCCAGGGCGCCGAAAAGGATCAGGACGGCCGCCTTGCGGGCAACGGACTCGTCAACGGTCAGCTTGCGCCAATAGGGATTCCGGGCAGGACCCGTGCCCGCCCTGATTGATTCAACGAGGTCCACCAGGTCCTGGCGTGCCGTCATGAAGTCCTCCGCTGCGATTCCATCCGGATCTCGGCGGCGCGGTGGGTCTCGGCCCGCAGCCTGGCCAAAAGCTCCTCGCTTCCGGGCGCCAGTTCGTACTTGAGCAGTTTCGCAGCCTTGGCGGGGTTCGTCTCGCCCGAACCAAAGCTGGGGCACCAGTTGGCCACGGCGCACGCCCCACAGGCCGGCTTGCGGGCATGGCACACCCTCCGGCCATGAAAGACCACCCGGTGGGACAGCATGGTCCAGTCCCTGGGCTCAAACAGTTCCGCCACGTCGGACTCTATCCGGACCGGGTCGTCCGAGTCGGTCCAGCCGAAGCGCCGGGCCAGGCGGCCGAAGTGGGTGTCCACCGTGATTCCGGGAATGCCGAACGCATTGCCCAGCACCACGTTCGCAGTTTTCCGTCCGACGCCCGGCAGCGTCACCAGGTCTTCCAGCCGCCCGGGCACCACGCCGTCGTACTCGTCCACCACCCGGTTGGCCAGCGCGAGGAGGTTCCGCGTCTTGGCGCGGAAAAAACCCGTCGGCTTGATGATCGCTTCCAGCTCCGCGGTGTCCGCTTCCGCCATGGCGCGGGCGTCGGGAAAGCGGGAGAAGAGCCTCGGCGTGATCAGGTTGACCGTCACGTCCGTGGTCTGCGCGGAGAGCACCGTGGCCACGAGGAGCTCGAAGGGGTTCCGGAAGTCGAGCTCGGCGTGAGCGTACGGGTACTGCTCGGCGAGGGCCCGGTTGATCCTGCGCGCCCGGCGCTTCAGGGCCAGGGGCGACTCGCCGGAGCGGGCCGGCGGGCTGGCCGCAGGCCCGCTTTCGGCGGGGAGGGTATCCGAGGGAGGGCCCCCGGGCATGTCAGCGGGAACCTCCCCGGCAGGCATGTCCGCCGGAGCCTCACCGGAAGCAGGTGCCGCCGGCATGTCCGGCGTGCCGCGCCGGCGCGAAGCGGAATCGGCCACGGCGGCCGGCTAGCCGCGCTCGATGTTGCTGAGATCGCGCAGGACGCCCACCCGGCCGTCCGTGTGCTGGACCAGGAATTCGTCCCCGCGGTCCTCCAGTGCCAGAACCCAGCCTCCGGGTTCGATACCGAACAGCGGCGCGCCGGTGCGCTCATCAACGGCAGTGCGGTGCTGGGCCACGGCGAACCAGAAGGCCTCGTGGACCTGCTCATGTTCGGACTCCTCCGGCCGGCTTGCCGGGTCGACGGTGGCACCGATCGGTTCCTGCGACCGCACCTGCTGCTGCACGTCCACCCTCGGGTGGACGGCGGTGGCAGGCGTGGCCGAGGCAGCCCGCGCGGCCTCTTCCGCAGCTTCACGCACGGCAGCGTCGGACTTGCCCTCCGTGACCGGGGCTTCCGCTGCGGGCGCCTCCGTGGCCGCCGCTTCCACTGCCGGAGCTCCTTCGGCAGCCGCCGGGGCGGCCGTGGCTCCGTCCAGTTGGGTCTGCTCGGCCTCCGCGGCGGCCCGCTGCGCGGCGGCCGCGTCAGCTTTGGCGGACGGTACTGTGCCCGCCTGAACGGCGGCGTCAGCGGTCTGCGCGGAGGGCACGACGGCGGCCTGTCCCGTTTCCGGCGACGCTGCGGCACTGCTCGCCACGTTAGCGGCGGGCCACATCCCCGTGGCCGGCGCTGCGCCGGCGGCTCCGGCACCAGCGGTTCCGGCACCGGCAGCAGCGGTTGCGGCCTGGGCTGCACCGTGCCCCGGCTGGCCGACCGCCGTCGCACCGTGGGATACAGGACCGCGGGATTCAGGACCCTTAGGCGCAGCACCGCCGGCCACTGCGCTGCCAGCCACCGCACCCGCCGAAACAGCGCCCTTAGTGGAAGAAGCAGCACCGGGCGTGGCAGCGGCCGGCGTAGAAGAGGCAGCCTTCGGTTCCTTCGGCGCTTTAGGCTTGCGCACGGGAACGGCCGAGTCACGCGCCATGATGTGGGCCGGGACGTCGGGGCGGCCCAGGAAGTCGCCGGCGAAGAACGGGATGAACCGGGCCAGCACTGTGGCGCCCAGCAGCACGAGGGAGCCGATCAGGCCCACGAGCAGGCTGGGCGCGTAGGCGCCGGCAACGGACAGGAAGAAGAAGGCCACCGCAAACGAGGCCACCACAGAACCGAACTGGTCCACCGAGAGGGATCCGATGCGGACCTTAGTTTCGGGGGCAAGCCGGCGGGCCACAAACAACGCCGCAACAATGAGCGGCAGCACCACGCCGAGCCCCAGGAAGAACAGGCTTCCGAGGTTCCACAGGTTGTAGCGCACAGCGAACATGGGAATCAGTGATGCGATAAAGAGGACTAGGGTGGCCGCGAAGACGGTCAGGTCCCGGACGGTGAAAGGTCCGGCAACGGCCTCATTCCGCACACCCTGCTGCTTCATGAAATTCGGGGCCGCAGTGTGCGCTTCCGGCCGCCCGGACGGTCCCGCCCCAAGCGGTACCTGGCCTTGGCCCGGCTGGGCCGAGCCCTGCTGGGGCTGGCTTTGCTGATTCATTCTGTTCTCCTTAGCGTGGCGGCGCCCGGACGGGTGTCCGCTGCGTGGTTCCGCCCTACGGCCGGAGCCTGACCACAAGCGGTCTGGCTGCCTCCGGCCCCTGTCACGAGTCCATCTCAGCCTAGCCAAGTGGAGGGTGCTTCACTAGCTGACTGGCCGCGGTGCGACGCGCTCACAGAAGCGGCACAGGTCTCCCAAAGAACCATTCACCGCTAAATGGGCACCGCTCACGGCTCCTCATGTGACGCCGCCCACGCGCGGATGCCTGACGCGCTAGTCTGGTCTCGGAACAGCTCTTTGCGGTTTATCCGTGACGGGCCGTTGCCCGACGCCGTGCAGCGGCGGGGCAATGGCCTGGACCGGCGCACCGCGCAGGAAAGATCGATGAATGATGAGGTTCACCATGTCCCAGGACACCCCCGGCTCGACGGCCACCTCTGCCACCCCCAGCCAGCAGGGCGATGCCCTTGAAAACCTGCTGCATGAGAACCGCAAGTTTGCCCCTTCCGAGGAGTTCGCCGCCAACGCCGTCGTGGGCGCCGACGTCTACGCAGAGGCAGCAGCCGACCGGCCCGCGTTCTGGGCCAAGCAGGCCCGCGAACTGCTGACCTGGAACAAGGACTTCACCGAGGCCCTTGACTGGTCCAACCCGCCGTTTGCGAAGTGGTTCGTGGGCGGTGAGGTCAACGCGGCCTACAACGCGCTGGACCGGCACGTGGAGAACGGCCTGGGCGACCGGGTAGCCATCTACTTCGAGGGCGAGCCGGGCGATTCCCGCTCCTACACCTACGCGGAACTCACCGACGAGGTGAAGAAGGCCGCCAACGCCTTCGAGTCCCTGGGCGTGGCCAAGGGCGACCGGGTGGCCGTCTACCTGCCGATGATCCCCGAAGCGGTCATCACGCTGCTGGCCTGCGCCCGGATCGGCGCGGTGCACTCGGTGGTGTTCGGCGGGTTCTCCGCCGACGCGCTCAGGTCCCGGATCGAGGACGCCGAAGCCAAGCTTGTGGTCACCGCGGACGGCACCTACCGGAGGGGCAAGCCCAGCGCGCTGAAAACCGCAGTCGACGCCGCCCTCGAGCAGGAGGGCCACACCGTGCAGAACGTCGTGGTGGTCAAACGCAACGGCCAGGACGTGGACTGGCGCGAGGGCCGGGACCACTGGTGGGCGGACACCGTCGGGACAGCATCCGCCGAGCACACCGCCGTCGGGCACGACTCCGAACACCCGCTGTTCATCCTCTACACCTCGGGCACCACCGGAAAGCCCAAGGGCATCCTGCACACCACTGGCGGGTTCCTCACCCAGACCGCCTACACGCACAAGGCGGTCTTTGACCTGCACCCCGAAACGGACGTGTACTGGTGCACGGCCGACGTCGGCTGGGTCACCGGGCACTCGTACGTCGCCTACGCCCCGCTCATCAACGGCGCCACCCAGGTCATGTACGAAGGCACCCCGGACTCCCCGCACCAGGGCCGCTGGTGGGAGATCGTGGAAAAGTACAAGGTCTCCATCCTCTACACCGCCCCCACCGCGATCCGCACGTTCATGAAGTGGGGCCGGGACATCCCGGACAAGTACGACCTCTCCTCCATCCGGGTCCTGGGCTCCGTGGGCGAACCCATCAACCCCGAGGCCTGGATGTGGTACCGCGACGTCATCGGCGGCAACAAAGCCCCGATCGTGGACACGTGGTGGCAGACCGAAACCGGCGCCCAGATGATCGCCCCGCTGCCCGGCGTGACCGCCACCAAGCCCGGCTCCGCGCAGGTGCCGCTGCCCGGCATCGCCGTGGACGTCGTGGACGAGAACGGCGCCTCGGTGCCGGACGGGCACGGCGGCTTCCTGGTGATCCGCGAACCGTGGCCGGCGATGCTGCGCGGCATCTGGGGAGACCCGGAACGGTTCAAAGACACCTACTGGTCCCGCTTCGAAACCATGTACTTCGCCGGCGACGGCGCCAAGAAGGACGAGGACGGCGACGTCTGGCTTTTGGGCCGGGTGGACGACGTCATGAACGTCTCCGGACACCGGCTCTCCACGACGGAAATCGAGTCCGCCCTGGTGAGCCACCCGGCCGTGGCCGAGGCCGCCGTCGTGGGCGCCACCGACGAAACCACCGGCCAGGCCGTCGTCGCATTCGTTATCCTCCGCGGCGATGCCGTGGACTCCGGGGACGAGATCGTCCAGGACCTCCGCAACCATGTGGGCAAGGAAATCGGCCCGATCGCCAAGCCCAAGACCATCCTGGTGGTGCCCGAACTGCCCAAGACCCGCTCCGGCAAGATCATGCGCCGCCTCCTCAAGGACGTCGCCGAAGGACGCGACGTCGGAGACGCCACCACCCTCGCCGACAACACCGTCATGCAGCAGATCGCCGCATCCCTGAAGAAGTAGCGGAGCCAGGCAGGGCCTGTCCGGAGCGCGGTTCAGCGCCGGGCGGGCCCTGCTTTTTGCTGTCCTGCCGGGGTCCCACGGACCGAACCCCAAGGTGTTATTTATCGATCTTTCCTGTTCCCTTTTGCGAGGTTATAGTCAGTGATATGTGACAGATGTCACAAGACTCCATCCCGGGAGAGATCATGGCAGCGCATCCGGAAGCGTCCACCAGCGCCGGGCCGGTCCGGCGGACATTCCTCAAAACTATTGGCGTGAGTGCCGCCGGCCTGGCGGGCGTGCCCCTGTTGACGGCGTGCACCGGAGGCAGCGGACCGTCCGCCGGAGGCTCGGAATCCTCCGGCCTGTCGTTCGGTTCAGGTTCCTCCGACGAAGTTCCCAAGAAGGCGTACCAGGCAGTCACCGATGCCTTCACCCAGAAGACGGGCAAGACGGTCCGCACCAACGTGGTGCCGCACAACGATTTCCAGAACAAGATCAACTCCTACCTGCAGGGCTCGCCGGACGACGCCTTTACCTGGTTCGCCGGCTACAGGATGCAGTTCTATGCCAGCAAGGGGCTTCTGGCACCCGTTGATGACGTCTGGGCCAAGATCGGGAGCAACTTCTCGGACGCCCTGAAGAAGGCGTCCACCGGCCCGGACGGGAAGATGTACTTCGTCCCCAATTACAACTATCCGTGGGGTTTCTTCTACCGGAAGAGCGTGTGGGCCGATAAGGGTTACGAGGTGCCGGAAACCTTCGACGCCCTTAAGGTCCTGGCGGCCAGGATGAAGGCCGACGGCATCATCCCGATCGGTTTTGCGGACAAGGACGGCTGGCCCGCCATGGGCACGTTCGACTACATCAACATGCGCCTCAACGGCTACCAATTCCACGTGGATCTATGTGCCCACAAGGAGTCCTGGGACCAGAAGAAGGTGACAGACGTCTTCGACACCTGGTCCGCCCTGCTGCCCTTCCAGGATCCTGCGGCACTAGGCCAGACCTGGCAGGACGCGGCAAGGGCGCTGGCTGCCAAAAAGACAGGCATGTACCTGCTCGGCTCGTTCGTCACGCAGCAGTTCACCGATCCGGCGGTCTTGAAGGACATCGATTTCTTCGCGTTCCCGGAGATCGCTACCGAGGGGCGGGATGCGGTGGAGGCACCCATCGACGGGCTGCTGCTGTCCACCAAAGGCGGCGGGAACGCGGCCGCGCACCAGTTCATGGAATTCATCGGCACCCCCGAGGGCCAGGACGCCTATGCCTCGGTGGACGCCTCCAACATCGTCACGGCCAAGGGCGCGGACACTTCCAAGTTCACGCCGCTGAACAAGAAATGCGCGGACACCATCGCGCAGGCGAAGTCGATCAGCCAGTTCTTCGACCGTGACGCCCTGCCCGCCATGGCCAACAACGTCATGATCCCGGCCCTGCAGACCTTCCTCAAGGACGGCAAGATGGACGTCAAGAATCTTGAGGCGCAGGCCAAGACACTGTACGCGGCCCAGTAGCAGTCCGGGGACTCCCATGAGCGCTACAGCAAGAGACCTGGTCCCGCCGGAGTCCCGGGCTCCGTCCGGGGCGCCGGCGAAACGGGTCCGCAGCGGAAAGGTCCGCCGGCTCTCCAGACGGGACAAGGTGGTTCTGTCCCTCATGGTGGGCCTTCCCACCCTGATCCAGTTGGTTTTTATCTGGCTGCCCACGGTGATGTCCGTCGGGTTGAGCTTCACGCGCTGGAACGGGCTGGCACTGACCGACATCAGGCCGGCAGGCGCCGACAATTATCAGTACATCTCGCAGGACTACCCGCCGTTCTGGCCCGCCATCCAGCACAACATGCTGTGGTTGGCGTTCCTGGCCCTGGTGGCCACCCCGCTGGGCCTGCTGCTGGCAGTGCTGCTGGACCAGCAGATCCGCGGCAGCCGGATTTACCAGAGCATTTTCTTCACACCGGTAATGCTGTCGCTGGCACTGATCGGCATCATCTGGCAGCTGTTCTACCAGCGTGACAACGGCCTGCTGAACTTCCTGCTCGGAACCTCGGGAACGCCGCAGGCCGTTGACTGGTTCGGGGATTCCTCGGTAAACATCTGGGCAGCCATGATCGCCGCCACGTGGCGCCACGCGGGCTACGTCATGCTGCTGTACCTGGCGGGCCTCAAGGGCGTGGACCCAAGCCTGAAGGAAGCCGCCGCCATCGACGGGGCCAACGCGGTCCAGACCTTTTTCCGCGTGGTGTTCCCGGCCATGCGGCCCATCAACATTGTCATCGTCGTCATCACCATCATCGAGTCGCTGCGGGCGTTCGACGTCGTCTACGTCATCAACCGCGGAACCAACGGCCTGGAGCTCCTCAGCGCCCTGGTGATCCAGAACCTCGTGGGCGAAGGCCAGGTGATCGGCGTCGGCTCCGCCCTTGCCGTGGTCCTGCTGGTCATCTCGCTCGTGCCCATTGTGTTCTACCTCAGCCGCACCTTCGGCAAGGAGAACAGGTCATGAGCGCTGCGGCCTCCCCCAGCACGGCCACGAGCCGGCCGGCAACCCGCTCCGGCAGCAGGCCGAAGCGGCACTACGGCACGCATATCTTCCTGACGGCCATGGCAGTCATGTGGCTAATCCCCCTGATCTGGGCCGTGTTCACGGCCCTGCGGCCGATCGCCTCCACCAACGAGCACGGCTACTTCAGCCTGGCCGGTGACTTCAACTTGGACAACTTCATCCAGGCCTGGTCCCAGGGCGGCTTCGCCAAATACCTCTGGAACTCGGTGATCATCTGCGTCCCCGCGGTACTGCTGGTGCTCTTTTTCGCTTCCATGATGGCGTTCGCCGTCAGCCGGGTCAGCTGGAAGTTCAACATCACGCTGCTCATCATGTTCACGGCGGGGAACCTGCTGCCGCCCCAGGTACTGGCGGCGCCGCTGTTCGAGATGGCCAAGCACCTCCAGGTGCCCTACTCCTTCAGCGACTCCGGCAACATGCTGAACACGTACATCATCGTCATCGCGGTGAACATGGCGTTCCAGATGGGGTTCTGCACCTTCGTGCTTTCCAACTACATGAAGGCGCTCTCCGCGGACCTGACCGAGGCCGCACTCGTGGACGGTGCCGGGATCTGGCGCCAGTACCGGGAAATCATCATGCCGCTGTGCCGCCCGGCCTTCGCCGCCCTTGCAACCTTGGAAGTCATCTTCATCTACAACGATTTCTTCTGGCCTCTGCTGTTCATCCAGAGCGGCGACCGGCTGCCCGTCACCACCGCGATCAATAACCTCCAGGGCGAGTTCCTGAACAACTACAACCTGCTGGCGGCCGGCGCCGTCATTACGGTAATTCCCACCCTGATCGTTTACCTGCTCCTGCAGCGGCAGTTTGTTGCGGGCCTGACTCTTGGTTCCAGCAAGGGCTAGGCGATGATGGGCAGTGTAGGTTTCATCCACTGAAAGGATCCCGATGCTTCCCGCGGCCCGCCACCAGTCCATAGTGGACGCCGTCCGGCGCGAGCGGGTGGTCCGCGTGTCGGACCTCGCGCAGCAGCTGGGCGTGTCCCTGATGACGGTGCGCCGCGACATCGAGATGCTGGAGGAGAGCGGCCAGGTGGAACGGATCCACGGGGGTGCCAAGCTGCCCGGTGATGCCAGCACGCATGAGCCGGGGTTCGAACTGAAGTCCACCCAGTTGACCGCCCAGAAACGCGCCATCGCCCTGGAGGCCGCCGCCCTCGTCCATGAGGGAATGGCGGTGGCGCTGAGCGCGGGCACCACCACCTGGGCCTTGGCCAAGGAACTTGCCAACGGCCCACGGATCACCGCGGTGACCAACTCCGTGAAGATCGCCGACCTCTTCCACCATGCCTCCGCCTCGGGGTCCGGGCGCCATGCCTCCACGGTGATCCTCATCGGCGGCGAGCGCACGCCGTCGGACGCCCTGGTGGGTCCCATCGCGACGGCGGCGCTCCGCCAGCTCCATCTGGACCTGCTGTTCCTCGGGGTTCACGGCATGGACGCGGAGGCCGGCTACACCACGCCGAACCTGCTGGAGGCGGAAACCAACCGCGCATTCATCGCCGCCTCCCGCAAGGTGGTGGTCCTGGCGGACCACACCAAATGGGGCACCCAGGGAATCAGCACCATCGCCAAGCTCGAGGAAGCCGACGAGGTGATCTGCGATTCCGGCCTGTCCCCCGACGCGCAGCGGATCCTCCGCGACCGGGTGGGCCGGCTGAGGCTGGTTTAGGCGCCGGCTGCTCTAAGCCAGCAGGGCCCCCGTAGTTCCGGACAGCTTTACGGGCAGCCGCAGGACTGCCGAACCAGGAGCTTCGTAGGAAAGACGCGGTGCTGTGCGGGCTCGCCGCGGTCTGCCCCGACCAGTGCCCGGACCGCTGCCTCCGCCATGTCGCGCACGGGCTGCTCCACCGTGGTCAGCGTCGGCCAGGAGTATTCGGCGTCCTCCGAACCGTCGAACGAGACCAGCGCTATGTCCCCTGGGACGGAGAGGCCCGCCTCGTGGAGCGCGCGGAGGATGCCAATGGCCTGCATGTCGGAGCTGGCGAAGATGGCAGTGGGCCGGTGCCCCGACGCCAGGAGCCGCCGCCCAGCCGCGTAGCCGCCCACCCGGGTAAAGGCGCTGCGGGCAATGGGGCCTTCCGGCAGCCCGGCGTCCCTGAGTGCCCGCACCCAGCCCTCTTCGCGGGCGTCCGCTTCGTTTCCGGTGGTGGTGCCCATGGCCAGGCCGATGTTGGTGTGGCCATGCCCGATCAAGTGCTCGACGGCAGTGCGGGCACCCTTGGCCAGGTCGACGCCCACCGTGGTGACGCCAGCCGAGCTCCCGCTGTGGCTCAGGAGCACGGACGGGATCTCCGCGGCTTCCAGGTCGGCCAGCTCAGGTTCGAACAGGACACTGGCCAGCACCACGCCGTCCACCTGCCGGGCTGCGAGATTCCGGATGTTCCGGCGCTCCTTGGCCAGGTTGCCATCCGAATTCGTCAGCACCAGGGCGTACCCGAGCGCCCCCGCCGCGTCCTCCACGGCGTGGGCCAGCATCGAGAAGAACGGGTTGCTGTTGTCCGGAATGACCAAACCGATCGTTTCGCTGGAGCCCAGTTTCAGGGCCCGCGCAGCCGCGTTGGGGCGGTAGCCCAGCTGCCGGATGGCTTCCTGGACCTTCGCCTCGGTGGCAGGTGCCACCTTCTTCGGCCCGCCGTTCACCACGTAGCTGACGACGGCGGTGCTCACCCCGGCGTACCGGGCAACATCCTTGCGGGTCACCTGGGTCCGCGGGGCGGGCACTGCCGGAATGGTCATAGTGTCCATGCTAGCTACAGCACGCCTGGAGCGTGGCCGGAGCATCGCCGAAGTCGCGGATGGGGAGGCGTTCGCCGCCCCGCCGGGCGGATTCATGGGCCACGATGCCGGGCAGGGTGAACCTTGCGGCCGTCCATGCGTTGACCGGCGGCAGCGAGCCGGTGTTCACGGCCGTGACAAAGTCGTCCACGAGAAACTGGTGGCTGCCTTCGTGGCCGTTGGGGGCACCGCGGAACTCCTCCGGCAGCCTGTCGCTGTCATGCACCGGCGCCAGCCCGGACACAAAGGCGTCCCGCAGTTCCGGCGCCACATTGGCCAGCGACGGGTCGTCCAGGGGCACGCTGGGCCGTGACTCCATCTGCTCTGAGATGTCGTGGACGTTGGTCTTGTCCTGCCACACCGTCACCTTGGCCAGCTGCTCAAAGCTGGCCTCGGTGCCGAAGAACCGGAACCGGGACTCACGGATGTGCGAGGGGTAGCCCACCCGGCGCATCTCGTTGGTCCGCATGGCACCGCCGTCGTTCAGCTCGAAGAGGGCCGTGGCGTTGGAGAAGTCATTCCCGAACATGCTGATGTCCTTGTCGAACACCCCGTCCCCGCGGTCGTCCTTCACGCCGACGCAGCTGACGCTCACTGCGTGTGCCGGCAGGGCACCGAGGACGCCGCCAATCGCGTGGGTCGGGTACAGCATGGGCGGGTAGCTGGCGGTTTCCTTCCAGCGCTCCCCGCCGCTGTACTGGTAGGCGTCGTAGAAGCCCAGATCCATGTCGTGGACGTAGTCGCCTTCGGAATAGAACACCCGTCCGAACCGGCCGGCCGCGTGCTGCTGGCGCGCATACACGGTGGCCGGGTTGTAGTAGCTGGTCTCACCCATCATGTAGACGTTGCCGGTCTCACGGACGGCGTCGATGATCTTCGCGATCTCGGCCTCGGTGACGGCCATGGGCACGGCCGAGTAGACGTGCTTTCCGGCCAGGAGGGCCCGCTCCACAAGTGGTCCGTGGGTCCACCTCTGCGTGAAGATGGCGACGGCGTCGACGTTGGACGCCAGCAGCTCATCGAAGGTGCCAATGGACCCGGCAAGGCCATGTTGCGCGACTGCCTCGGCCGCCCGGTCCGCCCGCTCGTCAACGACGAAGACCTCGCTGACCCCGGGGTGGAGGTTGAAAAGATGGGCGAACTGGCCGCCGAACTGTCCCACCCCGACTACACCAATTGAAAACGTCATTGTTCCTGCCTTCCTAGGCCTAGGCGGCACCGACGTTCCGGTGCGCACACGTTTGCGCCACAGTCTTACATCCGGATCTACTCGAGTCAACGCATGCAGCGTTGGAGAAATTCGAACCTGCAATCCAGCAAACTTAAACGTTGCGCTCCGATATCTACTCGTGTAGATTGATGCCCGATTGTTAGTTCCATCACACACCCAGGAAGGGTCGATGATGACCACCCTTACTAAGAACCCTGCAGCCAGGAGCGATCAGCGTGCGGTGCGGTCCGGCAGGATCCGCCGAGGCAGCCTCCGGCGGTACGGCGACCTCAAGATCGCCCTCTTCTTCATCGCCCCGGCAATGATCGGCTTCGTCCTCTTCTACGTGGTACCCACCATCCGGGGGATCTACCTGAGCTTCACGGAGTACAACATCCTCGGCGACCCGGAGTGGGTGGGCCTGGACAACTACGCGGCGATCGCCAAAGATCCGCTGTTCTGGAATTCCCTGGCCGTCACAGGGCAGTACGTCCTCATGAACATCGTCCTCCAGACGGCACTGGCCCTCGGCCTGGCCCTCCTGATGGACAGGGTGGCCAAGTCCACCCTGGTCCGCGGCGCCCTGCTCCTGCCCTACCTGATGTCCAACGTCATCGCGGCCCTGCTCTGGTTCTGGATGCTGGACTACCAGATCGGCATCGTGAACCAGTTCATCGAATGGGCCGGCCTCCCCCGCGTCGCATTCTTCGGCAGTGAGGAGTGGGCCATTCCCACCCAGGCACTGATCAACACGTGGCGGCACATGGGCTACACCGCCCTGCTGATCTTCGCCGGCCTCCAGGCCATCCCGCAGCACCTCTACGAGGTGGCCAAACTGGACGGCGCGTCACCGTTCCAGACCTTCCGCAAGATCACCATGCCGCTGCTTCGCCCGGTCCTGGTCCTGGTGCTCGTCGTCACCGTCATCGGTTCCTTCCAGGTCTTCGACACCGTGGCCGTGACCACGCAGGGCGGACCGGTCAACGCCACCCGCGTCATCCAGTACTACATCTACCAGCGCGCCTTCACCGAGTCGGACTTCGGCTACGGATCCGCCATCGCCGTCATCCTCTTCCTCATCCTCGCCCTCGTTGCCTTCATCCAAATGAAGTTCCTCAAGGGCAACGAGTCGGACCTGGACTAAGGAGTCCCGCATGACCACCACCACCAGCCGCGCACCGCAGCCGGCCGCCGCACGCCGCCCGGCAACCCCCCGCCGTCGCCCATTCAACGCCCGCCGCGCGGGCGCCTGGGTCCTGCTGGCCCTCGCCGTCGCCGTCTCTGTGCTCCCGTTCCTCTGGGTGTTCCGCACCGCGCTGTCCACCAACGGAGCGCTGGCCACGCAATCGGCAAGCCTGCTTCCGGCAGACTTCACCGTTGGCGCGTTCATGCGCGTCTTCGGGCTGCAGAGCCCCGCCGACGCCGTCGCGGAGGGCGGTTCCGGTGCCGCGATCGACTTCTGGCTGTACCTGCGCAACTCGATCGTCTTTTCCTCCATCACCACCGCCGGGGCCGTGTTCTTCAGCGCGATGGCTGCCTACGCCTTTGCCCGGCTTCGCTGGAAGGGCCGGAACGCTGTATTCAGCCTGTTCCTGGGCACCATGCTGGTCCCGCCGATCTTCACCGCCCTGCCCAACTTCCTCCTGATCAAGAACCTGGACCTGCTCAACACGATGCTCGGGATGGTCCTGCCGTACGTCTTTATGACTCCCTTCGCCATCTTCTTCCTCCGGCAGTTCTTCCTGAACATGTCCCGTGAAGTCGAGGAGGCAGCCATGCTCGACGGCGCCAAGCACCTGCGCATCTTCTTCCAGATCGTTCTCCCCAACGCAGCAGCACCCATCGCCACCCTTGCCCTGCTGACGTTTATCGGCCAGTGGAACGAGTACTTCTGGCCCCTGCTGGTCGGATCCCAGGACGAGGTACGCGTCCTTCAGGTGGGCCTGGGCGTCTTCAAGTCGCAGTCCCCGCAGGGGGCACCGGACTGGTCCGGCCTCATGGCCGCCACCCTGGTCTCGGCACTGCCTGTCCTGGTCCTCTTCGCCGCCTTCGGCAAAAAGATCGTCAACTCCATCGGATTCTCCGGAATCAAGTAAGCCCCCTCTCCGCCTCCCTTCACTCCCATCCCGAACGGAAAGAAAACAATGAAGAAATCCCTCGGCACCGTCGCCGTCGCCGCAGCCATGGCCCTCTCCCTCTCCGCCTGCGGCGGCTCAGGATCCTCTGCAGAATCGGCCAAGGGCGAGGTCAGCTACTGGCTCTGGGACGCCAACCAGCTTCCCGCGTACCAGCAGTGCGCCGACGACTTCACCAAGGCCAACCCCGACATCAAGGTCAAGATTACCCAGCGCGGGTGGGACGACTACTGGAGCACCCTCACCAACGGATTTGTCGGCGGCACGGCCCCCGACGTCTTCACCAACCACCTCGGGCGCTACGGCGAACTCGCGGAGAACAAGCAGCTGCTGCCCATCGATGACGCCGTCAAGAAGGACAACGTTGACCTGGCCGCCTACAACGAGGGCCTCGCGGACCTGTGGGTGGGCCAGGACGGCAAGCGCTACGGCCTGCCGAAGGACTGGGACACCATCGGGCTCTTCTACAACAAGGCCATGCTCACCAAGGCCGGCATCTCCGAGGACCAGATGAAGAACCTGACCTGGAACCCGCAGGACGGCGGAACGTACGAGAAAGTCATCGCCCACCTGACCGTGGACAAGAGCGGCAAGCGGGGGGACGAAGCAGGTTTCGACAAGAACAACGTTGCCGTCTACGGCCTCGGACTCAACGGCGGCGGCGACTCCTCAGGCCAGACGGAGTGGAGCTACTTCGCCAACACCACAGGCTGGTCCCACACGGACAAGAACCCGTGGGGCACGCACTACAACTACGACGACCCCAAGTTCCAGTCCTCCATCGACTGGTTCGCCGGCCTGGTCAAGAAGGGCTACATGCCCAAGCTCGAGTCCACCGTCGGCGCAGCCATGGCCGATACCTTCGCTGCCGGCAAGTCAGCCATCAATGCCCACGGCTCATGGATGATCGGCCAGTACACGGGCTACAAGGGCATCGAGGTGGGCATCGCCCCGACTCCGACGGGACCGGAGGGCAAGCGCGCGTCGATGTTCAACGGCCTGGCCGACTCGATCTGGGCAGGAACCAAGAAGAAGGATGCAGCCATCAAGTGGGTGGAATACCTCGCCTCGGCACCGTGCCAGGACGTCGTTGCGTCCAAGGCTGTAGTCTTCCCGGCCCTCAAGGCCTCCTCCGACAAGGCCTCTGCAGCGTTCAAGGCCAAGGGCGTTGACGTCACAGCCTTCACCGAGCAGGTGAAGAACAAGACCACGTTCCTGTACCCCATCACTGACAACACCGCCAAGGTCAAGGGCATCATGGAACCCGCGATGGACGCCGTGGTATCCGGCAAGCAGCCCGCCAGTTCGCTGACCGAAGCCAACAACCAGGTCAACGCCCTCTTCAAGTAGGGCGGCAACTGGGCGAAAATCAAAGTCCAGGCATCCACACAGCACCACACCTGCGGGGCCGGAAACCGCACGTACCGCGCCGGCCCCGCAGCACCCCACATACCTATCTGCTCATCACGAAAGAGACTCACCTATGGATCCCCTGCACCTCCGTTCCGCCGGCACCAGCCTGGCGATCAGCTTCGACAGCGGGGAGGCCGAGGTCATCCACTGGGGTGCCGATCTTGGCAGCGAACTCCCGGACCTGTCCATCCTCACGGAGGCGATCCCCAACTCAGCTGTCGACGCCACCGTCTCGGCGGGACTGCTCCCCCAGGCGTCCTCCAGCTGGCGCGGGCGGCCGGGCCTGCGCGGGCACCGGATTGCCGACGACGCCTCCGGACTCGACTTCTCCGTTCGACTGCGCGCCGTGCGCGCCACAGTCAACGGCCGCTCCGCCGCCATCGTCCAGCAGGACGCCGACGCCGGCATCACCGTGGAATCCACGCTCACCCTGCACGACGGCGGCCTGCTGGAACTGCAGCACACCGTCTCGAACACCGGAACCACGCCGTTCCAGCTCGACGAACTGGCCGCCGTTCTCCCGGTGGCTCCGGACGCCGTCGAACTCCTCGACCTGACCGGGCGCTGGTGCCGGGAGCGGCACCCGCAGCGCCGCCCCATCCAGCAGGGCACCTGGGTGCGGACCGGCCGGCACGGCCGCACCGGACACGACTCCTCGCTGCTGTTCGCGGCCGGCACCGCCGGCTTCGGCAACCGGCACGGCCGGGTCTGGGCCACCCACCTGGCCTGGAGCGGCAACCACGAACAGTTCGCGGACACCCTCGCGGACGGGCGCACCATGATCGGCGGCTCGGAACTGCTGGGCCCCGCCGAGGTGGTTCTCGGGCCCGGCGCCAGCTACACCACGCCCAAGCTCTTCGCCGCCTACTCCGACCGCGGACTGGACGGCATCAGCGAGGCGTTTTACAGCTGGTTCCGCTCGCGCCCGCACCACGTGCTCCCGGCCGCGGGCGGCGGAAAGCCGCGCCCCGTGGTGCTCAACACCTGGGAGGCCGTCTACTTCGACCACAACCTGGACACCCTGATCGAACTCGCGGACTCGGCCGCCGACCTCGGCGTGGAGCGATTCGTCCTCGACGACGGCTGGTTCCGCGGCCGCCGCGACGACACGGCCGGCCTGGGCGACTGGTTCGTGGACGAGACGCTCTGGCCGGACGGCCTGACGCCGCTCATCGACGCCGTTACGTCCCGGGGCATGGAGTTCGGCCTGTGGGTGGAACCCGAGATGATCAACCTCAACTCGGACGTGGCCCGCGCGCACCCGGACTGGATCGTGGGACCGGCCGCCGCCTCGCACAAGGACGGCGGACGCCTGCCGCTGGCCTGGCGGAACCAGCACGTCATCGACCTGGTGAACCCGGAGGCATGGGAGTACATCTTTGACCGGATAGACGCCCTCCTGCGCGAAAACAACATCAGCTACCTGAAGTGGGACCAGAACCGGGACCTCACCGAACACGGGCACGCCGGACGCTCCTCCGTGCACGAGCAGACCCTCGCCGCCTACCGCCTGTTCGATGAGCTCCGGAAGGCCCATCCCGGCGTCGAAATTGAAAGCTGCTCCTCGGGCGGGGCGCGTGTGGACCTCGGCATCCTCGACCGCACGGACCGCATCTGGGGTTCGGACTGCAACGACGCCCTGGAGCGGCAGACCATCCAGCGGTGGACCGGCGTCGTGGTTCCGCCCGAACTGGTGGGCGGCCATATCGGCCCCACCACCTCGCACACCACCGCCCGCACCCACGACCTGTCCTTCCGTGCCATCACCGCCCTGTTCGGTCACTTCGGGATGGAATGGGATGTCCGGGAGGTCCAGGGCGAGCAGCGTCAGGAGCTCAAGCGCTTCATCGAGCTGTACAAGGAGCACCGCGGGCTCATCCACAGCGGCCGGATGGTCCGGGCCGACGTGCCCGACGACTCGCTCATGCTCCACGGCGTGGTGGCCGTTTCCGCTGCTCGTTCCGGTTCCGGCTCAGGTTCCGTTGCTGCGGGAACGACGGCGGCCCTGTTCGCCCTGGTGAGCACGCGCACGTCGTTCGCCGAGCAGCTGGGACGGGTCGCCCTGCCCGGGCTCGAGGCGGATTGCCGCTACCGGGTGGAGGCCATCTTCCCGGCCCCGGTGGACGCCGATTACGGCCACACCTTCACCCAGGTCCAGCCGCCGGCATGGCTGGCTTCCGGCGCGGAGGCCAGCGGCCGCTTCCTGGCCGAGGTGGGGCTCCCGATGCCCAGCCTCAACCCGGAGCACGCGCTGGTCCTGAAGGTCACGGCCATCTGAGCGGAGCTGCTCTCTCTGAGCTGCGCGGCCCGCGGGCGCTGCCTCCCGCCGTCGTTCTCCGTCCCGCCCATCCCCGTCCCGCACCGCCGGCCCTCCAGCCGGCGGTGCGGGACGCCTCAGTATTCCGTAACGAAAGCCTCGCCCTCGGAGCCCGGCAACCCGACGCGATAGATTTGCAGGCATGACTGAAGCCCCCTCCGCCACCGAAGCCGGCCGCGGCACCATCCTCGTCCTCAACGGCCCCAACCTGAACCTCCTCGGCACCCGCGAGCCGGAAAAGTACGGCACAGCCACGCTGGCCGACGTCGAGCAGCTCGCCAAGGACACCGCCGCCGCGCACGGGCTCGACGTCGAGTGCTTCCAGTCCAACCATGAGGGTGCGCTGGTGGACGCCATCCACGCCGCCCGCGGCAAGGCCATCGGCATCGTGCTGAACGCCGGGGCCTACACCCACACCTCGGTGGCCATCCGGGACGCCATCTCCGCGGTCCAGGTCCCCGCAGTGGAAGTCCACATCACCAACGTGCACGCCCGCGAGGAATTCCGCCACCACTCTTACCTCTCCGACATCAGCAAGGCCGTGATCGCCGGTGCCGGGGTTCTGGGCTACCGGTTCGCCGTGGAGTACCTCGCCGACCTGAATGCCGGCAAGGCCTGACCATGCCGGCGGCGGCCCTCGGCACCGCAGAGTGGTACCGGCATTTCGGCACGGTTGATGCCCCCGGTTCCTCGCCCTGCTACGCCGACTGGTCGCTGCACATCGCCGAGGATCCCGGGCTGATCGCCCGGATCGACCGCTGGCCATACAACAAGCGCCAGCCCCTGCTGATGCTGGCCGCCGCCCGTTTCCTCGGCGCCGGGGTCTCCCCGTACCCGGAGTTCCGGGCCTTCCTGGACGAGCACTGGGCCGAGATCTCGCGCACCGTCATGTCCCGCGCCACCCAGACAAACGAGGTGGGCCGCTGCGCAACCCTGCTTCCGTCGCTCGCGGCCATCGCGGCCGCCGAGGGCCGGCCGCTTGCGCTGATCGAGGTGGGCGCTTCCGCCGGCCTTGCCCTGTTCCCGGACCGCTACAGCTACGAGTTCGACGACGGCGCGACCGTCACCCGGCTGGGTCCCGGCACTTCCGGCCTGCCGTCAGCCCGTTCCGGCCTACCGCCAGCCGGTTCCGGCCTACCGCCAGCCGGTTCCGGCCATCGACCGGAGCCCCCCGTCCTGCGCTGCAGGACAGCGGGCCCGGTTCCCCTGCCGGACAGCTTGCCTTCTGTGGTGTGGCGGGCCGGGATCGACCTTAATCCCTTGGACGTACGGAATCCCGACGACGTCGCGTGGCTTGAAGCGCTGATCTGGCCGGAGCAGGAGTTCCGCCGGGACCGGCTGCGCCGGGCCATTGCCGTTGCGCGCCACGATCCGCCTTTACTCGTAGCCGGCGACCTCAACGAACAGCTGCTGTCACTGGCCGGCCAGGCCCCTCCCGACGCCGCGTTGGTGGTGTTTCACAGTGCCGTCATGGGTTACGTCAGCGCTGGGGGGCGCTCCAGGTTCCGGGCCAGCATGCAGAGCCTGGCGCGGGACCGGGGTTGCCACTGGCTGTCCAACGAGGGCGAGACCGTGATCATCCAGGAGGACGGCTCGGTGGTTGTCCCGGAGATGGATCCCGCTCGGCTCCGCGGCAACTTCCTGCTGCTGCACAACGGCCAGCCGGTGGCCATAACCGGCCCGCACGGCCAGAGCCTGGACTGGCTGTAACCGGCTGATCCTTTCGCTGGATGCCCATTGCCAGTCGCCGCTACCGCTGGATGCCGCTACTGCTGGATGCACTGTCCCGACGACACGGGGCTGGACAGGCTCGGCGCCTCTGCGGCCACGGGCCGGAGGTCGATCATCGGAATCGCGAACCCCAGGGCGGCGTTGGATGTTGTCTTTGCGAAGATGACGCCTGCCACCTCTCCATTGGTGGTGAGCAGCGGCCCGCCGGAGTTGCCGGGCTGGACGTCGCCGGCAAGCTTGTACACCTCGTCCGGAACCGGGTTGTTGCCATAGATGTCCGGCACCAGCACTGTGGAAATGCCCTGCACAGTGGCCGGCTTGGACTGGTAGGGGCCGCCGTGCGGATAGCCGGCAAATGCGGCGGCGGTTCCCGCGGGCAGGTCAGAGCTCAGCGGCAGCGCCTCAGTGGGCAGTCCGTCCACGGCCAGGACTGCGAGGTCGCGCTTGCTGTCGAAGTACACCACCCTGCCGGGCATGGCACCGCCTCCGGGGACCTCCACAACAGGCTGCGACACCCCCGCAACGACGTGCGCGTTGGTCACCACGCGTCCGGATGACACCACGAAGCCTGTTCCGGTCTGGTTCTGCCCGCACTGGAACGCGGTCCCCGCGATCTTCAGGACCGAACCGGCTGCCCTGTTCAGGGCCGGTGTGTCCGTGCTGGCGTCCGGAACGGGAACCTGCTGCTGGTCCTGGCCAATGCCCTCAATGAGCGTGGGGATGCCGTCGCCCATAACCGCGGAGCGCAGCTGCGCCATCGCGGATTTGACCGGGTTGGGCGTCAGTCCGTCTATGAAACGGATCACCTTGGACTCGGCCAGCTGCTGCGAAACGAAGGGCACACCAAGTGCGCTGATACTGAATGCCAGCATGGACATGACCAACGCGGACACGACCAGATTGACGGCCCCGCCAATGAGTCTGTCCATAGCCCGCAGCGGCCGCATGCGAACGGCGCTGCGGATACTGCGCCCGATCATGGTTCCGAGCGCGTTGCCGAGGACCACCAGAAGGACGGCTGTGCCGATGATGGCGGTCAGGCGCCACCCACTGTCCTCAACGAAGTCACTGACCAGCGGAACGGAGAGGAATGCGGCCACGGCGCCCGCCGTGAAGCCGGCCAGGCCACCGACGGTCACCAGGAAGCCGTTGCGCAGGCCGTAGATCAGATAGGACAAAAGCGTGAGTATCAACGCAAGGTCCAGAACGGTCAGGCCAAACACCGGGTCTCCTCACAAGCAGCTAAGCCCCGATTCTACTGGCGAAGTCTGACAAATTGCCGTGGATGCACGGCGCCTGCGCTGGTCTCGCGGCGTCTTTTAGGGCGTTTCAGCTGCCAAGTACGTCACAGAACGTTGAAAATTCTGAAACAATGGCACAAGCGCCCCAGACGACACTTTTACACAGGAGAATTCATGGACATCGAGGTATTGCGACGCGCACCCCTTTTCGCCACGCTGGACGACGACGCGTTCCGCCTGCTGACGGACGAACTGACCGAAGTCGACCTGTCCCGCGGCGCATCCGTCTTCCGCGAGGGCGACCAGGGTGACCAGCTCTACTTCATCGTCTCCGGCAAGGTGAAGCTCGGCCGCACCTCCCCCGACGGCCGCGAATCCCTGCTGGCCATCCTCGGCCCGGGTGAGCTCTTCGGCGAGATGGCCCTGTTCGACCCGAGTCCGCGCACCGCCACGGCCACCGCCGTCTCGGAGACCCGCCTGGCCGGCCTCAAGAACGAGAGCCTGAACTCCCTGCTGCGGACCCGTCCCGAGGTCTCGGCCCAGCTGCTGCAGGCGCTGGCCCGCCGCCTCCGCCGCACCAACGACTCTCTCTCCGACCTGGTCTTCTCCGACGTGCCCGGCCGCGTGGCCAAGGCCCTCCTGGACCTCGCCGACCGCTTCGGCCGCCCCGCAACCGACGGCGTTCTCGTGGCACACGAGCTCACCCAGGAAGAGCTGGCCCAGCTCGTCGGCGCGTCCCGCGAAACCGTCAACAAGGCACTGGCCGAGTTTGTCCAGCGCGGTTGGCTGCGACTCGAAGCCCGCGCCGTCGTGATTTTGGACATGCAGCGCCTCCGCCAGCGCTCCCGCTAAGTCTCACTAGCAGCAAAAGCCGCCCCTGCTCGTTCGGGGCGGCTTTTGGTTTTAACTCACTCACCGTCAGGAGAAAGGCGACGGGACCTGAGGGAGCGTCGGGAGAAAGGCGGCAAGATCTGAGGACGCGTTGGGGAGAATCCGGCAGGACCAGAGGAAGCGTCGGGAGAAAGGCGACAAGATCTGAGGATGCGTTGGTTCGCTAACGGCCGCCGCCCGGCGGACGGAACCGGAAGGGAAGCGGCTTAGCGCTCGCGCTGGGGCTCGCCCGCGACGGTTTTGGCTGCCTCTACTTCGAGCATGAGTGTCCCGTTTTCGTCGACCAGCTTGGGCTGGTACACGTGCGGGGTGCGCTTGTAGCTGAGGTACGCGATGCAGCCGTTGGCTTTGGCCATCTTCTCCAGCATGATTTCGGAGCCGGGGACCATGAGCTGGCCGAGGGTAAGGCCGACGGTGTTCTCCTGGCCCACCTCGTCACCCAGTACGGTCGTGTCACGCTCGGCGATCGCCTTGGTGGCGCACACCCACCGGCCCCAGACGCCTTTGCTCTCCAGGATGGAGGGCTGCTGGTTCATGGGGACGGTGGCGGCGAAATACCGGGTGTTGAAGCGCCGGTGCGCGAAGTCCGGGCTCAGCCAGTTCACGAGCGGCTTGAGCAGGTCGGTGCGCAGGGACAGGCCGCGCTTGGCCAGCTCCGCGGTGAACGACTTCTCCTGCGACGCAACCGCTTCGCGGGCCTTCATCCAGTCCACCGTGGACGTTGCCTCCACGGTGGAGGACAGGTCCGGGCCTGCCAGCAGCACGCCGGTCTCCTCGAACAGCTCACGGACTGCACCCACCACGTGGCGGCGGGCCAGGCCGACGTCGTCCGTTCCCATTTGCTCAGCCCAATGCTGGGGCGAGGGCCCCAGCCAGCCCACGGCGTCGTCGTCGGAAGCGTCCAAGGAGCCGCCCGGGAAGGCGAGGACGCCCAGTGGCGACGAGCCGGGACGGTACCCGAGCCAGGTTTCCAGGCCGGTGGGCGAATCCCGGAGGAGTACCACGGAGGACGCGAAACGCGGTTTGCGCGGAGTCCGTTCGCCGTGTTCGAGCCAGCTTTGTGCCGCCCCTTCAAGGTCGGGGGGAAGAACAAAGAGCCGGCGTGCTAGTTGGGGCAAAGGAACCTACTGCTCCTAGCTGAATTCGGCGATCAGTTCGACTTCCACGGGAGAGTCGAGCGGCAGGACTGAAACGCCGACGGCGGAACGGGCGTGCTGGCCCGCGTCACCGAAGACCCGGCCCAGGAGCTCGGAGGCGCCGTTGATGACACCGGGCTGGCCGGTGAAGGACGGGTCGGAGGAGACGAAGCCCACTACCTTGACGATGCGCGTGATGCGGTCGAGGTCGCCGATGACGCTCTTCACGGCGGCCAGGGCGTTCACGGCACAGACGGCGGCGTATGCCTTGGCGTCTTCCGGGGACACAGTCGGTTCGTCCGAGGCGCCCTCGGTGCCGGCGGACACCTTGCCCGTAGCTTCGAGTTTGCCGTTAATAAACGGCAGCTGTCCGGAGGTGTAGACGTGGTTGCCGGAGACGACCGCCGGCACGTAGGCGGCGACGGGGGCGGCAACTTCCGGGAGGGTCAGTCCGAGCTCGGAAAGACGCTGTTCGACGGCGGACGACGGCGTCAGATCAGCGCTGGAAGCGGTTTCCTGGGGGGTGGTCATGCTACTGCTTCTCCCTCTTAAGGTAGGCGACAAGGCCGTTGCCGTCGGGTCCCGGGACTACCTGGACAAGCTCCCAGCCGTCGTCTCCCCACTGGTCCAGAATCTGCTTCGTGGCGTGGATGATGAGCGGAATCGTGGCGTACTCCCATTTGGTCATGAAATAAAGCCTAATCGTTGCCGGTAAACTGGAGAACATGGCGACTCGTAAGAACCCCATATTCGACACGGCCACCACCCTCGGAAAGATTTTTGGTTTCCTTGGCGTGAGCGCTATTTGTGGTGTCCTCGTGGCCGGCCTGCTGGTTCCCGCAGCCGCCGTCTCGGGCAGCACAGCCAGCGGCTCGATCGAATTCTTTGACACCCTGCCCGCTGAACTCCAGGTGGACCCGCCCAGCCAGTCCACCAAGGTCCTGGCCGCCGACGGGAGCCTGATCGCCAACCTGTACGCGGAAAACCGCACCCGCGTTCCGCTGGACCAGATCTCCCCGTACATGAAGGACGCGGTGATCGCCATTGAGGACAGCCGGTTCTACGAGCACGGCGGCGTGGACACCACAGGCATCCTCCGCGCCCTGGTCAGCACGGCGCGGGGCAACAAACAGGGTGCCTCCACCATCACGCAGCAGTACGTCAACAACGTCCTCAACGCCAACCTTGAAGCCGAAGGCAACTCCGACGCGATTAAGCTCAACGGCGTTAACAAGGGCGTGGGCGACAAGCTCCGCGAAATGAAGCTCGCGATTGCTTTGGAGAAGAAATTCAGCAAGGAGCAGATCCTTGAGGGCTACCTGAACATCGTCTTCTTCAACCGTGACGCGTACGGTATCGAGGCCGCCTCCAAGTTCTTCTTCAGCACCACCGCGAAGAACCTCACGCTCCCCCAGGCCGCACTGCTTGCCGGCTTGGTCAACAGCCCTTCGGCCTTTGATCCGATCACCAATCCGGATAACGCCAAGAAGCGCAGGGACCTGGTGCTGAGTGCAATGCTCACGCACCGCAAGATCACCAAGGCCCAGTACACCGCCGCCGTTGCCACCCCTGTGGCGCCGAAGGTGACCCCGGCACGGCAGGGCTGCGCCTACTCGCCCACCGCCCCGTACTTCTGCGACTACGTCCTGCACCTCCTGCTCAACAACCCGGCCTACGGGGCGGACGCCACCGAACGCGAGAAGAAGGTGTTCCGCGGCGGCCTGACCATCAAGACCACCCTGGACCCGAAGGCGCAGAAGGCCGCGCAGGACCAGGTGAACGCCGCTGCCGGATCGAACCCGGACAAGTGGGGTGCCGCGATGGTTTCCGTTGAACCGGGCACCGGCAAGATCACCAACATGGCCCAGAACACTTCCTGGTTTGGAGGCAAGGGCAAATTCGATTCCCAGATCAACTTCAGCGTTGACCAGTACGACGAGCAGGGCAACGACCTCAACGGCCTCGGCGGCGCGCAGCCCGGCTCCACGATGAAGCCGTTCACGTTTGCCGAGTGGCTGAACGAGGGCAAGTCGATGAACACCATCGTCAATGCCTCCCAGCGCCGCTACCCGCAGGATTTCCCGTGGACGAACACCTGCGAAACCCCCACCGTGGGCTGGTATGACAGCACCAACGGCACCGAGGACCTGCAGAACGCCGAAGATGGCTACTACCGGCCCATGACCGTGCTGGACGGCCTGAAGAACTCCATCAACACCGCAACGTTCGCCTCGGCCTCGCAGGTTGACCTGTGCGGCATCCAGAAGGTTGTGGACGCTGTCGGACTGCACGAAGGCCTGCCGACCCGCGACAAGGAAACCAACGCGGTGGTGGATCCGAACCCGAAGATCACCATGACCACCATCGGCAACCTGCTGGGCTCCCGGCAGACGGCCCCGCTGACCATGGCCACGGCCTTTGCCACGTTCGCGAATGACGGCAAGTACTGCGCCCCGATCGCCATCACGTCGGTGACCGACCAGACCGGCGCCCAGCTGCCGGCGCAGACCCCTGCCTGCCGGGACGCCCTCAAGCCCGAGGTGGCGCGTGGCGTGAACTACGCGCTGCAGAAGGTACTCAACGAGGGATCCGGTTCACTCATCCAGCCCAGGATCTCCACCGAGACCAACTTCCCGATCGCTGCCAAGACCGGTACGTCCAACAACAACGGCTCCACCTGGGTCGTCGGCCACACCATGGGCCTCGCGACGGCGGCCTGGTTCGGCGATCCGCTCGGATCCCAGCAACGAGCCGGCCAGAACGTGACGGTCAACGGCAAGTTCTACACCGGCATCGACGGTTACATGATCGCCGGGCCAATGTTCTCCAACTTCATGTCCCAGATCGCGCCCGGCTACGGCACCGACCCCTTCCCGGAACCGCCGTCGAACCTGCTCTACGGCACCCCGCAGTTCGTGCCCACGGTCCCGAACATTCCGAACATCCCGCCCCAGGGCGGAAACACCGGCGGAAACACGGACACTGGCAACAGCGGTGGTAACACCGGGAGCACGGGCAACAACAACGACAACAAAAGCAATGGAAACGGCAACAGCAACAAGGGGAACGGCTGACCGTGACTGACCTTTCACAGGTGGCAAGCCGCGTCCGTAGCATCGGGCGCGGCTTTGCCGTCACCGCCGGCGCCGGGACCGCGGCCGCCCTCGCCGCCACGGCCTACGGGCTCTGGGAAAAGAACCAGTTCGTCCTCCGCCAGGAGACCGTCCCGATCCTTCCTGCGGGCAGGGCCCCATTCCGGATCCTGCACCTGAGCGACATCCACTTCGTGCCGGGCCAGAAGGCCAAGGCGGAGTGGCTGCAGTCGCTCGCGGCGCTCAGGCCCGATCTTGTGGTGAACACGGGTGACAACCTCAGCCACGCCAAGGCCGTGGATCCGCTGCTCAACGCGCTGGCACCGCTCATGGAGTTCCCGGGGGTGTTTGTTCCGGGCTCCAATGACTATTACGCGCCGAAGCTGAAAAACCCCGCCCGCTACCTGCTGGGCCCCTCCAAGGCAGCACCCGACCGGGAGGAACTTGACTGGCCCCGCCTGCGGTCCGGCTTCGGAATGGGCGGCTGGATCGACCTGACCAACCGGCACCAGTCCATCGTCCTCAACGGCATGCGGTTCGATTTCTCGGGCGTGGATGATCCGCACCTCAACCGCGAACGGTACGCCGGCTGGCCCCGCGGCACCCGAGGCCAGAACGCCAAGGACCACCTGCGCGTCGCCGTCATCCATGCCCCCTACCAGCGGGTCCTGGACCACTTCACCGAGGACGGCGCGGACCTTCTCCTGGCCGGCCACACGCATGGCGGCCAGCTGTGCATCCCGGGGTACGGCGCCGTCGTCGCGAACTGCGACATCCCCACCTGGCGGGCCAAGGGCCTCAACGGCTGGAGCAGCAACGGGCGTACGACGCCGGTCAACGTCTCAGGCGGAATCGGCACCTCGCGCTTTGCGCCGGTCCGTATCGCCTGCAAGCCCGAGGCCGTCCTGCTGACGCTCACGCCGCGCGCCTGACGAGCAACCTGTGAAGGGTGCCACCCATGGCATAGGGTAGTTGCTACGGGAAACTACACCACGGTTGATTTCACACAGTTGAGTTCAAGAAGCGGGCATGGCCAAGCAGAGTTCATTTTTTCGATCCGTCAGCCGTCTCTATCCGCACGTGAAGCCGGTCCTGCCGCGCCTCTTTATGGGCCTGCTGTCGGCGCTCCTGGCCAGCGTGGTTGCCCTGACCATCCCGCAGGTGCTGCGCGTGCTCATCAACGATTCCCTCCGCCCCGGCGCCACCGCGGACGCCGTGTGGAGCTCGGCCGGCCTCATCCTTGCCCTGGGCGTCGCCGAAGCCGTGCTGGTTGCCCTGCGCCGCACCTTCGTGATCAACCCGGCCACCACCGTGGAGACCCGGATGCGGGTCTCGCTCTACGGCCACCTGCAGGACCTCCCCGTCTCCTTTCATGACCGCTGGGGCTCCGGCCAACTGCTTTCCCGCGCCATGACGGACCTCAACTTCATCCGGCGCTGGATGGCATTCGGGGCCATCATGCTGGTGGTGACCACCCTGACGGTGGTGATCGGCGTCGTCGTCATGTTCACCATGAGCTGGCAGCTGGCCCTGATCTTCCTGGCCGCAGCAGGACCCGTGATGGTCTACGGTTTCCGGTTCCGGACCCGCTTCAGCAAGGTTGCCCGGCGCAGCCAGGACCAGGCCGGCGACCTCGCCACCACGGTTGAAGAGTCCGTCCACGGCATTCGTGTCCTGAAGGCCTTCGGCCGCAGCCGCGAAGCTCTGGAAACCTTCAACGGCCAGGCCGAGGAACTGCGCCAGACGGAGATTGCCAAGGCCCGGCATCAGGCCGTCTTCAGCATGGTGGTGACGCTCCTGCCGGAGCTGGCGCTGGGCGCGGGCCTGGTCACTGGAATCATGCTCGCAGCCAATGGCCAGCTCAGCATCGGTTCCCTTGTGGCCTTCTTCGCCACCGCCGCCGTCATCGCCGCACCCGTCGAGTTCTCCGGCATGCTGCTGGCCATGGCCCTAACGGCGAAAACCGCGCTGGACCGGCACTTCGAGGTCATGGATTCGCAAAACACCATCACGGACGCGGCGCAACCCCGCAGCCCCGCCGACGTCAAAGGCTCACTGAGCTTCAACAACGTAACGTTCGCGTTCGACGACGCCCCGGACAAGCCGGTGCTGACGGACGTCCGGCTGGACATCTGCCCGGGCGAAACCATGGCGCTTGTGGGCATCACCGGCAGCGGCAAGAGTGCCCTGCTGCAGCTGGTGCCCCGGCTCTACGACGTCACGGCGGGTTCCATCACGCTCGACGGCGTCGACCTTCGGGACTTCAGCGTCGAGGAGCTCCGCACCCTGGTGGCTGTGGCCTTCGAGGACACCACCCTGTTCTCCAGCTCGGTGCGCGACAACGTACTGCTCGGCGTCCAGTCCGGAGACACCGACACCCGCGAAAAGATCCTCGCGGAGGCCCTGGACACGGCACAGGCGCACTTCGCCTACTCGCTGCCTGAGGGCCTGGACACCCTCATCGGCGAGGAGGGCCTCAGCCTGTCCGGCGGCCAGCGCCAGCGTCTCGCCCTGGCCCGGGCCATTGCAGCCGCACCCGCTGTGCTGGTCCTGGACGATCCCCTCTCCGCCCTGGACGTGAACACGGAGGAGCTCGTGGAAAACCGGCTGCGGGAGGTGCTGGCCGGCACCACGACGCTGATCGTCGCCCACCGCCCGTCCACCGTGGCGCTGGCCGATCGGGTCGCGCTGCTGGAGGACGGCCGCATCGCCGCCGTCGGAACCCATACCGAACTGCTGGCCGGCAACAGCCATTACCGTTACGTCATCGCGAGCCTGGAGGCGGAGCCCCGCGACCTGGACTCCGAGCTGTCGGCCCTCGACGACGCCGAGGAGGTCAGCCGGTGAGCACCACAGCGTTCGGCACCGCCAATGAGGACAACGCCAATCTGAGCAAGAGCGACAGCAAAGCAGTACGGCGCCGGTCGCTCGCCTTGCTGGGGTCGCTGATCCGGCCCGTGCGGCTGCGGTTCTGGCTCACGATCGCCACGGTGGTCCTGTCACAGGCGGCCCGGGTGGCCGGCCCGGCGCTGATCGCCTTCGGCATCGACCACGCGCTGCCTTCCCTCCGCGCCGGCAACAGCCTCCCGCTGGTGCTGACCGGCGTCGCGTACCTCGCCACAGCACTGGCCGCCGCCGGGCTGACGGCCCTGTACGTGACGTCGACGGCGAAACTTAGCCAGGCCATGCTCCTGGACCTTCGCTTGTGGGTGTTCCGCCACACCCAGCGGCTCAGCCTCGAATTCCACGAGAGGTACACCTCGGGGCGGATTATCGCGCGGCAAACTTCGGATCTCGAAGCGCTGCGCGAACTCCTGGACTCGGGAGTCAGCTCGCTCACCTCGGGCGCGCTGTTCATGGTGTTCACCGCCGCCACCATCTTCGCCCTCGACTGGCGCAGCGGACTGGTGGTGCTGGCCGCGGCCGTGCCGATGTTCTTCCTGGCCCGCTGGTACCAGAAGCACTCACAGATGGCGTTCCGCCAGTCCCGGGTGGTCTCGGCCCGGCTCATCGTGCACTTCATCGAGACCATGACCGGCATCCGCGCGGTCAAAGCCTTCCGCAAAGAGCGCGAGAACGCCGGCCGCTACGGCGAACTCGCCGAGGACTACCGGCAGGCGACCGTCCGCTCCATCAACCTGAACGGCGTCTTCCAGCCCGGCCTGGTGCTGATCGGCAATGTCTGTGTGGCCGCCGTGCTGCTGCTCGGTGGCTTCCGGGTGCTGAGCGGTGATCTGGCCGTGGGCGTGCTGCTGGCCCTGATGCTCTCCACGAAGCGCTTCTTCCAGCCGGTGGACCAGATGGCCATGTTCTACAACTCCTTCCAAAGCGCCCAGGCCGCGCTGGAGAAGGTCTCGGGCCTGCTCGAGGAGGTGCCCACAGTGCGCCCGCCGCGGAACGCGGTGGAACTCCGCGACGCCCGCGGCGCCGTCGAATTCCGGAACGTTGAGTTCCGCTACGGCACCGGACCACTCATCATCCCCACGCTGAACCTCAGCATTCCGGCGGGCCAGACCGTGGCGCTGGTGGGCCAGACCGGGGCCGGCAAGTCCACGCTGGCCAAGCTGATTGCCCGCTTCTATGACGTGTCTGCCGGTTCTGTGACGCTCGACGGCGTGGACGTCCGGCAACTGGCCACCGCGGACCTGCGGCGGAACATTGTGATGGTGACTCAGGAGGCCTTCCTGTTCAGCGGCTCGGTGGCGGACAACATCGCCCTGGGCCGGCCGGAGGCTCCGCGTGAGGAGATCGAGGCGGCCGCGAAGGCCGTGGGTGCGCACGAGTTCATCATGGAGCTCCCCGAGGGATACGACACCGACGTCAACAAACGCGGCGGCCGGGTCTCCGCGGGCCAGCGCCAACTGATCAGCTTCGCGCGCGCGTTCCTTGCCCGGCCGGCGGTCCTAATCCTGGACGAGGCCACATCCTCGCTGGACATCCCCTCCGAGCGGCTCGTGCAGAGCGGCCTCGCCGGGCTCCTGCGCGGAACGGACGGGGCCGGCGACGCAACGCACGGAACGCCGGCCGCGGACGGAACGGCCCGCGGAACCGCGCGCACGGCGCTGATCATCGCGCACCGGCTATCGACCGTGGAGACGGCGGACAGGGTGCTCGTGGTCCATGACGGACAGGTGGTGGAGGACGGAACCCCGGACGAACTGATCGGTGGCAACGGCCGTTTCGCCCGGCTGCACACCGCCTGGAAGGACTCGCTGGTCTGAGCCGCAGCGGCTCGTCCGGACCCCGATTTCACATGTTGGCCCAGTATCGGATATTCTTGTTCAGTTGCTTTCACAGCAGCGGATCGGGATGTAGCGCAGCTTGGTAGCGCGCTTCGTTCGGGACGAAGAGGTCGCAGGTTCAAATCCTGTCATCCCGACCAAAAGGATAGAGGGTCTCCCCAGGGAGGCCCTCTTTCTGTTTCTTCGGCTACTCCAAGAAAACATTTGGGAACGAAAAACGGCCCCGGAACATGATGTGCGCATGTTCCGGAGCCGTTTTCCCCATGGAAGCTGTTTACATAGGATCGGGCCAGTTGCCAATGGTGGTCTCTGACACCATGGGATCAGGCCAATTGCCGATAGTGGTCGTGTTCACGTCCTTGACCCGCATCGGATCCGGCCAGTTGCCAATGGCAACCGAGGTGCCCGCGTTGTCCGCGATCGAGCCTGCAGACAGAACGGCGGGAGCCGCAGCAGAAAATGCGAGGGCCCCCGCCAGAACGGCAGCGGCTGCTATCTTCTTTAACATGTGAGGGTTCCTCAATACGAGTTGGATTCGTTACCAAGTCAGCACAGTCCTTGTTGACATACATTGTAAAATGTTTTCCACAGAGGGTGTCAAGCATTCTGTACAAAGGCTGTCCGGAATAGGAGGAACCCCAGTGGGTAACGGATTCGGGGAAAAGCTCCGCGCTGAGCGGCTGGAACGCGGATTGACCCAGGCCGAACTGGGCAGGGACCTGTACTCCCCCAGCTACATTTCCCTGCTGGAAACCGGCCGGCGGGAACCCACAGCCGACGTCATCGAAGAGCTCGCCCGCAGGCTGGAGCTCGCGCCCAAGGCGCTCGAAGCGTGGAGCCAGCCCATTTCGGTCAGCGACGCCGAATACGTGCTGGCTGGCCTCTATGCCCGGCAGGCTTGGGATCTGCGTGACTACGCCCTCGCGGCCGAACACGCCGCCAATGCCGCCCGGATCGCCCTCGACGGCAAAAACACCAGCGCCTGGTGGAACATGACCTACATGCAGGCCGAATGCCTCATGAAGCAGGGCCACCTCAAGGAATGCCAGAAGATCATGGAGCACCTGTCCGAGCATCCCATGGCCACGGAATCGGCCGGTCTGGGTGTCCGGGCGCGCCAGATGCTCGCCGCCCTGTGCCACGGGCAGGGCCAGCTGGGCACCGCCGTCGAACACGCCGAGAAGGCCGTGGAGCTGTGCGCCCAGCTGCCCAAGGGCTCAACACTCATCATCGGGGCGCTCCGGGCGCTGATCGGAGCACTGGCCGAGAGCGGCCGGCTCGACGAGGCGTGGAAGTACTGCGAGGACATGAATGAGCAGATGGATGAGCATTCAATGTCCCAGCTCGCGGGCGAGGTGGCATGGGTGATCGGCAATGTCGCGTTCATGCGGCACGACTACCCGGAGGGCATCAAGCACCACGAGCGGGCGGCGAAGCTGCTCTCCCCCGCCAACGACATCGAGCTGTGGGCCCGCTTCAACAAGGCGTCAGCTGCCGTCCGCCTCTCCTCCGGAATCGTTGAGCCGGAGACCTTGTCCGCCATTGAACGCGCCGAACTCGCGCTGTCCATCGTCGGCGGGAACAAGACGGACCAGCTGGAAGTCGCCTTCATCCGCGCCCGCTGGCTCTACCTCACCGGCGACATCGTGGCTGCCGTCCAGAAGCTCCGCGACATCCACGCCGAACGGACGGACCTGGCCAAGCACACGGCCGGCGAGGTCTCGCTGCTTCTCGGCAAATCGCTGAAGGCTGCGGGCGAAGGGGATGAGGCGCTTGTGCATCTGGAGGAGGCGCAGAAGGAATTCAGTGCCGCCGGCGCGCAGGACCGGGTCCAGCAGGCCCTCGATGCCGTGCTGGAGATCCGGCTCGCCCAGCGCCGTGCGGCAGCGGCCGAAGCCAGCTAGCAGGCACAGCGCAAAAACGCCAGGCGCCCCCGGGACTGGTCCCGGGGGCGCCTGACGTTTGTCGTTGGCGCAGATCGCCTAGCTGAACGTGCGGCCGGTCAGCTTCTCGTAGGCCTCGACGTAGCGGGCCCTGGTGCGGTCCACGATCTCCGCGGGCAGGGCCGGCGGCGGCGTGTCGGAGGCCTTGTCCCAGCCGGATTCGGCGGATGTCAGCCAGTCCCGGACGAACTGCTTGTCGTAGGAGGGCTGCGCCTTGCCGGGCTCGTACGTGGCGGCGTCCCAGAACCGGGACGAGTCCGGCGTCAGGACCTCGTCGCCCAGGGTGATGGCCCCGTTCACGACGTCGTAGCCGAACTCCACCTTGGTGTCGGCCAGGATGATGCCCCGTTCACGGGCGATCCCCTCCGCCTTGGTGTAGATGCTCAGCGTCAGTTCGCTCAGGCGCGCGGCGATGTCGTCGCCCACGATGGACACGACGGCGTCGTAGGAGATGTTTTCGTCGTGCTCCCCCACCTCGGCCTTGGCCGACGGGGTGAAGATGGCGTGCTCCAGGCGGGAGCCGTCCACCAGGCCTTCCGGCAGCGGGATCTCGCAGACGGTGCCGGACTGCCGGTATTCCACGAGGCCGGAGCCGGTGAGGTAGCCGCGGGCGATGCATTCGACCGGGAACATTTCCAGCTTCTTGCAGATCATGGCGCGGCCCTCGACCGCTGCCGGCACGCCGTCCTCCACCGTGGACGCCAGGACGTGGTGTTCCACGTCCAACTGGTCGAACCACCAAAGGCTCAGCTGGGTCAGGATGCGTCCCTTGTCCGGGATTTCGCTGCTGAGCACGTGGTCGTACGCGCTGATGCGGTCACTGGCGACCACCAGCACGCATTCCTGACCGAACTGCTCGTTGATGGAGTCGCTGGCCGGGACGTACAGGTCGCGGACCTTGCCCGAGTAGACGTGCTTCCAGCCGGGCAGCTCCGCGTGGGCGGTGTCCAGTCCGCGGGTGTTTTCCTGTTCAGCCACCGGTTACGCCTTTTCTTCCGAAGCGGAGCCGGCCTGGGCAGCCGACGGGGCGGCGACGGCGGACGACACCTTGATTTCGCCGCGTGCGGCCTTGCCGGCTATGTCCGTGCGGAACTGGGCGCCTTCCAGCTGAACCAGCTCCACGCCGTCGTACGCCCTTTCCCGGGCCTCGACGAGGTCGGAGCCGAGCGCCACCACGGCCAGCACGCGGCCGCCGGCGGAGACCACCTTGCCCTCACCGTCGAGCTTGGTTCCGGCGTGGATCACGTGGACACCGTCCAGCTCGTCCACCTTCTTGAGGCCGCGGATGCGGTCACCCGTGCGCGGGCTGTCGGGGTAGTTTTCAGAGGCGACCACGACGGCGACTGCCGTGTCCTTGGACCAGCGCAGCTCTTCTGCCTGGTCCAGCTCGCCCTTCGCGGCTGAGAGGAGCAGGGAACCGAGGGGCGTCTTAAGCCGGGCGAGCACAGCCTGGGTTTCGGGGTCGCCGAAGCGGACGTTGAATTCGATGACGCGCGTGCCGCGCTTGGTCAGCGCCAGGCCGACGAACAGCACGCCCACGAACGGGGTGCCGCGGCGGGCCATCTCGTCCACGGTGGGCTGGGCGATGCGGTCGATGACCTCCTGGACAAGGCCGTCAGGAGCCCAGTCGAGCGGGGTGTAGGCACCCATGCCGCCGGTGTTGGGGCCTTCGTCGTTGTCGTAGATGCGCTTGAAGTCCTGCGCCGGGGACAGCGCCACGGTGTTGCGGCCGTCGCACAGGACGAACACCGAGACCTCGGGGCCGTCCAGGAACTCCTCGATGACCACGGTTCCGCCGGCGTCGAAGCAGCTCTGGGCGTGGGCCAGGGCGTCGTCCCGGTCGTTGGTAACCACCACGCCCTTGCCTGCGGCCAGGCCGTCATCCTTGACGACGTAGGGGGCGCCGAAGGTGTCGAGCGCCGCGGCTGCCTCATCTGCATTGGCAGCCACCAGAGCCATGGCGGTGGGAACGCCCGCTTCGGCCATGACCTGCTTCGCGTATGCCTTGGAGGCCTCGAGCTGGGCGGCGTCCTTGCTGGGCCCGAACACCGGGATGCCGGCGTCGCGCACGGCGTCGGACACACCGGCCGCAAGGGGAGCTTCGGGGCCAACCACCACCAGGTCAACGTCGAGCCGCGTGGCGAGCGCCGCCACCGCGTCCGGATCGTTCCCGTTGATGGCGTGCGTGGGGACGAGCTTGCTGATGCCGGCGTTGCCCGGAGCCGCGTGGACTTCGGAAACGTTGGGGTCGGCAAGGAGGGAGCGGACAATGGCGTGTTCGCGGCCACCGGGGCCAATGACGAGTACCTTCACAGTCTCCAAGGGTACTTTGTGCACCCTGCTGGCTCCTAAGCTGTGACCGGTTCACCGTTATGGCCGGCGGACAATCCGGGTGGCCCGCCGCTACGAACCAATGGCATGAAGAAGCTCATGAGGTGGTTCAGGGGACCGACCGCGTTGGCGGCCCTGGCAGGGGTGGCTGCCGCCGCCGTCGTACTTTCCGTTGCGGAACTGGCGGGGGCGTTCTTTACCGCCCGTGCCACTCCCCTGTTTGCCCTGGGCTCGACGTTCATCGACTTCACGCCGCCACGGCTGAAGGACTTCGCGATTGCGACGTTCGGCACCAATGACAAGGCCGCGCTTTTCGCCGGGATGGGTCTGACGATCTTCGTTTTGGCGTGCGCGCTGGGAGTGGTGGCGTACCGGAGATGGGCGCTGGGCGCGGCCGGCGTGCTGTTCATGGGCGCGGTGATCGTGGCCAGCGTGGTGACCCGCGCGGGCGTCAGGCCGCTGGACGCCGTGCCCTCGCTCCTCGGAACCGTGGCCGGGCTGATCGTGCTGCGGCTGCTGGTGTCACGGCTGTGGCGGCTGCAGGCATTTCCGGATGCTCCGGCCAACGTTGCGGCCAAAGCACCGGAGGGCCCGGCCACCTCCCGGCGGGCCTTCTTCGCGGCGACCGGCTTCACGGCAGCCGCCGCGGGCATCGCCGCCACCGGGGGCCGGCTGCTCAGCGCCGCGCGCAGCAATGTGGCGCAGGCGCGCGAGTCCCTCCGGCTGCCGGCGGCTGCCCGGCCCGCAGCCGCGGTGCCCGCCGGCGTGCAGTCGGCTACGCCCGGCGTGACGCCGTGGCTCACGCCCGCCAAGGACTTCTACCGGATTGACACCGCCCTCAGCGTCCCGGAGATCAAGGCGGAGGAGTGGGAACTGCGCGTGCACGGGCTGGTGGAGCAGGAGGTCCGGCTCACCTTCCAGGACCTGCTCGACGCCGATTTGATCGAGTCCCATGTAACCCTCACCTGCGTCTCCAATCCCGTGGGCGGCAACCTCGCCGGTAACGCCAAGTGGCTGGGGCTGCCCATCCGCGAGGTGCTCAAGAGGGCCAGGCCCACCGCCGGCGCTGACATGGTGCTCTCCACCTCCATCGACGGGTTCAGCGCCTCCACGCCCCTGGAGGTCCTGCAGGACGACCGCGACGCCATGCTTGCGATCGGCATGAACGGCGAGCCGCTGCCGCTGGAACACGGCTATCCCGTGCGCATGGTGGTGCCGGGACTGTACGGGTTCGTGTCCGCCACGAAATGGGTGGTGGACCTGGAGGTGACCCGCTTCGCCGACAGCAAGGCCTACTGGACCCAGCGAGGCTGGTCAGAGCGCGGTCCCATCAAGACGATGGCCCGGGTGGAAGTGCCCAAATCCTTCGCCGTGGTGAAGGCCGGGAAGGTGGCCATCGGCGGCACCGCCTGGGCGCAGACCCGGGGCATCACCAAGGTGGAGGTGCAGATCGACGGCGGTGACTGGACCGAGGCAGTGCTCTCGGAGGAGGCTTCCGTGGATACCTGGCGGCAGTGGTCCTTCGCCTGGGACGCCACACCCGGCGCGCACTACATCAAGGTGCGCGCCACGGACGGGACCGGCGAGGTGCAGACGGAGAAGCGCGCCGATCCCGTGCCGGACGGCGCCTCCGGCTGGCAGTCGGTCATGGTCACGGTTGAGTAGGGGCCGGCACCATAGACTGGGCCCATGGCCCTAACTTCGCACGCCACGTTCACTGTGGATTCCGCCGTCGAACTCGCCGTGGTTGAACGAAGCGGATTCGTGGAGTCCCGCCACATCGGGGCGGCCGTGGTGCTCGCCGCGGACGGCCACGTTGTCACCCAACTGGGTGACATCACCACCCCCATCCTGGCCCGGTCCACGCTCAAGCCCCTGCAGGCGCTGGCGGCCATGCAGTCCGGTGTTCCGCTGCGGGGCGCCCAGGTGGCCCTCGCCTGCGCCAGCCACACCGGATCGCTCGACCACATGGACGTCGTCGAAGGCATGCTCAAGGCCGCGGGCGTCAAGGAGGACCAGCTGCAGTGCCCCGCCGCCTGGCCGCAGGACGAGACGGCACGCACCTGGCTGACCCAGTCTGAGCGGGGCAAGTCCCGGCTGGCCTTCAACTGCTCGGGGAAGCACGCGGCTTTCCTGTGGGCCTGCACCGAAAACGGCTGGGACACGCACAGCTACCTGGAACCCAACCACCCGCTGCAGCAGCGCATCCGCACGGTGATCGAGGAGTACTCCGGTGAACAGATCGCGCACCTGGGCATCGACGGCTGCGGCGCACCGGTGGCCGCCATCTCGCTGACCGGTCTGGCCCGCGCATACTCCCTGCTCGCCAAGGCGCCGTCCGACAAATCCGCCAACGCGCGCGCCGCCACCATCGCCACCTCCATGCTGGACTACCCGTGGGCGGTCCAGGGCAGGGGCGAAGCCAACACCATCGTGATGGAGGAGCTCGACGTCATCGCCAAGATCGGCGCCGAGGGCATCCTGGTCATGGCCACGTCCCAGGGGGTCTCCGTGGCACTCAAGATGCTCGACGGCAACCTGCGGGCCACCTCGCTGGTCGGGCTGACGCTGCTGGCCGCCTGCGGAGCGGTCGACATCCCTGGCGTGTCCAGCGTGCTCGAGAAGGTGGTGGAGCCGGTCCTCGGCGGCGGCCGCCCCGTGGGCAAGATCCGCCTCGGCCATGCTGTCTCGGCCCTGCTGGATTAACGTACTTTTAGCTTTTCAAGGAGGCACCGGTGGCAGTTGCGCGCCGCAGAATTGACCCGGCCGACGGCACAGCGGCCCTGAACGAATGGGCAGCGGGTGCCGTCCCGCCGTCGGATGCTGCTCCGACGGCGCCGGCGGTGCCCCGTTCGGTGATTGCGACGGCGGTGCGCTACTCGCTCGAGGAGGTCACCGCCCGCGCGCCCGGGAATTCAGTGGAGGTGCGGGTGCCCCCGTTCGGCGTCACCCAGTGCGTGGAGGGCCCTCGGCACACGCGCGGCACTCCCCCGAACGTCATCGAGTGCGACGCCGCCACCTGGCTAGCAATGGTGACGGGACGGCTGAGCTGGGCGGACGCCGTCAGCGCCGGTCGCGTGGCTGCCTCCGGCCTACGCGCGGACCTGTCGGCACTGCTCCCCCTCTGACCGGCACGACTTAGCGCAGCAGCACCCGGCTTAACGGGACAGGACCCCGCCCAAGACCGAACTGCTCAGCCGGGGACGGGATCCTGCCTTCAATCCTCTGGAGTTTTTGTCCAGATATCGCGACTTTAATGACCTTCAGCGGACGATATCTGGACAAAAACTCCGTGCGTTATTCGTGGTTGATGGCCGCCGACGGCCTGCTCATCTGGAACTCGGGCATCGCACCGGGGTTAGGGCCGCCGCGGAACTTCGGCGAAGCCTCCCCGCCCCCGCTGATCCGCTCCAGTTCCTGCTCCTGGAAGTCCTCCTCCACGCCGAGCATGACGGCCGAATCGTGGTTAGTGATCTCGCCGCGGAACGCCCGGACCATGACGCTGCGGTCGAACTGGCCCTCCCACTTGGAGACCACGAAGGTTGCCACGCAGTTGCCCAGCAGGTTGACCACCACGCGCATGGAGTCCATGAGCCTGTCGGCCCCGAGGAGCAGGGCGACGCCGGCCACCGGGAAGATTCCGAGCGCGGCTGCCGTGGCGGACAGTGCCAGGAAGGACGAGCCGGGAACGCCGGCCATGCCCTTCGAGGTAAGCAGCAGGACACCGAGGGCCGCCAGCTGCTGGCCGAGGTCCAGGTGGTGGCCGAAGGCCTGGGCGAGGAACAGCAGGGAGATGGACAGGTAAATCGCCGCACCGTCCAGGTTGAACGAGTAGCCCGTGGGCACCACCAAGCCGGTGGTGGCCCGGGAGCATCCGGCATTCGTCAGCTTGGTCATGATGCGCGGCATCACGGCTTCCGTGGAGGCGGTGCCCAGGGCCAGCAGGAATTCCTCGCGGGTGTACTTGAGGAACTGCCACAGCGGAACGCGGGCGAAGCTCCAGGCCACGACGAACAGGAGGCCGATGAAGATAACAGCCGCGCCGTAGCAGGCGGCAATCAGCATCGCGTAGGTGCCGAGGGTGTCCAGCCCGTACTGGCCGATGATGAAGGCCATGGCCCCGAAGGCACCGATCGGCGCGACCTTCATGATCCAGGACATGATCTTGAAAACGAGTTCCAGGACCGTCTCCATGAGGCTGACCACCGGCAGGCACCGCTCGCGGCCGATGACGACGATCGCAGCACCGAAGAACACAGAGAAGAACAGGACCTGCAGCAGGCTGTTGTTGGCGAAGGCGCCGATGACGCTGGTGGGGATGACGTCCAGGATGAACGCCGCGGCGTCCTTCGGCACGGCGTGGCCGGTCTTGGCGTCGAGAGCCTCCTGGGACAGTGTGCTCGGATCGATATTCAGGCCCGCTCCGGGCTGGACGATGTTGCCGACAATCAGGCCGAAGACCAGGGCGAAAAGCGTGGCCGCAGTGAAGTAGAGAAGAGCCTTGACTCCTACCCTTCCGACCGCCTTGACGTCGCCGACGGCCGAAATTCCCGTAACGATCACGAGGAAGATCAGCGGCGCGATGATCATTTTGATGAGCTGGATGAAGCCGTCACCGAGCGGCCTCAGTTGAGCGCCTAGGTCCGGCCAGAAATGCCCTATGAGAACACCTGCCACGACGGCGATCAGAATTTGGAAGAAGAGCGACCTATACAGGGGCTTCTTCTTCGACGGCACCGAACTCGCCTTCAGCGCCGAGGAATCTGGGATCTTCATTGATCTGTACCTATCAATTGGGAACTGCCCCGGATCGGGGTCTGTCTCCAACGTAACCCCGGTCACACTATTCCGCAAGAGGAAATTCAGTTTTCACAATGCGGAAGTAAATACACCAGTCACAATTGAGTTTTTGTCCATCTATTGGGAGTTAGTGCCCCACCAGCGGCCGATATCTGGACAAAAACTCTCACCTTTGCCAGCCCTGCTTGCGTAGCGCCTGCCTCACCCGCGAGACCACCCATTCCGGCCCATGGCTCATGTCGATGCTGTTGATCTTGACCTGGCGCCAGCCCGCATCTGCTACGCGCTGGTCCCGGTAGGAGTCCAGCGCCTGCTGTTCGGGGGTCAGGTGATGGAGCCCCTCGTACTCGATGCACGTCCGGAACCTCGGGCAGCCCAGGTCCGTCCAGACCGGCCTGTTGAGCACATCGTCCACGCGGCAATTCGGCGTGAACTCGGGAAGGCCAGCGTCGTCCAGCAGCAGGCGGAGCTTGCTTTCCGGCGGCGAGTCGACGCCGACCCTCAGCAGATCGAGCGCAAGCCGCGCCTTCCGCACCCCGTGGATGCCATTGGCACTTTCCACGAACTTCCGCAGCTCTGCCAGCGGAACCATGGCGACCTTCGGCGGCCCGAAGTGCCTGGCATGCTCGCTGACGATGGCGTCGCCCGCCACCACAAGGTCGTCGATGGGCAGGACAGAGCCAAGGTCCACCCAGGTCCGGGCCACGGACGTCAGCCTCAGCCCGCCGATCTCCACGAGGTCGCCCTCGCGGAGCTTGAGCCGGTGCCCGGCGATGCCGCGCCGGCGCGGAAGCGTGCCGCCATTCTCTCTGGAGAGATGAAGGAACCGTCCGGGCTCCCGGAAATGCGGTCCGCTTTTCTTGCCCCACGGCACCGGTTCGACGACGGCGGTCACCGGCCCGCCGTCGTCGGGCCTGAACTCCGCCCATGGGGGCAGCGGAATGCCGTGGACTTCCGCCGCGGTGACCAGGCTGGCGAAGATGTCCGCATCAAGTGCGGTGTGCGAGCGGACGAGCGCGGGCAGGTCGGGACCGCAGGACCGGGGCACGCGGATGCCCCTGCTTGGGCGGTGCATGTCGCGGGCAAAGAGCCTGCCGGCGGGGACTCCGGCGCGGGCCGCATCGGAAACGGCGAAGGGCCGGCTACCGATTTCCTCGGGCAGCGGTGACAATCTGGTCATGCTCCATTGAGGCACCTCAAGGAGGCCGGCGTGACGTTATCCACAGGCCGAACTTCGAGGCCGCGAGTTTTTGTACAGATATTGGCCGCTGAGGGCCGTCTAAGTCGCGATATGTGGACAAAAACCCGGGAGGAGGGGAGGAAGGTCGCTCGGAAGGGAGAAAGGGTCAGCCGCGGCCGATGAAGGGCATTCCGGCGGCCGTAATCACCACCGAGCCCACGCTGGCCGACGGCGGCATCCCGGCCATCATCAGCACTGCGCGGGCCGCGTCGTCCACCGGAAACATCGGTTCCACCCTGCGGCTGCCGTCGGCCTGGAGCGCGCCCGAGCCAACCCCGATGGTGTCCATGATTTCCGTGGCGGTGTTGCCGATGTCGATCTGCCCACAGGTGATGCCGAACTCCCGGCCGTCCAGCTCGATGCTCTTGGTCAGGCCCGTCATGGCGTGCTTGGTGACGGCGTAGGCAACAGTGCGCGGACGTGGTGAATGCGCGGAGATCGAGCCGTTGTTGATGATCCGCCCGCCCTGCGGCGACTGCGCCTTCATCGCCCGGACGGCCGCCCCGGCGCACAGCACCGAGCCGGTCAGGTTCACGGCCACCGTGGCCTCCCAGTCCGCAAGGCTGATCTCATCCACGGACGCCGCCGGGCCGAAGACGCCGGCGTTGTTGAACAGGACGTCCACCCGGCCCCAGCGCCGGAGGACTGCAGCGAAAAGGCGTTCGACGTCGTCGGGCACGGTGACATCACATGGCACCGCAAGCGCGTCCGCGTGCCCGTCCGCCGTTTCCAGGAGCTGCTGCTCGCGGCGGCCCGCCAGGGCCACCCGGTAACCGTCCGCCAGCATTTGCCGGGCAACCGCGCGCCCGATGCCCGAACCGGCGCCGGTAACGACGGCAACGCGTCCCAGTGTGGGTGGAACGGTCATGCTGCTTCTCCTGGAATTGTTGGAACCTGGGCGGTTGCTGGAACCCTAGGCGGTGGCGGCAACGTCGTTCACCACCAGCGGCCAGCCTATGACGGTCTTGGGCCGCGGCGTGGCGTACGTCCGCACCTTGGACGTGGAGAGCTGCATCCGGACCAGGGACTCCGCGATGGTCACGGCGGCCGCCACGCCGTCGACGACGGGCACTCCGGCCCGCTGCCGGATCTGTTCGTCCAGGCCCGCCATGCCGCCGCAGCCCAGCACGATCACCTCGGCCTTGTCCTCCCGGACCGCGAGCAGCGCCTGGCTGATGATTGCCTCAACCGCCCGCTCCGGTTCCTCCTCCAGTTCAAGCACGGCCATCCCGCTGGCCCGCACCGAAGCACAGCGCGCATCGAGGCCGGCCAGCTTCAGCCGGTCCTCGATGAGCGGCACGGCACGGTCCAGGGTGGTTACCACGGAGTACTTGTGCCCAAGGAACATGGCCGTGCTGGCCGCCGCCTCGGTGATGTCGACGACGGGCACGTCCAGCAGCTCCTGCAGCCCCTCCCGGCCGTGCTCACCGTAGCCGGCCTGGATAACGGCGTCGAAGGGTTCGGGGTAGTTGACCACCCGGTCCATCACGGCGATCGCGGCCAGGTAGCTCTCAAAGTTGCCTTCGCAGGAGTCGGCCCCGAAGCGCGGCGTGATCCCGACGATCTCGGTGCCGGGCGCCGCGATGCTGCGCGCCTGAGCGGCGATGGAGTCCGTCATGGACTGGGTGGTGTTGACGTTCGCAACGAGTATGCGCATGGTTCCTCCTGGGGGATGGCCGTCGGTGGCTGTTAGTGGGTGCTGGCGACGGCGATGGCTTCGCCGTCGACGTCCTCGAAGCGCTGCCTGCGGTCGGCGATCACGTAGTAGCTGAGAGCAGCGACGCCGGCACCGAAGAACCAGGCAAACGGGGCGGCCGCCTCAAAGGCCGGGAGGAAGGCGACGAGGATGGCCAGGACGGCTGCCGGCACCAGCGCGATGATGGCCCGCGGATTGACGCCCCGCTTGTAGAAGTAGGCACCGTCAGGGTTTTCGGTGTAGAGCTCGGGGACGTTGACCTTACCGCGGCGGAGCAGCCAGTAGTCGGCCATGACGACGCCGAACAGGGGTCCGAGCAGTGCGCCCAGCCCGCCCAGGAAGTAGACGATCACGAGCGGGTTGTTGTAGAGGTTCCACGGCAGGATGACCAGGCCGATGGTGCCGCTCACCCACGCTGCGCGGCGGAAGTTGAGCCGCTTGGGGAAAAGGTTGGTGAGGGCATACACGGGAGCGACGAAGTTGGCCATGAGGTTGACCGCGATGGTCAGGATGAGGATCGCAAGGCAGGCAAGCACCAGGAACAGGGTGTTGGGGATGCTTTGGACGATGTCCGACGGCGTTTCGATGATGGTCCCGTTGATCTTGTACTGTCCGCCGGCGAGGACCACCACGATGGCGCCGAAGAGGAGCATGTTGATGGGGATACCCCAGAAGTTGCCGCGCACGATGGACTTCTTGGACACCGCGGAGCGGGTGAAGTCGCAGAAGTTCAGGACGAACGTTCCGTAGATGGAGACCCAGAGGGCGCCGCCGGCGAAAATGGTCCGCCACATCTCGCCGCCCTCGAGGCCCCGGATGCCGGTCCACTGGATGGAGCCGTGCGCCTCGGTGAAGACCCAGACAGCAAGCAGGACCATCGTCAGCAGGATGACCGGACCGGCGAAGGCCTCGTACTTGCGGATCATCTCCATGCCGAAGCTGACGATCACGAGCTGCACGATCCACAGCCCCACGAAGGAGATCCAACCCAGAGTGGACAGGCCGAGGATGGAGTTGGTGTCCAGGTCATGAAGGGACGGAACCATGGCCACCAGCATGACGCGGAGCACCACCGAGGCGAGGAACGTCTGGATGCCGAACCACGCCACCGCCACCGCCCCGCGCAGCAGGCTGGCGAGCTGGGCGCCGCGGATGCCGAAACTGATGCGGCTCATGACGGGAAACGGAACGCCCGTTTTCTGGCCCATGAAACCGGAGAAGCTGAGCAGGACGAAGAGGAGGGCCGCCCCGATGGCCAGGGCGGTCAGGATCTGCCAGCCCCCGAGGCCAAGGGAAAAGAGTCCGACGGCGAACGCGTAGTTCCCGAGGCTGTGAACGTCGTTCGCCCAGAGGGTGAAGATGCTGTACCCCGTCCAGCGGCGCCCTTGCCGCTTGGTCGGTGCGAGGTCAGTGTTGTAGAGGCTGGGGCTGATGTCGCGGCCGGCTGCGGCGCTAGCCGCTTCGCACAGGGCGTCGGTCGCAGTGGTCTGGTGAACGGGCTGGCCCGACGACGCTGTCAGGGCAGGAGCCGGTTCGACGCCGACCGGTGGAGTCGTATGCATCTGGATCTCCAGTTTCTGGGATTTCCGCGGTGGTGAGCCCTCGATCGGATGACTATGGGTCGAACGATCACTGCTGTTATTCCACATCGCGAAATAAACTTGTTGAATAGTGAAATAAGGTTATGACCTGCATCACCTTCCGGTCAAGGCTGCCACTGGTGGGTCCGTGGTCACAATCCGTCCGATGCTCGCCGTCGGACGGGAGTGCGCCGCGGGGGTGCACGCAGTTTGACCATGGTTCAGCCGGCCAGATAATCTCGAACAGCAAGAATGTTTTCTCACAATACGAAAACATGAGCCCAACACTCAAAGATGAAACGAGGCTGCCGTGGCTGCAGGAGAAGATACCTCCCATATCCTCAGCGGGTTGACTAACCAGCTGCCTGATCGTGATCCGGAAGAGACTGCCGAGTGGGTTGAGTCCCTGGATGCGCTGATCAGGGAACAGGGCACGGAGCGTGCCCAATACATCATGCGCAGTCTCCTGCAGCGTGCCGGCGCGCAGAGCGTCGGGGTTCCGATGGTGACCACCACGGATTACGTGAACACGATCCCGGTGGACCAGGAAGCGGAATTCCCGGGCAACGAGGAGTACGAGCGCCGGTACCGGGCGTACATGCGCTGGAACGCGGCCGTGATGGTGCACCGGGCGCAGCGGCCCGAGATCGGGGTGGGCGGGCACATCTCCACCTACGCCGGCGCCGCGACGTTGTACGAGGTCGGGTTCAACCACTTCTTCCGCGGCAAGGACCACCCCGGCGGCGGGGACCAGGTGTTCTTCCAGGGCCACGCGTCCCCGGGCATGTACG